>NZ_CP042831.1:2657236-3985855 GCF_008000935.1 Flavobacterium alkalisoli
TTAATTAGCTGGAAGCTAAATAAATATAACAGCATATTTTTTTATAGTTGCATGAAGTTATCATTAAAATATGTTAATGTCTTTATATATCCCCGTGTATGTAGTATTTTTGGTATCGTGAAAAAAGCACTTGTTTACATATTAATTTCGCTTATGAGCCTTAATTGCCTAAGCATACGGGAATTTTTAAAAGTACCCGTACTGTGTCAGCATTTTATGGAGCATAAAAAAGCCGATAAGGAAATAGGCCTGCTCGATTTTCTCGCCATGCATTACTGGGGTAACGATCTTAATGATAACGACGACAGCCGCGACATGCAGCTTCCGTTTAAGAACATTGTTAATCATGCTGCCCCTGTACTGTTTTTACCTCAAAACCATATTGAAGAGCTTACGGTTTTTGTGCAGCCTGTTGCAAAAAATACTCAGACTCATAAAAAAGACCTGTACAGCTGTATTTATTATTCTTCCCTAATAAAACCACCTGCTGTTTAATTTGATTTGAAAGGGCTTTTGCCCTTATGACTTATAACCTGTAGCACGGCTACGGGGCATCTTTTTATTTTTTAACCTAAAAATTTACTTACCATGAAAAAAAGTATTGCTATGCTTGCTATTGCAGGCTTATCGTTATTCGCTTCTTGCGGAGAAAACAAAGACACAGACGTTGTAGAATCAGGTACTTACCAAGGTAAAGCCGAAGAGGTGGATGCCGACGAAAAGGAGATTTATGTAAGAACAGCCGATGATAAGCTTTTAGAGCTTTATTTTACCGACAATACCCAACTTACTAAAGATGGTGCTGCTGTTGAGTTTGATGCCCTTCATGAAGGCGGAAACGTTGAAGTGAAAGTGGAGAAGAAAGGGAACAGGCTGGAGCCTATTTCTGTTAGCATATTAGACTAACCCTGTAATACAAATGGTATGTGGAGAACAGAACTGTTTCATCCGCTTATAGTCCATTTACCTGTAGTTACCCTGCTGCTAGCGTCAGCAGCGGGGCTGCTCAGGCTTTCGGCTAAAGGCAACAGCGAATTTTTAGGTAAACTAACTTTTGTAATGCTGGTTATAGGCGTTATATCGGGTTGGGCGGGTATTTACAGCGGCCAGCTTGCCTATAATGTTGAGGTGCGCAAAATATGCGACCCCAAAGTATTGCAAAATCATCAGTACTGGAGCTATGTATCGCTCATAGTGTATACGGTGGTACTTATAATAAAGATGCTAAAAAAGTATATTGCTGCATTTAATGCATTAATTATTAATGTTTTAATTGTAATTTTATTGATAGCGGGAGGAACAGCATTAGGCTATGCAGGCCATTTAGGTGCTTCTGTTGTTTATGAACAGGGAGCCGGGGTGCATAAGCCTGCCGATGACTGTTCTGACTACAATCCCGATTAGTTTGTATGTTAGAAGAAAACACAAATGTAAAGAAAGCCATAAGGGCTACCTATTTCAGCATAATAGGCAATGCGTTGCTTGCATTGCTAAAGGGCGCAGCAGGTTTTTTTGGTAATTCCTATGCGCTTATAGCCGACGCTATTGAGTCGACTACCGATATCTTTTCTTCTATACTGGTATTATTTGGTATAAAATATTCTACCCGCCCGGCTGATGAAAACCATCCGTACGGACACGGAAGGGCAGAAGCGCTTATTACCTTTATTGTGGTGGGCTTTTTAATTACGGCGGCCACAGTAATTGCTTATGAGAGTATACTGAATATACAAACGCCACACGACCTGCCGAAAAGCTGGACGCTTTTTGTATTGGGTGCCATTATTATCTGGAAAGAGATTTCCTTTAGGCTGGTGCTTAAAAAGAGTAAGGAAACTAACAGCTCTGCCCTTAAGGCAGATGCATGGCACCATCGTAGTGATGCCATTACATCTATAGCGGCGTTTATAGGTATTTCCATAGCGCTTTTTTGCGGTAAAGGATTTGAATCGGCCGACGACTGGGCAGCTCTTTTTGCTTCCGGATTTATTATCTACAACAGTTATCTTATTTTCCGCCCTGCACTGGGTGAGATAATGGATGAGCACCTGTATGATGATGTGGTGGAAGAGATAAGGAAAGCAGCGCTAAAGGTAAACGGCATACTGGGAACCGAAAAGTGCTTTGTAAGGAAAACGGGTATGGTATACCATGTGGAGCTTCATGCCATTGTTAGCGCAAATATAACGGTGAAGGAAGGGCATAAGCTGGCCCATAACCTTGAAGACTATTTAAGAAGGGATATTCCTGGTATGGGGCGTATACTTATACATGTAGAACCTGATGATTACAGCTGATTATATAAAATAACCCCTGCTTTAGCAGGGGTTTTATTTTATTACTGAATACTCTTTATAAATGCTGCGGACAAGCGTAAAGTCTCTTCCGGAGTTTCCTTATGTGGTGTATGTCCGGTGGCGGGTAGTAACTGTTTTTCTACCTTGCCGGATACATTGTTTACTATTCCGTTAACCTGTTCCAGACTGCCGAATTCATCATCTGTTCCCTGAATAGCCAGAAGCGGACAGGTAATTGTAGGAAGGAAGCCCGTTATATTCCAATCCCTGAAATCGGGGCGTGTCCAGGTTTGTGTCCAAGCCCTAAAAAGGATATCTGTATTGGTGCCGTGGTATTTTTCCAAACGTTGTTTAAGGTTGGTGTTTTTATAGGCTTCGGCAGCGTCCCTTATTCCGTTAAGGGTAATTTCTTCCACAAATATATGGGCAGCTTCTGCTATAACAGCGGTTATCGTTTCGGGATACTTTGCTGCGGTCAGCAGGGCTATGGTGCCACCATCGCTATGCCCAAACAGGATAGGGGAGCTTATATTAAGTGCTGCAAGCAAATCATGTAAGGCATCGGCCTGAGGTTCCATATAAGTTATTGGTCTTGGAACATCAGGCATTGCATCCGATTTTCCGTAACCCAGCCTGTCGTACACTAAAACATTGCATTGGGTAAGTTTGCCAAGCTTTTCTGGAAAGTCCCTCCAAAGCTCAACACATCCTAAAGAGTCGTGCAGGAATACAAGTGTAGGCCTGCCCGGATAATTGTTTTTATAGTTATAGTTTAAGTTGTTTCCCTGTATAATGATAAGGTTTGCTTTCATGAAGGCTAAAATAAGGCAAAGCTACTCGTCAAGCAGCCCAATTATATTTATTTTAATCTCTTCATCCCAATAAGCATAAGATTGGAATCTTAATTTTCCGTTCTTATCGAGAACTATAAGAGTAGGAATAGAATATATGCCTAATTTTTTAACAATTGGATCATCCCAACCTTTTAGATTAGAAATATTATGCCACACTAACTTGTCTTCCTTTACGGCATTTTTCCATTTTTCACTGTCCTGATCAAGTGATACACCTATAATGGTGAGACCTTTGCCATGAAGCTCATTATATAAATCTATCAATTCAGATTTTCTCTCACGGGACGCTTCATCCCATGATGCCCAAAAGTAAATAACAGTGACTTTGCCCAAAACCTGTTGAAGTGTAAGTGTTTTTCCGTTAGGTGTTTGACCGCTAAAGTCAGGAAATTTGCCACTGTCAAGAATTTTCTTTATAGTAATTTGTCCTTCCAGTTTTCTGTTTATTAAGATGTTCAGCTTTTTACCGGCTTCAGATTCTTTAGCATCTGCTCCCAGTTTATCGAAAGATGTTTTTATTTCTGTTATCGAAATCCCGTCACTTTCAAGAAAGGTTTCCAATAATATATCAGCACTTACAATACTGTTAGGTTTTTTTTCTAAAAAAGAGTTACGGGCATCTATATATTCATCATACAAGGCCATAAACTCATTGGTAATTTTCATTAGGGTCTGTGTGTCATTTTCTTTTTCCGCCCTTCTTGCTTTTTCAGAGTTTTTCTCCATAAAAGCTGTGTGTTTTTTTTCTGTGTCGCTTAGTAACAACCTGTATTTTTCTAAAGCATCATTATTTAAAGTACCGCCTACAACTGATTGGGATATATCTTTACTATTTACATTTACCTTAATATCGCCTTTTTCCAAATACAAAAGTACTTTGTTGTCTCTTTCTAAACCCTCAAAATAAAGTGCATATGCTATAGGGGCTTCTGTTACACCGTTAAATAAGAATTTCCCTTTTTCTATAATGCAGGAATCTCTGATAATACTTAAAGTATTATTATGTGCAAGGTATACTTTTTTACCATTAAAAGAAGAATCAACTCTTCCATGTATTGTGTATTCGTTACCAGTTCTATATTTAAAAGAAAAAAAGACTAATAGGGTTATAGTTAAAGCAAATATTTTTTTCATACATTAAAGGCTTTATAAAAATATACTTACAAATAAATAAATTTTTTACAAAAAAGCACGGAGGTTATCCGTGCTTTTATTATAATGTAGGCTGTATTTTACTGGTTTAACAGCTCTAATACTTTAGCTTTAAGTTCTTCGCCTCTAAGGTTGCGTGCTACGATAGTACCGTTTTTATCTAAAATTACGGTAGCCGGAATAGAGCTTACTCCGAACTCCTTCGCGATAGGCTCATCCCAACCCTGAAGGTTAGAAATGTGGTACCAGGTAAGGTTATCCTTATCTATAGCGCCCTGCCACTTAGCAGCATTATTATCCAGTGAAACGCCAATTATATTAAGACCTTTACCGTGGAGTTCGTTGTACATAGCCACTACGTTAGGGTTTTCTTTACGGCACGGGCCACACCATGAAGCCCAAAAATCGATAACGGTTACTTTGCCCATTGCCTGTTTAAGCGAAAAAGTTTTGCCATCGGGTGTTGCAGCGCTAAAGTCAGGACATTTTTTACCCACTTCTGTAGCTTCCATAGCTTTTTCTTTTACCAGCATCTGGTTAAGGTAGGCATCTATTTTCTGCCCCATTTCCGTTTGTTTTGATTCGGCAGGCAGTTTATCAAATACCGGCTTTATCTCTTTAGCTTTTGCATTTTGATCGTTAAGTATTATTGGGAATAACTCCAGACAAATAATACTGTTAGGATTTTGTTCTATAAAAGCAGTATATGATTTGTTTTTTTCTGCCGTCAGGGCTTCATATTCCTTCGCAATTCTGTTTTGGGTCTCAATGTCTCCCGAAGCTTTAGCCTGATTAAAGTTTTCAAAATGAGTATCTTTAAAAGCTTCTTCTTTTTTACCTAAGTCGGCAATTATTATGTTAAGCTTGTTTAAAGCATCATTATTAAGTGTACCGCCTACAACCGATTTAGGTATGTCCTGAGTATTTACTTTTACAGTAATAGTACCTTTTTCTATGAAAAGACCTATTTGTCCATCCTCAAGTTTGTCTTCAATATATAACAGGCGCTGTTGAGGTTTTTCTGATTCTCCGGTAAAAGTAAAAGCTCCTTTTTTTACTACTACCGAGTCCAGTTTCTTTATGGATTTATCAACAGTCTCTGCCAGATATATTTTTTTACCGTTAAAGTCGGCACTTATGGTTCCTGATATTTTATACTCATTACCTTTATACTCAATCATCTTGAAAGACATAAGGGTTAAAAGTACTGCTGTAACTGCAAGTATTTTTTTCATAGTGATTTGATTTTATTGAACTGCTAATTTATTTAAAAATAAATAAACCACTGGTTGTAAAAACAAAAAAGCACGGAGGTTATCCGTGCTTTTGTTATAATGTAAGCTGTAATTACTGAGCTAAAAGCTCTTTTACTTTAGCTTTAAGTTCTTCGCCTCTAAGGTTTTTAGCAACAATTTTACCTGAAGCATCAAGTATGAAAGTTGCAGGGATACCGTTTATACCATATTCTTTAGCGATAGGCTCGCCCCAACCCTTAAGGTTAGAAACCTGATACCATGTAAGTTCATCTGCTTTTATAGCTTCTTTCCATTTGGTCTTATCTTGGTCAAGAGAAACACTAACAATATTAAGTCCTTTATCATGAAGTTCGTTGTACATAGCCACTACCTTAGGGTTTTCTTTGCGACAAGGTCCGCACCATGAAGCCCAAAAGTCGATTATTGTAACTTTTCCCATGACTTCTTTAAGGGATAAGATTTTCCCTTTGGGTGTGGGAGCAGAAAAATCAGGAGCTATTTTATTTATAGCAACTTTAGCTTGGGCAGTTTCTATTTCAGCCATTTTAGTTAGGTGCTCAGCCATTTTTTTACCAAGGTTTGTTTCTTTAACCTGTGCAGAAAGTTTATCAAATAACGGTTTAATATCAGAAGATTTTTTATCCTGATCTGAGAATAACCGAACGAAAGCTTTAATGGTAACAAGAGCATTAGTGTTTTCTTCTATGAAAGCAATATATTTCCTATTGTTTTCTTTTATCATGTTTTGATGTTCTTCAATAACCCTGTTTATAGTAGCGGTATCGCTTTCAACTTCCGCCTTATTAAATTCTCCCATATTCTTATCAATAAAAGTTTTTTCAAGCTTACCAATTTCATTGGAAAGTTTATTAAACTTATGCATGACATCGTTATTAAATGTTCCTGTAACTATAGAATTAAACAAGGTATCCTTATTGACGTTTACAGTAATATTTCCTTCTTCAGTATATAAAATAACAGATCCTTCCTGCTCTTTGCCTTCAATAACAAGGAAGCACTCTTTTGGTGTTTCAGAGATTCCTTTAAAAGTAAATTTACCTTTAGTGATTAAAGCGGAGTCTATAGTAGTCATATTACCTATATGTGCTGATTCTTTTAGGTACATGTATTTCCCATTAAAGGAAGAGTCTATGGTACCGGATATTTTATATTCTCCAATGCCTTCAATTACTGTAAAAGACATAAGCGTTAAAAGTACTACTGCAACTGGAAGGAATTTTTTCATGATGTTTTTTATAGTTAACGTAAGTTATTTAAAAAAATATATAAGAAGTGTAACAACAAAAAAAAAACACGGAGGTTATCCGTGCTTTTATTATAATGTAAGCTGTAATTACTGAGCTAAAAGCTCTTTTACTTTAGCTTTAAGTTCTTCGCCTCTTAGGTTTTTAGCAACAATTTTACCAGATGCATCAAGTATGAAAGTTGCAGGTATACCATTTACACCATATTCTTTAGCGATAGGATCTTCCCAACCTTTAAGGTGAGAAATGTGCTGCCACGTAAGTTTATCTGCAGCGATAGCATCTTTCCATTTTGCAGCGTCCTGATCAAGAGATACACCTATAATGTTAAGGCCTTTACCGTGAAGTTCGTTGTACATAGCCACTACGTTAGGATTTTCCTGACGGCATGGACCACACCATGAAGCCCAAAAGTCGATAATAGTAACTTTACCCATAGCTTCTTTTAGTGAAAGTGTTTTTCCGTCTGGTGTAGCAGCAGAAAAATCAGGAGCCATTGTACCTTCGGCAACTTTAGCCTGAGCAGCTTCCATTTCAGCCATTTTAGTTAGGTGGTCACCAATTTTTTTACCAAGGTCAGTTTCCTTAACCTCAGGAGAAAGCTTATCGTATAATGCCTGGATATCAGCAGCTTTTTTGTCCTGATCATTAAATAGAGGAGGGAAAGCTTTGATTGTAACAAGAGCATTAGGGTTTTCTTCTATGAAAGCAACATATTTCTTGTTGTTTTCTTTGCTCATGTTCTGGTATTCTTTTATGATTCTGTTTTGAGTAACAGTATCGTTTTCAGCTTTAGCTTTGTTAAATAATTCCATGTTTTTTTCCTGGAATTCTTTGTCACCTTTTCCTGCTTCTTTAGCAAGTTTAGTGTATTTAGTTTGAGCGTCGTTGTTAAGCGTACCCGAAACTACAGAGTTGAAAAGGGTATCTTTATTAACTTCTACAGCAATATGTCCTTCTTCTGTATAAACAAAAACAGCACCATCCTGATCTTTACCTTCAATAAAGATAAGACGCTCTTTTGGTGTTTCAGAAATTCCCTTAAATGTGAATTTACCATTTTCAACCACAGCTGTATCAAGAGCTGTCATAGGACTCATAGGGTTTTCAGCCTGTTCTTTAAGGAAAACCTGCTTACCGTTAAAGGAAGGGTCTATGGTACCAGAGATTTCGTACTCGTTTTCTTTAAGCTTGTTGCACGATACGGCTAAGGCAGCAGTAAGAGCAAATACAAGGAATTTTTTCATTATGTTTTCCGATTTAGATTTAAGCTGCTAAATTATCTAAAAATAAGATTCTTATAGCAGTGTTAACAATTATTTTATTTTTATGAATTACTGCACGAAGTCTGGCCTGTAACTACCTGTACAGTAGTGTTTTTAATTCCTCCAAAACCTTTTTCTACATTAATCATATTATGGTAACCTCTTGCTTTCAAAATTGATGCCATGATTACAGAGCGGTATCCGCCGGCACAATGCAGGTAATAATCACCTTCTTTAGGTACTTCGGCAAGCTGTTCGTTTACAAAATCAAGCGGAATGTTAAGCGCATCGGCTACGTGTCCGCCGCTGTATTCGCCCGGCTTTCTTGAGTCTACCACAGTTATAGGGTTTTTGGCAAGTCCTTCAGCAAATTCTTCCGGAGAAATAGAACGGATGCTTTCCGTTTTAAAACCTGCTGCTGTCCATGCATCAATACCTCCTTTAAGGAAACCTAAGGTGTTATCAAAACCTACACGGGCAAGCCTTGTTACGGTTTCTTCCTCTTTACCTTCGGGAGTTACTAAAAGTATAGGCTGGTTTACATCGCGTATAAGCGCACCTACCCAAGGGGCGAAACCGCCATGAAGCCCTATAAATATAGAATTAGGGACGTGTTGTTTTACAAAGTCGTTTTCATGCCTTACGTCAAGCACTATTGCACCCGTACTGGTTGCAGTAGCTTCCAGTTCCTTAGCCGTTAAAGGCTTAACACCTTTTTCAAGAATAGTATCAAGGCTTTCATATCCCTTAATGTTCATTAATACATTTTGAGGGAAATAGGCTGGGGGAGCACCAAGTCCGTCAAGAAGTTCGGCAGTAAATTCCTCCTTAGTCATGTCTGCCCTTAAGGCATAATTTGTTTTCTTTTGGTTACCCAGTGTATCGGTAGTTTCTTTGCTCATGTTCTTTCCGCATGCGCTTCCCGCACCGTGGCTAGGGTAAACGGTAATATCATCCGGAAGGACCATTATTTTGTTGCGAAGAGAATCGTACAGGTGAGAGGCAAGAACCTCCTGAGTTAGGTCGCTCGTTAGTGCCTGAGCAAGATCGGGTCTTCCCACATCGCCTATAAACAGTGTATCTCCGGTTATAATGCCGTGTATGCTGTCGTTTTCATCTATTAACAGATAGCAGGTGCTCTCTAAAGTATGCCCCGGAGTGTGGATAGCCCTAATGGTATAATTACCCACTTTAAACTCCTGGTTATCGGTTGCTATAACGGCATCAAATTCGGGTGCGGCAGTAGGGCCGTACACAATTTGTGCACCTGTTTTTTTAGCAAGGTCCAGGTGCCCCGAAACGAAGTCGGCATGGAAATGGGTTTCAAAAATATATTTGATTTTAGCATTGTCTTTTGCCGCCTTGTCTATATAGGGCTGCACTTCCCTTAGCGGATCAAAAATCGCTGCTTCCCCATTGCTTTCAAGATAGTAGGCTGCCTGTGCAATACAGCCCGTATATATTTGTTCTATTTTCATATCAGTAGTTTGATTAAAATCCGAAAAATTCTTTTGAGAAGATAAAGCAGGCCATAACCAGTATAAATATACCAAAACCTTTTTTAAGCTGCTTCTCGTTTACATACCTGTGCAGGTAAGTGCCCACAAATATACCAAAAATGGAAATGGCAGTAAAGGATAAAAGAAATTGCCAGTCGATTACAGTATTGTGCAGGTCGCCCATAAAGCCTGTAATTGAGTTTATAGCAATGATTAGCAGTGAAGTGCCTACTGCCTTTTTCATGCTTAGATTGCCGAAAAATACCAGCATGGGTATTATTAAAAATCCGCCTCCGGCACCTACAAGCCCCATGGTAATACCTGTTAGTATAATGTAGGGTAATATGTAGATATAGCTTGTATTATTATTTTGAGCAGCAGTCTCGATGGCCTTATTTTTTTTAAAAAGCATGGAAAGCGCTGCCAATAGCATTATTATGGCAAAAACTCCCATAATAAACGTACCTTTGTGTAAGGTAAAGCTTTGTGTTTCAATAAGGTTTTGCGGAATTGCAGGAACAATATACCTGCGGGTGCAATATACCGTTATAAATGACGGAATGGCTATAAAAAGCCCTTGTTTTACCGCTACATTGCCTTTAAGGTAGTTTTGAACTCCGCCAAAGGCCGAGGTGGTACCAACAATAAAAAGGGAATAGCCTGTTGCTGCAACCGGGTTAATGCCCATTACGTATACTAATAAGGGGACCGTAAGTATAGACCCCCCGCCACCCATAAGTCCTAAAACAAGGCCTATGGCACAGGCGCCGGCATAAGCAGTTAAAAGTTCCATTTTTTAAGTTAGATGGGGTAAATATATATGAAATAAGCGAGAACTATTTATAACTTAATTAATTAAAAAATCATGACATTATAGCAGACTGATAATTAAATAGTTACAAAAGGTTGAAGTTTGGTATATTTTATGATATAGATATTTTTAAGGTTTAAAAAAAGGTACAAATTGAAGCAATCACAATTTTAGGTTTTATTTTTTGTAAAATTATTAATCAAACCGTTTTGCGTATTGGTAATTCATATATATTTGTATGCCTTTTTTAGGTAATATGTTATAAAAACACACGTTGTAAAAATTTTGTTATGGCAACAACACAAGAGCCCCGTCGCGTGGGCATGTATGAAAATGTAAAGAACCAGTTTGAAAAAGCTGCGGCCGTAATGGGACTGGATGAAAGCGTAAAAAAAATCCTTTCTATTACAAATAATGAAATCGTTGTTCACTTTCCTGTAAAAATGGACAATGGTCAGGTTGAAGTTTTTACAGGCTACAGGGTACAGCATAACAATGCACTAGGCCCTTACAAAGGTGGTTTAAGATATCACCCTACTGTAGATATCGATGCTGCAAGAGCACTTGCTACATGGATGACATGGAAAACATCTCTTGCCGGACTTCCTTACGGAGGTGGTAAAGGTGGTATTCAGTTAGATCCGAAATTATACTCTCAGGGAGAACTTGAAAGAATTACAAGACGTTTTACTTATGCACTTGGTGATAACATAGGCCCTGAGCACGATATTCCTGCTCCGGACGTTAACACTAACGCACAAATGATGGCTTGGATTGCAGATACTTATATGTCTACAAAATCTCCAAGTGAGCGTTCTAAAAACCAACACGTTGTTACCGGTAAACCGGTAGGATCGGGTGGTCTTGAAGGCCGTGACCGTGCAACAGGTTTTGGTGTAGTTGTAACACTGGAGTCGTGGGCTAAACTTAACGGGACTTCTCTTGAAGGTAAGAGATATATCGTTCAGGGGGTTTGGTAACGTAGGTTACTGGGCTACACTTTATGCATAAAAACGGTGCTATACTAATAGGTGTTCAGGATGCTACAGGTACTATCTATAACCCTGAAGGTATAGATCCTGAGGCTTTATTGAGATACCAAAGTGATAACGCTACCATTACAGGTTATAAAGGTACACAGGATTACCCGTCTGAAGATTTCTTCGGTATTGACTGTGATATCATTATCCCTGCTGCTTTAGGTAACCAAATTACCGAAGAGAATGCAAACACTATTAAAGCTAAAGTTGTTGCAGAAGGTGCTAACGGGCCAATTGATACAGAAGGTGAAGCTATACTTTTAGCTAACGGTGTACAAATGATTCCGGATATCCTTTGTAACTCAGGGGGTGTAATAGGCAGTTACTTTGAGTGGCTTCAAAACCGTAACGGTGAGATATGGACTATGGACGATGTTATCGTGAAGCTTAGAAAGAAACTTGAGGATGCTTTTAATAAAGTAATCAATACTTCAGTTCAATATAAAACCGACTGGAGAACGGCTGCTTACATACAGGCACTTACCCGTATAGAAATGGCATATAAACAAAGAGGTATTTTTCCTTAATGTTTTTATCATAACTAAACTAAACTCAAATATAAAGCAGCCTTTTGGCTGCTTTTTTTATTTCTTCTTTTGTCTTGACACAAAAGAACCAAAAAGTCAAGGCTATGACTCCTTAAGCTAAAAATTACTGCACTTGCTAAACCATCCGAACTCGCTGCGCTCAAACAGCGGATGCTTTTTAACGCCTCGCTTGTAATTTTCTTTACGCTACGGAGCCTAATGCCGTAGCTTCACTCGATTGTCATATAACAGTGTTGTCATTGCGAGTCACGAAGCAATCTTTTTTTGGGATTGAGTAAGTTACCCTCTTGAGAGGGGTAGGGGTGTGTCTTTTTTAATATGAATTTTTAGATGTCTCCCTGCGGTCGACATGACAGTAGTGTTTGTTATTGTGAGCGAAATGTAATGTAGCGAAGCAATCTATTATTTACTTCTTCTTTTGTCTTGACACAAAAGAACCAAAAAGTCAAGCCCATGACTCCTTAAGCTAAAAATTACTGCACTTGGCTAAAGTATCCGAACTCGCTGCGCTCAAACAGCGGATACTTTTTAACGCCTCGCTTGTAATTTTTTTAACGCTATGGAGCCTAATGCCGAAGCTTCACTCGATTGTCAAACAAAAATGTTGTTATTGCGAGGTACGAAGCAATCTATAGAATTAACCTCAATTAATTTTCATTCCATGTTCAGGATCATAATTATCCTCAGTAAGTCTATATAAAAACACACGTAAACTGTCTCTTTTCATCAACATTTGTATCTCATTTTCATTATAAGAAAAAACTTTAAAAGTGTCTCCTATAATTAAATTATTATTTTCTTTATCATAACTCCATTTTTTGGAATCCGGCTTCTCTTCAATCATAACATATTCAATATTACTAGGAAGATGAAAAATTCTATAGCTTCCATTCATGTCAAATTTATAGTACATTAAATATTTTTCACCTTCTTTTATACTGTCCTTTCTAAAAAGCCATTTCTTATCAGTAAGTAGTCTTTCGAAATCTGATCTCGAACTACACGAACAGATTCCCATTAATAAAATGAACAGTATATATTTAAAGTTTAAGACTTTCATGTTTTTTGGGTAAGGTTAAAATTCATGTTCTTTTGTCTTAATGCAAGATAATGAAAAAGTTACTATTGCAGAATGGAGATGTCTCCCTGCGGTTGACATGACAGCGGTGTTTGTCATTGTGAGGGACGAAGCAATCCTTTACTCAAAATAGAGATTGCCACGTCGTTCCTCCTCGCAATGACATAATGACGATTGTTATTTGCTCCGCCTGTCAGGCAAGCCTTCGAGTCGACATTAGGAAGAATCTCAATCAAAACTCATCATACATAAAACAAAAAAAAGCAGCTTAAGTAAGCTGCTTTTTTTGTTTTATGTGTTTAAAGAGATTATCCTCCCATATTAAAATCTTCGTCTCCGCCACCGTTTTGTCTTTCTTCCTTCATACGTTGTTGCTTGTTCATGTTAAAGCGGTAAGTGAAGGAAAGGGTAACCTGTCTTTGTCTCCACTGCCATTCACTGTATGATGAAACAGTTGGCAGGTTAGTGTAACCTTTTCTCTTGTTAGAGTTAAAGATATCGCTAACGTTAAGTGTAACAGTAGCTTTTTCTTTAAGCACATCTTTACTTAATGCTGTGTTGAAATGCATTATTCCAAGGTTACGGCCCTGTGCCGTGTTTTGAGGTGCGTTGTAAGTACCGTTTATCTGCCAGTCAATTTTCCATGGCAGGTTCATTTTACTGCTTGCTCTTGTAAACCAGCTATAGGCAGTATTATCAAAGTTTTGGTAGTCTGTAATAACCTCTCCGTCACTGTTAGTGTAGGTCCAAGAGTAATCGCCATCGGTTTCAACCCTAAAGAAGTTAAAGTTGGCATTAAGTTTCCACCATCTAAACGGATTATAGTTTGCCGTTAGCTCAAAACCAAAGCGGTATTCTTTAGCAAGGTTAATAGGCGATACATAAGTAACCGGAGTTTCTCCCGGTAGAGCATCTTCAGTCCTTCTTACAAACTGGAAAGAGTCGTTTGTTATATTAAAGTAAGCCGAAGAGCTTAAAGTAACCTTATCCCATTTTTTAAGGTAGCCTATATCAAATGCATCAGTCATAGACGGATTTAGGTCCGGGTTACCCTGAAATATATTAATGTTACTCTGTAAGCTTGAGAACGGGTTTATAAAACGCCCTCTTGGCCTGTTAATCCTGCGGCTGTAGCTTATGTTTGCACTTGTTCCTTCTGAGAACTCATAGGTAAGGAAAGCACTTGGGAAAAAGTTATTGTATTTTTTCTTATTGAAATCGTCAGCACTTAAAAGGTTTACATCTATGTTAGAGTCTTCCCAACGAAGCCCAAGAAGGTAAGAGAATTTCTCTCCGAATTTAGAACCATATTGTGCATAGAAAGCGTTTACATATTCGTTATACTCCAGCATACTGCTAAAGTTAGCGTTAGGCTGCCATACACCGGCATCATCAAGTATTTCGGCACGGGCATCGGTATCCATTTGTGTAAAGCTACCACGGTAACCTGCTTCAAAACGGCTTTCTTCGCCTAAAGGCAATACATAATCGGCCTGTACTAGCGTGCGTTTTTCCTCTTCATGATTAAGGGTTCTTTCGGTAGAGCTGTCATCCGGATTTGTACTGCCTAAAATCATATCACTGATTTGTGAGTTCTCATCGTCAGTACTTCTGGAAATGGTAGCGTCTACTTTAAGTTCGTGTCCGTCGCCGTTAAACTTCTTAAGGAAGCTTGTAGAATAGTTAAAGTTTCTGTCTTCCTCGTCTTCAAGGTTGTAACGGTAACGTGTGTTGTTAAAAGTACCGTCGGCAAAATAGTTGTAGTAGTACGTATCTGTAGGGTTGTCTCCGTTACTGTTTCTTGCAGAAACCGAGTTTGTCCAACTGAAAGTAGTATCTATATCCCACTCAAAACCTACAGTTGCGTTATAGCCTTTACGTTTTCTTTCGTTTGTTCTGCGCTCGTTAATAAAACTGGTAGTGTTTCCGTCTCCGTCAAAATATTCTGAGTCGGTCATGCTGTTACCCGGGCTGTTCCTGTAGTTATAGCCAAGATTAGTGAAGAAATTAAATTTCTCTGTCCTGAAGTTAAGGTTACCCATAATACCGTGGTTGGCAGGGTCACCGGTATTTGCGGTTACCGAACCGTTAAAGCCCTGAGCTTTACCTTTTTTAAGGATGATGTTGATAATACCACCACCACCTTCGGCATCATAACGGGCAGAAGGGTTGGTAATAACCTCAATTTTATCTACTGAGTCGGCAGGAAGTACCCTAAGTACATCGGCAAGGTTAGCACCATAAAGGTTAGAAGGCTTACCGTCTATCATAATGGTAACGCTTTCGTTTCCTCTCAGGCTTACGTTACCTTCAACGTCTACAGTTACCGATGGTACATTATCAAGCACATCGCTTATTGTACCACCCTTAACGATCATGTCCTGACCTACGTTGTATACTTTTTTATCAAGCTTGATGTCTACGGTAGAGCGTTCGGCCCTAATTTCAACGGTTTTAAGCAGCGTGGCATCCGGAGCCATAATTACAGAACCCAAATCGGTATCTGCTGTAATTGTCTTATTGCTTATAACCTGAGATTTAAAGGATATAAAGTCGAATTTTATATTGTAAGTACCTGCCGGAACCTGAACGCTGTATGATCCCTTTTCGTCGGTCATGGCACCGTTTACAGTATTGTTATCGGTAGTTTGTATTGTTACGGTGGCAAATTCTAAAGGCTGCTTGGTTTCCTGGTCTATAAGTTTACCGCTTATGGTAACATTGCCGGGTTTGCCTTGAGAAAATGAAGTAAATGAGGTTAATAGTAATAGAATTAATAATGCGGATTGTATTTTTTTCATGAAGATGATACTTTTATTGCGGGTTTGACTACAAAAAACGCCCCAGGTTTAATAGAACAAGCAATAAAAAAATGTTAAAGTTTTTATAGGATTTCTTTTATTCTTTCAGCCGGACGTGCAACTACAGCCTTGTCTCCGTTTACCACAATAGGGCGCTCTATAAGTGTAAGGTGCTTTAGCATGGCTTCAATTACTTCATCATCAGTAAGTTGCTTTCCTTTGTAGTTTTCTGTCCAAACGGTTTCTTTGGTTCTTACAAGCTCTATAGGGGTTATATTAAGCTTTTTGATAATTGTGGTAAGTTCGTTTTTGGTAAGTGGTTCGTTTAAATACTTTACCGTAGTAAACGGTTTCCCCTCCAGTTCCAGCAATTGCAGGCCTTCTCTGGATTTGCTGCAGCGGGGGTTATGGTATATAGTAATCATGGTTGATGAATTTTTTTGCAAAGAACGGCATTATAATTTTAAAATTGAATTAACTTAGGGCAAACAAATTTTAAACTCTCAATTTCACCACATGTTTATAGAACAGGCTCATCGCAAGGATTTTAATTTTGCACTGTATTTACCTATACCATTAGTTTTTTTAGTGATGATGGTGCTTAATTATGCCGCTATAAAGTTTTTAAATATAAATACCGAGGAGCTGTTGCGCCAGGAAGTGGCAAAAAAAGGAGCCAATAGGGTGTTTTTTGATCTTATTGCGCCTCTTGCCGTTGGCCTTATTCTGTTGTTACTATATGTAAAGTTTATTCACAAGCAAACTATACGCAGCCTTACCACCGCCAGAAAAAAGGTTGACTGGAAGCGTATTTTCTTTGCTTTCGGAATATGGTCGGCATTTACAATGGCAGTAACTTTGTTTGATTACTATTCGCATCCGGATAATTATGTATGGAATTTTAAACCGGTTCCTTTTGCCATACTTGCAGCTTTGTCAATAGTACTAATACCTATGCAAACCAGTTTTGAGGAATACCTTTTTAGGGGATACCTTATGCAGGGTATTGGCGTACAAACAAGGAGCAGGCTGGCGGCATTGCTCATTACATCCATAATATTCGGACTTATGCATATCGCTAATCCTGAAGTGGATAAAATGGGCTATATAATCATGATTTATTATATAGGCACAGGTCTGTTTTTAGGGATAATTACATTAATGGACGATGGTATGGAGCTGGCATTAGGCTTTCATGCAGCCAATAACCTTATAACTGCCTTACTGGTAACTTCCGACTGGACTGCATTTCAAACTCATTCGGTACTAAAAGAAGTATCTGAACCTGCTATGGGATTGAGCGTTGTGTTACCTGTTTTTATCATTTTCCCGATTCTTTTATTTATCTTTAGTAAGAAATATAACTGGCACAACTGGAAAGAAAAACTGACCGGTAAACTTGAACTGCCAACCAACGATAGTATTAACCAAACACCATCCCCACATGAGTAACCCAGACTATCACTTTGTACACAGCGGCTTTAAACTTAATGGCTTTCATCTTAATGAAGATGACCTGTGCCGCACTGCTTACATTTACATTAAAGAAGGTGAACCGCACGAAAAAGCGGTAGGCGAATTTTTATTAGACTGGTTTGACCACCGCGACTTTATAGAAATGCAAACATCGGGAACTACTGGACTGCCTAAAATGATAAGGGTAGACAAACAGGCCATGGTTAACTCGGCATTGGCAACTGGTGAATTTTTTGACCTTGACGAAGGCATAAAAGTACTGCACTGCCTGCCTACACAGTTTGTAGCAGGAAAAATGATGCTGGTACGTGCCTTTATATTAGGATGGGATATGGATATGATTGCTCCGGTGTCACATCCGTTAGAGAGGCTGGACACCGTGTATGATTTTAGTGCTATGGTACCGCTACAGGCTCAAAACAGCCTTATGCAGTTAAAGCAGGTTAAAAAACTGATACTGGGCGGTGCTAAAGTAAGCCAGGCACTTAGTAACCAACTGAAAGGTATGCCTACCAAAATTTATGAGACTTACGGAATGACCGAAACCATCACACATATTGCAGCAAAACCGATAGGAGATGAGGCGTTTACCGTATTGCCTAATGTGGAGATTAGTCAGGATGAAAGACAATGCCTTGTAATAGATCCTTATGTTATTTGCGACGAGCCCGTTGTTACTAACGATGTGGTAGAGATTGTAAGCGATACACAGTTTATATGGTTAGGGCGTTATGATAACGTGATTAACAGTGGTGGTGTTAAGCTGTACCCTGAACAGATTGAAGAAAAACTATCTGAACATATAGACAGGCGTTACTTTGTAAAAGGTATGCCCGACGAAACCCTTGGTGAAAAACTGGTACTTGTTATAGAAGGCGAGCCTTACGCCCTGGAAGACGATGTGTTTAAAAGGTTAGGCAAGTTCGAAAAACCAAAAGAGATACTGTTTGTACCTAAGTTTGCCGAAACCGTTAGCGGTAAGGTAATACGTGACAAATCGTTACAGGAGGCGTAATGTTTAATTTTTTGACATCAATTCTATTATGTTAAAATAAAGTTTTGAGACTATAAATTTTTAATTATGGCACTACATGTTTATTCACTATCTATACCGTCAAGCAAAGAAGAGTGTTCAGTTATATTAGATGAAATTGCAAAAGATTATGGGATAGTTCCAAAAGTAATATCAACTTCTCATCGATTAAAATATACATTTGAGTTTGATATGGAGAAAGATAAGAAAAGTTAGCAAAAACAATTTCCGATAGAATTCCTGATCTTTACAAATAATTATATATGTATAATAAAATCCCCCGTACGGGGGATTTTAATTTAGAGCTTATTATGATAAGAGTATATTTGGATTGGGCTATTTACTCTAGACTTGAGTCAAATACTGAAAACTATAAAAAGTTAACTAACATTCTTAAAAATGATTCAAAATATATTTTACCATATTCTCACGCTCATATACTTGATATTTACAAGAGTTACCTTAAAGAAGGGGAAGATGGAATTTCGGGTCATTTGAATAAAATTCAAAAATATTCTAAATCACTTTTTATAACCAACAGAAATGATAAAATTGAATTTTTGAATTTAGAGGCCAAAGAAGCGATGAATCAATATTTAGATGCTAATAAGAACATTGATTCAATTGATTTTGAGAATATACTAGAGAGTTTGAAGGGTATATTACCGATTATGAATTTACAACTTCCTAATCCTTGGTCAATAGAAAATGATAAAACATTCTATGAGGATTCATTGAAAAAATATCCTAATACTTTAGAGCAATCTAAAAAACTTTTAGGAAATGACCAGACTATTTCAATGACTGATTTTTTTAGAAATTTATTTAATCTATCAAAAACAATTTTAAGTGATAACAGCTATATTGATGCTCGTACAGCTTATCAAAAAGACTTGAAAGTTAACACTGGAAGATTGAATGATAAGCGATTTGATTCATTAGAAGTTCTTAATGAATTTGCAGTTAAAAATGGACAGGAAAGCTTTTTACATTATTTTGATAAATTTATAGGGAACGAGAAAAATATAAATTTCTTTACGAAGATTATTAAATTATGCAGTTTTTTAGATTTTCAAGGTGTAGGTGTAGAAACAGTTAAGATAGGGCATCACTTAGATAATATTATCTCAGATTATAATCACGTAGCATTTGCTTCAACATGTGATATATTTGTAATTGATGATAAAAAAACAAGAGAGAAAGCTAAAATAGCATTTGAACTATTTAATATTAACATTAAAATATTTAATGTTTCTGACTTTATAACCTACATCGAAAACAATTAAGTTAATATTCACCCTTAACATTAGTCTTTCTTCCTTGTGTAAACCTGCTTTGAATTATTTTCAACTAATTTTTCAAATATAAGAGTGGTACGTGTAAGTGAAATTATTTTGTTTCTTGATACCTGTTTTAGAACATCTTCAAGTATAAGCTCATTTCCTTTAACTTCGTATTTAAATCGATAAAGAGTATCACCCATACTTGTAAAAATACAAGTATTATCGGAAGAGAATGTTAACTGAGGGTAATTAACCTGTTTTTTATTTAAAAGCCAGGTACCAATAATATCTCTTTGATAGATTATATTTTTATCTTGTTTAACAAAACTGCATGATAAAAATATAATTAAAACTGCTCCAATCATATAGTGTTTGTTGAGTTTTTTCATGGTAAGTATTTGTTAATGTACCTAATTTCCCTTTTCCTTTATTATCATATTGAATTTTATCCAACCCCAAATTATCAATATCTCTTTATTGCTTTCCTTTTTTCAGGATTAACAGTAACCTTGTATGTCCCTGGCTGTGTGTTAGGTGCGTACTGGTATTGTGGGGCTACAATTCCTTTATTCCTTATCCACTTTAATATAAAACTCAGTTACTTTTGGTTTTATATCGTTAATAGATTTTGTATCCACTTTTAGAGTCTGCCATTTATCGGTACCCTGTAAGCGTATTTCCTTACCGTTTATATCTACAGCAACTGGCATGGCAAAAGCGGGTTCATCGGCTTTCCAGCGGTACTGTAGCTTATTGCCCTCAAGCTTTAGTTCAAGTTCCGGAATGTTCCTATAGCGAAGGTATTGGTTAAATACAGGCTGAAGGTCGATACCACTTTCCCTACTAAAGAAGTCAATTACCGTTTGTCCGTCTATTACCTGTTTTTTATAGGTTTCGGAATATTTAAGTAGGATTGCCCACCATTTGGCATCGTCGTTTACGATATGCCTGATAGTGTTTAGCATAAGCGCACCCTTAAAGTACATATCGCCTGATCCTTCCTTATTTACACCAAAAACACCTATTACGGGTTTATCGTTCATAACGCTCATACGCTGGCCGTACACATATTTCATAGCCTGGTCGTAGCCGTGAAGGCATTCCAGATACACGGTCTCACTATAAGTGGTAAAGCTTTCATGAATCCACATATCGGCAATATCCTTAGAGGTAATGCTGTTACCAAACCACTCGTGTCCCGTTTCATGGATTATTATATAATCAAACAGTAACCCCACACCCGTAAACGAAAGGTCTCCGCCACGGTACCCCATGCGGTAACCGTTACCGTATGCCACGGCACTTTGATGTTCCATGCCCAGATACGGAGTCTCTACAAGTTTGTAACCGTCTTCCTTAAAAGGATATTCGCCAAACTTTGCCTGAAAACATTCCATCATAGGTTTAACCTGTTCAAATTGTTTTTTGGCTTTTTCTTCGTTGTACTTTAATACATAATAATCCAGGTCCAGTCCGTCAAGATTATCGTGTATATGGGCATAATCGGCAATGTTTACCGTAATGTCGTAGTTGTTGATAGGGTTTTTAACTTCCCAGTCCCAGCGGGTATAACCGTTTTTAAGATCTTCGCTGCCTGTAAAACGCCCGTTAGAAACATTCATAAGTCCGTTAGGTACTGCGACTTTTATGGTTGCACCATTATCGGGTTCGTCGCTCTGGTGGTCTTTTACCGGATACCAAAGGCTGGCACCCGTACCCTGTACCGCAACACCTATCCACGGTTTGCCTGTTTTATCTTTAGTGAAAACAAAACCGCCGTCCCAAGGGGCATTTGCCGCTACTTTAGGCTTACCGGAATAATTAAATCGTATTTTTTGCTCACTGCCTTGTTTAAGCGGTGCAGGGAAGCTAATGAAAACGGCATCGTTATCGCGTTTGTATTGTAAAGTCTGCCCGTTTAGAACAATGCTTTCAATTTTCATGTTCTCAAAAAGGTCAAGCTGAATCCTGTCGGTATCATCGGTTACCTTAAAAGTAATGTCGTTATAGCCGTTTATATACCTTTTGTCAGGGTCTATGGTTATATTAAGGTCATAACGTTGTACATCAAAGCTGGTACGTTCATGACGAAGCCCGCCCTGAAGGCTGTCCCTGCGGGTATAGTTTTGTGCACTAAGGCTGTTAATGCCCAGTACGGCTAACGCAATTATTAAGGTGTTTTTCATGATAAACAGTTTTATAAACTATTAGTCATGAAATGTAAGAAATTGTTACCAATAAAAAAACAGGATACCCGTTAAGCTATATTTTGGTTTACAGCTTAGGGGTGCAGTACAGGTAACGGAATACTGTTGTCTCCGTTAACGGCACAGGCTACCTTGTTAAGGTAATCAAGATCTATGCGAAGTTTCATTTCCTCCAGTTCCTTTCTGTTTATCTTCTTGAAGTTTTCAAGTAAAAACTCTTTCATGGCATCAAAAAGCACCAGTGAAAGCTGTATGTGCAGGTCGCCCGCATTTTTAATGCTTTCGCCCATAGATATAAGTACAGGATAAATCCTTGCATTATCGCTATCGCATACAAAAGGAGGTAGGGAGGTTATGTAAAGGCCGTCTTCTATAACGGTAATGCTAACCTGTACAACAGTATTGAGTTTGGCATTAACGGCAATGCCTTTACGGGTTAAAAGCTCAGCAACAAAATAGTACTCAAGGTAGTTTGTTACTTTGTCTATGGCTACAACGTTTTTAAGTTCGTCGTCGCAGCTAACATCGATAATTAGCTTTTTCATAAAGATAAGGTTTGGTTGGTAATGAAAGTATATACGAAACGTGTTTACGGTTGGTTTTAAAAAAACTGATTTTTTTCAGATTATTTTAAAACCGCAGTAACAATAGTGATCTCGCGATCTATATACTCTACATTATTACTCAAAACCTGCTCAGTATCTTCTATGGTATCGAGTATTTTAAAACCTGTATCTTTTAATAATTTTTCTACATCGGCGGCTTCATACATTGTAAAGCCATACTTAGCAAACGGAATTTTTATCATAGTGCTTTTGGGGATAAAACCTATAGATAGTGTACCTCCGGGCTGCATAACACGTGCTATTTCGGCAGCATAAGCCTGAGGATCTTTCCAAAAATAAATGGTGTTAACTGTAAATGCTTTCTTAAAGAATTCTGTTTCAAAGGGCAGGGTGTCGCCATTTGTAAGTATAAAAGAGGCATTAACCTGACTGGCGTTAAGTTTTTGTGCCTGATGTATCATTGTTTCCGAAATATCAGCTCCGTAATAAAGAGTATCGGGAGTTTTGGTGATAGAACTTACATGGGCTCCGTTACCGGGACCAATTTCCAAAACGGCATCACCTTCCTTAATTTGAAGGGAATCTATAACCTTATTGATTAGGTTACCGTTTGTAAAGTTCATCATTTCAGCCACTTCCAAACCTGTTTCTCCTTCAGGGTGGCTTAACTGGCGAGCCAGTTGCTGTAGCTGATTTTCAGTTAGTTTCATGGCGGGGGTTTTTTAGCTTAGTTTCCAATAAATTTAGCAAAAAAAAACCGGCTTTTTAAAGCCGGTTTGATAAATATTCAGATTTTATTACTGATCTGATTTGTATAAAAACAATAGTGCTTTATCAAAGCGATTGCGCCATGCTTTTTCATTGTGCTCTTCTCCTTCAAAAACCTGAGAAAGGTAATTGTCGTTTTGGGCATAACCACTTCTTTCCATAATTGCATCAACCTGCTGCTGATGGTCTTCATAATACTGGTCTAAAGAGGCAGTACCCAGGTCAAAATAGAATCGGTGTGATTTAGGAGCGGGTACATGCATTTCCATATACTTTCTGATAGCTTCGGCAGGGTTAGTGTCGTTATTATCAAAAAATACAGGCCAGTGTGTAGAAAGGCCTGCTGCCTTACTAAATACCTCAGGATATTCAAAAGCGGCATACATAGATATAAGTCCGCCCATAGAACTTCCGCATATAGCAGTATTCTTAGCATCCTTTAAAGTCCTGAAATGAGAATCTATATATGGTTTTAATTCCGCTACAAGAAACTTAAGATATTCGTCCCCTAAAAACTGTTTTTTATTTGAGCCATCCTTTTGCGCAAGCTCCATAACCTGTTTTTTCTCACTATCGGTAAGATATTGAGCTGCATTCTCAGGGAAATACTCTAAAAACCTGTCTGGAGTATTCCATATGGCAACTATAATAACCGGACCTATCTTATCCTGCTTTATCAAATCGAGTGCAGTACGCCCGGCCTGCCATGAAGTGTTATCCATAGCTGTCTCGTCGTTAAGTACATTTTGTCCGTCCTGCATGTATAGTACAGGGTAGCTCATGTTCTTATCGGTTTCATAGTTTGGCGGAAGCCAGACATCTACCTGTCTTGCATCTACATATTCTGACTCAAAGTGTTCTAACGTACGTACATCCTGAGCATTGACTACAGGAGTAAGTGCTAAAAAGCATAAAGCAGCTTTTATAAGAGATCGTTTCATAATTTTTGTTTAGGGTTGTGACGTAAATATAAAAATTATACCTGTATCACGCCAAGATTAAACGGTTTTTCTATAGGAGCGTGGTTAGCAGCTTCTATACCCATAGATATCCATGTACGGGTTTCAAGAGGGTCTATAATAGCATCTGTCCATATCCTTGAAGCGGCATAGTAAGGAGATACCTGAGCATCATACTTTGCCTTGATCTTGTTAAACATTTCCTCTTCTTTCTCCGGAGTAATTTCTTCTCCTCTTGCTTTTAGCGAAGAAGCCTCAATTTGCAGTAATACCTTAGCTGCCTGAGTACCGCCCATAACGGCAAGCTCAGCACTTGGCCAGGCAAAAATAAGACGAGGGTCATATGCCTTACCGCACATTGCATAGTTACCGGCACCATAAGAGTTACCCACAACTACAGTAAACTTAGGCACAACCGAGTTACTCACGGCATTTACCATTTTAGCCCCGTCTTTAATTATACCGCCATGCTCACTCTTAGAACCTACCATAAAGCCTGTAACATCCTGAAGGAATACAAGCGGTATTTTCTTTTGGTTACAGTTGGCAATAAACCTTGTGGCCTTATCGGCACTGTCTGAATAGATAACACCACCAAACTGCATTTCGCCTTTTTTAGACTTAACCACTTTACGCTGGTTGGCCACAATACCTACAGCCCAGCCATCTATACGGGCATAGCCTGTAATGATGGTTTGTCCGTAGCCGGCTTTGTATTCTTCAAACTCGCTGTTGTCAACAAGCCTTTTAATAATTTCCATCATGTCATACTGCTCAGAACGTTGCTTAGGCAGTATACCGTATATCTCGTTAGGGTCAAGGGCAGGCTTTTGAGGTTGTGTACGGCTGTATCCTGCCTTTTCAAAATCGCCTATCTTATCTACTATATTTCTTATGGTGTTTAGGGCATCCTTATCGTCTTTTGCCTTATAATCGGTAACGCCAGATATTTCGCAGTGTGTAGTAGCCCCGCCCAGTGTTTCATTATCAATGTTTTCGCCTATCGCGGCCTTAACAAGGTAGCTTCCTGCAAGGAAAATACTTCCTGTTTTGTCTACAATAAGTGCTTCGTCGCTCATAATAGGCAGGTAAGCACCACCGGCAACACAACTACCCATAACGGCAGCAATTTGTGTAATACCCATGCTGCTCATAACCGCATTGTTACGGAAGATACGACCAAAGTGTTCCTTATCCGGGAAAATCTCATCTTGCATTGGCAGGTACACACCTGCACTGTCTACAAGATAAATAATAGGAAGTTTGTTCTCTATGGCAATTTCCTGAGCACGCAGGTTTTTCTTTCCTGTAATAGGGAACCATGCTCCGGCTTTTACGGTAGCATCGTTAGCAACTACTATACATTGTTTTCCGCTTACATAGCCAATTTTTACTACCACACCGCCAGAAGGGCAGCCACCGTGTTCGGCATACATACCGTCTCCGGCAAAGGCGCCTATTTCTATGCTTTCGGTATTTTTATCTAAAAGGTACTCTATACGTTCGCGTGCGGTCATTTTGCCTTCGCCGTGAAGTTTGGCAATTCTTTTTTCTCCGCCGCCAAGCTTTACTTTAGCCAGCTTTTGTTTCAGTTGGGAAAGTAAAAGCTTGTTGTGGTCTTCATTCTTATTGAAGTTAATATCCATGGAACTTATGTCTTTTTTTGTGATAGTTGTAATTTAAGTGCTGCTAAAATACGAAAACGTTTGATATTAGCAGTGAAAACAGCTAATGTGTTACAAATTTTTAAAAGTTAAAAATAAAAAAAAAGGACAGCTTTAAAGCTGTCCTTTTTTTATTGATTAACCAAAACTATATTTTATAAACCAAAGAAGTTTAGTAAGTCTGTTTTAATAGCCTCATTAACGGTAGCTGCAAGCATAACCGAAATGATAAGGCCTATAGCAGCAAAAGAGAAATCTTTACCAATCATCTTAAGTGCTTTGTTCTTGTGTTTTTTGCCTTTTTTAAGACGGGCAAGGTTAATGGCTATTTCACGTCCGCCAATTAAACCAAGGAAAACCCATGTTGTACTCATTGGTACAGTACTTATAAATAACTTATAGATAAGGATAAGTGCATAAGAAAGGTCTATAAGGGTAGCAGCCCTAACATCGCTAACACGCGATTTTTCGCTAACTACTTTCTGAATCCTGTCACCACGCAGGTAGAATAATATACCTAAACCTAAGAAGATAACAACACAGAAGATAACAAACTGGGTTACATCAAGCCTTCTTGGAAGGAATACTGCAACGTTTGCACCATCCTGCATCACCCAAACCGACCAAAGGATACCGCTCACAATCCACTGAGCTACCATCCATGAAGGGTGAACTTTACGGCCTTTAAATTTCCTGCGGATGTAGTTGTAACCAAAGAACCATATAAGAACAGATAATACAAAAGCAATTACATAACCAGATAAACTCTTTGTTATCATAGATGTGATACCGCTTGAGCTTGAGCTGAATACACTTAGCATAAGGAATGTGGTAGATACCGGCATTCTTAACCTGGTAAGTATAAGCAGTACAAGTGGAGCCATAAGCATAAAGAACGAGAAGTTCTCAGGGTGCGGGTACTTACTTACATCTTCGGCATCAATAAGCCTACCGTAAGTAACGTCTCCGTTTAATGTAAACCAGCTAATTGCAATGGTTACTAAAAATATGGCGCCAATATATAGCCAAAGTACATACCATTTGCGGTGTTTGTTACTTTCTATAAAAGTACCAAGTGACTGGATACTGTCGTTAGAAACAGTTGCATAGGCAGCGGTAAGGAAACCAATCCACATGGCAATTTGCGGCTGGTTGTAAAACAGCGCACTAAATATGAAAATGCAGAAGATAATGATTAGGAAGATCTTTTCGTTAGAAAATCTCTCAATTAAACTTAATGGAGGAATCGACTTTTTTTTGTATTTCATTTTCATACTAGGGGTAGTTTTAAAAATCGTTGCAAAAGTACTTACTTAAAAAAGCTGCCTGCGATGTCCAGTTTTAAGTTATTGTTAATTAATCTCTAACTTAAAATTAAATTTGAAGTTAACTATTTTTTAATTCATTTTCAGTAGTTTATTTGCATCTTCCAAAAAATTATTTTCCTGATTTTTAAAATAATGCAAAAAGTAAGGGTAACTTCTGTATTGTTTTAATAACACTCGGTTGATTATAACTTAACGATTTCTTAACATTAGTTAGGTACATTTGCCGCAAAATATTATTCATGTCAATAAACAGTATCTTCCAGTTTCTTGTTCCGAAGGATAAGAAATTTTTCCCGCTATTTGAGCAGGCAACACAAAACCTTGTACATCTTGCCGAAACACTGCACGAAGCGGTTAACGCCCCTAAGAATAAAAGGGACGAATACTTTACTAAAGTAGAAGAGTTAGAAGGCATAATTGAAGGTATAGCCCACAGGACTAACCTTGAACTAAGCAAGAACTTTATCACACCTTTTGACAGGGAAGATATCTACTCGCTTATTACTGCAATTGATGATGTGGCCGACTATATGTATGGTGCAGCAAGCAGAATGAGACTGTATCAGGTAGAGAAGATTACTAAGTCAATAAGAAAGATGACCGAAATTAACCTTGAAGCCTGTCAGCTTATACAGGGTGCAGTTGCCGACCTTAAAGACATGAAAAACCTTAAAGGCATTGCAGATGCCTGTAAGAAGATAAACAAGCTTGAAAACAAATCTGACAGCGTTTTTGATAAGGCAGTTGCCGATATTTTTGAAAACGAGACTGATGCTATAAATGTAATTAAGTATAAAGAGGTTCTTGCTGCGCTTGAATCGGCTTCAGATAAATGTAAGGGTGTGGCGAACGTTTTAGAGTCTATCGCTGTAAAACATTCATAAACCGCAAACCCCTAACTGATTTACCATGACGCTACTTATTATCATTATAGTTTTAGCATTAATATTTGATTACATTAATGGTTTTCACGATGCGGCAAACTCCATCGCCACTATCGTTGCCACTAAGGTATTAACGCCTTTTCAGGCGGTGCTGTGGGCGGCCTTTTTTAACTTTCTGGCTTACTTTATTTCTAAGTACTGGATAGGGGAGTTTAAAATTGGTAACACCATTGCAAAAACAGTTAGCGAAGATTTTATTACACTGGAGGTTATACTTGCCGGGCTTATTGCAGCCATAACATGGAACCTGCTTACCTGGAAACTGGGTATACCGTCGTCGTCTTCACACACGCTGATAGGTGGTTTTATGGGTGCTGCGCTTGCGCATGCTTTTACCATACCGGGAGCAGACATAAACACTGTGGTTAACTATGCTAAGGTTATACCTATTATACTGTTTATTTTTATGGCTCCGCTATTAGGTATGGTGGTGGCCTATTTTATAACGATACTCATACTCAATATATGTAGAAAAGCAAACCCTTCTAAAGCCGATAAATGGTTCAGGAGGTTACAGTTGGTATCATCGGCATTGTTTAGCCTTGGGCACGGTGCTAACGATGCACAAAAGGTTATGGGTATTATAGGTGCTGCGGTTATTTATTATCAGGTTAACATAAAGCATGAAGTGGCGTATATAGCTGCTGAAAATAAATTTGCCTATTTTGTAGATCACTGGAGCTGGGTGCCGCTTGTGAGTTTTGTTATGATAGGTTTGGGTACTATGAGCGGCGGTTGGAAAATCGTTAAGACAATGGGATCTAAAATTACTAAGGTAAACTCACTGGAGGGTGTTGCTGCCGAAACTGCAGGTGCCATTACACTATATACGACCGAACATTTTGGTATTCCGGTTTCTACCACACACACTATTACAGGTTCTATTATAGGTGTGGGTGTAACAAAAAGGGTATCGGCCGTAAGGTGGGGGGTAACCATTAGCCTGCTTTGGGCTTGGATATTAACCATACCTGTATCGGCTATACTTGCTGCTATAATTTACTATGTAGTCAGTATTTTCTAAAGGATAGTTTTATAATTATAATATTTTTTGAAAAGCATATATCTGTAAAGGGTGTATGCTTTTTTTTATTTTTACATGAATTAACCAAACACCTTAAACAATGAAAAAGTGCTTTTTGCTATTGCTGTCTATTCCATTACTTTTTATTTCATGCATGGAGCCTGTAGAGTTTTTTGATTATAATAGTGAACAGGATGTAATTGGAATAAAACGGTTTTTTAAAAAAGAAAGCTTTCAATATCAATTATTAGGTAGTTATAGTTATAATGGTAAAGGTATTATAGGAGATTATATTATAGATGATAAGTATAAACTTCATATCATTAAAATAAGTGAAGCAGACAGAAAGTGTGAACTGATAATTGAGAGAAATAAAGGTTTTAACAGCTCTAATTCTTCATATAATATTCTTGAAGGAGGATACTATGAATTAAAATATAATCTGGCCGGGTTATCTAAAATAAAGGAAAAGAATTCAATACATTTTTCTTCAAATGGTGAAATGGAAAAAATATTTTCAAATGATACCCTTAGTGTTTATAGTACAGAGTATAATTATCTAACTACATATTTTAATGATAAGCCAAATGTAAGGATGTACGTTGAAGAAAAGAAAAGTGGTAAACTTAGGTCTGATATTGCTTTTTTCAGGAAAGATGATAGTGTTTATCTTTTAATCTTTAGTCCGGTTTATTCGTCAACATCAGCTCCAATCATGAATCCGGGAGATATAATGCAATATATCGCAAAGAAAGATGAAAAATAGAAAATCATAAATAGTAAAAAAGCCCGTAGTTAATCACCAACCTACGGGCTTTTCGGTTTAAGAATATAGATATTGAATTATAATGCAGGATACCTATCCAAAATATTCCTGCAGGTCTTCTTTTTCATATTTAAGCGGAAGTGAAACAATAAAGGAAGATCCTTTATCCTTTCCGGCACTTTTTGCCTCAATAGTGCCATGGTGCAGCTCTACAAACGATTTGGTGATAGATAATCCCAGTCCGTTTGAGTTTTCTTTGCCTGTTGGCTTAGAGCTTAATTTTGCAAACTTAGTGTACAGCTTGCTTATATCTGCAGGGCTTAATCCCTGTCCTTCATCCTGAACTTCTATACGGATAAAATTATCCTCTAGTGTTGCAATTATCCTTATGGTAGTGCCTGCATAAGAATATTTTAGTGCGTTGCTAACCAGATTGTGTAAAATATCTCCAATTTTTACCTTGTCGGCATATATTTTTGGCAGCTTAGGATCGTGCTCAAGCTGTATGGCCTGGTTTTTCCTGTTTGCCAGTAATTCAAAACTTATAAGCAGCTTATTGAAAATCTCATTTAAGTCTACTTCTTCAATATTTAATGTAAGCCTGTGTTCGTCTTCTTCGGCCTGTTTTAGCAGGTCACTAAGTTTTGACTGAATACGCAGCACACATGCTTTTATCATGCCGCTCATCCTTTCTACCTTTGTGGTGTCTTTGGTTAAAATCTCATTAGCAAGCTTAATAGATGCCAACGGGTTTTTAATTTCGTGCAATGCAATATTCATAAGGTCTATTTGCGACTCTATGCTTTTGCGGTAGCGCATGCGGCTTTCCAGCTTATTCACTATAATTTTAGACAGTGTTTTAAGCATGTCAAGCTGAGAATCGGTAACCTCACGCGGAACAGTATCTACCACGCAAACGGTACCTACTGTATAGCCTTCCGGAGATTTTAATGGCGCTCCTGCATAAAAACGAATGCCGTCTTCACCTGCAACATATGGGCTTTCCATTAAATCAGGAGATGTATGGGTATCATTAAATACCGTAACATTATCCTCAAGTATGGCAAGCGAGCATAAGCTGTCCCTACGGTCTATAATATTATTACGAAGAAGGCTCAGGTTAGACTTTAAAAACACCCTGTCTTCGTCCACAAACGATATAAACGCACTTGTCGTGTTAAAAATTTGTGCCGCCAGCAATGCAATCTTGTCAAACGCCTCTTCACTATGAGTATCAAGTATCCTGTACTCATAAAGTTTTTCCAACCTTTGTGCGTCGTTTAACGGGATTATGGATGTTGGTCTGGTATAAATCATTTTGCCTCCTAAAAGAGTTTTTTGTGTGGGGATAAACTCCTTTTTCTACTTCTTTCTTCTTCGAAGGTAAGTTTAAATTTCGTACAAATAAAACTTTAGCGAAATGTTATAACGGATAGTGTAGTAAAGTATAAAATTATGGTAAAAAAGGCTCGTTTTCCACCTCATAAATAAGTGGAAGCGATACAAAAAAGCTGGTTCCCATTTCTTTTCCGGGGCTTGTAGCATGTATTTTGCCATGATGCATTTCTACCATTGTTTTGCATATGGAAAGCCCCAGTCCGTTTGAGGTTTCCTTGCCTGTAGGTTTTGCGCTTAGCTTTGCAAATTTGGTAAAAAGCTTGCTTATGTCTTCTTGATTGAGTCCTTGTCCGTTATCGTGAAATTCAATCTCCACCGTATCTTTTTCTCTTTTAACGGATATGTTAATTTCTGAGTCGTAATAGGAATATTTTAACGCATTACTTAACAGGTTGTGAAAGACATCAGTAATCTTTTTTCGATCAATATAAACAGGGGGTATGCCGCTGCCGTAATGCAGGAAAATAGTTTGTCTTTTTTTGTTTGCCTGTAGCTGAAAACTTTCCAGCAGAGAATCAAATATCTCTCTTAAATTGGTTTCTTCAATGCTTAGTTTTTGCTGAACTTCTTCCTCTTCACTGTGTTTAAGTAAATCAGACAGTTTGGTTTGTATACGGGTAACGCTTTCCCTAACCATGTTGTACATACTATCGCATCGGGTAGGGTCTTTTTTAATTACGTCGTTAGCAAGTTTAATGGACGCCAACGGATTCTTTATCTCATGAAGCGTAATGTTCATCAGTTCGTTTTGTGCCTTTAAAAGGTTCTTATAGCGCAGGCGAAGTTCCAGCTTGTTAACCACTATATCGGCAAGGTTTTTAAGCATTTCCTGCTTTTTGGCACTCACTTTTGCTGTGCGGGGCTTTTTGTCGGCTACACAAACGGTTCCTAACAAATAACCTTCGGGGCTGCGAAGTGGTGCTCCTACATAAAAGCGTACTCCGTTTTTCTTTTTAACCAGCAGGCTGTCTTTTAACTGTTCGTTTTCCAGTGCATCATAAATAATGGTGCAATCCTCATCCATGATAGCCATGCCACAAAGCGACTTTTCACGCGGAACCACATTACCTTCAAATGGACTAACATTTGCTTTTATAAACACCCTGTCTTCGTCTACAAAAGTAACAAAGGCATAAGGGGTCTTGAATATTTTAGCTGCCAGGTGGGCAATCTTGTCAAAAGTATCCTCGGGGTGGGTATCAAGTATTTGGTACTCATACAGCTTTTGCAACCTGAGGCTGTCATTTTCGGGTATAAAAAAGTCAGCTATATGATTCATTTGTGGGAGGATTTATTGGTTATACAACATTAAACAGTTGTAAACAAAAAACACCCTAATTTACAATAAATTTTGTAAACCTATTGTAAGAAAGGATGTTAATTTTGAAGTTTACAGATAAATCCTGCTATTCGTCGCCTTTTTGTCCCATCATCATTAAATAGGCTTTAAGGAACTCATCTATGTTACCGTTCATCACGCCATCTACGTCGCTGGTTTCGTATGATGTACGCACGTCTTTAACCAGTTTGTAAGGGTGCATCACGTAATTGCGTATTTGTGAGCCCCATTCGATTTTCATCTTGTTGGCCTCAATTTCATCACGAACTGCCTGACGTTTTTTAAGCTCAATTTCATAAAGCTGTGATTTTAACAATTGCATAGCTTTTGTTTTATTGTCAAGCTGTGAACGCGTCTCTGAGTTTTCAATGATAATTCCGGTAGGGTGGTGGCGAAGGCGTACTGCAGTTTCTACCTTATTTACGTTTTGTCCTCCCGCACCACTGGAACGCATTGTTTCCCAGGAAATGTCTGCCGGGCTGATATCAATTTCGATAGTGTCATCTGCCAGTGGGTATACGTATACCGATGCGAATGAGGTATGCCTTTTGGCATTACTGTCAAACGGAGAAATACGCACAAGCCTGTGTACACCGTTTTCACCCTTCAGGTATCCAAAGGAATATTCGCCTTCAAACTCCAGTGTAACGGTTTTTACACCGGCAACCTCACCTTCCTGGAAGTTAAGCTCGCGTATTTTGTAGCCTTCTTTTTCTCCCCACATAATATACATACGCATAAGCATAGATGCCCAGTCACAGCTTTCGGTACCACCGGCACCGGCTGTAATCTGCAATACGGCACTAAGGGAATCTCCCTCGTCGCTAAGCATGTTTTTAAACTCAAGGTTTTCTATGTGGCTTGTAGTAAGCTGGTACTGCTCGTCCAGTTCTGCTTCGGTCGCGTCACCTTCTTTAAAAAACTCGTAAATCACCTGTAGCTCTTCGGCCATCGCCATGCCTTTTTCATAATCTTCTACCCACTTCTTTTTAGAGCGCAGGTTTCTTACAACAATTTCGGCTTCTTTGGCGTTGTTCCAAAAGTCGGGTGCAAAGGTTTTTTCTTCTTCGTTGGTTATCTCAATCAGTTTCCTGTCGATGTCAAAGATACCTCCTCAGCGCACCAAGGCGCTCCATAATACCTTTAATTTGTTCGGTATTTGTCATAAATAAATGTAGTTTTGTATTGCAAAAATAAGCTATACTTTTCATAATATGGAAATAAATTTAGTAAGTGACACGGTAACGAAGCCATCTCACGATATGTTGCAGCATATGTTTAGGGCGCGGGTAGGCGATGATGTTTATAAGCAGGACCCTACCGTTAACGAACTGGAGCAATCCGTAGCCGATTTATTTGGCATGGAGGCAGCTTTATTTTTTCCTTCGGGCACTATGGCAAACCAAACAGCCATTAAACTGCACACTAACCCCGGGGAGCAGGTAATATGCGATAAATATGCACACATATATAACTATGAAGGAGGAGGAGCATCGTTTAACAGCGGAGTATCGTGCAGGCTTATTGACGGAGACAGGGGCATGATAACGGCAGGGCAGGTGGCGGAGGCCATTAACCCGCCCGATTTTTACCATAGTCCGTTAACGAGTTTGGTTAGTTTAGAAAATACTACAAATAAAGGCGGTGGCGCCTGTTATGATATTGAGACCCTAGCGCAGATAAAAGAAGTTTGTGTTGCTCATAACCTTAAATACCATCTTGACGGTGCAAGGCTTTGGAATGCCCTTGTGGCAAGAAGGCAACACCCAAAACAATTTGGCGATTTGTTTGATACCATTTCGGTTTGCCTTAGTAAGGGACTTGGTGCTCCGGTGGGCTCTATACTGTTGGGGAGTAAAGAAGACATGAACAGGGCACTGCGTGTAAGAAAAATATTGGGAGGCGGTATGCGCCAGGCTGGATATCTTGCAGCGGCAGGGCTTTATGCTTTACAGCACAACGTAGGCCGACTTGAGGAAGACCATAAAAAGGCAAAAGACATAGGTAATCTTTTACAGCAATTACCGTGGGTTGAAAAAGTAGAGCCGGTAGAAACCAATATTCTTATTTTCTCTATAAAGCCCCAATACAGTGAGGCTACACTGATGGAAAAGCTAAAACAGAAAAGCATTTTTATAAGTTCGCTGGGTAAAGGTAAACTGCGTATTGTAACTCATTTAGATTACAAAGGCGTAATGCACGACTATGTAATGGAAACGTTGCAGAAGCTTACTTTATAGTTTGGGGTTTCGGCTTTAGGTTGTCATTGCGAGGAGGAACGACGTGGCAATCTCGTCTTCTTTAGGTTATATACTTTTACGTGAATAAACTACAAGTTCTTCATTAGTTTTATCATATAGAAAAAGCCTTCCAAAATAACAGCCGGAAAAGTAAAAGCTGTTTTTGCGATTAAGGTTTGCATCTGCAGGTTTTTGAGGATTTTGTTTAAATATCACGGTAGAACCTGTTATTTCAAAATCCTGATTGTTTGCTATAGGATCGCCTAAATAAGTCCCGGACTCATACAACCATGTTTCTTTGGTTCTATTATGCATCCATATGTATCTGTCGGTTATTATGAGAAGGATTACAAAGCCTACTATATATAATTTTACTTTCTTTCTCATCTAACTCAAAGAAATTTCCAGGTTCATTATGTCACGTTTGATTTCGGATATAACAGAACCAAACTTCTTAAGGCTTTCCGGGTTTTGTTTTATTACCGACTGATGTATTTCCTGATTTACCACAAAGGCAATAACACATTCACTCTTTTTGGAAACAGTACTCAGGTTAGTTTCGTTGAACTCTAAAAGTTCAGAAGATTTGTTTAAATCGATAAAAACCGCATTAAATTCGGTTATGGGTGTAATAGTTTTTGGATTGTCTTTAAACCAACCGTAATCGTTAATCGAAGTAAATTCTGCTTTGCTTATGGTGTAGAGTTGTTTGCCATAAATATTCCATAACAACAGCCTGAAGAGGAAGAGAGATAACATGCCAAAAGCTACAAATATGATAAAAAGCGCAAACGGACTCGCTATTCTTCTATTAAAACTTATTACTGTAAGCAGCGGTGCTAAAGCAAAAAACAGCAATATAAATCTATAGAAAAAATTAGCAGGCTTAACGGTAAACTCAATAGAGGTTTTATTGTTTTTGGTTTCTATACGGTACATAGGTATGGTTTATTGGTTAAGCAAGTATAATAAAAAAGCGCGGATAATTAATCCGCGCTTTTTTTAAAATCTTTAATAATAGTTATTATTTAAACATGTCCATACCCGGTATGTTAGGCATGCCGTCTTTAGCTACAGCACCAAGCTCGGCTTCGTTTACCGATGTTGCCTTTGCAATGGCTTTGTTCATAACCAGTACCAGGTAATCTTCAAGTTGTTCTTTATCTTCTAACAGTTCATCTGCCACAGTAACCGATTTTATTTCGCGGTTAGCCGTAAGCGTAACTTTTAATAGTCCGTCACTGCTTTGCTCGTCTACCAGTACGGTATCAAGCCTTTTTTTTGTTTCTTCCATTTTTTGCTGGGTCTCCTTAAGTTTACCCATCATACCCATAATATCTCCAAACATTGTTTTTTGTTTTTAATTAGTTCGCAAAAATATTAAAAAATGAAAATGTTTTACACCGCCTTAATCCTTCTTTAACGCTTACACGCAGAAAGAGGGAGGAGGTTAACAGTTTGTTCACACATATTGCTAAATGTGTTTTTGCATACTATGCACTATAATATAGTTATTAACCGATTATTGTGCAAACATTTTTTTGAATTTATAAAAAATATTACCTAAAAATATTAAATTGCGTAGTTAAATGCTAATCATTTAAAAGAATGAAAAAACACTTACTTTTAAGTTGTGTTTGTGTTATTTTTGCATGCGACCAAACTAAAAAATCTAAAATGACAGAAACCGAAGCAGCACCCGTGGCTGCAATTAAACCCCATAAACTGGAAAAACACGGCGATGTTAGGATAGATAATTACTACTGGCTAAACGAGAGGGAAAACCCGGAGGTAATTGATTATCTTAATAAAGAGAATGAATATTACCAACATGCCACTGCCCATACTAAAGAGTTTCAAAAAGAGCTTTTTGAGGAAATGAAAGGCAGGATTAAGGAAGACGACTCTTCTGTCCCTTACCTGTATAACGGCTACTACTATATTACCCGTTATGAAAAAGGCAAAGATTACCCAATTTATGCCCGCAAAAAAGGAAGCCTTGATGCACCCGAAGAAATTATGTTTGACTGTAACAAGATGGCAGAAGGCCACAGTTACTTTCAGCTAAACGGAATCAACATAAGCGAAGACAATAAATGGGCCGCTTTTGGTGTAGATACCGTTTCGAGAAGGCAGTATACCATTCAGGTAAAAAACCTTACGACCGGAGAGGTGCTTCCGTTTAAAATAGAAAATACTACAGGCGGTTCTACATGGGCCGGCGACAATAAAACGCTTTTCTATACAAGAAAAGATGCTGTTACCCTTCGTTCGGAAAAGATATACAAACATATAATGGGTAACGATACGGCTAAAGACGAACTTGTTTTCCATGAGAAAGACGATACCTTTAGCACTTTTGTTTATAAAGAGAAATCTAAAAAATATATTGTAATAGGTTCAAGCAGTACCCTTACCAGCGAGTACAGGATACTGGATGCCAAAAAGCCTGAAGGAGAATTTAAGATTTTCCAGAAAAGGACACGCGGCCTTGAATATGACATTAGCCACTACGGCGATAAGTTCTATATAGTTACCAATAAGGATAAGGCTACTAACTTTAGGCTTATGGTAACGCCGGAAGATAAGACCGGTATGGAAAACTGGACCGATGTGCTTGAGCATCGTGAGGATGTACTTGTGGAAGGTATAGACATTTTTAAAAACTACCTTGTGGTTAGCGAACGTTCTAACGGACTAAATAAAATACGTATCCGCCCGTGGAGTGGTGCAGATGAGTACTATCTTCCGTTTGATATAGAAACCTATACAGCTTACACTACTACTAATGTTGATTTTGATACCGATGTGCTGCGTTACGGCTACCAGTCTATGGCTACGCCAAGTTCGGTTATCGACTTTAATATGAAAACCCGCGAAAAAACCGTTAGGAAAGAGCAGGAAGTACTGGGAGGTAAGTTTGATAAAAATAATTATGAGGAGAAAAGGGTATGGGCTACCGCAGAAGATGGTACCAAAGTGCCTATCTCTATGGTTTACCGCAAAGGCATTAAGCAGGATGGCAGTAATCCGTTACTGTTATATGCTTATGGTTCTTACGGTGCCAGTATGGACCCGTATTTCTCATCCATAAGGCTTAGTCTTTTAGACAGAGGCTTTATTTATGCCATTGCACACATAAGGGGCGGGGAAGACCTGGGCAGGGAATGGTATGAAAACGGTAAACTTCTTAAAAAGAAAAATACATTTACAGACTTTATTGACTGCTCTAAATATGTAATAGAGCAAAAATATACATCGCCGGAGCACTTATATGCCGAGGGCGGATCGGCAGGAGGGCTGCTTATGGGTGCTGTTGTAAATATGGCACCGCAGCTGTACCACGGAGTTATCGCACAGGTAGCTTTTGTGGATGTTGTTACCACTATGCTAGACGATTCTATCCCATTAACAACGGGAGAGTATGACGAGTGGGGTAATCCGAATGAAAAAGAGTATTATGATTACATGAAGTCGTATTCACCTTATGACAACGTAACAGCACAGGATTATCCTAACATGCTTGTTACAACAGGACTACACGACTCTCAGGTTCAGTACTGGGAGCCGGCCAAATGGGTAGCCAAATTAAGGGCAACAAAAACCGACAGCAATAAGCTGTATCTTGACACCAATATGGATGCAGGACACGGCGGGGCTTCGGGCCGATTTGAAGCCTTAAAAGAGGTCGCCAAAGAGTATAGTTTTTTACTAGATTTGGAAGGAATTCAGGAGTAATTAAATTTTTTTTGTTAGATTTGCAAGGTTTTGAGGTCAATTAAACTTTGTATATAGTTTACCTTACTAACTTATTTTTTATGAAAGAAGAAATAAAAGCCTATAATAATGTATTGGAATTAATTGGGAATACACCACTAATTAAACTCAATAAAGTTACACAAGGGTTAAAAGGAAATTTTTACGCAAAAGTAGAGGCATTTAATCCGGGCCATTCAACTAAAGACAGGATTGCATTATACATCATTGAAGAAGCCGAGAGAAAAGGTATCCTTAAACCTGGAGACACTATTATCGAGACTACTTCGGGTAATACCGGCTTTAGTGTTGCTATGGTTAGCATTATTAAAGGTTATGACTGCATACTGGCAGTAAGCTCTAAATCATCAAGAGACAAAATTGATATGTTACGCGCTATGGGAGCAAAAGTTTATGTTTGCCCTGCTAACGTATCTGCTGATGACCCGAGATCTTACTACAATGTTGCTAAAAGGCTTCACGAAGAAATTAAAGGGTCTGTTTACATTAACCAGTACTTTAACGACTTAAATGTAGACGCTCACTATAACTCTACAGGACCGGAAATATGGGAACAAACAAACGGTAAAATTACCCACCTTGTTGCCTGTAGCGGTACCGGCGGAACTATTTCGGGTGCTGCCCGTTTCCTTAAGGAACAAAATCCAAACATCAAGATTTTAGGTGTTGATGCTTTTGGTTCGGTACTTAAAAAATACCACGAAACTAAAGAATTTGATAACGAGGAGATTTATCCTTACAGAATAGAAGGTTTAGGTAAAAACCTTATCCCAACTGCTACTGATTTTGACGTAATAGACAAATTCATTAAGGTATCTGACGAAGACAGTGCGCACACCGCAAGGCACATTGCAAAAACAGAAGGCCTTTTTGTTGGGTATACCAGCGGAGCTGCATTACAGGCTGTTAAGCAATATGCTGAAGCAGGCGAGTTTGATGAGAACAGCAACGTTATCATGATATTCCCTGATCACGGATCGCGCTATATGAGCAAAGTATTTAGTGATGAGTGGATGAATGAGCAGGGCTTTTTTGACAGTGTTAATGTTGAAGAAACTCAAAAAATAGAATTTATTAAGTAATAGATTTGTACCAACGATATTAAAAAGCCATCCTATTAAGGATGGCTTTTTTTGTTGGATGCAGGTATACGGATAATGCTATCCGGTATATTATGATTTTGAGTAACGCTTAGGTTTAAAAAAACCATCCCGGCTCAGGGGATGGTTTTCGAAGTGAATGAAAAGTAAGTATAAAAAGGTTAAAACGCAGCTGCTCGGAATTCACCGCCTCCCTGACGCTTTAAATCCTGCGTTTTAGGGTTACCGTCAACAATCACGTTGCCGGAACCGCTTATTTTTCCTGTAATGGCTTTATTGCAAACTATATCGGCATTACCTGAACCTGATACGGTAACATCTACATTAGCGCATTCAAGTTTTTTAGCTTCCAGGCTGCCCGAACCTATAACTTTACACTGAAAGTCCTGTATGGCACCCGTAAGCTTAATAGTACCCGATCCCAGTACGCAGGCTTCTCCCTGAGCGGCATATAGGTCAAGATCTATACTTCCCGCTCCTTCAAGCATAACCTTCATATTGGTTTTAAGTGTAGGGTTTGCAGTAATGGTACCCGATCCTTTTAGATAAACTTCGTTTAGTGAGGTATAATAAGGTATTTTAATTTTTACCTTATTGTTTTTGTGTGCCTTGAAATTGATGCCTTTAGGTAAATGTATGGTAAGTGTCCTGTCGGTAACATCAGTTTCAACAAGCTGTAGTATGTTTTCACATCCTTCAAGGGTAATAGAGCCTGTAGTGCCCGATACTAACTGTACCTCAAAAGGCCCGTCTACCCTAAGCGATGTAAATTCAGTAACTGTTCTTTGTTCTTTAACTTTTTTCCCGTTGCCATATATTGGCTCCTGTGCCTGTGCGGCACTTGTTAGCAGGGTGAATAGCCCCACTAACAATAATAACTGTTTTTTCATGATGATTGATTTTTTGATTGATGATGATGATTGATTGTCTTATAATGTAAGACGATTTTGTTCCATAAATGGTTGTTTTAGATTACTTACTTTTTTTAATTACTTCCTAGATTGATATTTCCGTATTCACAGTTTATGGATACTTTGTTAGTTCCACTCTTCTTACAATACCCTTTATACTGGGCACTGGTATTCTTTATATTCTTTTGGGTAAAGTTGAGCCCTTTGTACCCGTTAAGGTTACCGTATTCGAGAGAAAAATCAAAGTCAAAACTAAAGTTTTCACTCATGTTGATATTTACATTGGTATACGTACTGTTTATGGTAACTGTCTCGACGCTTGCTGCAATGTTCTTGATATCTACATTGCCATAATTAGAATTAAGATACAGAGACTTGTTAATGGTGCCAAAACGCAATCCTACATAATCTCCTGAAACATTCACCCTGTTTGCTGACTTGATTTTTACATCACCATATTCAGCGTTAAGTGAAATATCTTTTACATCGTCAATACTAAAATTGGTATAAGAGCTTTTTGCATTAACCGTATTGGCCTTGGCAATGTTTACTCCTGAGTATTCACATTTAATATCAACGTTATTGATATAGGTTATGCTACTGCCGTCGCAATACTCCATGTTAATATAGTTTGAACCGTTGTTAAGTTCGCCTGCATTAATATTGCCGTACTGGCATTTAAGCTGAGAGGCTCCGTTAATGGTACCCAGTGTTATGCCACCATACTGGTTTTTAAGCGTTATAGCACCTTTACGTGGTATTTTAATGGTATAGTTAATTTCTATACTGGTTCCAGATCCTGAACCCTCTATTTGGGTTTTGCACGAAACCAGGCCTTTTGTGGCATTAAGGGCTACATCAATACCGTTAAGCCTTTTGTTTACCTTGTCTTCGTTATTGCCCGATACTTTTATAACAACATCTACACTGGTTTTGTTTTCGTCCCAGGTGGTAACATATATATTTCCGTATTGGTTGTTTACTTCAAGTCCGGCATCTGCATTAACAAGGTATACCTTCTGTATTTTTTTTTCCTTGGTGTACTTCCCTTTAACTTCTCGTGTAACAAAACTGCAAAGAGGGATAATAAGGAGTACAGCCATCAATTTAAGTGGTAGCGTTTTCATGGTAGTCTTCTTTAATTTTTTTGATATTTTCTATACGGGTAAGCACATCTTCTAAAAACGAAATACGTGTTTGTAAATTGGTAATCATAGCATGTATAAGCTGTTTGCTTTCACCTTTTTGTATAAGTTCCTGCGTAAGCTTATCATAGTCCTGCTCGAGTTTTTTCATCTGCACTAAGGCATCCTGTACAATCATTTGGGTTTCGGGGCTTTTTTCCTTTTCTACCTTAGCCAGTTCTTTTTCAATAATGGCGGCAAAGTAGGTTTGGGTTTCCTGTACCTTAGGCGATACAGTAGCCACCTGCTGATTGTTGTTACCGTTTGCATCTTCGTTGTACACATTAAAAATCCCGAACAATATAAGTACGGCAGCGGCAATAGGCAGCAGTATAAGAATAGGCGAATGCTTTTTCTTTTTACCGTCAAGCCTGTCTAAAAAACGCTGTTGGTGTCCCAGTACAGGCTCGTGGTTGTCCCACTGGCCTTCCAGGCGTTTAAAGAGTTCGTTTAAATTTTTATCCTCATTCATGGTGTTGTAATTTTTTAAGCAGACTTTCCTTAGCCCTGCTTATGGTTGTCCGGCAATTGCCGGGCGTTATCTGCATTATCTCACTTATCTCTTCATTATCGTACCCTTCTATAAAAAGCAGGGTTAGTACTAACCGGTAATTTTCGTTTAAAGACTGTATGGCGCCCATTACCTGTTGCAGCTGCAGCTGCTGAAAATCCAGTTTTGCCTCTTCGCCGTCATCATTGTCTTCAAGTTTATATAACACATTATCTATAGGGTCCATAGCATCCCGGTTAAGTTTCTTGTAGTTATCGAGGCTGTGATTAACTACAATCTTTTTAAGCCAGGCGCCAAAGGCTACTTCACCTTTAAACGAATCGAGCTTTGTAAAAGCTTTTAAGAACGACTCCTGCATTACATCTTCGGCCCAATGTTCATCCTTTACTATGCGAAGTGCAGTATTGTACATGGCCCTATAATACATATTATAGACCTCAAACTGCGCATTACGGTTGCCCGCCCTGCATAGTGTAATCAGATGGTTGATATCAGAGGTTGTTCTTTCCAACTTTTGTTGCCCGGTTTATTATAATGACTGATAGCTTTTTAAATTGTTACAGTTGGCCAAAAAAAATATCACCTTAAAAGTACTGTTTTTTATTGAGGGCTTATTTTTCCTGTTAATTTTAGATTGCGGCTAATTTGATTTTCCCTTATATTTACAGGGTAATCATCTCAAATTTATACCATGAAGAAAATTATTGTAGTGGCTGCATTGTTTGCGGCTAATTTTTTAAGTGCACAGGCATTTAACGGAAAAGGAGATACTAAACTGCAAATAGGGGCCACACTTCAGGATGGCGGAAGCGGTATTGCCGGCACTGTAGATTTTGGTCTTGGCGATAATCTTTCTTTTGGTTTTCAGGCGGGTTATATGCTGGGTGCCGATGAGATACTGGGAGAGAAAGCCGATTTTGTAGACAGGGTAGATGCTAAAGTGCGCCTTAATGCTAACTTAAGCGACGTAATAGGTTTAGAGCAGCTTGATGTTTATCCGGGGCTTAACCTTGGCATCCATAATTTTGGGGCTCATTTAGGTTTCCGTTATTTCTTTACTGACGGATTCGGACTTTACACTGAATCATCTATACCAATTGCGACTTACAAAAGCAGTCCAGAAGGTTTTGATAAATACAACAATCAGTTTATATGGCAAATAGGGGCTTCGTTTAATTTATAAAAACAACTAACTATAATAAAAGGCAGTCTGTTTGGCTGCCTTTTTTATGATAAATGATATCTCAATGCTCACACCTCCAGTAAAATGTAAGTTATAAATTGATGGAAAAACTTGATTTAAATAAAATAGAGGAAATAACCAACAAAGCTACTAAAGGACCCTGGAAATCTTTTAGAGAAGGAAGGGATCATACTAGCGGAAGTAGTTTTATAATGACTGGAGTTGATGGTGAAAGAGGATATGATATTGAACTTGATATGATGAGAGAAGAAGATCAGGATTTTATAGCTATGGCTCGAAATGTAATTCCTGAATTGATAGATGAAGTAAAAAGATTGCAAGATATTTTGAAATCAAACTCTATTAAATTTTGGTAACTATATACAATATTGCACTAAGTTTTAAATTAAAAATCCCTCCTGTTAAAGAGGGATTACTTTTTTACTTATCTTTAATTTGCTTTCTGTTGCCCAACACTTGATAAACGAAGAAGGTCAAGTGGTGAACCTGAATCACCTTTTATTATTAATCGCCTAAAATTAACAGAAAAATGGCTGCAACAGGAAACAAACAAAAGAAATTCACACGTGTTTATCGTCAAAACCTTTCACAAGGTCGAGATTATTACATGAGAAGTATGCCTACTAAACGAAAGTGTAAGTAGGAGGATTATTAAGGGGTGTGGCGATACGCCCCTTTCTTATTTTGGTTTAGCTTTCATAAACTGAACCATTGTTTTGTCAAAATCTGTCATGTCTTCTATATCTTCTGCCCGAATTGTATTTACATAAACCCCGCCTATAGGAAGACTTTTTATTTTATCGGGTGGAAATTTCTTTTCGGGGAACAAGTCTTTTATTTCAAGTACATCAAAATAAAGCTCGTTCTCATGTACCGCATATCTCACGTTGAGTTTTATTAATTGTGATGATTTTAATTTCATGCTATTAAGTCTTTGTACTTTAATCTTACTGTTGAGTTCAAAAATAAGTAATTAAAGCGTTCGTTGTTTGTCATTCCTCTTAAATTGAAACGATAAACATGCTCGTCACAGTATCTGAATAAATGTTTTCTGCTCCACCAATTGTAAATTAAGCCACATATTTCCATATAAAACCTCCTGCTGTTTTTATTTTGCCGCTGCAACACATTCCTATATTACTGTGCCTGATATTACACTCCTCAGATGCATCTTTTATAGACAGGAATGTTTTAACAATCTCCATATTAACATTGTATTGTATAACTGCTTTTTTGTTTCTCTCTTGTGCTATAATAGTAGCTTTTTTGATTGCTTCTTTATTTGCTGAATTGTTATCCCAAGCATGTCTCATGTTTTCCTTATTAGTCATCCATTCAAGATTTTCTATTCTATTATCCGTTCTGATAAGGTTTATATGATTCACTTGTGGTTTATTATTAGGATTCGGAATAAATGCTTCAGCAATTAATCTATGCACCATGGCTATAAACGACTTACCTTCTTTCATTAAATGCACTCTGTAATATCCATATTTTGATAATAAGGGGGTCATTAATTTCTCTTTGATTGTCCTATATCCTGTCTTTGACCGTGAGGATTTAACTTTTCTCTCTACGCTTTTAACTCGTCCTAAATTACTTATTTGGTAACACCCTTCATAATTTAAAACATCTCTCCAGATTTCATTTTCTAAATATTCAATCATTTAAAACTAATTGTTTGTATTTCAATCTTACTTTTATATTTCGTAATAGGTATTCAAATCTTTCTGAATTAGATTTTGCTCTAGTGTTAAACCTAAATGCAAATTCGTCACAATATCTATGTATGTGCTTCCTTGACCACCAATTGTAAATCCCATTAAATCCGCGTTTCATAATTCCCCAAAAACTCTCCATTGAATTTGAATGTATTTCGGGGTTGTCATAGTCTACATATTGCTTTTTGCCGTGGTCTACTACATGGTGGTCAAAATAATTATCCAATCCTTTATACCCGTGCCATTCATCAGAAATTAAAGTGGCATGTTTTTCTACAACTTCTTTTAAGAATGGTTGTATAACTTCTCTTTTAGTATTTACAGTTACTCTTAATTTTACTTTGCTGTTTGTTATCTGTACTTTCTTGCCGTTTATTATTTCTGTTTCGCCTCTTTGTAACACCCCTGTCACTGCTGTTTTATCCTTCCAGCTTCTGCCTTGTGATGCCTGTACCTTTTTATCCTTGTGTCGGTTTTTATTCTTACCTCCAAAAAATGTTTCGTCCGTTTCACATATAGAGATGTCAGAAAACTTTTCATCGGTGGTGTTCTCTATGTTAAAAGCTGCCCTTATTCTATGTGCTAAAAACCAAGCCGACTTTTGTGTTATTCCTAACTGCTGTGCTAAATTTACAGAGGACAACCCTTTCTTTGAAGAGGTCAAAAGCCACACCCCAATAAACCACTTTTGTAAAGGTATTTTTGTACCCTCCATAAAAGTACCAGTTAGAATATTGAACCTCTTGTTAAGTACACTGTCTTTATAATAGTTATTAGCACATTTATAAACCTTATGTTCTGCATTATAAGGACTGACAGGAGTGCCCGACCACATAAGATTTTCTAAATAATCTATACAATGCTGTTCCGTTGGGAAAGCCTGTAATAAGTCGAGAATTGATTTAATGTTGGTGTTAAACATGACATTTAAACGGTTATGAATTACACTTTAAATATAAGAATAATATTTCAATTTAGTGCAACTATCTACTATGTAAATTGTGTTAAATTTTCACTTATATTTACATAAATCAATAAGTTATGGCAAAATATATTTTAACCATTTATCAAAGCGACTCTGATAAAAAGTGGAGGTGGAGAGCTAATTCTAAGGCTAACGGTAAAATTGTAGGTTCATCAGGTCAGGGCTTCACTACTAAATATAGTGCAAAAAGAAATGCAGGTTTAAATGGTTTTACGGAATAAAACCCACCACAATTTCACCTCTTTTATTTTGGTCTGCTAATTTTTGAGCTTCTTCAAACGAGGTACTAAAAACACTCGCTCCATATAATTCCCCGTCTATATAATATTCGGTAACATATTCTTTTATCTTCATTTATAATGTTTTATGCAAAAATACTATTCAATTTTCACTAATACAAAAAGATAAAATTTATATTTATAATTAGAAGTCTATTAAATCCTTTACAGGTATATTTAATGCAGAAGCTATTTTAATCAATGTACGGATAGTAGTATTTATTTCAGCTCTTTCTATTCGTCCGATTTGAGATTTAGGAATATTACAATCATTGGCTAAATCTTCTTGTGAAAGATTATTTTCCTCTCTGAAATGCTTTATTTTATTACCGAGTTCGATTAAGTATTTCTCCTCTGAAATATTCATATTCCAAAGGTCACTACAAATATTTTTTAGACTGGAAGCATATATGCGTCTGAAATAGTTATATTTGAAAAATTTTTAAACCTTACAATTATGAAAAAGTTCTTATTAATATTAACTATCTTCCAATTTTATTGGGTTTACTCTCAAAGCCCAGAAGCAGGTATGTTTCTAACTCTTTCCGTTGAAAAATCAACTTACAACTATCAAACTAAAAGATTTGAAGGAATGGGGTCTATTGAAACGCGCACTGGAGAAAAAGCTTTCAAAATTTCTCAATATACAATCCTTATGCTTAATGATGGTTGGTTAGGTAAAGATTATAAAACAACAACTACTTACAAAGTCAATTCTCGAAGTAGAGTAAACCAAACAAACGAAGTTTCAATATATGAATATCTAACACCTCATGGCTGTAAGTTTCTTATTTATGTTAGTAATTCAGATTATAATATGGCTATAATTGAAATTTATGAAAACTATTTTAATGGTGTCTATAATAATTTAACGTCTTATGTTGTTCAAAGATTTTACATATAAACAATCAATATTCTTTGTTCTATTAATTGGTTCTATTGGATATATAATTTATCTAAATATTCAAGTTAAAGATTTAACAGATAGTGTAGATGACCTATATTATCAATTAAATGAGTTAAGTTCAAAAGTAGACGACTTAGAAAAATCTTTAGATGAAAAAGTTACTTCAACACAAATAGATGAATGGTACTATAAAGAAAAAATAGACTTGCAAAGACGTGAGATTGAAGCCTCAAACAATCGAGCTTTTAAACATACAACTTACTATGGACTAATTGAAGGTACGAAATACGAAGACTACATAATTCAGTCAGAATATAGTGATTATAAAAATCCTGACTTGAGTAAAGTGGTAGTATACGTAGAAGGAACCGACAATGTTATAGATTATTTAATACATCTTTCTGGTCAATCATATTTTTATTACTTAAAGGATAGAATATGAAACTCCTAATCCTTTTTATATCGCTTTCTCTTTCATGCTTCGCTCAAGCTGATACTTTCACAGTTGACTGTACCACTTATTACATTAACCGTTGTTATTCTCATGGCGGAAATATGGTAAAAAGAAGCTATCAGAATAAAAAGGAATTTCTTAAATTACACAATCTAACCCACACCCCAAAAGGGTATGAGATAGACCATATAATCCCCTTATCGCAAGGTGGCACAGACTGTCCTGATAATATGCAATTATTGACTATAGCCGAGCATAGAAAAAAGACAGCCTGTGAAGCTAAAAGTAAATCAACTAAAACCAATTAATATGACAGAAGAACAAGCAGAAAGAATTATTGAACTATTAGAGAAAATAGTTTTACAAACTGAAAGTTTAGAAACTCCTTATACAATGAGTGATATTTGTACAAGATTAGTTTATATCGAATCAGCAATAGGAAGATTAGAAAAGAATTAATACTTACAGATTTTTTCAGCCTCATCGCTTATCTTTTTAATTATTTGCCGGATTTCAAAGTAAGACATTCCTTTTAAATGAGTTAATAACTCGCTTACTTTTAAGTCTAATATATCATTTTCCATAATTTCAAAAATTAAAAATGCCCTTATAGGGCGGTTAAACATTTATTATTAAATTTGCACACCGATTGCAATTAAGGTAAGGTGTGGTTGCAATAGTTTTAAGACGGGGCGATATATTCACTCCGTCTTTTTTCTTAAACGATTTGTTACAGTAATGTTCTTTTCTTCACCTTTCTTAGCTTCTTTGGTGCAGGTTTCATTAAATCTTCTGATTTACCGTTAAACAAGTCTCTGAAACAAATCAAAATAATACCTATAACGTTAATTGTGGTTGTTGTAATGAGCGTGTTTAGTACACCATCGCTAAAACATAGACGAGTGTTATTATATAAAAGAACGACAGCGACAAAACCTAGCCATAGTGATACAATAACAGCTGCCCAATAAGACATTTGCTTTCTTAGTGTTGTATTTGTATCAAACCTATTCTTTTTCGATGCTTCAAAATCCGCTTTCATTATCTTGCTATCATATTCGCTTTTGCGAATTTCCCCTTGAGTAGGAGCATCTTCAATTTGAAACGGTATTGCAGCTAAGTTTTCGTCAAAACTACTCATCTATTTATTATCTTTCGATTTATCTAATTTTTCTTTATAGTGGTTATAAATTGTATCATCATCTAAAATAGAATTACACCCTTTACAATAAACCTCTTGCCAAGGAGTATTTTCTTGATGGGTTAATGCACTCAAATAGACGCCATCATACCTACCATATATATTCCATATCCTATCTAAAAACTTAGCATCCCTTTCAGAAACATGCTCTTTAACTGGAGTAGGGATTTTAGTTTTAATATTGAAATCTGTATAATTCCTTTTTAGGTCTGAATAAAGAGAGGGAAAAACTGGCCCCATGTCCCAAGCTACAGGTTTTTCACTGAGTAACTTCTCTTTATTTTCAGTTACCGCTAAAAACCATCCATATGCTATATAAGTCAACTTTAGTAATTTCATCGGAGTAAGTTGACCATTTTTGCCGTACTTATCGATGAAATAATTTGCTACAGATGTTGGTGAATATGGCATAATACTTTCTACTTTTGATTTATTTAACAAACTTAATAAATAAATCCATAAAGATTTTAGTCGCATTACTAAAATAAAAAACCGTCTATAAAAGACGGCTCAATCATTATATTTTCCATAATTTCATTTAGTGCAATATTGTATATAGTTACCTAAATTTTAATGTCTATAAGGGCATTTATATATTCCTTAATGCTGTTGCAAGCATCCCGCTCACGCTGGCTGGGGAATATGAAGTTATTGAGTAATAATATTTGTACAATATGGAGTATAATTATAAAAAGAATGTCCTTGTTAAGCTATTTTATATAGTTTGTGTAATCAGTTTAGTCTCGTGTATGGATGAGGAGAATGGTAACTACGACCTCAAAATTTTATCAAGAGGACCGGGAACTTGTGTCGATTTATTATTGTATAACAAATCTGGTGAAGGTAAACTAATCAGAGGGAGGACTAAGGATTTTTATAAATCTGATTTTAAGGATTTTGATAGGATTGATATTGATACTGTATTTAAAATCAAATTTGCTGAAGATTTAAATGCTATTAATCAAAAGCTTGATAGTATTGAAGGAACGGATTTGGTGACAGGGAAATTTGCACACGATGGCAAGCACACTGAAATTTATGTAAACAATCAGAAAAAAATAGATGTCTACGGATTTAGAAATGAAGAGTTAATTTATATCTATTTAAAGTTTTTTAATTCTCTGCCTTATGATATTAATACATTTTGTGAGAGTGATCAGTTAAACTGATTATACAACAATTAGTGAGATTGTATATTCGCGCTAGCTGTTAGTAACTATAGTATTAATCTGGAAATATTCTTTTAATTTGCTCTTGTGGAAGATATTTCAGCGCATTATCAAATTTTCCTGTCCAGGTATTATCAGGAACATATTCTTCAAGAATAATGTCATCAAAATAGCTTATATATAGTTTTGAATCAAAATCAATGTAAAACTGTAAAAGAATATCTGGATCATATTTTTTAAGATTTACACTATCCGGATCAAGCTTAAATTCATCTATTGCTTTAAAAAAAAGCCTCTTCCTGTCCGCTGGGTACATTTAAAACATTATCCCTAAATACATACTCTGTATTATCAATGGTACCGGGGTCGTATGAGGCCACATTAAGAACCCAATATATTACAGGCATCAGGAAAAATATATATTCATCCTTATATTTGGTACAACCGAGTATATAGCTGTGGTCAAGTTCTTGCTGTATATTTCTGCCCATTTTTATTAATTTAAAATTATAATCCTAAACTTTTTTGATGCAGTATTATTTCTTCAGGTGTTGAAGGGTTGTTTCTTATGTATACTGCCAATAGATATAACTTTAAAGAGCGTTTGTTAAGTTTGTCTTTAAATTTCGTTTCGTTATCTCCTAACTCATAATATAGATTTTCAAACAGGCATGCATCCAGCATATTATCTATGGTGTCGTTTTTAAGGTTAGCCAGATCATTAAAAAAATCAAAAGCAGGGGAGGGGTCCTGAGTATCTATAGCTTCAATTGTATTGACTACAAATGTTTCAAAATCAATATACATATCAGTAATTTCACCTCGATCAATTGCTTTATGTATTCGTTGTGTGAGGTTGGTAATTTCTGACATAACCGACATTGTAATGACCTGATTTTATCAATTAAAAAACCTGTAAAACAGTACTATAACTAAAAAAGAAGCCAGGTTTACCAAAGCTATTGCTTTTAGACCTGTAAAATTTCTATTCTTAATTATATTAAATACCCAGTATACCAAGGCTACCAAAATAATAAGGAGTGAAGGTATAGTGAACAGCTCCAGTAAGAATGTGTAAGCCATAGTATTTGTGCTATTGGTTAAGTTTAAAATAAACATCACTCCAAAATAGAACAGGGTGGCAATACTCGCTATGTATATAATTTTTTTAAATTGTTTCATGTTTTTATGTTGTAAAACAATAGTAATTAAAGATTGTTTAATCAGCGTTTAAACAATCTATAAAATCCTTATATCTTATAATATGTGGTGCAAAGCCCGGAAGTTCGATAGAAATATAATCGGCTTTCAGGTTTTTATTTAATGTTATATAACCATTGTCATTTGTATTACCCAGAAGCTTTTCCCGTTTAAATTTCATTTCCTCCTTATAGGGTTTCAAAATATGACTGCTTATACCGCTAAGCGTTAGGGTATCGTTAGAATTTTCTATTAAATACACTTTAAGAGTAAATTCTGTTTCTGTTGCATTAATCAGTTCCACATAAAGATCCTCGTTACCCAGTTCAATACCCTGAATGATATATTCGCCCTTTAGATAATAGGAGTCGGGTTCAGAATTTTTTTTCAGGCATTCCTGTTTTGAACCAATTACGGTTGTTAACAGGAAAAACAAATAATACATCATGTGGTTGATTTTTCAGGATGAAATATACAAAAAAAGCTACCCAAAGAGCAGCTTTTTATATTATGAAAACAGGATAATTATTATTCCTGCATTGTATGATACACGTTCATTACGTCGTCGTCTTCCTCAATTTTTTCAAGAAGCTTTTCAACGTCTGCCTGTTGTTCTTCGGTAAGTTCTTTTGTTACCTGAGGAATCCTGTCAAACCCAGATGAAAGGATTTCAAGGCCACGGCTTTCAAGTTCTTTTTGTATAGCGCCAAAACTTTCAAAAGGAGCATACATCATGATACCGTCTTCATCGGCAAAAATTTCCTCAACGCCAAAGTCGATCATCTCAAGCTCAAGCTCTTCTACATCCTGACCTTCTGCCGGAATACGGAAGTTACAGGTGTGGTCGAACATAAACTCAACCGAACCCTGAGTACCCATAGTACCGTTACATTTATTAAAGTAACTGCGTATGTTAGCTACTGTACGGTTATTGTTATCGGTAGCTGTTTCTATAAGGATAGCGATACCATGTGGTGCATAGCCTTCAAATAATACCTCTTTAAAGTTAGCGGTATCTTTATCACTTGCTTTTTTAATTGCCCTTTCAACATTGTCTTTAGGCATGTTTGCCGCTTTGGCATTTTGTATAACTGCTCTTAAACGTGCATTGGTTTCCGGGTTAGGGCCACCTTCCTTAACGGCAATTACTATATCTTTTCCAATTCTTGTAAACGTTTTGGCCATTGCCGACCAACGTTTCATTTTTCTGGCTTTTCTAAATTCAAACGCTCTTCCCATATATTATTTTATTTGGAGGAACAAAAATAAACTTATTCGGTGTTTTTCCAAAATCTAAATGGAACAGTTTTACAAAAATCAGGGGATATAGTTACCTGTTTTCTAAATTATAAAGGTCGGTAAGTATGTTTACAGCCTCTTTAATGTATAAATTGTTTTTTACGAGCTTAACCCGGTGTTCGTTTGTATTGCTTAAAAAATCGTCATACATAATGCGCTGATAGGTATCGCGTGGTGTTGCCACATGAGGGTTTTGAACTTTATCTTCAAAAACACTTATGCTTTTCCAAATGCTGTCCATAGTGTGTACATCGTTAAACACTCCGTCAAAATTAAGGGCAACGGGATCTTTATCGTCCTTGTACAGTTTGTTTATCTTTTGGTTTACTGAGAGAATATCATTAAAATCTGTATCGTTTATTACCCTTTCTTCACTTAGTGTTACTGCCTGTTTAAAAAAGCGCCTGTTCTCTTTATGGAATCTAACCCTGAATTTTATACTGTCGTTGGGTAGTGCGTTGGCTTCAGTTTTTTCACGCGGCAAAAATTCATCCAGATAGGAGGGGAGTTCTATATCAGGCTCAATACCTATATACTGACTGCTTTTACCAGTAATACGGTAAAACTTGTCTATGGTTACTTTTACAAAATCGGTAGGGTCTTTTTCCTGAAGTTGGTAAATGGTTTGCATGGTGGCTTTACCCATAGTGGTATTGCCTGCTATAATGGCGCGCCCGTAATCCTGCATTACACCTGTAAAGAATTCGCTTGCCGAGGCCGAAAACCCGTTTACGAGTATTACAAGAGGTCCGTCATATATGGTGCCGCGCATGTAGTCTTTAATAACCTTGCTGGTCTTATTCTTATCGGTTACTATGCAAACGGGTCCAAAGTCTATAAACATACCTGCCAGTTTGGTAACCTCATCCATAGAGCCGCCACCGTTAAACTGAAGGTCTATTATAAGTCCGTTTATGTTTTCTCCCCTAAGCTTTAAAACCTCTTTTGCCACATCATCGGCACTACCGTGATAGTTTTTATCGTCTATAGCGGTATAAAAACTAGGTATCTTTATATAACCCATAGGCAGGGTATCACCTATAACAAAGCTGTATACGGCATTATCTTCAGTACGCATTACTTTTTTTTCAAGATCTACGCTGTAAACTGTTCCGTCGTTTTTGCGCAGGGTAAGTTGTACGGTTTTGTAGGCATCGCTAAATACAATGTTGGTAATTGTTTCTATTGAGGCACAGGTAACGGCATATTCCCTATTTTCGGAAGCCAGTTTAAGTATCTGGTCGCCCTTATCTATTTTCTGGGTTTTATACGCCGGACCGCCGGGAACAACTTCCTGTACTATTATTTCCTCATTCTCGTTTTGGCTGACATAAATGCCCAGCGAATAATTTTCATCTGACACAGTAGATAGGAAAGCCGCCTTGTCGTTGTAATTAAAGTAATTGGTATGCGGATCGAAGTAACTGCAAAAAGCAGCATAAAACTTATGGTATATAACCTTATCAAGCCCTTCTTCCGGATTTAGCAGCCCTTCGGCACGACACAGGTAGGCATCAATAATTTTAGCCTTTGCGGCAACCTGCAGGCTGCGTATTTGTGCTTTAAGGGAATCTTTATCCTTACTGAGTTTGGCAATATCTTCCAGTACATCATAAGTGATTTTCTTTCGGATAAGCTTTTTAAGCTGTTCCTTTTCGGTACGGTACGGAAAATAATTTTTGGAGTAATAGATAGAATCGGTACTATTCAGGTCTAAATCCTCATGATTTATTTCGTTTATAATATCTATGTTCCGTTCCAGTGCTTTTTTATAGGTAACTACAAAATCGGTAAAAAAGGCACAGTTCCCCTCAGTAATATACTCGTCAATGTTGTACTCGTGTTTGGCAAGCAAATCCCTGTCCTCCTTAAGGAACAGGATACGGTTATCATCCAGGTCACGCATTACCCTATTAAACACATAAGCCGACAGGCTATCGTCTGTCGGCTTAGGTTTAAAGTGTTCGCTTTTTAAAAGCTCGTTTATATTGTAAAACACACCGCAGGCCTGCTCATGGTTTTGTGCTCCCACCAGTAATGGAAGAAAACAGGCTATTGCGTATATGTTTTTCATAGGCCTCTACTTTTTGTAGAAAGGAAGCTTCACTACTTTAGCAGCAATGTCGTTCTTCCTTATCCTGATGTATATCTCGCTGTCCGGAGCAGCATAGGCAGTTGGCACATAGCCTAACCCGATACCTTTACCTAATGAAGGCGCCATAGTACCCGATGTAACTATACCTATTACATTACCGTCTTTGTCTACAATTTCATAGTCGTGTCTTGGTATACCTCTTTCGGTTAACTCAAAACCAACAAGTTTTCTGCTAACACCTTCTTCTTTTTGCTTTTTGATAGCTTCGCTGTTAGTGAAATCTTTAGTGAACTTAGTGATCCATCCAAGGCCTGCCTCAATTGGCGAAGTGGTATCGTTAATATCGTTACCGTATAGGCAAAAGCCCATTTCAAGCCTTAAAGTGTCGCGAGCAGCAAGACCAATTGGCTTAATGCCATAAGCAGCTCCTGCCTCAAACACCCTGTTCCAAACTTGTTCAATATCGGAATTTTTTACGTAAATTTCAAATCCTCCGCTACCTGTATATCCTGTTGCAGAAACAATTACATCGCTAACACCAGCAAAATCGGCTACTTCGAAGTGATAATATTTTATTTCAGAAAGGTTTACAGAAGTTAAAGACTGCATCGCTTCGGCAGCTTTAGGCCCCTGGATAGCAAGTAATGAATACTCATCAGAAGCATTAACCATAGTAGCACCCATATCGTTTTTAGAAGAAATCCAGTTCCAGTCTTTCTCAATGTTTGATGCGTTTACCACTAAAAGATATTTTTCCTCACCCATTTTGTATACAATAAGGTCGTCTACAATACCACCGTTCTCGTTAGGAAGGCATGAGTACTGAGCACGTCCTACAGTTAGGGTAGAGGCATCGTTTGTTGTAACTTTTTGAATTAGGTCAAGTGCTTTTGGCCCGGTAATAAAGAATTCACCCATGTGAGATACATCAAAAACACCAACACCGTTTCTTACGGTTTCGTGTTCTGCATTTACCCCTTCATATTGTACAGGCATATTGTAACCTGCAAATGGTACCATTTTAGCCCCAAGGCCTTCGTGTATGTGCGTTAGCGCAGTATTTTTCATCTAGAATATTAATATAGTTTCAACGCCGCTAATTTATTGAAAAAAACGCACTAATAGCGATTGATTTTCAGGAAATACAAATTATTTCACAAATTTTAGCTTCGTTCTTAAAAGATTATGTAGCGGGAGTTATAATACACGTTAAATATTTGTTGCCTCCACCTTCTATGTAAAAGCATTATTATAAATTTACTTAGTAAAAGTAGTACAAACAACACCATAAATCATGAAAATTTTTGACGTTGCAGCAAACAGGGAAGCCGACAGGGTTACTGTAGAAAAGCAGGGAATTACCTACTACGAACTTATGGAAAGGGCAGGTAACGAAGTATTCCTTTGGCTAAAGCGCAACTTTCCTGATAAGGAGACACTGTTTCATGTTATATGCGGGCAGGGTAATAACGGTGGTGACGGACTTGTAGTGGCGCGACTGCTGTATGAATCTAAATACAGGGTGGTACTTGATATACTGGAAGATGCCGGAAAACCCACTCCCGATTTTACCGCTAACCTAAAACGTATTAATAAGGAAGGTATAAAATACAACAATAAGCAAATAGATACTTATGGCGATGGTAAACTGGTAGTTGTAGATGCTATTTTTGGTATTGGCCTTAGCCGTGAGCCCCAAGGTATGGTGAAGGAGATGATAGAAAAGATAAACCACAGTAATGCCTACGTGGTTTCTATAGATGTGCCATCGGGCGTATTTATGGACAGAAAAACCGAATTTGCCGTAAAAAGCGACGCTGTACTTACTTTTCAGCAGCCCAAGCTGTCATTTTATCTGGCAGATAATTATAAATACATTAAGCATGTTGAAATACTGGATATAGGTCTGGATAAAGATTTTATACACAGTGTGGAAACCAACTTTTACCTAACCGATCATCTGGCAGCACACAAACGCTATCGTCCTGTAGATGTATTTACACATAAGGGTAAGCAGGGGCATGCATTATTGATAGGTGGGAGTTATGGAAAGATAGGGGCGGTATGCCTTTCTGCCAAGGCAGCATTAATCTCGGGGTGCGGACTGGTAACAGCTTACCTGCCTAAATGCGGGTATACCATAATACAGTCGGTTTTTCCCGAAGCGATGGCTATTACCGACGGAGAGGAGCATATTACCCATATCAATTTTGACTTTGAACCCAAAGCTATAGGTATTGGCCCCGGCTTAGGGCAGCATCCCGAAACCCAAAAGGCTTTTCATGATTTTTTAAATAGATACAAACACCAGTTAGTTATAGATGCCGACGGATTAAATATACTTTCCTATAATAAGGAGTGGTTAGGGCTATTGCCAGAAGATGCAATACTTACCCCGCACCCTAAAGAACTGGAAAGGCTTATGGGAAGCTGGAGCGACGGTTTTGATAAGATTGAAAAGATGATAGCCTTTAGTAAAAAGCACAATGTGGTGCTGGTAGCTAAGGATGCCCGTACTCAGGTTGTGTATAAAGATTATGTATATATAAATGCCTCTGGTAATGCGGCACTGGCAACAGGCGGAAGCGGCGATGTGCTTACGGGTATCATTACCGGAATGCTGGCTCAGGGATATGATGCAGTAGATGCAGCAGTGTTTGGTGTATACCTTCACGGACTCACTGCCGATATTGCCGTTCCCGAAACAGGAATGCAGGCTTTTACAGCTTCGATGATACTGGATTATATAGGAAAAGCCTATCATAAAATCGAAGCAGATCATCCTTAATATTGAAAAGTTGACAAAAATCTTGTTTTTTATCTAAGGTTTAGTGAATTTTGGGGCTTCAATCAAACTGATAAATGGAAACAATACATTATATAAGCAGTGACCTGCTTTCTATTGAAGTCGTAAATGAAATTATAACTCAGGGTAAAAAACTGGAACTTAGCGAAGAAGCCAGGGCTAATATAGAAAAATGCCGTACTTACCTTGATGAGAAAATGAAATCGCACAGCGACCCAATTTATGGTATTAATACCGGCTTCGGTTCGCTTTATAATGTAAAGATCTCTAACGAAAACTTATCGCAGTTACAGGAAAACCTTGTAAAATCGCATGCCTGCGGAACAGGGGAGGAAGTGCCTGGTGAGATTGTAAAAATTATGCTTCTTTTAAAAATACAGTCTTTAAGCTACGGACACTCTGGTGTGCAGCTTGAAACAGTAGAAAGGTTGGTAGATTTTTATAATAACGATATTTTACCTGTAGTTTACAATCAGGGTTCGTTAGGTGCTTCGGGCGACTTGGCTCCGTTAGCACATTTATCCCTGCCGCTTCTTGGAGAAGGAGAGGTTTATATGGATGGTTTCCGTCAGCCGGCACAAAAAGTGCTTGACAAAATGGGGTGGAAGCCTATCGTTTTAAAATCTAAAGAAGGATTGGCATTACTAAACGGTACTCAGTTTATGAGTTCGTATGGTATATATGTATTACTTAAGTCAGTTAAATATTCTTATTTAGCCGACGTAATTGGGGCTATATCTTTAGAAGGTTTTGACGGAAGGATAGAACCTTTTAATGAGCTTATTCACATGATACGCCCTCATAAGGGGCAAATCGTTACTGCTAGGCGTTACAATGAACTTCTTGAGGATAGTGAGATTATAGCACAGGCTAAAAAGCACGTACAGGATCCGTATTCTTTCCGTTGTATCCCACAGGTACATGGTGCTACTAAGGATACCATAGACTATGTAAAGAAAGTTTTCAGAACCGAAATCAACTCGGTTACCGATAACCCTAATATATTTATTGAAAGCGATCAGATCATTTCGGGAGGTAACTTCCACGGGCAGCCGTTGGCACTAACGCTTGACTTTTTAGGTATAGCGCTTGCCGAACTGGGAAGTATTTCTGAAAGAAGGACGTATCAACTTATCTCCGGCCTTCGCGGATTACCTCCGTTCCTAGTATCTAACCCCGGGCTTAATTCAGGTTTTATGATTCCGCAGTATACTGCTGCAAGTATCGTGAGCCAGAACAAACAGCTTTGTACTCCTGCAAGTGCCGATAGTATAGTATCGAGCAACGGACAGGAAGACCACGTGAGTATGGGAGCTAATGCAGCTACAAAAGCATTAAGGATTATTGAGAACCTGGAGCGCATACTTGCCATAGAGCTTATGAACGCTTCTCAGGCTATAGCGTTTAGAAGGCCGCTTAAATCGAGTGAGTTTATAGAAATGTTCCTAAAATCTTACAGGGAAGAAGTTCCTCTTGTGGAGAACGACAGGATACTGCACTACGATATCGAGAACACGATAGCTTTCTTAAACAACCTGCAAATAGACGAAACAGTATTTGAATAATAAAAAAGCCTCCGGATAAGGAGGCTTTTTTGTTTAATTAATCGGTAAGTGTTATTTCCATGAACATTTTGGCATAACCGTTTGCTGTTTTAGGATTTGGCATCCAGGTACCGTTTTTATAAGACCATCCTTCCATGGTTTCTGTTGCTTCACAAAGAATAGGAGGGCCGTAGCCATACATATGTGCAGGATATGAATCGTTGTCACCTGTTAGAGAAAGCCTATTCTCTTTTATTGTAAGGTATTCAACTACAATAAATAAGCCCTCTTCCGGAATTTTAATTGGAATTTTAGAGAAATCAACTTCAGCATATTTCTGCTTTTTGTCAACGGTTACTAAAATATTTTCTCCATAAAGATAATCGCCGGGACTTCCGTCAGGTTTTACAGAACATAGCCTTATATTGAAAGTATATTTCTTTTGGGCATCAACTTTTAATCTTACTTTATCAAGATAAGGGGTAGTATTATATTCCGGGTTGAACGGTATATATCGTGCGTGAAGTAGTGAGCCATTCATTCCGCCGCCGGAGCCACTCCATGTCTTTTTAGCTTTTTTAGTTTTTATAGTTAATGAGTTTTCTTTTTTTCTTGATCCAATTACTACTTCATTAAGTGCTATAGGCTTTGATTCAAGATAAATAGTATCCTGCATTTCAGATGCTTTTAATGAGGCTGCATCATAACCTACAGCACTAAAGCGAACTGTTTTAGACGGATCACTTTTAGGTAATCTAAACCCTCCGTTTTCATCGGCGTTAAACTCTATTTTTTCATCAGATACCGATATGTTTACATAGGGCACAGGTTCTTTGGATTCTTTATCTAATATAGTTTTCGTTTGTCCAAAAGCACTTATCGAGAATAGTGCTGTGAGAAAAAGTAAAAGTTTACCGTTCATATTTTTTTATTGCAATGTAGAATAAAAATACCCATTTATGGGTATTTTTTTTTGAGGTTAACCAATGGAACTTTGTAGTTGCAGGTTTTTTTATAAAAAACGGGTAATGAGTGATTTATCCTTAAGAATTTTCAATAGTTAGTTTTTGGATAAATCATTGTTAAAAATTCAAAAAACAACTTAAAAAGGGACTTTTTTTTGTAGGAAAAATAAATAAAATGTAAAAAAAGCCTTTATAAAGCAAAGTTAATTAAATCTTAAAATAAAATCATAAAATACTATATATTAGCTGTTTAAAACTAAATAAAAATTGCTTATGAAAATATAATTACTTACAAACCAAAAACAGATTTGAATATTTATTAAGCGAATATTCAGCATGAACCAATCTTTTACTTCAAACCCCTATTTATGATTTCAAAAAAATTACTAAACCTGGCGTTAACCTTTTTTGCAGTATTTGCATATCAGGCCGCCTTTTCTCAATGTGCCAATCAGGGTACAGACCCCTCGCAGGATTTTGACTGTGACGGTGTAATTAACAGTATTGACCTTGATGATGATAACGACGGTATCCTTGATACTGATGAATGTAATTTAACGTTAGCAGAAACAACTTTTAATTTGTTTGCTCCACCAAACTATTATTCTCCTAATGAAACATGGAATATAGTTATCTCGGGTGAAACCGGAACTAATATTTCGTTTCTTGGGTCTAATTACACTATCCCGGCTTCACAAACTTTGGTTATTAATGTTACGGGCGGGCAGATACCGGATGTAGCTAATAATACGGTAGAATCCGGGAAAAGCCTTTTGTTAACTGCAGATTTGCCTGTAACTATTATACATGAATTAACAGGAGATTTTGTAAGTGATTCATGGGTAGTGTTGCCAGAAAAAATATGGGGAAATAATTACAGATTATTCTCTTATACTTCGGGTTTAAATGCAGATAACAATCAATATGCAATTATTTACAGTGCTACAGATAATAATAATGTATTAGTTAAAGATAAGACTGGCGCTATACAAAAAAATATTACCCTTAATGCAGGACAAACCTATCTGCAAACAGCCGGAGCAACAGATATGACCGGATGGACTGTAGAGTCTACATATAATGTAGGGGTTATTGTAGGTGTTAAATGTGCTAATTCGGGTATAGATTATTGCGATAATATAGATGAGATGTTGTTGCCTACAAATTTATTAGGTACAAAATTTTATATTTCTAACAGTGCCAGTAATACCACATATGTAATGGCTGACGCCAATAATACTACAGTTACACTAAATGGCAGTGTGGTAACAACATTGGCAAACGCAGGAGATGTTTATTCATTTAATGTTTCGGCTAGCGCACTTAATGTGGTAGAAACCAGTAATAGTGCAACTGTATGGCAGTTAAGCCCTAATAATACAGATCCTGCATGGCAGTTAGTGCTAGACGAAAGCAAAGCGGTAAAAAGCTTTAATTTCTCTATCCCAACTTCTATGACTATTTCAAATGTACTTGCATTGATAGTACCTACTGCGAGTACGTCCCTTGTACTTTATAACGGAAACCCTGTAACGGGATGGACGCCTTATCCAAGTCATCCTAATATTTCGTATGCTGAGGTTAGTGGAATAGCAGCAGGAACTGCTATTAATGTTACGTCAACAACGGGTAATGTACCTATTTTATCTTCTTATACAGGTATAGGAGATTATATTACAAACTCAACAGCACCTTCTATAGGAAACTTTAGTGTAGAAGACGGATCGCAAAGCTTTGCCGATTGCGGAGATACAGATAATGATGGTTTCCTTGATTATATGGACTTAGATAGCGATGGCGATGGTTGTAGTGATGCTAATGAAGCATACGGCCTTGCAGATGCCGACGGTAACGATGGGGATATGTATTTTGGAGTTGGTACTGTTGCCGTAAATCCTGACGGTACGGTCATAGGTGCTTCTTATGCAGGTACAAATAATAATGTTGTTTCGGTAGGTTCTGAAAGTACAATAGATACTCAACCTACAGAGCAAACAGGTATAATAGCTGCTAATGCTACATTTAGCGTTGCTGTTTCAGGAGGATCAGGAACTACAAACTACCAATGGCAGGAAAGTACTGATAATGGTACTACTTGGGCAGATATTACAGATGGTGGTGTATACAGTAATGCTACTACTAATGCCCTTACCATAACAGGTGTTACAGCATTAATGGACGGATATCATTATAGGGTTGTAATTACACAATCTGATTTTATTTGTGCGAATGTTATATCAGACGCTGCCAATCTTTGTGTAGTATCACAGGCAACAGCTGCTGTAGATTATAGCAATAATACATGTAATATAGTTACTGTAACAGGTAATGTTCCTGTACTTGGTACAGGTATGTGGAGCGTGATTACAGGTACAGGCGGTGCCTTTACTCTTGATACCGATGCGGTAACTACTTTTACGGGTACACCTGGCGCAACCTATGTTTTAAGATGGACCATAACTAACGGAAGCTGCTTTACAGAAGGTGACGTAACGGTAAATCTTCCGGCTCCGCCAGCTCTTTCAATAGGATCTCAGGTTGATGTACTTTGTAACGGACAATCAACAGGTGAAGCTACTGTAGGTGTTACCGGAGGTTTAGCTCCGTATACTTATTTATGGAGTAACGGACAGACTACAGCTACCGCAACCGGACTGGCAGCGGGTAACTATACTGTTACTGTAACGGATGCTAACGGATGTTCGGCAACTCAGGACTTTACTATAAATGAACCTACTGCACTTAATGTTTCGTCAACTCAGGTTAATGTACTATGTAATGGTGCAGCAACAGGTGAGGCTGCACTAACAGTAACAGGAGGTGTTGCTCCTTATACTTATTTATGGAGTGACGGACAAACTACAGCTACTGCAACAGGACTTGTGGCAGGAGATTACAGTGTTATAGTAACCGATGATAACGGATGTACTTATAACGAAGACTTTACTATTGATGAGCCGGATGCTATTACGGCAACACCAAATACCAACCAGGTAGATGTACTTTGTAATGGTGATGCAACCGGTGAAGCTACTATAGTAGTTACAGGCGGTATGGCTCCGTATTCTTACTTATGGAATGATGGTCAAACAACAGCTACTGCAACAGGACTTGCGGCAGGACTTTATTCGGTAGAAGTAACCGATGATAATGGCTGTGTGTTTAACTATGACTTTACAATTAACGAACCTGCTGCATTAGCAATTGCGGCTTCACAAACCGATGCTTTATGTTATGGTGCTTCAACAGGTACTGCTTCAGTAGTGGTATCAGGAGGTGTTAGCCCTTATACATACGAATGGAGTAACGGTGAAACTACAGATGCTATTTCAGATATTCCTTCGGGAGATTACTATGTAACCGTTACCGATGATAACGGATGTACCTTAGTACAAAACTTTACCATAAACGAACCTACTGAAATGAATGTATTGGTAGATCAGGTAGATATATTATGTAATGGTGCTGCGACGGGTGAGGCTACTGTAACAGTATCAGGTGGTGTTGGCCCGTATACTTATTTATGGAGTGACGGACAAACTACAGCTACCGCAACAGGGCTTGTGGCAGGTATATATTACGTAACCATAACTGATGATAACGGTTGTACTTTTAATCAGGAGTTTGGTTTTGGGGAGCCTGACGCAATTACTGCTACACCTAATACAACACAGTCGGATGTTCTTTGTAACGGAGAATCCAATGGTGAGGCTACCATAGCAGTAACAGGCGGTGTTGATCCGTATACTTATTTATGGAGTGACGGACAGACTACAGCTACTGCAACAGGGCTGGCAGCCGGTCCTTACTCTGTTGAGGTAACCGATGCTAACGGTTGTATATTTAATTATGACTTTACAATAAACGAACCAGCCCTGTTAACGGGTGCTGCTACACAGGCCGATGTACTGTGTAACGGTAACGCTACAGGTACTGCTACAATTACGGTTTCGGGTGGTGTTGCTCCATATACTTATGCATGGAGTAACGGACAAACAACTGCTACGGCTACTGCACTTGCTGCAGGCGATTACAGCGTGGTTGTAACCGACACTAACGGATGTACTATAACTCAGGATTATACAATTACAGAGCCTACATTACTTACAACTACTTCAAGTGGTGTGAATATAACATGTTATAATGCGGCAAACGGATCGGCTACGGTAGTTGCTGCGGGTGGTGTAACCCCGTATACTTATTTATGGAGTAATGGTGAAACTACTTCAACCATATCAAACCTTACCCCAGGAGCTTATACAGCTACGGTTACCGATGCTCACGGATGTACATCTGCATCTACAGTTATTATAACCCAGCCACAAGTATTAACGGGTTACATAGCACAAACTAATGTGGCTTGTAATGGAGGCGGTAACGGTGCTGCTACTATTAACGTAAATGGTGGTACGGCTCCGTATACTTATGTTTGGAATACAGGTTCTACGGCTCAAACAATAGCAGGGCTTTCGGCAGGTAGTTACAGTGTAACCATTACCGATGCTAACGGATGCCAACTGGTAAGAAATGCAACTATAACTCAGCCTTCACCATTATTTATTGCTGCGGGTCAGGTAAACCCAACCTGTGTAAGCTCTAATAACGGTACGGCAAGCGTTACGGCTTACGGAGGTACTGCACCATATACTTACTTATGGTCTACAGGTGCTACCACTACAACAATTTCTAACCTGGCAGCAGGTAGTTATACTGTTTTTGTAACCGATGCTCACGGATGTACAGAAAACAGTGTAGTAAACATTCAGGGACTTCCGGCTGCATCTATAACAGCTCAACCAGCTGATGAACTTGCTGTTAACGACGGTAATGCTCACTTTGTGGCTACAGTTGCCAATGCGCTTACTTACCAATGGCAGGAAAGCGTAGACGGTGGTGTTACATGGAATAATGTGGTTAACGGAGGTGTAAACCCAACTTACATGGGAGCGCAAACCAATACACTTGTTTTGGTACATATTCCTTTAAGCCATAACGGACGCACATATAGGGTTATAATTAACGGAGTAATAGGCTGTACTCAAACAACCCAGCCTGCTTTACTGACTGTAACCAATAATATTTGGGCAACCGATGACGACTTTACGAACAATCCTGTTTACACAGGAAACGGAGGTATAGCCGGAAACATATTTGATAACGATACATTTAACGGAGGTTCTGTAAGCGGAGCAGACGTTACTGTAAGTATTGTTAATGATGGCGGACTTACAGGTGTATCTATTGATGCCGATGGTAATTTAATAGTGCCGGTAGGGGCAACTCCGGGTACTTATGTGGTAGTTTATGAGATTTGTAATACCGATGTAACAACAAGTTGCGATACGGCCGAAGTTACGGTTGTAGTTTCTTCAGTATTAGGGATAGAAGACTTTACAGTTATAAAACCGGAAGTATATCCTAATCCTGCTACTACAGAAGTGTTTATCAAACTTCCTGAAAATACTTATACAGAGGGTATGCATTTAGCTATTTACGACCTTAACGGAAGGCTGGTTAAACAACAGGTAATTACATCTGAACTTACAAGGGTAGATATTGAGGCGCTTGAAGCAGCCGAGTATATACTTACCATTGCTACAGAACAGGGTACTGTTTCTAAGAGGATAGTAAAGAGAAGATAATAAACTCTTACAAATAAAAAATCCCCACGTGAAAGCGTGGGGATTTTTGTTTATAGACGTTTTGTATTTTGTAGTTGTTTTATTTAGAAGCGGTAATCTCCTTTTTTACTTTGGCAGGAAGCTTATCAAATACCAGCTGATATGCAGCAGGAAGATATTTTTCCCATTCTTTTTTAGTGAAGCGGTTAATGTCGTCTGCCTGTACCCATTTGTAGCGGGCAAGGTATGGGGCAGGGATAATGCCTTCACGTTGGGTAAGCTCCTCAAAATCATCAGCAGATACCTTAAATGATGCGTTGTGAGGAACGCTGTCTGGTGAGGTGATAAGAAACATCTTTTCTCCTACATTAAAGCAAAGGTGGTCTTCCCATTTAATATCATAGGTTACACCGGGTAATGTCGCACAAATATTTTGAAGTTCTTCTATTGTCATTAATGCAAATCAATTAATATAAGTTCATCATTATTTACTTTAGAAACTTTGTATTTCTTTTTTACAGGCAGGCCTCTAACTAAGGTTTCCATTTCTATTGTTGTACTGTTTATCCAGTTCCATTTACCAATTACCTGAGTTTTTGTCTCTTTAGCTGTAGCATCTTTTTTAGTAGTGGTCCCGCAGTATGTAAAATTATTTACGATAACAACATCCCCGTTAGCTTTAAGTTCAAAAATCTCTTCGCCGCTTATTAGATGATCAAGAGCTGAAAACATATGCACATCGGCATAAATATTATCCAATTGCCATACTTTTTCAATAGCTTTATTTTGCGCAAATACTATAGCAGATATAGCTAAAAATATAATAGTGAATAAGGTGTGTTTTTTCATAATAAAATTATTTATCAATAAGGCTTAGCCATTGTTTTATAACAGTTTGCAGCGCTTGTTTTTTAACCTCCAGATCAGCTTTATTTTTAATGGTAACCATACGGCGGCCATCTGTATAATTTCCTTCCAGTATTCCTGTAGTGTCATTAATAGTGGCACCGGTGGGGAAAACAAGCATTACATCACCGTTTTTCCTCAAATTATATACCACAAGATCCCTTTTGTATTCTTTTGCGTCAAATTCCTTCATTTCACCAGTGTAGTAAAAGGCAGGGGAGTTCCATTTTATATGTTCGCCTATCTCGTTATCGGTTTCCAGTATAGCCTCACGAATGGCCTGCATGGTTTGTGCAGTTTCGGTTTCCATTTTAGTTATATGACTGGTTACCTGTTCGGTTGGTGATGGTTTAGACATGGTTTTATTTTTTATGTTCGTGTTTTAATAGAGAGTACATAACGGAGTCTTCCATTTTACCGTCAACATTATAATGTTCGCGTAGTGTACCTTCTAATTTAAAATTAAAATTCTTTAAAATTTTAAGTGATGCTGTGTTATAAGTTGCTGTTAATGCCTCAACACGATGCAGGTTCATTTTCTCAAAGCCATAATCCAATACTGCCTTTACGGCTTCACTCATAAGACCCTTTTGCTTGTAATTGTCATAAAAAAGTCCATAGCCCAGTTCGGCCCTGTCGTGAAAAGGATACCAGGTGTGAAAGCCGCATCCGCCTATAACCTTTCCGTTTTCCTTATTAATTAGCTGAAAATTTATAAAGCTTCGGTTATAGGTTTGCAGTCCCTTTTGGTATTTTTCCTTTTCTTTTTCAAGTGATTCAAAATCCGCAAGGCCTAAAAAATCGATAATGGAATTATCGTCCATAGTAGTGAAAACCTGCTCCATGACCAGCGGAGTAAGCTTTCTGAGACGTAGTCTCTGCGTTTCAAGGATTTCCATATTGGGTGGTGATTACATTATTCTTAAACTACCCCAAGTTATGGATTTTTTTCTTTCAGATTAACTTATTGATCCTTTCGATATTTGGTGTAAAGGGTATAAAATATTTTATATTCCAAGTTGGAATATAATGAAGCTAAGTCCACAAAGGATTCTGGGTATATTTTGTTTTATCATATCTCAGAAATAATATTAATCCATTGTTTTCTTTTCCTTTTTCTTAACTACATACACATTGTCAAACCTTTTAAAATCAGGAATTTTTTCAACTTCTATTTTTTGGGTATAAGAGCTGTCTGTTGTCTTAACAATGGTAACTGTCATAAGCCCCACTTTAAGTACATCCCTGTTTCTTTCTATAGTGGTGGCTGTAGGCTTAACTGTATAGGTACAATCGTCTACCCATGTTATTTTAAAGTCATACGTTTCGTTAGAATCTTCCATTCTTTCGGTTTGTATGTCGTCTTTACGGGTTATAATGCACACTTTTTTAGTAGCAGGATCAATTATTTTAAATGTCCCGTTCCTGAATTTCAGGCAGTCATTCTGTTTGTTAAATCCGCTTAGCAGTAAAAACAGACCCATAGATAATATTGCTGTTTTAATTTTCATAGTTAACTATTTAAGAATGAATTTGACTTTCTGTTGATAATTACTTTAATAGCAAGTAGCAATACTGCCAGTGCTTCTGCAAGAGATCCTGAAACAATCATTTCAGACCCCCACGGCCAGTGCATCACCCTAAGCATTGCTCCAACTATTGTGATTGAATATCCTAATAAAAATACAACAATTATTATCCAGTACTTCATAATTAAATATTAAAATAAAGACATATTAATCCTACAATTGCGGGTAATGCCTGTATGTAGAAAATGCTTTTTTGTACGGTGGTTGCACCATACAGTCCGGCAATTGCCACACAGCCAAGAAAGAACATAGCCACATTAACGCGCCACTCTTCATTCTCTATAAAAAGCGACCAAAGCAGTCCGGCGGCCAAAAAGCCATTATACAAACCCTGGTTTGCTGCCATGGATTTGGTTTTTTCAAAAAGTTCGGCAGGAAACTTTTTAAAAACTTTCCTGCCGCGTGTTGTCCAGGCAAAGCTTTCTAACCAAAAAATGTAAAGGTGCAGCATTGCCACTATAACTATTATTGATGAAGAAATTATTGCCATAGCTGTATGTTTTAAATTTTAAAATTCTTTTCTATTGCCCTAATCATTTCTCCGGCAATATCTTTATTAGTAGCGCCTTCTATACCTTCAAGGCCGGGAGAGGAGTTAACCTCAAGCAGTAACGGCCCTTTAGATGAACGGATAATATCTACACCCGCTACCTTAAGTCCCATAGCCTTAGTAGCTTTAATGGCTATTTTTTTCTCTTCTGCAGTAGCCTTGATAATCGAGGCGGTACCCCCCAAGTGGATATTTGCCCTGAACTCACCCGGAAGTGCTTCACGCTGAATAGCCGCAACCACTTTTCCGTCGATCACAAAACAGCGTATATCCTTACCGTTTGCTTCTTTAATGAATTCCTGTACCAAAATGTTAGCATTAAGGCTTTTAAAGGCATTTATAACACTCTCAGCAGCCTTTTTGGTTTCGGCCAGTACAACGCCTTTACCTTGTGTGCCTTCCAGTAACTTTACGATAAGCGGAGAACCGCCTACCATTTTAATAAGGTCGTTAGTATCAAGAGGGGAGTTGGCAAAACCTGTTGTAGGTATGTCAACACCACTGTTTAAAAGTAATTGTAATGAATACAGCTTATCCCTTGACTGACTTATGGCTGCAGCCGAGTTAAGGCAATATACCTTAAGTGCTTCAAAATGACGTGTAAGCGCACAGCCGTAAAACGTCATACTAGGTCGTATACGCGGTATAACCGCATCAAAATCGTTTAAAACCCTGCCACCCCTGTAATGAATTTCGGGAGTTTCGGCATCCAGTTTCATGTAGCAGTACTTAAGGTTAAGGAAATGCATCTCGTGTCCGCGCATTTCACCGGCCTCCATAATACGCCTGTTACTGTAAAGTTCAGGGTTACTGGCTAATAAGCCTATGCGAAGGCCTTTTTTAGGCTCTTCATTTTTATTATAGTATTCCTTTAATTTTTCGGTTGTAGGCTGTCCTAAAAGATATTTTTGCTCAGGATCTACCAATATGCGTCCGCTCATGGCTTCGCGCCCTAACAGCATACGGAAACCCATAGAGTCACGGTTGGTAAGTGTTACTTCAACCTCCCAGTTAGAGTCGCCCACCTGTATATTGGCCTTTATAACATAGCGTTTTTCGCGGTATCCGCTCGAGCTTTTTACAATACGTTTATCTACCAGCGGAGCCTCGCAGTGTATAACGGTTTTGGTGTTGTTTTGTATTGGGTTAATATCAAACCTAACCCAGTTGTCGCCATCTTTTATAAACGGGTGGATGTTAATGGCATGAAGGGCAGAAGTCTTGGCGCCGGAGTCTACACGGGCCTTAATAGCAGGTATTCCCAGGTTAGGGAATGCGCACCATTCTTCACTTCCTACGATAACTTTGTCGAGCATTTTTACTTGTATTATATACTTCTAAAGTACTACTTTTTTTAGATAAGTAAAGTGGTTACCGTATTTTTATTTAAAATTTAATATTACTATCCTCACAATTTGACTATGAGGTTTTTAGTGTGGCAGAGGTATATAATACTCAGTTAGCTGGATTAGTGAAAGGTCATTATAATGCGTGAAACCTTTTTTGGTATAGAAAGCAGGATTATTTATTTTTGAAAAATTTTTTTAAAAATGCCGATTTTCGGTATGTGTTATTATGATTAGACAAAAAATGATTTTCAGGTTAGCGTTGTATTCAGATTCAGAAGAAACAAAGCGTATCACAGAGGAAGATTTTACAGATATATTACCCTTTTATTCAGATTTTCGCAGAATGGGTGACTATAGGCAATTAACTAATGGAAAAATACGTACTCAGCCTAACATTGAAACTGTTATAAATTTTGCTGCACAGGAATTTATAGATCTTGATATTGAATACGCAAGTATAGAATATATAAGTTTATGGAAAGAGAAAATTAACAATGTACAGTTAATTAGAAAGAGGTATAATTTTAACCTCCACTTAGACTGTGAACTCGTTATGTATAAGAAGTATCCGGCTTTAACCTTTCCGTTAGATTTTACAAAATTTCTCGCTGAAAACGATATTGGATTTTCTATAGATTTATGGGAGTAGGTATCTTAAATGAAAAAGTATTACTGGGACAAAGTAATTTGTTTTTTCGTTACTTAACATAAGGATTTTTATAATTGTAAAAACACATAAAAGAGATTTCTCATTCCGTTTCACTGCATATCGAAATGACAAAGACTAAAAACAAAAAATCCCCGGCAATGTGTCGGGGATTTTCTAAATATATATTCTAAACCATTAACTAGCCGGATTCTCCGCTTTTTTAATAGTTACTTCAAGTTCCTGTTCATTACTGTCAAGATCCATAAAGATTTCGTCTCCGGCACCTATTTTAGAAGTGATAATCTCTTCTGCAAGGGTATCTTCAACATATTTCTGGATAGCCCTTTTAAGTGGCCTGGCACCATACTGCTTATCAAATCCTTTATCAGCGATAAAGTTTTTAGCTTTTTCACTCAGCGTGATGTTATATCCAAGATCTTTAATCCTTGCGTAAAGTTTAGCAAGCTCGATTTCTATGATCTTATCGATGTCCTCTTTTTCAAGTGGGTTAAACACGATAATATCATCTATCCTGTTGATAAACTCAGGAGCAAACGTCTTTTTAAGGGCACTTTCAATAACACCTTTTGTATGCTCGTCTGCCTGTGCTTTTTTAGCAGCAGTACCAAAACCAACACCCTGGCCGAAGTCTTTAATTTGTCTTGCACCAACGTTAGATGTCATTATTATAATAGTGTTCCTAAAGTCTATTTTCCTGCCAAGGCTGTCTGTAAGGTAACCATCATCCAGTACCTGTAAAAGCATATTGAATACATCCGGGTGAGCTTTTTCAATCTCATCAAGAAGTACTACACAGTAAGGTTTTCTGCGTACTTTTTCAGTAAGCTGTCCGCCTTCTTCATAACCCACATATCCCGGAGGCGCACCTACAAGTCTTGATATGGCAAATTTTTCCATGTACTCACTCATGTCGATACGTACAAGCGCATCTTCAGAGTCAAACAGTTCTTTAGCCAGTACCTTAGCCAGCTGTGTTTTACCAACACCTGTTTGCCCAAGGAATATAAACGAACCTATCGGTTTGTTAGGGTCTTTAAGTCCGGCACGGTTACGTTGTATCGATTTTGCAATCTTGGCAACAGCATCATCCTGACCTATAACTTTGCTTCTGATCAGTTCAGGCAGGTGAGCCAGTTTGTTGCTCTCGGTTTGCGCAATACGGTTTACGGGAATACCTGTCATCATAGATACAACATCTGCCACATTGTCTTCTGTAACGGTAACGCGATTGTTTTTAGCGTCTTCTTCCCACTGCTCCTGAGCGATGGCAAGGTCTTTTTCAATGCGTTTTTCATCGTCACGAAGCTTAGCGGCCTCTTCATATTTCTGTTTCTTAACTACCGAGTTTTTAAGCTCACGTACTTCTTCCAGCTGTCTTTCAAGATCCAGTATCTGTTTAGGTACATCTATATTGGTAATGTGTACCCTTGAACCGGCCTCGTCAAGCGCATCAATAGCCTTGTCCGGAAGGAAACGCTCGCTCATATAGCGGTTAGTTAGCTTAACACAAGCCTCAATAGCCTCTGGTGTATAGTTAACATTGTGGTGCTCTTCATACTTACCTTTAATGTTGTTAAGTATGGTAATTGTTTCTTCTACCGATGTAGGCTCTACCATTACTTTCTGGAAACGTCTTTCTAGCGCTCCGTCTTTTTCAATGTATTGCCTGTACTCATCAAGGGTAGTAGCACCGATGCATTGTATTTCGCCTCTTGCAAGGGCAGGCTTAAACATGTTGCTGGCATCCAGCGAACCTGTAGCGCCACCTGCACCTACAATGGTGTGTATCTCGTCGATAAACAGAATGATGTCGTCATTCTTTTCCAGTTCGTTCATCACGGCTTTCATACGCTCTTCAAACTGGCCGCGGTATTTAGTACCTGCCACTAAGCTGGCAAGATCTAATGTTACCACACGTTTGTTGAAAAGTATGCGTGATACTTTTTTCTGTATGATGCGCAGGGCCAAACCTTCTGCAATGGCCGATTTACCCACACCGGGTTCACCAATTAGCAGTGGATTGTTTTTCTTTCTGCGGCTAAGTATTTGCGACACACGTTCAATCTCTTTTTCACGTCCAACAACAGGGTCAAGTTTGCCTTCTTCGGCAAGCTCGGTAAGGTCACGGCCAAAGTTGTCTAATACCGGGGTTTTAGATTTTTTGTTGGCTTTGCCACCCTGTGGGTTAGGGTTATTAAAGGTGCTTTCGCGCATACTGTCATCCTGTCCTGCATCATCGTTGTAAGACTCAGCCCTTGGCTGGTTTTCCATATAATCTTCTTCGCTTGATGTCATGTTGATAAATTGTTCTTTAACTGTTTCGTAATCGATTTTTAGCTTATTAAGCAACTTTGTAGTAGGGTCGTTTTCGTTGCGTAAAATACACAACAGTAAGTGTGCCGTACTTATAGAGGTACTTTGGAAAACCTTGGCTTCCAGAAATGTTGTTCTAAGGGCACGTTCTGCCTGGCGCGTTAAGTGCAGGTTTTTCTTGTCGTTCCCGCGCTCTGCGTTTGGGTTGGCAGGGCTTAATATTTCTACTTTTCTTCTTAAATGATCTAAATCAACAGATATATTATTAAGTATAGAAATTGCTTTGCCGTTTCCGTCCCTCAAAATCCCCAACATCAAATGTTCTGTACCAATAAAGTCGTGGCCCAGGCGTAAAGCTTCCTCTTTACTGTAAGTAATTACGTCTTTGACCCTTGGTGAAAAATTATCATCCATAATAATGTAATTGATACTGTAAATTTAACTATTTAAATAAGATTTTACAAAAACCGTACCTAGTAACGGTCTGTCATGCTAATTGACAAAAAAAATGGCAGAAAAGGAAATAATATAACATTAGTTTATTAACCGTTTACCGAGTTAATAATGTTAATAAATGGTGGAAATTAATTGATTTTTAACTGGAGAGTCCCGTCAAAAATGCGTATATTGGCACGTTTTGAAATAAAAATAATTTTTAATTTAACTATTTATGTCTGAAGGAGAAAAGTTAATTCCTATTAACATCGAAGACCAAATGAAATCGGCATACATTGACTATTCAATGTCGGTAATTGTATCGAGGGCGCTTCCGGATGTTAGAGATGGCTTGAAACCCGTACATCGAAGAGTACTTTACGGAATGTATGAACTTGGGGTACTTTCAAATAGAGCTTATAAAAAATCGGCAAGGATTGTAGGTGAGGTTCTTGGTAAATACCACCCTCACGGAGATACATCTGTTTACGACGCCATGGTGCGTATGGCCCAGGACTGGAGTTTAAGATATCTTTTAGTAGACGGGCAGGGTAACTTCGGGTCAATAGACGGTGACAGTCCGGCAGCGATGCGTTATACCGAGGCAAGGATGAGAAAAATATCGGAAGATATTATGGCTGACCTTGACAAAGAGACAGTAGACTTTCAGTTAAACTTTGACGATACATTACAGGAACCAACCGTAATGCCTACACGTGTACCTAACTTACTTGTTAACGGTGCATCGGGTATTGCAGTAGGTATGGCTACAAATATGCCTCCGCACAACCTTACAGAGGTGATAGATGGTACCCTGGCGTATATAGACAATAATGATATTGAGATAGACGAACTTATGAACTATGTAAAAGCACCTGATTTCCCTACGGGAGGTGTTATTTACGGTTATGAGGGCGTGCGTGAAGCTTTTAAAACAGGCCGTGGAAGGGTTGTAATGAGAGCTAAGGCAAACTTTGAAGAAATAGACGGTAAGGAGTGTATTGTTGTTACAGAGATTCCTTATCAGGTTAATAAGGCAGAGATGATTAAAAAGACTGCCGATCTTGTTAACGAAAAGAAAATTGAGGGTATTTCCAACATCCGTGACGAGTCGGACAGGAAAGGTATGCGTATTGTATATATCCTTAAAAGAGAGGCTGTGCCAAATGTGGTGCTAAACACTCTATATAAGTATACACAATTACAGTCTTCTTTCAGTGTAAACAACATTGCGCTTGTTAACGGAAGACCTCATACATTAAACCTTAAGGAGCTTATTCATTACTTTGTGGAGCACCGCCACGATGTGGTAGTAAGGAGAACTCAATATGAACTTCGCAAAGCTGAAGAGCGTGCACACATATTAGAAGGTCTTATTATTGCTTCTGATAATATTGATGAGGTAATCGCACTTATCCGTGGATCTAAAGACGGAGAAGAGGCTCGTGCTAAATTAATGGAAAGGTTTAATCTTAGCGAAATTCAGGCTAAGGCGATTGTAGAGATGCGTTTAAGGCAGCTTACAGGACTGGAGCAGGATAAACTGAGAGCAGAATATGAGGATATCATGAAGTTAATTGCTGAATTGAAAGCCTTATTAGAAAGCAAAGAGCTAAGAATGCAGCTTATTAAAGAGGAGCTGGTTGAAATTAGAGATAAATATGGCGATGAGCGCCGTTCTCAAATAGAATACTCTGGTGGCGATGTAAGTATAGAAGACCTTATTGCCGATGAGAATGTGGTTATTACCATTTCTCATGCAGGTTACATTAAACGTACACCACTATCAGAATACAAAACCCAAAACAGGGGAGGAGTAGGGCAAAAAGGTTCGGCAACACGTGATCAGGACTTCCTGGAGCACCTGTTTGTTGCTACTAACCACCAGTACATGCTGTTCTTTACCCAAAAAGGAAAATGTTTCTGGATGAGGGTTTATGAAATTCCTGAAGGTAATAAAACAAGTAAAGGGCGTGCTATACAAAACCTTATCAATATTGAGAACGATGACAAGGTTAAAGCATTTATCTGCACACTTGACCTTAAGAACGAAGAGTACATCAATAACCACTATGTAATTATGGCTACTAAAAAAGGTGTGGTTAAAAAGACATTACTGGAGCAGTACTCACGTCCGAGATTAAACGGTATTAATGCAATTACCATTCGTGAAGACGACGAACTATTAGAAGCAAAATTAACTACAGGCGAAAGCCAGGTGCTCCTTGCAGTTAAATCTGGTAAACTTGTTCGTTTTGAAGAAGGTAAAACACGTCCGATGGGTCGTAGTGCATCAGGAGTTCGTGGTATAACGCTTCAGGATGACAACGATGAGGTAATCGGCATGATTTCTGTAAATGATATGAACAGTGAGATTCTTGTTGTGTCTGAAAAAGGATACGGTAAGCGTTCAAGCCTTGAAGATTACAGGATAACAAACCGTGGTGGTAAAGGTGTTAAAACCCTTAATATTACAGATAAGACCGGTAAGCTTGTTGCGATTAATAACGTAACCGATGCTGATGACCTTATGATTATCAACAAGTCGGGCTTAACGATAAGAATGCAGGTTTCAGACCTAAGGGTTATGGGGCGTGCTACACAAGGTGTACGACTTATTAATATTAAAGGAAATGACTCTATCGCTGCCGTTGCAAAAGTTATGCGTGAGGAGGAAGGCGAAGATGTTATTGATGCAGAAGATGTATCGGCAGAAACAACCGATGACACAACTGCAAACGAAAATCAAAACCAGGAATAAACTTTAAAAACCGAATACAATGAAAGCTAAATATGCAATTGCTGCATCTTTATTAATTTCTATAGGCGCTTATGCTCAAAAGGATGAGCTTAAGCAAATGAAAAAAATTGTAAATAAGGAGCAGCCTACTGCAGAAGACCTGCAGAAATTAAAGCAGCTTATTGATCAGGCAGAACCTCTAATGGCTAATGCTGATGATAAGCAAAAAGCAGACTTTTACTATTACAAAGGTAATTATGACTTAGTAATGGCTATCGCAAAAATGGACCAGAACGGAATTAAAGCTGCGATTGCTGATTTTAACAAAGTGCTTGAGCTTGAGAAAACCACTAAGCGTGAATATACAAAAGAGATTACTGAGGAAATCTATCCGGAAGTAAGTAAAGGTATGTTAGCTATTGCTAAAGAGCTAGGTGCTAACCAAAACTACAAAGCAGCTGTACCTTTATATGAAATGGCTTATGAGCTTAATAAAAAGGATACTATTAATCTTTACAACGCTGCAGCTTATGCAATTAATGCTAAAGACTATGATGCATCTCTTAAATATTTTGAAGAGCTTGACCGTTTAGGTTTCACTAATAAAAGATTAAGCTATACTGCTACAAGCCCTGAAGGTGAAGTGCAATACTTTAATGATAAAAAAACAAGAGATCTTTACATTCAAACGGCTAGTTATACAAACCCGGGTGTTCATAAAGATCCTTCTGTAAGAGGTGATATCATTAAAAACATAGCGCTTCTTTATATCCAGAAAGGGGATAAGGATAAAGCTATGCAGGCTATTGCAAAAGCTAAAAAGCAAAACCCGAATGATATAGGCCTTCTTTCTGCAGAGTCTCAAATCTATTTTGAATCTGGTGATATGGAGAACTACCAAAGAGTAATAAAGGATATCTTAAACTTAGGTTCTAAAGATCCTAACCTTTACTTTAATCTTGGTGTGACTTCTGCTCAGGCAGGCCAGAAAGAAGAGGCTAAACAGTACTACCAAAAAGCTATTGAAATAGATCCTAAATATGCAGCTGCTTATTATAACATAGGTGTATTGCTTCTTGATGGTGAAGATGCTATTGTTAGTGAGATGAACGGCCTTGGTACTTCTAAAAAAGATATGGCTCGTTACGACCTGCTTAAAGAAAAAAGGGATGCTATCTATAAGGAGTCTTTGTCTTATGTAAAGAAAGCTTATGATATGGAAACTAATCCTGAGAACAAAGAACAGTTTAAAGCGCTTTTAGCCAGCCTTTATACAGGTCTTGATATGATGGATGAGGCAAATGCCCTTAAAAAGAAATAAATAGCTTAAAAGAGCTTTGAAATAAAAATCCCCTCGTGTTTTACGAGGGGATTTTTTTTATACCATAAGCTAATAATAAAGCCTCCGAAAAGGAGGCTTTATATTTATTGCTTAAGACTGTTATCGTAACTGGGCACCTGTTTGTGTTTCCAGGTTCTGTCTTATTTTTGTCATTAACTTATCGATCTGGTCGTCTTTAAGGGTCTTGGTGCTGTCCTGAATAGTAAAGCTTACAGCATACGACTTTTTACCTTCCGGAAGGTTTTTGCCTTCATATACGTCAAACAGGTTAATGTCTTTTAGTAAAGATTTTTCTGTTTGTCTTGCTATGGCATAAATGTCCTTAAAGGTTACATCGCTGTCAACAAGCAGGGCAAGGTCTCTTCTAACTTCCGGGAACTTGGATATTTCTGTAAACTTGATTTTAGCAGATACTACCTTGATAATTGCAGCCCAGTTAAAGTCGGCAAAGAATACTTCTTGTTTTATATCAAAATGCTTTAAAACCAGTTTTTTAACGCTTCCCATCTCTACTAAAACTTCATTTCCTAAAGTATAAGCTAAGCCTTCTGAGAACACGTCATTTGTAACAGGTTGTGTCTGAGCTTTGTTTATCCCAAGTCTCGATAAAACCATGTCTACATAACCTTTAAACATAAAGAAGTCTGAAGGTTTTTGTTGCTGTGTCCAGCTTTCTGCAGTACGGTCTCCGGTAACGGTTAAGGTTAGGTGTTTGTTCTCATCATACCCTGAAGGAAGCTTATGGTACGATTTACCAAACTCAAATAATTTAAGATCGCTTCTCTTTCTGTTTATGTTGAATGATACTGCTTCAAGTGCGCTGAAAAGTAATGACTGCCTCATTGCAGAAAGGTCACTGCTTAGCGGATTAAGCATAAGCACATTGAACTCTTCCTTAAGGTTTTCGCTAAGCTTAACATATTCAGGTGTTGTAAGCGAGTTAGCCATCATTTCGTTAAAGCCTACAGCTACCAGTTGGTTTGCTGTAATGTTTTGCAGCTTATAATCTTCTGTACGTGCCGAGTTAGACATAGAAGCGTTAAGCTTTTGAGAGAAGTTTACATTGTTGTATCCGTAAACCCTTAAAATCTCTTCTATAACATCTATTTCTCTTTCAACGTCTACTCTGTATGAAGGTATTACAAGACCAACACCAACATCAGACATGCTGTTGATTTTTATATCAAGTGAAACCAGTATTTTTTTGATGGTTTCTTTGCTTATTTCCTGACCAATTACCCTTTCAACATTTTTAAAGTTTACGAAAACCTGGTGGTCTTCAATCTTTTTAGGGTAAATGTCTATAACATCAGATGTTATTTCGCCACCACCTGTTTCCTGTATAAGCAGGGCAGCCCTTTTAAGAGCATATTCTGTTATGGTAGGATCTATGCCTCTTTCAAAACGGAAAGAAGCATCGGTGCTTATACCGTGGCGTTTAGCTGTTTTTCTTATTGATACAGGGTTAAAGTAAGCACTCTCTAAGAATATAGAAGAGGTATTTTCACTAACTCCTGATTTTTTACCTCCCAGTACACCTGCAATACACATAGGTCCGTTTTCGTCACAAATCATTAGGTCGTCCTCATGTAATGTGCGCTCAACATCATCCAGTGTAATAAATTTAGTTCCTGCTTCGGCAGTTTTTACAACAATTTTGTTACCTCTTATTTTAGTGGCATCAAAAGCGTGTAACGGCTGCCCTAGCTCATGCAAAACGTAATTAGTAACGTCTACCACATTGTTTTTAGGTGTAATACCTATTGCCATAAGCCTGTTTTGTAACCATGCAGGAGAAGGTTGTACCGTAATTCCGGATATGGTTACACCACAGTAGCGTGGTGCCAGTTTATTGTCATCAACTTTTACGTCGATTTTAAGTGTACGCTTATCAATCCTGAAATTGCTTACAGAAGGTGTAATAAGCTCTGTGTTTACATTGCGCTGAGTCATGCCTGCACGAAGGTCGCGGGCAACGCCCCAGTGACTCATGGCGTCGGCACGGTTTGGCGTAAGCCCTATTTCAAAAACCTCATCGGTTTCAATATTAAAAATTTTAGAAGCCGGAGTGCCCGGTTTTAGATCTTCGCCTAATATCAGGATACCTTCGTGGCCCTGGCCAAGACCAAGTTCATCTTCGGCACAAATCATACCGTGGCTTTCTTCTCCGCGTATTTTTCCTTTCTTGATCTGGAAACCGTTTCCTTCGGCATCATACAGGGTAGTACCTATGGTTGCCACAGGAACTTTTTGTCCGGCTGCTACGTTAGGTGCTCCGCAAACAATCTGTACGGGAGGATTACCGTCACCAAGGTCTACCGTTGTAACTTTAAGCTTATCGGCATTAGGGTGTTGTATGCATGAAAGCACATGGCCTACCACTACACCTTCAAGTCCGCCTTTAAGCGACTCAAACTTATCAACTCCTTCTACTTCAAGGCCAAGGTCTGTAAGCAGGTCGGCTGTTTCTTCTGAGTTCCAGTCTAATTTAATGAATTGTTTTAACCAATTGTAGGATATACGCATTGCATTTTTTGTTTTAAAGCATGCAAAGATAATAATTGTGATTGAAAACAGTGGAATATAAACCCTTGTTTAGCATTAAAAAAGTGAAAATAATCACACTAAAATTTTCTTAAAATTTATATTTCTTAAAAAATCAAAGCCTGCTTATTTTAGCAGGCTTTGATTGTATGAAAAATTTATTGGGTCGATTGCATGAAAATACACCGCTATACTTTAGGTTTAGCCGGCATTAGCTCATTGTTCATATCAGGTGCTTCAGACAGTTTTTTTTCCTGTTTGAAATTCTCCTGATTACCATCATCAGTTTTGTTGTGGGTAATATTACTGCAGGCAGTAACTACCATCAACAATAGCATTGCTGAAATAGGGGCAGCAAATTGCTGTAAGGTGCGTTTCATAATGTTGCGTTTACTGTTGTTTTAATTCTTTTTAGCCAGAAAATTAACAGTGTCGGCATTTGGGGTTAAGCAAATGTATGTTTATTTTTTAAATGTTATATGCTTAGTATCAAATTTTTAACAATAATTATCTTGATAATTAAAAAGTAATTATAAAGTAGTTACTCTATGATTATTTTTTTGGCAGTACTACCATCTTTACTTTTTACAGAGACTATATAAGTTCCCGGACTGGTAATGTTTATAGTTGTATTTATAGTTGTAATTTCCTGCTCAAGTATCTTTTGTCCTAATGTGTTATAAACTTTTGCTGTGCACGGATAACTTTCAGTCTGAATATTAAAGCTCCCTTTAGAAGGATTAGGGTATACTATTAGAGTGTTTTTATTTTTGTTAAACTCAGGATTATCTAAACTGTATGATAAAGCCTGGAAAGCATTAATTCTGCCATGTCCGTAATAAATATCAAACCCGGGTATGTCTTCCAATGTGCTTCCTACCTGATCTTCGGCGGTATTTTCTATTATAGACTTAATTTGGGCTGGTGTTCTGCCTGGGTCCTGAGCCAAAAGCAATGCAGCTAACCCGGATACATATGGTGTTGCCTGAGATGTGCCTCCCCAATATATCCCGTATTCTGTATTTGAAGTATGCGAAAGGCCATAAATAAAATTACCCGGAGCAACTACAGATATATGATCCCCATAATTACTGCCGCTATTTGAATCCCAAAAGAAAGGTTGTGTTCTGCTGTCATTAGGATTTGTTGATCCAACAGCAATAACCCCTTCAAAATTGGCAGGATAAAAAGGTATTGAGGTGTTAAAATTCATCATGCAGGCTACAACCACCACATTATTATTAAGTGCATATTGAACAGCTTCTTCAAGTACCTGTGAATACTGATTACCGCCAACAGAAAGATTAATAACCCTTGCTCCGTTATCTGCAGCATAAATAATAGCATCATACCACCATGAATAATTTCCGTTGTTATTAGCATTAAGCCCTTTCAGCGTCATTATCTTACAGTTAAGGTCTACCCCGGAATATCCTGATAAATTATTACCGTTTGCAGCTATAATGCCTGTTACATTTGTGCCGTGGCCATGATCGTCAAAAGGAAAAGGTACATTCGAAACAAAATCCCAACCAAAAAAATCGTTTATATAGCCATTATTGTCATTATCAATATTATCCTCAAAATTGACTGTCTCAGCTTCGTTAGACCAAAGTCGTCCCTCAAATTCAGGATGTTCTAAATTTAGCCCACTGTCCATTACCGCAACAATTATTTCGCTGCTTCCCTGTTCAATATCCCAGGCTGCCTCCATATCTATATCAGCTCCTGATATCGAAGGCGACAGGTTAAAGCTACCATCGTTATGTAAGCCCCATTGCCTAAAATAGAATTGGTCGTTAGGTGTCATGTTAAACTTTTTACCACCACCTTGGCCTATATAGTCAGGCTCTGCATATTCAACTGTTTGAAGCTGACCGTAAGCCTTTACCAAATTTTCAATATTAGTGTCGTTGGGGAATGAAATTACAAAGAGTTGGGATTTAGATTTTTTACCCGATCTTAATTTTGTAATCCCGGTCGCATTATAATTTTTTGCTATGCTGTCTATTTGTACAATACCTGTAGAATTATTGTTTAAGTTAATATTTTCTACACTGCTTTTAAGCTTAATGGTAATACGATTAGTTTTTGGGGTCTGCGCATTAATTGTAAAATATAATAAGAAAGCGCATGAAAGTAATAGTTTTTTCATAGGTGTGTTTAATTATTTTCGTAAAAATATTAAATTAATTTTAGTGTTATTTCTCAAAAGCATTTATGTTTTCCAAATTTCCAAGTTCGTCAAGATAAGCGATAAATACTGCACCTTTCGGAGGATAGTGCATATTGATTCTCGTAAGTTGTCCGTTTTCCTTAACCAGGCTTAACTCAAGCCTGTTAGGTTTGGTTTGCCATTCTTTTCTGTTTACTGCAATAACATGTATACCGTTTATCTTTTGATTGTACTCCCTGCAAATTTCTGTTTTCTGAATATAAAGAGTATCACGCCCTTTTGCTTCCGGATGTAAAAAATGCTGAACCTCCTTATGCTTAATAATATCGGTTATCAGGTTACACTGATTACTTTTTGGCAGACAACAAAACAGGCTAATGAAAATATAAACGGCGATTGTTTTCATAGTGAATGGTGTTTATTTAATAAAAAAAGCCCTCCGATTCAGGAAGGCTTATTCATATTATGGTTTTGCTATTAACAATTCTTCTTTAGTGCGTTTCTTTGCCGGGCCATACTCTACATATACGTGATATAGTTTATCATCTTCTGTAACTCTGGTAACTTTAAGATTGTATTTGTCTTTAAAAATAAAGGAATTACAATCTGTAGGTGCTCCGTCAGCACAAACCGTAATGATAAGGTTTTGAGAAGCCTCATCGGTTTCCGGCATATTTGCACTTCCTGATTCGTTATAATTAATAATGGTAGATAGTGACCCCAATTTAACGGGATAACTGGTGTAACTGTCTATTGAGCCTAACAGGTTACTAAACTCTTTGTTTTCTAATTTTTGAGTTAATGTTGTTTGAGAGTGGGCAAACTGTGCAATAGCACAAACTGTAAGTAGTAATACAGTTTTACGGAAGGTGTTTTTCATGTTGGTAATAGTTTGGTTGTTGTTTCTGTATATGCAATTTAATACTTTTTGATAAATAACTTGAGTAGCCTGTATAATATTAGCTAAGGTTGTTTAATTTAGAATCTCTTTTGAAATTAAATTACATAAATTTGAAGTTTGAACCCCTTTTATATGAAAAAACTATTTTTTAGCCTGTTGTTCCTTTTTACACTAACCTTACAGGCACAGCTGAAAAGCCCGGGAGAATTTATACCAAGTTACGGGAGCCAGGTAAGCTATTACCATCAGTTGGAAAATTACTTTACTCATTTAACCCAAAATTCAGATTACATACTTAAAAAGCCTTACGGTTATACCTATCAGGAGCGAAGCCTTAATGTATATTACATTTCAACTCCGCAAAACCTGAAAGATCTTGAAAACATAAGGCAAAACCATCTGTATCAAATTGGACTTTTAGATAAAAAGCCAACCACAACCGTTACTGATAAAGCTATAGTATGGCTTAGTTTTAATGTACACGGTAATGAGCCCGGTGCTGCCGAAAGCTCTATGAATGTGGCCTTTGAACTTATTAACCCAAATAATAAGAACACCAAAGAGTGGCTGGAAAATACCATCGTGATATTAGACCCATGCTTAAACCCTGACGGGTACTCTCGTTACGGGAACTGGCTTAGGGATGTTACCGGGCAACAGCTTCATCCGGGGCTTACCGATAGGGAACACATGGAACCGTGGCCGGGTGGCAGGCAAAACCATTATGCGTACGATCTTAACCGTGACTGGGCATGGCAAACGCAGGCTGAATCGCAACAGCGTATAAGGCTTTTTAACGAGTGGATGCCAATGGTACATGTAGATGTGCATGAAATGGGGTATAACGAACCTTATTTTTTTCCTCCCGCAGCAGAGCCAATGCACGAGTACATCACTCAGGCACAAAAAGATTTTCACGTTGCAATAGGCGAAATGACTTCAAAACGATTTGACCTTAAAGGATGGAACTACTATACAAGAGAGCGTTTCGATTTATTTTACCCGAGCTATGGGGATACCTATCCAAGCTTTAATGGTGCCGTGGGTATGACCTATGAGCAGGGTGGTATAGGTGCCGGCAGGGCAGTGGTAATGAGCAACGGTAATATACTAACGCTACAGGACAGGATAGACCACCATACCGAAGCCGTGCTTACAGCAGTTGAAACGGCTTCCTGGCAAAAGGATAAGCTGGTTAAAAATTTCCGCCAGTATTACAAAGACGGTAAGGAAGGCAATAAAGGGAAATATAAAACCTACATTATAAAAAACAACGGTAAGACCCAACAGCTTGCCGAGTTGCTGGAACGAAACAAGATTCAGTTTGCTTATGCCAAAGAGTCTAAAAAGCTAAACGGTTACAGCTATATGGAAAACGGCGATAAAGATTTTACCGTAGAGCCTAACGATTTAATAATTAGTGCCAAGCAGCCTAAAAGCATACTTACACAGGTATTGTTTGAACCTGCACCTAAACTTACCGACAGCCTTTCGTATGATATAACTGCATGGGCATTGCCTTATGCTTATGGAGTGGAGAGTTATGCGCTTAAAAACAGTCCTAAAATAGATACTAAGAAAGAGATTAACTATAAGGGCAAACTTGATTTTGAAAGGGCTTATGCTTATTACATTCCGTGGAATGGAAGAGCGTCGGCAAGAACGCTGTCCTGTCTGCTTAAAAGCGGGATAAAGGTGCGTTCTGCCAGAAAAGCTTCTTTCTTTAGAGGGGTAAGAATTAAACCTGGTGATTTAATTGTACTTAAAGGAGATAACCAAAGCCTTTACGATTTTAAAAACACTATGGATATGCTGCTTGAAAACAAACCGGATTATGAGGTTTTGGAAAGTGGTTTCTCTTTAGAAGGCGGCGACTTAGGGGGGGAATACTATCCGTTACTTAGCGCTCCGAGAGTTTTACTGCTTTCGGGAGAGAGTGTAAGTGCTACCGATTTTGGGCAGGCATGGTTTTACTTCGATCAGATGATAGAATATCCTGTAAGTATAGTGGATGTTAAAAATATTAGCAGGGTAAACTTTAGTGATTTTACAACCATAGTACTGGTTGATGGCTGGTATGATTTTACCGAAGATCAAAAAAGTGATTTGGATAATTTTATTAAGGACGGGGGCAAGGTAATTGCAATAGGCAACGCACTGGGTATTTTTGAAGACAGGGCAGGGTATAACCTTACCCGTTTTGCTTCGGAACAGGATAAACAGGACGAAATTGACCGTAAGGAGGAAGAGGCTTTAAGAGCCCGTTTTATGGATTATAAAAATGCCGAAAGACGTTCAATATCTGAGTCGGTGCCGGGAGCAGTGGTAGAAAATGTAATAGATAAGTCACACCCACTTTCTTACGGACTTGGAGATAAGTATTTCAGTCTTAAAACCAGTGATACCCATTACCAGTTACTTAAGGATGCCTGGAATGTGGCCTATGTGCCAAAGGATTATATAAGCTTTGGTTTTATTGGGCAAAACCTTAGAAAAAAACTGGAAAACACTGTTACCTTTGCTGTAGAACAAAAAGGCAGCGGGCAGGTAATTTATATGATAGATAACCCATTGTTCAGAGGATTTTGGGAAAACGGTAATCTGCTTTTCAGCAATGCTGTATTTTTAGTTGATTAAATAAATTTTTATGAAAAAAAGACTTTTTGAGAGATCCTTTTATGTACTGGGATTACTTTCTATGATTACATTAACGTCTCCTTTTTTTAGTTACAGGCCTACAGCCGTAACAACAAACGACTGGTTTATATGGGGAAACTTTAATTTGCTGGATATTGTTGTGGAAGGGCTTCCGCGATTTTCTAAGGTAGCAATGAGTGATACCATGAAATTAGTTATCGTAATAAGTACTATTATACTTGCACTTGGCGTTTTCCAGTTTGTAGGTTCTCTTTTTAAACAGCGCAAACAGGTATTGTTTTCGGCGATAACCCTTTTTGTATTGCTTGCAGGCGGAATTATCTATATTAAATCCGGAGGATATGATATTACCGTTAAGGCAGGATATTATATTTTTATGGCGCTTGAAGCTGCTGTTATAGTAATGGGAATTCTATTAGGAAGAAACAAAGAAAAAAACGTAGCATAATAATTTAACCCACCCCCGCCATTAATCAACAATGAAAAGATTACTACTGCCATTGGCAGCATTACTTATCGTGTCATGTCATACAGATATTGACGACAACGGGACCGCAAACAATAACAACGGTGAGAATCCCGGGGAAACAGTTATAGATTACAGGCAGGAAATGCGCCAGCTTGTAATTAGCATTAGTCAAAAGGCTAAAGGAATAAGTCCGGGCTTTGCGATTATTCCCCAAAACGGTATTGAACTGCTTACTAACGACGGAGATCCGTTTGGCTCGCTAAACTTACCTTATCTAAATGCTATAGACGGGCACGGACAGGAAGACCTGCTATATGGTTATGATAACGATGATGAAGCTACACCTGCCGATGTAACCGAATACCTGAAGAATTTCTTAGACAGGTCTAAGGAGTTTGGTAAAAAGATATTGGTTACCGATTATTGTACCTCAGCGTCTCATGTAGAAGATTCCTATCTTCAAAACGAGGATAGCGACTATATTTCTTTTGCAGCCCCTATCAGGGAACTGAATGTTATACCGGGTCAATCTCCTTATAACTATAATAATGCAAACATAACTCAGCTATCGCAGGCCAAAAACTTTTTATACCTTATAAATCCTGAGAATTATAATACTAAACAGGAGTTTATTACTGCCGTGGCACAAACCGATTATGATGTAATTATCATGGATTTGTTTTTAAACGGACAGGCTTTTACAGCAGCCGAAGTAGCTCAGTTAAAGAATAAAGCCAATGGTGGTAGCCGCATGGTAATATGTTATATGTCTATAGGTGAGGCAGAAGATTATCGTTATTACTGGCAGCAGGAGTGGAGTACAAATCCGCCGGAATGGGTAGCAGCCGAAAATCCTGACTGGGGAGGTAATTATAAGGTGCAGTACTGGAATGATGAATGGAAATCTATCATCTATTCAGGACAGGGATCATATCTTGATACCATACTACAGGCAGGCTTTAATGGGGTATACCTTGATATTATAGATGCCTTTGAGTATTTTGAAGAATAATATAAAACGCCCCTTTTGGGGCGTTTTTCTTTATTGGTTAAAGAATGCAGGATGTATATGTTTTGGCGAACAATTAATCAAAGTAATTTTCCAGAATTTCGTCAAGCATCATTATGGTTAGCGGTTTGGTCTTAAAGGCAGACAGTACGCCAAGTGATTTTGCTTTATCCATATCATCCGGATTTTCTGATGTGGTAAGCATTACCACAATCATTCTGCAATGAAGGTTTTTATCCAGTTTACCGTATTCTTCTAAAAATTCCCATCCGTTCATGCCCGGCATATTGATATCAAGAAAAATAAGATCAGGGTGTTTATCTCCGTTTTCTTCTTTTCTCTTTAGGTATTCAAGGGCTTCTTCGGCAGATTCCTTTACAACAACATGCTTTGCAGCATTGTTTTTCCTTATTACTCTTTCATGAAAAAAGTTGTCGACCTTATTGTCGTCAACCAGCATTATGCAATTTACCTGCCTTATCATCACATCTTTATCCATTTTGTATAAATTTTGAAATTGTAAACTTAAATGTACTTCCTGTTCCTAATTCTGATTCTACCCATATTTTACCCTTGTGAAGCCCCACAACTTTATAACAATGTGCCAGTCCTATACCATGTCCCTCATACTCATCTTCTTTATGCAGACTTTTAAAAATCTGGAAAATACGGTCAAAATATCTTGGGTTAATTCCTATTCCGTTATCGGTTACCCAAAACTCATAATAATCCTTTTCTTCGTGGCAGTGTATCTTTACCTCACATGGTATATTCTTTTTCCTGAATTTAATGGCATTATTAATTAGGTTTTGAAAAACCAGTCTCAACTCTACTTTATAAGCATATATTTGAGGCATTACACCATATGTTATCTCAGCATCAGATTCCTTTATGAGTCTGTTTAAATCGGCAATAACATTTTTTAGTATGTCATTACAATCTACATATGTAAGCTCTCTGTCTTTGCCCAGTCTTGTAAAATCCAGTAGTGATTTCACCAAAAGAGACATTCTTCCGGTAGCATCATTTATTGTATTCAGATAGCTTTTTAGTTCATCGTTTAACTCCTGACCGTAATCTTCTTCAATAACCTGAATAAAATTGCTTACAGTTCTTATAGGCTCCTGCAAATCGTGTGAGGCTATGTAATTAAACTGTTCCAGTTCTTTATTCCTTATCTGAAGTTCCTGAAGCTGGTCTTTAATAATAGTTTCGTTTCGTTTACGTTCGGTAATATCTATTACAGAGGCAAGTATTACGTTACCGGTATTTGTGTATAACGGATTAAGGCCTATTTCTACAGGAAACTCGCTACCGTCCTTTTTTACTGCATGTAGATCTCTTCCCGCTCCAAAGTATCTTGCTCTTGGGGCTTCATGATAATCCCCCCTATTTACAGGGTGATGACTCCTTGATGCTTTAGGTACGAGGATATCTATAGACTTTCCTACAAGTTCTTCTTTTGTATAGCCAAAAAGCTTTTCAGCCTGCTCGTTAATCAGGGTAATGTCTCCTTCAGGGTTTGATATTATAAATGCATTTGGTGCCGACTCGATCACACTTCTAAAATGCTGTTCTGCCATTTTTTGTTTTCGCTCCGATGTATTTATGGCATTTGCAGCTTTGTAAATAAAACCAAAGCATATAAGAATAAAGCCGATTGAGGTAAGGGCAAGACTTGGTTTTAATCCCATAATTGACCCTGAATCCATACTAAAATTGCTATGTTCAAAAAATTGCAGTCTCAGGTATGTTACTATTATTATTAGTGCAAACAGCTGTAAAAAAAGACGCTTTGCAATTATATTTCCTGTTTCTTTTACTGTAAATATTCTTGTAAACCCAATCTCAGGATAAAGCATACTGGCACTCATAGACAAAATACAAAAGCTTATAGCTGTATGTATGGCTATCGGTGTTAAAAAGCTGAATTTATATAGACTGGGTACGCTAAAAAAATAGCCTATTATACATATAGAGGAGATTACCGTTACAAAGTGAAAGGCATACTGGCAGTAAATCCTTAGTTTTTGAAATAAGGCAGCACTAAACATAGAGGCTCCCATTACCAAAAACAATACAGATGTTATGGGAGACATACGTCCCGGGTAGGCTTCCTGTTTTTCTATTCCCACTAAATCAGGGAATAACATTTGGTCTATACCCAAATCTATAGACAGGATTCCCTGACACAAGGATGCAAGGGCATGTATTGCAACAAACATTTCCATTAACAGGATCGTCGCTGAAATTCTTTTGGTAGAAGCAGACGCTACCAGGCAAAACGACAGCGCTAAAAATGAAAGTGCTGTGTTAAATTTCATTGAAATATAACCGTCAAGTATGCTTTTTAATACTTCTATATTAAAAAACCAACCTATTAAAACTGCTATTGAAAGAATTAAAACAAGAAGACCTCCAATAGTAACAAACCGAATTTGATTTATCTTTTTGCTTAGCATAGTCAAACCAGAGTAACATTAATACATACGTGTATTGGATAGGATTTGGATGCTAAAATATACAGAAATATTTATAATATAGATTTTTAGCTATGAAGTGAATAGTTGAGACTGTAAAATGCAGTTTTGTGTAGATAACTGGTTTTGTGGTGTTTAAATTTTTGTGTAGATTTTAGAAAAAATATTTACACATTTAATGTGTTGTTTTTTAATGTTTTACGTATTTAATTAATATTTGCTTAAAATTGATTTTAGGACTGTGTAGTTTATGAAATTTATATATGAGTCTATTTTTGGTTTGTTTCAAATTTATCTGAAAAATCATGTCGTTAAAAACAAAATTGTATCCGACAGAAGTTCATAATTTCCGTCAATCCGTTAAAGGTTTCTAAAAGTTATAAAAAAGAAAATGTCATCTTGTCATATGGTTCTGTCATTTTTTAATGCTTTTGGCTATTGGCACAAAGATTGACTATTTGTAAGCATCAATAATATTTAGAAATCGAATTCAAAAAATAAACTATTTTAAAATGAGTAAAATAATCGGAATTGACTTAGGAACAACCAACTCGTGTGTAGCCGTAATGGAAGGTAACGAGCCTGTAGTTATTCCTAATGCTGAAGGAAAAAGAACAACGCCATCGGTTATAGCATTTGTAGAAGGTGGCGAAATTAAGGTGGGTGACCCTGCAAAACGTCAGGCTGTTACTAACCCTACTAAGACAATATCATCCATAAAACGTTTTATGGGTAATAAATTCTCTGAAAGTTCAAAAGAAGCAGGTAACGTTCCTTATAAAGTGATGAAAGGTGATAATGATACTCCTCGTGTAGATATCGACGGACGCCTTTACACACCGCAGGAGCTTTCTGCAATGACACTTCAGAAAATGAAGAAAACTGCTGAGGATTACCTTGGACAAACAGTAACTGAAGCGGTTATTACAGTACCGGCTTACTTTAACGATGCACAGCGTCAGGCTACTAAAGAGGCTGGTGAAATTGCAGGACTTAAAGTAAGAAGGATTATAAACGAGCCTACAGCGGCTGCTCTTGCTTACGGTCTTGACAAAAGTGGTAAAGACCAAAAGATTGCCGTATATGACCTTGGTGGTGGTACATTTGATATCTCTATCCTTGAGTTAGGTGACGGTGTATTTGAAGTACTTTCTACTAACGGTGATACTCACCTTGGTGGTGATGATTTCGACCAGGTAATTATAGACTGGTTAGCAAACGAATTTAATAGTGAAGAAGGTGTAGACCTGCGTAAAGATGCTATGGCATTACAGCGTTTAAAAGAGGCTGCAGAGAAAGCTAAGATCGAGCTTTCTTCTTCTACACAAACTGAAATAAACTTACCATATGTTACTGCTACTGCAAGCGGACCTAAGCACCTTGTAAAAACACTTACAAGAGCTAAGTTTGAGCAACTTGCTGACGATTTAGTACAGCGTTCTATGAAACCTGTTGCTAAAGCTTTACAGGATGCAGGTTTATCTAAATCAGATATTGATGAGGTAATCCTTGTGGGTGGTTCTACACGTATCCCAAGAATACAGGAAGAAGTAGAGAAATTCTTTGGTAAAAAACCTTCTAAAGGTGTTAACCCGGACGAGGTTGTGGCAATTGGTGCTGCTATCCAGGGTGGTGTATTAACAGGTGACGTTAAAGACGTACTTCTGTTAGACGTTACTCCGCTTTCATTAGGTATCGAGACTATGGGTGGTGTTATGACTAAATTAATTGAGGCTAACACAACTATCCCAACTAAAAAATCTCAGGTATTCTCTACAGCGGCAGATAATCAGCCATCTGTAGAAATCCACGTGTTACAGGGTGAAAGGCCAATGGCTCAGGATAATAAGACTATCGGTCGTTTCCACTTAGACGGTATTCCGCCTGCACAAAGAGGTGTACCTCAAATTGAAGTAACATTTGATATTGATGCTAACGGTATCATTAAAGTATCTGCTACAGATAAAGGTACTGGTAAATCACACGATATCCGTATCGAGGCTTCTTCAGGATTAACTCAGGAAGAAATCGAAAGAATGCGTCAGGAAGCAGAAGCTAATGCTGATGCCGATAAAGCAGCGAAAGAAAAAGTAGACAAGCTAAACGAAGCTGATGCTATGATTTTCCAAACTGAAAAACAGCTTACAGAGTTTGGTGACAAACTATCTGACAGCAACAAGCAGCCAATTCAATCGGCTCTTGAAGAACTTAAAAAAGCTTACGAAACTAAAGATGTAGCTACTATCCAACCGGCTCTTGATAAAATCAACGAGGCTTGGAAAAATGCATCTGAGGAAATGTACAAAGCTCAGGCAGAAGGCGGAGCTCAGGGTGGTGCAGACCAAGGTCAGCCACAGGGTGATGCTCAGGCAGAAGGCGATAACGTACAGGACGTAGATTTTGAAGAAGTGAAATAATTACAGTACTAAGATTTCAGTACAAAGTATTAAGATAAAAAACGCCCCGCAACTGCGGGGCGTTTTTGTTATATTCTATTTTTGATTTAAACGAAAGCTGAATAAAGAATCTGAATTAGATTAATAATTAAAGAGATTTCTCCATTCCATTTCATTCCGGTCGAAATGACAAAACATTCTCATTCATAATTATCTTAACGCTACAGAGTCTAATGCCTGAGCTTCACTCATGCTTAAATTCAAAATTTAAAATTCATCATTTAGAATAAATTACTCCACGGTAAGTCCAAGTCCTTCAATGTAGCCTTTGTTTTGGAAACAGTTTTTATACAGGCAGTTTTCAAGAAACTGGTTTAGTGCTTTTTGTGCAGTAGCTCTGTCCGGCATGTTTTCACGTATCTTTTCGTAAGAGCTGCGGTCGCTTTGCGAGTAGCGTACAATAACCGCATAGTCTTCGGGCATGGTAAAGTTCATTATACCTTTAGTATTGTCCATTTTTTTATATGGCCAAAAACACCAGTTGATATTGTTTTGGTCTAACAGCAATCTGAAATCCATAACCCATTCATCGGTATTTTCTCCGGTTTCACCAATGTAAATCGGTACATTGTGCTTATCGCGGAAATCAACATATTTTTGAATGGCTGCCTGCTCTACATCAAACCAGTATTTGTGGAACTCATAAACAATGTTATCGTCAATAATAGATTCAAATACGTCAAAGTCACCTGCCCAAACCGATCCGTTTAAGAATATGGTGTGGTCTTTATCTACCGAACGGATGTCTTTTACCATTCGCTGGTATAATGTAAACAGCCTGTGGTTGTAATCGGGTATCTCCTTGACAAAGTAGTGTGCAAAAGGCTCATTTACCACGTCGTACCCAATAATTATAGGATCTCCTTTATACTTTTTGGCAATCTTCATCCACACTTCGCTCATTAAGTCCTGAGACGATTTACTGAAAAACAACCACGGATAGCCGTAACTGTCGTCTATATTATCTCCGGTTTGTCCCCCCGGCGCGCAGTGCATGTCTAAAAGTACATACAGGTTTTCCTGCCTGCACCATTCTATTACACGGTCAAAATATTTAAACCCGGCATTTTGTGTACCCATATAGGTTTCGTCGGTAAACATTTTGTAGTGAAATGGTAAGCGGATATGATTACAGCCTGTTCTCTTAAGGTATTTAATATCCTCCTGAGTAATGTAATTGTCAAGATACTTGTGCCAAAAAACGGTAAGGCTGTCCGGACCTATCATTTCATGCAGAAGCTGGTCTATTTGTCTGGGTGCGGCTACTTTACCGGTTTTAAACATATAGCCTTCGGGAACCAGCCAGTTGCCCAGGTTTGTACCTTTTAGTGTGATAGGATTTCCGTTTGGCTCTATAATTTGTGAGCCATTGGTTTTTGCAACTTTGTTTTTTTGTGCTGTGGCGGGTGAGGTAAATGCCATGCATAAGGCAAATGCCAACAGCACGTTAGAGGTTTTCTTTAAAGTCATTTAGATGCGTATTATTAATAGGCCCTAAAGATAAAGAATATAACTTATGTAAGGGTTTACTCTTTTGGTTTGGTTTTTACTTCAACCATACCAACAGCTATTATAGGTCGTAATTCTTCAAGAAGTACAGTAAGATCATTCTTGCCAGTAATAATTAGAATCTTCATTGCATGTCCCATACATGCTATATTTATTTCATCGTTAAGAGAAACATCAATTTCATAAACACCATTTTTATTTTCAGATGTTTGTGTTTTTTTAGTTACGTTCGTTACAATGGCTTCTTGTAAAAAACCGGTACTGTCTTTTACAGTAATTTTAATGGTAGTACTTTGTTTAGAAGCTGTTGAATTTGTTTCTTTTACAGGTTTATTCTCAGTTTGAACTACCTTTTGTTTTTCCTGTGCTGTAGCTTTGTAAGAACCTAAAGTAACAAAGCTTAAAACTCCGGCTGCAACTGCTGTCCAAACTGTGCTTTTTTCTTTTGGGACTACCAAATCCCTATTCAACTGAGAAGAAGAGAAGCGCCCGCAGAGGTTTTTATTATTGCGTATAGCAATGGCAATTTCCCTGTCGGATGTTTTTGTAAAGTCAATTACATTTTTTTGACATGCAGTACAAAACTTACCTTTATCGGCAGGAGTCATTTCATCCCATTTTTCATGGCACGGCTGCGGGATTGTTATTTGGATTGGTTTCCTCATATTACATTAAAGCCAGCGTCCCTTTGTAAAAAGGACTTTACTTTGTTTAGGTGTTTTTAGGATTATGTTTTCTTTCTCTGCACTGGTAACCTCAATCTTTAAAGTCTTTTTTCCTTTATATTTTAATTTTATTATATCTCCTTTTTTTACGGTAAGAGTGAAGTTCCCTTCAGAATCGGTTTTGGTTTTTATACCAGTATTCTCTATACTTACTTTGACATTCTTAAGAGGTGTATAAAAATAATCCTTAACATTCCAGCTTATGGTAAATGAACCGGAATCAGAAGTTTCTACTGCATCATTTTTGTTTTCAAGTTGCTCTATGGGAGTTAATTCCTGAGAGTAACTTTTTGTTGTTCCTATAGCAAAGAAACTTATTACTGCAGCACCGGTTGCACTCCAAAAATTGTTTTTCTTTGCAGGAACTATAAGGTTCCGGTTTAGTTGACTGTCTAAAAATAAGCCGCATTCATACTTTTTGGATTTGTAAGCCTCGGCAATTTCCCTGTCGGAAGCTTTTGTAAAGTCAATTACGTTTTTCTGGCAGGCAGCACAAAACCTGCCTTTATCGGCAGGAGTCATTTCATCCCATTTTTCATGGCATGGCTGTGGTATTGCTATTTGAATTGGTTTGTGCATAAAGTAAATATAAATAAAAAAGCGTTTAATTACTTGGCTTATATCAAGGTAAAATAAGTGTTTATAATTATTACTTGATTTACTTTATTTTTGCAGGCAATAAATAAAATTATATGACTACGGTTAGGAGTAAGTTTAGCGAAGGGACTTTTTCAGTAGGGTTTGTTATGTTATTAAATCTTGCTTTGACTGCAGCTATGTTCGTTAAATGTATACAAGCGTTTGTATTTTACCCTATAGTAAATAGTATTATAGGTCTTTTACTATTTATGTTAATTGTAATATTTCTACTTATCATAAGGCAAATAAAATATATTATAGTAAAGACAGATCGTCTTATTTGTTTTTCTCTGCTTTGCCCTTTTGGCAAAAGGTTATACTTTAAAAATTTTAAAGGTATAGTGTTAGCAGATGGAGAAGCAAAATCTAGATCTTATGAGGTAATTCATTTCGTGAATAACAGAGGGAGAGTAACTTTTAAAATTGTAGGATTACGATACAGTAATTATGAAGAAATAAAGGAGGCTATACCGTTAGATATATTAGATAATGACCTCACGTTTATAGATGTGGTAAAGCTTTTTTTATCCTTTAGGATTAATGTAAATAAAAACAGGCTTTAAAGCCTGTTTAAATAATCTTTTTTATTACCCTAAGCTTGTGTGTATGCCTGCGGGTATCAATATTATAAATACCAAGGTGATCCAGCCTGTCTATACGTACTTTGCCGTGCCCGTGTATAATGTAGTTATCTTCCATAATGATACCTACATGTATAATATTACCTTCCTCATTATCAAAAAAGGCAAGGTCGCCCGGTTCACTTTCCTCAATAAAACTTAAGGCTTCTCCCTGAGTTGCCTGTTGTGATGCATCACGTTGCAGGTGGTATCCGTTAAGTTTATAAACCATTTGTGTAAAGCCCGAACAGTCTATGCCAAAAGGTGTTTTACCTCCCCATAAGTAAGGAGCATTAAGATACATAAAGGCTGTTCGCAGCAGGTTTTCCTTTGGGTTAACGCCAGATGTCTTTAAACCTTCAAACGAGAAATTTTCGGTATTGATATCAGGAAAGTCTAAAAAGGATAAAGAAGTCCCTATAGGAATAGGAACCAGTAAATTGTTTGGTGTGGTAATGTATTCTATCAGGTCGGCATTTAAAACAGCAGGGCAGGAGGTAAGATTATCGTAATCTGCCTCGGTAATAGTTTTGTACTGTTTGTTGTCTATCCACCCTTTGTAGCCATCATAAGCCAGCTCTATGTGCGACCATTTTTCCTTTTGCTGTAAAATTTTAAAATGTTCACCAAATAAAACCTGAGATGTCATTTCACTTCTGTCATTAGCTTCTAAACGAAGAGGGACAATAGCAAGATTACAAATACCAAACATTTATAACTTTTTATTTATGATTTATTATTGGTTGTGTTGCTTTTACTAAAAAAGAAACGCTGCTCCAAGCATAACCACAAATATAGCGGTTAATTCTGAAGCAGCGTTACATGGTGTAGCTGTTTTCGCAAAAGTTAATAACAGCTTATAAAAATAACCAATTATTATGCACGTTCAATAACAATTGCAGAAGCACCACCACCACCATTACAAATAGCGGCAGCTCCGGTTTTTGCATTGTTTTGCTCAAGTACGCTAAGCAGGGTAACAATAATTCTTGCTCCAGAACATCCCAGAGGGTGACCAAGAGATACTGCACCACCGTTTACGTTTACTTTAGAGGCATCAAGCCCTAATATTTTAGAGTTAGCGATTCCCACTACAGAGAAAGCCTCATTAAATTCGAAGAAATCAACATCATCTTTAGTGATACCCGCTTTATCTAATGCTTTTGGTAAAGCTTTAGCCGGAGATGTAGTAAACCATTTTGGTTCCTGTTCTGCATCTGCATACGATTTGATGTAAGCAAGAGGCTTAAGGCCAAGTTCGTTTGCTTTCTCTTCGCTCATTAATATAAGTGCAGCAGCACCATCATTAATAGTAGAAGCATTTGCAGCAGTTACAGTTCCGTCTTTAGTAAATACAGCGTTAAGAGAAGGAATCTTGTCTAATTTTACATTAGTGTACTCCTCATCTTTAGTAACCATTACAGGCTCACCTCTTCTTTGAGGTACAGCAACCGGAACAACTTCGTTATCAAATTTACCAGCATCCCATGCAGCTGCAGAGCGCGTGTAAGATTCAATAGCAAAAGCATCCTGTTCTTCTCTTGTAATTTTATATTCTGTAGCACAAAGGTCTGCACATACACCCATTGCATTATTGTCATAAGCATCTGTTAGACCGTCTTTTTGTAAACCGTCTACCATAGTAGCAGGACCAAACTTATAACCGTTTCTCATGTGTACATAGTGAGGTATAAGGCTCATGTTTTCCATACCACCCGCTACAACTACGTCTGCATCGCCACACATAATGCTTTGAGCACCCTGCATCACAGCTTTCATACCAGATGCACATACTTTATTTACTGTAGTAGCAATAACGTTATCTGGTAAACCTGCAAATCTTGATGCCTGTCTTGCCGGAGCCTGACCAACACCTGCCTGTACTACGTTACCCATTAATACCTCGTCTACATGCTTAGGGTCTAAGTTTATTTTATCTAAAGCACCTTTAATGGCAGCACCGCCAAGGTGTGCAGCCGATACGGTAGAAAGAGCCCCCATAAAACTTCCTATTGGAGTTCTTACTGCCGAAACGATTACTACTTTTTTGCTCATTGTATTGTCTTTTGTTTGTTGAAGTTGCGAATTTAATGATTTTTTAGTCCAAAAAAAACAAAGTATTTAAAAATAACTAACAATTTACATGATTTGTTAGGAATGATTTTGCTATCTGTGAATTTGATACAATAAATGCCTTGCTGTAGCTTTTTCGGATGTTTTTTAACCTGAATTGTGTTTCGTTTTTAATCAGTTTATGAATCATTATTTAAAGGATGATTTTAAAAAAGTAGGTTTTGTATTACAAAGTAGTCAATAATAAGTGTTTTTTACGTGTTTTATAATACTCGTTACGTATTTTCCACATGGTAAAATCAGTATTAATTGGTATTTCACACATGGCTTAAAGAAGGGATATTTGCATGTGTATTCTAACGAACAGGTAATACCTGCTCAATTTGAGTTTATGGTGGGAAAATCCCTCCTCCCCGGAGGGATTTTTATTTTAACTCTCAATTTTTGAATTTAGAAAGTAGTTTTTTATTAATAGATGCAGGATTAAAAATTGCTAAAATTCCCCTCCTTACCAGGGGAATTTTTCGTTTTTAATCCTGTCTTTTTATTTAGGCAAGTACTACATTTAAGCTTATATCTGCATTAATAGCTTTTGATATCGGACAAATCTGTTTTGCTTTTTGTGCAATTTCTGTAAACTGTTCATTAGTAATACCCGGTACGCTTCCTGTAAGATCTAATACGATTGTTGTAATGGTACCGTCTTCAAATGTTACTTTAGCTTCGGTATCAAGGTTGTCTGCCGTAAAGCCTGCCTCGTTTAAAAGGAAGCTTAACTGCATGGTAAAACATCCTGAGTGTGCTGCTGCCAGTAGTTCTTCGGGGTTAGTACCAACACCGTCTGCAAATCTTGTTTTAAAAGATAGTTGTGTGTCGTTTAATACTGTACTTTGAGTTGATACTTTACCTGTACCTTCCATTCCTGTACCTTTCCAGTTTGCTGTTGCTTTTCTTGTAAATTTCATGATCTTAATATTTAATTGTTATTATTTATTCTTTTTAATTAGTTAAGTTTTTCTTTTAGAGCATCTATAGCCTGTTTTATGGCTGCTCTTGGTGCCGGTGTGTTAGTTATAGGGTTAAGCATCACAAAGTCGTGAATGGTTCCTATATATCTTGTAGAGGTTACTTTAACACCCGCTGCATTTAGTTTTTTTGCATAAGCCTCGCCTTCGTCCCTAAGAACATCATTTTCGGCAACGATTACCAAGGCTTCGGGTAATCCTTTTAGCTGTTCTATATCTGCCCTAAGCGGAGAGGCTGTAATCTGGTTCCTGTCTGCCTTGTTTGGGGCGTATACATTCCAGAACCAAACCATTGCATTAAGAGTTAAGAAATGTCCTGTAGAAAACTGCTGGTAAGAAGCTGTATCAAACTCAGCATTTGTAACAGGGTAGAAGAGAAGCTGAAAATCTATTTGCGGTCCTTTACGTTCTTTAGCCATTAGGGTTACTGCAATTGCCATATTACCACCCACGCTGTCGCCACCTACAGCCAGTTTAGTTGTATTAAGCCCTAATGATGCTCCGTTTTGTTTAATCCATTTGGTGGCTGCATAGGCTTCCTCATTGGCTACCGGAAATTGGGCTTCAGGTGCCGGAGTATAGTTTACAAATACTACTGCTATATTGGCACCTACTGCGAGTTCTTTTATTAGCCTGTCGTGTGTAAAGGAGTTTCCTAAAATCCATCCGCCTCCGTGAAAATACATTAGTACAGGTAGTTTTTCTTTGCTTCCTTTAGGTTTTACAATTCGTATTGATACTGTTTTTCCGTCTTGTGTAATTGTTCTTTCTTCTACATCGGCATCAGGTCTTTTATAATCTCCTGTTTGTGCATTGATTAATACGTTACGTGCATCATTAATAGATAGCTCATAAATTTGAGGGCCGTTGCCACCGTGTACTGCTTTAAGAAATTCTCTTGTTTCTTTTTCCACACTGTAATTTCCTGCAAGGGAAATATCTGTTTGACTGTTAGCGGCTGTCACTCCAAGTAACAAAACTGCTGTTGATAATAATTTTTTCATCGTATTGAGATTTAAGTTTATAATTCGTTCGATTTGATGAGTCAAAATTATTGCAACATTATTTATAAATCAAATTAATAATTTTTTACCTTTATAAAAATATTTTATAATCATGACAATACAGCAGCTTAAATATATAACCGCACTGGACGAGCACCGAAACTTTGTAAAGGCAGCAGAAGAATGTATGGTTACCCAGCCCGGACTTACCATTCAGCTTAAAAACCTGGAAGAAGAGATAGGGGTAAAGATATTTGACCGTACCAAAGTGCCCTTAAAGCCCACAAAAGCGGGAAAGGAAATAATAAGCCGTGCCAAAAAGATCTTAAGAGAGGTAGAGGGTATCCGTGAATTTGTTATTTATGAGAAGAATCAGTTAGAGGGTGAATGTACTATAGGTGTTATTTCTACTCTTTCGCCTTATTTGGTACCGCAGTTTATAAAGAAGATGAAGGAGGTGGCTCCTAAAATGCACTTTACCATAAAAGAACTGCCCACAGGATTATTGATTAACAATGCGCTTACTGGAGATATTGATATCGCCTTAATGGCAACCCCAACAGGTGCTAACGGACTAAAGGAGTATCCGGTGTTTTACGAACCCTTTGTGGCTTACCTGCATGAGGCACATAAAATGAGAGGTGCAGAGTATTATGAACTGCAGCCACAGGATAAGCCTCAGCTTTTGCTTTTGGAGCATGAATACTGCTACAATGCACAACTGTTGGATATATGCGGACTTACACAGGGTGCAGACAAACACGATGGGTTTACTTATGATATAAGCTCGATTGAGACGCTAAAGAACCTTGTTAAGGCCGATTTGGGTTTTGCCATATTGCCGTTGCTTAGTGTTATTAATGAAAAGGAGAACCCAATGTATAAGGAGTTTAAAGACCCTAAACCGGTTAGGGAAATAAGCCTTGTGGTGGCTGAAACCTTTTCACGTAAGCTGTTGCTGCAAAAAATTAGCGAAACCATTTATGCCTGCCTGCCAGAAAGCATGAAACAGGATTTTAAATACAAAAAGATTCAGTGGAATGACTCTCCCTATTTTATAGAGTCGGTTAAAGGATTTTTATAATTCAAGCTCCATTTGAATATTACAGCGTTCGTAGGGTGTTGAGGCTCTTTTTACGCGAACAAACCCCGATTTCTCATATAAAGTAATGGCAGGGGTAAGTATGGTATTGCTTTCCAGATAAAGCCATTTTGCCCCTTTACTTTTTGCTTTTTCAATTACAGCCTGCATTAGTCTTTTGCCAATGCCTTTTCCCTGTATGTTTGGAGATACGGCCATCTTAGCCAGTTCAAAGTCATATTTGTTATCATCCATCTTAATAAGAGCACAGGTGCCTACAGGTTCATTATTATATAAAACCATAACGATATAACCTCCTTTTTCGAGTATATAATTTTCAGGATTATCAAGCGATTTGTAATCGGCTTCTTCCATTACAAAGTATTTTGATATCCATTCTTCATTAAGGTCTTTAAAAGCTTGTTTGTATTGAGGGGTATAATCGGTAATTATAATATTTTCGGTAATCATTTTTGTAGTGTACTATTCTTTTGCAAAGGTAGTGTAGATAGTACAAACAAAAAAGAGAAGGAACTAAGCCTTCTCTCTTTCTGCATCTGTTTGTTAAATATATACTATGCGGTTTCTTCCTTAATAAATTCACCTGAGTTTTTAAAATAGGCAGTAATGTCTTTACCGTCTTTGGTAAGCACAAATTTGTAATCGCTGCCATCCTGAGCCACATAAGCATTTACTAAAGCATATCCCGCATATTTATCTACGGCGCTTTTAAGTACTGCCGGTGCAATGTCGCCCTGTTCAATTACTTTATATTCTTTTTCCTGATAGTTTACCGTTGTGTTTTCTGATGTTCTTATTTGGTTAACGGTTACAGCATTGGCTGCAAAAGCTAATACTAATGCTGCAGATAAAAATAAATTTTTCATAGTCTTTTTCATTTTTCAAGTTATATACTTTGTATAATGAAATAACTGTGCCGTTACGGTTTTGCTAGTAAAAACAGCTGTTTTTAAACACTTTTGTGGGGAAAGCGATTAGTTAGTGTGTAGAGGTTCTACATTTTTAAGATTTCCTTAAGATTATTAAGGAGGTTCAATTTTATTATTTCTGTGTCCGTTATGGAATTAAATATCGTAATGAACCGAAATGATGATTAGAAGATTGATTTTGTTTTTAGTGTTGTGCCCGCTAATACTAAAAGCACAGAAAGCCCAAAATGAAGCCGATACTATTGTTAATTCCGTTTCCCCTAAAGCCTACAATTTTAAAGCACATTATCTTATAGTTCCTGTGGCATTAATAGGGTATGGGGTAATAGGACAGGATAACGGACAATTTAAAAAAATTAATAACAGCATAAGGACTGAGGTTGTAGAGGATATTGACCAAAAAATAACCATAGACGATTTTATGCAGTATGCGCCCGCTGCATCAGTATTTGCCTTAAACCTTTCGGGTGTTAAAGGCGAGCACGATCTAAAGGACTGTACTATAATTATGGCTACTTCTTATTTGGTTATGAGCAGTACAGTACTGAGCCTTAAATCACTTACTCATGTACAACGCCCCGATGGGAGTTCGTATAATTCGTTTCCGTCAGGGCATACGGCTACCGCTTTTGCCGGAGCTGAGTTTTTATGGCAGGAGTATAAGGATAAGTCGGTTTGGTACGGAATCTCAGGTTATATAGTAGCTACGGGTACGGGTATGTTCAGGATGTATAACAACAGGCACTGGTTAACCGATGTGGCTGCCGGGGCCGGTATAGGTATACTGAGTACTAAGTTTGCCTACTGGGTATATCCGTTCTTAAAGGAAAAAGTTTTTAAAGGTAACAAAGGAGAGAAAAAGGTAACCGCCATGGCAATGCCTTTTTTTAACGGAGAGCAGTTGGGTGCTGCCATGACGATAAGATTTTAGTTTTGTTAAGATTTGTTTAACAGGAATTTACTTTTTTAATTTATTTTCGCAAACGTAATCCAGATATCCCTAAACCGTAAGATGATAAAGAAGCTTATTTTGTTTTTGGCATTGTTTCCTTTTGTGCTTACTGCGCAGGATGCCACTACCGCTACAGATACTATTGTAAAGAATGATTTTTCGGCATCTAAATACCATTTTAAACTAAAGCAGGTTATTATTCCTTCTACGCTTATAGCGTATGGTGTAATAGGACTTAATAACGATGATATCAAAAGGCTGAATGCCGATGTGAGGGATGAGGTTTTAAGAAACGAACATAAGGAACGTACCATAGACGATGTTACCCGTTTTGTACCCATGCTTTCGGTATATGCCCTAAACCTTGTTGGGGTAGAAGGAGAGCATAATTTTAAGGACAGGACCATTATACTTACGACTTCTTTACTGATAACGTTTACCACTGTACGTAGCCTTAAAGCTATGACCGACGTACAGCGCCCGGATATTACGGCATACAATTCGTTCCCTTCGGGGCATACAGCTACCGCTTTTGCAGGTGCTGAGTTCTTATTACAGGAGTATAAGGATAAATCTATTTGGTATGGTATCTCGGGGTATGTGGTTGCTACAGGTACAGGTCTTATGCGAATTTATAACAACAGGCATTGGCTAACCGATGTGGCGGCAGGAGCCGGTATAGGTATACTAAGCACCAAAATTGCCTACTGGGTATATCCGTTCTTAAAGAACAGGATATTTAAAGATAAAAAAGGTGAAAAGCAGATTACCGCTATGGTAATGCCCTTTTATAACGGAGAACAGTTTGGCGGCGGAATGGTTGTGAGGTTTTAAAAAAACTAAAGCATATAAAAACAAAAAAGCCTTTGATTTCTCAAAGGCTTTTTGTGATCGCGACAGGATTCGAACCTGTGACCGCCTGCTTAGAAGGCAGGTGCTCTATCCAGCTGAGCTACGCGACCTGAAAAAGTTTGTGTTAGTTCTTTTCGTCGGGGTGGCAGGATTCGAACCTGCGACCTCCTGGTCCCAAACCAGGCGCGATGACCGGGCTACGCTACACCCCGAAAAGAAGCGGAGAGACAGGGATTCGAACCCTGGCGACGGTTACCCGCCGACAGATTAGCAATCTGCTCCGTTACCACTCCGGCACCTCTCCTCTTTGCTCAAGGCTTTAAGCCTTTTTTGCGGTTGCAAATGTAGATGATGATTCTCTTTTCTGCAACTATTTTTAAAGGTTTTTTTAATTTTTTTGAAACATTTATTTAAAGTCTTTAACAGTCAGTATAATAGCAAAAGCAAAAAAATGTAGTTTTTTACTTAACACACTTCATATATTTGATAAAATAACTGTCGGGAGTATAATTTTCCCCCATTGTTTCCGATTTCAGGTTACTGCTTAAAGGGTAATCTACCGTCTCTCCGGAGTACTTAACCCTCATAAAAGATATGGGAGATTCGTCTAAATCTTCAATAGATCCTTTTGTGAAAAGGAAATTTCCGCTTAACATTCGTATGTTTTTCTTTTCAACATTGTCATAAATCAATCCGGAACATTGGTCTTCACTAACGCATATAAGGGTAACAATCTTTCCGTTTAAAAGCTGCAGGTGTATGCGCGACTTATTATTAAGGCAGTATACTTTAGGGAATTCGTTGCTCTTTGCCAGTAGCTGAAAGTTTAATACGGGCATTCCGTCGTGGTTGCTAAGGGAAAAGAATATAAACGATGAGGTACCGCCAAAAACCTTTTCAAACATAAGGTATTCGGGTGTTGATTTTATTTCTCCCGTTTCGGTAGTTATGTAGGTATAATTACAGTCGTCCTCTTGTGCATTTGCGGTTAAACCCAGTAAAAGTACCAATAGCAGTAAGCTCTTTTTCATATATAAGGTGATGTTTTTATTATTAACAGCGTGGTGCCAAATATAAACAAAAAGGCCAATGCCTGCCTGTAAAATTTAGGTTTAATTTAATACTTACAGCTGTGCTTATCGTTGTGTGATACAGCAGGTTTTTGTAATTTGACAACCGTAAAATCCGCATCATGATCAATAAGAATTTTTTATTTCCCGCTATAGCCATAACCTCTTTTGTTATGTTTTCGTGTATTAAAAATGAGAAGAAGGAAAACTATACCGAAAGCACTCCTGTTACAGCCGAAAAAGGCTATCAGACCGATGCTGCACAAAATTATCATAATTACTGTGCAGGTTGCCACGGCGAAAAGATGGATATGTTTGTAGACCGCCAGTGGAAGCATGGCAGGGAACTTAAAGATTTGGTTTTCGGGATTAAAAACGGTTATAAGGATGATGGCATGCCTGCCTTTGCAGAAACCTTTAGTGACAAGGAGACCGAAGAACTGGCACAATATATATTAGACGGAATTAAGAATGTAGACCGCTATAACTTTGACGATAAGCCCAAAACAAATCTGTTTGAAAGCGATAACTTTACAATAAAGCTGGATACTGTGGCTACAGGTATTGCCGTTCCCTGGGGTATTGCCTTTTTACCTGGCGGAGAACTGTTAGTAACCGACAGGGGCGGTAAAATGTACCGTGTTAAGGACAGGAAAAATACAGAAGTTAACGGAGTTCCCGATGTTGTGGCAGAAGGACAGGGCGGGCTTCTTGATGTGGTTACCGATGCTGATTATCAAAATAACGGCATTATATATTTCTCCTATTCCAAAGGGAAGAAAGTAAACGGAAAAACGCTGGCCACTACTACGGTAATGAGGGCAAAGCTTAACGGTAATAATCTTACCGACCAAAAGATAATTTTTGAGGCCAATCCGTATGCGCCTACTCGTCACCACTATGGTAGCAGGCTGGTATTAGATAAAGGGTATTTATACATATCGGTAGGGGAAAGGGGTAACGAGAACCAAAACCCGCAAAGCCTTGACGATAACCAGTTGGGTAAAATACACCGTATTTATCCTGACGGAAGGATTCCTGCCGATAATCCGTTTAAGGATGATAAAGGTAAACCTACCACTGTTTACTGCTATGGTAACCGTAATCCGCAGAGTTTGGCAATTAATCCGGCTACAGGCGATTTATGGGAAACAGAGCATGGTCCGCGAGGAGGTGATGAGATAAACATCATAAAATCGGGAGATAATTACGGTTGGCCAAAAGTAAGCTACGGAATAAACTATAACGGAGAAGTAATAACCGATAAAACCACAGGACCCGGATTTACAGATCCTATCCATTACTGGATACCGTCTATAGCACCAAGCGGAATGGCATTTGTTACCAGCGATCATTACAACGGATGGAAAGGAAACCTGCTTGTAGGCTCGCTTAGGTTTCAGTATTTAAACCTGTGTTATCTTGAGGGTAACAAAGTGGTGAAGGAAGAAATGCTGCTTAAAAACATAGGCCGTTTACGTGATGTAAGGCAAGGACCTGATGGCTTCATCTATGTAGCAGTAGAAGACCGTAAAGGAAGCATATTCAGGTTAAGGAAGTTTACTCCTTAATCAGGCTTTGCTGCAAATAAGCATTAGCTTGTTATTATCTTTATCGGTAGTAAAAAAGGCATAGGTGTCTCCGCCGTCCTTTATTTTCCATTTCTTGCGCAGTTCCTCTACAGATATAGGGAAGTTACGCACAGTAATGTTCATTTTCTTTCCTTCAGCGTGTTTTTTCATCTCAGGCTTACTGTAGGGTACAATCTCCTGAATAATGAACCTGCGTCCCGGAAAATCGGTCAGGCTGTCGCTTGTGTAAAGCTGTGTATGTTTGTGTAGCTTGTACAAGCCAAACTGTTTGCCCACAGCATTAAATGCCCCAGACTTCATTACGGCACTGTTGGGTTCATAAAGGTAGTGCAGGGGTAAAGAATACACAGTATCTGGTTCATCCTCTATAGGAGTGGTAAATACTTCCGGTTCGTCGTCTTTGGTTAGGTTTACGGCATGTAATGTAGGTGAACCTTCAAAGCCTTTTTCAAGATTCCATAAAAGCTCTTTTACCTCATTATTGAGCGCTACAATATATATATCCTTAACAGAATGCAATTCGCTTAATCCGGCAGAAATATCGAGCAGCGGAGCCGTTTTTATAAGGATGTTATTACTGTATTTAAAATAAGTATCTAAAAGTTTCGGTACGTTAGGCAGGCAGTCCTTTAGCATAAATACCTTACCCTTTATATCACTGCGTCGGGAAGGGTCTATGTAAATCCAGTCCCATTGCTTGTCCAGTCTGGTAAGTGTATCAAGGCTGTCTCCCGTATGACATTCTATATTGGCAATACCCATAGTGCTAATATTATTAGCAACAATTTGGGAGAGCTGTTCGTTCATTTCGCAATGAGCCACTTTGCTAACGGTTTTAGCAAAGTAAAAGTCGTCTACACCAAAACCTCCCGTAAGATCTATAAGACTTTCGCCCGAAACCAAAGAGGCCTTGTATTTTGCTGTAATTTCTGATGAGGTTTGCTCTACCGATATTTTTGAAGGGTAGATTACATTTTGAGTTTTAAACCATGTAGGCAGTTTGTCTTTTGCTTTTTGGCGTGCAGCTATCTGGTTTAATATATCGGTCCATTCCACATCGGGAAACGGATTTTTCTGCAATGCCAGTTTGGTGACATCGGCATCGGTATTATCCCAAATAAACTGCTGTACCTGCGGGTTTAAAATTGTATGCGGCAAACTATAGGTCTTTCGTTAGTATTTTTACAACCGGGTTTTGCGGGAAAAACTCTTTAGCAACAACTTTAATAGCTGTGTACACAGGAACGGCTATAATCATTCCAAGTATTCCGAAAACAAAACCACTGGCCAAAATTACTATAAATATTTCCAACGGATGCGAGTTTACACTGTTTGAAAATATAAGCGGCGTACTCACATTGTTATCTATTGCCTGAGCGATACTGTAACCTATTACCACATAGATGGTTGTAGACAGCATTTCTCCCTGATGCTCCGGGCCAATATGCCCCAGCATGGTAAGTACAATTACCAAAACGGTAGCAATAAGCGGACCTACATAAGGAATGATATTTAAGAATGCCGTTATAAAGGCAATGATAAAGGCGTTTTCCACACCAAAAATAAGAAGTACTATAAGATACATAACAAACAGTATGCTCATTTGTATTATAAGCCCGATAAAGTAGCGGCTTAACAGGTGGTTTACTTTTTTAATGGAATGAAGTATTTTTTCTTCGTGCTCATCCGGTAGTATTTTCCTGAAACTTTTGGTGAACAACTCAGTATCCTTAAGGAAGAAGAACGAAATAAACAGTACCGATGCCAGCCCTACACCAAATCCGCTAAGGATGCCTACAAGTGAATTAATAAAATTAGGAATAAACTTAAAGTTGATGCTTGAAGTTATATCGGCTTCTTTCATTAGTTTATCCGTATCGATATTGTAATCGGAAAAGTAACTTTTAACATGCATTATAACACTGTTTAAATCTTCCTGCAGTTTGGCAGTATCCAGTAACGACAGGTTGTGGCTTTGTGTAATAATAAGTGGAACAAACAATAATATAAAACCTATAAGCAATAAGAGTAATAATGCAAGTGTGGTTATTACCGCAAGCGTGTGTTTAAACTTGAGCTTATTTTCCAGAAAATGGATAATAGGCGAGGCAATAAGTGCTACTACCAGGGCGATAGCAAGATAAATAAACAGTACCTGGATTTTATATAAAAACAGTAGCAGTAAAAATATGGCAGCCAAAATAAGTACAGCCCTAACGATTCCGTTTGCTATGGTTTTTGATGTTATCATGTTTGATGATTGATTAGTTACCGTGAATGTATGAAAAAAAGCCCAATATTAAATGGATGTTAACCAATTTTTGAGGTTATGTCGTAAAGGGCAATACCTATAGCCTGAACCACATTCATGCTGCTGTTATCGCCAAACATTTCAATATGTACGGTTTGATTGGCAAGTTGTAAAAACTCAGGGCTTATGCCCGATACTTCGCTGCCGGCTATAAGTGCAATAGGCTTATCAGTAGTAAATTGAGCCGATTTTAGCGGAGTGCTCTTATCGGTAATTTCCAATGCTACAATATGATAATCGTTTTGGGTAAGCAGGGTAACGGCATCCTGTGTGCTTTCTATCACGAGGTGCTTAACCATGTTGTGTGTACTGCGTGAGGTACGGTTTATTTTGCGTGGGGTAAGGGCAATACCTTCGCCTACAAAAATTATCTCGCTAACGCCAAATGCCTCTGCTATACGGAAAATAGAACCTATGTTAGGCTGAAACACGATATTATCGCAAACCAGCGTAACAGGAAAAGTCTTTTTATTAAAAATGGATTCGTTGTGGGTAAGCTGCTGCGACATTAATTATTAAATGCGTAGTTAACAATATTGGCACCCATTTTAAGTGCTTTATCCCTTACTTCCTTAGGGTCGTTGTGTACTTCAGGGTCTTCCCATCCGTCGCCAAGGTCGGTTTCAACAGTGTACAGCAATACCAGCCTGCCTTCTATAAAGATACCGAAAGCCTGTGGCTGCTTGTTGTCGTGTTCGTGTATTTTAGGCAGTCCGTTAGGAAAATTGAACGGGCCTTTAAATATTTCGTGTGAAGATGGTACAGGTAACAGTTCCTTATCAGGAAAAATACGCTTTATTTCACGACGTATGTACTGATCCATACCGTAGTTGTCGTCTATATGTAAAAAACCTCCCGAAGTAAGGTAGTTGCGCAGGTTGGCAATATCATTATCGCTAAACACCACGTTACCATGCCCCGTCATGTGTATAAAAGGGTAGGAGAATAAATCAGGGCTTCCCGGTTCTACTGTTGCTATTTTGGTATTTATCCTGGTGCTTATGTTCTGGTTACAGAATTTGGCAAGATTAGGCACCGATGTAGGGTTACCGTACCAGTCGCCACCACCCGAATATTTTAATACCGCAATATCCTGTGCCAGTAAAAGCGCAGGTGCCAGCAATAGTAGTGTAAGGAGTTTTTTCATGATGTAAATATAAGGAAAGTTGATTTAAGTCTTCTTTTGTCTTGACACAAAAGAACCAAAAAGTCAAGGCTATGACTCCTTAGGTAAATTGGGCTTATTGTCATTTCGAACGAAATAAAATATAGTGAGAAATATCAATTCTGCTTAATAATAATTTTTTTACTCCCTTAAAATCTTTTCCATTGCTTTGCCTTTAGCCAGTTCGTCTACCAGTTTATCAAGGTAACGTATCTGCTGCATTAGCGGTACTTCAATATCCTCTACACGGTAACCGCAAATAACACCGGTAATTTTTGAGGCATTAGGGTTAATGGTAGCCTGTGTAAAAAAGTCTTCAAAATTGGTCTTGTTGTCAAGATGCTGCTGTAATGTTTTTGCACCATAACCTGTAAGCCAGTGGATAATATGGTCTACTTCTTCTTTGGTGCGGCCCTTTTTCTCTACTTTGGTAAGGTAGTGAGGGTATACACCTGCAAATGACATTTTTAATAGCCTTTGGTAGTTTTTATCTTCCATTTTGATTGCTGATTTTGATTAAGGCTAAGGTACAAAAAATGAATTGTTAGAAAATCGTTACTCGTTTACAAAAGCCACACTATGTGCTGCTACTACAGCAGCGGTTTCGGTACGCAGACGGGTGTTACCCAGCGATACAGGTACAAAACCACGGCTAAGTGCCAGTTGTATTTCCTTAGGGGAGAAATCGCCTTCAGGGCCTATAAGTATGGTAATTTTCTCTTTTGGCGTAACCTCGTTTTTAAGCAGTTTCTTTTCGGTTTCCTCACAGTGAGCAATAAACAGTTTACTGTCCTTATCGGCAGTTTCTATAAAATCGTTAAGTGAAACCGCTTCGTTAAGCTTTGGCATATAAAACTGCACCGACTGCTTCATGGCACTATGCAGTATTTTTTCAAACCTGTCGGTCTTAACGTTTGTACGTTCGCTGTGTTCACAAATAATAGGGGTAATTTCATGTATGCCTATTTCGGTAGCTTTTTCTAAAAACCATTCATAACGGTCGTTCATTTTAGTAGGCGCCACTGCCAGGTGCAGGTAATAGGGCATAGGTTCAAAAAACTCCTTTTTGGTTATCTTAACCTCACATTTCTTATCGTTTGCAAAAGTAATTTCCGAAATAAACAAAAGCCCTTCTCCATTGGTAATGTTAATGGTGTCGCCTTCCTTTTTGCGTAATACTTTAACTATGTGGCGGCTCTCGTCCTTATCAAAAGTAAAGGTGCTTTCTTCCGCTTTAAGCTGTGGGTTATAAAATAACTGCATTATAGTTCTATTCTTGCTTTAGATACCACAGAGGCATCGTTAAACTCGTGTTTTAAAAACTTATGGTAACCCACAATGCCTATCATAGCAGCATTGTCGGTAGTATATTCAAATTTAGGAATAAAGGTTTTCCATCCGTATTTCTTTTCGGCTTCCTTAAGTGTTTTACGAATACCGCTGTTTGCCGAAACCCCACCGCCAATAGCTACCTGTTTAATTCCGGTTTCCTTCACGGCAAGTTTTATCTTATCCATAAGGATATTGATAATGGTATACTGGATGGAAGCACATATATCGTGTAGGTTTTCCGCAACAAAGTTGGGGTTTTCCTCAGTTTTCTTTTGTATAAAATAAAGTATCTGGGTTTTTAGTCCGCTAAAACTAAAATTTAATCCCGGTACTTTAGGTTTGGTAAAAGGAAAAGCCTTAGGGTTTCCTTCCTGTGCATATTTATCAATTAGAGGCCCGCCGGGATAAGGCAGTCCTATTATCTTGGCACTTTTGTCAAAAGCCTCACCTACAGCATCATCGGTGGTTTCGCCTATAACCTCCATGGTAAAATAGTCGGTTACCTTTACAATCTGGGTATGCCCGCCGCTAATGGTCATTGCCAGAAACGGAAACTCAGGCATATCAAAACCTTCTTCTTCAATAAAATGTGCCAGTATGTGTGCCTGCATGTGGTTTACTGCAATAAGCGGAACATCTAGCGCCATAGCCATAGACTTAGCAAATGAACTGCCTACAAGTAACGATCCCATTAACCCCGGGCCCTGTGTAAATGCAACGGCACAAAGCTCCTCGCGGTTAACTCCGGCTTTTTTAAGAGCCACGTCTATAACGGGTACAATGTTTTGCTGATGCGCCCTTGAGGCAAGCTCCGGTACAACACCTCCATACTCTTCATGAACGGCCTGCCTGGCCACAATATTAGACAATACTTTGTTGTTTTTTAATATAGCGGCAGCAGTGTCGTCACACGAACTTTCTATGGCAAGGATATATGTGGGTTTTTCCTGCATAATTTAGGCACGGATTTTGAGTTACAAAATTGGGTTAAAGCAATTTTAACACTACACAAATTTTCCTACTTTTGTGAGATAATTGCTAATCCCTTCCAAACGCAAAATTAAAACAAATAGCAGTATCAAAAAATTTAAAAAAATACTTATTCGTACTCTGATAGGAATTATCCTGTTTTTGCTGCTGCTAGCCATTGCACTATCACTTCCTTTTGTGCAAACACAAATAGGTAAAATAGCAACAAATAAACTTAACGAAGAGTTTGGTACACATATAACTATAGATAAGGTTGCGGTTACTGTTTTTGGTAGTGTAAAGCTTAAAGGGGTACTTATTTTAGACCATCATAACGACACACTGGCTTATGCCACAAGACTGCAAACCAACCTGCTTAGCTTTAGAAATATTGCCGACAGCCGACTTGAGTTTGGTAAAATAAAGGCAGATAACCTTAACGTACACATGAAAACCTACAAGGGGGAAGACAGTTCCAGCCTTGATGTTTTTGTAAAATCTTTTGACAACGGTAAGCCGGGTTCAGGTAAATTCAGGATGCTGGCAAGTAATATTACGGTTGTAGACGGAAGGTTCAGGCTTACAAACGAAAATACCACGACACCTAAAGCACTTGATTTTAAAAAACTAAACGGAAGCCTTAATGATTTTTTTATTAAGGGAAGCGATATTAGTGCCGATATAAAGAAACTTTCATTTTTAGACCACAGGGGGCTAACGGTTAAAAACCTAAAAGGTGAATTCTCTTATTCTAAAACCAATATTAAGTTAGAACAGATGGAACTGGTAACGGCAGAGTCGGCCCTAAAGGGAAGCGTTGTACTTACCTACACTAGGGAAAAGATGAGGGATTTCCTTAATCAGGTAGCATTTGATTTTAAAGTAGAGAGGGCGTATGTGTCTTCAAACGAACTAAATTATTTTTATGATGAGTTTGGTGAGAATCAAAAGTTCTATTTGTCTACAACCTTAAAAGGCCCGCTTAATAACTTTGTATTATACGACCTTAAGCTACTTGATGCCCAACAATCAGAAATTATAGGTAATGTAAACTTCAGGAACCTTTTTGATAAAACAGGTCCGGGCTTTTACATGAATGGTGATTTTGACAGGATTACTTCAAACTACCTTCACCTTAGGGATATAATGCCAAGAATACTGGGTAAGAGTTTACCTCCGGTACTGGAAAATTTGGGTATGGTAAACCTTAACGGTAATGTGGTACTTACCAGAACCGATCTTACTACTAACATTAGTATGATTTCGGAACTTGGTGCGGCACAAACCAATCTTGCTATTAAAGACTTTAATAAACCTGATATTGCTTCGTATACCGGTGTTATAGACCTTGATAAACTTAATCTTGGTAAGCTATTTAACCAAAACGGACTGCAAAGTACAACCGCTCACCTTGAAGTAGAGGGTAGGGGCTTTAATAAGCAATCGCTTAATACCATTGTAAAAGGGGATATTGCCCAAATGGTATTTAACGGTTACAATTACAAAAAGATAGATATAGACGGCCGTATGAAGTGGCCTTACTTTAAGGGGATTGTAAACAGCAACGATCCTAACCTGCTTATGTCGTTTAACGGTTTGGTAGACATGAGTAAGAAGAAGAAGGAATATGACTTCCATGCTATTGTTGATTATGCCGACCTTGCAGTACTTAACATAATAAAGAATGATACCCTTTCTATATTTAAAGGAGACTTTACCTTTAAGGCAACAGGAAATGATTTAGATGACCTTGCAGGTAATCTAGATGTTACTCAGCTGTCTTACCAAAACAGCAGGGGAGATTACTATTTTGAAGATTTTAGGGTAGAATCCTTATTTGATGAACAGGGGGTAAGAACGGTAAGTATTAACTCTCCTGATATTATAGAAGGAAGAATAAGAGGTAAGTTCTATACGAAAGAAATTCCGGATTTGGTAGAGAATGCTTTGGGTAGTTTATATGCGAACTATTCGCCAAATAAGATTAAACCGGGTCAGTTTGTAACCTTTAATTTTAATATTTATAACAAGGTTATAGGTATATTCCTTCCGGATGTTACCATAAGTAAGGACACTCACATACGCGGTAGGATAAATGGCGATGAAGGAATCTTTAAGCTCGATTTTGATTCACCTAATATCATAGCCTATAAAAACGAGTTTAATAACATCAGTCTTGAAGTAGATAATAAAAACCCTCTTTATAATGCCTATATTCAGGTAGACAGTATGAGGGTTAAGAAATATAAGGTCTCTGACTTTAACCTTATCAACGTAACCCAAAACGATACACTTTATGTAAGAACAGAGTTTAAGGGAGGTAATAAGAAGCAGGACTTTTTTAACCTTAACTTATACCATACTATAGATGAACAAAATCGTTCGGTAGTCGGGTTAAAGAAATCAGAGGTTAACTTTAAGGAATACCTTTGGTTCCTTAATGAAGACGATTCCCGAGACAATAAGATTGTATTTAATAAAAAGCTTACCGATTTTACTATAGATAAGATAGCACTATCACATAAAGACCAGCGTGTTGAACTAAATGGAGTATTAAAAGACTCTACCTATAAGGATATAAACCTTAGCTTTAAAGATGTAGACCTGCATAAGGTTACACCAAGTCTCGACAGTCTTGATTTTGGCGGAAGGCTTAACGGAAAAGTAAGTCTTAAACAGCAAAGACAGGTGTATGAGCCTTCTGCCGATATATTTGTAGATAGCCTTTCCTTAAATAAACACAGGTTGGGAGACCTTAGCCTGGAAGTTTCGGGAGATGAAGATCTTAGAAACTTTAAGGTAAACACCTCTATTGTTAAAGATTACAAAGAGACTTTCTTTACCATTGGTACGTTGCAGGTAGTAGACAGGCAAACCTATATGGATCTAGATGCCGTATTCTCAGGCTTTGAACTCAGTCCGTTGGAAACATTCCTAAAATCGGTCTTTCCTGAAATACGAGGACAGGCATCAGGTAGGGCAACGGTTATAGGTCCAGCCAGAGCCCCTAAAATTGATGGTAGGCTATATGTGAGGGATGGAGGAGTAAAAGTAGGTTATCTAAATACCGATTATGATTTTGAACAGGATGCTACTATTGATATAACCGAAGAGAAGCTCATCTTTAGAGATATGGTACTTACTGATACTAAGTACAAAACAAACGGTATGCTTAGTGGTCATATAGATCATCATTATTTTAAAGACTGGAGGCTATCTTTAGCTATAGAGTCTCAAAATATGTTGGTTCTTGATACCGAAGAGACCGATGAGTCACTGTTTTACGGTACAGCATTTATTGGCGGCAGGGCAGCCATAAGTGGTCCTACTTCTGCCTTACTGATTACTGCTAATGCAACCTCTAAAAAAGGTACTGTAATTAAAATTCCTATAAGCAATGCGGCAACTGCCGAGGGCAACAATTCTTATATACATTATATAAGTCCGGAAGAGAAGGCAAATCTTGCGGCAACAGGAATTTTGCCTAAAACATTTAATGGTATTGAAATGGAGTTTGATTTTGATGTTACTCCAGATGCTACGATTGATATTATTATAGATAAAGATACCGGTCATAGTTTATCGGCACAGGGGTATGGTACATTATTGCTTAATATAAATACCCTTGGTAAGTTTAATATGAACGGGGATTTCTCATTAACAAAAGGGGTATATAACTTTAAGTACGGAGGTCTTTTAGATAAGAAGTTTACGGCTAAACCAGGTGGTACCATTGTATGGGACGGTGACCCTACAAGGGCACGTATTAACATAGAAGCTATTTATAAAACGTATGCAAACCCTTCTGTACTGTTAGAAAACCCTGCGTTTAACAGGAACATTCAGGTTGAGGTGGTAACATTGCTTACAGGTAATATAATGAGCTTTGAGCCGGAGTTTAATATTAACTTTCCCAACCGTAAGTTCGGTAATGAAGGCCGATTTAGATTACAGGCTTAGTGATCCTAACAACAGGAAGAATCAGGCATTGGGATTACTGGCAACAGGCAGCTTTATAAGCCCTACGAGTGTAAACACTTATGGTGCATTTTTTGAAAGGGCGAGTAGTGTTGTTAATAGTTGGCTTTCTGATGATGATGGTAAGCTTAATATAGGTTTAAACTATGTTAATGGCGTAAGGGATCCTTATGCTGAAACTAACTCAAGTATAGGTTTAACACTTAATACCCAAATTAATGACAGGATTACTGTAAACGGACAGCTTGGGGTACCTGTAGGCGGAGTTAATGAATCTGTTATTGCGGGTAATGTGGAAATGCAGCTTCGTTTAAATGATGATGGAAGCCTTAAGGCACGTGTGTTTAATAGGGAAAACGACATTAACTTCCTTGGGGAGGGTATAGGTTATACACAGGGTGTAGGATTAACTTATTCGGTAGGATTCAATACTTTAAGGGAACTTTATACCAAGGTGTTTTCTGCTAAAGCAGAAAAAGATAAAAATAAGAACAGCACTAATGACATACCTGATTCAGACTTCTCTGAAGAATACATAAAGTTTATGGAGGATAAGAATAAGAAAAAAACAAATAATGAGGATGAGGAGCCTGATAAGGTACCTGACCCCTATGATATGCAAGATTCTACACCATAAATTTCATTATTCATAAAAAGCGGATGATTTTTAAAGATTATCCGCTTTTTTATTTTTCGCAAATCAAAAACTAAGAAAAACTTATTAACGAAAACGTTTGAAATGTTGCGTAATTAATAATATAATGCATATTATAGTAAAATAATGATATAAAATTATTAGTTTTACAATTAAATACTAAAAAATGTCTACTAATATTAAAAAAATAGGCGTGCTAACATCGGGAGGAGATTCACCCGGAATGAATGCCGCCATTAGAGCCGTTGTTAGAACGTGCGCATATCATAATATAGAATGTACCGGTATTTACCGAGGTTATCAGGGGATGATTGAAGGGGACTTTAAAGAGATGGGAGCCAGGAGTGTAAATAACATTATTAATAAAGGAGGAACCATTCTTAAATCGGCAAGATCTAAAGAATTCATGACTCCGGAAGGGCGTAAAAAAGCGCACGAAAATCTTGTAAAAAACAACATCGATGCCCTTGTTATAATTGGGGGTAACGGTAGTTTTACCGGAGGGCTTATATTTAACGAAGAGTATAAATTTCCTGTAATAGGTATACCGGGTACCATTGATAACGATATTTATGGTACAAGCCATACTTTAGGGTATGATACTGCACTTAACACCGTTGTAGAAGCGATTGATAAAATCAGGGATACGGCGAGTTCACACAACAGACTTTTCTTTATTGAGGTTATGGGTCGTGATGCAGGGCATATTGCCCTTAATGCAGGTATTGGTGCAGGTGCAGAGGAAATCCTTATTCCGGAAGAGGATATGGGTCTTGACAGGCTTTTAGATTCTCTAAGAAAGAGTAAGGCTTCAGGGAAATCGTCAAGCATAGTTGTTATTGCCGAAGGTGATAAGATTGGTAAAAATGCATTTGAGCTAAAAGACTATGTTGAGGAAAACATGCCGGAGTATGATGTACGTGTATCTATACTTGGGCACATGCAGCGTGGTGGTTCGCCATCGTGCTTTGACAGGGTACTTGCCAGTAGATTAGGCGTAAAAGCAGTAGAAACGCTGCTAGAAGGCAAATCTAATTATATGGTAGGCCTTATTAAAGATGAGGTTGAGCTTACACCGCTTGAAAACGCGGTTAAAGGCAAATCTCAGGTTGATAAAGAATTAATAAGAGTATCGGACATCGTTTCGATATAATTAATAATAAGTGTATCTATAAACAACAAAAAAACAAATTAAGTAAAATGGCAACAGTAAAATTAGGTATTAATGGTTTCGGAAGGATCGGCCGCATCGTCTTTCGTGAAACTATTAACCGCGATAATGTTGAAGTTGTAGCTATTAATGACCTTCTTGATGTAGATCATTTAGCTTACCTTTTAAAGTATGATTCAGTTCACGGAAACTTTAAAGGAACAGTTGAAGTTAAAGACGGACAACTTTATGTAAACGATAAATTAATAAGAGTAACTGCAGAAAAAGATCCTACAGCCCTAAAATGGGACGAGGCAGGAGTTGATGTAGTTGCAGAATGTACAGGTATTTTTACAACGCTTGAAAAAGCGCAGTTACACATAGACGGTGGTGCTAAAAAAGTAATTATTTCTGCACCGTCTGCCGATGCCCCAATGTTTGTAATGGGAGTTAACCACGATAAGCTTACTGCAGCAGATAAAATTGTATCAAACGCATCTTGTACAACAAACTGTCTTGCTCCGCTTGCTAAGGTAATTAACGATAACTTTGGTATAGAAGAAGGTTTAATGACAACTATTCACGCTACTACAGCTACCCAACTTACAGTAGACGGACCTTCAAGAAAAGATTTCCGTGGTGGTAGAGCTGCTTTACTAAACATTATTCCTGCAAGTACAGGTGCTGCAAAAGCAGTAGGTAAAGTAATTCCTGAACTTAACGGTAAACTTACAGGTATGTCTATGCGTGTACCGGTAGCAGATGTATCGGTAGTAGACCTAACGGTAAAACTTAAAAAAGAAACAACTTACGAAGAGATAATGAGCGTTCTTAAAAATGCTTCTGAAACTAATATGAAAGGTATTTTAGGTTTTACTGAAGACGACGTTGTATCTCAGGATTTTATAGGTGATTCAAGAACAAGTATTGTAGATGCTAAAGCCGGTATTGGTCTTAACTCTACTTTCTTTAAACTTGTATCATGGTATGATAACGAATATGGTTACTCAAGCAAACTAATTGACCTTGCGGTTCACGTAGCTTCGTTGTAATTTTCAATAACTTATCCCGTCTTTTCTAGATAAAAAGACGGGATTTTTTATTTTTGTAAACTAAAAACTTAACTCTTTTATAACACAAAGTACTTCTAAGTACATATCACTAAACTCAAACTTAACTCAAAACGTACTTAATTTAAAATGAAATTATTAGTAGACAGCGGTGCTACAAAAGCCGACTGGATTGCTCTTGATGATAATGGCAACCGGCTTTTTACCACACAAACTTTAGGGCTAAGCCCCGAAGTTATTAATAAGGAGGAAGCTATTGAAAGGCTTAACGACCGCTTTGATATTTACAATAACCGTAAAGATGTTTCCCATCTTTATTTTTATGGTGCAGGTTGCGGTACAGACAGGATGAAGAAATTCATGAGAGATATATTTGTAGAGTTTTTTCCTAATGCCGAAGTAGTTTCTGTACAGGAAGATACTTATGCAGCTGCTTATGCTACAAACCCTACTAAAGATAAATCTATTATCTGTATATTGGGTACAGGCTCAAACTGCAGTTATTTTGACGGTGAAGAGCTTCAGCAAAAAGTACAGTCTCTGGGCTATATAGCTATGGACGATTGCAGTGGTAACCGTTTTGGTCGCGAACTGGTACGTGCTTATTATTTCAATAAAATGCCTCAGGATCTGGCTAAGCAATTTGAAAGTGAATACAATTTAGATCCGGATGTAATTAAACATAACCTTTACAAAGAGCCAAACCCAAATGCATATCTGGCTACGTTTGCTAAGTTTTTAATTCAACATAAAGATGATAGTTTCATAAAAGAAATTATTGTTGATGCAATGCAAACTTTTGTAGATTGCTATATTACGCAGTATGATAATGCTCACGAGGTGCCTGTGCATTTTGTAGGTTCTATTGCTTTTTACCTGAAATCAGAACTTGCAGAGGTTTTATCTAAAAACGGATTAAAACTTGGTAATGTATTAAGAAGGCCTATAGATGGCTTAATAGAATACCACAAGTTAAACTAATATACTTTATATGGAAATTGCTATTATTGCCCACGATGGCATGAAAGCCGAAATGGTACAGTTTTTAAATAAGAATAAGGAGCTTTTAGCTAAAGAGCACATACAGCTTATTGCAACTGGTACTACGGGCAGTAAGGCAGAAAAAGCCGGATTTAAAGTAAACAAAATGCTTTCGGGCCCATTAGGCGGCGACGCTCAGATTGCCGCCAGGGTGGCCGAAGGGAAAACACAAATGGTTTTCTTTTTTAAAGATCCGCTGGCGAGCCATGCTCACGAGGCAGACATAAATATGCTTATACGTGTGTGTGATGTGCACAATGTGCCGCTTGCTACAAACCCTGCCACGGCAGAGCTGCTTTTGCAGGCTATTTTACAGCAACCATAGAAATTTCTACGTTAACGTTTTTTGGCAGACATGCCACCTGAACCGTTTCTCTTGCAGGAGCGGTTTTTTCGTCAAAATAGGCAGCATATACTCCGTTTATTTTGGCAAAATCATTCATATCGCTGATAAAGATGGTAGACTTGATAACGTCGCCAAAAGTCATTTCAGCCGCTTCAAGAACAGCTTTCATGTTTTCCATTACCTGTTTGGTTTCCGTTTCAATATCGTCTAATACAAGCTCTCCTGTTGCAGGATTGATAGCTATTTGTCCTGAAGTATAAAGTGTGTTGCCGCTAAGTACTGCCTGGCTGTATGGCCCGATTGGGGCAGGTGCTTTTTCTGTAAATATTATTTTTTTCATGATATAAGAATTAACGTATTTTAATTTTCAGTTTTTTGATGTCTTTGGCAAATTTAAGCCATGTCTTCTCATTTATTGAAGCTGCATAATAACTTTTGACTTTGTAATCCGCTAAAATTATTTTTATATGGTTGGGTTTTCCTCCTCGAGATCCTAGATTTCCTCCACGTCTTAATACTACCTCTCTGATATCTTTTGTACTGTAAGCAGTTTTTTTCCAAAACAGAATATGATTTTTGATAATTATATAATCATCATTCAATTCAAAATAATAATTGAAATATATAAACATTGTCATAAAAAATGCTAAACATGAAAATGACAGAAAATAGGCTGAACTTAAAGATTTATTGAGAATAAGAATTGTAATCAGTATTACAATAATTAAATAGAGGATATTCCTAAGGCTAAAGAAAGGGTTTTCTTTGTAAGAGTTAAAAGCTAAGTCCTGATTGTTTATTTCTCCGCTTTTTTCCTCAACCGTATATATGATTTTGTTATTTAATTTGTAATCTAAAAAAACTTTTAAATCTGCTGCGTTAGAATAAAAATCATCATAAATGCAGACAGCTCTGTTGTTCTTAAAAACAATTTTAGCTCCTTCTAAATAATCTCTAAACAAAGGATGAAAGTGCTTATCGGCAAATTTTATACTTTTTATATAAGACAGTTTATAAGAAACTTTATTTATATAGATATCAGATTCGGTAATTTTTACAGTAGGGCAGGTTTTATAAATATTTTATACACTAAAAGCAAACCTAAAGAAACAACAAGTATTGCTAAAAAAAGGAAAGTAATATTGTTTGCCTCTTTTCTTTTTTAAATATGTGTCTAATAGAAATGAAGCAAACAGCAATATCACAGCCACTACTATAAATAATACAAAATAAAATTTTAAAGGATGTCTGTTAGACCGCATTCTCTCCATTCTAATTTTCTACATTGATGTTTAGCTCCTTTAAAGTCTCTTTAAGCGAAGCCCACGTGCTGTCATATAAACTTGCGGCAAAGTATTTTTTGCTTTTATAATCTTTAGTAACAATTCGTAAAGCATCCGGAAGTCCATAAGTATGTTCAAATGAAATTTTACTTATCTCATCTAAATAGTAGGTTCTTTTACGAGTAAATAAAATATGATTTTTTACAATCAGTCTATTATCACTAATCTCAAAATAATAAAACAAGGGTATATGTAATGCCACTACGAGCACAGAAAACAGTATATAAGATACAATATTAAAAATAGGGTTAGGCTGTATTAAACCTATTAAAAGCATTACTAATAAAAGGCTGAAGAAACCACCCCTAACGCTAAAAATAAAAAAGTTTTTAAAGCTAACACTACCGATGTTATAGTTAGTATTTATGATTTTCTTTTTTACCGGCTCTATGTTATTAGGATTAGTTACAGAAAGCAGGAATTTTTTAAGCTCAGCAGTATTGCTGTACATATCATCATAGATATACTTTACTGTATTATCTTTAAAATAAATAGCTGCGCCTTCCTTATTACCATATCCAAAAACTGGGTAATCTTGTGTGCCTGTAAGTTTCAGCTTTTCTATATCTGTGATAAGGTATGTTTTTGAGTTAAAACTTATGGTTTGCCTTGTAATCTTTATTTTATAGGCAGTTTGCGCATATTTAAACGCGAGCCAAAGAGAGAAAAAAAGAAATAAGAAACCTAAAACAGGCATTATATGAATATTAAGCTGTTTGCTTTTATCTTCGAGATAGATAATTATAATGAAACTGAATATCGTTATCGAAAAAATAAGCAGGTAGCTTAAGTGCCCGTAATATTTTAAAAAGCTTTTTTTGGAAACAACCTTTTCCATTGTGATTAGTTTCCTATTCTCCTGTCCGGAACCTGACGTTTATCCCACTTGATATCGCTTAGTATAGAAGATTTGATACCGATAAAGAAGCCCCAATACTTATTGTAGCCGTTAGGTACCCAGTTAAAGTCCATACGCCAGCTTAAAAGGTCGCGTTCAAAACGTAACTGTGTAAAAGTAACCCCTTTGTTTACAAAATCGTAACCGGTAGAGATACCAACCTTCCAGCGAGGGGTAATATCAACGTTACCCGATACCATTAGGGAGTTATTGGTAATTTCGCTTTGCCTGTTACTGTTGTTATAGGTTACAGACCATGCCAGCCTGAAATTCCAAGGGAATGTTGAGTTATAGAAAGTGCCGCCGCTTTTATCGCTCTTTTCCTCATCGTCGTCATTAAACATACTTTGGCGTTGGTCGCTCATATCTACACCTGTACCAAACAAATCGTCATCACGGCCACCGTTTCTGGCAGTTTGCTCATCTTTATTTTTACCGGCTCCGGCCTGTCCGTCTGTACTGCTTATAGAGTAACCCATAGTTACGTTAGCACTTGTAAGCCTGAAAAGGCTACCGCCGTTATCTATATTGTAAACATCAATCCTTCTGCCACCGTTATCAATTGCATAAGGGTCTAGCGTAGCACCAAAGTTAAGGTTAAGCTTCTGTTTGAAAAGTGTAGTACCCCCTGTTACCCTTAACGGAGCCCATGCCAGTGAATCGGCAGCAATATTGTAGCTTGTGGTAAAGTTCAGGTTGTTAAGAAGCATTACTTTTTTAGGTTCGTCTGATGATTCGTCATCATTACGCATCTTAGCTTCAAAAGTATTATTTAAACCAAGACCTACACTATTAGCAAAGTTTTGGCTTGGAGCGCCAAATAAACCACCCTGAAAACGGGTATAGTCTACATAATTCTCTCCACTGGCATCAAGTTGGTATTGATCATAATACTGGTCGAAAGCAGGGGTATAACTGTATGATACCGAAGGACGCATTACATGGCGAAGTGCCTGGAATTTTTTATCCTCACCAAAGTTAAATGTACCGTAAATGGTAGTACCTATACTTGAAGAAAAGTTGTAGGTTCTAAAAGAGTCAAATCCTTTTAGATCGCGTGTGTCAACTTCTCCTGTAGTAGTGTTGTATTTCTTTTCGATAGTGTTAAACACCCATGTTTCCTGATAGTTTGTACTGGCAGAGACACTGAAGTATTTAAACACCTTAAAGTTTGTACTAAGCGGTATTGAGTGTTGTAAACCTGTTTTTGCATCCCTAAACATTTCGGGCTTAAAGAAAAGCGAATCGGTTGTCTGGAAACTGTTTTCTCCTCTTACGCTATATTGAAGGTTTATGTTTTTTATAAAACCTTTTTTAGGCTCGTCCTCTTTAGCAAACGGGAAAATCCTGTCAACACTGGCCTGCAGGGTAGGTAGGCTCATTGTAATACTCTCGGTATTCGTATTTTGTGAGTGCCTTGCCGTTAGCGAGAAGTTTACCTGCGGTACGGTTTGAAATGTTTTTGAGTAACTGATAGACGAACTTAAGGTGTTGTTAAGGCTCGAACCTACGTTTATTGTATTTAACGACTGCCTGAAGTACTGGCTACTACCTAAGTTAACACTGGCAGAAAACCTTGAGTTAGGACTTGCTTTTGCATCCTGACTGTGCGACCACTGAATGTTATATTGTCTTGATTTGGTGTAATCGGGAAAACCACGTTCACTTTGAATAATATTTTCAAAACGTAAGTTTACATTACCCCTGTACTTGTATCGCTTGGCATATTGCGATTCGGCCCTTAAACCGTAGCTACCATTGGTATAATAGTCTCCGGTAACGGCGAGGTCATAATAATCACTAAGGGCAAAGTAGTACCCTCCGTTTTGAAGAAAATATCCCTGATTTTGATTATCACCAAAAGTAGGCATTATAAAACCTGACGTTGCTTTTTCTGTCATAGGGAAAAAGGCAAACGGAAGTCCGATAGGTGTTGGTACATCAGATATTACCATATTGGTAGGCCCTACAACAACTTTCTTCCCCGGAACAAATTTTATCTTTCTGGTTTGGAAATAATATTCAGGATGTTCTGTATCTTTTGAAGTGGTAAATCTGGCGTTCTTTATAAATATTACCGAGTCATTCTCTTTTTTACTCACTTCGCCATAAACCCAAAATTCACCCTGATTACTTCTGGAATTCCATACCCTTGCTTTTTGGGTTTTGGAATTAAAGTGAATAGAGTCGGCTTCTACGACCTGAGTTCCCTGTTTAAAGTAGGGGTATTGGGTGTAATTGCCTAAAGAGTCTTTAATTCTTCCTGCAAAAACTTCGTTTTTGGTCTCGTCAAATACAATAATTCCCGCTTTTAGCTCGATATCCTTATAATAAACCTCTGCCTCATCATAAAGGGTAGCCTTATTGGTTCTTACATCATAGCTTTCATAGCCTTTGGCAGTTCTTTTTACGGGAGCATCAATACCGCTTCTTTTTTTATTGGTATCGTTTTTTAAAGCTTTAGGCTGTTCAGGAATAACAATTTTTGTAGTATCCGGAATTTCCGGTTCGCTAATTTCCTTATTTTCAGCCTTTCTGAATTCTCCGCTTTTTGGAGTTTCCTGAGCTGACATTTTACAAATTCCCGTTGTTAGGAAAATTGCTGATAAAACGATATGAAATAAGTTTGTGCGCAACGGTTTTAATGCTATTTTTGTAAAAATATGGCTTATTTTTTGAAGTGTCAAACATACAATAATTTTGCCAAAAATAATTGCTAAATCTTATTATAAACATAAGCTGAACAATAACAAGATGATAATGAAAGGGAATACGAAAAAAAAGCTGGGGTTATTACTGTTCTTAATGGTTTTTACGGTATCGTTTGGCCAGGACAACGGGAAATTCAAAGTAGTTCTTGATGCCGGGCACGGCGGTAAGGATTACGGAGCTATGTATAATGGTTTTATAGAGAAGAACATAGCGCTGGATGTTACCCTTAGAGTAGGTAAGATACTTGAAAAGGAGAGTGATATTCAGGTAATATATACAAGAAAGACAGACGTTTTTATTGAGCTTAAAGAAAGGCCTAAAATTGCCAACAAGGCAGATGCCAATCTTTTTGTGTCTATACACTGTAATGCAGAAACCAAGAAAACTGCACACGGGGCTGAGACCTTTATAATGGGTTTAACCAAAAATTCATCTAACCTTGAGGTTGCAAAAATGGAGAATGCCGTGTGGGAACTGGAAGACGATAAGACCAGTTATGCAGGTTTTGATCCTAACAAACCGGAAAGCTTACTAAAATTCCAGCTTATGCAGGAAGAATACAGAGGGGAGAGTTTTGCTGCGGCAGTAAAAGTTCAGCACGGACTTGCAAAAGATTTAAAAAGAAACGACAGAGGTGTTAAAGATGCGCCTTTTTGGGTACTACATGGTGTAGCCATGCCGGGTATACTTATAGAACTTGGTTTCCTTTCTTATAAGAATGAAGGGGAGTACCTAAACTCAGAAAAAGGTAAAAGCGAACTTGCCGAAGCAGTTGCCAAAGGTATTATAGAGTTTAAAAAAGAAAACTTTACACCACTTAGTTCTATAAGCGGCTATGTAAAACCTGCGGAAACTACCACTCCAAAAACTGAAACTCCTAAGGAAACTCAAAAAGAGGCTCCTGTTGCACAAACAGCTAAAAACGGAGCTGTATTTAAAGTACAGATTGCTGCCGGAAGCAGTGATCTTGCCACAACCCCTTCTAATTTTAAAGGACTTAATAATATAAGTAAAGAAAAAGACGGTAAGGTTGTTAAATATTACTACGGAGAAGTGTCTGATTATAACGAGGCACAAAACCTTTTATCGGAGGCGAAGGCCAAGGGATACAGGGATGCGTTTGTAGTAGCATTTAAAAATGGTAAGAAAATTTCTGTAAATGAAGCTTTAAAGGGTAAGTAAACCTTTAAAATAATATTCACAATAAAATTATTTATTTGTCCTACATTTGTTTTTATTAAAATAATCAATTTTGAAAGTAACAAGAGAAGTTAAAACAGCCATTTTGGTTATAGGTGCTATTTTAGTATTTATATGGGGCTATATGTTTTTAAGAGGTAAGGATTTGTTTAATTCTTACAAAACATTTTACGTAGTTTATGATAATGTGGAAGGCCTTTCACATTCTGCTCCTGTAACTATAAACGGTCTTGTAATAGGGCAGGTTACAGAGATAAGCTTTGTTGATATGCAGAGCGGAAAGCTACGTGTTGAAATGCAGGTTGATACCGATTTTCCTATTTCAAAAACAAGTTTGGCAACTTTATATTCTCCGGATTTACTTGGGGGTAAACAAATTGAAATTATACCGGATATGAAAAATCCTGTAGCTGCCGAAAACGGAGAAGTTCTTACTGCAGGCTCTAAACCGGGAACTGTAGATATGGTTGCACAACAACTGGCGCCATTAAAGAATAAAGTGGAATCAACTGTTGTAAGTGCAGACAGCCTTTTAAGAAGTATTAATAATGTTATGGATATGAAAACTCAGCAAAACCTGAGACAGGCCATAGCAGATATGAAAGAAACAATGAGTCAGTTTAACCAGGCTTCTCATTCGTTAAACGGTATACTTGCTTCAAACAAGTCTAAGATAGACGGTACACTTACCAATTTAGAAACCGCATCAGGAAATTTTGCACAGATTTCAGATTCACTTAATAAGGTTAACCTTGCCGAGACAGTAAGAAAGCTTGAAAACTCACTTGCCAGCGTAGACCAGATACTGGGAGACGTACAACAGGGCAAAGGAACTCTTGGTAAACTAATGAAAGATGAAGCGATGTATAACAACCTTACAGATGCTTCTAACGAACTTAAAGAACTGCTTGCCGACTTTAAGAATAACCCGAAACGTTATGTACATTTCTCGGTTTTCGGTAAAAAAGGAACACCTTACGTAGAAGAAAAAAAGTAACTAAGTAATAGTATTTAAAAGGAACTAATCACCTCCTATAACATGAGCTACATAGACAATATACTTTTTGTAATTATACTTGCCGCAGGTTTTGGATATTTTGCGCTTAATATTAAAAAGCTGATAAGGAATATTAAACTGGGCAGGGATATAGACCGCAATGATAATCCTAAAGAACGTTGGGCTAATATGACCAGGATAGCTTTAGGTCAGTCTAAAATGGTAAGAAGGCCTGTTGCTGGTATACTGCACATTATAGTATATGTAGGTTTTGTTGTTATCAACATAGAACTTTTAGAAATTATTATAGATGGTATTTTTGGTACACACAGGCTTTTCTCTTTTATGGGAGGCTTCTATAACGTACTTATAGGTTCGTTTGAGGTTTTAGCGCTTGGTGTTATAGTTTCGGTTGCTATTTTCTATATAAGAAGAAATATTATAAGGTTATGGCGTTTTGCTCATGGCGACCTTAAAGGATGGCCTAAGAGCGATGCTAATATTATCCTTTATTTTGAAACAGTATTAATGTTACTGTTCCTTACTATGAATGCTGCCGACTACCATTTACAGATGGCAGGTGCAGAGCATTTTGTAAAAGCAGGATCTTTCCCTGTATCTCAGTTCATAGAACCATTGTTTAACGGTATGAACGAAGGCACGGTAATGATTATAGAGCGTGCTGCATGGTGGATGCATATTATAGGTATACTTATATTTATGAATTACCTGTATTTCTCTAAACATTTACACATACTATTGGCATTTCCTAATACTTATTATGCGAACCTTAAGCCTAAAGGGCAGTTTGATAACCTTGAGTCGGTTACAAACGAGGTTAAGCTGATGATGGATCCAAATGCCGATCCGTTTGCTGCACCGGCTGCTGATGCTGCAGAAGTACCTGCTAAGTTTGGTGCCAGTGATGTTCAGGATCTTAACTGGGTTCAGTTAATGAATGCTTATACCTGTACAGAATGTGGAAGATGTACATCGTCATGCCCTGCTAACCTTACAGGTAAAAAACTTTCCCCTAGAAAGATTATGATGGATACCCGCGACAGACTTGAAGAAGTGGGTAAAAACATAGATGCAAATAAAGGTGTGTTTGTAGATGATGGTAAATCATTACTTAACGACTACATCACTCCCGAAGAGCTATGGGCATGTACTAGCTGTAACGGCTGTGTGGAAGCCTGCCCTGTAAACATAGACCCTCTTTCTATCATTATGGATATGAGAAGGTATCTTGTAATGGAGCAGAGTGCCGCACCTACTGAGCTTAACAATATGATGACTAATGTTGAGAACAACGGTGCTCCGTGGCAGTACAGTCAGATGGATAGGTTAAACTGGAAAGACGAAGCATAATGAAAAAAGAGGATATAGATAAAAATTTATTACCACTTACTGTAAATGGTGAACATTTGAGTCCGGTACTTCCTCCGGGAATAAAAAACTACCTTATAGACATAGACGGTACTATTTGTGACGACATCCCTAACGAAGAACCAGAAAGGATGGCTACTGCAGAGGTATACCCTGATGCATTGGCTACGCTTAACAGATGGTTTGATGAAGGGCATGTTATCTTCTTCTTTACTTCACGTACAGAAGAGCACCGTGCCGTAACGGAAGAATGGCTTAAAAAGCATGGCTTTAAATACCATGGTATGCTTATGGGCAAACCAAGAGGGGGTAACTATCACTGGATAGACAACCACCTTGTTAAGGCTACACGTTACAGAGGAAAATTTACAGATTTAATAGATAAAGAAGTTACCATCCAGGTTTTTGACGATGGTAAACACGAATAAAGATATTATGAGTCAGGAAAATTTAACAGTGCCTACAATGGCCGAAATGCTGGCACAGGGCAAACAGCCTGAAGTATTATTTTGGGTAGGATGTTCGGGCAGTTTTGACGACAGAGCAAAGAAAATCACAAAAGCATTTGTAAAAATACTTAATCAGGCAAATGTTTCGTTTGCAGTATTAGGTACAGAAGAAAGCTGTACCGGAGACCCCGCAAAAAGGGCCGGTAACGAGTTTTTATTCCAAATGCAGGCAATGATGAACATTGAGGTTCTTAACGGATATGAGGTTAAGAAAATTGTTACTGCATGCCCGCACTGTTTTAATACCATAAAGAATGAATATCCTGGTTTAGGAGGTAAATATGAAGTGGTTCACCATACAGAGTTCCTTAAGTCATTATTAGATGACGGAAGGTTAACAATTGAGGGAGGCCAGTTTAAGGGTAAGAAAATTACTTTTCATGACCCGTGCTACCTGGGCAGGGCTAATTATGTATATGAAGCTCCGCGTGATCTGATTGAAAAGCTGGATGCCGAGTTAGTGGAAATGAAACGTTCCCGCAGAAACGGACTTTGCTGTGGTGCCGGAGGCGCGCAGATGTTTAAAGAACCGGAAGCGGGAAATAAGGACGTAAACGTTGAAAGGACAGAAGATGCCCTTGAAACACAGCCGGAGATTATTGCGGCAGGTTGTCCGTTTTGTAATACCATGCTAACAGACGGTGTTAAAGCTAAGAACAGGGAAGCGGACGTTAAAGTAATGGATGTGGCAGAACTTATTGCCAACGCTAAGGATTTATAAAAATTAATTATGTACGTTCCCTTTGATACATTGCCTGAAGAATCCAGAGTATGGATTTATCAGTCAAACAGGAAATTCTCTGATGAAGAGATTTCCGAAATAGATGAAGCCCTTAAAGACTTTGTTGGAAACTGGGCAGCTCACGGCACAGGCCTTGAGGCTTCTTATCAGATTAAATACAACAGGTTTATTATACTGGCCGTTAACCAGGATACCCAGTCGGCTACAGGCTGCTCTATAGATGCATCGGTGCATTTTATTCAGGAGCTGGAAAAGAAATATAATGTAGACCTGCTTGATAAAATGAATGTAACCTTTAAGAATGGTGAGCATATTGCACACAAAACGCTTATTGAGTTCAGGAAAATGGCAAAAGAAAAAGCCGTTTCTGCAAATACGGTAGTTTTTAATAATCTTGTTAATACAATAGGAGAATGGCAGGATTATTGGGAAGTACCTGCAGGTGAGAGCTGGCATAGCCGCTTCTTTTAAAAAGAGGCTGAATAATAATATGTAAGATCATCATTCTACGCCTGTATAGTGATGATTTTATTATTTAAAAAAACAAGAGATTTAATGAGGTTATACGCGATATTCTTTCTTCTTTTAGTGCAGTGTGCCTTTGCACAACAGGCATCTTTTAATAATTATAAAACTCCGGACGAACGTAAATGGACCGATAGTATTTATAATTCATTAAGCTTTGAGGAAAGGGTAGGGCAACTGTTTATGGTAGCAGCATACTCTAATAAAGATGCTGCGCATGTACAGGAAGTAGATAAGCTTGTAAGGGATTATAAAGTAGGGGGGCTGATATTCTTTCAGGGAGGCCCTGTAAGACAGGCTAAGCTAACAAACCGTTATCAGGCAGTGGCAAAAACGCCTATGTTTATTGGTATAGATGGTGAGTGGGGGCTTAGCATGCGTTTAGACTCTACCTATCGTTACCCTTGGAACATGACGCTTGGAGCTATACAAGATTTACATCTTATAGAAACTATGGGCGAGCAGATGGCCATGCAGTCTAAAAGAATGGGCATACAATTTAATTTTGCCCCTGTTCTGGATGTAAATGTAAACCCTAAAAACCCTATTATCGGTAACCGCTCCTTTGGAGAAGATAAAGTAAACGTAACCGAAAGGGCACTTGCTTTAATGAAAGGGCTACAGAGTCAGGGTGTGTATGCTACAGGTAAACATTTTCCTGGACATGGTGACACAGCTACCGATTCGCATTACTCATTACCATACCTTCCGTTTACTACACAACGACTGGAAGATTTAGAGTTCTATCCGTATAAAAGACTATTTAATGAAGGGCTTGCCAGTATAATGGTGGCACACCTTAACGTGCCCAGTATAGAACCTACCGAAAATTATCCTACATCACTTTCCTATAATGTTGTGACCAATATTGTTAAGGGAGAAATGGGGTATGACGGACTTATTTTTACTGATGCGCTAAACATGAAAGGTGCCAGTAACTATATGCAACCGGGAGAGATAGACCTTGAGGCATTTTTGGCAGGAAACGATGTTTTGCTTTTTGCAGAGAATGTTCCTGTGGCTATCGAAAAATTTAAAGAAGCTTACGCACAAAACGTACTTACCGAAGAGCGTTTGGCTTACTCGGTAAAAAAGATACTGGCTTATAAATACAGGGCAGGGCTTAATAAATACAAATCTATTGATCTTACCCATCTGTATTCAGATCTTAACGAATACATCTATGACGACCTTAATTACAAGCTGTATGAAAATGCGGTTACGGTTATAAAGAACGACAATACAGTATTGCCTATCCGTAGTCTGGTTAATGAGAAAATTGCCTACATAAAAATGGGTGATGCTGATAATACTGACTTTGTAGAGAAGCTACAGTCTTATGCCGATGTTACAGTATTGGAGGAACAAACACTTCCGTTATACAAAGAAAAGCTTAAGGATTTTACCAAGGTTATTATCGGTTTCCATAAGGCAGATGGTGCCTGGAAGAACCATAATTTTACAGATGCCGAACTGGAGTGGATATCAGCTATTGCTAAAGTAAAACCTGTTATACTAGCTGCTTTTGTTAAACCTTATGCGCTTATGCAGATTAAGGACTTTACCAATATAAAAAGTGTTGTATTGGCCTACCAAAACAATGCAATTGCCTCGACAGTTGCGGCAGAGGTTATTTTTGGGGCAATAGGCTCTAAAGGAAAACTGCCTGTATCTATAAACAATTCGTTTACGGTAAATACAGGTATTGAAACCGAAACTACAGGAAGGCTGGCATTTACTACACCGGGCAATGCCGGTATGGATGCTGCCAAGCTAACACAAATAGACCTTCTGGCACAAAAAGCCATAGATGGTAAAATGACACCGGGTATGCAGGTGCTTGTGGCAAGAAACGGTAAAGTAGTATACCAAAAGTCGTTTGGTTATCATACTTATGAGAAGGAAACGCCTGTAACTAATTCTGATATTTATGATGTTGCTTCGCTTACTAAAGTATTATCCACATTACCACATGTTATGCAGATGTATGAGCATGGTAAGCTAAAAATGGATACGAAGTTAGGCAGCATGCTTAGCGAATTCAAAAATACCGATAAGAAAGATATTATACTTAAGGATATGCTATTGCATCAGGCGCGTTTCCAGCCGTGGATGCCGTTTTATGTAGCAACGCTTGACAGTACCCAGCACCCTTCTGAAAAATATTACAGAGACCATTATGAACCGGAGTTTCCGCTTCAGGTGGCAGAAATGCTTTATCTGAGAAAGGATTATCCTGATACGATTGTAAAACGAATTGCAGACAGCAAGCTGTTGCCTAAAAAACAGTACCGCTACAGCGACTTTACCTTTATCCTTCTTAAGGAATACCTTGAAAGGGTAAAAGGCAAACCACTTGATGTTTTAAGTGACGAAGAGTTTTACAAACCGCTTGGTGCTGCACATACTACTTACAACCCGTTACGCAAATGGGATATGAGTATCATTCCGCCTACAGAGATAGATAACTATTTCCGTTATCAGGTAATACAGGGATATGTGCATGATATGGCTGCGGCAATGGAAGATGGTGTAGCAGGTCATGCAGGGCTTTTCTCTAACAGTATGGATGTGGCCAAAATTATGCAGATGTACCTTAACGGAGGAGAATATGGCGGACACAGGTTTTTTACTCAGCAAACTTTTGATACCTTTAATACCTGCTACGGTTGTGAAGACGGAAACAGGAGAGGGCTTGGTTTAGACAAACCTCAGATTGAAAATCCGGGCCCAACTTGTGACTGTGTTTCCAAATCGAGTTTTGGACATACAGGCTTTACAGGCACCATGGCATGGGCAGACCCTGCAACGGGCGTAGTATATGTATTCCTGTCTAACAGGACATATCCTGAAGCTACCGAAAATAAACTCTCTAAAGAAAATATAAGGGAGGATATACAAAAGGTTATTCAGGAGTCCATTATTCAAAATTAGTAAACTACTAAATCAACATAATTATGCAGTACCATGTAAATACTCCCGAAGACTATATGGAAGCCATACCGGAAGAGAGAAGGCCCTATATAGAAAAACTGCGTGATACTATTAACAGTAATCTGCCGAAAGGCTTTCAGGAAGGTATAGGATATGGTATGTTGGGTTGGTCAATACCACACAGCACTTATCCTGCGGGTTATCATTGTGATCCTAAAACTCCGTTGCCTTTTCTAAGTATTGCTTCTCAAAAGAATTTTGTTGCCCTGTATCATATGGGTGTTTATGCCGATAAGGAGCTTCATGACTGGTTTGTAGGCGAATACCCTAAACACAGCAAAACAAAACTGGACATGGGAAAGAGCTGTGTGCGTTTTAAAAAGCCGGAAGCTATTCCGTATGAACTAATTGGTGAGTTGGTTTCGAAAATGACACCGCAACAATGGATTGATTTATATGAATCGAACCTAAAAGCCAAATAATTTTTTATAAGGTAATTATTACGTTAATTTCAGGATAAAAACGGGGCAGCCCGTTTTTTTTATTTAATTTCGTTATACTTATTTAGTCTTTTATGAAAATCGCAATAGTATGTTATCCAACCTTTGGTGGTAGTGGTGTTGTCGCTACCGAACTGGGGTTGGAACTGGCACGCCGCGGTCACGAAATACACTTTATTACGTATAGTCAACCCGTGCGTCTCGCCTTATTAAACCCAAATTTACATTACCACGAAGTACACGTTCCGGAATATCCTTTATTTCATTACCAACCGTATGAGTTAGCCCTTTCCAGTAAACTGGTAGATATGGTTAAACTGCACGGTATAGAACTGCTTCATGTACATTATGCCATTCCGCATGCCTACGCCGGTTATATGGCAAAAAAAATGCTTAAGGAGCAGGGAATTAAAATCCCAATGGTAACCACGCTTCACGGTACAGATATTACCCTTGTGGGTAATCACCCTTTTTATAAACCGGCCGTAAGTTTCAGTATTAACCATAGTGATGTGGTAACATCGGTATCTCAGGCCTTAAAAGATGATACCTATAAGCTTTTTGATATCAAACGAGATATAGAAGTTATACCTAACTTTATAGAAGTAGATAAAAAGAAAATAGAGGAGAACTCGCCATGCCATCGCTCTATGATGGCTACTGAAACTCAAAAGATCATTACACACATCAGTAACTTCCGTAAGGTTAAGCGCATACCGGATGTGATTAAGATTTTTTATGAGATACAAAAGGTTATGCCTGCCAAGCTTATGCTTGTAGGGGATGGTCCTGAAAAAGAACCTGCAGAAAAACTTTGTGACCAACTGGGCCTTGCCGATAAGGTTATCTTCTTTGGTAATAGTAGTGAGATTAACGAGATACTTTGTTTTACCGATTTATTCCTTTTACCATCTGAGACCGAAAGTTTTGGTCTAGCCGCACTGGAAGCCATGTCAAACGGTGTGCCTGTAATATCAAGTAATACAGGAGGTCTTCCTGAGGTTAACAGAGAAGGTTACTCAGGTTACCTGGCTAATGTAGGGGATGTGGAAACTATGGCTAAAAGAGCAATTTCTATTCTGGAAGACGACAAGGTGTTATTACAATTTAAAAACAACGCTCTTAAAGTGGCACAGGAGTTTGATATACAAAATATTGTACCTTTATATGAGAAACTATACCGTAAGGCCTTAAAACAAAAATAGAACTATGAAAAAACTAGCATTATTATCAATACTGTTTTTACTTGTGAGTTGTGTAACTCATAAGAAGGGTGAAGACGGTAAACCTGGAAAATCAGCTATGGCAAACAATTACGAAATATTAACCGAAAGCGGTTATGGAGGGCATGAGACTGCTTTTAATGAGGTTATCACCTCTCAGGAACGACTTGATGAACTATACAGGGAGCTAAACATTGAAAGTATACCAACCGTTGATTTTGATAATAATAATGTTGTAGCCTTATTTATGGGGCAAAAACCGAGTGGAGGATACAGTATAGGTATAGATAATGTAAAGATTGAAAACAAGACCGCTTTTGTGAAGGTAAAAACTACCAAACCTAAAGCTGGTGAAAATGTTACAATGGCCCTTATGCAGCCCTATTGCATAGCAACAATAACAAAAACAGATAAAGTTACTTTTGAATAAATAAAAAATCCCGATTTTATCGGGATTTTTTATTTTATGGATTTAATATCAGTTCTGGTTGAATCCCATTTAATTTTATCAGGGTCATATGGTTTATTACTCTTTTTGTACTCTAAAGCTATATTTTCTTCTTCCGTAGTCCTGCGGCAAAGAATAAATCGGTCTCTATAGTCCGGATTGAAATTAAGGAATAGCTTATCTATTGCAGGAGACTGAAAGGAATCTTTTTGTGAACCGATAAAAATAAAGGTTTCCTCTTCATTTTTAATTGAGTCCATAACTCTGGATTTTAAGAAAGCTTCGATATTATCGGTTACATCAATTATTTTCTCAGGTTGAAGCTGTATATATGGTGCAGGAAAAGGCCCTTCAGCCAATCCGGTGGCACAAATAACGGATATATATGATTCAGGCCAGTAATGATAGTATATATGGTTAAGGGAGTCGATTATAAAATTATGATTCGAATAGAATTGGTCATCATAAAAATATGGCACTAATGCAGGTTCAGTATAGGTTGAATCTTTCTCACGAAACTCTCTGAGTTGCTGTTTATAATCATTTTCTCTTTTAATCCTTAAACCTTCTGTAGTGTAATACATTGTACCATTATCCACAGGAGAATTACTTTCCTTACAGGAAATTATAAGCAAAACTCCTATGAATAATAGTTTTTTCATGTTTTATGGTATTATCGGCCAAGGCTTCTCAAAATAAATTTTGGTTGTGTCCCATTCTACTAAATAAGGATTGTATATAGCACCTGTACGGTCTTCAGTTTTATGTTTGAGTACAATTCTTTCTTCCTGAGTTAACGGGCGAACAATCCATACAGGTTTGTTTTTGCTTACGGAAACTTTGGTAAGTATATTTGTTAGTATTGGTGAATTAAATGTGCCTGTAGGTGTAGCTATAGCTAAAGTGTTGAATTTTTTAGTGATATAATCCATATCATCGTTAACTATATTTAGCTCGATGAAATGATCCATTATTTTATCATCAACCTTTATCAGATCATTCGGGAACAAGTTTATAAACCGAGTCTTTCCTGGATTTAATTCCAAGCCTAAACAATCGCTGCTATAGATAGGAGTAGTAGTATAGAAATAGGCTCTATTTGTACTGTCTATAATAAAATTACACCTACCGTATAATTCACTAGAATGTTGTATGGTATCATATTTTCCAATTGAATCATACATCCAATGATTTTTGGTAATGGTATATGTATCATTATCCACAGGAGCAGTACTTTCCTTACAGGAAATTATAAGCAAAAATCCTATGAATAATAGTTTTTTCATGTTTTATTTTACTTTTAGCTCTATATAAACCGGTAAATGGTCTGACGGGTACCTGCAGTCTTTAGAGTCGCTTAAAACAGCATATTTTAAAACTTTCATTTTCTTTTTGGCTGTAAATATGTAATCTATCCTTGTTGTTACGGGTTTATGGAACTCAAACGCGTTAAAAGTACCATCGGGACCAAAAACAAACTGAGCTGTCTTTTTAGAGTCGTTCAGTTCTGCCGACATTGCTTTTATACTTTCCGTATTTTCTTCCAGGTTAAAATCACCTGTTACCACAAACGGAAAATCATCCTTATTTACTTCTTTTATCTTATCGGTTATAAGCTTAACGCTGTTTTGTCTTGCCAAATTGCCTACATGGTCAAAGTGCGTGTTGAATATCCAAATTTTCTGTTTGGTCTTATGGTTTTCAAAAAGTCCGTAAGTACACACGCGGTTATAGGCAGCATCCCAGCCTTTAGAGGGTACATTAGGAGTTTCAGACAGCCAGAAAGTATGGTTTTCCAACATTTTGTATTTTGTCTTGTTATAGAAGATTGCCGAAAATTCGCCTTTATCCTTTCCGTCATCACGACCTACACCAACATAGTCATAGTCTGTTAATGCCTCGCCAAGATATTTCATCTGGTTAGGTAGCGCTTCCTGAACCCCCATAAAATCGGGCTCATAAAACTGTACCTGTTTAGCAAGCAATTCTTTTCTGTTATCCCAACGGTTTTCACCATCGCTTGCCACATCAAGTCTGATGTTGTAGGTCATTACTTTTACATCCTGTGCTTTTGCATTAAAAGCAAACAGCCCTAACGCCATTAAAACAATTTTTTTCATAGTTAAACATTTACACTTGTCAGGTAACCGTGCGTTACCAGTTCCTGAGAATTATCAATAGGTATTATTTTTCCGTTTTTAAGTAACCTGTTTTTATCGCTAACCTCAAGCACATCAGCATAATAATGATCGGTTATTAATATGCCTTTCTCTTTTTTCAGTTTTAGTAGAAACTCTTTTATTTTCTCTTTATACAAAGGCTCCACCATAGAAAAAGGTTCATCTAGCATTAAGAAAGGGTGTGGCAAATGAGCTATTAATAAAAGCTCAAGATAACGAAGCTGTCCCATAGAAAGTTCGCCTACCTTCCTGTCGGCAAGTTTATGAATTTCGGGCAGGTATAAAACTTTATCCTGTTGACTTCCTTTTTCAAGAACCATCGGAATAACATTCTTAACTGTCTTGTTCTTTGGAAGGAAAGAATCCTGAGGTAAATAGGCTATTTTTTGTTGGGCAATAATTTCTTTAGGGGAGAAGTGCTTACCATCAATACTTACAGAAACACTTTCGGCTTTTTGAGTTCCGAAAATAACTTTAAGCAGGGTTGACTTGCCACAGCCATTATGCCCAAAGATACCTGTAATCTCTCCGGTTTCACAACGCATATAAGCGTTATCCAGTACCGTTTTATTACCAAACGTTTTTATTATTCCGGTTGCAGAAAGGCTTTGTTTCAAAATAATGATATGATAATAAGCAGGGGCAGGGCAATGGCAGCATTTATGGCAAATGTCATTACTCCCAGTTTTAGTTTGCTAAACCCCAGGTTATGGTATAAATAGAGTTCGTTTTTATAAAAATAGTGAAAGGCATAAAAGCCTACTGCCAGGCCAAAAGTGCACAGCAACACAGGAAACCATATAAACATATTGAACGATGCAATAGCACTGGCAATAACGTTAAACAGGTTTACCCTGAAAAAAAAACTCCAGTAAGCTCTCATAGGTTAGTCACGTTTGCGGCTTACCAAAAGTTTATCTACTATTCTTTGAGACATAGGGTCTATATCCTGTTCGTCTCCGGTTACCAAAATCCCTTTTGTACCGCTTTTGGATTCTATACCATAAACAGTAGCCTCATCATCAGGATTACTCTCACCTTCGTAGTAATAAATATGGGAAATTTCAAAATCCTCAGCTTCAAATTTACCGGTACTGCAAATCAGACAGTTTTCATGCAGGTTAAAATCTTCGGTAAATCCTTTTTGTCTTAATTCTTCAATAGCTTTTAATACCGTAGCATAATGGTATGTGGGTTTCATAACAGTAATTTTTTTATAGTTGGTAGTCAAATTTACTATATTACTGCAATTATCCCGTGTTAAAAAATTAAAATTACAGACTAGCCAAGCTTTTTGGTAAATTTAAAATGGCTTTCGGCAAAACCGTTGTTAATATAAAAACGATGTGCCTCTGTTCTTCTTTTATTAGAGGTTACCTCAAGCAGTTCGTGTCCCTGTTGTTTTAATATATCTTCCAGTGCCTGTAAAAGAAAACGACCTACTTTTTTATCACGATAGTCGGTAGCTATAAACAATTCCTGAATCTCAAAAACCATACATTGATGGTGTAGCAGTATTTGCCCATGAGAGCTGCAAAAGCCAATTACATTTTTAACGGTATCTGTAGCTACCAGATAGATATTGTTTTTGTTTTCAAGATTTTCAAAGTAATACTTTTCAAAAGTATCATAATCAAATACTGTGTTTTCGAGCTCGTTTATAAACCCGTAAACAACCCTGACATCTTCTTGTGTGGCAAATCTTGTGGTCATATTTTCAGGTGATTAGTATCTCAAATGTAAATAAAAAAAACGCTGGTTAATACCAGCGTTTTTTCTTTTTCTTTGAAGCCTCAGATTTTCTTGAGTTAGATTTTCCTCCCGGCTTTGATTTGCCGCTTCGGGCATTCTTATTTTTATTCCTTAAATCAGGTTTTTGTCCTTCGGGTTTGTTTTCTTTATCCTGTTCAGCAAACGGATAAGGGTGTTCTTCCATAACCTTAAGCTTCATACGGATAAGCTTTTCTATATCCTTAAGGTAAGGAAGCTCATCACGTCCGCAAAAAGATATTGCCAGTCCTGAGTTACCCGCACGTCCTGTACGCCCAATACGGTGTACATAGGTTTCAGGAATGTTAGGCAGGTCAAAGTTTACAACATAAGGAAGACTTTCTATATCAATACCCCTTGCAGCAATATCTGTAGCCACCAGTACCGATATCTCTTTGTTTTTAAAGGCATCCAGCATGCGCTGTCTTGCACTTTGTGACTTGTCACCATGTATGGCGCCTGCTTCAACACCGTTTTTCTTTAGTGCTTTCACTACGTTATCCGCGCCGTGTTTGGTACGTGTAAATACCAGTACATTCTTAAGGTTTTCATTACGGATAAGATGATACAACAGCTTACGTTTATCGGCTTTGTCTACAAGATACAGCTGCTGTTTTACCTTTTCGGCAGTTGATGATATAGGTGTTACCGAAACATACTTAGGGTTCGTTAAGAAAGTATCTGCCAGTTCGCGAATAGGCAAAGGCATAGTAGCCGAGAACAGTAATGTTTGCCTGTTATCGGGTGTAAGCTTAATAATCTTCTTTACATCATTAATAAAGCCCATGTCCAGCATCTGGTCGGCTTCGTCAAGTACTAAAAAGTGCAGATGGTCTAAATCTACAAATCCTTGTTTGTGAAGGTCTAAAAGCCTTCCAGGAGTAGCGATAAGTATATCAACCCCTTTTTTAAGCTGATCTACTTGCGGAGTCTGATTAACCCCGCCAAAAATAGTTACCTGACGTATGTTTGTGTATTTACCGTAAGTATCGAAGCTTTCACCAACCTGTAATGCAAGTTCGCGGGTAGGGGTCACAACAAGTGCCCTGATAAGTTTTCTCTTTTTTGCCGAGCCTACTATGCGGTGTAATATATTAAGCATAGGGATAGCAAATGCTGCAGTTTTACCTGTACCGGTTTGTGCGCAGCCCACAAGGTCGTTCTCTTCCAGAATAACCGGAATAGCCTGCTCCTGTATTGGAGTAGGATTTTCATACCCTTCATCTGCAAGGGCCTGCTGTATGTTCTTAAGTAAATTAAGATCTTCAAATTTCATCATAAACACATTATGCCCGGTTTAGTTAACCAGGCAGGTTGCAAAGGTACGTTAAAATAAATTAGCGTTATTCTCCGCCTTTTGCTTTAATAAAATCGGTTACAAGATAGGCTATAAGCTTACCGGTAAGATGGCTGTTCTTGTCGTTGTCCAGAGCCGGCGCTCCTTCACAAAGGTGCAGGTAAGCAGTATTTTTATTTTTCCCGAAGTAATGAATAAACTGCCTTACTTTCTCAATACTAAAACCGCTTGGTGTCATGGCGCTGCTGGCTACGTTAGGCAGGGAGTCAAGGTCTATTTCTATACCAAAATACTCATCTTCTATATATCCTAAAGCATGTGCCATTTCATCACTAAAGCTTCTTTCCTTTCTTATGGCGATTTGCTCGTAGGTATTATAACGTATACGTTCGCTAAGTTTTTTAATATTTTCCATTACACCTTTAGAGGCGTAGTTTTCGTGTAGCCCGAAAATAAAATACTTTTTAAGGAAACCTTCTTCCATTGCATAGGAGAATCCGTTTCCGCTGTGTCGTCCTTCAAGCTGACGGAAATCGGTATGGGCATCAAAGTTAATGGCATTAACAGGTTTTCCTTTTGCCAGTGCAGCACCTTTAATATTACCATAAGCATTGTTATGTCCGCCACCTATTATAATAGGTGTTTTTCCTGCAGAAATAATTTTTGCTACAATATGAGACACCTCCTTGTCAACTTTTTCTACAAGTAGCGAAAGTTGTTTTCTGTCTTCCTTAACGGTTACATCGAGTGCTTCGGCTTCTTTCATGATACCCGAAACGTCAATATGCCCTAAAATAAGCAAACGGTTACCTTTGCAAAACTTATTATGCTGAAGGTTAACTATTGCTTTTATGGCAGTTTCCCAGGCTGTATCTGCACCGGGCCTTCCAAAATTTGCCCTTACTCCAAGATCCTCAGGAACACCTAAAAGCACAAAGTCTGCCTCTGCCGATTTCAGGTATTCAAAAGTTTTCTCCTCTTTTGGGATGGTAAGTATTCTCTCACCAAATTTTATTTCTCCGCTTCTGTGCGAAGTATATTTAGATAAGTCTGTTTCTGTGAACTTTACTATATTTTCCATACGATTATTATGCGATTCAAAAATACTATTTTCCTATAAAATTTCGTTAAAAAGCAACCATAGAATTAAAATATGTATAAATTTGGCAAAAACAATTTAATAAATAATGGAACAACAAAAAAGTAATTCTAGTTTAAAAGCGATTATAGTAGTACTATCCATACTACTAGTAGGCAGCCTTGCGTACATGTACAAAATGAGTACAGATAATGAGGCTACTGAGAAACAGTACATTTCGGAAAAAGATGGTCTTATTGCTGATCTTGAGGCTGAAAAAGCCAGATATGAAAATGTCGTGGCTGAGAATTCAGACATTAAAGCGCAGATTGAGACAGCGAAAGCAAACATCGATGATTTAATTGCCCAGCTTAAAAAGTCTAAAGGCGATAATGCTTCTTTACAGAAATACAAAAACGATTATTTTAGATTGAAGCGTGAAATGGATAACCTTATTGCTGAGAACAAAAGGCTGACAGAAGAAAACCAGTCACTTACTATGGAGCGTGACAGTACTATTGTAGTTCTTGATGATACAAGAAAATACAATGACACTCTTGTTTCTCAAAACGAAAAACTTAGCAAAACTGTAGAAAAAGCTTCTAAGCTTTCTATCGTTAACCTTAAAGCTGAGGCGTTTAAAGAGAAAAGTTCAGGTAAACTTGTTGCTACTGATAAAGCAAGACGTGTAGACAAACTTAAAATAACTTTTACCATTGCAGCTAACGAAGTGGCTCAAACAGGTAACAGAATGTTCTATGTACAGATTATAGACAGTAAAAACAATGTTCTTGGTGAAAAACAAACTGAAACATTTGGTGACTATACGCTTACTTACAGCTTTATCACTAATGCTATCTATGAAAACAAATCTATCTTAGTAAGCGAGATCCTTTCAGGAGATAACTTTGAAAAAGGTCTTTACCACGTAAATCTTTTTGATAAAGATCAACTTGTGGCTAATGCTACATTTACTTTGAAATAACAGAAAACAATATCTGTAATAAAAAAGGAGCCAATTGGCTCCTTTTTCTTTTTATATACAATGATTAAATCATTTGTCCTTCTATAATAACTGAATCAATAAGGTTACTGCCAAAAGCATAAGGCAATTGATAATAGGAGGTAAGTGGTTTAGTAATTATAAGGTTAGCTATTTTTCCTTTTGTAATACTACCGTGTGTTTTAGAAAGGTCCATAGCATAAGCACCATTTATGGTAGCTGCATTTATAGCTTCTTCCGGAGTCATTTTCATTTTTATACAGGCAGTTGCCACTACAAGGTTCATATTTCCTGATGGGGTAGTGCCAGGGTTAAAGTCGGTAGCAAGGGCAAGGGGCAATCCGGCTTCCATCATTTTGCGTGCAGGAGTATACGGAATGCTTATAAAAAATGAGCATGTAGGTAAAGCAACAGGCATCGTTTTAGTGCCTTTTAATGCTTCAATATCCTCATCTGTTACAATTTCAAGATGGTCTACACTTAGTGCATCATATTTAACACAGGCTTCAATACCTTTAATGGAGGTAAACTGGTTAACGTGAATTTTAGCCTGAAGTCCGTATTTTTTACCGGCTTCCATAATGCGTTCGGTTTCTTCTACCGAGAAATACCCCGTTTCAAGAAAAGCATCAATATAATCGGCCAGTTTCTCCTCAGCTATTTTAGGTAGCATTTCGTTTATTATAAGGTCTATATAGGCACTGTGGTTTTCCTTATATTCTGTAGGGAAGGCATGTGCGCCTAAAAAAGTGGCCTTTATGGCAATAGGATATTCCTCCCTAAGTCGTTTTATAACCCTAAGCATTTTAAGTTCACCGTCTACAGTTAAACCGTACCCCGATTTAATTTCTACTGCTCCTGTTCCCTGCTGCATAACCTCTTCAAGGCGGTTGCGGGATTGCAGGTAAAGGTCTTCTTCTGAAGTTTCATTAAGCTTTTTTGCCGAGTTAAGTATACCTCCGCCACGGGAAGCTATTTCTTCATAGCTAAGTCCGTTAATGCGGTCTACAAATTCCTGTTCGCGGTTTCCGGCATATACAATATGGGTATGGCTGTCGCACCAGGCAGGTAAAACCGTTTTGCCTGTAGCATCTATAGTATTTGCGCCAATAACATCCGGGCAGTTTTCCATAGAACCATAATCAGCTATAACGTTGTTTTCAATTAAAAGAAAAGCATTTTTTAAAGAAGGCAGCACGGCCATGTCTTTTCCTGAGACTTTTTCAATTCCATCCTCTCTTACCTGCAGCAATTCCTTAATATTCTTAATAAGTATCTTCATGAATTAAACTTTTTGTAAAAATAGAATGGATTTTAAAAAACTCCTATATTTATAGAAACAAATCGATATGAAAAGAATCAAATACCGAAAAGTACGCAAAGTTCAGCCCAATTATTATGAGTATACGGGAGTATATAATAACGAACCGGTTGAAATGCAGCTTTTTGTTTATGATGAAAACGGATATAAGGAATACCAAAAAGTACCCTTAGATATCATTCATAAAGAATGTAATAATCATGCAGATTCCCAGAGTATAAGATGGCTTAATATACACGGACTTCACGATGTGGACTTGATTAAGCAGATAGGGGAGATGCTGCATGTAGAAAGCTTTATAATTGGCGATATACTTAATACCTCAAGGCGAACACGTATAGAGGAACTGGGTAATGATGTTCTATTCTTTAGCGTAAAATCGGCATTACCGGAAGAGGAGGAAGGTAACATCAGTACTGAGCAGATAAGCTTTTTATTAAAGGATAATCTGATTATCTCTTTTCAGGAGAAGAAAAGCGATTATTTTTCGCATATAAGGGAGCGTATCCGTACCGGAACAGGTGTAGTAAGAAAAAAGAAAAACGATTACCTGTTGTACCTTATGCTCGATGCCATAATGGAGAACTTTTTTATCAATATTGAAAAGTATGAGGACCGTATTGAACGTTTGAGCCTTCAGGCTAAAACAGACCATAGGGCTGATTTTATTGCCGATATTGAAAAGACAAAGGAAAACCTTAATTTCCTTAAACGCTCCATAACTCCGTTAAGGGAGGCGCTTTTTAATATTAAAAACGATGAGGAAGAGCAGGACTATGAAACTATTGATAAAACAAGTTATACATTCTTTTCGCGCCTGCATCAAAAAAGCCTTGAACTACTGGATCAGATTGAGTATGATATGAACTCACTGGACAGTGCTTCCAATTTCTATTACTCGGCACAGGGACAGCGTATGAACGAGATTATGAAAACGCTTACCATTTTCTCTGTTATATTTATGCCTATGACATTTGTAGTTGGTGTATATGGGATGAATTTTGATAATATACCTGAACTTCATTATCAAAACGGCTACTATTATGCTTTAGGGGTAATGGTAACACTAGCGATTGTTATGGTAATCTATTTTAAACGTAAGAAGTGGTTTTAATATGCAAAAGTTTGTAAGTGATGTTTCGGGCAGGGAATATGCCCAGCGTGAAAGAATATTGGCAAAAGCTGTAAGAAAGCCTATTTTTGATCTGATACAAAAAGAACATCCGGAGTTTAACGATAGTTGCAGCCTTTCTCTTGATGAGCTTAATCATTACCGCGAAAAATATATTGCCAATTATCTTACGGCAGAAATGGGAACCCTGAACGAAATGGAAGAAAAGGTATTAAATGCGCTAAAGGATAAAACCCTGCTTTCTGATAATCCTGATGACGAAGATTCTCAGTCTACACTTGGGCAGCGCGTTGCTGATAAGGTAGCAACCTTTGGCGGAAGCTGGACTTTTATCATTTCCTTTATGGTATTTCTGTTAGGATGGATAGCTCTTAATGTATTCTGGCTTACTAATAAAGGGTTTGATCCATATCCGTTTATATTACTTAACCTTATTTTATCATGTCTTGCAGCTTTACAGGCTCCGGTAATTATGATGAGCCAAAACAGGCAGGAGGAAAAAGATCGTGAACGAGCCAAAAACGATTATATGGTAAATCTTAAAAGTGAGTTGGAGATACGCATGTTGCACGAAAAAATGGATCATCTGATTCTGCATCAGGAGCAATCACTTATAGAGATACAAAAGATACAAATGGATATGATGAACGATATAATGGCTAAGCTGGAAAAGCGATAGTTATTCTTCACATCTGTTGGCTATAACCTGTAATAGCCTGTCCTGAAAATCTTCTATCATTATGTCAGCCCAAAACTTACCGTAAAAGTTTACATTACTGGTAAGGTTATATTCTGATGCCAGTGAGAGTTTTATTTTTCCATCTGGCATTGGTGTAAGCCTGTATACAGCATTCTCAAAGCGGAAATAATCTCCCTGTAGTACGTGCTTCTGAAAGATTTTGTTCTCACATGAAGCTGTATTCACGTTTATGGAAAAAGCAATCTCTTTATTAAGGTCATATTTTGTAATGGTTTCTGTAAAAAGCAGTCCGTCTTCAAAATGACCGGTTCTTATTCCGCCTAAACCATATTTTGTTACCCTAGCATTAATAGGTCTTGGTATACCTAAACGATTAAGAACTCCGGGATTGTATTCATAATCCTGTATGGTATCTACAGCTACTATGTTATTCCAGATTTTATTTGCAGGAGCATTAATAATAACCTCACTCTCTATAATGTAATTGTTTGAGGGGCTCTCTATAGATTGTTCTAAAGGATAAAACAGAAAGGGCAGAAGTATTAGCCCTAAAGCTTTATTACGGTTGTTTCTTTTGTTTTTTCTATTAGCTATTGTGGCATTAATAAATATAAATAAAAAAGCAACAAATGTGACCACACAAAAGAAAGGAATGGCAAGAATAACAGCACACATGATATCTTCTACCCGAAGGAGTAATAATACTCCTAATATAGCAAGAATGCTTAACCATGGGATGAAGAGCAACCACTTGTAACTGTTTAGCTGGTCCTGATAAGAAAACAGCATAGGGATGACTCCAAGTCCTACAGGAATCAATACCAGAAATGAAACCGTAGCGATGGAAGATTCAAATATAAAACGCGCTGTAAGGCCATATACTATTCCAAGTATAATACCTATGGCAAGCATGATTGTTTTTTGTCTGTAGAATTGTTTCATGGGTTTTGGTTTAAGTGAAGTTCCATAAACACCACATCCAGCCAGCGGTTAAACTTAAAACCGACTTCTTTTAACAGGCCTGCCTCACGGAAACCAAATTTTTTATGGAATTCTATACTTCCCTTATTTTCGGCATCAATACCGGCAATCATACTGTGCATTCCCTGTTTTGTGGCTAGTGTAATTAAATCGGCCAAAAGCATTTTTCCTATGCCTTTGCCGTGGTATTCCTCATTTACATAAACAGAATGCTCTACAGTGTATTTGTAACCGTCCTTTGTGCGGAAAGTTCCGTAAGTGCCATAGCCTGCAACCTTACCTTTTATATCAGCAACAATAACAGGCCAACCCGCTTCCTGTTTCTCTGTAAACCACTGTTGCATGTACTCCATAGATTTTACATTGTAATCGTACAATGCGGTAGAATATAGTATGTTGTGGTTTACTATTGCCAGTATACCTTCAAGGTCGTTTATAACGGCAGGGCGCAGTGTTGTTTCCATATAACAAATATAATAATTAACCCTACAGTTTTGTCGTTGCGAGGAGGAACGACGTGGCAATCTAATAAATTAAGAATAAAAGATTGCTTCGCAGGCTCGCAATGACATACAAAATGAGAGTATACAAAAAAAGCCCCGCTATTGCGGGGCTTACTATATAAAGTTGAGTATGTCTTATTTTAAAGAACCTACCATATCTTCCGGTTTAACCCAGGCATCAAAATCCTCCGGAGAAACATAACCTAAACGTACTGCCTCTTCTTTAAGGGTTGTACCGTTTTTGTGTGCTGTCTGAGCGATTTCTGCTGCTTTGTAGTAACCAATTTTAGTATTAAGAGCTGTTACAAGCATTAAAGAGTTGTCTACAAGTTCTTTAATACGTTTGTGGTTAGGCTCGATACCCTGTGCACAGTGCTCATCAAAAGATACACACGCATCACCAATTAATCTTGCCGACTGTAGGAAGTTAGCAGCCATAAGAGGTTTGAAAACGTTAAGTTCGTAGTGACCCTGAGTACCACCTACAGTGATAGCCACATCGTTACCCATAACCTGAGCACAAACCATTGTTAATGCCTCACACTGTGTTGGGTTAACTTTACCGGGCATGATAGATGATCCCGGCTCATTTTCAGGAATTAATATTTCGCCAATACCTGAACGCGGACCAGAAGCCAGCATACGGATATCGTTAGCTATTTTGTTTAATGAAACAGCAAGTTGTTTTAAAGCGCCGTGAGTTTCAACAATTGCATCGTGAGCAGCTAATGCCTCAAATTTGTTTTCTGCAGTTACAAACGGATGACCTGTAAATTTAGCGATGTACTCAGCTACTTTTACATCATATCCTTCAGGAGTGTTAAGTCCTGTACCTACAGCTGTACCGCCAAGGGCAACCTCTGAAAGGTGGGCTAAAGTATTTTTAACTGCTTTTAAACCATAGTTTAGCTGTGCCACATAACCTGAAAGCTCCTGACCTAAAGTTAGGGGAGTAGCATCCATTAAGTGTGTACGGCCTATTTTTACAACATTCATAAACTCCTGTGATTTCTTTTGTAGTGTATCACGAAGTTTCTCCACACCCGGAATAGTTACTTCCACCACAGCTTTGTAAGCAGCAATGTGCATACCTGTAGGGTAAGTATCGTTAGAAGACTGAGATTTGTTTACATCGTCGTTAGCTTTTAGTACCGGCTCACCTTCGCCTATTTTACCTCCCGCAAGAACCTGAGCCCTGTTAGCTACAACCTCGTTTACGTTCATGTTACTTTGTGTTCCAGAACCTGTTTGCCATATTACAAGAGGGAACTGGTCGTCCAGCTTACCTGCAAGTATTTCGTCGCAAACCTGAGCAATAGCATCACGTTTTTCAACAGAAAGAACTCCTAAATCGTGGTTAGCATAAGCAGCAGCTTTTTTAAGGTAAGCAAAACCTTCTACTACTTCTTTTGGCATAGAGCCCGGAGTACCTATCTTAAAGTTGTTTCTTGAACGTTCGGTTTGTGCGCCCCAATACTTGTCAGCAGGAACTTTCACTTCACCCATGGTGTCTTTTTCTATTCTGTATTCCATTTTGATGTGTTATTTATTGTATTCTGATTGTTTAACGGTTTAAAAACGTAACCTGCTGATGTTGTGCAGGTGTTTTTAAAATCCAGCCAAAAATAAGCAATATCGCTAGGTATTGAAAACGATTTCACAAAATTATTTTGTGTGTTTTTTGGTTTTATGTGTTGCTCAAAATAAATTTTAAGATTATCTTTGGCCTGAATTAGAATAAACATAACACGCAATCATGTTCGAATTTCAACAATATTTAGGTTTCTTACTTTTCCTTTGTATCATTACAATAGGTTTTTGGTTAATGATGTTCCTTGTAAGCTTTGTGTTTTACTGGGTAGGCGGTGCAACCGTTGAGTTAATCAAAGAAAAAAGAAACAACAGAAAAAACTAAATAAAAGCTGCCCAGGGTAGCTTTTTTGGTATACAGGCAATGATGTCTGCCTTGAACCGCCTCTAATCGGGCTGATGACGTCTACAAGTATCGGCTATGGCCGTGTAGATGTATTATATAATCAAGGTAAACATGAACAGACAGTCTTTAAAAGGTCTTATTGCTTCAATCGAACAAATTCCACAGTTTTTTTATCTGCTAAAGTGGCTACTTATTTCGATAATTGTCGGAATATTGTGTGGCTCTGCTTCTGCATTCTTTTTAGTCTCGCTTGAGTGGGCTACAAACTGGCGTGAAAGCCACATTTGGATAATTGCCTTTCTACCTCTTGGCGGACTCATAATCGGATTATTATATCATTATTTTGGCAGTAGTGTTGTAAAAGGCAACAATATGCTGCTGGAGGAACTGCATACTCCTAAACAGGTTATTCCTTTTCGTATGGCACCCCTGGTGTTGTTTGGCACTATAGCCACACACTTTTTTGGGGGATCTGCCGGGCGTGAGGGTACTGCTGTACAAATGGGAGGTGCGATTGCCGATCAGTTTACCAAAATCTTTAAGATGCGCCCGCGAGACCGCAAAATGCTTATTATAATTGGTATTAGCGGAGGTTTTGCATCAGTATTCGGTACGCCCCTTGCGGGTGCGGTGTTTGCTCTTGAAGTACTGGTTTTAGGAAGAATGCGTTATGAGGCGATATTGCCAAGCTTCCTTACTGCTGTGGTTGCTAATTATACCTGCTATATATGGGGAGTGGGGCATACGCAATACCACATACCTTTTGTGCCGGAAATGACACCGCTTAACCTGTTGTTTGCTGTTGGAGTTGGTATAGCATTCGGGCTTACGGCTACCTTATTCTCCAAGATGACTCATTTTTGGGGTGAATTCTTTAAATCAAAAATCAGTTATTCTCCTTTAAGGCCCTTTGCCGGAGGTATAGTTATCGCCTTAGCGGTTTACTTGCTTGGTACCACTAAATATATAGGCCTTGGTGTTCCTGTAATTGTAGATGCTTTTAATCAGGATTTAACCTCTTATGATTTCCTGCTTAAAATATTGTTTACATCCTTTACCCTTGGTGCCGGATTTAAAGGGGGAGAGGTAACTCCGCTATTCTTTATAGGGGCAACGCTAGGTAATGCTTTAGCTTTTTTTGTACCGTTGCCATTGGCATTGTTGGCAGGTATGGGCTTTGTGGCTGTATTTTCGGGAGCTACAAATACGCCAATTGCCTGTACGCTTATGGGGATAGAACTATTTGGTGCCGAAAGCGGTGTGTTTATAGCTATTGCCTGTGTTGTAGCCTACCTGTTTTCAGGGCATACGGGTATTTATTCCTCACAAATTATAGGAAGCTCTAAACATTTACTGTTTGGCAGGGAACAGGAAAAAAGCCTGGCAAGCATTACCCAATCCAGAAAGGACAAGAGACACTCTTATATCTCATCGTTATCTGCAGGAAAATAAATACTGATTACTGCACCCTCTCCTAATTTACCCGATGCGGTTATGTATCCGTTGTGGTTTTGTACAATCTTTTTACATAAAGCCAGTCCAACACCAGAGCCTTTATAGTCAAGGGGTGAATGTAGCCTTGTAAATATATTGAATATCGATTCGGCATATTCCTGTTCAAAACCAATTCCGTTATCGGCAACATAAACCAGTTTGTAAAGCATTCGGTTTGTACTATTAAACGCAACAGGAACCTTTTCTGCAGAGAGCTGTACTACAGGTTTCCTGTCGGGAGAGGAATACTTAATTGAATTGGATATAAGGTTAGAGAACAGTTGCTTTAGCAGAAACGGAACACCCTGTACCTGAGGTAATACATCTATGTTTACGGTTGCTTCTTTTTCCTCAATAGTTTCGTGAAGTTCAATAACAACTTCTTTAATCAGTTCTGTAAGGTCTACAGTCTCAAAATTACTGTCTTCGTGCTTTAAGCGGGTGTATTTTAAAATATCAACAAGCAGTGTCTGCATCCTGTTTGCAGAACTGTTCATTCGTTTTATGGCATCTTCCACCTTTTCAGGAATGTTCTTTTCGGTACTTAATATGCGTGAAGATACAAGCTGTATTTTACGTAGAGGTTCCTGAAGGTCATGTGTACTTATCCAGTTAATATTTTCAAGCTCAGAATTTGTTTCTTTAAGCAATTCGCTTAGCTTTCGGTATTTTTGCTCCTCGTTGGTAATTACAAGAAGGTTTATCTGTCGTTGCAGCCTGTAGGCATAATTGGCAGCAGTATCTATTTCAGGTTTCTCCCATGGAGAACTCTGGCACTTAACGACCTCTTTCCAAAGGTCGAATGATTTTCTGGGTGAAAGCCCTTTTTCATCTTTTTCAATAGACTTATTAGGATCTCCTGCCCAGTTTATTTCCTTTACTGTTTCCGGCCTGTACCAAATAATACTGTTGTCGTTTTCTATATCAAGGGAATGATATATAATACCCGATGTGTTTTCACATACGTTTTTGTATTCTGGTAAAAGATCAATAAGTTTATCTGTGTGCAAACTTCCGTTTTGAGTATAAGTAGACAACCAGCTTGAAATCTTTTTTATTTCCTCGTCATCAGGTGTAATACCGCTTTTGTACACAGAATTATTGAATAATACAGATACCCCCGAAGCATTACATAGCTCTAAAAGCTGTTTTGAGTTAACCAGTTCTTTAAAAGATGTGGCATTGGTAAGGGTAATATCCTTTACCTTATCTAATGCTGAAGCTGTTTTAAGCGAGAGCTCGTACTCTTCGTTTTTTTGCCTTATATCTATCTGCGAAGTGATAAAGTGTCCCTGTAACTGAGCTGCCAGTCTTAAATCGGGTGCCAGGTTTTTAGGCGAATAATGATGGCACGCAATAAGTCCCCACAGTTTCTTTTGGTGTATTAAAGAAATGGTTAATGTTGCACCAACACCCATATTATGCAGGTATTGCACATGTATAGGAGAAGTACTCCTTAAAATGGAAAGGCTCAGGTCAAGATTGTTTTCTGTGCCGTTATCAATGGTATAAATAGGTACCGGAGTATAATCTACATCGGTTATTATACGCAAAAGGTTTTGCATATAAAGTTCGCGTGCCTGTTTAGGTATATCGGTATGCGGGTAGTGTAATCCTAAGAAAGGTTCTAAATCTTCCCTTACGCTTTCGGCATATACTTCTCCATTATAATCTTTATCAAAACGATAAATCATTACGCGGTCATACCCTGTTATATCTCTTGTGCCTTCTGCAACGAGCTGGCAAAGTTCTTTTAAGGTATGGGTGTCATGCATATAACCCAAAAGCTGGGCTGTCTGGTTATATTCAAAACTAATATCCTTTTCGTTAACGCTTGCAGGTTCTGCCTCTATAATATAATGATTATCGCGTTTGTGTACCGTACACAGGAAGTTCTTACTATTAAGTTCCAGTTTTAAAAGACTGGCAGAAAGCATTAGGTCTCTGCTTATATAATCTTTCAGGTTGTTAATGGTTTCATTACCAAAAACCGAGTCGATGGTCTTTCCTAAGATATCCTGATGCTTTATACCGATATACTCATAGCTGTTGCCGCTGCAAAACTCAACGTTAAAGTCGGTAATATTTACGGCAAGCAAAAAGCCATGTGGCTGTATACTTCCGGGTATGTGTATAGGTTCCTGTTCGCAGTTAGTAAGATTAACTATTTCACGGTTTACGATATCCTTTATGTTCATAACGGGGCTTTGTTATGTTATTTTATGAGAAATGCCTGCCTATAGTGGTAAAGGCATATTCTGCTCCTGCAATTATTTCTTTTTCATTATTAGTTTGTGCTTCATAAGCCGTAAGGGCATTAAGGAAAGACTTCCACTTGCTGCCGGTTTGGTTACCATATCCGGCAAAATAAGAAGCTCCCTGCTCTTCGGTATGGCCTAGTGAGGTATGTATGTTTTTAAGGATTACCCTTCCGCCCAGGGAAGAGCCCTCTATTACATACAATACTCCCATGGCAAATGCGGGGCTCATTGAAGCAGTATTTTCAAAAGGCTTATGTAATTGTGTTTTGTAAAAACCTAATGCTTTAAGATCGTTTTCTAAAAGTGATGTTTTGTTTCTTTCATTTACATCGGGAACAAAAGCAGTAAGGGCCGGAAAAATTTCTTCTTCGGCCTGCTTGACTACATCGTGCATCAGGTTTAGGTAATGCACATATTCCTTGTTAGTTACATTAGGATTTACAATCGAAACTGAAACAGGAAGTTGTTCCAGATTAGTATGGGCTACCGATGTTTTGGCTCTTAGCCTTTCTAAAAAAGTTTCGGTTGCCGTAAGCTCATTACTCATATTTAAAAACAGTACTTAGCAGTAGTAAACAAATTCATTACTATCGGAGTTGTTCTCCCAGTTCATTTTAAGCGTATGTTCGATAGATTTTTTAAGCTTATCAAACGCTCCCGATTTAGGCACATAAAATGAAGCACCAAGTTCCTTACTTTGCTGAATGGTAATATCATCGCTGGAAGTAGAGAACATAACCACGGGAAGGTTTTTATGCTGATCTGACTCGCGTACTCTCTTAAGGGTTTCCAATCCGTTCATACCCGGCATGTTTATATCTAAAAATACAAGGTAAGGGGTTGGTGGCGGGTTATTAAGCGCGTTTAGCAATTCTTCGCCGTTACGCTGCGTTACCACCTTAACGTTACTGTCTATTATATCGATAATCTCCCTGAAGAAGTCTATATCTTCCTGGTCATCATCGGTGTAAAACACTGTTAATTCGTTATTCATGGGTCTTGATAGTTTTAATATTGGGTTGAATAACAAATATAGCCAATTTGTTTCCTAATAAGTGTTTACAAGCTGTTAATATTAGCTGAACACTGGGATTTGGAAAAATGTTATAACAAAGTATGTATAATTTTATAACAGCTAAAAAGCTACAAATTCATTATAAAACTGTCCTTATTTAACCCATCTGTAATATACTGCCAGTTGATATGAACCACATCAGTAAGTATCTTTTTAAGGTCGGTAAAGTCGGTAGGTTTTTTAATGTATACGTTAGCACCAAGAACAAATGTCTGCTCCACATCCTGCTCTGACGAAGAAGTAGAATAAATTGCAACCGATATATTTTTAAGCCTTTCGTTGTCACGTATTTCCTTTAAACATTCCAGCCCCGATTTACGAGGCATGTTAAGGTCAAGGAAAATAATATCCGGAAGCGGATTTTCCTTTTTTACAAGATGATTCATCAGTTCTACACCATCCTTAAAGGTCGTTATAGAATATTTTATTTTAACCTCCTCAAAGGCTTCTGTAAAAAACAGGCGATCATCTTCGTCATCGTCTGCCAGCATTATATGTAAATGGCTAAGGTGCATATAGGGCTTAAAAAATTATTTTTCAGATATTCTTTTTTGTCTCATTATTTTCTGGAATGTGGTGGGGGTCACTCCTGTAATGTTTTTAAACTGCTGTGATAAATAAGCAACACTGCTGTAATTCATCATAAAAGATATTTCGGTAAGGGAAAGACTTTCGGTCATGAGTAACTGTTTTACCCTTTCTATTTTATGAAGGATAATAAAGTTCTCTATTGAAATAAATGTGACTTCTGAAAATACCTGAGATAAGGTACGATAACTTTCATCCAGTTTTTCAGAAAGGTAAGATGATATTTTTAATGATTGCATACCTTTATCAGAATACAGCATTTCTATAATTGCATTCTTAATTTTTTGTACCAGTATGCTTTTTTGATTGTCTACTATTTCTATACCATATTGTTTTAGAGAATCAATCAGCTGATTGTATTTCTCCATAGGTATGTTTTCCTTAAACTTGACATATCCAGGCTCAGTCACTGTGCAGTCAATGTCAAATTTATCTAACTGCTCCTGTAGCAGAACTTTACACATCTGGTCTATGTTATATTTTATGTAAAGCTCCATTAATTATCCCTTATTTAGCGAAGTAAAAGTAGTAAATTTTCTTAACATCCGTTTAAGCTTTCTTATATTCATACTTGCCCTATAGACTATTCAAATTAATATAGGTTTGATAAAAAATTAAAAATCAACAAATTAAAAGTTTTTGTTTAAATTTAATGTAACAGAAAACTTAACAAATGGCTGTAAGTGTAAATTGGCATACCATAATCACCTTATTGCAATATAATAAAAATATGTTTTATTTTAAATCTATACCACCTGACGGAGGAATTATTTATACCGAAACAAACATGCAAAATTTGTTTCCCGAGCCGCTAAACGCAGCGACCTCATTGCTATTCTTATTATTAGCCCTTTTTTGGACATTTAAATTATGGGGAAGGGCAAAGCAGCATACTTTTTTGTTTACGGCTGTTATACTGCTTTATATTGGCGGAATAGGAGGGACGGTTTATCATGGTCTGCGCCAGTGGAGCTTTTTTATTATGATGGACTGGCTGCCTATTATGCTGCTTTGTATAGCGGCGGGCGTTTATTTTTTGGCCCGGCTTACAAAATGGTATTATGCCGTAGGTATGATAGTAGTGTATGTTGCTTTTCAGTTTTATTTAAGGAGTATAATGACGCAAAGTGATGTCCATCTGTTTATAAACATAAACTATGCGGTAATGGCATCGCTGGTGCTTTTCCCGGTACTGGGATATCTTATAAGGACAAGGTTTGAAAACGGACTATGGGTAGGGTTGGCACTTATGGCTTTTATTCTTGCACTTACTTTTCGTATTGCCGACGGCTGGGGCTGGGTGAGTTTTGGTACTCACTTTTTATGGCACTTATTTGGTGCGGTGGCTGCCTACTGCATGTTTCAGTACATATACCTTATCAATAACAGTCAACGGGTTGTTGTATAAAAATTCAAAACCCGTTTTAAGGGGCTAAAACGGGCTTGGTAAATAAAGATAAGATGTGTTATTCGGTTGGCATAGCGCTCATATCCATATAGAATATTTCCCATTGATGCCCGTCTAAATCTTCAAAGTTACGGTTATACATCCAATCGTAATCAATAGGTTCTTTGTATTGCCTTCCGCCTGCAGCAAAAGCTTTTTGTAACAGGGCGTCTACCTCTTCACGGCTGTTTACCAAAAGTGATGTAATAAGCTCCGTTGTTTTTTTGGTGTCGGCTATCTCTTTGGTTATAAAGGTACTAAAATACTTTTCTGTAAGCAGCATAGCAAAAATATTTTCGCCAATTATCATACAGGTTGCATTTTCGTTCGTAAACTGAGCGTTAAAGGTAAAGCCGATTTTGGTAAAGAATTCAATGGATTTGTTTAGGTCCTTTACCGGAAGATTCACGAAAATTTGGTTCACTTTAGTCATAACTATTCGTTTTTTGATTTGTATATCACAAATTTATAAACGAATTGTTAAACCAAAGGTGTGTAAACACGACAACCTAAGGGGTAAATCAGGACGATGTTTATTATTAAGTGTTCAGTATACAGTAATCAGTCTACTTGCTACTGGAATTAAAGAACCAAATCCTCAAAAAGGCGCTGGGTTAGTTTTTCCATATCTAAACAAAAGCCGGGATGTGGCCTTGATGTTTGTATAACCGAACTGCGCACAGCCGTTAACCACCTGAAACGCTCATCGGGTTCCATTAGGGCAATAGGGCCACCGTCTTTAGCGCCGCGGGCTATCTTTTCAAACGATTCAAGGTTTTGTTTAATCTGTTCTATATCTGCTTCAGGAGAAAGCATAAGTATTTTTTGTTCGGCTACAGTGAATAGCATTTTTACAAATTTTTGCCTTTTGCAAAACACTATCACCCCTGCATTGATGAACTCTTCGCGTTCCACTCTGGGAACTACGCGAATTACGGCATATTCATATAGGTATTTATCTTGCATTTTTGGCCTGATTTACAAAAATATCACTGTTTTCTAATCTCGTTAAAAGAAACTGCGTATACACTTCGCGCACCTGTTCCGGCTCAAGGTCGTTATCCTGCCAGTCCATCCACTCGGCTGGGATAAGTGCTGTAATAGAGCGTATTTTCTCTTCGTTAAGCAGGGCTTTGTACTCGGCATTCACTTCGTCCAGTTTTGTAGCCTGTGGCAGCAACACATGGTCTTTAATAAGTGCAAACGGAGTAACCGCCGCAGCCTGGGGATCGTTAAACGAATGGTGGAAATATAATGATGCACCGTGGTCTATAAGCCACAGCTCTTTATGCCATATAAGCATGTTTGTATTGCGGAAAGTACGGTCTACATTAGTAATATAAGCATCCAGCCACACAATTTGCGAAGCCATTTTTTCGTCTACCGTAGTAACAACAGGATCGAAATTTATAGCTCCCGAAAGAAAATGCAGCGCAAGGTTAAGCCCCTGACTGAATTGTAACAGGTCCTGAATTTCCTCGTCGGCTTCGGTACGGCCAAAGGCTTCATCCAGGTTGGCAAAAACCAGTTCGGGTACTGGTAAGCCCAGTAAGCGTGCCATTTCACCGCCTATAAGTTCGGCAATAAGGGCTTTGGTACCGTGTCCGGCACCGCGAAATTTAAGTACATATTTAAAATCGTCGTCGGCTTCTGCAATGGCAGGAAGCGAACCGCCCTCACGCAATGGGGTTACATAACGCATTACGTTTACAGTACGCAAATGTGGTGTTTTGCTCATGGTTACTAATTACAGCTTTTACACAGCAGTTTTATGCCGTAAAAATAGGGAAATTTTACAGGTTACAGCGTAGGTATGGCCGCCGGATACCAGTTTTTGTTTTCAAGGAAAGAAATTATATCATTAAAACCCTGTGGTGTTACTTCTTCTTTTGAGATTAGGTAAGCAGGAGTAAACGACGTATTAAAGTAAAGAAGTACATAGTTTTTTTTGATAACCTTAAATCCTGTACAGTTGTCCCAATTAAGGATTACGGAAATTCCGGCAGACTCATAATGAAAGGCTTCTTTATTGAACTCCACTATGGCAATAGTGTTTTTGTTTTTTTGGATTGCCGACTCAATATAGCGATATTGTTTTTTCCTGTTTCGGCTTATGTTTATGTAATGACTAGAGCAGTTAATAAACAAGTGTATGCCCACTGCTATAAAAAGATATCCTGACATAGCTACCGTAAGCCCCGAAGCCAGAAACCATATCCCTATAATAGTAATTAATATAGCCTGTACCATTAACAGGTGGGTGTTTCTTATTCTGGTATACCAAATGTGGTTAAATACGTTTATTGTTTTTTCCTTGTAAAGTGTAGGGTTAAAAGGGATTTCAAATTTCATTTATATATAGCGTGGTTTGGCGTAAATATAAAGAATGTTTTGGTTTTCGGACTACTTGTAAGAAAGGTGTTTATTATAGATTGGGAAGAAATATGTACTTGTATTTTTATTTAACTGATTGATATAGGCATAATTACCTGTTTTTAAAAAACAGGTAATTATACTCTTTTTTCTTAAAATAATGATTACTACGTTTATCCGATTAATAACCCCAAAAATAAAGATAGATGGAAAAATTTAGAAAAAAATCATTCACTTTTGACGATGTTTCAGATCAGGATGTAGGAGTTAAAGTTTCCGAGGTATTGGAACTGGTTTTAAATCATAAATCATATGACGAATTTTACAAGTTACTAGAAATTGATACAATAAAAGATGATTTTATATCAATTCCTGGTGCTAAAAAATTAGTAGAAACAATGAGGATTGTTAATGCTAAATTTGAAAAATTTGATTTAGAATCAACTTATAATAATTTAGAGTTTGATACTACAGATGGTTTCAAAATTACTTTTAAAAATATTGAAAACGAAGAAATCAATCAATTAACAAGTAGTGATGAATTTACTGCTGTACCCATCTATTCTGCTCAAGCAGATTTTTTATCAGGTTTATTTAGTATGGAAAAATATGCAAATAAACTTATGGATAATGGGCACAATGATTTAGTACAATATAACTTAAATAGAGTAAAATCTATTTATGAAAGTAGTGATAATAAAGCAAAAAAATATAGAGTTTTATTAGATAATGAAGGGAATTATTTTTTAAGAGCTATTACTTCTAAAAGATATTATGATTATAATAATAATATAGCAGTATTTATAGGTTTAATAACACTGCACAAAGAAATGCTATCATCAAAAAATAAATTTATCGTTCAAAGATGTGAATATAATGAGTCTTATGTGAGAACTTACTTTGAAAGTTTAGAGGAAAAAGAATTGCCTAATGTTGGTTATATCAATAATATTATTGAGGTTTCAAATGATGAAGTAAAAAGAGAGGCTATGAGGTTTTCTACGGTAATTTCTTTGTCTTATGTTTCAAAAGAAGACAAGAATATTAGTTTATTTATTAAACCACAGAGAACAAAGTCTACAATTTTATCTATTAAACATAATGAACTTCCTCAGACAGCTTTTGAAAATTTAGCGATGTTAGTAAATTATAAAGAAGTACAAAATGAACTTTTTGAAGATTTAAAAAAGATTGGAGAAATAAAAAAACCTGACCAAATAAAACATATAATTCGTGATAAGATAAATAGAGCAAGGGCAGGAGAATTAAAGAGTAGTAAAAATAATATTTTAAGTGAGTTAACTACTCAGGTAAAAACAATAACTGAATTATTAGAGTTATTAAATAAGATTGAATTGTTAACGGAAGATATAGATTCAAAAGAGTATTTAAGATATATTATATATGAGGCATTGGTTTATAGAAAATAAACTACCTCAAAAACAACCTAACCGTAGTACCTTTTTCCTCTTTGCTGTAAATATCTATGGCAATACCTAACAGCAGGCAAAGGCGTTTTACTATAGAAAGCCCCAGCCCTGTACCCTTTATGTTACTGTGTTCGGTAGCTTTAGAACGGTAAAACTGGTTAAAGATCTTTTGCAGGTCCTGTGCCGGTATACCCATACCGGTATCGGTAATGGTAATAACCGTTCCGTCGTTTTCACTAAGGGATACAGTTATCCTGCCGTTATCGGGGGAATACTTTATGGCGTTAGAGATAAGGTTGTTTACCACTATAGACAGCAGGTATTCGTCGGTTTCATAATAATAGTCCTTATCAAACTGGGTAACTACCTGTATGTTCTTGTCCTTAATGGTTAGCGAATAGCGGGTAAGCGTATCCAGCAGTACCGGGTTTAGGTACACGTTCTCAACCTTAACAGATTGTTTTTGGTTTTCAAAACGCGCCAGTAAAAGTAACTGGTCTACCAGGTGATTAAGTCGGTTTACCTCGCTTATGCAAAAGTTTATTTTTTCTTCATATTCCTCACGATCACGAGGCTTACGTATAAGCACTTCCAGTGTACCTTTAATAACAGCCAGGGGAGTGCGCAGTTCGTGCGAGGCATCGCCCGTAAACTGTTTCTCCCTTTCTATGGCACTTTGTATGCGGTCCAGCAGGTCGTTTATGGTTTGTGAAAGTTCATAGAGTTCGTCCTTATTTGGTGGTAACGGAATACGTGAGGTAAGGTTATCTTTTGTAATATCGTTTGACGTACTCATTATAGAGGCTACAGGCTTAATGCTGCGTCCCGCAATAAAACGTGCTATTAAAAACAATACGATAAGCACCAGGGGATAGGCAGACCAAAGTATCCTGCTAAGGTTGTTAAGTACCATGGCAGCATCTTCCAGCGGAGCAGCAACCAACAGGTATCCTACAATTTCGTTTTGATAGGTAATAGGTACCTCAAACTGCCTTACCGATTTGTGTTCCAGCCAGGTATCATAATGAATAGTCTTTTTACAAAGGTGCTTTGCTTCAAGGTGGGATTCCTTTAGGTTGGGCGATTTATCGGTAGAGTTACCTTCTGGATCTACAAACTCAATAAAAATAGGATTGATGTCGAGTGTGTTGTGTTCCTTTTCCTTCCACTCGTGTACATCGTGTATGGCAAAACCGTCGGCAGAAATATCAATCTCGGTCATCAGGTCGGCAACCTCAATGCTAAGATCCCTTTCCACATCGTTATAAACGCTTTTGCGAACGGTAAAGTAAATAACCACAAATACGGCAAAAACAAGCAGTGCCGTACTTACTATATAGTAAATGGCAATCCTGTTACGAAAAGAAAACGAAATGTTTTTCACCCTACCGTTATTTAGCGGTTAATCTTCTGCAATATAGCCTATTCCGCGTACCGTTTTTATAAAGTCGTCCTCTTTTTTAAGATTCAGCTTTTTACGAATAGCATTTATAAAAACATCTATTACACCGGTATCATATTCAAAATGAATGTCCCACACATCCTGAATAATATCCTGACGGCTGCATACATTGCCTTTGTTCTTAATAAGATAGGCCAATAGGTCGTATTCCCTTTGGGTTAGGGCAACCTCTTCGTTGTTATGCCAAACCTGATGTTTGTTTTGTATAATACGGGTATTGCGTATGCTTAGTTCGTTATTGCCTTCGTTGTAACGGAAATGTATTTTAATGCGTTCTACCAGTTCCTGAAAACTGAAGGGTTTTTTAATATAATCGTTAGCGCCTGCCTTTAGCCCTTCAATGGTTTCCTGTACGGTATCTTTTGCCGTTAGGAATATAATAGGGGTTCTGGTATCGGTGGCCCTTATGGCACGGCATACTTCTATACCTGTATAGCCGGGCATCATCCAGTCTAGCAATATAAGGTCGGGTTTTTGTTTAGAAGCCATATCATAGGCTTCCTTACCGTTTGCAGCTGTTATTATATCATAGCCTTCTTCCTCAAGTCCCTGCTTAAGGAATCCGGTAATTCCCTTTTCATCTTCTGCTATAAGAATCTTCATGTTTTACTGCTGTACGAATTTGATACCGAAAGATACAATATTTGCGTCTAAACCGTCGCTGCGCGTGTAATGGTTATAGCGAAGGTCGATGTTTTTAATACCAAAGCCCCATATTCTTGCTGCGGCAAATATATCGGTATAGCTTACGCCAAAACCGTATTGTTGTGCGTTGAATGTAGAAAGGTCATAATCGCTGGTATAGTATACTTCCGTTGATAAATGTGTATTGTAAGGGGCAAAATACTTAGACCCCTGTTGTGTATAGTATCTGTACATAGGGTATACGGTAAACCTGTCGTTAAGTTTAACCGGAAGCTCTATGTTAGCCGTGTGGGATGATAATCCCCAGTCATCTGTATAATATCGATAGTAGGTGCGAACCACCAGCCACTGGTTTATATAATAGTTTAGTCGGGCACCAACAGGTATCTTAAATCGATTATCCGGTAGCCTTTCTATATCATCTGCCAAATGAAACTCATTAATAAAGGAGTCGGCAACATCAGCAAAATAAACCCTTTGGTAAGGAGTTGACAGTAATCCCTGCTGATAAAGGATATCGGCAAATAGGGAGAACTGCATTTTTTTTGTTGCTACCTGAGAGAAGCTAAAGGATAGGGAATAGGAGTTCCTGTTCTTTTTGCTGTGAGGAACAAACCTGTCCGGACTATAATCCTGATTTCCTGTTATGCCAAAGCGGTTAAATATACCGCCGTTAAGGTCGTAACCGTTATCGTAATAATCCTGAAGCTCTTTAGGGTAAATAGGCCTCCATTTATCAAGGTAGGCATTACCCGATACGGTAACCTCGGTATTTTTATTGTTAAACAGCTTAGTGTAGCCACCTCCAAAACCAATGGATGAATAGTCATACTCGGTTGAACCTGATACGTGGGCATTCCAAATGCTGTTTCTGTCGTCAGAACTATGAGAATAGCCCATTACCAGCGTAGTTAGCATATCTGAAGCGGATGCTCCCGAACTTGCCTGCCACGGGCTTGGGGTATTACTGTCGAAAGGGTTAATGTTTCCTGAAGATGCCGATGAATAGGCCGAAAGCCCTGCGTCTATGGTTAATACATCATCATCGTTTAAAGGCATTGCTACTACTATGGTAGGGGTAATATCGGTAAGTTCCTCCATTCCGTTACCACCCGCAACGGCAGAGTGAATACCATCCTGCTTGTAGTAGCTCATAAGGAAGTCAACTTCCGTGCTTTCAAGTACGCGCTTTTTGTACGTAGCGGTACTATCCTGCTCCTGAGCTACTGCCAGCAGTGAAAAAAAAATTAAAAGTACTGTAAGGTATAGTGTCTTCATAGATTAATTACAGCCACAGCCTCCTCCTGTTTTACCTCCGTTAGCGCCGGCAGCTGCTTCTCTGTATACTTGATAGTTTGTTTCAAAACGTTCGGTAGAGCGCGCAGTAAGTTTCATCTCCGGATCGTTGATGTACTGCTTTTGGTATTCCTTTACCGAATTACAGGACTGCAAAGCAACTATTGCAAATCCAAATAATAATATCTTTTTCATGGTTTGTATTTCTCTATATCTATATTATCAGAGGCATGTATATTTCCCTGATCGTCTACTATAATACATTCTATACCCTTAAGCTGGTTTATAAGGTTAAGGCCTGTGTCTACACCCATAACAAAAACCGATGTGGCAAGAGCATCGGCAATCTCAGTTGTTTTGGCAAATACCGAAACACTTACAATTCCCGTTGCAGGATAACCCGTGCGCGGATCTATTATATGTGAATAACGCTTACCGTTAAACACGACATATTTTTCATAACTGCCCGATGTTTCTATGGCACTGTCTTCCAGCGGAAACATGGCAAATACCTTGCTTTTGTTCATTGGGTTTACAATACCTACTGTCCATTTGTTTCCGTCTGGCTGCCTGCCCCAGGCGTTTATATCGCCCGATACATTTACAAGGCCCGAGGTACATCCGTTAGCATAAAGCAGTTCCTTTATCTTATCGGCTATATATCCCTGGCCAATACCGCCAAGCCCAAGCTTCATTCCTTTTTCCTTCAGATAAATAGTGTTATTCTCTTTATCCAAAATAATTTTTTGATACCCAATTCTTTCTACCGACTTTTTGATCGCTTCGGGAGAAGGCATTTCTTTCATGCTTCCGTCAAACTTCCATATTTTGTCCATAGATGCATAAGAAATGTCAAAAGCCCCATCGGTTAGCTTAGAAATCCTGATTGCTCTTTCTACAAGTGCCATCAGTTCGTCGCTAACCTTTACGGGCTTTATTCCGGCGTTATCATTAATTACCGAAATCTGCGTGGAGGGGATCCAGTCTGATATAATATTTTCAATACGTTTTACTTCTGCTACGGCAAGGTCTATATATTTATTTGCCTGCAGGGTGTCTTTTGCAACTACGGTAACCTCAAAAGGACTGCCAAGCATAGACAGTTGTCTTTTATGGGCTATCTGACCGTAACTGCTTATAAAACACAGTGTAAACAGAAGCAATAATTTGTTTTTCATGTTATTTTTCAAACGAATGCAATAATGCAATATATTCTTTAGGGCTTATATTCTTAAATCCGGTTTTGCCTAGTACTTTTCCGGTTTTGTCTATAACAACTACCAGCGGGAAGTTGCCCTCCTGATTGTATTTTTCTGCCAGCTTGTCGTTATGCTCCTGTTGTGGCTGCGGGAGCGCATTTTGTTTCTTTTTAGGAAAATCTGCTTTCAGAAGAACCCATTTTCTGGATGATTCATTCTTAAATTCATCCGATTGCCATATATTCCTGTCAAGTTTAATACATGGTGCACACCAGTCTGATCCCGAGAATACCAAAACTATGTTTTTGTTTTCTCTTTCCGCAAGGGCTTTTGCCTCATCTACATTGTATTTCCAGTCCTGGGCAAGGCAGGTTGCACTTATAAATAGTAGTAGTGATAACAGTGCTTTTTTCATAAGAATAAATTTATACAAATTAACGGATAGATTGAGCTTACAAATATGTGCAAATCATATTCTTAAGAAAATTTTAAGAAATCTAAATCACTATGAATGTTATAATAATTTTAGGATAATTAGGACTTATATTTTATAACTTACAGAAAACGAGAGCAAATGAATGTATGGATTAAAAATGTAGGGCTATTCGCATTGTTTATTATAATGTCCTGTGGCGATAAAAAAGAATCGGCAACTAATAGTGATGTTATATCAGAAAACAGGGTGGAGATGAATGTTGTTGAATCTAAATCTTCTAAGAGGGATTCTATTATTGAATTTGCAAAACAATATATGGGTACACCTTATTGTTATGCAGGAAACACACCCGAAAAAGGATTTGACTGTTCGGGGTTCGTAAATTTTGTATTTGCCAATTTCAAAATAGATTTACCCCGTAGTTCCTCTGATTTTAAGGATTTGGGTACACACCTTGAGCCTGAAGAGTTCAGGAAAGGGGATGTATTAGTGTTTTATGGATATCAGGACAGTAACTCTATTGGTCATTTAGGAATAGTATGTGAAGCAAACGGTATGGATTCTAAATTTATACATGCCTCTTCCGGATCAGAATATGCCGTTACCATTAGCGAGCTTAATTCTGATCATTATTCCAAAAGGTTTTACAAATGCATAGATGTGATTAGCCCATAACTTCCCTAAAGATTTTTTTAATACTTTCTATCTCATCGGCATAGATTGTTTTTTTTCGGGTTCCGAAATTTAAAGTATTTATTACTTTACTGTTGCCTTCCCAAAGCATCTTTACCTGCCCGTTTTCAATCTCCTTTTTACATAAAAAGTCTGGTATAACTGCCAGTCCTACACCGCTGCTAAGACACCTTACTATAGAGTTAAGGTTTGGTACAATATAATTGGGCCTGAAATCAGGATGTTTATTAAAGTTTAATTGCCAGAATCGCCTTAAATGTTCCATATCTCCGGTAGTACCATACCATTTTTCACTTTTTAACCAACTTTCGATTTCAGTTATATCATTATCTTTTAGAAGATTCTGAAATGTCTTTTCATCGGTTTGATTGCCGCCAACAAGAATTATGGTTTCAGATGAAAAAGGTTCGTATTCTATATCCTTACTTGTTACCGCCTGTGGTGTAATAATTAAATCCAGTATACCTTTCTCAAGACTGTCTACCATTTCAGGGTACTCACCAAACTTGATAATAATATTAAAAGGAAGGGTAGCAATATATGGTTCAAGTGTGGTTTGAAAAGTTTCAAAACACATACCTATACTTATGGTAGGTGTGTGCTTTTCGGTACTTCGCTGAAAGCTTTTCTCTGCTTCTTCCAGTTTACCTATAGCTTCGGTAATAAAATTGTATAATGCTTTTCCTCTTTCGGTAGGTATCATTCGGCGGCCCCGTCTTTCAAAAAGTTTATAACCTGTATAGTTCTCCAGTGAGCTTAAATGCAGGCTCACTCCGGGCTGAGATATAAAGAGCTCTTCGGCAGCGCCTGTTAACGTACCTGTTTTATATATGGTTTTAAAAGTGCGGTACCATTCTAAATTTACCATAATTTATCTATTATAATTATAATGCAAATGTATGAATTATGTTATTTTTATAATACTTATAGCCGTCATAACTTTGCAGTGTGAAATTTTATAAAGTAAAGAACATGAAGAAAATATTTGTAATAAACGGGGGGCAAAAGTTTGGACACTCAGGTGGGAAATTCAATGAAACAGTTACTAATGAAACAGTTAGTTTTTTTAATAACCACCCGGAATTTGAAATAAAGCTTACTAATATAGGGGAGGGGTATGATGCTGATGAAGAGGTAAATAAATTTACATGGGCCGATGTGATAATTTATCATACCCCTATATGGTGGTTTCAGTTACCTCATGATTTTAAAAAGTATATAGATGAGGTTTTTACAGCAGGTCATGCAAAAGGTATTTATAAAAGTGACGGACGCAGTTCTGATAATCCTGCTGTTAATTATGGTACAGGAGGGATGCTTCACGGAAGAAAATACATGCTTACCACATCATGGAATGCCCCTAAGGAAGCTTTTACCTTACCGGGAGAATTCTTTATGGAGAAAACTGTAGATGAAGGCCCGTTGTTTGGTTTTCACAGGATGAATGCTTTTACAGGTATGGAGCCGTTAAAAAGTATTCATTTTCATGATATTGAAAAGAATGCCAACGTTCAAAAGGATATGGAGGAATACCATAATCACCTGCAGGAAGTGTTTAACTAAATAATATTAAAAAAGCCCCTTGATTAAGGGGCTTTTAATTTTTACATATATAGCATACTTGATAGTCGGTCATCACGATCGTATACATCATCAAAGAATACCACATTACCGTTTTTATCTGCCCATGCAGTAAAGTAGGTTAGGTATACCGGAATCTTCTTTTTTAACGTATAGCTGTTTTCTGTGCTTTTATGCATGGCTGCATCAACCTGTTTTTCTGTCCAGCCACCATCTTTTCCTGTTATGGCAATAGCAAGCTCCCGAGCTTTTTGTACCCTTACGCAACCATGGCTAAAGGCCCTGTCCTCTTTATTGAAAAGGCTTTTTGCAGGTGTATCATGCAGGTATATGTTGTTTGAGTTAGGGAACATAAATTTTACAAGCCCAAGTGAATTGTTCTTACCCGGTTTTTGCCTTACGCTCTTACCGTTCCACTCCATATTATGTTGTGCAAGGTAGTTAGGGTTTTTGGCAATAGCAGGTTCAATCTCATTTTTAAGGATACTTTGCGGCACATTCCAGTAAGGGCTAAATACTATATAACTCATTTCTCCGCTAAAAATAACAGTTTTATGAAGTGCTTTCCCCACTACAACTTTTGATACCAATACAGTATCTTTATCCCTGAAATAGAATAATCTGTACGACGGGATGTTTACGGCTATATATTCTTTTTCACTATTGATAGCTGCCGGTACCCATCTGCAACGCTCCATATTAACCGTTATAGTTTTAATACGCTCTTCAACAGGAATGTTAAGTTCGTTTACTATAGAGCTGGTAATAGTACTGTCAGGATCCCTGTGATGCACACTTTCATAAGTATTTATAGCCTTAAGCAGTTCGTTGTCAAAAACAGTGCTTTTAGAGTCGTTACTCATATATCCTTCTATAAACAGCCTGTTTCTAACCTGTGCTACGGCTTGTGCAGAGTCTCCAACCTTAATTGATTTTACACCTTGATCAAGAGTGATTTTGCCCCAACCACCTTTTTTCTGAATAATCCTGTATTTTTCAAGACCTTTACGAAGATTATAGTATTGTGTAAATACTTCTTCCTTGTCCTTTTTAATAAGTTCAGGTTTTTTCATAAGTGTGTCCAGGTAACTCACATAGTCTACCCTGTCACGAGGCAGGTACCATCCTGTTTCTTTACTTTGTTCAGGATCAAGTCCCTGAAGTACATTTTTTGCATAGTAAAAATACATTGAACTTACCAAAAGTTCCGATTCTATATCGGGCTCATTATTTCCTTTATAAAACAACTGATCCAGAGTATCCTTATAAGGTATATTTTTCTTTACACCTTCTTCCTCAAGATTAGAAGAAAGATGATGCAGTACATCGGCAAACTCTATAAGTCCTTTTTTGTCGTGCCAAATATAATGGTCGTGTTTTTGGTAAAGTTTTCTTACTTCTCCTTCAAAGTCTTTAAACTTGGGGTACTTAGCAAAAAAGGCATCAAAATTTGTAGTGTCTATAGGTATTATATTATCATGGTCATGCACATCTGCACGTGCAATTTCATCCATTTCTTTTTGTTCTTCGGTTTTCTTTTTACATGATATTACTGACGCTATGCAGGTTATCATTAAAAGGGCAGATATTAAATGCTTCTTCATATATTTAAAACTTTTTTTCTAAAATTACACAAAAAAACATCTTCATAATTTGTTTTAATAGAAATCTAATTTATATTTAACTAAAGTTTATTAATTTTCGGATTTTTGATTTTCTTTAATCTTAAAATTTTAAACAATTAATAAAATTTTAGCATACTTTTGTTTCAGGTGTACTTACATTTGTGATATATAGCATTAATTGCATGATTATGTCAGAATATGTAAGTTTAGGAAAAAGAGTAAGTGTTTCTGCAATAAGGGATTATCTGTTTGCAAAGAAAATTGACAAGGGTGATTCTCTCATATTGAATATTGCAGATTATGAGCACGTTTTAGAAGAAATAAAGAAATCAGGAGAACCTGTTGATATTCCGCTAAATATTTTTGGCGTACTTATTGTTAAGGATAGAAACGGGGATGTACCTATTGGAAAAGTACAGATTGTTGAAGATGACAAAATGTAGAGGTTACAATCTCCATTTTATTACAGAAAAAAGCTTCGTAGTAGTGCCCGAAGCTTTTTTTATTTCCTTTAAAAAATTGATTATCTTTATATTACAGATTTTTTCCCATCGTATTTTTAAAAATTAAATTACTGATAACGTGGATTATATTGGTTCTAATATTAAATATTTGTGTGATAAATTTAATATGTCTCAGGATGATTTTGGGGCCGAATTCGGACTTAAAAAAAGTGTAGTGGGAACATATATAAGAGGGATTTCACATCCTAAAATTGAAATTCTTCAAAATATATGTGATAAATATAGCCTTACTCTGGATGAATTTATAAATGAAGATCTTACAACTAAACAAACCACACATATATCTGCTTCGGGAACAAACGGTACTGTAGATGAGGCCGATTTATATAAGGCAGAGAACAGGGCGTTACAAAAAACCATAGAGGCACAATGGCAAACGATAGAAGCGATGAAAATTACGATAGATACTTTACTTAATAAGCAATAAACGGTTATAAATTAAACAGTATGAAAGAGAATTTTAAAGTTATACTAAACGCTTTTGAGGAAGCCGGTATAGAAATGGGAACTGTTCAGTTTAATATTACCGAATATTCCTTAAAAACCAGACTTAGCTTTAAGTTTGAAAATTTTTCGGAGTTTTTGGAGTTTCTTCAGTTAAATGAGCATAATGATGCAGATAAAACAGCAGACATTCATAATGTGATAGTAGAACAGGGAATAAACCCGGAAAGTTTTTTTTACGTAAACTTTTTTAAACCAAAAGTAACCGAATTGTAAGGGGTATTAACGTATGTTAAAGTCAGAAAATTTATCAGAAAAAAAAGTTAATAGTAGATAATAATTTCTAATTTTGCCCGATATATGTATGTAATGGAGTAGGAGCAAGCTAAAGTTTGCAGGTAAAGAAAAGCATGCATTTTACCCCACCAGCTTTACACTCTTATTTAATTATTTATCGCTAAAGAAAAGAAAAATGAAGCTGTTCTCACTACTGCTGTCAATTATTGTTTTTATTATATCGTTATACTTTTTTAGTATCAAGATTAGCTATGTTAATAGCCTTAACGATGTAATTTATATTTCTCTCCTGGTTACACTTATGGCTATTTGCGTTGTAGGGGTTATTATCAATTGGGAGATATTTAAAAAGAAGGATAAAAGTAAAGTTATACTTTTTGTTAGTAATAGTTTTTCTAAAAAACATAAGAAATAAAAAACTCCGCATTTAGCGGAGTTTTTTATTTTATCTATTTACCGTCCTTGTCTACTACCGGTCTTTCATCTCTGTTTGCAAGCTCCCAGGCTGTGGCAAACACAAGCTGAGCTCTTTTTGCTAATAGGTCGTATTCTATTTTATCAGGGGTATCGGTTGGCATGTGATAATCGTCATGTACACCGTTAAAATAAAATATAATAGGAATACCTTTTTTTGCAAAGTTGTAGTGGTCTGACCTGAAATAGAACTGGTTAGGATCTTTTCTGTCATTATATTTATAGTCAAGGTTAAGATGTGTGTATTTGTTATTAGCCTCTTCGTTTATGTTATGAAGGTCTGTACTTAACCTGTCTGACCCGATAACATAAACATAGTTACCATTGTCTTTATGCTCATCGTCCCTACGACCTATCATGTCTACGTTTAGATCGGCAATTGTATTTGCGATAGGGAAGAGCGGATTTGTTGAATAATAGCGTGAACCGTGAAGCCCGTGTTCCTCTCCCGTAACATGTAGAAAAAGAATGGAACGTTTTGGTCCGTGCCCTGCTTTTTTGGCTTCCATAAAAGCTTTTGCAATTTGCAGTAAAGCTACGGTTCCGGAACCATCATCATCTGCACCATTGTAAACCTCTCCATTTTTCATACCTACGTGGTCGTAGTGAGCAGATATTACAAGAACTTCATCCGGTTTTTCTGTGCCTTCAATATAGGCCCATATATTTTCTGAATCATTTAGTTTAGGACTAAAAGCACGTTGCATAAATTCTGAAGGTACCGGCTGATACCATCCATCAGCACCTTTAGGATATGAAATACCATTTTCCTCATACTGGCTAATTAGGTATTTACCAGCTTTTTTTTGCCCTTCTTCCCCTGTATTACGGCCCTGCATCTCGTCAGATGCCACTACATAAAGATCCTTCTTTAAGTTGGCAGCCGTTATAGTATTCATATACTCAGGAACATAGTCCTTATTTTTATTATTTGTACTGCCACAGGATAATACAAGGCAGCTTAAAGAGAGCATAAAAAGCTTATTCATATAGTATTTTATTGATTTAAGACTTAAAGATAGGAATATTAATGAAGATTATAAAAGGTAAAAGTCATAAACAAAATCGTTAGCATTACTACGGCAGCAAAGTTTATTAAAATCATTGCTGTACATTTTATAAAGTTTATTATAAATTTTTCATGATACATTTTTCTATGTGCCCTATAAAAATAATACACTGTCCATACTAGGGTAAGTAATACAAATATACCTACCAATATACTGAAGAAGTTAGAGTCAATTTCAGTAAGGAAATGCCCGACAGTAACCAATATTAAAGTAGATAACAATAAGAAGGAAAAATAATTGAGAGTAAAAATGCCGTGATCAAAAAAGTACCATCTTTTTTTCCCATGAAAAACCCATAATATAAATGCAAAAATTGGCATATATACGAATATTGCTTTTGGAATGTTATGGTTAATTGATTCAATAAACTTTTCTCCTACCTGAACAGGGGTGTTATGTTCATATAACTTTAAAATTTTTTTACCTAGTTTATATTCAAAAGGACTTAATTTAAGATGCTCAGGTTTTATTGCTTCAATCGAATCCATTTCTTTTAAAGACTTATAAGTCATGGGGCTTTTTATAAGAAATTCGTCCCCACTAAATGTTATATTACCTAAAAAAACATTTTGCTCGGTATTTATTTTTTCTTCAATTGAAACATTTTTTTCTACAAGTAATTGAGGATCTGCATGATGTATTTCTTCTGAATCCTCAAATTCCGGATAAAGGTTAGGTAAAAAGAAGGTTACAAAGCTTATAAAAATGTACAACTTAACAGGTGGTACATACTTTTGTCTTTTACCTTCTAGGTATGTTTTAGTAACTCTTCCCGGTCTAAAAAGCAAGTCTCTTAGTGTACGCCAAAAAGCAGTATCATAATGGGTTAAATCTTCTGCAAAGTGCCCAACAAGTTTAGGGAAGGTCTGGCGGGTTTCAACATTTTTCTGTCCACATTGGGAGCAAAAAGCTATATCTACAGTGTAGCCGCAATTTTCGCATTCATTATCGTGACGAAGTGTACCTGACATAGTGTTAATAATTAGGTATAGTTAGCAATTAGTTGTTTGGATGTTAAAACTATGAAAAAATGTTAAATCAAATAAAAAAGCCAAACACAAAAGTTTGGCTTTACAGTTATTTTTATTGAATTTTTAATAATTTCTTTAATTATTAAAAAAGTAGAATTCTATTTAAGTACTTCCTTTAAAAACAACATAAAGTGCTGCCAGCTTCTTTTGTCTGCCTTTTCATTATATGCTGCTCCTTTAGAGTTGTCATTTCCGGCTTCTTTCTCAGTAAATGCGTGTACTGCACCACTGTAATATATCATTTGCCAGTCGGCCTTGCTGTTGTCCATTTCTTTTTGAAAAGCTTCTATTTCCTTTTCAGAAACATGAGGGTCATCAACGCCATGCAATACCAATACTTTTGTGTTTATTATATTATCAGGTCTTGAGGCATCCTTTCCTAATCCGCCATGAAAAGAGACCACACCTCTTACAGGCATTCCTGCTCTGGCTGCTTCAAGTACTCCTGTACCTCCAAAGCAATAACCTATCATAACAATGTTATCTGCTTCTGCACCGGATTTAATAAGTTGCTCCAGAGCCAGTGAAATCCTTTTTTGGTAAGCTTCATAATTATTTTTATAGTACCCTGCCTGTTTACCTGCTTCCTGAGTATTGGTAGGGTAGTTGCCTTCTCCGTAAATATCGGCTATAAAAGCATAATATCCCATATCGGCCAGTTGTTTGGCTACTTCTTTAGAGTGATTACCTATACCTTTCCAGGCAGGTAATATAAGTATGCCGGGTTTGTTGTTTTTATTTGGTTTTGCAGGCACAGCAGCAAAACCATTAAGCTTTTGGTTACCGTCATTATACGCTACAGGTTTTAATTGGGCATTGGTATATGTTGTCATACAAAGGACTATGAATAAGTAAATGGTTTTCATGGTTATTATCTTTTGAGTAAAAATAAAAAAAGAAAGCTTTCAGATGCAATATCTAAAAGCTTTCCACGAATTAAAGTATTAACCTTAATCAGGTTTCTTTAAGCTCTTTGAAGTTCGTGTTTACCTTCTTTAATTTCCTCAACCATTTTTTTATTAAAGGCAGGCAGGTCTTTAGGAGTACGGCTTGTTACAAGTCCGTTATCTACAACAACCTCTTCATCTATCCAGTTGGCACCTGCATTAACAAGATCTGTTTTTACCGATTTGAAAGAAGTTAGTTTTCTTCCGTCAACAACACCTGCTTCAATAAGCATTTGTGGTCCGTGGCAAATAGCGGCTACCGGTTTTTTCTCTTCGAAAAAGTCTTTTACAAAGTTTACTGCTTTTTCATTTCTCCTTAAAAGGTCAGGGTTAATTACACCTCCCGGAAGAACTAATGCATGATAATCTGATGACGATACTTCATCTACAGTTTTATCTACATTAAATTCTTTTCCCCAGTTACCATTGGTCCATGACTTAATTGTACCGCTTTCCGGACTAACAATTTCTGCCGTCCATCCCTGTTGTTCTAAATATTCCTTAGGCGATTGTAGTTCGCTCTCCTCAAATCCGTTAGTTGCCAGTATGGCTACTCTCTTACTCATGATTTTTATTTTTTATGGTTAGTAATTTATTTAATACCATAAAGTTAGCCTATAGAAAACAGAGGGTGTTTTAATGGTGTACTAAAGTTGTGCTAATGTTTGTTAACTGGGAAAATATTAGTAGTACTTTTAAGATAGTTACATAAATGCTATACTTATGAATGAAATTTTTGAATGGAAAAGGTTGCTTTTTAATGACCTGCCTGTTTCTTTTCTACTGGAAGTTATATTTAGAACAGTTGTAATGTTTATAATGGTTTTAATTACCTTAAAACTAACAGGGAAGAGAGGGGTAAAGCAGCTTTCTGTTTTTGAAGTGGTAATTATTATATCCTTAGGATCTGCAGCCGGCGATCCTATGTTTTATGAGGATGTAGGTATTATTCCCGCCATAACGGTTTTTGCCTGTATATTATTAATGTATAAGGTAGTAACTGTGCTTTTAGGCAAGAGCAAGAGATTTGAAATCTTTATGGAAGGTAAAGTACAATGTTTTGTGGAAGACGGACAATTTTCCATTCATAATTTTGAAAAAGAAGATTTAGCAAAAGATGAGTTTTTTGCTGAATTAAGGTTAAAATCCATAGAGCATTTAGGACAGGTTAAAAATGCCTACATAGAAACTAACGGTGCCATAAGTGTATATTTTTATGAGGATGTTGATATAAAGTATGGATTACCTATACGCCCTCAGTTGTTTAACCTTAAAAGTACTAACATTCCAAAATCAGGAATTTATGCCTGTACGTTTTGTGCCAACACACAGGAACTGGAACCTACTCATGCAAATTGTTCGGTTTGTGGGAAAGACGAATGGGTAGAAGCCATAAATACAAAAAGAGTACAATAAAAAAACACTGCCTAAGCAGTGTTTTTTTATAAAATAGAATATAATTAATTAACCTCTTGAATTTCTACCGTTTGATGACCTTGAAGGGGCAGGTGAACTGTTTCTTGAAGGTGAAGAAGATCTCATGCTTGGTGAGCTGCTTCTCGAACTTGAAGGTGTACTCCTTACAGATGGGCTACTGCTTCTTGAAGGCGACGAACTTCTTACCGAAGGACTGCTATTTCTAGAAGGTTCAGTTCTTACACTTGGAGAGCTGCTTCTTGAAGGTGTAGCATCATAAGACCTGCTGTTGTTGGTAGAAGGATTAGACCTTACTACATTACTGTTACCTCTTGATCTTACAGTTCCCTGATTATTATCTCTTGAAGAACTGCTGATAGCACTGCTTCTTGAAGGAGTTGTAGTCCTTACATTACCATTATTATCCGTTCTGGAAGAGTTAATGCTTCTGCCTCTGCTGTAATCTGCTGTAGATCGTGAAGAACTGTTATAAGAGTTTCTCGATGCTGTTGAAGATCTTTCTACTCTTACATTTTCCCTTGATTGTTCTAAAGCATACCTGTTTGTTGAATTGGTACGGGTTGCAAACGAACGGTCAGGGTGCATTCTTTCATATCCGTTAGATCTTCTTGCACTGTGCATTGATACCGCACGTGAGCTTCTTCTGGTAGTTACATAATTACATGTATTGTTTACGTTTACATATACGTGTACATGGTTTCTGTATCTGTATACCGGATAAGGAGCCCAGTAGCTATAGTAAGTAGGGTAGTAACCCCAATACCAAGGTGAGTAGTACGGGCGGTATGATATTGCCCAAAATACATCAAATATAACGGGTCTTGTAACATATACCGGTTCATATATATAGTTTGTACCGTACATATAAACGTCACCTACCACCTGTACCTGAACATCGTTTCCGCTTCTTTCAACTTCAACAGTTGCAATATCCTGATAAGTATCGGGTCCTAAAACCGATTGTAATATAATTAAGTGAGTATTGCTTTGTGTTGCCTCTATCACTCTAATATAGTCTACATAATTATCTCCGTTAAGGTCTAGGTTAGATATTTGAAGATCGGGGTCATTTAACCTTCTTTCAAAATCTTCCAAATCGCTCGATTCACCAAATATGGTGGCAACCGCCCTTAAGTCTAAGTTGTCGCTTATATCTGTATTGTTTGCACGTACAGTTGTAACGTCCTGAGCAAAAATGTTGTTTACACAAAGTAAAACAAAAAGGGCTATATGTAATAATCTCGTTTTCATAGTCTCAAAGTATTTATTTGCCCAAAAAATTAATTTCTTGTTGTTTGATTAGTAATAACCAATTACTGTGCCAATAATTTTTTATACCTTTATCACTATACTGAAAACCCTTTATTTATAAGGGGTTTAAATAACTAACAGCATATATGGAAATAATAAAAGCCGGCCTAAACGACTTTAATTTAATACACTCCCTGGCCGAAAATGTATGGCCGCAAACATATAAAAATATTCTTACTCCGCAACAAATAGAGTATATGTTTGAAATGATGTACAGTCAAAAAGCTTATAATGAGCAGATTGAAAGAAAAGGGCATCATTTTATACTCATAAAGGATGAAAGTGGGTATTTAGGCTTCGCTTCTTACGAGCTTAACTATAATAATACACCTGTTACCAAGATTCATAAAATATATGTACTTCCGCAAACTCAGGGAAAAGGAGTGGGCCGTGCCATGATTGATGAAATATCTGCAATAGCAAAGGAAAAAGGTAATGCACAGATTTCCCTTAATGTGAACCGTTTTAATAAGGCTGTAGGTTTTTATGAGAACATAGGTTTTGTAAATACAGGACAGGAAGATATAAATATTGGCAATGGTTATTTAATGGAAGATTTTATAATGGTCAAAACCCTGTAGTTTTATAATAACTTTCTATAATGTTTATGATATCAATAACATAGCTCCTGTTTTATAAGAGGTAACTTTGAGTAAAACAAAAAAAACAACGCTATGATTACTCAAATTCCAAACCTGCCATCTAATATGGTTGGTTTTCACTCATCGGGAGAGGTAACAAAAGATGATTTTGATATCGTAAAACAAAAAGTAGCTGAACTTGTAGATAAAACAGGTAAGCTAAACTACTTATTATTTCTTGATAATTCTCCAAAAGATTTTACTGCGGGTGCCTGGCTTCAGGATGCTCTTTTAGGTATTAACAATATTACCAAGTGGAACAGGGCTGCCATAGTTTCTGATTCTGAAACGGTAATTAAGTTTACTGATACTTTTAGTAAAGTGATGCCGGGTGAATACAGAGGTTTTCATAAACCTGAGTATCAAAAAGCGATTGACTGGGTATCTGAAAAAACAGCTTAAAAAAGAAATATTATGGGAAATTTTGAAAACCTTTCACAACAGGAGGCGATAGCCAAAATTAAAGAACTGGCTGAAGACATTAAGATTTGTATGTTTTGTACAGAGCTTTCGGTAAGACCAATACCAACAAGGCCTATGAGTTTACAGGAAGTAGATGATAAAGGAAATCTTTGGTTTATAAGTTCAGCTAAAAGCAATAAGAACTTTGAAATAAAACACGATAATGAGGTTCAGCTTATGTTTGCCAAAAATGCTGATGCGCATTTTCTTTCTTTATTTGGCAAGGCAGTAATATATAAGGATAAAGCTCATATTGAAGAGGTTTGGACTCCTATTGCCAAAACCTGGTTTGAAGAAGGGAAAAACGATCCGGATGTAACAATAATTAAAGTTGAGCCAACTGAAGCATATTACTGGGATACTAAAGAAGGAAAAATGATAACTATGCTTAGATGGGCTGCCGGGGCAGTAGTAGGAAAATCTATAGACGATGGTAGCCGTGAAGGCAGGCTAAACGTATAAATACACTTAATAGTTGGTTAGTTAACAAAGGCTTTTTCTTATAAGAGAAAGCCTTTACTTATTTATACATATAAATTACCACCACTTCTATAGGAATCTAATGGTAATACTTTCACATTCTTCTCGGTCTCTTTTTCCTCAACATATACAGCATATTCCGCAGGCCTTATTTTTGCGCCAATATGCTCTGCATAAGCTTTCGTAAATTCAGCGCCAATGTAAAGAATAGCTGCCGAAAAATACACCCATAAAAGTATTACTATAATAGACCCTGCAGCTCCGTAAGGTGACCCTGCAGCTGTAGTTTCTATATATAAGCCTATAAGATATCGTCCAAGCATAAATAAGCAGGCAGTAAAGAATGCTCCGGCACGCACATCCTTCCATGTTATTTTAGCATCCGGTAATACTTTAAATATTGTTCCGAATAAAACAGTTATAACACCAAAGTTTATAGCTATATCGGCAACATTAAGGAATATAACTGCTACCTGAGGGAAATAACCTTTAAGTATATCGTTTAAAGCTAATAAAACCCCGTTTATTAATAGAGACACGATAAGTAAAAATCCTAATCCTATAATGATAGACCCTGAAAGTAATCTTGTTTTTAAGAATTTTAACCACCCGCGTTTTGGCTTTGCCTTTAGGTTCCATATAATGTTTATGGAATCCTGTATTTCCCCAAATACTGTGGTTGCTCCAACAACAAGAGTAACAGCTCCTATAATCATTGAAATATTTGTTTTCCCCGATAGTTCAAGGTTCTGAATTATTTCCTGTATTTGTGAAGCGGCATTAGAGCCTATCAAACCATTTATTTCGGTAAAGACCCTTCCTTCAACGGCCTCCCTTCCAAAGAAGATTCCCGTAAGCGAAATAATCAGTAATAACAGGGGTGCCAAGGAAAAGACAGTATAATAAGATAAGGATGCGCTAAGCTTCAATCCTTTATCATTCATAAAACCTGTAAAGGTATCTTTGAGTACTTTACCGGACGATTTAATGAGTTGTCTTTTCGAATATGCTATCATAGGGATGGGATTAGAATATTAAAATTAAAAACCACCAGTATTAAATACTATAATATTAACATTACTATAAGGATATTCGTTCAATATTTTTACTTTTTAAGTGTAAATTAAAGCTTACAATTTAAAAACCCAAAGTTTTCATAAATCTTACAAATAGAGTGTATTAAGTATTGCTGCTAACTAATTATAAAGTAACTTTATAGTGTAATTAAGCTTATTATAAAGCCCTTTATTATCAAATATTTACTAAAAAATTCATCTATGAGGATTGTAATAATAGGTGGTGGTTTTGCAGGAATTAATCTTGCTAATAATCTAGCCAAAGACAACAACTTTAAAGTAACACTGGTAGATAAAAACAATTATAACTTTTTTCCTCCGCTAATATATCAGGTGGCTACTGCTTACCTTGAACCGTCCAGTATCAGTTATCCTTTCAGAAAGTTATTCAGGAAAAAGGGGAACATACAATTCCGTATGGGAGAATTCCTTTCCGTAAGTCCTTCCGAAAATAAAGTGATACTTCACAATGGAGAGTTGGAGTACGACAAACTTGTTTTTGCCACAGGGGCAGAGACTAACTATTTTGGGATGGAAAACGTAAAGAATAATGCCATCCCTATGAAAACGCTTAATGATGCCATAGAAATGCGTAATAAGCTTTTACAGCGCATGGAAAAGGCAGCAATATGCAAAAACAGCAAAGAGCGCCGAAAATATCTTACCATTGTAGTAGCAGGAGGAGGGCCTACAGGGGTAGAGGTATCGGGGATGTTTGCCGAAATGCGTAATGGTATTTTACGTAAAGAGTATCCGGAACTTTCTACAACAGTAAGTAATATATATCTTGTGGATGGCGGGCCAAGCCTGTTAGGCCCAATGAGTGAAAAATCTCAAAAGGATACGTATGATGCCTTGACCAAACTGGGGGTTATTGTTAAGCTTAACACCCGAGTTACCGATTATGTAGATGATGTGGTTCACTTTTCAAACGGAGAAACAATTACTACCAAAAACCTTATTTGGGCAGCCGGAGTATATTCAAGAGTATTTGAAGGTATACCACAGGAAAGCTACGGACGTGGCAGGCGTATGATTGTTAATGAGCATAATAAATTGCAGGGAATGGATAATATTTATGCCATAGGTGACACTTGTATTATGCATACCGACCCTAATTTCCCTGAAGGCCACCCGCAGTTGGCACAAACAGCCATACAACAGGGGGAACAGTTAGCCAAAAACTTTAAGAGAATGATTAAGGGAGAGGCCTTAAAACCGTTTAGTTATAACGATAAAGGTTCTATGGCTATTATTGGTAAAAACAAAGCTGTGGTTGATATTCCAAAACCTAAATTACACTTTAAAGGATTTATTGCCTGGTTAATGTGGTTGTTTATTCACTTAATGTCACTTATAGGCTACCGTAACAGGATTGCTACAGCATGGAACTGGATGATTGCTTACTTCTCCCAGGATCAGTCGTTGCGAATGATTATAAGACCCAATAAAAAGAAGGGAGCAATTAATTAACTATACAAATAAAAAGGGAATATCTTAACTATTCCCTTTTTTATTAGTTGTAAGGTATATACTTAAACCATTCCCATGGTATGTATTTATCGGTAATGCCGTATTCCAGCAGTTCTTTAAAAATGCTCTCTGCATTATCAGAATTACTCATAATCAACATACCTTTTCCGGATTGCGGAAAGATAATGGAGTAGTGTTGGAATCCGTCACCGTGACCTCCTTTAAAAAGACCGATTCCATAGGGCGTTTCCAGATAACCCCATCCAAGCCCGTAGCTAAGTTTTATATCATCATACTTATTGGATGTAAGTTTGGCACCTTCACCAAATTGGGTAACGGAATTTATTTTTACCTGTGGGCGAAACATTTCTGCTGTAGATTCTTTACTGATTATTTTGTTGTTGAATACTGCGGTTAAAAACTTCATATAATCACTAAAAGTGGTTTCCATTGTACTGGCTCCTCTTGGCTCATTGTCCTTATCTTTCTCATAAAGACTTTCTTCTTTATTATGTCCGTAAGCAAAATCATTTTCAAATTCAGGTTTCCATTCAAAAGCAGAATGATTCATCTCTAATGGTTTGAAAATATATTGCTGAACCAACTCTTCAAGGTTTTTACCGGTAATCTTTTCTAATACTACCTGCAGGTAAACAAAACCTTCACCACTATAAGAGTATTCTGCTCCGGGGATGCCGTGTACTTTTAGTTTCATATCAGGCTCATAAAATCTCCAGTTAGCAAAACCGGTGGTATGGGCCAGGCACATACGGGCAGTTATTTTATGATAAAGGCTGTCTGATCTTAAATCATTATAATTATCATGCCATTTAGTTTGTGGTTCGTATTCATAAATCTTTTTAGGCAGGTAAGTTTCCAGTGGAGTATCAAGGTCAATAATGCCGTCTTCAACCATTTTCAAGGTTAAGACTGCAAACACTGCTTTACTAAGTGATGCCCCATAAATATTGGTCGAATCGGTTAATATTAGTTTTTTTGATGCATCCTTATATCCGGTTACATGTTCGTATACTGTTTGATTGTTATTGAAAATTGCCACAGCCATTCCTGTTACATGAGCTTCTTTTGTAATATGGTCAATTTTGTAAGTAACAGAATCTTTTGAAATTGTACTTCCGTCTAAGCGCTCAATAGTATCGGTACTTTTAGTATTACAGCTTGTAACAAATGCCGTAAGCAGAATAAGGACAATTGCCTTAGAGGCTGTGTTTTTTTTGAAATTTAAAAACGGAATGGATAAAGGGTAATAGCATTTATCCTTTTTTAGTACGTAGATTACGTTGAATATAACTATTGCAATACATAAAGGTGTGGTAAGTATAAATATAAAGAACCCAAAACCTTCTACAGTAATTAAGGCAACAAATGATAACAGAGCATATATTAATATTGAAATCTGGAAATTGATGATTTTTATGCCATGTTCATCATAAACAGGATTGTCTTCCCTTTTATGTATCCAAAGGAAAAGAGGGACTAACACATTACATAACGGAATAACAAGTCCTAAAAGGGGAGTGGCATGCATCAGTAGCAGCCATTTCTTTTTTATGGTTTCCTCCTTAGGGTCATCTAAAGGAAGCAAATCATTAACTTCAATATCTAAGGCAGCGGCAAGCAATTTAATGGTATTAAGGTGCGGATTTACCTCTGCGCTCTCTATACGTTGTATGGTACGCACGGTAACATTTGTTCTTAGGGATAGTTCTTCCTGAGACAATCCTTTGATTTTTCTCTGGTACTTTAATCTTTCGGCAATTGATTGATTCTTCATGATTTTTGTTTTTAATTATGAAGCAAAAGTATCCTATCCGCCTCGCCTTTACCCCGACATTTAGATGTCATGTATCTGTCATTCCTTTATAAATAAAGGGTTTATAGCTGATTGATACAATTCATAGGTACGAATAATTATACGATCAAATAAAAAAAGTGACTATATAATTATAGCCACCTTTTTTCGTTTTCTGTTGCGTCAAGTATATCGATGTCCAAAGCAAGTTTAAAGTGTTCTGCCACTTTAAAAGCATCTTCCTTATTATCTGTCTTGTAAAAAGTAATATGCTTATTTCTGTTATAAAATAAATTAAGCAGTATTATTTCTGATGATGAGGTAGCTTCAGCCGTTACTACACGTACTGTCTGATTTTCCTTTGTCCTGAAAACAGACACATATTCAAATTCGGGAAGAGGTTTCCAGTTACCTATAGTTATTCCGAAAACAGACTTAATTGTTCTGTACTGTTTTGCAGAAAGGTTTATTTCAGAACCATATTTTGTATTTAGTCCTATACCTAATGCTATTAAAACCACTCCTATAACGATACCGCCCGAAGCTAATTGTACAAGTCCTAAAAGCATTAATGCATATGCGAAAACAGTTTTTGCTATAGGTGCCTTTTTAGTGTAGGTAATAATGTTATCCATTTATATTTGTTTATATTTTATGCATATCCGTTAACCTCAAGATCAAACAATTCTCCTGTATCAAGGTTATATTTTACATTCCAGTAAAAGCTTCCCCCGTCCAACACACTAATCCTGCCATTGAGCCAGTATTTTTTATCAGACTGGTCTGCATTTTTCCAAAAGCAATTAATAAGCAGTATATGTTGCCCCTTTTCATTTATATAACCAAAATACTGTCTAAGATATTTATTCAGGTTTTTATGAATAACCGGTGAAGAAGACTGATTGGTTAGCAGATAATTTAATTTTTCCAGTTTGGTTTTCAATACTTTTTCGGCTGTTATAACCTGTTCATGAGAAGGGGTAAACCTGTTTGGTGGTAACAGGTCTTCATACTCTGCAGGGAAGATAGCCACATTAAAATCGGAAGTTTTAAAGTGTTCTGCTTCCTGAGAGGAAGAAATAAATGAAATTAAGCAGACTAAGACTTTAAGGAGCTTTTTCATGATTAGGCATTGGTTTACTTTCCAAATATATAAAATTAGAAAGGATACCCAATGGCAAGGTTAAATACTAAATTATCCTTACGCCATGTTTTACTGCCAAAATCCACATCATCAATAACCCAACGATTGCCTGCCGGTAGCCATGGTTTACGTATAGGGAAAGCCCCGTCTAAACGCAGTACCAAAAAGTCGAGATCAAGGCGTAATCCCAAACCTGTACCTACAGCTAGTTGGCTCATAAAATCGGAAGTAAACTTACCTCCTGGATTCTCTTCATTACTGTTCCAAAGCCATACGTTACCGGCGTCTACAAAAACGGCACCATGAATTACACTGTATAGCTTTGCCCTGTATTCAGCATTTAGCTCCAGTTTAATATCTCCTGACTCATCCGGTACAAAAGAGTTAGGGTCAATATCTTCGGGATAATAACTACCAGGACCAACAGATCTTGCCCTAAAGGCACGTAAACTGTTTGTACCACCAGAGAAGAATTGCTTTACATAAGGCAACTCAGAGGAATTACCATAAGGCACACCAATACCTACTATAGCTCTGGTAGCAATTTTAGAATCGCGTCCTAAACGCATAAAATACCTAAATTCATGTTCTGTTTTTGCATACTGGCTAAAAGGTACATTAAGGAAAGTAATAGTGTCGCCTTTTTTAACATTAGCGCCACCAGCCAAACCGAATATTGTCCCTGCAAGTTCTAAAGAGCCTTTATAATAAACCGTATGTCTTTTGTATTTACGCATGGTGTTTGTAAATGTATAGGAGTAAGACGGTCCAAAAATAAACTGCTTGTCAATAACTCTTTGTATACTTGGATTGTTATTTGCCATTTGCTGATATTCATCAGAAACGCTGTTTGGACTCACATAGTTAACATCAAAAACATTAAGAAGGTGTTCTTTGGTCGTAGATTCTTTCCATAAATAACTGAATTGTGCCTTAAAGGAGTTTAAAGCATAAAGATGAATCCTTTTTTGAAACTCATAGTTAACAAGAGCCCTGGTTTTTGGTACAAAAGCACTGGGAGCCTCTACTCTGAACGGCGTGATAAACCTTGGCCACACTAGGCTAACCTCGCTACCCACCCTGTAAACATTATAACCTTTATTTTGTCCTGCCATTTGTACTTCAAATCCGCCGTAAACAGAAAGTGAAAGAAGCTCTGCAGCTCTAAAGGTATTACGGTTACTCCAGTTAACTGTTAGATCGGAACCAGTGTAGTTAGCCGAATTGGTTTTAGCCGAAAGCTCAGTACGAATTGACTTTTTAGGCATAGGGGTAAGGTAGTAATAAGCATCAAGGGAATTTTCAAGGCTATCGCTCACCCTGAACTCATTCTTTACAAATCGGAACGTACCTAAACTGATAAGTCTGCTTAAGGATAGGTTATGATCTGTCCTGTTGTATAAATCTCCTTTATGGAAATATAATGTCCTGTCGTAAATTATAGGTTTAAATGTATTTTGAGGATCTATTATGGTAAAGTCCTTGTATTGCTGTACAGAGTCCTTTACTATATTTTTTACGTTAATTGTATCTCTGGTATCGTTAAGCGAGTAATTAGGGAATATATAAATATTGTTTATGGTATATTGCCTTTTAGCTTTTTCCGGAGCTTCGTCTTTAACGATTACCCTCATATCAACCTGATGGTCTCCAACAGTACTGTCTACCTTTACAAGGATATAATCGGGGTTAAAGTAATAGTACCCTTTTTGTTTTAGGCGTTCATCTATCCTGTCGCGTTCATCCTTAACAACATCCAGATCATAAGGGCGTCCTTTTCTTAACCTTGTCCTTCTCTTGGTTTTAGCAACTGCACTGTCTAATCGTGTTAGGGAAGAATCACTAGGGAATATGACATTCCTTATTTTGTATTGTTGTTTAGGAGTAACTGTATAAACAGCCTCTACTTTTTTCTTACCTGAAGAAGTTGAATCTGCCGAAACACGTGCTTTAAAATAACCGTTGTTTTCTGCATGGTTTTGCAATACATCAGCATTATAATCTAAATCCACCTGACTAAAGAGTACTGGAGGTTCGCCAACCTTATTACGTAACCAGTACCTAAATCCGCTGTCTTTTTTTGGTTCACCTGCAATGTTGTATATATATAGTTTAACCCTAAGCCCTAATATTTTTCTGTTTGTTTTAGGCCTTGCCAGTTCTTCCATATTGGCCTCCATATCCTTTCTTTCACGCCTAGTCATTACTGTATCTTCCACTTTTACCTCGGCACCTGTATAAAGCATTTCTCCGTCGTTTAAATAACGGGTATTGCTACAACCGTATATAATTAGCAGTAGTACTGTTAAAAGATAGTATTTAGGCTTAATCTTCATTATTCTCTTTTTCTTTTTTAGCGGCTTTTCTTTCTCTTTCTTCACGGGCTTCGCGTTCCTCTTCCTGTTTTTCCTCTTCTTTTTGGCGTTGTCTAAGTTCTTTTTCCCTGCGTTTTATTTCTTTCTCTTCTTCAGTAGTATGGAAAAGCTCTTTAAACTTATTATAATCCATAGTGATTATAAAAGAAACCCCTGTTTCAATTACCTGTCCCTGTATAGCAACCTGATATTCATCTTTTCTGTAGGCCCTCAGCATATAGCGGCCGTCTTTGGTTAACTGGTAGTCAAGGGATACGTCTCCGGCTATGTTTGTAGTTTCCTCATTTGCCTGCTGCGGACCTTCTATACCAAAGGAACTACCTACAGTCACTTTTAACCTGTCATTTAAAAGTTGTTTAGAAACCCCAACGTTAAGATCTGTACGGTTTTCACGTTGGCCTGTTGTGTAGTCTTCGGTGGACTCTAAGTCAAAATTAAGCTCAAAGCCATTTATAAGATCGCTGGTAAGGTTGTTCAGCTGTTGTGAAAGCAGTTCGCTTACACTTTGCCTTGCAATAGCCTCTGTACTTGTTCCGGCTTCACTCGAGAACGGATTCTCGTTTATAAAGTGATTTAAAAGTAACAGGGCAAATACCTGTTTATTCATATCAGAAGGCTGTTGCCTTAACTGAGCCAGTTTTGTTTGGGTGTTGTTTATGATGTTTGTTGATACCCCATAGTTTCCTTCAGGAAGAACGATATCAAATGAAAGTTCCGGACTTAAAAGCTCGCCCTTCATTTTAAGTATAGTATTGAAAGGAATCTTTTGTTTATACGTATTCCTTATGGAAGGTGATGCAGTGGAAAGCTCATTGCCCAATAAATCGATAGGAGCAGCCTTTACCTGATAAACAGCCGTAATATCTATAGTCGCATCGGTAGGGGATCCTGTCCATAAAATATAGCTGTTTTTCTGGATGTCAAATTTTCTTTTCAGGAAGTTGAAAGACATCCTGTAGGCACCATCGCTAAACTCATAACGTCCGGTAAGTGTGGTTTTACCAGATGGGTCTATACCTCCGTTTAGTTTTGCCTCACCTTTAAGTTCAAGGTAATCACCATTACCTTTATCGATTATAAGGTTAAGTTCTGCCTCTTTGTTTACCTGTATGGCAACAGCAACATCAATACCTGTTACATCACTTTGGTTTACGGTTTCCTCTATTTTAATACGTTGTTGTAACTCTACATTATCCTCATCTACAAATTCTACAATACCTTCCCTGTCTGCTATACCCGGATCAGGCTGAGGTAATACTACTGTAAAATCGGTATCCTCATCGATATTAAGGTTACCGTCTACAACAGGGTTTTCCAAAGTTCCGGTAAGGTTTAAATGGGTATCAAAATATAAAGTACCATAGTATATATCGTTATCCTTTTCTGTAGAGCTTACTGCTTTAAAGTTTTCGGCATCTACAGTCATATTAAAGGCATATTCCTTATAGTTGGTTGTGTTTATATCCCCGTTTAATATCATCAGGTTTTTATCCTCATCCTCAATACTGAAATTATTAAGGCTGATACCGCTATCACTAAAACGGATGTTATCGTTCATAGAACTGAAATAGGAGTTAAGCTGAGTTACCCTAAAGCCTATATCATTAAAATCAAGATTTCCGTTTACATTTGGTGCATCTGCAGTTCCTGTAACCGTAAAATTACCGGAAAGATAACCTTTACCATCTTTAAGCTGTCCAAAAGTAAATGCCTGTACACTGCTCATATTAAGCTTTTGCATGTCCAGATTAAGATCAAAACTTTTTGTAGTTGAGGTATAGGTACCGTCCAGGTTTACCTCATTTCCGTTTCCTGTAATGTTTACATCGGCAGTATAAGTATTGGCAACTGTATTGTCTACCTTTATTTTAATATCACCAATGGTATCTTTACTAACCGCAAAGTTTGCTATATTCAGGTTTGAAGTAAACACAGGATTGGTATTTAGGTCTCGAAGTTCTGCCTCACCGTTTAATGTACCGCTTAATTTAAGCTCTTCTTTTTGAATCATGTTGGTAAATGTCTCAATCTTAAAGTCATCAAGTTCAACATTAATAGGGGAGTTAGGTACATCTTCCTGAGACTGTAGCTTAATAGTACTTCCCTCATTGGTTAATTCAAAATTATTGGCATATATACCATCTTTACCTAAACGGATAACATTATCCTCAGCAACATTCCAGGTTTCATAATTCAGCTTTAAACCTTCAGGATAAAGAGATATTTCTGTATTGTTTTCTTTAGAGCGCAGTTCGCCGGCAACCAGATAATGTTCTTCATCTTTACGGTCTAATACCTGTAATCTGTAAGTAAGGGTATTGTCTTTTAAGTTACCTGTTATGCTGGTGTGTGGCAATACGAACTGTTCGTTTTGAACTTCGTCAATAACCACACTATATGTTAAACTGTCTTTTTGTGTTGAGATGTCAATATTTCCACCGGAAATGGTATTGGCACCATATACAAGTCGTGGTATAGAGCCTTTTACAACAAGACTATCCTTTGTACTGTTATAAGAACCTTTGAGCTCAATAGGCTCAATTCTTGTTATCTCCGGCACAAGTTGATAGATAATAGGATCGTTATCTATCCTCATATTAAAATCGAAATACTGTTCTTCGGCAACCGGTTTTTCTTCCCCTAATGTAATATCATAGTATTTTGATACGGTTTTTTTTATTGCTGTACTTAGCTCTGCCAGATTGTATTTACCTACAAGTGATGCATCTACAATTTGGGAATGTAGGGAAATAGAGTCCCTTTCCGGAGTTGATACTGCAAATGCTTTTATGGTATCGAGTATTATTTCGTTTTTAGGAGTGGCAAACATGAAATTATACACGACTACCGAACCGTTTAGGTTAGCAGGATTTGAGTCGGTTATATCAGCATCTATATTACCACGCATTTTAAGCGGACCTGCATGGAGGTTTAGTTTGTTGAGGTCTATTAAATCGGCATTCAGCTTAATTGTCCCTTTAGGATATTTACCGTTAAATCCGCCATTGGCTACCAAATCAAAATCAATATTCGGGTCGTCCATAGAGGCGGTAGCATCAAACTGTCCGTTATTAATTGTACCGTCTACTACAAGGTCTTTATAGATGTAGCTGTTATATTCTGCTGAGATTAGGTTTGCATTTACTTTAGCATTGGCTGTTTGAGGATTAAGTCCTTTTCCTTTAACTTTAGCTTTAAGACTTATTTTACCAATGGAATCGTTCTTTAAAAGACTGCCCAAATCAAAATCGGTAAAGACTGCATCGGCATCATATGTCTCTGCGTCTTTAACCCTTCGGTCAAAAACAGCCTTTACATTAGCTTTCCCGTAACTGCTGTTGAGGTTAAAATCGGTACTGAAGTTTTCTATAGTACCCTTAAATTTTACTTTTGCGGCTAATTGTTCAGGCAACTGTATATTGTCGGGTAGTGTACCTTCCGGTAAAAACAGGGCCACATCTTCAGAAGTGGTATATAGTTTCCTTATATCCATATCAAAGTAAGTCTTCTCGATATCAGGAAGTCCGGTTATCCTTCCACTTGCCTCAATAACTGTGTTACCTATACCTCTTACTTCAAGATTAGGAATAGTAAGATTACCAACGCTACCTTTTATTTGACTATTGATATACATAATACCGTTAGGATCGCTTTTAAACGGATTGGTATCGGCAAGGGTAGGCACAAACAGCAATATATCTTTAAAACCTATTCGGCTTCCTTTTAAATTGGCATCTACTGTCATTTTATTTATATCCTCACTTAACGAAGCTATGGAAGGGTAGGACACTATTATTTTATCTCTTAATTCAGTTTGAGGTGTTTTGATATACAGATTGTTAAGTTGTGCCCCTTTATCTGTGTATTTAAAGTCTACTGTAAGCTTCTGGATGTCTACTCCGCTTTTATCTGTTACTGTAAATGCATCTATATTGCCCGAGATACTGTCTGTAGCATAAGCCAGATTTTCAGCCTCAAGATTAAAGTTACTTATATCAAGGTGTTTATAATCAATCCCTTTGTTAACAGGTGCAGAGTTGTTATCGTCAAACTTAAAGGCTACATTTTTAATATTGGTATTATTTAGCCTGAATTTCCAATTGCTTGAAGCTACAGCTTCAGGTTGTTCAGGTAGATTTTCTTTTACCTGTTTTTCAAATTTTCCCAATGCAAGCTGACCTGTAACATCATTAAGCTGAAGCTCTTCTAAATCTATAAGTTGGGTTTTCAGGTTCACCTCATTAACCTTAATTTTTAGTTTCTTTAAAACAAGTTTAGTATCAAGTTTACTCTCTTTATTATCGTATCCAATATCAATATTGGCAATATTAATATCTTTTAAGTTAAGCTTTAAATCAGGTTGTTTAGAGGCTTCTTCAGTAACTTTTTGCGAACTTTTAGCTATTTCATCAAGCATACCCTGTTCAAGAGTAAGTTTTAGTCCGTCGAGGTTTATTTCCGGGATGTCAAAATCGAGGCTGTCAAGATCAAATTTTTTGAAACGGGTATCAAAATGGGTAAGGTTTGCCGCGATGTCATTTTTAGAGATATCATCTTTATAAACTACCCTTATCCGGTCAAGGTTAATTTTGTTTACCGATATTTTCATGGGAGCCGAAGTAGTATCTGTCGGCTTATCACTGGAGAAAGCTTTAATGATATAGTCAAAATTAAAAACTGAATCCTTATCTCTTCTTATATTGGCAACTATACCCTGTAGGTCTACAGAGTTTATTTCAAGTTCATTGCTTAACAGTTTAAACAAGCTTATGTTTACTGCTACTTTTTCTCCCGCCAATAATGTATCTCCCTGCTGGCTTTCAAAGTAAACACCTTCAAGAATTACTTTTTTAGAAAGTCCAATTTCAATTTTATCGAGTTTAACTTCAGTACCTATTTTGTTTTCCAAATAGGTTATGGCTTTATCTTTTACTTTATTCTGAATATAAGGTATTTGTAAAAGCAAAACAATAAGAAGGAATAGCCCTATTACAGAGCCAATAATCCAAAGTATAATCTTTATACTCTTGCGCAGGTATTTCTTTATCCGGGAGTTCATTTGTTACCCTAAAAGTAGGATAATTTGAACAGTATAATTTTAAAGTTTTCCTAAAATACTTACAAAAATGACAGTTGTTAAAAACAGGAAATAGATTACACGTTAATTTCTGTAATCTCAATTGCTTCTCCCGGTTGCAGATTGCCCAATTGAATATTACCAATTCGTACTCTCACTAATCGTAATGTTGGAAACCCCACAGCCGATGTCATCTTTCGTACCTGCCTAAATTTACCTTCAGTAACAGTAATACTAACCCACGAGGTGGGGCCGTGGCGTTCATCTCTTATTTTCTTTCCTCTTTCGGGTAAATCAGGAACACCATTTATCTTAAATGCTTTGCAGGGTAGTGTAATATACTTTTTACCCTTAAAGCCAATTTCCACACCGTTTTGTAACTGTTGAACCGATTCATCAGTTATATCGCCATCAACCTGTGCATAATATTCCTTTTCAACTTTCTTACTTCTAACAATTTCGCTCATCATACCATCGGTAGTGAGTATAATTAATCCTTCAGAATCCTCATCAAGTCTGCCTATAGCCATTGTACCTTCAGGAAAATCATGTAATTCTCCCAAAAGTTTTTTGTTACGTTTTAAATTATAGATAAACTGACTAAGGTAACCGAAAGGCTTATATAGTAAAAAGTGATGATGCATCGATTTTAATTTGCACAAATGTAAAAAATTTAAACTTTTACATTGTGTAACCAAAAGGTTTCTTATATTTGTAACCAATCGGTTACTTAAAATCAGTCAAAATTAATTATATGGAATCAAAAAATCTTGAAATTAAAGCAGCTGTACAGGTTTTAAAGCCTGTATCTGAAGTATATGAAGCGATAGTTAATCCTGTTCAAATGTCAAATTATTTTATTAACGACAGTACAGGAAGGATGGAAGAGGGAATTAACCTTATATGGCACTTTCCTGAAATAAAGGATATTGATGTTCCTGTTGAGGTAGGAAAGATAGTGAAGGATAAGTATATTTCTTATCGATGGGATATAGGTGATATAAAAACCCTTATTGAGATGAATCTTGAGCCTTATGAAGAAAATGCAACCGTAATTACCATAACCGAAAAAGGAATGGAAAATAATGAGGGAGGTATAAAATGGTTAAAAGAAAATACAGAAGGCTGGGCTAATTTTTTGGCCTGCCTAAAAGCCTGGCTTGAATATGGAATACACTTAAGAAAAGGGGCTTTTGACTTTAGATTTAAAAAATAAATGTAATAAATGAGAAGAGATGTTTTTCAGGCAATTGCCGATCCTACGCGCAGGGAAATAATTAATATGCTGGCAAAAAAGGAGCTTAACCTTAATGCCGTGGCAGATAATTTTTCTATTAGCCGACCTGCTATATCCAAGCATATTAAGATACTTACCGAATGCGGACTTGTTGTTATAAAGCAACAGGGTAGGGAACGATATTGTCGTGCCGAGCTGAAAAAACTCAAAGAGGTTGCAGAATGGACAGAACGTTATAAAGAATTTTGGAATCAAAAACTGGATGCTTTGGGCAGCTTTCTTGAAAACGAACAAGCTAAATAATATAAATATGGAAACAACAACTAAACCATTAACTTTAGAACGCACTTACAATGCTACTGCAGACAGGGTATGGACTGCTATTACCGATGTCAGCAAAATGAGGCAATGGTATTTTGACCTTGAAGCTTTTGAACCAAGAGTAGGATTCAAATTTCAATTCGCAGCAGGGTGTGAAGGAGAAGACGATTATATACATCTTTGCGAAGTTACTGAAGTGGATGAAGGTAAAAAGATTACTTACAGCTGGAAATATGAAGATAGGGAAGGGATGTCTTATGTTACATGGGAACTCTTTCCTGAAGGTGATAAAACCAAACTTGTATTAATCCATAAAGGACTGGAAACATTTCCTCCTCACAAGGATTTTACAAGAGATTCTTTCAATGGAGGATGGACTCACTTTTTGGGTGCCCTGCAGGAATACGTGGAAAACAAATAATAAAAGAGCCGGATTATACCGGCTTTTTTTATTTTTCAAGTATCACTGTTATTCCCTGTCCGCCTGCAGCACATACAGATATAAATCCTTTACCGGAACCTTTTTCGTTAAGTAGTTTTGCCATAGTTGCCAGTATTCGGCCTCCTGTTGCTGCAAAAGGATGCCCTGCCGCGAGGCTACTTCCGTTAACGTTCAGTTTAGAACGGTCTATAGCTCCAAGGTTTTCTTCTAAACCAAATTCTTTAGTAAGTTCAGGGCTTTCCCAAATTTTTAATGTTGCCAATACTTGCGCAGCAAAAGCCTCATGAATTTCATAAAAGTCAAAATCCTGAAGTTTCATTCCTGCTTTCTTCAACATTTTTGGAGCAGCATAAATAGCAGAAAGTAACAGGTTATGTTTGTTTTGAATGTATTCTATAGCGGCTATTTCGGCATGAGTTATATAAGCCAGTATCGGTAAGTTGTTTTGCTGTGCCCATTCTTCACTTGCAAGTAATATACATGAAGCGCCATCGGTTAGGGGAGAAGAGTTACCTGCTGTAAGGCTGCCGTTCTCTTTATCGAAAGCTGGTTTTAATTTGGCCAGTTTTTCGATAGAACTATCTCTTCGCATGTTATTATCAAATAGCAATCCTTTATATGGTGTTATCATATCGTCAAAAAAGCCCCTGTCTAAAGCAGAAGCCATTTTTTGATGGCTTTCCAGAGAAAACCGGTCCTGATCTTCTCTTGATATTTTATAATATTTAGCCGTGTATTCTGTATGTCCGCCCATAGATAGTCCCGTTCCGGGCTCTATATTCATTGGGGCGATAGGGGTAAAGTCTTTTAAATTTATCTGTAACAGTTTCTTTATTTTATCCATTGTGGATTTGCTTCGCCTTACAGATAACAGTATAGAACGAATATGTTCATTAAGGACTAGAGGAACATTACTTGTAGAGTCTACTCCTCCTGCGATACCACAATCCAATTGGCCTAAGGCTATTTTATTAGCTATATACACTGCCGATTCTATACCGGTATTACAAGCCTGTTCTATATCACACGCAGGAGTTTTTGGGTCAAGAGATGAGGCCAATACACATTCACGCATTAGGTTTATTTCCCAACTATGTTTTATAACAGCACCTCCGGCAACTTCACCCAACTGCTTTCCTGCAAGGTTGTATTTGTCAATTAATCCGCCTAATGCCGCTGTCATCATGTCCTTATTTCCGGCATTAGCATAAGTCGTGTTTTGTCTTGCAAAAGGAATTCTGTTATAGCCTACTATTGCTACTTTCCTTAATTGTTTTCCTGATAGCATAATATGATTTTTTATCCTACTAATTTACAAATAAATAAAATGAAAAAAGCAGCCCATTGGGCTGCTTTTTATTGGTGGTTTGTTAAGTCCTCTATTTTTTCACGATTACAAACTCAGAGCGTCTGTTCTTAGCATGCTCTTCCTCTGTACATTTGTCTTTACAGTCAACAAGTGGCTGGCTCTCACCATAACCCTGTCCTGAGATGCGCTCCTTGGCAATGCCTTTGGAGATTACATACTGAACAGTAGATTTTGCCCTTCTGTTAGAAAGGTTCATGTTGTACTGGTCACTACCACGGTTATCGGTGTGTGCCTTAACCATGATCGTCATCTCCGGATGGCTCTTCATTACCTCTACTAACTTGTCTAGCTCAAAGGCAGCCTCTTTGGTGATGTTGCTCTTATCAAATTCAAAGAAGATGTCGTTAAGGGTAATTACTTCTCTATCAATAATCTCCTCGATCGGTTTCAGGTCAGCCATAACGTTCACCTCACCACCATGGGTTTTGGCAATCGGGAAGCTGTTCTGCTCATAACCCGTCATGCTGGCCTGGATGGTATAGGCCCTGTCACAATCAACATTGTAAACTACCTTACCTCCTGCATCTGCAGTCCTGGTCTCAATAACATTGTTCCTCTCATCAAGGATCGATACCCTGGCGCTTGCCAGCGGTTTGCCCGTGTTGGCATCCCTTACCATTACAATAGCCTCAACGCCACAGATTGGCGTTGCGCTGTAAAGCTGGTCAACACCTGTCCTGTTACTGCTGAAGAAACCGATGTTCTTCCGGTCATTGAAACTGAAGGCAAAGTCATCCTGTCCTGAGTTGATTGGTAAGCCAACGTTCATTACTTCTGTTCCTTTCTTCAGGTCCACCAAAACACGTCCAGTGCTCCAAAGCCTTTCCTTCCGTCTGAGGAGAAGTACAGCTTGCCCTCTGAGGTGATGTATGGGAAATTGTCATTGGCTGGGGTGTTGATCTTATCCCCAAGGTTCTGTGGCTCACCATAGGTGTTGTTGCCCTTAACCTCCACCTTCCAGATATCGTTGCCGCCCTGGCCTCCCGGACGGTTCGAAACAAAGTAAAGCGTCTTGCCGTCTGCACTGATGGCAGGGTTACCTGTTGAGTAGGTCTTCTCGTTGAAAGGAAGCGGCTGGATGTTACCCCATTTGCCGTCAGCCTTGGTAGCCTTGTAAAGGTATACCTGGCCCAGTTTAAGGTTGTTGTCCTTATCCCTCTCAAACTGTTTGCTCTCCTTAAAGCTCTCGCTGGAGAAATACATCGTGTTACCGTCTGCGCTTACCGCTGCAGGGCCGTCGTGCCATTTGCTGTTCACATCGGCAATAGGGGTCGGCTCACTAAGGGTACCGTCGGCATTATAGGTAGCCATGTACATATCAAGGAACGGCTGTTCGTTAGCCCCGTAGGTCTTCCTTGCCGTATTTCTTGCGCTGGTGAAGTAGAAGTTGTTGTCATCGGTAAGTACCGCACCAAAGGAGCTGTACTTCTCATCGTTGATGTCCAGCTTCTTCTCATCAAACAATCTTGTCTGGTTCCTTAATTTCGGAAGGTAGTCAGGGTCTTTCATAAAGGCCACAGACCTCTCGTCATTCGGCTTTAACTGGGCAAACTTACGCATCTGCGCATTAGCCTCCTCATACCTGCCTTCGGCCTTAAGCATCTGGGCATAGTGGTAATAGATCTCAGCTTCCTGCTGGCTCTCGGTAGCCTTGGCATACCATTTTACCGCCTCCTTGCTGTTAAAGACATTGTAGTAGCTCTCGGCCAGCTGCCTGTAAACATAAGGGTCGCTCTTGCCTGATAGCTTCATATATTCATTGGCGGCATCAACATATTCCATCCTGGCATACAGCTTGTCCGCCTTCTCGGTTTCCCTGCTCTGTGCCATGGCAAACTGTGCTGCCAGCATAAAACTTAAACTGATATATAGGTTCTTCATTTTTCTTGGTCGCTTTTAGGTTAGAAATAACGTGGTGAACGTGATACTTTCTTAGGGAAGTTCAAATCGAATAACAGCATTACCTCATGCGAGGCTGGGGTAGTGATGTTAAGGTCGGAAACAATATGGTCATAGGCATAACCCAGCCTAAGGTTAGGGGTAATCCTGTAGTTGACCATACCACCAAAAGAGTCATCAAGCCTGTAGGTGGCCCCGATCTCAAAGCGCTCAAAGAACAGCGCATTCAGTGAACCGTCTATAGAAGGCGATACGTTGAAGGCTGATTTTAACATGAAAGAGGGTTTTAGCTTTACGTTATCCGATAACTGGAATACGTAACCCCCCGTTAGGAAGTAGTGCTGAACTTCCGATCCGAACTGAAGGTCAGTTCCGCTTTGGGTAAGGTCAAGGTGCTTGCTCTTAAGCATGTTCGGTACCGAGAAGGCCACATAGTACTTCTGGGTGTAGTAGAAGAATCCTGCACCTATGTTGAAATAGGTGTTGTTAACGTTCTCACTGAAGGCAGGGTCGCCCGGCGCCGGTACATATCCGTTACCGATGTCACTGTATAGCCCCACATCGTGGAACGTTGCTCCGGCCTTAAGGCCAAGGGCAAGGCGGTGCTCTCCACCTAAGTTAAGGGTGTAGGAGAAGTCCGCATAGGTGTTGGTCTCCTTTACAGGACCGATCTGGTCGTTGATTACAGATAGGCCCAATCCCACATTCTTACCTACAGGGCTGTGCCCTGAGAAGGTTGCCGTGGTTGGGGAATCCTGGATGTCAACCCACTGTTTGCGGTACAATAACCCAAAGGACAAATTCTCCTTCGAGCCCGCATAGGCAGGGTTGATCACGTTCATGTTATACATGTACTGCGTATAGTGCGGGTCCTGCTGTGCAGAAACATCAGCAAGGCCACACAATGCCACCAAAGCGGCAAGGTATATTTTTCTCATGTGTGTGTTTTCTTTTTTGTTAGGCAAAGGAAGACAGGGGAGCCCATAAGGGCTCCTTTGCCATACCTTTATTATATCTTAGTCTTCTCTGTTGATGTAAACCCAACCCGTTTTGCTGGTACCATCATTTAACTCAAGTGAGTAGAAATAAGTACCTGTAGGAAGTTCTTTTCCGTGTTCGTCAAGTCCATACCACTCGTTAGTATAATCTGTTTTACTGTAAACCTCTTTACCGTAACGGTTAAAGATGCTTAGCTTGGTTACACCAAATCCTCTAAGGTCGAAGTTATCGTTCATACCATCTTCATTTGGCGAAATACCACGAGGGATTAAACATGCTATACTTTCAACACTCTGTACAAGAACAGAAGAACAGATATCACCACCCAGAGGAGTTACTGTTACCATATAGTCTCCTATCTCTTCAGCTGTAACTGTAAGACCTGTGCCTATCGTAGATCCGTTAGGCCCTGTCCATTCGATAGTAACCGTGTTTTCAGTATAATTATCATCAAGAGAAACCTCAAGAATATATAATCCGCCTTCACAGCCACCTGTTATTCCAAGTACCGGAGTAGGAACAACAGTTATTGTAAAGCTGCTCTCGTCTGAACAGTCAGTACCTTCAACCTGAGCATAGATATAAACCATCTGTCCAGATGTTAACTCAGTACCAGCTGTAAGCATATCACCTGAACCTGCAGGACCTGTGTAGTAGTTGTTTCCTGCACTTAATTCCGGTAACACATAACTGTCACAAGAAGTAACATCTGTCATAACATCTGCAACAGGAAGAGGAGTAATAGTTACCTGAACGGCTTCACTGGCAGTACATCCGTTGCGGTCTATCACAACTTCATATATACCACTTTCTGTAGCGGTAATAGTGCTTCCTGTATCTGGTAATGCAGCACCTTCAAATGTCCAGCTATATGTAGCTTCAGTAAGGTCAAAATTAATAGGAGTAACCGTTACCGTAACTGTTTCGCCTTCACACACGTCAAAGTCTCCGTCTAAAGTGAATTGAGGCGGGTTGTTTTCAATAATAAGATCAAATGACCAAACTGTAAAACAATCGCTGCCATTTTCCTGTACCCTTACATAGATAGTCTGGTTAGTAGTTGTAGTGTAAGAGTCCGGTAAATTATCTTCACCTCCAAGATTTGCTGCTGCCTCAGTTAAATAGTAAGTAAATGTAAAGTTTTCAGGATTTTCAAGTCCTGCAATAATATCTACCATACTATCCGGCAGGTTAAATGTAGCACTTCCTGTAGTATTACATACAGCAAGGTCATTAGGGTCCTGCTCTTCAATCTCTTCAGCTAAACGAAGCAATACACTAGTATCTCTAACTAATAATTCACCGTTACAGTTTGTATAAGTAGCACGCGCTGTCATTGTTGTAGGCTCGGTTACACAAACAGTAATCTCTTCCTGATCACTGTATGATACACCATCCTGAAGCCACTCAAAAACAACGTTTGAAGTTCCGTTTGGAGTAAATCTCCAAGCCTCTTCAGTTGCTGTCCAAGGACCTGTGTTTCTTCCATCCGGAACAAAAGCTACAGTACCACCGGCATTTTGAAGACCTACAACACCGGCACCATTTTGCCAAGAAGTACAAGGAATTCTGTTACCAATATAAATCTCAATTACGTTTGATATTTCATAAAGAACAATCTGAGTAGTTTGTCCGCCAATAGCAGGATCGTTGTTACAAGCGCCGCTAAACTGAGCTACCTCAGAGAAGTTTACAACAAGTGCACGACAAGGGTAGTTACCTAATACCTGGAAGTTAATATCCGGGTCAACGTTGTCGTTATTAATGCTTGGGTCGATATCCTGATAAACACCATAGATAGCGTTTAGGATAGGGAATCCTGTATTAGGGATTGTTTGGTTAAATGACCAAGGACAATATCCGCTTGGGTTACCTGTATTAAATGTCACTACTCCGTTTGAACCTACAAGAACCTCTGAATAGATTTCTCCAAAGAAACAGAAATCAAAAGGAAGTTGTACAAGTGGAGACCAAACGTCGTCCGTACCAACTGATACCGGAGTACCACCCGTGAACGGGAACGGCGGAGCATAGTCAATGCTTTCTATTTCGTATGAAGAAGTTTCTCCTGTTTGTAGGTAATTTGCAGTAAGAGGAATACAGTTGTCTTCTTCCGGACAAATTACGATTTCACTATTAGGAAGTAATATCTCAAGTTCAGGATCGAATACCTCTACATTTGCACATCCAGGTGGATTAAAGATAGAGAATACAAGTGGTCCTGCCCATAGACTTATATCTGACTCGCTACAAATAGCTCTTACATAATATTCATAATATTCACCTTCTTCTATATCAAGTGTATAAGTAGGGTTATCAGTAACAATTACTGATTCTGCAGGAGTTTGACCCGGGTTACCGGTACCCATAGGCTGTACAACAACTTCCCATTGTGTTTCACTTCCTACAGGAGTCCATGAAAGCTCTACAAATGATGTACCCTGCATTCCTGAAGAAAGTAAATCTACAGGAGCCGGACATGTAAGGATCTGTAAGATTACATTATCTACAGCCGCTGGAGGGTTTGTACCCACACTACCGTCATTTCTCCATTCGAATACTAAACGTAAAGTTTGACCCTGATAAGGAGAAGCATCAAATATATATGTTTCTGTAGTCCAGCTACTACTTTGGTTAAAGTTACCTCCGTACTGAATACCCCCACTATTTGTAGTTGTTATCATTGTACCAGGAGTAGGAGTGTAAGTAACCGGCACTATCCATGCTTTTAAATAGTCACAGCAGCTTTCTCCCATTGCAAGCCAATCGAACTGAAGAATAGCCTCACCAACACCTGTAGCAGGAATTGCGATATCTCTATATGCATGTACTGTTGACGATGAATTGTTTGTATAAGCATTACTTGTTCCACTGTCATTAGAAATGTAAAGTGAACTTGTAGGGCTGTTACTTACCGCAGTACCAACTACCCATTGGTTTGGTTGAGTACCATTATTAAGAGTCCATTCTACAGGACCTTCAAAATCATCATAGAAATTAGTGTCGGCAGGGATTTGTGTTGTATTGAATACTAACGGACCTACCCAGAAACTGTAGTCATCCGTTCCACAATTACTTCTTACCCAAATATAGTATGTAGTTGAAGGGGTTAAGCCATCTAAATCTACAGTTGTAGGATCTACGTTATCTGTTACTACCGCATCCGGAGCCGGAGAGGTATTTGATGTAGAAAGATAATAATCATAACTATCAGGTAAGTCTGCAGGTGGGTTCCAAGAAACTGTAGCAGAATCTTCTGTAACATTAGAAACTGCTAAACCATCCGGTGCAGGACAAGTTATTACAGATACATTAACATTATCTACAGCTGCAGGAGGGTTTGTACCAACACTACCGTCATTTCTCCATTCAAAAATAAGTCGAACTATTTGTCCTGGTGCGTAACCGGAAGCATCTACAACATAATTAGCAGTTGTCCAGTTTGCATTCATATTAAGGTTACCCGGAGAAATTTGTGTACCACCACTAGCGCCGGTAATCATAGTTCCCGGAGTAGGTGTGAAGGTTATAGGAACCATCCAAACTCTTAAATAGTCACAGCATGATTCACCTACTGCTTTCCAGTCGAAAGAAACACTTATTTCACTTACTGCAGTAGCAGGCATTTGTAAATCTCTATATGCATGTACTACCGAAGTGCTGTTATTTGTAAATGCATTTGATACGCCGTTATCGTTAGTTATGTATAAAGAGCTTCCAGTACCATTACTTGTTGCGGTACCAACAATCCATTTGTTTGTTTGTGTACCGTTATTTAATGTCCATTCTACCGTGCCGTCTTCAAAATCATCGAAGAAATTTAAGTCGGCAGGGACTTGTGGTGTATTAAATGCTAATGGTCCAACCCAGAAGCTATAATCGTCTGTTCCGCAATTGCTTCTTACCCAAACAAAATAACCTGTAGAATCGTCAAGAGGATCTAAAACAGCAGTTGTTCCAGGTACGTTATCAGTAGGAACTGTAGCATCTGTTGGAGGTGTATTTGTTGTTGATAGATAGTAATCAAAAGTAGGTGAAACTGATGAAGGTCCCGTCCATGAAATTGTTGCCTGATCTATTTGCAGATCATTAAGAACTAGGTTAGTAGGAGCAGGACATGTAATAACCGAAAGGTTAACATTATCTACCGCAGCAGGAGGGTTAGCACCAATACTGCCATCGTTTCTCCACTCAAAAATTAAACGCATTACCTGACCTGAATAAGCAGTAGCATTAACTACATAGTTTGCCGTAAGGAAGTTTGAGTTCATGTTTTGGTTACCACCAAACTGAGTTCCTCCACTTGCAGCCGCAGTAATTTGTGTGCCCGCTGTAGGTACAAATGTTGCAGGTACTACCCATACTCTTAGATAGTCACAGCAAGATTCACCAACTGCTCTCCAGTCATAAGAAAGAAGTAACTGATCTACAGTTGCAGGCATCTGGATATCTCTATATGCATGTACTACTGAAGTAACAGTATTTGTAAATGAATTTGAAACACCTGCATCATTTGTTATATATAAGGAGTTACTACCTCCATTATTTACGGCATTACCTATTACCCATTGGTTAGGCGCTGTACCGTTACTTAAACTCCATCCGGATGCAGCTTCAAAACCATCAGTAAAGTCCATGGCTGCAGGAAGCTGAGTTGTCATAAATATATATGGACCTGCCCATGCACTAAATGTACCGTTACCACAATCGCCTCTTACATAGTACTCATATGTAGTAGCTTCTGTAAACGGAGTACCTCCGGTTGTAGCTGTTACATTATAGTTACTGTTAACAGTGATGCCTGTGCCCGATCCGGCAGGTATACCTGTACCTACAGGTTGAACAACAATTTCCCATTCTGTTGAACCATTTGCGTTCCATGAAAGATCTGCTGAGTCATTATCAATATTTGTTGCAGATAAGTTTGTAGGAGGAGGACAGTTTACAACCTGTACTGTTAATGTATAAGGTGTAGACTGAGGTGTAGCCCAAGTAGAAATTACTATATAATATGTTGTTCCTGATAATACTGATACTGTTGGAAGGGAAACAGGTGTTGTAGCGTTACCCACTCCACCAGCTAAACAGTTAACACCAATATCTGCACAATCATCATAAACAAAAATACCGGCAGCATTGCCTGTACCTGTCATATTTATACTAATTACTCCATCGGCAGTTGCAGTATAAGCATATACTACATCATCACCATTAAGATAATTGTTTGTTGTACCACAGCCTGATGCCCCCGGTGAACCACTGTAGTCGTCTCCATAGTTTGAGGTGTTATCTGTAGTAGAATAAGGCAATGTCGTTATTTCTATAGGAGCCCCGCAAGTTTCGCCAAGGGCTGCCGTACTAAAGTTTAGCGGACCTGCCCATGCACTGTAGTTTCCTACACCACAAACAGAACGCACATAAAATTTATAGTTTGTATCAGGATCAAGATTTTCTGCAGTATAAGGAAGGAGGTCTGAGTAAACTTCTCCTATACCTGTTGAAGGTAAAGCGGCTTCTATTACTTCAATTTCCCATGAAGTAACACCTGTCGGGCTTGTCCAGTTTAATTCTGCAGAGTCTAGCCCGATATTAGCAACTGTTAAGGCAGTGGGAGGTAAACATTCTTCAACAATTCTTACATAGTCAATAAGCCATCTGTCGTCATCGTCACCTATCATTACGAAGGCCAGATATACAGACTGCCCGCCAAGACCTGTAAGTTGTACAGTTTTTTCGGTATATTCCTGCTGTACAGGGTTGATTTGTGTTTCAGTCCACTGAGTTATTTGTGTATAAGCGGCTAAGTTAGAAGGGTCTGGGTCTGTAGATACCATTATACGGTAAAGACCACCCTGATCACCATTTACACCCAAACGAGAATAAAAAAGTAACTGTGGGTTATCAGGCAAAGTTACAAGAGGGGTAACTAACCAGTCTTGTGGTGTCGGATCGGTATCCGGCACGTTTTCTCTGTCTACCATTGCAGAGTAAGTGCCCTCGTAGGCAGGGAATGGTTCGGCTGTACCGCCTGGTGTCTGTACCCAATCTTTTAAGGTTCCAAAACCATTATCATAAACATTCCATCCGGCAGGCGGAAATGTTCCTTCAAAGTCTTCGGGTGCATCCGGCAACTGTGCAAAAGAACACATGGAAATTAATGATAAAAAAATTAAGAATGTAATTTTTCTCATAGATTAATATTTAGTTTGTTAAAAGGGTTTTAAATTTATAAAAAATTAAGGCACATTTTGTGTTAATTATCACACTGTAGCTTTAATATGAAGAAATTAAACAAAAAATAACTATAAAGTTAGATAATGATTTTTTGTGTTATAAATAACAAAATATGTTAAAAAGTTTAGGATTTTAAAATTATTAATATAAAATGCTAAAATTGAATATTTGTTATTTAAAATATGGATTAAGAGGTGTTAATTGTTAATTTACTAAATTTTTACCTTAAATTAACATTTTGGCTTTATTGTATTATTTGTTTGTTAATTTTATTAAAAAATAAAAATTATAAGAAAAATAGTATTTTTTAAATACTTATTTAGCTAAAAAAGGGTATAAAATAATGTTGAGTATTGTGAAAAAAAGCGTGTAAGACAAAAAAAGCCCTTTATGTTCTTCAAAAACATAAAGGGCAGTATATACAGATTAGCAGTTCTAAATTTTAATGAATTTGATAGAGGAGTATCCTTCAGGTTTTATAATGTATGTCCCTTTGGATAAATCGCTAATGTCAATACTTTCATTAGGCTGGATTTCAAAATCCTTTACCTTTTGGCCTAGTGTATTGTATATAGATCCTTTACTGTTTTCCTGTATACCATTAATATGTATATAGTTGGCAGATGGGTTAGGATATATGGCAACACCGGTAATATTGTTTTGTTCTACACCTAATGAGTTGGTACTCAATTTTGCCATATAGCTAAAGTTTGTAAACTCGTCAAATTCATACTCTATATTGTCAAAAAGGGTAGTGCCATAGCTTATTCCTGTAACAAAAATATCTCCGGAGTCATTTATAACAATATTATCAACCCTGCTTTCCCCACTTCCGGTTATAGTTTTTACAAGTGTAAGATTTCCTTGTGGGGTGTACTTTAAAATTAAAGCATCACTGCTAAAACCCTCTGTATTTGTTACAATTCCATTGCCCCAGTCGGTTTCCCATCTTGTTTTTCCGCTTATGTATATGTTACCCTCACTATCCGTATTAAGGTAATTTCTGTTGCCTAACTCTGCGTTCCCTGTGGTTCCGGGAACTTCTCTTACCCACTGGTATGTACCTATAGCATTAAGTTTAGCAAGGAAAAAATCAACAAAAGCGTTCCCTCCATCAGTTGTTATATCATCGAACATTAGATTGCCGGTAAGATATGAGCTGAAGTAAATTTCATTATCACTATAAGCAACAACCTGAGGTGTAGGACAGGTAATGTCTTCTACATATTTTAACCACTGGTATTCACCAGTGCTGCTATATTTTACAACATAGGTGTTGTAGGCAAAGTTCTGTCCTGATGGAGATACCGCTACACCCGCATAAGTTGCATTTATTGTTGCACAAGATCCCGCAGCATAAATATTACCACTTGGATCTACGCTAACAGAAGTGATTCTGTTTACATTGTTCTGTGTAATTGTAAACAGCTCATCACCTTCAGATGTTAGTTTTGTAATAAAGGAATTAAAAAAGTTGTCGTAAGCTATATAGATATTGTTATTACTATCAGTGGTAATACCTCTAAAGTCTGTTACAACATCCCATTCTTCGGCATTTTCCATAACAGGTTCATAATACCAAAGCAGTTCTCCGTTACTATCTAATTTTATTAGTAATAACTTTGTCTGAAAAGGTATTGGCGCGGTGATAGTAGTATTATTAATTGTTATGTTATCCTGAAATCCAAGTGCCATAATTGTGTTGTCGTCAGTATCAATTTTTAAATTAAAAATAGCACCTGTACCATTAAATGTTTTGGAGAAAATTATTTCTCCTTCTGTATCATACTTATTGTACAGAAGATTTCCCATTATTTCCGGTGAGCAAGGAGTACCGTTATTCATGAACCCAGCCATATATATGTTTCCTGAATTGTCTATGGCATTAACGTAGCCTACCATTTCCGGATTAAAACTTAATTCAAATTCAGGAGTAGTAACCCATGTAAATGTTGGTTCCTGTGCCTGAGATAATATGCTCATAAAAAGAGCAGACAGTAAAGTAATAGTATTTTTCATTGTGTCCTTTTTTTATTCAAAATTATATAACCTGTTGGCTTATAATTAAAAAAAGGATAGAGATGATGTATTAATTAGAATTTAAATGTTTTTGTCGAGAATTTGATAAGCATAAAAAATCCCCGACTATTGTGGGGATTTTTTAATAGCAATTTTTGGGTAATTTACTGTTTTACTCTTGTATACCTTTCTATGGTAATATTGTCTGACTTATCATCATATGTCTCAATAACAAGATTTCCCTGAGCATCAAAATAGCTTACAGAAATCTTGTCTTTAGTTCTATATATATAGTTATTGTTTGATGTCCTTCTCATTACACCTACATCCTTGTTAGCCGGGTTCATTATATGGTACCCGGTTTTGTCTGCTACAAGGGTATAAGTCCTGTCATCATATATATAACTTATTTTCTTACCAATTTCTGTTGGCGGAATGTAGTCTCCGGCTACAGTAGTGGTTTCTGTAACTTTAACAGGGGTAGGCTTAATGTCTTTGTTTAATGCTCTGGATTCAGCATTTTTAAGTTCGATATCCTGTACCGCTTCTGTTTTTTGGGTTTTTACAATTTTCTTAGGTTCTGTTGTACCGTCATCAACCGTGACGGTTGTTGTTTTGGTTTCCTTTGTTACGTTGGTGTTTTGTGCATTAAGCGTAAAACCTAATGTAAGCACCATCATTGTTATTAGCTTTTTCATAATCTCATAGCTTTAGGTTATTTTACAAAGTTAATAGCCAGATGTTAAATATATTTTTAGATAAACCTAAAGTATTGGTAAAACTTAGAATTAAATTGACAGCGGGCGCCCTGTTATTTAATTTCAAAAACTTATATTTGCACCCTTAAAAAATCACTTAATAATGAAAGCAGGTATTGTAGGATTGCCAAATGTTGGAAAATCGACACTTTTCAATTGTTTATCTAATGCAAAAGCACAAAGTGCAAACTTTCCGTTTTGTACTATAGAGCCTAATGTTGGTGTAGTAAACGTACCGGACCCGAGACTTCAAAAGCTTGAAGAACTTGTTAACCCGGAGCGTGTAATTCCTGCAACTGTAGAAATTGTTGATATTGCCGGTCTTGTAAAAGGAGCGAGTAAAGGTGAAGGTTTAGGAAACCAGTTTTTAGGAAACATAAGGGAGTGTAACGCTATTATCCACGTACTACGTTGTTTTGATAACGACAATATAGTTCACGTAGACGGTAGTGTAAATCCTATAAGAGATAAAGAGACTATTGATATAGAGCTTCAGCTTAAAGATCTTGAGACGGTTGAGAAACGTCTTGAAAAAGCTAAGAAAACTGCTAAAACAGGAAATAAGGAAGCTCAGGTAGAAGCAGCTTTGCTTGAAAGAATAAGAGAAGCACTTTTACAGGGTAAGTCGGCAAGAACTGTACAGCCTCAAAATCAGGATGAGGAAGAGTTAATGGAGCTTTTCCAACTTATTACTACTAAGCCGGTACTTTATGTATGTAATGTAGATGAAGGTGCTGCTGCTACAGGTAATGCCTATGTAGAGAAAGTACGTGAAATGGTAAAGGATGAAAATGCAGAGGTTATGTTCCTTGCTGTAGGTACTGAGGCTGACATTACTGAACTTGAAACTTATGAAGAGCGCCAGATGTTTCTTGAAGACCTTGGTCTAAAAGAACCGGGTGCAAGTGCATTAATTCGCTCTGCTTATAAACTTCTTACCCTACAAACTTATTTTACTGCGGGTGTAAAAGAAGTTCGTGCATGGACTATTAATATTGGTGATACCGCTCCTCAGGCAGCTGGTGTTATACACTCTGATTTTGAGAAAGGTTTTATCCGTGCAGAGGTTATTGCTTATGATGACTATGTAACCTATGGTTCTGAATCTAAAGTAAAAGAAGCCGGAAAACTAAGAGTAGAAGGTAAAGAATATATCGTTAAGGATGGTGATGTAATGCACTTTAGATTTAACGTATAATGATATAGAAAACAGAAATAAAAAAAGCCCTGCAAACCAGCAGGGCTTTTTTTATATTTGATGAAATTCAATATTGATGAAAAAAATTACATTTTTATTCTTTACTATTATATTAATTATTTCCTGCAAAGAATCTGCTATGCATGAACTGTATGGAGTTGAGTTTTATTTTAAGGATGCCCAGCCTGTTATGGATTCTGAATTAAATTCTTTTCCTTTAAAATTCAGGGGAGTGTATAAAATTACCGGTCAGGAACGTGACCTGTGTATAGCGGATAAGTATATCTATTATGAATACCCTATAAAAGGAAGTATAAATAAATCAGAACTAAGCTCTTTAAAAGATTCTGTAGTTTATAGTGATGGAAAACTTATTCTTGTCGAGAATGGTTTAAAAACGGTTTATGAGGCAAAACAGAAAGGCGATACCATTTATTTTAGCACAATGATAAGAGATACCGTTTTTGGTATTTCGGAGAATGATAAACTAAAGCATATAAAGGGAAGCCTTGTGCTTAATAAGAAAGATTCGGTTTATTGGAATGTAAGGATGTTATCCATGCAAAAGGATACTCTTATATGGAGTTATTTTTCGGACAAGGAAGATTGTAAGATGTTGAAACCGATAGTGAAAGATATTACTATTAATAAGGATACAACTAAGGTGTTTTTACAACCTACACGAAGGGAGTTTGTTAAGCTACTTTCAAAAGGAACTTTTAATAGTAATATTTATATAAGGCAAAAGGAGTGAGTGCATATAAAAGTCTTTATTTATAATAATTTTGGCATAAGTAAATAAAAAAATGTCCAATGTTTTAATAACTTTATCAATAATCAATAAAAGCCTTTATTATGAAAATACTTGCCTTTGGCGGAAGCAGCAGCAAAAATTCGATAAATAAAAAACTGGCAACCTATGCCGCAAACCTGTTTGAAGGAGGCGACGTTGAGATACTGGATCTTAACGATTATGAGCTGCCTTTATTTAGCGTGGATAAGGAGAAGGAAATAGGTAAGCCGGAACTGGCAGGGAAGTTTCTAGAAAAAATTGAGACGGCAGATATTCTTGTTATTTCTGTGGCAGAGCATAATGCGGGTATGACTGTTGCCTTTAAAAACATATATGATTGGGCTTCTCGTCAAAAGAAGGAAGTCTTTGCTAATGTACCTTTATTGCTTATGTCTACTTCACCTGGTAAAAGAGGTGGTGCAAGTTCGCTCGAAGCTGCACAAATAAGCCTTAAGTGGTATGGCGGTAATATTAAAGCTACATTCTCGTTGCCTTCCTTCGATGAAAATTTTGATGTCGAGACGGGAGAGATATCCAATAAAGAGTATGATGCTGCGTTAAAGGATATTATACGCAACTTTGACTATGAGCAAAACGCTTAAAGGTATTTTTAAAATCATTAAGAAGTTTATTATAGGATTGTTATGTTTTATAGCGGTCTACATAATTGCAACTCTTGTGTTATCCTATATTCCGGTAAACACTGATGCTGAAAAAGGAGATATTGTTGTGTATGTGAACTCTAACGGGGTGCATACCGATATTATAGTGCCTGTAAAGAATGATGTAAAAGACTGGACAGGGCAAATACTTTATAGTGAAACTAAAGCCAATGATACCTTAGCTAAGTATGTGGCTTTTGGCTGGGGAGATAAAGGTTTTTATCTTAACACCCCCAAATGGAGTGACTTAAAGGCAAGTACTGCCTTTAGGGCTGCATTTTATATGGGTACATCTGCAATGCATACAAGGTTTTACAAAACGGTAAATCAGGATGATGACTGTGTAAAGCTTACCATAACAAAAGAAGATTACAGAAAGTTGGTTGATTACATCGAGAGAAGTTTTCAATATGATGAAAACGGAGAGGTAATCTGGATAGCCAACCGCAGTTATGGGCAATATGATGCTTTTTACGAGGGGGAGGGCAAGTACAATCTTTTTTATACTTGTAACACCTGGACAAACTGTGCTCTTAAGGCTGCTAACCAAAAAGCCTGTCTTTGGACGACGTATGATAAGGCAATACTGAATAAGTATAAATAACTGGCAGGATTCTTGTTTTATTTAGGACTATGAAAAAACCTTTTTTTAGATTTACAGTGTTAATTGTTTTGTTTCTGGGCTTTTCTTTACATGCTCAGGACTTTTCTCATGTTGACTCTAAAGTAGGGGCATATCCTGATTCATTTTCTTCTCTCGATAAGTTTGCAGATAGGATAAATGCTGATTTCACCAAAGATGATGAAAAGGGCCGGGCTATATTTACCTGGGTAGCCCATCATGTAGTTTATGATATTGGCAAATATGGTGTTAACGAACGGCCTGTAGGTTTTTCTTATCGTACTGAGGCAGAAAAACTTGAAAAACTAAAGGAGCTTAATGAAGACCTTGCTAAGCGTACCTTAAAGACCCAAAAAGGGGTTTGTCAGGGGTATTGTGCCTTGTTTGTGGCTATAGCCGAAAGGACAGGGCTTGAAGCGGTAATAATACCGGGAACATCCAAGTCGCATATAGCACATATAGGTGATGGACCGGGCGCAAAAGACCATGCCTGGAATGCCGTAAAAATTAACGGTGAATGGAAACTTTTAGACTTAACATGGGGAGCGGGAACAGCTACAGGCAGCCCACTTAGGTTTGAGTATAATTTTAACGACAGCTACTTTTTTACGAATCCTGATATATTCTTTTTAAACCATTTTCCCGATGAAAAGAAATGGCTTTTAACCGATAAAACCGAAAATGATTTTGCAGGACTGCCACTGTATTTTGGTAATTATCATAAAGGGAAATATGAATTGCTCAGCCCACAACAGGGAATGATTACCGACAGAAGAGCTAATACCCTGCTGTTTAAAATTAGGAATATAAAACCACAGGATACTGTTGTATATGCTTTTAGCAAGAGTAAACAGTTTAAGTTGGTAAAGCCTGTTTTTAATGACAATATTGCCGAATTTAAAGTTCCGCTTGAGGCAGGCTCAAACGGTTATTTAATGCTGTATATTAATGAAAAATCGGTATTGGCATACCGCATAAACAGGGGATAACAGTTAAAAAACAAATAATGCACGAAAAGTTATTAGTCTCTTAATAAGTTTCTTTCGTACCACTTTCATTTTACCCTTATATATAATATATTAGCAGAAAATCCATAAATTTTATGCTGGAGCAGAATCAGTACACCGAAGACAACATTCGCTCATTAGACTGGAAGGAACATATCCGTATGCGTCCCGGTATGTATATTGGTAAGCTTGGAGATGGCTCTTCACCTGATGACGGTATCTACATCCTACTTAAGGAGGTTATAGACAACTGTATAGATGAGTTTGTTATGGGAACCGGAAAAACCATTGAGGTTACCGTAAAAGACAAGACCGTGAGTGTTCGCGACTACGGTCGTGGTATTCCTTTGGGTAAAGTGGTAGACGTAGTGTCTAAAATGAATACCGGTGGTAAGTACGACTCAAAAGCATTTAAAAAATCGGTAGGTCTAAATGGTGTGGGTACTAAGGCGGTAAATGCGCTATCCAGCTATTTTAGGGTAGAGTCAGTAAGGGATAACCAGATTAAGGCTGCCGAATTCTCTGCAGGTGAACTTACCCTGGAGGAAGACCTTGCAGAAACTACTAAACGAAAAGGTACTAAAGTAACCTTTTTGGCCGATGATACAATTTTTAAAAACTACAAGTATCGTAACGAGTACATTGTAAAAATGCTTAAGAATTATTGTTACCTGAATACAGGGCTTACAATAATTTACAATGGTGAGAAATATTACTCTGATGAAGGGCTTAAAGACCTTCTTGGAGAAACAATAAACGAAGACGACAGGATCTATCCTATAATCCATCTTAAGGATGATGATATAGAGATAGCCATGACGCACAGTAAAACCCAATACAGTGAAGAGTATTATTCATTTGTAAACGGACAGAACACTACACAGGGTGGTACACACCTTGGGGCTTTCCGTGAGGCTATAGTGCGTACTATAAAAGAGTTTTACAACAAGAACTTTGAAGCGGCCGATATTCGTAAATCTATTGTTAGCGCGATAAGCGTTAAGGTAGAGGAGCCCGTATTTGAATCGCAGACCAAAACCAAACTGGGTTCTACCGATATGGGGCCTAATCAGCCTACGGTGCGTACTTTTGTAAACGACTTTATTAAAACAAAGCTGGATAACTTCCTGCACCGTAACCCGGATGTGGCAGAAGCCCTGCTTAGAAAAATATTACAGGCAGAACGCGAGCGTAAGGAACTTTCGGGTATTCGTAAATTAGCAAGGGACAGGGCTAAAAAAGCCAGTTTGCATAATAAAAAGCTACGCGACTGCAGGGTGCATCTTACCGATGCCAAAAACCCGCGAAGCCTTGAGAGTACCTTATTTATTACAGAGGGAGACTCGGCTTCGGGATCTATTACAAAATCAAGGGATGTAAATACACAGGCGGTTTTCAGTTTAAGGGGTAAGCCTCTTAACTCATATGGCATGACCAAGAAGATCGTATATGAGAACGAGGAGTTTAACCTTTTACAGGCTGCTCTTGATATTGAGGAGGATATGGAAAACCTGCGTTACAACAACATTGTAATTGCAACAGATGCCGATGTTGACGGTATGCACATACGCCTGCTGTTAATTACGTTCTTCCTTCAGTTCTTCCCTGAGCTTATAAAGGAAAACCATTTGTATATATTACAAACCCCTTTATTCCGTGTAAGGAACAAAAAGGAAACGATATACTGCTATTCAGACGAAGAACGACGTAATGCTATTGAAAAACTGAAAGGTAAACCTGAAATAACACGATTCAAAGGACTTGGAGAGATTTCACCTGATGAGTTTCAGCATTTCATAGGGCAGGACATCAGGCTGGACCCTGTACTTATGGATAAAGCTACCTCTGTAGAAACCTTACTGGAATTCTATATGGGTAAAAACACACCGGATAGGCAGGAGTTTATTATCAATAACCTTAAAGTTGAACTTGATGTGGTGGATAAATAGGAATAAAACCCCTTTTTTAAAAGCAAGTAAAATAGAGGTAATATCATATCCGATGAGATTTAAGTGGCATGAGAAAGGAGGTATAATAGAGAAAGGTGAATTACTTCTTGATTCTTCACATTTTATAGACAGGGTTATTTTAAATGCTGAATTAACAGAAAAACTCTATCATTTTTTATTTGTAGAGGAATCAGACCCTGAAGGTTACAGTTGGATGTGTTTTTTACCGCGACATCTTATTTTGTTTTACGATACTAAAGAGAAGATTATAGCCTTTCTTGAAGTTTGCTTATCATGTGCGACTTCTGCTGAAAGTGAAGGGTTTAAATACAATATTTTTTTTACGGATAGGATTGATAAGTTAGCAGATATTTTTAAAGAAGCCGGAATAACATATTTTGGCGAAAATGAAGACTTAAGGCAGTAAATACATGGACGAAGAAAATTTAGAGCCTATAGAAGGCGAACATTTTTACGAAAAGTCGGATAATCCGGAGTCTCAGGATACCATTACCAAGGTAACGGGTATGTACAAAGACTGGTTCCTGGATTATGCTTCCTATGTTATCCTGGAACGTGCAGTACCAGCCATTGAAGATGGTTTTAAACCGGTACAACGAAGGATAATGCATTCCCTTAAAGAACTGGACGATGGCCGTTACAACAAGGTGGCTAACGTGGTAGGACATACCATGCAGTATCACCCTCACGGTGATGCCAGTATTGGTGATGCCATGGTGCAGATAGGGCAAAAGGACCTGCTTATAGATACTCAGGGTAACTGGGGTAATATCCTTACAGGCGATGGTGCTGCTGCACCCCGTTATATTGAGGCACGTCTTTCAAAATTTGCCTTAGAGGTATTGTACAGCCCTAAAATTACCACATGGCAGGCATCGTATGACGGACGTAAAAATGAACCGGTAAACCTTCCGGTTAAGTTTCCGCTTTTGCTTGCACAGGGAGCAGAGGGTATTGCGGTAGGTTTATCTACCAAGGTACTTCCGCATAACTTTATCGAGCTTATAGATGCTTCCATAAAAATATTAAAGAACAAACCGTTTACAATTTATCCTGACTTTCCTACGGGTGGTGTAGCCGATATTTCGAACTACAACGACGGTATGAGGGGCGGCCGTGTAAGGGTACGTGCCAAAATATCGCAACTGGATAAAAGTACACTGGTAATTACCCAAATTCCATTTACTACTAATACGTCTTCTTTGATAGACAGTATTTTGAAAGCGAATGAAAAGGGTAAAATCAAAATACGTAAGATAGAGGATAACACAGCAGCAGATGTAGAAATACTTATACACCTGCCTGCCGGAGTATCTCCTGATAAAACCATAGATGCATTATTTGCCTTTACCGCCTGTGAAACTTCTATAGCGCCGCTTGGCTGTGTTATTGAAGACCACAAACCACTGTTTATAGGCGTAAGCAACATGCTTAAGATTTCTACACACCGTACGGTGGATATGCTTAAGCGAGAACTTGAGATTCAGCTAGACGAGTTGGAAGAGCAATGGCATTTCCAGTCGCTTGAGCGTATATTTATAGAAAACAGGATTTACCGTCTTATTGAGGAAGAGGAAACCTGGGAAGGTGTAATTAAGGCTATTGATGAAGGTTTAAAGCCTTTTACCAAACACCTTAAACGTGCCGTTACCGAAGAAGATATTGTGAGGCTTACCGAAATACGTATTAAACGTATCTCTAAGTTTGACATAGACAAGGCTCAGGAAAAGATTGAAGCCTTAGAAGGTGAGATAGAACAGGTAAAACACCATTTAGATCATATAATTGAATTTGCTATAAATTATTTCCAAAGCCTTAAGGATAAATATGGCAAAGGCAGGGAGCGTAAAACAGAACTGAGAAGCTTTGATAATATTGAAGCTACCAAAGTGGTTTTACGTAATACCAAGTTATATGTAAATCGTGAAGAAGGATTTATAGGTACCGGACTTAAGAAGGACGAATATGTTGCTGATTGTTCGGATATTGATGATGTAATTGTTTTCCTTCGTGATGGTAACATGATGATTACAAAAGTAGATGTTAAGACCTTTGTGGGTAAAGACATTATTTATGTAGCGGTATTTAACAAGAACGATAAGCGCACCATATACAATATGATTTACCGAGATGGTAAGTCGGGGCCATCATATGTTAAGCGTTTTAATGTTACCAGTATTACCAGGGATAAAGCCTATGATTTAACTCAGGGAACTAAAGGATCGCAGATACTGTATTTTTCAGGAAACCCTAACGGAGAGGCAGAAGTGGTTACCATATTATTAAGGCAGGTAGGAAGCATTAAAAAGCTGAAACTTGATCTTGACTTTGCTACACTAGCCATAAAAGGAAGGGCATCCAGAGGAAATACGGTTACCAAATATCCTATTAAGAGAATTGAGCTTAAGGAGAAAGGTATTTCAACCCTTAAACCAAGAAGGATTTGGTTTGATGATACCGTGCAGCGTCTTAATGTAGACGGAAGGGGAGAGTTGCTTGGTGAATTCAGGCCAAATGACAGGCTGCTTATCATTAATCAGTCAGGTAAGCTAAAAACCATTGTTCCTGAACTTTCCACTCACTTTGAGGAAGGAATGATAGTACTTGAAAAATGGATTCCTAAAAAGCCGATTTCCGCTATTTATTATGATGGCGAAAAATCACGCTACTATGTGAAACGTTTTTTGGTAGAGAACGAAAACAAAGAAGAAATATTTATAACTGAACATCCTAATTCGCAACTGGAAATAGTATCTACTGATTACAGGCCGGTTGCAGAGGTTATATTCTCCAAAGTAAAAGGAGTGCAGAAAGATAACATTGAAGTAAATCTTGAGGACTTTATAGCTGTAAAAGGTATAAAAGCCTTAGGTAATCAGTTAACGGCAGATAAGGTAAAGCAAATCAATCTGTTGGAATCATTGCCTTATGAAGAGCCTGAAGAGGAAATTGCCGAGGAAATGGAAGTGAAGGATGAAGTAGATCTTACTGATGAAAGCAATACCATAACACTTGATGATGACGGACAGATAACGTTATCACTCGATTAAAAAAAAAAGCAGCCATCAGGCTGCTTTTTTTTATCTTTCTATAAATATCTTTCGTATTGTTTTTTGTGAAGTTTCTAAATCTGTAATTTCAAGTATATAGGTTCCCTGAGATAAACTCCTCACATCAAACTTATCCTGGTTAAATTGTTGTGTTACTGTACGCCCTGCTACATCATATAGTTTAGCATCAAAATTAACAGGAGTAGTAAACTCAATAATAAAATAGTCTTTACTTGGGTTAGGGTAGATGTTTACCAAAGAATCTAAAGGTGCTTTCTCTACAGATAAAGTGGATTGAATTTTAAAATCAACAGTATTAATATCAAAATAGATACTATTATTTGCGGCCACTCTTATCCTTGCATTCTCAATATTAATATCAGGTAATACTACTGTTGCACTACCATTATTAGGAGTACTACTTAAAAGGGTAACAGGGTAGGTATAACCTCCGTCATCAGAAAGGGTAATTGACACATCCTGTGTGTTAACGGGGGCTACATCTGTACCGTTTACATCCCATGTTATTATCTGGGTTGATCCTCCGGCATAAACTATACCATCAGTATTTTGACTTGTCACCTGAAAAGGTCCTGCATCTGCAACTATAATTCTTATATCATCAGAATTGATACCGCTGGCATTAATCATTTGCCCGTTATATTCCATTTTATGGTTGTCGTTAACTGTAACCCTTATATCCATATTGCGTGGATGTGTAGGTAACTGTTCCTGAGCATTACTGTTATTATTAGCTATTACATCACTGATTTTTGGAAATGTTCTTGAAGGAATCGGACCGGGAGTTAAGCGCATGAATAAAGCCCCTTTTGTATCGTCCGGCACTGGTATAAATTGTTGTGGGGCAGGATTAAAGTTATCCCATACATAAGTTAAATTATCATTAGGATCGGGATCTTCAGCTATTGCGGTTATTGCAAAAGGAGTACTTATAGGGATTACAACATCAGGGCCAACATTTATTGTTGGTATGGTGTTACCTGTGGGGATTTGAGTACCTACAGACGGAATTGTTAATAAAAACTGAGCGAGTTGATGATATGATACTCCGTGAGCATAACCATAATCATTTCCCCCCTGAATTGTCCAGTTGCCATTTTCGGGCTCATAGTTATTACTTTCATTATTTATAGTATGTGCCTGACTAAACTGGTGACCAATTTCATGCCTGCATACAGAAATATTTAAATCTCCTGATATCGCACGTTTAAAGTCAGCAGCACATCCGCCTCCCTGATATGGAAAAGTTGCAATAACATGGCTTAAATCATAATTTTCGGCACCTATAATTTCATCAATTATACTTTGCTGATTGTTAAGTATTACTTCAACATCAGTACATCCAGCAGCACCATCAGGTATTGTTTCCCAAGGATCGGTTTCTGAGTTTTCAAAAATCAAAAGATCATTATTAGGTATAAGTTCAAATCTCATACAATACTCTCTACCATAAATTTCATTAATAGTATCAAGCCATTCATCAATTAACTGGCTAGTGTTGTTTACTCCTCCATTATTTTCGGTAAACTCTCCAATTGTAGAAACTGCCATTCTGAATATTCTTAGATTATCACCACGAGGAATATTAGTATTAAAGTAAGGTGAAGTACAGTATGGATTTAATGTTTCGGGATAAAAAATCTGAAATTCGTAAGAGGTTGTTTCACTTTCCGTTATTTCAAAGCCGAACAAGTTAGCAACCTGATTCATTGAATATTGTTCAATTTCCCCAATATAAAGACCTGGATTTCCTGCTAATAATAGAGAGCCTCCATTAGCTACAAAACTCTCTAGTACTTCTAATTCAGCAGTTGAATAAAGTTCGAGTTCATTCCAGTCGTTAGCTAAAATTAATATATCAGTATTTAAAAGGGCAGAGGTTGTTATGTTACCTGTGAACGTATTAAATATGTAATTATTTTCAGAAAAGCTGTTTTGAAGTATTGTAGTGTTATTATTACCAATAAATTCTTCTTTAAGAGTAACTCTGCCTGTACCTGGATTGAGCCAGTCTATTACATTAATTAAAAACTGCAGGTTATCACCCAGAACAATATTGTTATCTAAAAACAAATATTCGTCACCAATAGCTATAACTTTTCCGTTTTCGTATTGAGTAGTTACTGAAAAATGAGTAGCAACTTCCTCACATGAATCAAAATTAATGAGCGGTATGACACTTGTTTCATCATCTATTAAAAATGAACCTGATATGTATATGTAATTAACAGATTCAACATTAGTAAATATTTCATCAAATTCCTGAGAAAATCCTTTTTGACAACAGACTATACATAGTATAACTGTAATTATTTTATTTTTCAGCATAGTTATGGTTTGTTTGACTATTAGTTAATTGTTTGTTAAAAATATAAAAATGTTTTTAACTAATAGTGAAATATTTTGCTGTAAATCAAATAATTATGATTTTTATAAAAAAAAGCCGTCATTGTGACAGCTTTTATAATTAAGAGGATAAATAATTTTATTATTCTTTTTTCTTCCTCATTTTCATATTAAGGAATTCTACACAAACCGAAAAGGCGATAGCAAAATATAGATACCCTTTAGGTATGGCACCAACATGTTCTCCTGCCAATTGTGCATGAGAAAGGTGCATACTTTCTGTAATTAGCATAAACCCGATAAGGATAAGGAATGCAAGCCCCAGTATTTGTATTGATGGATTTGCGTTAACAAAGTTTCCTACCGGAACCGCAAACAACATCATGACACCTACAGATATTACAACTGCTGTAATCATTATTATTAATGCACCTTCAACTCCGTTAGTCATACCTACAGCGGTAAGAATCGAATCAACCGAGAAAATAATATCAATCATTAATATTTGAATAATAACATTAGTGAATGATTTTTTTGCAGCACTGCCAAGGCTTTTTTCCTCTTCGCCTTTATGGTCTACTTTTTCGTGAATTTCTTTTGTACTCTTATATATAAGGAATAAACCACCAACTAACAGCACTAAAGCCTGCCCGGTAACATCGGCACTAAACCATCCGAAGTCAAAGCTGAAAACCGGTTTTTTCATAGCTATAAGAAGCGTAACACCAAACAAAAGGGCAATACGCATAAACATAGCCAGGAATAAACCCAAACGGGTAGCTTTTTTTCTTTCTTGTTCCGGTAGTTTTCCTGTTACAATAGATATGAAAATGATATTGTCTATACCTAATACTATTTCAAGAAATGTAAGGGTTAATAATGCAATCCACGCATTTGGATTTAAAAATACTTCCATAGGTTTAGTTAAGTTTTGTTACGGTTCCTTTTTGTTTATTGGTATCTCCCACAAAAGAATATTCAAAAGTATAAGAATCGCCTTTTGTAGTTAGTATTTTCATATGCACGGCCTTTTTTTCCTGCATATTTTTAGGGTTCATTTTCTGTACGATGTACTCACAGTCGTTTATCCATCGGATGGAAGAAGTATCACTCTTACCTTCGTAAGTGTCAATCTCTAATTCTTCGGTTCTTTCAAATATAGTTGTGTGTGTTTTACCATCTATTTCCTGTTCAAATTTAAATTTGCCGGTTTTAAAGTCGCTACAGTTACGCTCCTGTTGGTAGCAGGATATAAAAGTAAAAGGTAATGACAGTAATAGAAATCTCATTTTATTTTTCATTTTCAAAAAGACTTTTCATGATGGTTTTAAGGCCTAAAAACATTAATATCATGGCGCCAATACAGGTAATTATCCCTAATCCCAGTACAGGAATAAAGAAGGGGTGTCCCTGATTTTTGAACGAACTGTGTATTACTACAGGCCCTAAAAAAAACATGGGTAATGCCCAGCCTAAATAAGTTAATCCCTTTACCAGTATTTTTTTATTTGTTGCCATAATGCTCTATCGCTTTTCTTACGTTTTTATGTTCCTGCAGCAGGCTTTCAGCTTCTTCTCGAGGAATATTAAGTTCATCCATAATCATACGTACACCCCGGTCTACAAGCTTATGGTTACTTAGCTGCATGTCTACCATTTTATTACCCTTAACACGGCCTAACTGAATCATCACGGCAGTAGATATCATGTTTAATACCAGTTTTTGTGCAGTGCCTGCTTTCATTCGGGAACTTCCGGTTACAAACTCAGGGCCTACTACAACTTCAACAGGTAATTGTGCTGTTTGCGATAAAGGGCTACCTTCATTGCAGGTAATACATCCGGTAAGGATCTTGTTTTTATTACACATTTCAAGTCCGCCAATAACATAAGGGGTAGTGCCCGATGCAGCTATACCTACTACGGTATCTTTGTCGTTAATGTTATATTCAGATAAATCTTTCCAGGCCTGTTCGCGGTCATCTTCGGCAAATTCAACTGCTTTTCTTATGGCAGTATCACCTCCGGCAATAAGGCCTATAACCCAGTCGAAAGGAACACCAAAAGTAGGAGGACATTCCGATGCATCAACAATACCAAGCCTTCCGCTGGTACCTGCGCCAATATAGAACAGGCGACCGCCATCTTTCATTCGAGGAATAATCTGCTGTACCAAAGCCTCAATTTGAGGTAATGCTTTTTCTACAGCCAGAGGTACGGTTTTATCTTCGTTATTGATGTTTTGAAGCAACTGAATTACCGACATCTTTTCAAGATGTTCATATTTTGAACTTTGCTCCGTAGTTTTTGTAAAAGACATGAATTACTGTGTTTTCAGGTAAATTTACATAAAATAAGCCATTATAACTCCCAGTATAATTACTAAAAGTTTGGCAAGGTTAAACTTGTGCCCTTCGTTACTTTCAAAAATAATGGTAGATGAAATATGGAAAAGTATACCTATTACAACTGCCGATATTTCGGTAAAGTAATGTTCTATAAAATGTAATTGTTCTGAAAGAAGTGTACCAAGTGGTGTCATTAAAGCAAATACCACCATAAACAGCATAACAATTGTTTTGTTAAGTCCGCTGTTCATAAAGAAAGCCGTCAATATAATAGCGATAGGGAAATGGTGAATGGCAATTCCCCAAGCCATATCATTATGATGGCTAACAGGCATACCTTCTAATAATGCGTGAATACAAAGGCTTATAAATAATAACCATGGCATTTTTTGATGGTCGTGGTCGTGACCGCCATGTACATGTCCGTGTTCTGCACCTTTAGAGAAATATTCAAGTATTATCTGGAAAACAATACCTGCCATAATGAATAGTCCTATGGGACTATTGTGATGCTCATGGTCGTGCCCGTGATGTGCATGCAAACTGCCCTCATAAACTTCGGGAAGCAGGTGCATAACCGTAAGCGATAAAAGAAAAGAACCACTAAAAGCTAATAACAGCTTAAGATTTTTACGGTTACTTGGCTTTAATATCAAAGCCATGGCATAACCTAAAATTACCGATAGTAATGGCAATAAATAATATATCATAGGGTTATTTAAAGATCATAATTAAACGTTCAGAATCATTTTTGAAAAACTTATGCAGTTTGTAATCGCCAAAAATGTCAAGCAGGTAAATGCCGGCTTCTTCCATCATGGTTTCAAAATCTTCAAGAGTAAGGGCTTTTACTTTTTCAGTGTAATGAAAATGCTGCCCTTTATCTTCAAAATCTATTTCCTTTATAATATGATTGTCTTCCACATATCGTTTAATGTGAAAATTTATACCGTCCACAGTTTTTGTTTCCTGAGGTACTAAATTAGCAATTACTTTATGAGTATTCATAAAGTCTATAACTGCAAAACCATATTCGGTAAGGCTGTTGTGTATTGCTTTTAGTGTGGTTAGGTTATCGTCATCGTTTTCAAAATAACCAAAACTGGTAAACAGGTTGAATATGGCATCAAACTTCTCTTCAAAAGGTTCACGCATGTCATGAACCTTAAAATGAAGTTTCTCATTACTGTGTTTTGATGCTATCGCAATACTGTTTTCTGACAAATCGGCACCCGTTACATCATAACCTAACTGATTAAGGTATATGGAATGACGTCCTTTTCCGCAGGCCAAATCAAGTATTTTAGCGTTTTCGGGCAGGTTTAAATAGTGTGTAATATTATCCATAAAGAGTTGAGCCTCTTCATAGTCACGGTCTTTATAAAGTATGTGGTAATAGGGTGTATCGAACCAGGATGCAAACCAGTTATTTGTTTCTTTTTGCATATTCATTAAATGTACCCGCAAATTTAGTTTATTTTTGCCAAGAATTTGAGACGGGATTATGGAAAATAATTATATAATGATTGCCAAAACCTTTTTTGGTTTTGAAGAGATACTAGCAAAAGAACTACTTATGCTTGGTGCACAAAATGTTGAACCGGGTGTAAGGATGGTAAGCTTTAAGGGAGATAAAGGGTTTATGTACAAGGCAAACCTTGCATTACGCACTGCTTTAAAGATTCTTAAGCCTATTAAACAGTTTAAGGCATATAACGACCAAAGCCTTTATAAAGGTATCCAATCTATAGACTGGGATAATTATTTAGGTGTTAACGACACTTTTGTTGTAGATGTTACCACTAATTCTGATTATTTTAATCATTCTCAGTTTGTGGCGCTAAAAACCAAAGATGCCATTGTAGACCAGTTTAGGGATAAATTTGGTAAAAGGCCGGATATTGATAAAGATTTTCCTGATTTAAGAATTAATATACATATTCAAAAAGATCAGTGTTCTGTAGCGTTAGATACTTCGGGAGCATCGTTGCACCACAGAGGTTACAGGACAGCGACTAATATTGCTCCTATAAATGAGGTATTAGCAGCGGGTATGTTATTATTGTCAGGCTGGGACGGTCAGGGAGATTTCCTGGACCCGATGTGTGGTAGTGGTACTATACTTGCAGAAGCAGCTATGATAGCCTGTAATATTCCGGCAAACATAAACCGTAAGGAATTTGCTTTTGAAAAATGGAATGACTGGGATAACGACCTTTTTGATACCATAATGGATTCCCTGATGAAAAAGACAAAAGAGTTTCATTATACCATTAAAGGATATGATAAGGCTCCGTCTGCAGTTATGAAAGCAAAAGATAATATCAGGAATGCAAACCTTGATGAATATGTAACCATTTCTCAGGAAAACTTTTTTGATACCCAAAAACAAAGCAAAGGCCCTTTACATATGGTGTTTAACCCGCCTTATGGTGAAAGGCTTGATATAGATTTAGAGCGTTTTTACAGGGAGATAGGAGACACCCTTAAACAGAGTTACCCTAATACAAATGCCTGGTTTATAACGGCAAACCTTGAAGCACTTAAGTTTGTGGGGCTAAAGCCTTCACGTAAAATAAAACTGTTTAACGGTAAGCTGGAAGCAAGACTGGTGAAGTATGAAATGTATGAGGGAAGCAAGCGTACCAAATTTCAAAATAGAGATAATCAGTAACCTGAAATAATACAATTATGAGCAAAAAGACCAAGTCATTTTTATACAACTTTATAGGTTTTGCCTTTTTTTACATAGTAGCTTATTTTCTAATAATCACTTTTACTCATTTAACGGGTTATTGGATACCTATTACATCGGCTGTGATTTCAACAATATTATCACCAAAATTTCAGGTTGCCCGCTTTCAGGGAGAGGAAAAGATATTTATGAAATGGCTTTTTGTAAAAGGCATTAAGGAGGTTAAATAAACTCTCTTCTTGATTTATTTCTCTTTTTAAGAATAAAAATAAAACAAGAGATACAAGTGGCGATGAATAAAAATACAATTCCTGCTGATAAGGTACCTAGCCATAAGCTAACATTGTCGTAACCGTAAAACAGAGTCTTTGTGATTGTTTCTGACAGTAACAAAAAAATTACAGACAATGCTATAAATAAAAGGAAGTGGTAAAGGATTATCTTTATCATTTTCAAGTGATATTAACGGCGTCTAATATAATCAAAAAAGGCCTGTAAATTTTGTTTACAGACCTTTTCCTTCAATAACCTAAGTAACAAAAAATAACGTTATTATTGTTTTCTTCAGGTGGTTGAAGACTTTTTGTTAATAACCTTTTAGGTTGAGTTGGAGTGTTTTCGCATTTCTTTAATTAAACAGTATAAATTTAAAAATTTCGAATCTAAACTTTTGGATTTACAAGGATATTAACCAATGTTTAACACACTTTATTAATTTGCGTTAATTCCGCTCATTTAAGTGTTAAAAAAACACGCGAACCTTCTTTTAGCCAAGGGCATAAATTGTATATTTGTTTAAAATTTCCCGATTAGTGAATAACATCAATAAACTTAAAATATTTAACGATCCTATCTACGGATTTGTATCCATTACCAACCCGCTTATTTACGACCTTATACAGCATCCTTATTTTCAGCGATTAAGGCGTATTTCTCAAATGGGAATGTCTTATCTTGTTTATCCGGGAGCTCACCATACACGTTTTCATCATGCTTTAGGCTGCATGCACATTATGCAGAAAACCATTCAGGTATTACGTTTTAAGGGAGTTGAAATATCCGATCAGGAAGAGAATGCACTTTACATAGCCATTTTACTGCATGATATTGGTCATGGTCCGTTTTCTCATGCTATGGAGCATAGTATAGTGGAGGACGTTAACCATGAGTCCATCTCGTTACTGTTTATGGATAAGCTTAACCGTGAGTTTAATGGTCAGCTTGATTTAGCCATAAAAATATTCAGGGGAGAGTACCACAGGAAATTTATGCTGCACCTTATTTCAAGTCAGCTGGATATGGACAGGATGGATTACCTAAAAAGGGATAGTTTTTATTCGGGTGTTGCCGAAGGAAATATAAATTCTGAAAGGCTTATACAAATGCTTGATGTGGAAGATGATAAGCTTGTGATTGAGGAGAAAGGTATTTATTCGGTTGAGAAATTCCTTGTGGCCCGCAGGCTAATGTACTGGCAGGCCTATTTACATAAAACAAGCTTAGCGGCTGAATTGGTATTGACCAAAATATTAAAGAGAGCAAAAGAACTTACGCAACAAGGCAGGGTACTACATGCCAGTAAACCTCTACAGTTCTTCCTTCAGAATAAAATTACTCTGGAAGATTTTAATGACGATGTACTTTATACATTTTCATTACTGGATGATTTTGATGTTATCTCGGCTATTAAAGAGTGGCAGTTTGATGATGACTTTGTATTGAGTCAGCTATGCAGGATGACTATTAACCGCGACTTACCAAAAATAAGGCTTCAGGCAGAAAAGGTAAGTAAAGAAGAGGTTATAGAATTAAGAGAGAAATTTAAAAAAGATTATAACCTTTCTGAAAAAGAAGCTGAGTACTTTGTATTTAAAGGTAAAATAAAAAATCAGGCTTACAACAAAACCGGAGAGCCTATACATATATTAAAAAAAGACAGAAGTGTGGAAGACGTGGTTGAAGCATCGGATCAGCTGAATCTGAAGGCTTTATCTAAACCCGTAACCAAGTACTACCTGTGCTTTCCAAAAGTGCTTTTGGAAAAAGCAGTGATTTAATTAAATTTTATATTTTTGTCGGGATGAAATTTACAGCAGAACAAATAGCGGGTATTTTAGAAGGGGACGTAGTGGGAAATCCCAATGCGGAGGTCCATACACTGGCTAAAATAGAGGAGGGTATCGATGGTTCCCTTACTTTTTTGGCTAACCCAAAATACCTTCAATATATATATACAACCAAGGCAACAATTACTATTGTAAACAGGACTTTTGAACCTGAAGCCGATCTTAATACAACTCTTATTAAGGTAGACGATGCTTATAAGTCGTTTTCCAAGCTGCTTGAATATTACAACCAGGTTAAACTGATGAAATCTGGTATTGAGCAGCCTTCTTTTATTTCAGAAGGAGTAGAGTATGGCGAGGGACTTTACCTGGGTAGTTTTTGCTATATAGGTAAGAATGTAAAAATAGGTAACAACGTAAAAATTTATCCTAACAGTTTTGTTGGTGATAATGTTACCATAGGCGATGACAGCATTCTTTTTGCAGGAGTAAGGGTTTATTCTGAAACTCAGATAGGAAATAACTGTACCATTCATTCAGGCTCTATTATAGGATCTGATGGTTTTGGATTTGCACCTAACGAAGAAGGTGTTTATAGTAAAGTACCGCAGATAGGTAATGTGATTTTGGAAGATAATGTAGATGTAGGTGCCTGTACAACTATAGACAGGGCAACACTAGGTTCTACAGTTATAAAGAAAGGTGTAAAACTTGATAACCAAATACAAATTGCACACAATGTTGTAATAGGTGAAAATACGGTTATAGCTTCACAAACCGGTATTGCAGGATCTACCAAAATAGGCAAGAACTGTATTATAGGCGGACAGGTAGGTATTGTAGGCCATATTATTATAGGTAATAATGTTCGTATACAGGCACAGTCGGGAGTTTCAAAAAACATACCCGATGGAGAAGCCGTACAGGGCACGCCTGCTCTTGGTTATGCCGACTTCAACAAGTCGTATGTACACTTTAGGAACCTTCCTAAAATAGTAGCCGAGGTAGAAGATATTAAACAACAAATAAAACAATAAATACAGATATATGGTTAAGCAAACCACAATCAACAGCGAAATTTCATTAAAAGGTGTTGGCTTACACACCGGTAAGGAAGTTACAATGACTTTTAAACCGGCTCCTGTAAACAATGGTTATACTTTTGTAAGGGTAGATCTTGAAGGCCAGCCTATAGTAGAAGCCGATGCTAATTATGTAGTAAATACACAAAGAGGAACAAACCTTGAGAAAAAAGGAGTTAAAATTCAAACTTCAGAGCACGTTCTTGCAGCATTTGTGGGTTGTGATGTTGATAACGTAATAATTGAGCTTGATGCTTCTGAGCCACCAATTATGGATGGTTCATCTAAATTTTTTGTAGAGGCTATTGAAAAGGTAGGAGTAGTAGAGCAGGATGCAGAGCGCAAAGTATATGTAGTAAAAGAAGTTATCTCTTATACAGACGAAACTACAGGCAGCGAGATTATTGTTATGCCTTCTGATGATTATCAGGTAACTACTATGGTTGATTTTGGTACTAAAGTATTAGGTACTCAAAATGCGACCCTAAAAAATATTAAAGATTTTAAAACTGAAATTGCCGATGCAAGGACTTTCAGTTTCCTTCATGAACTTGAAACATTATTAAACAACGGTCTTATTAAGGGAGGTGATTTAAATAATGCTATTGTTTATGTAGATAAGGAGATTTCTCCTGAAACTATGGAGAGCCTTAAGGTGGCTTTTGGTAAAGAGTCTATTGCCGTTAAGCCAAACGGTATTTTAGATAATCTTACCCTTCATTACCCTAACGAAGCTGCCCGTCACAAATTACTTGATGTGATAGGAGACTTAGCTTTGATAGGCACAAGAATTAAAGGAAAAGTTATTGCTAACAAACCAGGACATTTTGTAAACACTCAGTTTGCTAAAAAACTGTCTAAAATGGTTAAGATAGAGCAGCGCAACCAGGTTCCTACATACGATTTAAATCAGGAGCCGCTTATGGATGTAAACAAAATTATGAGCATGCTGCCTCACCGTCCGCCATTCCTGTTAGTTGATAAGATAATAGAGATGAGCGACAGTCACGTGGTAGGGCTTAAAAATGTAACAATGAACGAAAGTTTCTTTGTTGGTCACTTCCCCGGGGCACCGGTAATGCCGGGTGTTCTTATTGTTGAAGCAATGGCTCAAACAGGCGGTATACTTATTTTAAGTTCTGTACCGGATCCTGAAAACTATCTGACATATTTCATGAAAATTGACAATGTAAGGTTTAAGCAAAAAGTATTACCTGGTGATACGCTTATATTTAAATGCGACCTTATATCTCCAATAAGAAGAGGTATCTGCCATATGCAGGCAAATGCTTATGCTAACGGTAAACTGGCAGCAGAAGCAGAACTTATGGCACAAATTGTCAAAAACAGCTAAAACAGACTTTATGAATCAACCATTAGCATATGTACATCCGGGAGCAAAAATCGCTAAAAATGTAGTGATTGAGCCTTTTACAACCATCCACAACAATGTTGAGATAGGTGAGGGTACCTGGATAGGCTCTAACGTAACTATTATGGAAGGGGCCAGAATTGGTAAAAATTGTAACATATTCCCCGGAGCTGTAATTTCTGCTGTTCCGCAGGATTTAAAATTTGGAGGTGAAGATTCACTTGCCATTATAGGAGATAATTCAACTGTTCGTGAGTGTGTAACCATTAACAGGGGTACAATTGCATCAGGACAAACAAAAATTGGTAAAAACTGTCTTATTATGGCGACGGCACACATTGCTCACGACTGCCATATTGGAGATAATGCCATTATTGTAAACGGAGTTGCGCTTGCAGGTCACGTTACAGTTGGCGATTTTGCAATTATCGGCGGACTTGCAGCAATACACCAGTTTATAAGTATTGGTGACCATGCAATGATTTCAGGTGGTTCTCTTGTACGTAAAGATGTTCCTCCTTTTACAAAAGCAGCAAAAGAGCCTCTTTCTTATGTGGGTATCAACTCTATCGGTTTAAGAAGAAGAGGGTTTACTCCTGAGAAAATAAGAGAGATACAGGATATATACAGGATATTGTATCAAAAGAACTATAACACTACTCAGGCACTTAGCCTTATCGAAGCAGAAATGGAAGCTACACCTGAGCGTGATGAGATTATTCTTTTCATCAGAAACTCTTCAAGGGGTATCATGAAAGGATATACAGGAATTTATTAATATACATACAAACTAAATACAAATGGCAAGTACTTCAGATATTAGAAACGGATTATGCATTAAGTATAACAACGATATCTATAAGATTATTGAGTTCCTTCACGTAAAACCGGGTAAAGGCCCAGCTTTCGTAAGAACAAAACTTAAAAGTTTAACTACAGGTAAAGTATTAGATAATACTTTTTCTGCAGGTCACAAAATTGAGGACGTAAGGGTAGAAACTCACAAGTTCCAGTACCTTTACCCAGAGGGAGATCAGTTCCACTTTATGCATGCTGAAACGTATGAGCAAATATCTCTTAACAGAGAAATTCTTGATGCACCGGATTTACTAAAAGAAGGTGAAATGGTAATGGTTATTATCAATACAGAAACTGACGCTCCACTTTCAGTAGATATGCCTGCTTCTGTTGTTCTTGAAGTAACTTATGCTGAACCGGGTGTTAAAGGTAACACTGCTACAAATGCTACTAAACCGGCTACAGTTGAAACCGGAGCATCTGTAAACGTTCCTTTATTCATCAACGAAGGTGACAAAATTAAAATTGATACAGCAACAGGCTCTTATATAGAGCGTGTTAAAGAATAATTTATTCGACACGAGCCAATTTGAGAGCAATTTCAAATTGGCTTTTTTATCTTAACTCATTTTATGAAGTTCCCTAAAATATATCCTATTAAAGAAATCGCGGCAATTATTGGCTGTGGGTTTGTGGGCGATGAAAATTTTCCGGTTCACGGTATGAACGAGATTCATGTTGTAGAGCCCGGAGATATAGTTTTTGTAGACCATTCTAAATATTATGATAAGGCTTTACAGTCGGCAGCGACTATTGTTCTTATCAACAAAGAGGTTGAATGTCCTGAGGGTAAAGCACTTTTGGTTTCAGATGATCCGTTTAGGGATTTTAATAAACTTACTAAACATTTTATGCCGTTTAAGGCTGCCAGTGCTACAGTATCTGAAACTGCCCAAATAGGAGAGGGGACCGTAATTCAGCCTAATGTTTTTGTAGGCCACAATGTTAAAATCGGTAAAAACTGTTTGATACATCCTAATGTTATTATTTATGATAATACCATTATAGGGGATAATGTGATTATACATGCCGGAACTATTTTAGGTGCAGATGCTTTTTATTACAAAAAGCGTCCCGAAGGTTTCGATCAGTTATTATCTGGTGGTCGAGTAATAATACAAGACAATGTAGGCCTTGGCGCACTTTGTACTATAGACAAAGGTGTAACAGGCGATACAGTTATTGGAGAAGGCACGAAAATTGATAATCAGGTACATGTGGCCCACGATACCGTTATTGGTAAAAAATGTCTTATTGCTGCCCAAACAGGTATTGCCGGATGTGTGGTAATTGAAGATGAAGTTACCATTTGGGGTCAGGTAGGTACAACCAGCGGTATAACCATAGGTAGTAAAGCGGTATTACTGGCACAGTCGGGCGTAAGTAAATCGCTGGAAGGCGGAAAAGTTTATTTTGGCTCTCCGGCAGAAGAGTCGAGAGACAAGCTTAAACAGATGGCTTACATTAAACGTATACCTGAGATAATAGAAAAACTTAAATAAAGATGGAAGCAAAAGAACTGGTTAAAGAGTACTATAATTCCGGCGCATACAGAAATGTAGATGCCATGAAACGTTTTATTCATAAAGACCTTGTACTGCAATGGCACAGTTCCAAAGGCTACCTTGAACTTGACAAGAACGATTTACTGGCACTGGCACAGGAACTTGGTAAGTCGTATGTTTCTTCCCGCGTTGCCATTTCGCATATTATTGAAGAAGAAGGAAATGTGTGTGTAAGATATACACATTACGTCCATGCTTTTGAGAATCCTGATGAGGAAATGGTACTGGCTAACTTTATGATTATTTGGGAAGTAAAAGATAATCAGTTCTATAAAGGTTACTTAATGAGTCAGTTAGGTTAATTGAGTTTAACTCGAGTTTATAGCGGTTATTTTGTTAGGTAAAGTTTAGGTATTTGTAACTTAAAAAGTCAAAATTATGCTGTAGGCTTTTTTTGATGAAATAACTCCATAAAAATTAAAAAAAGCTTTATATATAATTAGTAAAAAGCTATTTTTGCAATGCGATTTAAAAAATAATTTAAAAAATATATCATGAGTGTTCTGGTTAATAAAGATTCCAAAATAATTGTACAGGGATTCACAGGAAGCGAAGGTACTTTCCACGCTACCCAAATGATTGAATATGGCACTAACGTTGTAGGTGGTGTAACGCCTGGTAAAGGTGGTACTACTCACTTAGACCGTCCTGTTTTTAATACTGTAAAAGATGCAGTTGATGTTGCAGGTGCTGATACATCTATAATCTTTGTTCCGCCGGCATTTGCTGCTGATGCAATTATGGAAGCTGCTGAAGCTGGTATCAAAGTAATTATCGCTATTACTGAAGGTATTCCTGTAGCAGATATGATTAGAGCTTACGATTATATTAAAGATAGAGATTGCCGTTTAGTAGGTCCTAACTGTCCGGGTGTAATTACTCCGGGTGAAGCTAAAGTTGGTATTATGCCGGGCTTCGTATTCAAAAAAGGTACAGTAGGTATCGTATCTAAATCAGGTACTCTTACATATGAAGCTGCAGACCAGGTTGTAAAACAAGGTTTAGGTATTACTACAGCTATTGGTATTGGTGGTGACCCAATCATTGGTACTACTACTAAAGAGGCTGTTGAGCTTTTAATGAATGACCCAGAGACTGAAGCTATCATCATGATTGGTGAGATTGGTGGACAGCTTGAGGCAGATGCTGCTAAGTGGATTAAAGCAGACGGTAACAGAAAACCGGTTATTGGTTTCATCGCCGGAGAAACTGCTCCAAAAGGTAGAACAATGGGTCACGCAGGTGCAATTGTTGGTGGTGCTGATGATACAGCTGAAGCTAAAAAACGCATTATGAGAGAGAACGGAATTCACGTTGTTGACTCTCCTGCAGAAATTGGTAAAAAAGTAAAAGAAGTTTTAGGATAATTTCTTTCCCTATAAAATAAAAGCCTCACATTATGTGGGGCTTTTTTTATTTAGCTGAGTTTATTTAATACGCTTTTTAAATCTATAGCGTTATCGAAAAAGTCTTTCCATAAATCGCCTTTTTTCTTTATTCTTTCGCCTATAGTATTTATGTTATACGATTTTAAATCCAATTTATTGGTAAGTTCGCTCCAGTCTAAAGGTGTACTTACCGTTGCTCCTTCACGGGGACGCAGAGAGTAGGCACAGGCCATGGTTTTGCCTTTCCCGTTTTGAAGATAATCCAGATATATTTTACCTTTTCTTTTGGAAGGCGACCTTTCCAGGCTGGTTATATCAGGCAACGCCTTATTTACGTGTTGGCTTATGATATGCGAGAAATCACGGGTTTGATTGTATGTGTATTTTGGCAATACAGGGATAAAAACATGAAGGCCTTTGCCTCCGGAGGTTTTTAAATATCCTTTTATACCAATACTGTCGAGTATTTCATTTACTTTTTTGGCTGTGGTTACTAAATCCTTTATTGAGGCTTCGTTGGGGTCTAAGTCAAATATAATATAGTCAGGGTTATTAAGGTTACCTAACCTGCTGCTCCAGGGGTTTATTTCAATACAACCCCAATTTGCCATAAACAGCAACGTTTCTTTATCCTGACAGATAAGATACTCTATAGTTTCTCCGGTTGATTTAGATTTAAGTTTTCGGGTTTTAATCCAGTTTGGAACAGCACCGGAAACATCCTTTTGGAAAAACCCCTGATCTTTTATTCCGTTTGGGTTTCTTCTTAGCGATTGTGGCCTGTCTATAACCAAAGGGATTATATATTGCGCCATTTCTTTATAATATTCAATTACATCGCCTTTGGTTATCTTTTCTTTGGGCCAGAATATTTTATCTGTATTGGTAAATTCTACCTTTTCAGTATCAGTATCTTTTTTCTTCTTTAAGGTAGTTTTTTTATCCGGATTTATATTTTTGTTGGTTTCGCGTACTACGTCTTTGGCATCTTTATCATTTCTCAAAGCAATGAATACGGGATGCCTCAGGCTCCCACTTTCAGTCCATTCAGAATATTTAATTTGTGCTACAAGGGTAGGCATTACCCAATGCACATTCTTTTCACCAGTCTCTCCTGAAAAAGGAGATGTTTTTCGCTCTATTTTTTCCAGTTTGGTGTGAAGCTCCGTTAATAAGTCATCATTAAAACCGGTTCCAACTTTTCCTGTATATATTAGTTTATCTCCATCATAATATCCAATAAGAAGTGCGCCGAACCCTTTTCGTGAACCCTGGGGTTCGGTATAACCACCTATAACCATTTCCTGCTCATTGGTTACTTTTATTTTAAGCCAGTCTGAAGATCTTTTGCTTAAATGGTAACGGGAATCTGCTTTTTTAGCAATAAGTCCTTCACTCTTTATCTTTTGAGCTTCCTTTAATGTCTTTGTGCCCTTACCAACGGTATGTTCTGAATATACTATTACATCTGATTTTGGAAGAAGGGCTTTTAGTATTTTTTTACGGTTAAGTAGTTCAAGACCTGTAAGGTCATATCCGTTAAAATATAATATGTCAAAAACATAACATTTTAAAGTACCTCTGTCAGGCTCATCGTGATAGTATTGCAGCCACTGAAAATGACTTTTACTATTAGAGTCTTCTACTACAATTTCACCGTCCAGTATTACATCCTCTTTTATTATTGAAAAAGCTTCGACCATTTCAGGATACTTTTTGTTAAAGTAAATTCCATTTCTTGATACTAGGTTTACTTTCCCTTTTTTTATTTCGATAAGTGCTCTGTAGCCGTCAAACTTATTCTCAAATACCCACTCGTCGTTATCAAAAACTTCATCGGTTAGGGTGGCAAGTTGTGGTCGCCAGTTTTTTGGAAAGGATTTCAGTTTTTTTGCATTGGTAACATCATCTGCGGCAAATCCTGTATTACTATTATCGGGTTCTTTAAGAATATTATCTGTACTATTTTTTTTGTTTTTCTTAGGGGAACTCTCCCAAGTATCAGAATCTTTATCTTTTTCAATCTGATTTAAGGTTCTCCCCGTTAATACGGAATGCTGATCAAAATCTTTTTTAGTAGCAAACTCATCTTTCCCTTTCATTAAAAGCCATTCCTTATCCTTACCTTTCATGTGTACTAAATGATAGGAGCCTTTAAGTTTATCTCCGTTTAGAACGATCTTTATATTTCCTTCAACATATTGCTGTTTCAGTATCTTTTCGCTTTCTGTTGCATTGTCACTGCCTTCTGCTAAATAAGTCCCTGTATCCCAAACCATAATCGTACCGCCACCATATTGCCCTTTAGGGATGGTTCCTTCAAAATCAATATAATCCATAGGGTGGTCTTCCACATGCATTGCGAGTCTTTTTACAGAAGTATCTGCCGATAGCCCTTTTGGTACCGCCCAACTCACTAAAACACCATCTATTTCAAGCCGGAAATCATAATGCAGGTGAGAGGCATCGTGTTTTTGAACGACAAAACGTAATTTCTTACCTCCTTTTTTTACTTTACCTTTTGGTTCGGCAGTTTTAGTAAAATCCCTTTTCTTATTATATTCTGATAATTTCATGACTATTAGTTTTTAATAGCTGCCAGGCTTGCTTTAAGCTGTTCCAGCAAATCATCTTTTGCGGCTGTGGTTTTTCTTCGTTTTCTTGGTGCAGGCTCTTTAGTTTCGGATTTTGCAGTAGCTTTCTTTTTAATCATCTTTATAAGTTCAGCCTTATATGTGTCCTTATACTTAGCTGGTTCAAACTTATCTGTAAGCTGATCGATAATGGAGAGAGCCATGTCCAGCTCTTTCTTAGTGATTTTAATGTTTGAAGGTATCTTTGCATCACCGGGATCCCTTAGCTCATCATTAAATCGTATTTGTATTAAAAGTATAACATTATCTTCAACTTTTAATATACCCAAGTGTTCGGTAGTACGCATAATAAACTTGCAGAGACCCACTTTTTCTGATTTTTTAAGTGCTTCCCTAAGCAGAGCATATACTTTTTTAGCTTCTTTAGCAGGTTCTATTATATAGGGCTTTTCCAGATATTTAGAAGGGATTTCCTCTTCTTTTATAAATTCAAAGATATCTATGGTTTGTGTTTTTTCGGGTGAAGCTTTTTTAAAGTCATCCTTATCTAAAACGACATAATCTCCGTTTTCTTTTCTGTAGCCTTTGGCAATTTCGTCCCACGGCACTTCCTTACCGTCTTTTTTACAAACACGCACATATTGGATAGGGCATTGGTCTTTTTGCCTTATCATATCCAAATCAATCCTGTGCGGACTGGTACCACTATATAATCTTACGGGAATATTAACTAACCCAAAACTGATGCTTCCTTTCCATAGTGCTTTCATAATGAGTTTTTTAAGGTTAACTATAAAAGCCATGAGCCGGTATATACCGGCCATAGCTTATAAATCGCGTTATTTCTGTTTACTTAGTTTTCTGTAGCTTCAAAGTTTATTTTATTGTAAGCGTTATCTGTTAGCTTTTGGTCGGCTGCTTTTTCTTCCATTAATGTTTCATGAAGAATTTTTGCAGCATCATCATAACCAAGTGTTTTTGCAAAGGCACATAGTGTACCGTAAGTAGCTATTTCGTAATGCTCAATTTTTTGAGAAGCTGCTATTATACCTGCATCTCTTACAGCTCCCGGTTCAGTGCTTTCTAAAATGTCTTCACCTTCTTTCAGTAATCCGGCCATAGCTTCACATTTTTTCCCTGAAGCTTTCTTTCCTGCCATTTCAAAAACTTTTTCCAGTCTTTCAATCTGACCTTCAGTTTCTGTCATGTGGCTGTCAATAGTATCGCTAAGGCTTTTAGTTGTTGCATTTTTAGCCATTTTAGGCAATGCTTTTAAAAGTGCTTTTTCGGCCCAGTAAATGTCTTTAAGGCTATCTATATAAAGATCGTGTAATGCTTCTGCAGCAGTAGACTTAGATTTTACTTTTCCTTCCGCAGCAGTTTTAGCGGTTGTACTTTTTTTAGCTGTTGTTTTTGTTGCTGATTTCATAGTTTTTTATATTTAAATGATTAGCTTGTTATTGCTTTTTAAGTAAAGTTAGATAAGAGTTAATGTGTTGATTATTAATTAAATCATAAATCTGTTAGGTATAACATTTAATTAACTGCTAATGCTATATCTTGCTTAAAATTGACTTAAGGAATACCTAATTTTTTTGTTTTGTTTATGAAAAAAGCTTTTCCGCCACTTGTGAATGAAAAGTGTAAAATATTGATATTGGGTACAATGCCCGGAGAAAAATCTTTAGAGCTGCAGCAATATTATGGTAATAGAGGCAATCAGTTCTGGAAGCTACTTTTTACTTTATTGGATGCTGAGTTTACCCACGATTATGAGAAACGTAAAACATTACTCGAAAAACACAATATTGCTCTATGGGATGTATTGGAAATATGTGAGAGGGAGGGAAGCCTGGATAGTAATATAAAGAATGAAACAGCTAATGATTTTGAGAGTTTTTATATAAACTATCCTAATATTAAACATGTATTTTTTTCAAGTAAGAATGCCGCTAAATACTATGATAAATATGTAGGCAGAAAACCGGATATAACCTATGAAATACTGCCTTCGCCAAGTGGGGCAAACGCCACAAAATCGTTTAGTGAAAAACTAGAGGAATGGTCTAAAAAAATTTTGCCACTGATTTAAAAACCAATGGCAAAAATTTTTCGTGATTGTTTGAATTGCTCACGACATAAAATACCTCCTTAGCCTTTTTTGTCGGTAACTTCTAATTCCGGCTTCTATAAGGAGCTTTAGCCTGTTTTTAAAGTTGTTCAGTGTCATAATAAGTGGGGTTGATTTTGATACTTGCAAGTTCCGTATTTACATTTTAAATAAGCCTAATATTATATTAAATTTTTATTAAAAGTTTTTGTTAATAACATGAGTATTTATAATTTTATTAACGCATTGATTCTTATATTATTGTACTTTAATAAAACATTACTTACGTAATTATTTAAAAAATGGATTTTACAAATAAAAAAAGCTACCGAAGGGTAGCTTAATATTTTAACTTTCAACAGCGAACTGAGAGTAGTAGAGGTTTTTGTAATAACCCTCGTCACGATTAATGAGTTCGTAGTGTGTGCCTTCTTCCACAATTTTACCCTGATCCATAACGATAATCTTATCGGCATTGATGATAGTAGCCAGCCTGTGAGCTATAACTATTGATGTTCTTCCGGCAGTTATTGTTTCGGTAGCGGTTTGTATAAGCTCTTCAGAATACGTATCAATAGACGAAGTAGCCTCATCAAGTATAAGTATACTTGGGTTGCTTACATAAGCCCTTAAGAAGGCAATAAGCTGTCTCTGTCCGGACGAAAGCATTACACCTCTTTCTTTTACATTATAATCATATCCGTTAGGCAGACTCATAATAAAATCGTGAACACCTATATTTTTTGCGGCTGTAATAACATGCTCGCGTGTAATTTCAGGATTATTAAGTGTTATATTATTATAAATAGTATCTGCAAAAAGGAATACGTCCTGAAGCACTATGGCAATTTGCCTGCGCAGGCTTTCGAGATTAAAGTCGTTAATATTAGTACCATCTATACTAATGCTTCCGCCTTTTATTTCATAAAAACGATTAAGAAGGTTTATAATGGTAGACTTACCTGCACCTGTAGCACCTACAATAGCAACAGTTTCACCAGCATTAACCTTAAGGTTTATACCTTTAATTACTTCTTCATTATCCACATAGCTAAAGCGTACATCTTTAAAATCAAGATTGCCCTTAAAGTGTGTCGCTATAAGTGTGCCTGCATCCTGAACCTGCATTTCTGAGTCTAACAATTCCAATACCCTGTCTGAAGCTATTATACCCATCTGAAGCTCGTTAAATTTATCCGCTATTTGTCGTAAAGGGTTAAACAACATGCTTATAAACATCAGATAAGCAAACAGGTCTCCCGGAGTTGTTACATTATCTCCGTTAAGAATGCTCACACCACCGTACCATATTATAATACCTAATGTAACAGAAGATATAATATCGGCAATAGGGAAGAAGATAGAGTTGTATAATATATTCCTTAACCAGGCTTTATTATGTTTCCTGTTTATCTCCTGAAACTTTTCGTATTCAATTTTTTCACGATTAAACAGCTGAACGATTTTCATACCCGTAATACGCTCCTGTACAAAAGTGTTAAGGTTTGCTACCTGAGTACGAACTTCCTCAAAAGCACTTTTCATCTTGATCTGGAAAACCCTTGTAGCATACAACAGTATTGGCATAGCCAATAATACAATAATGGTTAGCTTCCAGTTCATGTAGAACATAAAGCCAAGGATAACCATCATTTTTAACAGGTCACTTATTATCATGAAAAGTCCCTGACTAAAAATACGGGCAATTGATTCGATATCAAATACTGTACGGGTAACAAGTTTTCCTACTGGTTCATTGTCAAAAAACTTCATTTTAAAGCGTGAAATGTGCATAAAAAGCTTTTCACGAATGTCTTTTACAATATCCTGACCCAGCCAGTTTGCCCAGTATACAAAATAAAACTGCGATGCCACCTCAAACATAAGTGCAGCACCCATAAGCACTATATAGAATAATAGTCCGGTTTCGTCTTTAGGGTCGATGTATTCGTCAACCGTTCTTTTTAAAAGATAAGGCCTTATTGCTGCAAATAGTGAAAGTGATACCGCAAAAACAACAACTAGATAGTAACGTGTGCGGTAAGGCTTTGCAAATTTTAAAACCTTTTTTAATGATGTGGATTTTATAGCTTTCATATTAATCTTCCTGTATATATGGGTATACTACTTTTGTTAAGTACAACCCGTGTGCAGGGACCGAAAAGCCGGCTTTATTTCTGTCGCGACTTTCTATAATTTCCCTGAAATCCTGTAAGGTAATCTTGCCAAGGCCCACGTTTACAAGTGTGCCCACAATAGCCCTTACCATGTTTCTTAAAAATCGGTCGGCAGCAACGGTAAAAACAAGATTGTTGCCTTCCTTTTTCCAGTTTGCTTCCATAATAACGCAGTTAAACGTTCTTACGTCTGTATGCGTTTTAGAAAAGCACTTAAAATCTTTATACTCAAAAAGAATTTTGGCTGCCTCATTCATCTTATCCATATCTAACGGATGAAAATGAAACCAGCTGCCTTCGCCAATAAAGGCATCCTTAAAAGTATGTATATGATACTCATAAGTCCTGCTTGTAGCATCAAAACGGGCATGAGCATCGTCATGCAGTGGTATAAGCCTGTATACTACAATGTCCTTTGGTAAAAAAGAGTTGAGTTTTTGAGTTAAGGAGTCACTGTTAATCACATTGTCGTAATCAAAGTGGGCATACATCTGTTTGGCATGTACACCGGTATCGGTACGACCGGCTCCCGTAACATCAATAGGTTGTTTTAGCAGGGTAGAGAGGGCTTTGTTTAATACTTCCTGTACCGAAATACTATGCGGCTGATACTGCCATCCGTGATAATTTTTTCCGTTGTAAGCAAATTCAATAAAATACCTCAAAACCTGTAGCTAATTTTTTATACAAAGATACTCTTTTTTAGGTATCGCAGGCGCAAAGTTACAGACAGGCAAAGTAATAAATTTAATTATTTAACAGTGTTAAATTTGAGTTAGGTTTAAAAGCAAATTTTTATTGTTTAGGTCTTTCTCCGTCTATACTTATATCAACAACAATTATTTCCTGTAATCCATTTATGGTTGTTATAGGTAAAGTTCTTTTTCTCAATTTTTTACCCATAAAAGTGCCATTTACCAAATAAACTTTCCATTTGCCATTGTTGTTGATTACATTTTGTGTAGAAGTTAAAACTGCGCTTGTGTCTATTATGTTTTTAAGATTAGTAAATTCTTTTATATCTGCTTTACTTATTCCATCATATTTTCCGTTATTAATTTCTTCAACATCATAAGGAATATCCTCATAACAGCTAAGAACATATACGGAGTCAGTAGCTATATTTTGGACAAAAATTCGCGGAATGTGCACAGAGTCAGAAGTAGCCTGAATACCTTCCCAATTTTTAAAAGCATAAATACTTACTTTGTTTTCAGATGTTTCAAAATATGGTTTATAATATTCAACTCTTTTTTCGTTAGTAACGTAGGTTTCATATTTTTTAATGCCAAAAATAATTTTAGCCATTGGTGTACAAGAGGCTAATGAAACTAAACTAAGTAATGATATTGTTATAATATATTTTTTATTCATAATCCTAAAATTCCAAATCTATTTACCCCAACCATCCTTCACGGTCAAGGCTTCTGTATTGTATAGCTTCTGATATATGCTGTGGTTCAACATTTGGAGAGTTGTCCAAATCGGCAATGGTTCGTGATACTTTTAAAATCCTGTCATAAGCACGAGCAGAAAGGTTTAACCTTTCCATTGCTGTTTTTAATAACAGTAATGAAGTTTCATCCAGTTCACAATATTCACGAATCTGTTTCGTACTCATCTGTGCATTGTAATGTGTATTTTCCAGATGCTCAAAACGCCTGATTTGTATTTCCCTGGCTTGAGTAACTCTTTTTCGAATCTCCACACTGCTTTCGGCTACCTGTTTATCAGAGAGTTTTTCAAAAGGTACAGGAGTTACTTCAATATGTATATCAATCCTGTCCAGTAACGGACCTGATATTTTACTTAAATAGCGTTGCATTTCATGTGGTGAGGAACTTACCGGAGCATCAGGATCATTAAAATACCCTCCCGGACTAGGGTTCATACTGGCAACTAACATAAATGATGACGGATAGGTAATGGTAAACTTGGCCCTTGAAATGGTTACTTCCCTGTCTTCAAGCGGCTGGCGCATTACTTCCAGTACCTCTCTTTTAAATTCAGGTAGCTCGTCTAAAAACAGTACACCATTGTGAGCCATAGATATTTCTCCCGGTTGGGGAAAACTACCACCGCCTACTAATGCCACATTCGAGATAGTATGATGCGGGCTCCTGAATGGGCGTTGATTCATCAAGCCGACATCTTTTATCTTTCCTGCCACACTGTGTATCTTGGTTGTCTCCAGTGCTTCCTTAAGAGTCATAGGAGGGAGGATGCTGGGTAATCGTTTAGCCAGCATTGTTTTACCTGCTCCCGGAGGGCCTATAAGTATAATATTGTGTCCGCCTGCTGCTGCAATTTCCATACAACGCTTAATACTTTCCTGTCCCTTTACATCGGCAAAGTCAAATTCAGGAAAGTCGAGGGTTTTATAAAACTCTTCGCGAGTGTTTATTACCGTAGGCTGTACGGTAGCATTTCCGTTAAAGAAATCTATTATTTCGGTTACGTTTTCAATTCCGTATACATCAAGCCCGCTAACAATAGCAGCTTCCTTTACGTTTTGTTTCGGCAGGAAAAAACCTTTAAAACCTTCTTCTTTGGCTTTTATGGCAATAGGTAACACTCCTTTAATTGGCTGAAGGCTTCCGTCAAGCGAAAGTTCACCCATAATGATGTATTTGTCAACATCTTCAGAGGGTATTTGCCCGGAAGCTGCAAGTATGCCTATGGCAAGGGTAAGATCGTAGGCAGAGCCTTCTTTTCTTAAGTCGGCCGGAGCCATGTTTATGGTTATCTTTTTACCGGGTAACTGGTAACCGTTGTTCTTTAACGCGGCAGCTATACGGTAGCTGCTTTCCTTTACTGCATTATCGGGCAATCCTACAAGGTGATAACCAATTCCTTTATCAATATTTACTTCAACGGTTATTGTTGTGGCTTCAACTCCAAATACGGCGCTTCCAAATACTTTTATAAGCATATTATAAGGTAAGGTTTTAAAAAGTGGCCTAAAAGTAAGAAAATAATTATTTATGTAATTTATTTTTTTAAATTAGAACAAAATAAACTGCTATAATTATGAAAACAACCACACCTATTTTAATTTTACTTTTTTTACCATTTTTTTGTTTCTCTCAGTCTTTTTTTATCAATTCTACCAACAATGCCGGGACAGAAAATTACATTTATGAAATTGACCTGAACACCCTGACTCAGGAAGAAATATATGCCTGTCCAACAACGAATTCAGATAATCAGGTTTTTGAAATGCGCTATCATGATATAGCCGTTACAAAATCTCATATTTATTATTGCTCAGCCTGGGGTAGCTTATATAGAAAAAGTATTACAGACGATTTGTCATGTGAATATTTAGGGACATTTAATATTGCTATAAATTCTCTATGTTCAGATGGAAGTAATTATATATATGCTGCGGGTTTTCAAAATGGTGAGTCTTATATTTATAAATATAATATCACTACAGGTGTATTTTCTTTTATGGGGTATTTACCTAATGAAATAATTCCTGCAGGAGACTTGTTTTTTTACCAAAACAGATTTTATGTTACCACTAAAAATTGGGATTTGCCCAGTTGTGGTATATATGAAATAAATATGCAGGATGTTAACAACAGTTGTAATGTAATGAGTTTAGGTAACCTACAGGCTTATGGTGCATTTAGTATTGATTTTGGAATATATTCCAAAGCTTATATTCTTGTTTTTGATCAGGGTACCGTTACAGGTACTGTATATGAACTAGATATGGAGCAGTATGAATTAGGGGAACCAATATATCAAATAAATAATTCTTACATAACAGGAGCAGCAGCTGTATACGAAAGAACCTCTTTAAATTCTGTTTGTGGTGTTTTGAGTTTGCCGGATACAGAACAGGCAGGGAATTATATGAATATTGCTAATCCGGTAACCAATAAGATTGAGATTGAAACTAACATCGATCAAAATAATATTTTGGAGTCACGGTTATTTGATATTTCAGGAAGAATTATCAGAGATTTCAGTAACAAAAGTTTCGATGAATTTTATGTTTCAGGTGCGTCTTCCGGTACTTATATATTAGAGCTTAAATTAAGCACCGGACAGAAAATCTCAAAAAAGATTATTATTGAATAGCTTTTAAATCCTTTTTAACCCAATGCCACTAAATTTCTTACTACCTTTAGTAGATAACCAAGAGTAACAACTAAAAATGGCAAATAATAAGCTGGTAATTATAGGTGGTGATGCCGCCGGGATGACTGCTGCATCTAAAGTTAGAAGGGAACAACCTGAAAGGGAAATCATAGTTTTTGAAAAATCAGATTACACATCTTATTCGGCTTGTGGTATACCTTATTTTGTCTCGGAAAAGGTTAAGACCTATGAAGAGCTTATTGTAAGAAGCCCTGAAACTTTCAGGAATAAATATAATATCGATGTGCGCACTCAACACCTTGTTCTTGAAGTTGACACTGATAATAAAAAAATCAAGGTATTAAATAAGAAGGAGAATAAGGAGTTTTGGGAAAGTTATGACCAGTTGCTAATTGCCACAGGAGGTAAGGCTTTTTGCCCTGATGTAAAAGGATATGATTCTGAAAATGTTTTTGGTGTTACCACGCTTAAAAGCGGTATCAATATAGAATGCTATATTGAGGAAAAGAAACCTAAAAATGCGGTAATAATAGGAGGGGGATATATTGGTCTTGAAATGGCTGAAGCGCTTTTAGAACGCGGACTTGAAGTTACCATGATTAACCGGTCTGAACAGGTTATGAATACCCTTGATCCTGACATGGGAGAATTGGTTTCGGAGGCTATAAAAGGTTTAGGAGTTAAGTTACTTTTAAATGAGGAACTGGCAGGTTTTGAAGTGAATGACGGTAAAGTAACCTCCGTAATAAGTAATAAACGAAACATTCCTACAGATATGGTTGTTTTAGGGATGGGTTCCCGACCTAACACCGATTTTTTGAAGGAAAGTGCTGTTGAGTTAGATGCTAAAGGTGCCATTAAGGTAAATGCTCAACAGCAAACCAATATTCCTGATGTTTGGGCTGCCGGAGACTGTGCCCTAACACATCATTTGGTAAGTAAAGAGCAGGTGTATATTGCTTTGGGTACAATTGCTAATAAAACCGGACTTGTAGCCGGAGGTAGTATAGCCGGAGAGAAGGCAGTATTTCCAGGTGTAGTGGGTACTGCAGTGTGTAAAGTATGCAGTTATGAAGTTGCCCGCACCGGATTACTGGAAAAACAGTTACAGAAACTAAATATCGACTATGTAACGGCAAAAATTGAAAGCCGGACGAGAGCACATTATTATCCGGGTTCAAAGAAGATTGTTGTTAAGCTCCTTGCCGAGAAAAATAGCGGGAGGTTATTGGGAGGACAGATAATAGGAGAGGAGGGGGCAGCAAAGCGTATAGATGTACTTGCAACCGCTTTAACTCATAATCTTACCCTTCAAAATATTATCGATTTAGACTTGTCTTATGCGCCTCCGTTTTCCCCTGTTTGGGATCCTGTACAAACAGCAGCAAGAAAACTCATTAATGATATATAAATAAAAAAGCCCTCTTATTTGAGGGCTTTTTATTATTTTTTAAAGTTTGCAGTTCCTTCCTGCAACCATTTTAAATACTCTTCTACATCCGGTGTGTAACCTACAGGATCGTTAAGATTTTCTTCTGCATGATCTATAAGTACATAATAAGGTTGTGCATTGGCTTTGTATTTAGTGATTTCAAAATCACTCCATTTATTACCAATAGTTTTTATTTTCTTTCCTGTTGTCTTAGAGATATACTGTTCATTTTCAGGAAGCTCTTTTTTATAATCTACATATAATGAAATAAGAACAACTTCATCTTTTAAAACAGATAGTACTCGCTCGTCAGACCAAACGTGCTCTTCCATTTTACGGCAGTTTACACAAGCATAACCGGTAAAGTCAATAAGTACAGGTTTCTTTACTTCTTTAGCATAAGCAAGTCCTGTATCATAATCTTCAAAAGTGATGATATTATGAGCACCCAGTTTTGCTCCTTCCGGTAATTTTGTATCGCCTGAAGCTATACCGCCACCTCCAAAACCTTGTGGAGATTCGCTATAATGCATTGGAGGAGGGAAACCACTTATTAATTTAAGTGGGGCACCCCATAATCCAGGAACCAGATATATTGTAAAAGCAAGTGTTAAAAGTCCTAAAAATAATCTTCCAACTGATATTGATGATAATGGGCTATCGTGAGGTAATGTTATTTTTCCGAAAAGGTATAATGCCATTGCTCCAAATATAGCTATCCAGATAGCAAGGAAAGTTTCTCTTTCAAGTATATGTGATTGTAATACAAGATCAGCATTTGAAAGGAATTTGAAAGCAAGTGCCAGTTCAAGGAAACCTAAAAATACTTTAACCGTATTTAACCATCCTCCTGATTTTGGTAAAGTATTTAACCATCCAGGGAACATTGCAAAAAGCATAAAAGGTAAAGCTAATGCTAATGAAAAACCAAACATACCCACAATTGGAGCTATACCACCTTTTGAAGCAGCTTCTACAAGTAGTGTACCTACAATTGGTCCTGTACAGGAGAAAGATACTATCGCAAGGGCTAAAGCCATAAACAGTATACCTATTATACCACCTCTGTCTGCCTGACGGTCAACTTTATTTGCCCATGAGTTTGGTAACATAATTTCGAATGCACCAAGGAAAGATGAAGCAAATACAACTAAAAGCACAAAGAAAACAAGGTTAAAAATAACGTTAGTAGAGAGCGCATTAAGAGCATCGGCCCCAAAAATTGCTGTTACTAATGTACCCAATAATACATAGATTACTATAATGGAAATACCATAAATAAAAGCATTTTTAATACCTGCAGCTTTTGTTTTACTCTGTTTTGTAAAGAAGCTTACAGTCATTGGTATCATAGGGAATACACAAGGTGTAAGTAATGCTGCAAAACCTGAGAAGAATGCAATTATAAAGATTTTGAAAAGTCCTTTTTCCTTATCTTTTTTAGGTGCATCTGTTGCAGTACCTTCTTTAGCATTTTCTTTATTGTTATCAGCTTTAACCTCCGGCTCATCAAAGCTTTGAACTTCCTTTGATGTAAGGTCTTTTAAATTGAAAACAAAGAATTTATCTTCCTGTAAACATTGCTCTTTACATACTTGGTAAAAAAGATGTAACTGAACATTATTGTTATTAGTGTTGGTTACTTTAATAGTTTGTTGTAGCTCTACAGTTTCTTCAAAAAAAGTCTCGTCTACACCAAATATATCACTAAAAGCTGTTTTTGTTTCGCTTTCTTCAGCCTTACCAACAAGCTCATAATTATTATCAGAATTTTCAAAAATTAATTCTAATGGTAATCCTCCACCATCAGCAGTAAACTGGGAGTAAACATGCCAGTGCTCTTCAATAGTTCCTTTTAAGGTAAGAAGATACTCAGTGTCGGATTTTTTTTCAATTTTAGAAGTCCATTTTACCGGCTCCAGAATTTGTGCACTTCCTGTTATAAATGAAAACAGGAATAAGAATAGTAAAGCAGCTTTTTTCATTTTAATTTATAAAACTTCTATTTTTAAAATTTGTGTTGTTTGGGAGGTAACTTTAAATCGTTCGTCGGCACGTTTATTAATGATCCACACAACCTGATCACCCGAACAAAGAAGCCATGTTTTCTCTTTTTCACTTAAGGACATTTTTTCATCCTTAAAATATTTAGAGACCTTTTTTCTTTGTCCTTTCATCCCGGCGGGACAAAAATAGTCACCTTCCTGCCATTTCCTTGCAAATAACGGGAATTTTAACGTAGCAGCATCCACGTAAATTGCATTATTCTCAATTTTTTTTAATGTTTTATTAACACTTATCAACCTTATAGGAAACGGCTGTGATATTTCTGTTATACCTTCGGGTATTTCATAAACATTTGTAACAGGCTCTTCAATAGGTTCCAAAATAAGATATTCCCTGTCTTTTAAAAGCCTGTACCCATCTGACAATACCTGTTTACCTGATTGTGAGTCAGATAATTCATAAATGTCATACCAGGCTGTAAAACCAAACGGATTTAACCATTGGTATAAATAGGCTTTATAGTTAGGTAATCTTTTAAGCTCATTTATATTAATATGCTTTTGATTTTCTTTTTCTGTAACAACCTGTTTATAAACTAATACCGATGCATCTTCAGCAAGCGATTGTGTTTGCTGTAAATGTATAAGAGTATCCTGAAATGAGTCCATAAAGGATGTATTCAGGGATTTTAAAACAGGAACCACATCATGACGTAGTTTATTCCTCAGGTATTTATTTGAGGCATTACTACTGTCTTCTCTCCAACTGATATTATTTTCCTTGGCATATTCCTCAATTTCATTTCTGCTGAAAGGAAGTAACGGACGGATAATTTTATCGTTTTGCTGTGGTATGCCGGTAAGCCCTTCAATTCCTGTGCCACGACTAAGATTTATTAAAAAAGTTTCAAGGCTATCATCTAGATGGTGTGCTGTAAGAAGATAATCCAACTGCTTTTCCTTCATCAAATCGTAAAACCAGTTATATCTTAACTGTCTTGCAGACAGTTGAATGGATAGTTTAAAATCTAAAGCATATTTATTTGTATCAAAATGAGTTACAAATATTTTTATATTGTTTTTAGACGCGTAGTCTTTAATGAAATTTTCATCTCCGTCGCTTTCATCTCCTCTTAAACCAAAATTGCAGTGGGCAATAGTAATATCATAATTCAGTTTTTGGAAAAGGTGTACCAAAACCATACTGTCTATGCCGCCACTTACGGCAAGCAACAGTTTTTTATCCTGTAAAAAAGGAAGATTTTGATTTAGATGTTTCTGCAGTTTTAAAAGCATCTCCAAAAGTAATGAATTTTTGAATTTAAGAGACTACTCCAAAACACTCCTCATGGCACGTGCTTTAAGCAGACATTCTTCATATTCCTTTTCAGGTATTGATTTGGATGTTATAGCACTACCTACAGAAAATGAAACGTATTTATTTTCCTCGTTATAAAGTATACTTCTTATTACCACGTTGAAGTCAAAATCTCCGATAGGGGTAAAATAGCCTACGGCACCACTATAAAGTCCGCGTTTGGTTTCCTCAAGGTTTTCAATAATCTGCATGGCCGAAATTTTAGGAGCACCCGTCATGCTTCCCATAGGAAATGATGTCCTTATTGTATCTACAGGTTTAAATTCTGAATCCAGTCTTGATACAACTGTTGATATTAAATGGTGTACCTGCTTAAAGGTATAAGCCCCACATAATTCCTCTACACTAACCGAACCTTTTTGTGCTGTCCTCGACAAATCATTGCGCACGAGGTCAACAATCATAATGTTTTCCGACCGTTCCTTTTCGTTTTGGGTCAGTTCCAGTTTTATGGCTTCATCTTCAACTGGATCAGTACTGCGTCTTGCTGTTCCTTTTATAGGTTGAGAGATAATTTTCTCTTCTTCTTTTCTGATATATCTTTCGGGAGAGGCAGATAGCAGGTAATGCTTATGGTTTTTAAAGAATGCTGCAAAAGGAGGTTCTGATATGGCGTTTAAAGCTTGATATTTACAGAGCGGACTAATAACAGCATTTTCGGCATAAAATTCCATACAAAAGTTAGCTTCATATATATCACCAATGTGTATATGCTCCAGCATTTTGCTTGTTTTCTCAATATAAGCCTCTTTAGAAATTCGCTGATTGATTGTTAGCGGTAGGTCGGTGACGGAATCAATAGCTGTTGAGAGTATTTCCTTAAAATCATCTTCTAATTCATCATCACACATTACCAAATAGGCTATCTCAACAGTATCTCCTTTTATAAAGAACAATTTTTTTGGCTGAAAGAAGAACAAATCAGGAAATTCAAGTCCGTCGAAGTTATTGGACTGTAAAGCCTCGGTATTATTTTTCAGATCGTAGGATAAATACCCAAAAAGCCAGTCCCTTGTAGTTTGCTGATAAGCGCTTAAGTCTTCAAAAGCCCTTACAAAATCTGTTTTTACAGAAGTTATTGCGTCTGCTGCTAAAACTGCATCAAAAGAGGAGTAATTCTGATGATAATCATTACTGTCTAAAAATTCAACTTCCCTGTATTGCTGTGACCATTTAAGGAGCTGTTGCTTAAAAAGTTTTGGGTTGTTTAGTGTATGTGTAACTGAAGTTCTCATTAAACGCGTTTGCCTATTTCTATTACTTCAAGATTTTGAATGTTTTCTCCATTAATTTCAAAACGAAGCATGGTACGAACCTGATGGAAGCCGTGTATTCCTGCTGCTCCGGGATTCATGTGTATTAAGTTAAGTTTAGGATCTGGCATTACCTTAAGTATGTGCGAATGCCCGCAAATAAATAACTTAGGAGGGTTTGCCTTTACTTCTTCCCGTATTGACAGATTGTATTTTCCGGGGTAACCGCCAATATGTGTAATCCATACATCTACACCTTCACAAAAGAACCTGTTGTTTAAAGGGAACTCAAGTCTAGCTTCGGTACTGTCTATATTTCCGTAAACGGCCTTAAGAGGTTTTTCCTTTTTAATGGTATCCGTAACGGAAAGGTCACCAATATCACCTGCATGCCAAACTTCATCTGCCTGTCTTACATATTTCATTATGGTTTCGTCTATATGACTATGGGTATCCGAAAGGAGAAGTATTTTTTTCAACTGTTAGCCGATTATTGTTTTAAACGTCAAAGTTACAAGTTTGACCGTACATCGCCAAGTATGGTTGAGTTTTAAAAAAGATGCTTTTTAGCAAGGAAGCTATTTTAAAAATCACCAAATTTGTAATATGATTAAAGCACAATTACAGGAAGCATTTGGCAAATTGTCTCCATACGTAAAAAACAGGGTTATGCCTGTTATAGATATATTACTGGAAAGGGCAGAGGACCTTGATTCTATAAATAAGGAAGATGACGCTGATTATTATGAAGACGAACTGGAATCTATAATGAAAGAAGTTCGAAAAATTAAGTATATAGAAGACCAGTGGCAGATAATGAACGCTAAAAAGAATAATTAGCGTTCAAGATCATCAAATGTTGTCCCGGCACTAAAATCGCCGGAATTAAATCCCTTTTTAAACCAATGCACGCGTTGTGCAGATGTACCGTGTGTAAAAGAATCAGGTACAACATGTCCCTGTGCTTTCTTTTGTATGGCATCGTCGCCCACAGCATGTGCTGCACTTAAAGCCTCCTCTATATCTCCGGCTTCAAGAACCTGATTCATTTCTTCATTATAATGTGCCCATAGCCCGGCATAGAAATCAGCCTGAAGCTCTAATGCCACAGATAGTTTGTTGCCTTGTGTTTGCGACATTTGCTGTTGCCGTTCCCTAACTTTTGCAGAAGTACCTAATAATGTTTGTACATGGTGTCCTACTTCATGGGCAATTACATAGGCAATTGCAAAATCGCCGCCTTTTGCACCAAATCGAGATTGGAGTTCTTCAAAAAAGGATAAATCCATATAAACTTTACGGTCTAACGGACAGTAAAAAGGCCCTGAAGCAGAAGAAGCTCCTCCACATGCAGTTTGAACGGAGTTACGGAAAAGCACAAGTGTAGGTTCTTTGTAAACCATGCCGTTTTCCTGAAATATTTTATGCCATACATCTTCAGTATCCGCCAGTATTACTTTTACCATTCGTCCCATTTCTTCATCATGGGCACTTAAAGGAACAGGCTCTTCTGTTGTGGTTTGCTGTTGTAGCTGATTGTTTATTTCGTTTATAACTTCTGTACTATCTCCTCCCATAAACATATTAAGGAGTACAACAATTATAGCTATTATACCGCCTCCGGCAGCAATTTTACCGCCAGACATACCTCTGCGGTCATCAACATTACCACTTTCTCTTCGACCTTTCCATTTCATAAGAATAAAGATTACTTTTTGATGTAGTGAATTTACTAAAAATTGAGATTAGGTTCTATTAAGGTTTTAATAAACTACTCCTCTAAAGAGATTGTACATTGCTCAAAATACATGTGGTTCTCGTTAAAACTGAGAGTCCTTTCATATACAAGATATAGTGGCCATCCTGATTCATGCATGTTTGCTCCCATAAAATCATTTAAAGACATATCGTCTCCTATTGAATTTTCAATTTTTTCTTTATAATTAGGAAACATACTGCCAATAAGGTTTACAACACCTTCGCCTTCAAAATCTTCCCAATATTTTATAATATAAGTGCTGTTTTCATAGTCGATTTCGGTTAATTCAAGTGTAATGTCAGATTGTACACTTTTGCCTATAAAAGTATCTCTGGATACATTTTCCTCAACCACTTCACCTTCTTTCATTCCAACACCATGAAATGAGTGAAAATACTGTACTTCTTTTATAGAATGTTCTTCAATTGCCTGTTGTGAAGAAAACTTTTGACGAAGCATTTTTACTAACACCTCCTGAGAATTTGTTTTCCCTTTTAATTCTGAGAAAACCCGTTCATTATGCTCTTTTATTTCTTTCCAGTTTAAAAGCTTATTAAATGTGCCCAACTCATCTGTGGTGAATTCAATTGTTAAGCCATTATATAGATTGGCTTGTATTTCTGCTGATTCGTCAGATAAGAGGGAGGCATAGTCTTTAAATTTCCATTGTATGGTATAGCTAGTAGCGGTAGAGTCTAATACTTCAATATCGACTTTAAATTTTACTTTTTGAGTATATGTTGTATCATTACCTTTCACTGTAGCTTTTGAGGTAGCTATATCATAAGTCATTTTTTCATGCTTGTCCCAATAGGTTATGACCTGAACGGTAGAATCAGCAACGTTAATTTGACAAAAACTAAAAAAAGGGGTTAAGAGAATTAACCCCAGTAGTACTTTTTTCATTATATTTTTATGTGTTTATTAAAATCCGAAACGGAAGCCTAAGTAGCCATCTGCCTGTGTTGTATCTCCAATAGCGGCAGAAAGTATTGAGCCTGATCCAATAAAGAATCCGCCAATCCTGAATCCTATACCGGCAGTAAATCCTGAGATTTCATTACTTGAAAATGGGGCATAGGCTTCAAAGAAGTTTGTTGAATAACGGGGTGTAACCGTAAATATGTTTTGAGAACCAACCCTGTTATTTTCGCTGGCATCACTTAGTTTTTGTTGTAGATAAGCAGTTACATACCAGTTATTGTAAACGTTGGCATCGGCATATAATGACAGTACGGTAGGCTGTTTTATCTTGAAATCTTTTCCAGATTCAATAAGTGTAGCATAGCCACTATTCACTAATATTTCTTCTACCTCATCAATATTATCAACGTCTTCAAATTGATCCAGGTTTAGATATTGTCCATTTGGAACATTCACCTCATAACTTTTATTCACATTATTATCATCTTTAAAAGTCATGGAGCCTATATTTCTTACTGCAACACCTGCATTTATATTATATCCTCCATTTTCATTCTTCCACTGATAATTAGCGCCTAAATCTGCTGAAAAACCGTTTAACCCTCCGGCAAAGAATTCACTGAAATTACTGCTGTCGGTAAAACTGTCTCCTAATGCTCCGGAATATGCAAGATTAACATTTGCTGTGGCATCGGTTAAACCAACATAAGTATCAATTACCTGTTGCTGACTATTAAGCTCTACAACGCCCTCTATAGTTCCATTAAATTTATCGGCAGACATATTTGCATAAGTACCGGGAAATATAAGTTTAAAAGTTGCACCTCCAGAGAATTTGTGAGTATCATTTTCAAATATTTCTCTTGCGGCAGAGAAACCAATTTCGCCCCATGCCGTAGAAGCAGCTCTTTGATTATAGTCTGTATTTATGTATACAGGGTTACCTAACAGTGCATCAACTCCTGAGTTAGCTAATGCATCTCCCAGATTTACATCTATATCAACAAGACTGGCTTTAATTTTAGCTCCTGTAGTAACAGCAAAAGCCCATTTGTCATACTTCATAGCGAAAGAAGGCCCTAAAATTTCAACATCGGCACGCATGTTAACTGGTTCACTTCCTGTAAATATCAGGTTGCCCAAATCTTCACCACCTACAAGATCACCAAAAGAGATTTTATTATTAGACACGTTTGCGCTAAATGTAAATACATTTACTTCGTTGTCATTTTTTAAGTTAACAAGTTCTGCAGGATTTAAAGATGCGTTAAGTATACCTGTTCGCCTAGAAGTGTTTATGCCGGAAAAATGTTCTTGTGCATAACTGCTTGTTGCTAAGAGACCTAGCGAGAGTAGTAAAGTTCTTTTCATATTAATTGTTTGTTTTTGGTGTAACTAATTTAGAAAATATGTGCTACTTAAACAGTAAAATTGTGAAAAAATAACATTATAACAACTTAATAAAGTAATAGCCGCTAAACAAATTTCAGTTATTTATAAGGCAAAAAAAATACCCATAGCCGGGTATTTTAATTTTTATATTGATTTCCATATCCTATCCTCAGGAACGGGAGCTGTAATACTTAAGTGTTCTTTAGTAACAGGGTGGGTGAGCTCCAGTTTACGGGCATGCAGGTGTATGCCTCCATCCTGATTACTCCTGTCAAAACCATATTTTAAATCACCTTTAATTGGGGAGCCTATGGCAGAAAGCTGAGATCTTATCTGGTGATGGCGTCCCGTATGCAGGTTTATTTCCAAAGCATAATAATTGTCCAGCGTTTTTATAATAGTATAATCCAGACTTGCCTTTTTACTGTTTGGCACTTCTTTAATGTGTGCTTTAGAAGTGTTACTCTTTTCATTACGCTTAAGATAATGTACTAGAGTATCACTTTCCTTTTCAGGTCTGTTTTTAACTATTGCCCAATATGTTTTTTGAGTTTCCCGATTTTTAAACAAATCGTTTAATCTTGAAAGCGCTTTAGATGTTTTGGCAAACAGTACAATACCTGTGGTGGGCCTGTCCAGCCTATGTACTACTCCAAGATATACATTACCCGGTTTGTCATATTTTTGTTTGATGTACTCTTTTACCACATCGCTTAGGGGCTTGTCTCCGGTTTTATCTCCTTGTACAATGTCTCCCACACGCTTATTAACCACTATAATATGGTTATCTTCATAAAGGACTTGTAGATTGTTTTTATCTGATACTATCTTCATTTAAGCAAATAATCGAATAATCCAAAAATCTAACAATCTAAATTAATATTGCTCGTTTTCGTTAGGGAAGTCCTTCGCTTTTACATCACTTACATATTGTGATATAGCTTTAGTCATTTCTGTATAAAGATCAAGGTATCTTCTTAAAAAACGCGGACTGAATTCGTTGTTCATACCTAACATATCGTGTATAACAAGAACCTGACCGTCTACTTGGCCACCGGCACCAATACCTATTACAGGTATAGAAATACTTTCGGCAACTACTTTGGCAAGTTTAGCAGGTATTTTTTCCAGTACTACAGCAAAACAGCCTAATTTCTCCAGCATTTTGGCGTCCTGTATCAGTTTTTCAGCTTCAGCTTCTTCTTTAGCGCGAACAGTATAAGTACCAAATTTATAAATAGACTGAGGTGTAAGCCCTAAGTGTCCCATTACAGGGATGCCTGCGTGTAATATCTTTTTGATAGAATCTTTTATTTCACTACCACCTTCAAGTTTAACGGCATGAGCACCGCTTTCTTTCATAATCCTTATAGATGATCTAAGAGCTTCTTTAGGGTCTGACTGATAGCTTCCAAAAGGTAAATCAACCACTACAAGAGCTCTTTTTACAGCTCTTACTACAGAAGAGGCATGATATATCATCTGATCAAGGGTAATAGGCAACGTAGTTTCGTGTCCTGCCATTACATTTGAAGCAGAATCTCCTACAAGTATAACGTCTATTCCGGCACCATCTGTAATACCGGCCATAGTATAATCGTAGGCAGTAAGCATAGAGATTTTTTCTCCGTTAGCTTTCATTTCTATCAATGATCTTGTAGTAATTCTTTTATAATCTTTTTTAGCTGTAGACATAACCTGAAAATTTTAAGACCGTAAATGTACTAAATTGCACTAAGAATAGGTATAATAAGTTGGTTTTATTGACTTGTACAATAACAATAAAGCACTACATTTACTATTATGTAAAAGTTACCGATTATGAGAAAAATATTTTTGTTGGTTTTTGTATTATGTACCACAGGACTTTTTGCGCAGGATAAAGAAATTAAAAAAGCAATAGATGTATTTTTTGAAGGGCTTAATTCTAAAGATGTTACAAAAATAAAATCGGTTTGTGATGAAGGGCTAAAACTTCAGTCAGTAAACCAGAACGATAAAGGGGAGGTATCACTTACAACTGATGAGGCAGCCAAATTTTTTGCTGCTATCGCTGCTGTGCCTAATGCTATAAAACTGGAAGAAAAACTATTAGAGTACAAAATTCAGTATGACGGTGCAATGGCACATGTATGGACACCCTATGAATTTTATGTTGATGGCAAGCTAAGCCATAAGGGAGTAAATTCCTTTCAGCTTTTTAATGATAATGGAGTCTGGAAAATAGTATATATAATAGATACCCGAAAAAGAGCATAAAAAAGCCTGCTGATAAAGCAGGCTTTTTAAATTGTTGCTAATAAAATTAGCAATCGGCAATATTTACTGTAACGGCTAGTCCGCCTTCTGATGTCTCTTTGTATTTGTTGTTCATATCCTTAGCCGTTTGCCACATAGTGTTTACCACTTTATCTAATGGTACTTTAGCATTTTTAGGATCTGTTTCAAGTGCCAGTTCGGCAGCATTAATAGCTTTAATTGCACCCATTGTGTTACGCTCTATACAAGGAACCTGAACAAGCCCGCCAATAGGATCGCATGTCATACCTAAGTGGTGTTCCATTGCTATCTCGGCAGCGATAAGGCACTGTTCCGGAGAACCACCCATAACTTCACAAAGTGCAGCTGCAGCCATAGCTGAAGATACACCTATTTCTGCCTGGCATCCTCCCATAGCAGCAGATATGGTAGCACCTTTTTTAAAGATACTGCCTACTTCTCCGGCAACCATAAGGAATTGTTTTATGTGTTCTTCGTTAGCATCGTGGTTTTCAATTACCATATAGTACATAAGTACAGCCGGTATTACGCCTGCACTGCCATTAGTAGGGGCAGTAACCACACGGCCAAGTGCCGCATTTACTTCGTTTACGGCAAGGGCAAAACAACTTACCCATTTTAATATCTGACGGAATTTAACCTCTGTTTTTCTAATTACCTGAAGCCACTCCTGAGGATTGTTGTACGGAAGCTCGCCAATCAGGTTACGGTGCATATCATAAGCCCTACGACGAACGTTAAGTCCGCCTGGTAATACACCTTCACTATGGCAACCAATATACATACATTCCAACATGGTATTCCATATACGCATTAATTCGTTATGAATTTCTTCTTCAGTGCGTATGGATTTTTCATTTTCATACACAATCTCAGATATCATTTTGTTTTCCTGCTGTGTAAATTTCAACAAGTCATCAGCCTTATCTGTAGGGAAAGGGAATGCACATTTAATAATGGCATTTTCCAGAGCATTGGTTCTTTCTTCTTTAACAACAAAACCGCCTCCTATAGAATAAAATGTAGAGATATACTCAACCTTGTCATAATAAGCTGTAAAAGTAATTCCGTTAGCATGAAAAGGAAGGAAGTCTCTGTTAAAAACAATATCGGTTTCAGGGTTAAACGGTATAACCTTAAGGCTGCCTAAAAACAGCTGTTTTTGAAGGTTAATATCATCTATAGTTGTTTGTATACTTTCTATGGGAACATATTCAGGATCGGCACCGCTTAAACCAAGCATCACGGCAAGATCTGTAGCATGGCCTTTTCCTGTAAGGGAAAGTGAACCGTACAAGTCTACCTTAACGCGGTCTATTTTTTCAAAAATGCCCTGATCACGAAGCTCCTGAAGGAAACGTTCGGCAGCACGCCATGGACCTAAAGTATGCGAACTTGAAGGCCCAACGCCGATTTTAAGCATATCGAAAACTGAAATACATTCATTCATAGTAATACAAAAATATAATTATTGCTGCTTAATCAAAGCGCCCAAAGGTAATTAAATTGATGATACTATAACGATGTAGATGAAAAATTGTTGATATAGCAAAATGCTTATAACAAACAACATCTAAATTGTTAGTTTTTAAATTTTTTGTTGGTTGAGTAACAATTATTCGTTTGTAATCATAACCTTTAAAGGGGTAGGATCATGAGAAAAACTAAATGTGAGATAAAACGAAGCTTTAATTGTAATAACTGATTCTTCAGGTAATACAGATAATAGCTCAAAAGCGCTCTCACTTATTGTATTACCATTAATTGAAAGTGTTTCGTTTTCTGATAGACTGATCTCAAATTGTTCCACTATTTGTGGAGCAAGAGTATTTTCAGCATCGTCAACCCTTATATCAATTATTGCATCTTTCAATTCTTCTAATTTCATTTTCAAAATACAATCAGAACATCCTTTTCCGTTTACGGTAATTTTTTTAGGCCTTGTATCCCTTTCTTTTATATACAATACCTCCTGAGTACGAATTACCGAATCGTTTTTGTTTATTATTTCAAAATCCAGGAAGATTTTGTCTTTCTTAATTTTACTTACGTTTATAACATAAGTACTGTCATGTAACATTTTAAGCCCTTTACCTTTTACTTTAAATGATTTTGCTTCAGGCACACGTATATTTAAGGTATTTTCTATTCCCCTGTAAACAATATCACTGCCATATTGTGTATATACTTCCGGTAGTGGGATATTGAAGTTTTCAGGCTCTATTATTTCTATCTTTAAAGGAGGTATAGGCCTCAATCTATAACCATAGGGAGTGTGTTGATGAATATTAACTAAAACTTCAGTACCTACAGGAATATCTTTAATGGATTCGAAAGCTTTTTCAGTCATTTTACTTCCATTTATCCATATTCTTTCTTTTCCTTTTACATATACTTCAAATGAGCGTATTCTGAAGAAAGTTGAGTCTGGCGTAAAAGCAAGATTATCAATTACTATATTAAGATTAAGCTCTTTTAGCTGAGATAAAGTCATCTCACAGGCTCCTCTATAATAGCTACTCAATATATTTGCTCTTGGTGTAGAAATTTCCTTTACTTCAAATTCTTTGTACTCGTTTATTATACTGTCATTTTCAAGCGTCGCTTCAATATTTATTTTGACTATCCGTCCTTGAATACCATTAACATTTAACAGATAATTACCTAAAGAATCTTTCTTGGTTAGCTTACCACTACTGGTAGCTTTATACGATTTTGCTCCCGGCACGGCAATCTTAATAGGGTTGCTTATACCTCTGTAAACTATGTTTGATTTTTCTACAGAAATAACAGAGATGTTAGTATCCTGCGCGGTTAAGAGTTGACTGGTAAGAAATAAAAACAAAAAGAAAAATGTTTGTTTCATAATGTGTAAGGTTTGAAACAAACATACGTAAAATTAGTTTTCTATTTCTTTATATGTAGCCCGATGAAGTATTATCTTGTTCTTCTTTAAGAATTTAGGCATATCAAATCCGGATTTTTTGTATGATGCCATTACCTGTTGTTTCGCGTTTTCAATAGCTTCCTCATTTTCCCAAGCCGCTATGGTAACATAATTAAAGCTACCATCTCCTACAGTTTTTTCATAAGCATGGTCTTCAATAAATCCGGGTAAGGTTTTAAGCAAATCCCTGTTTATTTTTACACGGGTCAAAAAATCTGCTTTTGCATTGTCAGGGACCGTAAAAGTATCTATAAATAGTATCGGAACCGTTTTATTAGGTCTAGGTCGTTCTTCTCTTATTTCAACACTGCCGTTTACAGAAAAAACAGGTGTTTCTTTTGCTAAGATTATAGCTTCATCTTTATTTGCAGCTTTGATTTTTACTATGGCTCCTACAAAATTACCTTCGGATGTAAAGTCGGTTTCCTTACTGTAGTTTTGCTCCACAATTATGGCATTGGGCTGATACACATTTGCAGAGATATAAATATCTCTTTCTTTCCAGTTTTTAAGCACGGCCTGCCATTGTTGCTTAAGTTGTTCGTTTTGCTTATCAGAATAATTAATAGCAGGGTAGTGGAAAAACAGAGTGTATTCGTTCATGGTTTTTTGATTTACAGGTTTATCATTTTGTGCAGTTAGTTGTTGGATGCCCAATAGGTATACCAACATTAAAAATTTTGTTTTCATATCAGTTTATTTAGCTTATACAAAGCTAGCCGCTATAAAAACCCTGTAATTGTAAAAAATCATTGAATTACCACCATTGACCGGAAGTAAAGAAGTCCTGAGGTGCTTTTCCTGTAAATAGTCTGAAGTCTTTTATAAAATGTGACTGATCGTAATATCCGGCATCAAAAGCTATGGTGGTTAAGCTTGTATTTTCTTTATGGTTGCTAATAACATTCCTTAAGCGAATAATGGATGCAAACTGTTTTGGCGAAGTGCCTGTTATTTTACGGAAACGTTTCTCAAGAGGATCCCTGCTTATAGGTAAAGACCCGGCAAGTTCGTTTATCCTTATATTTCCTTTGGCAAGTTGTATTCTTTTTATGGCCTCGTGTATTAAGCTGTCCTTCTCATTATTCTTAACTAGGGTCATAAGAAAGCCATCAAGTATCAATACAGCCTGATAATAATTGTCAGCTTCGGCTATTCTTTCCTCAATTTCTCTTACTATAGAATTTCTAACAAGATTATCTAAAGACACTGTGTGTGAAAACAGCTCGTGCATGGGATCTTTAAAAAGGGCAGAGGCTCCACCTTCCTTAAATTTTACCAACAGAGTAGCAGTATCAGCGGAGTAATTAAATTGACGTACGCCTTTGCGCAATCCGCTAACCGAGCTGGATGTTATGGTATTAACTGTATTGTTATGAATAAAACTAACTTTCCCCCTTAACCTGAAAGCTATTACTATTGAAGTGTCAGGAAGTGTTGTAGTATTCATCCCTTCCATACTTTCAATAACCATGTAACCTTTTATGTAAGGTTTTAATGAAGGAGAAGGAGAAAAGTTGTTGATTTTCATTTCCTGTAAACTTTATTCAAATTTACAAATTATACTTTTTAAGCCATTAAAACTTTAAGCCTTTCTGATAATGAGCTAACTAATATTTCGCTGTTTTCCAGTGGTATGGCAATTTTTTCAAACCATTCAGGATGATTATCCCTTTTGCCTGTAAGCAGGTTTATGTGTGTGAATTTTGTCCATAAAATGGCTTTGATATGGGTTTCGTTTTCATCCCACATTGTCATTTCTACCAGTAATGAATCATTACCATACTTCATCAGGTTAGATTTAATACATACCTGTTCGCCATAATTGGCAGGATTAAGGTAAATTATTTCGTGTTTGTTTACCATCCATCCTGATCCTTTACTGTAAAGATAAGTCATGCTTATATCGTGAAATTCTTTTAAATGATCTTCACGGGCGTTAAGCATATAATCTATATAACCTGAATTATTAAGGTGCTTAAATGAATCGCAGTCGTTAAACCTGATTTTGTAAAATGTTTTTAGTTCCATAATTGTTTCTTTTTTGATGAAAACAAAGTTGGAACAGTACAAATGCTTTTCCTTTGACATTTATCAAAAAATCAGTTTTTGGAACGTATACGGCTTAATGTTTCCTGAGTTATACCCAGATAGGAAGAAATGAGTCCGAGTGAAACCCTTTGCAAAAGGGTAGGATTGTTTTGTACAAGGTTATTATAACGTTCTTCTGCTGAACGAAACTGAAGATCGCTTAATCTTTGGTGCATGCCTACAAGCTCGTTAGTAACCACAAAACGTCCCAGTCTTTCTATATCATGATAATCGTCATATAGTTTTTCCAGTTCGGTGTATGGCATAGACCAAATAATGGAAGCTTCTAAAAGCTCAATCTGTCTGTTGTCTGGCACATTGGTTATAGATGCCGGCATAGAACAGGTAAACGTATTTTCTATGCAAAACTTCTCAGTTATTTCTTTGCCGTCTTTTATATAAAATGTACGGGATAATCCTTTTTCTATATAATATACATGCCTGCAGATATTACCCAAAGGTACTAAAACATGCCCTTTAGGAAAATGTTCTTTTACCATTACAGAAAGAAGTGCCGATTTACTTTGCGGGCTTACTTTTACAAAAGGGGAGACGCTGTCAAAAAAACTGACTTTCTTTTCTGTTTTTAGCATAGCAGTAATTATTTGGATAACTCAAAGTTACACAAATAAAAAACCTCCCGATTGGGAGGTTTAAATTATTTTTTTCTTTCAAGAAGTGCCATATAGAATCCGTCAAATCCGGATTCTGAAGCCAATACTTTATTTTCTTTTATGAAAGTGAATTGTTTACCAATTTCTGTAGTAAGGAAGTGTTTTACCTGCTCTTCATTTTCAGAAGGCAATACCGAACACGTTGCATAAACCATTTTACCTCCAGGCTTTACTATCTTAGAATAGCTTTCCAATACTTCTCTCTGTGTTTTCTTGATGTTATCTATAAACTCAGGTTCCAGTTTCCATTTACTGTCCGGATTACGTTTTAGAACACCAAGCCCGCTACAAGGCGCATCAATAAGAACCCTGTCTGCCTTTTCATGAAGTTTCTTAATAGTTTTGGTGCCTTCAATTACACGGTAATCTATATTGAAAACACTATTTCTTTTTGCACGCAGCTTTAATTGCTTTAATTTACTTTCATAAATATCCATAGCAATAATCTGTCCTTTGTTATCCATCATAGAGGCCATGTGCAGCGTTTTACCTCCCGCACCTGCACAGGTATCAACCACTCTCATACCGGGTTCTACTTCAAGAAAACGTGCCACAAGCTGAGACGATGCATCCTGAACTTCAAAAAGCCCGTCTTTAAATGCCTGTGTAAGGAATACATTAGCACGCTCTGTTAATACAAGCGCATCCGGATATTCCTTAAGAAATTCGGTTTCTATATTGCTGTCCATTAAAATGGCACGAAGCTGTTCTTTTGTAGTTTTTAGGGTGTTAACACGAAGTATAACTTTTGCCTGCTCGTTTTGTGCGGCAAGTTCCTTTTCCCATTTCTTTTCACCAAGCTCTTTAACACCAAGCTCATCCATCCAGTCAGGAATAGACTCACGGTATTTTCTTACTTTAGAAAGCTCATCAAAACGGCCTTTTATACGTCGTACCGGAGTTTCTTCAAAATATTTCCAGTCTGGTAGGTTATACCCGCGAAGAACAGCCCAAACGGCAAATATTCTCCAAAGGTTATCTCTGTTGTAAGGTTCTTTAACCTCTGCAATTTCTGCATACAGGCGTTTCCAGCGAACTATTTCATATATTGTTTCCGCAACAAATTTCCTGTCGTGGCTTCCCCAACGTTTGTCTTTCTTTAAAGCCTTTGCCACAACCTTATCGGCATATTCTCCCTCATTAAATATAAAGTTAAGGGAGTCGATAACCGTAAACACTAAATTTCTGTGTAATCTCATTTTTGTGAATTGAAGCTGCAAAGGTATTATTTTTTAGCAGAAGTTTGTTAATGAAATTGGGTATTATCCTTTCTTATACCTGTTTAAAAACTCACTTGGTGTTTCATTAGTTTTCTTTTTAAACAACCGGGAAAAATAGGCGTAATCTTCATACCCCAGCATTTCGGCAACTCCGGCAAAATTATCCTGTTGTAAAATCAGTTCCTTTTTGGCTTCCAGTAAAACCCTGTCGGTTATAACATCTGAAGTTGTTTTACCTGCTACTGCCTGTGTAATACGATTAAGATGCTTTGGTGTCATGTGCATCATCTCTGCATAAACGGCAGGAGATTTCTCTTTTACGAAATGTTCGTTAACTAAATCTTCCAGCTTAAGGAACTTACTGTAATAACTGTTATGGGTATCTAAAGCGGCTACCGGATTTTGTTTGGCATAAATACGGGTACATTCTATATATACATATTGAACCAGGTTAATGATGCGATGTTTTTTCAATATCTCATCTCTTTCATTTTCTTTCAGTATTTGTTTAAAGAGGAGTGTTACGTCTTTAAACTCTTCGCCTTCAAGATAAAGGCATGGAGAGCTGTGCATACTATAAAAGAAAGGGAAGTTATTGATATGATTCTGAGTATAATATAAATTATAAAATGCCTGTGTATGAAAGAAGATGTAGCCTTTAGTGTCTGGGGATAATTCCCAATGATGTGTTTGTCCCGGATTAAGAAAAAAAAGACTACCGGGCTTAACATCATAAACGGTAAAGTCAATTTCATGTATTCCTATGCCATGGGTAAATAGTATTGCCAGATAAAAATTGTGCTTATGAGGCAAAGCGATATCCTTATGGCTTGTAATAAGGTGATCTTCCAGTGTATTTACATAAAAATCCTCTAACCCGGTTTGTTTAAACTGACTGATATCTAATATGGCTGTCTTCTTCATGATTGCTTAATATGTCCTAAAAGTACAAATTATTGCGTAAATAAGCTATTGCCGTATTTTAATAGTTGCCGTAAATTTGAAATAAAAATAAGATGTCAAAATTCACAGATATAGTAGAGGAAAAATGTCCTAAATGTGGACAGGGTAAAGTGTTTAAAAGCAAAGGGAGTTTGTTTCTTTTTCGTTTACCTAAAATGAATGAACATTGCGAAGTATGTGACCATAAGTTTTTAAGAGAACCCGGATACTTTTTTGGGGCAATGTATGTAAGTTATGGATTAACAGTAGCCGAAATGATTGGTGTATACGCTATAGCACACTTTTTCATAAAAGATTTCGGTTACATGCTGGCACTTATAGCTTTTATGGCAGTAGCACTCAGTATGTTTAATTTCAGGTTGTCGAGAATGCTTTGGATATATATGTTTGACAGTAAGGAAGAAAAAAAAGAGCAGGCTTAACCTGCTCTTTTTTTATTATAGGCTTTTTAGAAACGCATCGAGCTCCCCGCTTCGATAGGCATTGCATAGCATGTTAAGTTTTTCGGTTTTGGCAACACGGTTGTCAGGATTATCTATATAACCGGCTACGAGTTCCCAAGTGCCTAGTTTTATATAATCGGTATTACCCGATTGTTCCTTGTGTTCTATGGTATATTTTGCCATACATGCCATATAGATCCACATTAAAGGGTCATTGTCTTCAAATACCGCTATGGTATGGTCTACTGCAAAATTAAAGTCCGGACTATCCTGCATCCATCCTAATAAATATCCTTTACTGGCTTTAACTTTTTCATCGTTCACCTCGTTAACAGGTGAAGCTATAATAAAGTCGGAAGCCTGTAGTGCTGCTTTTTCAAATTCTTTGAGTTCGATACTTCTTGATACTGCAGCCGGTAGTGATTCAAGGGTAACAGGGTCAACCGTAGGTAGCTGAAGGCTTTGGGCATACCCTGAGCTGATGAGACACAGGAGTCCCATGGTCAAGATAACTTTTTTCATTTTTGGTTGGTTTATGGTTACCAGTAAATATAAAATTTTAACACTATATACTGATAATGTGATAGTAATGATTAGTTGAAATGTTAAAAATGACCGATGAAATACATTTATGATAAAGTTTTAATTATGAAAGTTTATTGAGCAATTTTATTAATTTAGGGCTAAAATTAGCTTATGAGAAAGATTTTACCTTTACTATTAATACTTGCCTTAGTTTCCTGTAAAGAGGAGAAAAAAGATTTTAAACCCTCATTTACTGAAGTAGAAACAGATACATTACTTACAGACAGCATAAGTATACGTGCTATAACCACAGATAATGATAAGGTTTGGTATGCAGGTAGCAGAGGTAAATATGGTTATGTTTCGTTAGGGGAAGGAAAGGCTTTTACCGGAGTAATGGCTATGGAAAATGGTTTACCCGAGTTTAGATCTATAGCCCAGACCGAAACAGATATTTTTATTCTTAATGTGGGTTCGCCGGCAAAGCTATATAAAATAGCTAAAGACGGAAAGAGTAATAAAGTAGTATACACTGAAGAAGGAGAAAAGGTGTTTTATGACAGTATGCAGTTTTATAATGACAAAGAAGGTATTGCTATAGGGGACCCTACTGATGACTGTCTTTCTGTAATTATTACCAGAGACGGAGGTGAAAGCTGGAGTAAGTTATCTTGCGACAAACTTCCTGAAGTAGAGGAGGGAGAAGCTGCTTTTGCGGCAAGCAATACAAACCTCATTGTAAAAGGAGATAAGACATGGATTGTTTCGGGAGGTAAAAAATCGAGAGTGTATTACTCACCGGATAAAGGAAATAAATGGAAACAGTATAAGACACCTATAGTTCAGGGCACGGAAACTGAAGGGATATATTCTGCCGATTTTTATGATGAGAATATTGGTTTTGCCGTAGGGGGAGATTATACAAAACCGGATATGAACACAGGAAACAAGATTGTCACCGTAAAAGGAGGCAGGCGATGGAAGAACGTTGGTGACGGAATAGGTTTTGGCTATGCTTCTTGTGTACAGTTTTTACCAGATAGTGAAGGTTACGAACTGGTTACCGCAGGCCCTTCGGGAGTATTCTATTCTTATGACAGAGGTAGATCCTGGAAAAAAATATTAGATGATAAAGAGTTACATACCTTGCGTTTTGCTGACAATAAGACTATTATAGCTGCCGGGCAAAACAAGATAATCAGGATAAAACTTAAATAAAAAAAACCAGTCGTATACACAACTGGTCTTCCTATCCAAAGTAAACAAAATAACCTAACTAAACTATTTCTTTTTATCCCTGTATTTAGAGAGTAATTTTCTTTTAAAGTCAAATTCTGCCTTTTGCATTTTTATTACCTTTACTGCACCTATTATTGGTTTAAGTTCAGTAACCATCTTTTTTCTCAACGCTAAGAGCTCCTCTTCGGCTTCCTGTAGCTGAGTAAGGTAAGCATTGGCATCTTTCTCGGTCAAAGTATTTCCTGCCTGATCTATCTTTTTAATGATAGAACGCATTTTATCGTGTCTTATTTGATATTCTTTTTCCTCATAATTATTATATACCGGCCAGAATTTAGCCGATTCGTCACTGGTAAGGTTAAGCTCGGTAGTTAGAAAAGACACTTTTAAAGCTTTAATCTGATCACGTTTTTCTTTGTGGTCCTGTGAAAAAACACTTAAAGAAAAACTTAAAAATAAGGTTAGTAATAACTTTGCTTTCATAGTCTTATTCATTTATGTAAATATCATAATTCTCGTTAGAAAAATAGTTCTCTATAGCTTCATCACTAACAGCAATAGAAGCTTCCAGTTCCTTAATATCACTTTCATCCAATCCCTGAATGAAATCACTTGGCGTTATATCCGTTTGGTAAACCAGATAGTTTTCCAGGGTTGTTGCATCTGGTTGAACAACAGTTTGGGTATCCATTTTAAAAAATACTGAAACCCCAAGTGCTACCACTAATATAGCCGCTATTGATGATACCCAAACCGTTGCCCTTTTGTATAGCGGTACAACCTTAACTTCCCGCTCAGGAAGCTGCTGCATCAGTTTTTCGGTAAAGTCATTAAAATAATTATCAGGTGTGGTAAACCCTGATTTTATTTTTGGCTCTTTATCTAAATTAAATGGTTTCATATATTTAAGACTGAATAATTTACAAAAGGTTTAATCGTTATTTAAATAATCTTCAATTTTTTTACTCGCATGATGATAGGAAGCCTTAAGTGCCCCAACAGAAGTATCCAGTATTTCTGATATGTCTTCGTACTTCATTTCTTCAAAATACCGCATTTTAAAAACAAGCTGTTGTTTTTCAGGAAGCTTGGCGACTGCTTTTTGCAGCTTTAGCTGAATTTCATCACCGTCAAAGTAATTATCGGCATGCAGTTCCTGTGCCTGTTTCTCTAATACTTCTTCGTTGCTTATCCCTGCTTTTTTGGCTTTCTGGGTAATAAAGGTAAGGGCTTCGTTTGTAGCAATGCGGTAAATCCAGGAAAAAAGTTTGCTTTCGCCTTTAAAATTTGACAGGTTACGAAAAACTTTAATAAAGGTGTTCTGCAGCACATCATTAGCATCATCATGATCCAGCACAATATTTCGGATATGACTGTACAATGGCCTGCTGTATTGGGATACAAGCTGCCTAAACGCATTATTTTGCGTTTCAGGATTAAGCAATTCTGCTATAAAAGCCTTTTCGTCCTGCAATTTTAATTATTTATAGGTAAGACTAAAGTTAAGGCAAAAGGTTTAAATAAATTATTTATAATTTTTTACAGAAACGTTTAACATAGCATTACGAGCTTTAGGGAATGTGCTTGGTAACTTTGTAATAAGTTCAACCTTAAACAATTAGTCATGAAAAAAAATCAAACTATGATTGATGCATGCCTTGCGTGTTTTGCTGCATGTGAGCTGTGTGCTACCGAATGTATTAAAATGGTAAATGAAGAACATTTAAAATGTATTGCCAGCTGCCGTGATTGTGCTGAAATATGTATGTTGTGCGTTAAGTTTATGAGCAGAGGCTCTGACTATAAGGAGCAATTAATGAAATTATGTGCTGATGTTTGTAATGCCTGTGCCGATGAGTGTGAAAAATTTGCAGATGAAGACGACCATTGCAAAGAGTGTGCAGAAGCCTGCCGTAAATGTGCAGAAGAATGTATGGCCTACTAATTTAACGTCATCTTAATTCCCTAAAGCTTTTGGCTTCCAATTGTATGTTGTAATTTTGCAGCTTTAATTTTCACTATGATAAAGACTGTAATATTTGATATGGATGGGGTTATTGTTGATACAGAGCCCGTACATCATTTTGCATACTACCAGCATTTTAAAAACCTTGACATTGAAGTTACCCACGAAATGTATGCTACATTTACCGGAAACTCAACAAAAAATGTATACCAAAAATTAAAAGAGGCTTTTGGTCTTGAGCATGAGGTAGAGCATTTGGTACAAACCAAAAGATCTTTATTTAATGAAGCTTTTGATATTAAGGAAGATCTGGACCTTTTACCGGGAGTAAGACAACTTATTGTAGATCTTTATAATAACGGAGTACAGCTTATACTGGCTTCTTCGGCATCAAAAGTTACTATCGAGAGGGTTTTTAACCGTTTCGGGCTTCATCAGTATTTTACGCATATCGTTAGTGGGGAAGATTTTCCTAAGTCTAAACCGCATCCTGCTATTTTTGAGCATGCAGCTTCGTTATCTGTAGCACCAAAAGAAGAATGTGTAGTCATAGAAGACAGTACTAATGGAATTAAAGCAGCTAAAGCTGCTGGGATTTACTGCATAGGTTATCAGAGTGAAAATTCAAAATTACAGGAACTTGCCGAGGCCGATATGATTATTGGCGATTTTAGTGAGCTTGATTACCTAAAAATAAGGGATATTAAGTAATGGTAAACGCTGTAATTTTTGATATGGATGGGGTAGTGGTTAACACTGAACCCGTAGGACTTGAAGCGAACCGCAAATTTTATAAAACCCTTGGGATAGATGTTACCGATGAAATCTATTCTGATTTTATAGGTAATTCCGATAAGAATATTATCCAGAAGCTGCGCAATATATTTGATTTGCAACAATCGGAAGAAGAATTGCTTGAAGAGAGCTATAAGTATTACTTTGATGCTTTTGAAAGCAGTGAAGATCTTGAGCTGTTACCCGGTGTAAAAGACCTTATTATAGATTTGTATAATAACGGGATGACCTTAGTGTTAGCATCTTCTGCGGCAAAAAGGAAAATTGAGGCCGTTTTTACAAGGTTTGATTTGCACAAATATTTCAAAACCAAAATAAGCGGTGAGGATTTTGAACAATCAAAACCTAATCCCGCCATATTTGTGGAAGCTGTAAAACAAACCGGATTCCCAAAGGAAGAATGTATAGTTATAGAAGACAGCACTAACGGTATAAAAGCAGCAAAAGGAGCAGGTGTGTTTTGTGTAGGTTACCAGAGTGAACACTCAATGGGACAAAATACTTCGCTGGCAGATAAGGTTATAACAGATTTTAAACAGCTTGATTATAAAACAATAAAGAATCTTATTTAATTGCTAATATTATTAGCAAAAGCTTTATGACTTTCGACTTTAAGCTTTAGATTAAGAAATATAATTCCAGATATTTTTCTTCTTTGTAAGTTCAATAAAAGTATGCTTTAAGGCAGCATGTTCCGATCTGTTAAGGTTAGGGTCATCTTTAAGTAATCTAATAGCAAAATGCCTTGCCATTTGCAGTATTTCCCGGTCTTTAACCAAATCGGCTATTTGTAGGTTAAGCACACCACTTTGCTGTGTGCCCATAATATCTCCGGGACCACGCAGTTTAAGATCAACTTCCGCAATTTCAAAGCCATCATTAGTTCTTACCATAGTATCCATACGCACTTTGCTGTCGTTACTAAGTTTACCTCCTGTCATCATAATACAGTAACTCTGTTCGGCTCCACGGCCTACACGACCTCTTAACTGATGCAGCTGAGAAAGCCCGAAACGCTCGGCACTTTCTATAACCATAACACTGGCATTAGGTACATTTACACCAACCTCAATTACAGTAGTGGCAACCATGATGTTGGTTTTACCTTTGGCAAAACGCTCCATCTCGCTGTCTTTTTCGGCGGGTTTCATTTGGCCGTGTACTATACTGACACTGTATTGCGGTAAAGGGAAATCGCGCGAAATACTTTCATATCCGTCCATCAGGTCTTTATAATCCATTTTCTCACTTTCCTGAATAAGCGGATATACTATATAAACCTGTCTTCCTTTAGCAATTTCCTCTTTAAGGAAAGCCCATACTTTTAGGCGGTTACTGTCGTAACGGTGTACTGTTTTAATGGGCTTACGTCCCGGAGGAAGTTCATCTATAACAGATATATCAAGATCGCCATACAAACTCATTGCCAGCGTACGCGGAATAGGGGTAGCCGTCATCACCAGTATATGTGGCGGAATTTCATTTTTCTTCCATAGTTTGGAACGTTGTTCTACACCAAAACGATGTTGCTCATCTATAACGGCAAGTCCCAGGTTTTTAAACTGTACCTTATCTTCAAGCAGGGCATGAGTACCTATTATTATATCGAGTGTACCGTTTTCAAGCTCTTCATGAATAATTTTTCGTTCTGAAGTTTTAGTTGAACCGGTAAGTATTTTTATATTTAAATTCAAAGGTTTAGCCAATTCAGATAAACCTGAAAAATGCTGATTGGCTAAAATCTCGGTAGGTGCCATTAGGCAAGCCTGAAAACCGTTATCAAGAGCCAAAAGCATACTCATTAATGCCACAATGGTTTTACCCGAACCTACATCTCCCTGTAATAATCGGTTCATTTGTGCAGGCTGCCCCATGTCGTTCCTTATTTCTTTAAGCACACGTTTTTGGGCATTGGTAAGTTCAAACGGCAAATGGTTTTGATAAAAGCCATTAAACATATCGCCAACCTTATCAAACGCATGTCCTTTTATTTTATGCTTACGGATAAGATTTTTGGTGATAAGTTGTAACTGAATAAAAAACAATTCTTCAAACTTTAGCCTGAACTGTGCCTTAGCCAGTATTTCCTGACTTTTAGGGAAGTGAATATTAAACAGTGCTGCATTTTTAGGGATAAGCGCTAATTCCTGTAACAGGTTTGCCGGAAGCGTTTCCTTAAACAATGCCTGTGTTTCAATAAACAGTTGCTGCATTATCTTGTTTACCACCTTATTAGTGATACCGCGTTGTGTAAGCTTTTCGGTACTGGGGTAAATGGGCTGCATGGCACTGCGCAGGCTTTGTTCATGCTCAGTAAGCAGTTCCATTTCAGGATGCGCCATATTGAACACTCCGTTAAAAGAACTCACTTTACCAAAAATAACATAGGGAACATTGATCTTTATGTTTTCCCTTATCCATTTATGTCCCTGAAACCAAACCAGTTCCATTTGTCCGGTATTATCTGTAAACGTAGCTACAAGGCGTTTGCCGCGCTTTTGCTCAACGGTTTTAATATTTACAACCTTACCAACTATCTGTACTTCCGAATTGCTGTTTTGCAGTTCGTTTATACGGTAATAGCGTGTACGATCTATATATCGGTTGGGGTAAAGATTTATAAGGTCGCCATATTTATGAATGCCCAACTCCTTGCGCAACAATTCACCCCGGGCAGGGCCTACGCCTTTAAGGTATTCTATAGGAGTTTCTAACAGGTTATTCATTTTGGCTTGTATTCTTTATTTAAAACTTTCAATTATCTCTTTATAAACAGAAAGTTTTTCGGCTTTATCTTTTGTTTTAACAGTAATAAGGATTCCGTTTTCCAATATGTCTTTATAAGAGCAGTACGCTAGAAGTTTATTGTTAACTACATAAATACATGAACCCTTGTTGACGTTAGTCCAGTCATTTAAGTATTCTGTTTTGAGTAAAAATTTTGCTTTTAACTCTGTATCATCGGTCTGCTCCATAACAACACCCTTAAATATACTGTTATCAAGCTTTTTACGGTAACTAATAGATGTCTCTTCGTCCAGATTTAAATATTTGTATGCAGGAAGTTTATATTTGTGTGTGTAATAGTCACTTATTGTTGTGTAAAAACCTGTTTCACAATATTCCCTCTTTTTAACAGCCTCATAAATTCTTTCATCTTTATGTGGAGTATCTTCCATAACATGTGTAAAATCTCCTTCAATACTGATCTTAAAATCTTCTGTTCCGTTTGTATAGTTCATTTTGTTAATAGTACCAATAAACCTGCCTGTAATGGTTTCGTCCCAATTAAAAAAGTCATTATTTAGAACAAGTTCATAAGAATCAAAATCTCTTAGAGTAACTATACCACCACCATCATCCCAGTAATAATATTTAGGTGTTATTTTACCTTTTGTAAACTCTAATAGTAAACCCTCAAGAGTATATCCACCATCTATTACAATTACTGATATTGTATCTTTTCCAATAACATCACCAACAGTTTTGGCTTCTCTTTTTAGAGAAAGTACCGATATACTATCCTTCAGAGAATATCGGGTAATAATAAGTTTCTTAGCTGTTGGCTGTATATTTTTATCAAAAGAAATGTTTTTCTGACTGAACAAAAGTTGCATTGAAAATAATGTCAGTAAGATTAAAATTCGTTTCTTCATTTTTAATTATAAGGATTGAGTTACGAAGATAAAGATTATTCAATAAAACTAAAACGTAATATTTACCTCTGTATTTATTAGATTTGTGTAAATGCTAAGAACTTCCATGAAACACTATTTTCTTGCCGCTATACTCTTACTAAGCCTTTCGGGTTTTGCCCAACAATATAAAAAAGCGGACTTTAAAACACTTGATGCATATCTTACGTTTGATGTTTCTCATAAAAAAGTGATGGGTAAGGTAAAATATACTTTTGATTTACTTGAAAAAACCGACACCATTACCATTGATGCCCACGACATGGATTATGCTAACGTAACCATTAATGGGAAAAAAGCAGGTTTTGTAGATGCCCCGCATGCTCTAAAATTATACAAAGGTTATAAAAAAGGGAAGAATACGCTGGAGTTTGACTATACAGCCCAACCCAAGCAAACGCTGTATTTTGTAGGTGAGGGAGATGGTCTACAGATATGGACACAGGGGCAGGGGAAGTATACCAGCCACTGGCTACCCAGTTTTGATGATATGAATGAAAAGGTAATATTTAATATTACTATTGGCTATGAACCGGGATTTACCGTTTTATCAAACGGATCAGCGCATACTCAATCTATTATTGGTGACAAAAACCTCTATTGGCATTACAAAATGCAAAACCCTATGAGCAGCTACCTTGTAATGCTGGCTATAGGAAAATTTGATAAAAAAATTGAGATTTCACAATCAGGAACACCAATACATTTATATTATAGGCCTGAAGATCTAAGTAAATTTGAACCGACTTATCGTTACAGCAAACAGATATTCGATTTTTTTGAAAAGGAAATAGGGGTACAGTATGCCTGGGGAATTTACAGGCAGATACCTGTTTTGGATTTTCTTTATGCCGGTATGGAAAACACGACTTCTACCATATTCTCTCAGGATTATGTGGTTGATAATATAGGTTTTAACGATCGCACTTATGTAAATGTAAATGCCCATGAGCTGGCACATCAATGGTTTGGCGATCTTATTACGGCCAAATCAGGTGAACATCACTGGCTACAGGAAGGTTTTGCTACCTATTATGCATTGCTTGCAGAACAGGAGCTTTATGGAGACAATCATTTTTATTACGAACTCTACCAAATGGCCGAAAGGCTTCAACAGGCTTCAAAAACTGATACGATACCTATACTTAACGAAAAGGCAAGCTCTTTAAGCTTTTACCAAAAAGGTGCCTGGGCATTGCATGTTCTAAGAGAAGGCGTAGGGCATGAAAACTTTAGGAAAGCAGTAAAGGCTTATCTTGAAAAGTATGCTTTTAAAAATGTTGATACCGATGATTTCCTGGCAGAGATAAATAAAGTATCTAATTACGACACTCAATCGTTTAAAAAGCGCTGGTTGGAAAACCCGAAGTTTGAAGTAGGGGAGGCCATAGACCTTTTACAGAAAAACGAATTTATTCAGCAGTATTTTGCTATAGGCGGCCTGCAGGATAAGCCTTTTGAGGAAAATCAGGAAATGTTTACGAATATAATGGAGTCGGATGCTTTTTGGCCTTTAAAGGAAGAAGTATTGTTTCAGCTGGCAGAAGTTCCTTTTGATAAAAAGGCGGTAATAGTGCGAGCTGCCATGAAAACAAATAATGTAAAGATTAGGCAGGCTGTAGCACGAACAGTTACAACTATTCCGGACGAGTTTTTTGATGAATATAAATCCTTAATGAAGGATGAATCATACATTACAAGGGAAATAGCCTTGAATGTACTTTGTACCCGCTTTCCTGAAAAGATAGGGGAGTTTTTAGATGTTTCGGATACCTGGGTTGGGTTTAATGACAAGAATCTTCGTATACTGTGGCTTACTTTTGCCTATACTACCGAAGGTTATCGAAGTGACCTTAAAGAAAGTTATTATAGCGAACTTCAGGAGTATGCCTCTCCTAAATATGAAAGCAGTATCCGCCAAAATGCATTGTCTAATCTTATGTATATTGGTAAACAGGACGAGGTTGTTTTAATTAATCTTGCCCGTGCCACACAGCACCACAAATGGCAGTTTGCCAAATTTGGCCGTGACAACATAAGAAAGCTCCTTAAAAAAGACGGTTATAGGGATGCCTTTACAGCAATATTGCCTCAGCTTAAGGATAACGAAAGAAAAAGACTCGAGCAGTTACTGGTAGAATAGTTATTCGTAGGCAATAGCTCCTCTTAGTATATCTGCAAATACCTGCCAGTCTGCTATATCAGGATTTCTGTCTTGTTTTGTATTTTTATGTGCACCAGGTATATCCACAGCGTAAGCAGACAGTGCTTCTAAAAAAGATTCGAGGGCATTGTTCTCCCAATTTTCTGGTTTTGAGGTGTAGTATTTATGCAGAAGTTTTAGAAACTCAACAAAATCTTTCCTACTTGTAATTTGTTTATTATACAGTTCATCTTCCATGTTACTCAATTTTCACCGTTTTGATAAGTTCTGAGTATAATTTTGAATAGTCATCTTCTGACGGAATATCTAGAAATTCCATCTGATATACATATTTTTTATAACGTGTTAAGTAAACTGTGTTTCTAATGACTTGGTCACTATTTTCTGTAGTATAAGTCATTATTAGATATAGGTATTTATTGTTATTAATAATAATTTCTGTAGGTTCGACTAAGATTTTGAAATTATCATAGTAGTCTACTTTTTTTAAACCAGATGTTACTTCTTTTTTAAAAATATCAAAATCATCTATTATGTTTAAAACCATGCTAAATGTCATGTGCGGGTAAATTCTATTATGGGGTTTTATAGAATGTACTAAAGAAACTAGATAACCGTCTTTAAATAAATCATCCTTTTCGGCTTCACTTAATATCGTATCTGGAGGGACTATTGTCACATCATCCCCATTATCGATTACCCATCCTTCAGGAATATCTATTGAAAAGCCAAAAGTTTTACTTTCAAATCTTTCTTGTGCAAATGATAGATTAAAGCAAATAAGTAAGGTGTAAAATATTTTTTGCTTCATATTTTTATTAACCAACTTTAATAGTCTTTACCGCTGCTTCAAATTCTTTAGAACGGTCTTTGCCTTTTATCTCATCGGTAAAATTAAGATGGAAAACATAGTTTTTATATGGTATAACGTAGGTATAAGTACGTATTGTAGTATTCTTACCGTTTACCATCATAGAGTAGGTAGCAATATAATATACGCTCTTTATCCCTGAAATTTCTATTTGTTTAGGCTTCTGTACAAATTTAAAGTCCAGTTGGTATTTCTTTAAGGCTTCAGCATTTTTCTCGGTAGCCTTTAAAAGTTTTTTAGGATCTTTTTCAGAATTGCCGGCTACATTAAACTGCATTTTAGGAGTATAATTACCACCTTCTTTAATAGTTTCCCTGTCATAAAAAAGAGTAAGGAATACAGAACGGCTGTCGTCCAGTATTTTTCTTCTTTCGGCATCACTAACCTCAATATGTGCAGGAAATCCGTCACGATTGTCTTCCCACCATGTTTGCGGAATCTCAATAGTAAACCCGAAAGCCTTGTTGTTGTATATTTTTTGTGCAAAGGCAGAACTTACGCTTAACAGAAGTAAAAGGGCTATTAATGTCTTTTTCATGGCTTAAATTATTTAGTAGCAAACATAATCAAAAAAGGCATCCGATTCCAGATGCCTTTTAATTAAACGATTTTTACAGGGACTTTATTTTCATCTATAGCCACAAAAGTAAATTCTCCTGTTACTGCTTTTTCCCTGCTGTTTTCATACATCTGCTCCACATAAATCTCTACTCTAACCTTAAGGCTGGTTGTACCTACATAAGTAACCTTACCTATAAGTTCTACAATAGTTCCCGCAGGTATGGGCTTTTTAAAGTCGATACGGTCACTGCTAACGGTTACCATACGCTGACGGCTAAAACGTGTTGCGGTTATAAAAGCAACCTCGTCCATTAGATGCATGGCAGTTCCTCCAAATAGCGTATCATAATGGTTTGTAGTGTTAGGAAATACAGCTTTAAATATTCTTGTTTCCGATAGTTTTATTCTTTCTTCAGTTGTCATGTTTATGGAAGTTATTTGTTAAGGCAATAAGTCGCAAAACCAGTATCCGGTTTTGGTGCCGTGATTATCATATTCTCTGTAAATAGTTTCACCAATAGTAAAATCTACTGGTTTTTTAAAGTAAGAGGCGTCAAAGCAAAAGGTATGAAACTCTCCGTTTTCACCACATGGGTCTACATCGTCCGGAAGTTCCTTAATAAAATCATGGTCAATAACACGGCCCACAAATGATTTGTCCAGTTTAGTACCGTTTACACAAACCGTTATGGTTTTAAATCCGGAGTCTATAAATTCAGTGAGCAATTGTTTTGTGTCTTTCTTCCAAAGGGGAAATACCGCTTTAAGGCCAAATGGTTCCAGTTGCTTTTCCCTATAAACTTTAAGATCTTCCAAAAAGATATCTCCAAAAGCAGCCGTAGTATAATTTTGCTCAAGTAATTCATCAACCTTAGCACGCATTATAGCCTCATAATCTTCATTGCTTGGTTGTAACGGGAGTTCTATGGTTGTTATAGGTATACCAATGGCTTCAACCTGTTTTAAAAGAAGTTCTTTTCGTAGTCCGTGCATGCTTACACGATCGTAATGAGAGTTAACCGAAGTTAGCAGGCAGTCTACACTGTAGTTTTTATCCTGTAACAGATAATGTAGTGCAAGCGCACTGTCTTTGCCGCTGCTCCAGTTAAAATAAGTTTTTTGTTTGTTCTCCGTCACTTTTTTGAGTTTATAATGCTTTGCGGAGCAGGGTGAAGGCATGGCACACTTTCTCTTTAAACAAAGATTAGTGCCAGGACATCACTTTAACCGCGAAAGCATAGTCATTATTTAGTAAGGCAGGTCTCCTGGCTCGTACATTTTATCTTCCTTCCCGCACTGGCAGTGGATATTTTGATAAAACTTTTATAGTACTTTACAGTTGCGCGACAGCCCGCGATTTTCACACGGTTCCCTATTAATCTGCGTTAAGCAGAACCTTTTGGCAAATATAAACTAAAAAGGCATCCTTTTTAGGGATGCCTTATATAAAATACTGTAAAGATGTTATTGCCACATTTCTGCTACCTCATTTTTAAGGTAAGCAACAGCTACACTGCTGGGGCTTTGTTTATCAAACAAATCGGTAAGTATAACCTCTCTTAATTTGTTTGCAGAATCTACCTTTTCACTCATACTAGCCTTACGTATCATTTGTATGGTAGCATTTTTAGCAGTAGTAATTATATCCCAGCTTTCAGCCGATATATATATCTGCTGAGTAAGATTGTGCTCATATTCCTGCTCAATTTGTGCAATTACATAATCTTCATAATCAAGTTTGTTTGATGACTGCGGTGCAATTCTTATAAGTAGTTTAGAAGGATTAATCCTTTCAAGAAAAAGCACCAATCTTTCATAAGCCTGTAGCCTTAAAGGCATTGCATGCTTTTGTGCATCTTTGTGTAAAAGGTAACGGCGGCGGCCTTCGTCATTTTTACGTTGTGTGTCAAAAAAATAGTAGGCAACAAATCCTACTATTATAGAAGGTAGTGTATAGGCAAGTACATCAATAAATTTTGTGAAATCCATGTTTAGTAATAGTTTGGTGTAATAGTGTAACGCAGTTTTTTATTATAAAATTGTAAGAGGCGAAAATAATCAAATACTTTTTGTAAGGTAAATTTATTGTGAATAATTTTTAACAAAAAGTAGGGTAGTAGAGATAAATAAGAGGTTTAAATCCCAACCAAAATTCGTTACTTTTGCTCTTTATAAAAGTTATGACGGAAATAGAAAGATATATAAGCCAGTTAAATGAAGCGCAAAGGGCTCCGGTTTTACAGAAAGACGGGCCTATGATTGTAATTGCGGGTGCAGGATCGGGTAAAACAAGGGTGCTTACCATGCGTATTGCTTATCTTATGGCACAGGGAGTGGATGCATTTAATATACTTGCACTTACCTTTACCAATAAGGCTGCCCGTGAGATGAAAAAGCGTATTGCCGACATTGTGGGTAACTCTGAAGCTAAAAACTTATGGATGGGTACCTTTCACTCAATCTTTGCTAAAATACTGCGTTTTGAGGCCGATAAGCTTGGTTATCCGTCAAACTTTACTATTTATGACTCTCAGGACAGTATACGCCTTATAGGTTCTATTATCAAGGAAATGCAGCTTGATAAGGATGTCTATAAACCAAAGCAGGTACTAAGCCGTATTTCTACTTATAAAAACAGCCTTATTACCGTTAAGGCCTATTATAACAACCCTGAACTTCAGGAAGCAGATGCAATGTCTAAAAAACCACGACTTGGCGAAATATACGAGCAGTATGTGGAACGTTGCTTTAAGTCGGGAGCGATGGACTTTGACGATCTTCTGTTACGTACTAACGAGTTGCTTAACCGTTTCCCGGATGTACTGATGAAATATCAGGATCGTTTCCGTTATATACTGGTAGATGAGTATCAGGATACCAATCACTCGCAGTATCTAATTGTAAGGGCGTTATCAGACAGGTTCCAGAATATTTGTGTGGTAGGTGATGATGCACAAAGTATCTATGCTTTTAGGGGGGCTAACATCAACAACATCCTTAACTTCCAAAAGGATTATGATAATGTACAAATGTACCGCCTGGAGCAAAATTACCGTTCGTCACGAAACATTGTAGAGGCAGCAAACTCTATTATAGATAAGAATAAAACCAAGCTTGATAAAGTGGTTTGGACGGCCAATGAGGACGGACCTAAAATTAAAGTGCACCGAAGCCTTACCGATGGTGAGGAAGGCAGGTTTGTAGCCAGTACTATTTTTGAGGAGAAAATGCAACAGCAGCTTAAAAACGGAAGTTTTGCGGTGCTGTACAGAACCAATGCACAATCCAGGGCAATTGAGGATGCTTTGCGTAAACGTGACATTCCTTACAGGATTTACGGAGGATTATCGTTCTATCAAAGAAAAGAGATAAAAGATGTATTAGGCTATTTAAGGCTTGTTATCAATCCTAAAGACGAAGAGGCTCTGGTAAGGGTTATCAACTATCCTGCAAGGGGAATAGGGGGTACGACTATAGAAAAACTTACTGTTGCCGCTAACCACTATAAGCGTTCCATTTTTGAAGTAATGGAAAACATAGACAGGATAGACCTTAGATTAAATGCCGGTACAAAAAACAAGATACAGGATTTTGTAACCATGATTAAGAGCTTCCAGATAATTAATGAGACTCAGGATGCCTTTTATCTGGCAGAACATGTTACCAAGAAAACGGGATTAATACAGGAGCTTAAAAAAGATGCAACTCCCGAGGGTATTGCCCGTATAGAAAATATAGAAGAATTACTAAACGGTATAAGGGACTTTATTGAAGGACAGAAAGAGGTAGACGGAGCACGAGGAGCTTTATCTGAATTCCTTGAAGATGTGGCTCTGGCTACCGATATGGATAAGGACACCGGTGATGATGACAGGGTAGCGCTTATGACTATTCACCTTGCAAAAGGCCTTGAATTCCCTCACGTGTTTATTGTAGGTATGGAGGAAGATTTATTTCCTAGTGCCATGAGTATGAATACACGTAGTGAACTGGAGGAGGAGCGAAGGCTGTTTTATGTGGCGCTTACACGTGCAGAACATCAGGCTTATCTTACCTATGCACAATCGCGTTACAGATGGGGGAAACTGGTTGATAGTGAACCTTCACGATTTATAGAGGAAATTACAGATTCTTTCCTGGAATACCTTACCCCTGTAGAGACTAATTATCGCTACAAACCAATGATAAATAATGATATTTTTGGTGACGTAGATAAATCAAAACTAAGATTAAATAAGCCAACAAATGGTATTCCGCCTAAGTGGGTTACTGATAATGATCCTAAACCGGATAGCGGTATACGCAGGCTTAAGCCTATGTCGAGCGGTTCGGCACCAGCTTCATCAGGACCTGCCATGCCGGACAGTAAACTAGCGGTAGGGAATGTTGTAATGCACGAACGCTTTGGTAAAGGGCAGGTGCTTAATATTGAAGGAGCAGGGCCTGATAAGAAAGCCGAAATTAAATTTGATGTAGGAGGGATTAAAAAACTTTTATTACGTTTTGCAAAACTTGACGTTATAGGATAAGCTTTACATTTAAATTAACGCTTATAATAAATCCCTTTCGTAACTTTAAAGTTCGAAAACTGAAATAGACGACCTATGGCACAGTTCATTAAAATATACCCCGAAAATCCGAATGAGCGAGAAATTGCTAAAGTGATTAAAATACTAAAGGACGGAGGGCTTATAATATATCCTACAGACACAGTTTACGGACTGGGTTGTGATATAACAAACAGCAAGGCACTGGAAAAAATAGCAAGGATAAAAGGTATAAAGCTGGATAAGGCTAATTTTTCTTTCATCTGTAGTGATTTAAGTAACTTATCCGATTATGTTAAACAGATAGACACCAGTACGTTTAAAATATTGAAAAGGTCACTACCGGGCCCTTATACTTTTATCCTTCCAGGCAATAACAATCTGCCTAAGGAATTTAAAAAGAAAAATACGGTAGGTATCCGTATACCTGATAATAACATAGCATTAGAAATTGTACGTCAGTTGGGTAATCCTATAGTTTCAACATCTATTCATGATGATGATGAAATATTGGAGTATTCTACAGATCCCGAACTTATTTTTGAGAAATGGCAAAATCTTGTAGATGCTGTTATTGACGGCGGATATGGTGACAATGTAGCTTCTACAATTATAGACCTTTCGGGAGATGAACCTGAATTGGTTAGGGAAGGTAAGGGAGATCCTGATATCTTTTAAGTAAAAGCATAAAAAAAGCTGCCATTGGCAGCTTTTCTGTTTTGGAATAATATTGTTTAGCTAGTTTGTTGCCGGATCAATATTTTTAGCAGTATTCTCTGCTTTATTTTTCATGTTGTCGGCTATTTCTCCGCCTTTGTGCACTACTTCATCAAATTTTCTGCGTGCACTTTCTTTTACATCTTTGTATTTGTTTCTAAGGTCTTTGCCAAGTTCTTCAGCTTTTTCGCAAGCTCCGTCAAGGTATCCTTTTCTTTTTAACATTACTCCTACTACTGCAAGGGCTGCAACACCGGCTGCAATTCCTAATACTACTTTTTTGTTACTCATAGCTGTTTAATTTATATAATTAATAAAATATTATTTGTTGTCACTTTTCCTGTCTGCTTTTACATCGCTTTTCTCTAATTTAGAGTCGCGTTTTACGTCATCCTTATTATCTAAACTACCTAATGATTTTTGTCTGTCTTTTTGAGGCACAGGCTTAGGGTTTTGGTTAGGCACCATATTTTTAGGAAGTGGATCCTTATCGTGATGTATATTTTGATTTTCCATAATATATGTTTTTAAGACGCTTTACTAAGTTAAGCATTCTGAAACCGCAACTGTATTAACGATGTCTTAAAAACAGGACAAACCTTTGTAGTTTAACGTTTTATTATACGTTAACCTCTAAGGTGTTAAAATGTTTAAGAGAAAAATTCAGGAAAGATATAAGCCTAAAATATGGTATAGGCTTAAAAGGGTATAGCACCCTAAGTGTAAGGTGCTTTAGTAAAATTTAATATGTATAGCGGAACTATACAAAAAGAGGATATTCTTGTTCGTCATCATAGATGTCGCTCTCTTCTTCTTCAAGTTCCATTTGCGCCACAAAATTGTAGACTTTTATAAGTCCGAATCCTGCTAGCATCGCCAGGAAAAATTTTACCAGTTTCATTTCTTTTTGTTTTACAAGGTTAATCTTAATCATTACGTTTTTTTTATTTGATTTTTCTTTTCAAGCATAAAATTACAAATAGTAAATCGAAAGCCCTGTGTCTTTAATAAAACTTTAATATTTAAAGAGTTAATTAGCATTAAGTTATTTTTTTCGTAAACTTATAGATACTTTACCATGGTTATTTTGTCGGCAGGATTCTCTTTCTCAAAAAAGTTTTTTATTATGCCGCACTCCTCAAAACCGAACTTTTCATAAAGCTTTATTCCTCCCGTGTTAGTAGAGTAAACTTCAAGCCATATTATATTCAAATTAGATGTAAGAGCCCATTTTATAATACCCTCCATTAATAACGAACCTATTTTTTTATTATGCCAATCATAAGCTATTCCCATACCTATCATTGCCGTATGGTAAAGCTTTTTGCGTTGATTCCCGTTCAGGTCTATATTTCCTATTAGGTTACCATCATATTCAGCTACTAATAAAAGACTGTTCTCTTCATTACTAAACCTGTTTATCCAGGCTGTTTCTTCCAGTATACCGTTTTTATATTCATCTTCATATAGAGGTATGGAGGCAGTACCTTTTATATAACTTTTTTTAAGCTTTATAAGGGCAGGGGCATCTTCTATTTTACCGTTGCGTATTATTATTTTTTTGCCATCGGGCAAAGTATGTTCGTTATAAATATGTTTCATAATTTCATAACAGCTTAATAATGAGTTTCCCTACAAAAATAAACAACCCTTAGTTTGTAAAACAGTAACAGGGTAAGTAAACCACAAACATTTTATTATATTTGTTGCTCTATAAATAAAGAAACAAACAATACGAACATATGAAATTACTAGAAGGAAAAACGGCTATCATTACCGGAGCGAGTAGAGGTATTGGCCGTGGTATTGCCCAGGTTTTTGCTAAACATGGTGCTAATGTAGCTTTTACGTACAGTTCTTCTGCAGAAGCTGCAAAAACATTAGAAGATGAGTTAATGGCCATGGGCATTAAAGCGAAAGGTTATCAGTCTAACGCAGCAGATTTTAATGAAGCTCAGAAACTGGTAGACGAAGTAGTTGAAACTTTTGGTACAGTAGATATACTAATAAATAATGCAGGTATTACAAAAGACAACCTTTTAATGAGAATCTCTGAGGAAGATTTTGATAAAGTTATCGAAGTTAACCTTAAATCAGTATTCAACATGACTAAGGCGGTACAAAGAACAATGCTTAAGCAGCGTCATGGTTCTATCATCAACATGAGTTCTGTTGTTGGTGTTAAAGGTAATGCAGGGCAAACTAACTATGCAGCTTCTAAAGCAGGGGTAATTGGTTTTACTAAATCTGTCGCACTTGAATTAGGATCAAGAAATATCCGTTGTAATGCTATTGCACCTGGATTTATTGAAACAGAGATGACAGAAAAACTGGGAGCAGACGTTATTAAAGGGTGGACAGAGAACATTCCGTTGAAGCGTGGTGGTACTCCGGAAGATGTAGCTAACGCTTGTGTGTACCTTGCATCAGATCTTTCTGCGTATGTTACCGGCCAGACACTTAATGTAGATGGTGGTATGCTTACCTAATTAAGCAAAAAACTAAAATTTAAACTAATTGAAATACCGATAACCAACTAATGACTACATCTACAGTTTTATTAATAATAGTATCTGCACTTGTAGCCTTTGCGTTATCGTTCTATCAATATTTATTTAAAGCCAAAAAGAGAAGCCTTGTGTTTTTCTTTTTGGCTTTTTTACGTTTTATAACATTACTATCTGTTTTTTTACTGCTTATAAATCCGGTTATTACTAAAAAAGATTTTGAGACGGTAAAAACACCATTACCTGTGCTTTTGGATAATTCATTATCTGTTAAGGAGCTTGGCCAGGATAGTATAGCTAAGATACTTGCTGAAAAAATAACACGTAATAATTCACTTAAAGATAAATATGATGTTCAGCTTTATACTTTTGCGGATGGTTTTGAAACCGGAAAAGAACCTGATTTTACAGGAAAGCAGACACACATAGATCAGGCGGTACAAAATTTAAAGCAATTTTACAGGAACACATCATATCCTGTTGTATTGCTTACCGATGGTAATCAGACTATAGGAAATGACTATGTTTACAGCTTTCAGCAAAATACGGCTGTATATCCCGTTGTTTTAGGTGACACTACGGTTTTTCCTGATTTAAAGATCAATCAGCTTAACGTAAATAAGTACGTATTCCTTAAAAACAAATTTCCGGTAGAAGTATTCCTTCAGTATAACGGAAATAAAACAGTTAATGCGGTATTTAGTATTCAGCAGGGTAATACTACTTTAACTAAGCAAAATATTATTTTTACTAAAGACAAAAAAGCACAATCAGTTACCGTATTATTAGATGCTGAAAGAGTAGGAGTACAAACCTTTAGGGCTGTTATATCGTCACCGGAAGAGGAAAAGAACAAATACAATAATATAAAGAACTTTGCTGTAGAGGTTATAGACCAACGCAGTGAAGTTGCTATAGTATCCTCTGTAAACCACCCAGACCTTGGAGCAATAAAACGTGCTGTAGAAAGCAATCAGCAAAGAAAAGTAACCATACTCAAACCAAACGAAATAAAATCTTTAAACGATTTTAATGTTTTGGTTTTATATCAGCCGGATGCTTCATTTAAAGGATTGCTGGATCTGAATAAAAATGCAGGCCTAAACACATGGATAATAACAGGTACTCACACAGATTTTAATTTGCTTAACCAGTATCAGCAAATGCTTTCTTTTAAGATGACCTCTCAAAAGGAAGATTATCTGGCAGATTATGTTTCCTCATTTAATTTGTTTGCTACACAAAATATAGGCTTTGAGCAATTTCCTCCTCTGGAGCACCCCTTTGGTACTGTTAAGCTTAGTGCAGGTACAAATACCTTATTACAGGCAAGAATACGAAATGTGGCTACAGAGAACCCTTTAATGGTATTTTCTGAGAGTGGTGCTTCACGCAGAGCTTTCCTTTTAGGAGAGAATATCTGGAAGTGGAGACTGGAAACACACATAAAAAACAAGTCGTATGATGAGTTTGATATCTTTATAGATAAGACTATTCAGTATCTTGCCACAAATTCTAAAAGAAAATCACTTACCGTAAATAATGAGAGCTTTTACAATTCGGGAGAACCTATTGCTATAACAGCCCAGTATTTTAATAAAAACTATGAGTTTGACGAAAATGCCAGACTGACTATTATTGTAAAAGGTAATGATTCTGACTTTAGTAAGACGTATGATTTTCTAAAAGGAAACAATGAGTATAAGGTAAATATGGACGGATTACCTACAGGGAAATATACTTTTACTGTAAAAGAAAATACCTCAAATACTACTTTAAACGGAAGCTTTGAAGTTCTTGATTTTGAAATTGAAAAACAGTTTGTAAACCCGGATCTTACACGTTTACAGCAAACGGCTGGCAATACAAATGGTCAAGTTTACTATCCTTTACAAATAGAAAAGCTTATTGATTTTCTTTCTAAAAACGATAGTTATAAAGCAACACAGAAAGTAAAAACTACAAAGTCACCACTTATAGACTGGCTCACTTTATTAATTATACTTTGTTTATCATTAGCAATAGAATGGTTTACAAGAAAGTATAACGGGCTTTTATAAAAACCTTAAAAATATTATAACAGCTATATTTTCTGACGATATTTGGCTAAATTTGATATAATCAAATAATCGAGTTATGAAAAAAATAGCGCTTTCAGCTTTAGTATTTTTTGCCTTAGTATGTGTCGCGTCTTGTAAATGCACACAAAAGGCTTCTAAAGCAGTTTTAACCAACAATTCATGGGAATTATCCATGCTCAACGGAAAAGCTCCTAACGCAGCAGATTTTCAAAGAATTTTACCTACTGTAACTTTTTCTGCAGATAATACAATTTCCGGTAACGGAGGGTGTAATGGCTATAGGGGTACTTATACTATAGGTGATGACGGAAGCTTTAAAACCGATAAGGTAGTTGCTACTAAAATGTATTGTGAAGATGCTAAAGGGGAAAATGAGTTTTTTAAAGCATTGGGTAAAGCCGATAAGATTAAAACCGAAAAAAACAGAATTGCCCTGTTATATGAAGATAAAGAAGTTATGGTCTTTGTTCCAAAAACCAAGTAGATTACTATTTACATAAAATAAAAAAGGAGCTTTTAAGCTCCTTTTTTATTATTCGGGTTTTACTAAAACCTGTACCTGATCTTTAAGACGCTCAATAAGTATATTCATCATCCTTTTATTAAGGTTAGATGAGTTTTTTATATACTCCCTAAACTCTTCAACTGTAAATATTGCTATCACCATACCTTTTAAGGCGTTTCTAAACTTGATATCTTTTTGTATGGCATTCTCTATAAAGAATAATTTCTTTTCGATAGTTAGATTGAAAAAATCACCTTTATGCTTATTTACATAGTTAAGAAATGATTCTATAAAAAGGTCGTTTTGTAGTTTAAGGATTGGTCGTAAGGTTTGATTTTGAAATATTTCTTCCTGTGAAGACTGCTCAGTTACTTCGCCAATAGCTCCCCCTCGCATAGAAAGGATAGCTGTGTCACGTTGGTTCATATTTTTCTTTTTCTTAAAGATATAAAAAAACCTCTGCGTTATGCAGAGGTTTTAATTTTATTTATCTGAATTTATTATTTCAGGATGAAAGTAACTCTTCTTACTACCTGACGGGCGTATTTAGAGTCTTTGTTTACTGAAGTATCTTCACCGTTACCTACAATGTTTAGTCTACCAGCATCGATACCAGCATCAACTAAAATTTTCTTAACGTTTTCAGCTCTTCTTGCAGAAAGGTCTTTGTTGTAATCGCTGTTACCGATTTCGTCAGCATAACCTACTACGTCAGCAGAAACTGAAGGGTTTTGTTTTAGATACTTGATTAGGAAGTTGATTCCGCTTACAGACTGTGCATTTGGCTTATCTGAGTTGAAATCGAAGTATACGTTTACATAACCGTTGTTGATTAGACCAGCTAAGTCTCCGCTTACACCTTCGCTAACTTCTTGTTTAATTTCTTTAGTTCTTTGATCTAGGTAAGACTCTAGCTCATCCGGCACACCATTGTTGTTTTTATCAATAGCTCTACCTTTAGTATCAACAGCAACACCTGTTACACTGTTTGGTTCAGCATCTAGATAATCTGGCACACCATCTTTATCAGAGTCATTCATCATAGTTTCGATTTCACCAATTCTTTGCTCTAGAGCTTCAAGTTCGTCAAGTTTTTCATCAACAAACCAGTCAGCATGCTGTTGGTGCTTACCTAAATAAATAGAAAGACCTAAAGTAGCATTGTAAAGTGTGCTGTCAAAACCTTGTTGGCTTCCTGGCGAATATACACCACCATCCCATGTACGTTGTTGAGAGAAGCTATTTACCATTGTAAAGTCAGCGTTTAAAGCTACTCTGTCAGATAATCTAACTTGTCCGGTTAAACCGATTAAGAAACTACCAATCCAGTCTTCACCGTTGAAACGATCATCATTTTTAAGTTGACCAACGCCAACACCCATGTGACCTAAAAGGTTGAATGTTTTAGTCCATGACTCAAACTCCATAATACGCCCAAGGTTAGCATAACCCTGTAAGTTAGCGCTTAATAGTGTAGATTCGAATGCAGGTCCTTTGTCTTCACTCATTTTATCATAGCCAGCTCCAAGTTTTAAACCAAATTTGGTATTGAACATGTACCTGAAACCTAAATCTGCATGAAAGAAATTAAATGCAGATGAATGATAGCCCGGGCTCATTGGATTAGCGGGCTTGCTGAAACCACCGTTAACATCGATTGACCATTTGTTGAAGTCATTCATGTTTCCGGTCTCCTGCACGTCCTGTGCTTTTAAACTTGCCGAAGTAAGGCAAATCATTAATAAAGGTAGTACAACTTTCTTCATAATAATTGTTTATTGTTATCAGTACTTTGAAATTTTTTGTAAATGTAGTAATTTTAAATCTAAGAAAATATGTGTTATTTTTTCATTTTTAAACTTTATTATGCCAGTAACTACCAATCCCTACAACTTAGAAACCCTTTCGGAATATCAGTATTTTCTTGACTTTCAGGTGATTCAAATGCTTGAAATTAGTCAGAAAAGCTTTCAAAAATGGGGAAAAATGCCCCTAAAAAAAAGGTTGAAATTTATCAAAAATTTAATATTTGTTTTAACAAAACAACAACATTTGCTAGCTGAAACATGCTCTAAAGAGATGGGAAAGCCCGTAAAACAGGCTATTGCAGAGGTGAAAAAGTGCGGATTGCTATGTGAATACTATTTAGAGCATGCCGAAAGTTTTCTTGAAAATAAAAATATTAAAACCGAAGCTGGTGAAAGTTTTGTTACTCATGAACCATTAGGAGTAATTTTAGGAGTAATGCCATGGAATTTCCCCTATTGGCAGGTATTCAGGTTTGCTATACCTGCAATTATTGCCGGTAATACAGTAGTTGTTAAGCATGCATCAAATGTTGCAGGTTGTGCCGCATTATTAGAAGATATCTTTAAGGAAGCTGAATTTCCGGAGATTGTATATCAAAACCTGCAAATCTCCGGTGAACAGGTAAAAAATGTGATAGAGAATCCTGTGATAAAAGGAGTTTCTCTTACGGGGAGTGAAAAAGCAGGAGCTTCAGTAGCTTCAGCAGCTGCTAATCTAATAAAAAAATCAGTGCTTGAGCTTGGAGGCAGTAATGCTTTTATAGTTCTTGAAGATGCCGACCTTGATGAAGCAATACCGGTTGCGGTTACTGCCAGAATGCAAAATACAGGGCAAAGTTGTATTGCGGCTAAGCGATTTATAGTTCATAAATCATTATATAATGAGTTTGTTTCCCGTTTTACAGAAGAAGTTAAGAAGATGAAATGTGGTGACCCGTTAGATGAAAGTACTGAAATAGGAACATTAGCAAGAGTAGATTTAGCTGAGGATATAGAAAAGCAGGTTGATAAGTCTGTAAAGATGGGAGCAAGGATAGTAACGGGAGGAAAGCGTAAAGATGCTTTTTATGAGCCTACAGTGCTCGTTGATGTTACTACTGACATGCCTGTATTTAATGAAGAGGTATTTGGCCCTGTAGCACCTGTGGTAGCTTTTGGTACATTTGAGGAAGCTGTTGAATTAAGCAATAATTCATCTTTTGGATTAGGTGTAAATATTTTTACAAAGGATGTAGAAACCCTAAAACAAAAAATTCACCTTTTTGAAGAAGGAGCTGTATTTGTAAATGCTATGGTTAAATCTGATCCGGCATTACCTTTTGGAGGTATCAATAAATCAGGTTTTGGCCGTGAACTTGCTGAAAATGGTATAAAGGAATTTGTAAACGTGAAGACCGTTTATATAAAATAGGGTAAATAAAAATCCCCGCTTATAGCGGGGATTTTAGTATTAGTATAATTCCGGATATTCATTCGGGTTAACCTCATGCATTATAGCATATACTTTCTCATAGATATCTTCAGCAGATGGTTTAGAGAAATAATCACCATCAGTACCATAAGAAGGCCTATGGGCTTTTGCTGTTAATGTTTCAGGTTTACTGTCTAAGTGTCTGTAGGCATTTTGCTCATCCAGTATTTGTTGTAATATGTAAGCCGAAGCACCTCCGGGTACATCTTCATCTATTACTAATAATCTGTTTGTTTTAGCTACGCTCTTAACGATATCATGGTTAATATCGAAAGGTAAAAGAGATTGTACATCAATAATCTCTGCATCAATACCTACTTCCATTAATTCTTTAGCAGCCTGTTCAACAAGTCGCAGGGTAGAACCATAAGAGACAAGGGTGATGTCTTTACCTTCTTTTATAGTTTCAACTACACCAATAGGAGTTTTAAAATCTCCAAGGTTAGTTGGTTTTTTCTCTTTCAAACGGTATCCGTTAAGGCATTCAATCACTAATGCAGGCTCATCTGTCTCTAAAAGGGTGTTATAGAAGCCGGCAGCTTTAGTCATGTTTCTTGGTACAAGTACGTGAATACCACGAATAGCATTAATTATCATTCCCATTGGAGATCCTGAATGCCATATACCTTCTAATCTGTGTCCGCGTGTTCTGATGATTAGCGGAGCTTTTTGCCTGCCAGATGTACGGTACTGTAATGTAGCAAGGTCGTCGCTCATTATCTGTATAGCATATAATAGGTAATCCAGATACTGAATTTCAGCAATAGGGCGAAGGCCTCTCATTGCCATACCTATACCTTGTCCTAAAATAGTTGCTTCACGTATACCGGCATCACAAACACGGAAATCTCCATATTTTTCCTGCATACCTTCAAGTCCCTGGTTAACGTCGCCAATATGGCCACAGTCTTCACCAAAAACAAGCGTTCCCGGATGTTTACTGAATATTGCATCAAAATTGTCACGTATTACCACACGTCCGTCTACTTCTTCAGGAGTATCACCATATTCAGGAAGTACTTCATTTACGCTGAATACATTTTTATCTGACTGAGAGAATAGGTGAGAGCTGTACTTGGGCTGTATTTTAGCTGTATAATCTGTAATCCAGGCAGAAAGGGTCTTTTTACCGCCTTCTTTAACTATTATCCTAAGTACTTTTCTTGCCGTAGTAAGAATTTCTTTTCTTATAGGTTCTTTTACAGCAGAAAGTTCAGCGATATGGTTCTCAATAAATACTTTATTAGGGCTTTGAGCAGCTATATCTTTAAGTACTGTTACAAGTTCGTCACGCTCTTTTTTAATAGGATCGGCATAAGCAGACCAAGCAGCTTTTTTACCCTCAAGAACATCTTTTTTAGCCTGAGCATCAATGGCGTCAAGATCTTCTGCAACAGCCATTTCATTCTCAATCATCCATTTTCTCATTTGGGCAATACAGTCATATTCTGCTTCCCATGATAAACGGTCAGCATCTTTATAACGCTCGTGAGAGCCCGATGTTGAGTGTCCTTGTGGCTGTGTAAGCTCATATACATGTATAAGTACAGGAACATGCTGTTCTCTTGCTATTACAGATGCTCTTTCATAAGCTGATACAAGTTCAGGGTAATCCCAGCCTCTAACAGTTATTATTTCATATCCGTTTGAGTCTTCATCTCTTTGGAATCCTTTTAATATTTCAGATATATTTTCTTTTGTAGTTTGGTGGCGTGCATGTACAGAAATACCATACTCATCATCCCAAACACTCATTACTATCGGTACCTGAAGTACACCGGCAGCATTAATGGTTTCAAAGAAAAGCCCTTCAGAAGTACTTGCATTACCTATAGTACCCCAAGCTACTTCATTACCATTTATAGAGAAGTTGGTTTTGTTTTCAATACCACTAACATTTCTATAGATTTTAGATGCCTGCGCCAAACCTAAAAGTCTTGGCATTTGTCCCGCAGTAGGAGAGATGTCTGCACTGGAATTCTTTTGTTGTGTTAAGCTTTTCCAGTTACCGTTTGCATCAAGGCTGTGAGTGGCAAAATGCCCGCCCATTTGCCTACCTGCAGACATTGGGTCATGCTCTAAATCGCTGTGACCGTATAATCCAGCAAAAAACTGCTGTACTGTAAGCTGTCCTATGGCCATCATGAAAGTCTGGTCGCGGTAATAACCTGAACGGAAGTCACCATTACGAAAAGCTTTAGCCATAGCCAGCTGCGGTACTTCTTTACCGTCACCAAATATACCAAACTTGGCTTTCCCGGTAAGTACTTCACGGCGGCCTAAAAGGCTGCACTCCCTGCTTATTACGGCAATTTTATAATCATTAAGCACTTCTGCTTTAAAATCGTCGAACGAAAGTGATTTTTTTGTTTCTGTCTCAGTCATAAATACGCATGTTGTATGATTACAAATTTAATTAAAAGAATGTAATTTCATAAAATTTGAAGAAAAAAATGATTTCACTTTTAGCAGTGAAAAGAGGATTTGAATATTTTTCGATAAAATATTTTTAATGAAATATTCAAAAAAATGAATAAAATGTATTTTTAAAGAAGTTTTTATTTTCGTTATAAAACCTATATCAAAACCATTTTCTTGTGAATAATTTTAAAAGTGTTCCCGGACTTAAAGTAACTACAAACCTTATATTTTGGCTATAATTGCTGTCATTCAGCTCAAAACCGTTTGAAGAATACACCGGGAAATACAATTCAAAATAATCAGTTAGGAGATTTAAACGGATTCCCGTATCGTAAACAAATTCGGCATTTTCATATTTATTTTTCAAAAATCCCATATCGCCGTATACTTCAACCCAGTTCCATACATTTATACTTGCATTAACGGTTGTCATCCACTGGTTGGCGTATCTTGTATCCAGTTTTGACTTAAACCCACCTTCGGCCATTATAAACTGTTGGCTATATATACCTGTAGTTTCAGATCTTCCGTAAAAATTATAGTCAAATAAATAATCAGTAGGGCGGTCAAGGCCAAAGCTATAATAGTCTGAACTTGTATCCCTATACATAAACATACCTCCGTAAAAGCGAAGATTTAACTGTGTATTGTCATAAAACAATCTTCTTATCTGTACTTCTCCTGCCAATTTACCAAAGTTACTGGCTATCTGTAAATCGGTAGAATAGTCTATATGCCTGATGATTTCTGATTCTGCAGAAGTGTATCGGGCATTAAATACAGAATAATCTTCGTTTTGCTTATCAAAATTATATGCCGACTGCTCCCTGTTTACGGAAACATATCTGAAAAGAAGGAATTGTTTTTTGTTCTTTCGTAAATCTGTATCCCTAAAACGGAACTGTACACTTGGCGTAAACTTCACATAAGCGGCATCCGGCTCGTAATGATATGTTGAACCGCTTAGGCCATATCTGATATTATACAGGCTGCCGCCATCTCTTATATATTGATTAAACAGCATTGAGGCTGAACCAATCATAGTACCAGTTTTACTGGAGTAGGTAGGAGTTATATCAAAAATAATGGGTTTATCAAGTAATGATTTATTATGAAAACGAAGCCCTACCGAAACACCATCATAAAGGTTAAAGGTAAAGTTAGGGACATAAAAAATCTGGTTATACCCCGGGTTTTCAAGATCCTGAAAGAAAGTAAACTTAACAGGCTTGTTGTTTATTACTACTTTGTTTAGTTTCTTCCAGTTATTGCGCCTGTTGTATTCGGGTATTTCGTTTTCATAATTTATAGAAAGCTTGTCTGCATCCTGTCGGGCTATAGTAAAAGTGCTGTCGATTTTAATATTTTCAAGCCATTGTTTAAAAACAATCTGTCCATCCTTAAGTCCGTATAAGGAAACCGGGGCATCAGCGTGTGTTTTGTTCTTTATTGTTACCTCTACAGAATCCTTATCTCTTTTAACCTTACCAAATTTAAAGTCAATAATAGTTCTGTCGTCTACTAATTCACTGTAAAACCAAGCTGTTTCCTTATCAGTTTTAGAGTCTATTATGTTTCTGAAATCAGTTCTGTTTGTCTGTTGGCTTTTGTTTAGCTCAAAATACTCTTTTATTGAATTGCTTACTGTACCTTCACCTAAATAACTTTCTAAGTAGTTAAGTGCTATTCCGGCTTTATATTTTCCGGCTAACTGTTCATTGAACTTTATAAAAGTATTTTTCGGATCGCCAATAGGCTGATCAAGGTTCTTTCTTGCCATTAAAAGATAAAGATAGCTGTACTGATCATTGTAAGGGACCCTAAAAAGGTTATATCCTTTTAATATTCCCCATTTTATTCCCGCCATGGTTTTATCCGGGTGATACTGCTCAACATACTTATACATTAAATAGGTTTGCAAAGCATCATAAATCCAGTTGTCTTCACGAGGATTTATATTCAACGTGTTTTTTAGGTAGTTATTTAGGTAGGTCTTTAGAAATTTAACCTCATAAATAAAAGAGTCCGGGAACGGAGTAATAAATGCAGGAAGCTGGTTTAATCCGTAAACCGGGTTTCTTTCATAATCAACTTCGCTAACTACTATTTTTCCGTTAGGATAACTACCCAGATTTTCGTTGGTAAATTTGATAATATTATCAATAAGGTGGGCTTTTTGATAATCGGTAACCCTGCTATCAATCAGGTTTGTTTCTACAATTACAGAGGAGCTGTTATAAACATTAAAATTATTTTGCTGTTGGATTATCATGCTGAAACCGGCACGATTTTCACCTATAAAGAAATATTTTTCACCATCATCAGTAGGCGTAACATTTCCCTGATATAAATCGGTACTTATCGTAAGCTTATTATGAGTGGTAAGAGTGAGCTGATAGTCGCAAAAAGTATTTGCTATATCATCAAGGTTTTCGTTACTGTATTTTACAAACTTTCCGTTTTCAATACGGGCAGGGGTAAGGTACCAGTCCTTAAGCATTAGGTTACCGTTATTGTCATATCCGTAGCGGGTAAATTTGTCATTTGGAAGCTTAACGTCATATACAATATTTATTGTAAACTTTTCATTTGGGTAAATGGGTTTAATTAATTGTATATCAAGTAAATCAGGATTTTCTTCAGGCCTTTTTCTTTTTAGCTGAACGCCATACTGGTTTGTTATGGAGTATATTGTTGTCTTTCCTCGGTTTTCATCTTTTTCCCTGTGAAATGATCTTACAAATTCATCTGAAAAGCGCTTGCCAAGGGGAGTGGTTTTGTCTGAATAAGCATTATTCCAGTCGTTAAGGATAAATTCTCTTAAGGTATCCTGAGACTCGTTATAAAAAGTAATTTCCTGATTTACTTTAAGGACCTTATTTTCATAGTCCAGTTCAACATTCATTTTATTGAGATGCTGTGCATGGGAAACTGATGAAAAAATCAGAAATAAAAGAAGTAAGATCCCGAATTTACTTTTCAAAGGTATGGCTTAAATTAATTACTAATCAATATCACTAAAATAGGATTTACATGCGTACTACAAACTATGCATGCATTAATATTTACTTAAAAAGATGAGAATTATTGCAACTGGTTGCCTGTAAAAAAGTTAAAACTCATCAATTAAGATTAGAAGTTAGGGCTAAGGTTATATTTTTTATAGAAAGTATCTATAACCTCAAGAACTTCATCTTCAGTATCTACGAGTTTTATAAGTTTCAGGTCTTCAGGACTTGCGTTAAAATATTTTTCTATCAAAACAGTTTTAATCCAGTCCATTAATCCGCCCCAAAACTCAGTACCTACAAGTATAATAGGGAATTTGGCAATCTTTTTTGTCTGTATAAGTGTAATGGCCTCAAACATTTCGTCCAGAGTTCCAAAGCCCCCGGGCATAACCACAAATCCCTGAGAGTACTTAACAAACATTACTTTTCTAACAAAAAAGTAATCAAAGTTAAGGTTCTTATCCTGGTCTATATAAGGGTTAAAATGCTGTTCGAAAGGAAGTTCTATATTAAGACCCACAGAAGGACTCATCCCTTTAGCGGCGCCTTTATTTCCTGCCTCCATAATACCGGGGCCACCACCTGTTATAACACCATAACCTGCTTTAGAAATTTTTTCGGCAATCCTTTCAGCTAACTGATAGTATTTGTCACTTGATTTTGTCCTGGCAGAACCGAAAATTGAAACACAGGGACCTATACGAGCCATCGATTCAAATCCGTTTACAAATTCTGACATTACCTTGAAGATTACCCAGGAGTCGTTACTTCTTATTTCACTCCATGGTTTTTGTTTTAAGCCTTCTAGAATTTTGTCGTCTTCATTTTCGTAATGTTCTTTTGACATAGCAACAATTTATATTTTTAGGTATAGAACTAAGATAGCTCTTTTTTAAGGAATTTTGCAGTATAGCTTTTCTTATTCTTTATTATTTCTTCCGGTGTACCTTTAGCAACGAGCTGGCCTCCGCCTTTACCGCCCTCATAACCAATATCTATGATATAGTCGGCAAGTTTAATAACGTCCATATTATGTTCTATAATAAGAACAGTATTACCCTTGTTTACCAATCTTGTAATAACTTCCATCAATACTCTTATATCCTCAAAATGAAGGCCTGTGGTAGGCTCATCCAGTATGTAGAAGGTATTACCTGTGTCTTTTTTAGAAAGTTCTGTAGCCAGTTTAATACGCTGTGCTTCACCGCCTGATAGGGTAGTGCTTTGCTGTCCTAAGGTAATATATCCTAGACCTACATCCTGTATGGTTTTAATTTTACGGTATATTTTAGGGATATTCTCAAAAAACGGAACAGCTTCATCCACTGTCATCTCAAGTATATCTGATATTGATTTGCCTTTATAGCGTATTTCAAGCGTTTCACGGTTAAAGCGTTTACCCTGGCAGGTTTCACACTCTACATAAACATCTGGAAGGAAGTTCATTTCAATAACCCTAAGTCCCGATCCCTCACAGGTTTCACAACGACCGCCGCTAACATTAAAGCTGAATCTGCCCGGCTTGTAACCTCTAATCATTGCTTCCGGTGTTTGTGTAAACAGCCTGCGGATTTCAGAAAACACATCGGTATAGGTAGCAGGGTTAGATCTTGGTGTACGCCCGATAGGAGACTGGTCTATATCAATTACCTTATCAATATTTTCAAGCCCTTCAATCTTTTTATAAGGCTGTGGTTTTTTTACCGCATTAAAGAAATGGGTATTAAGAATAGGGTATAGGGTTTCGTTAATAAGGGTAGATTTACCACTGCCCGAAACACCTGTAACACAAATAAGCTTACCTAACGGAAACTCTACTGTAACATTTTTAAGGTTATTACCGCTTGCTCCGGTTAGTTTAATGGTTTTTCCGTTTCCTTCACGACGCTTCTTAGGAACCTCAATCTGTTTTTCACCGTTTAGGTAAGCCGCAGTTAACGTATGTTCCTTGTAAAGTTCTGCAGGAGTACCTTTACTAACAATCTGTCCGCCAAAACGGCCGGCAGCAGGGCCAATATCGATAACATAATCAGCTCGCTCTATCATGTCTTTATCGTGCTCTACCACGATAACAGAGTTACCTATATCCCTTAGCTGTTCCAGTGAATGGATAAGTTTTTCATTATCACGCTGATGCAGACCTATACTCGGTTCATCCAGGATATACAACACCCCTACAAGCTGAGAGCCTATTTGTGTTGCAAGCCTTATACGTTGTGCCTCACCACCAGAAAGCGATTTAGAGCTTCGGTTAAGAGCAAGATAATTAAGGCCCACATCCAGAAGAAAACTTAATCTGGCCTTGATTTCCTTAACGATTTCCGAAGCAATTACCTTTTGCTTTTCCGAAAGTCTTTCATCGAGATTTTCAAACCATTCTGCAAGGTCTGATACATCCATTAATGAAAGTTCCGCTATATTCTTATTGTCTATTTTAAAGTATAGTGATTCTTTTTTAAGTCGTGTACCATTACAAACAGGGCACTCCACTTCGTCCATGAAATCTTTCGCCCAACGTTTAATAGAAGAAGATCCGCTCTCGTCATACTGGTTTTTGATAAAGCTGGAAATACCTTCAAAATCAATTTTGTATTCACGGTTAACACCCAGTGTTTTAGAATTGATAGTGAATTTTTCCTTACCGCCGTTCATTATCATATCCATTGCCTCAGCAGGAATGGTTTCTATCGTATCAGTAAGCTTAAACCCGAATTTTTCACCTATTACCTCAAGCTGTTTGAATATCCATGAATTTTTATATTCTCCAAGAGGGGCAAAACCTCCCTGTTTTATGGATAGTTTAGGGTTAGGTATTATTTTGTTAAGGTTGATTTCGTTTACGGTTCCTAAACCATTACAATTATCACAAGCTCCTTTAGGGGAGTTGAAAGAAAAGTTATTCGGTTCTGGATTAGGGTAGGAGATACCCGAGGTAGGACACATTAAGTTACGACTGTAATAACGTGCCTCATTGGTATCATGCTCTATAACCATCATCACGTCGTCACCATGATACATCGCTGTTTTAATACTTTCGCTAAGGCGCTTATCTAAATCGGCACTGGTATCAACCTGCATACGGTCTATAACCGTTTCTATATCGTGGGTTTTGTAGCGGTCCAGTTTCATACCGCTTTCTATGTCTTTTATTTCGCCGTCAACACGAACTTTAAGAAAGCCCTGTTTAGAAATTTGCTCAAATAATTCACGATAATGCCCTTTACGTGCACGAACAATAGGAGCAAGGATTGTAATGCGTTTACCGTTAAACTTTTCAACAATAAGTTCCTTGATCTGGTCGTCGCTGTAGCTAACCATTTTTTCTCCGGTAACATAGCTGTATGCTTCACCGGCGCGGGCATATAATAGCCTCAAAAAGTCGTAAATCTCGGTAATGGTCCCTACTGTAGAGCGCGGACTCTTACTTGTGGTTTTCTGTTCTATGGCAATAACCGGAGATAACCCGTCAATTTTATCTACATCTGGGCGTTCCAGTCCGCCTAGAAACTGACGTGCATAAGCAGAGAAGGTCTCGATGTACCTGCGCTGCCCTTCGGCATAAATGGTATCAAAAGCAAGTGATGATTTTCCCGAGCCTGAAAGCCCTGTTATAACAACAAGTTTTTCGCGGGGAATGGAAACATCTATATTTTTAAGGTTATGGGCGCGTGCACCCAGTACTTCAATAGTATCTTCGTTTAGCATAGCAAATTTGTGCAAAACGCAAAGATACTGATTTTAAAGGTATTTTTTAAATGAGGCAAGAGTAAGAAATTGTTAAAATCAATTGAGAAAACTCTAAAGAATAAATTATTTTAGTAGAAAAAAATTATAATGAAAATAGTATTATCTTCTTTCTGTTACAAATGCTTTGATGAGACTGACCAAACAAAAGAATCTTATAATAATTTGAAAGATAAATTCGTGGATCGAAATATTGAGATCAATAATGATAATATTTATACACTATACTGTGAAAAAGGGCATACAACAACCGTGCAATTTCAAAATGAAAAATTTGAATTTTTATTTGATTATGGAGTTATGGCGTTGATAGATGGTTATAGCAAAGAAAGTGTGTCCACTATAGCAAGTTCATTTGAACGATTTATTGAGTTTTATATAAAGGCATTATCAATAAATAGAAATGTAGATATTAAAACGTTTACCTCTTCTTGGAAATTAATAAGTAAGCAGTCTGAAAGACAGCTTGGAGCTTTTTATGTATTGCAGATGTATGAATTTGGAGAGACAAAATTTATTATAGCTAATAAATGGATTGAATTTAGGAATAAAGTAATTCATCAGGGTTATATTCCTTCAAGAGAAGAAGCAATTGAATACGGAGATTACATTTTACAGTTAACAATGAGTATTTTGCTATATACAAGGGATTACTACAATAGAAATATTTTTAAAGATATGATATTCTATAGAGAAATTAATAAGTCTTCTGATAGACATAGTATTGCTTCAATCCCAACAATAATTAATCTCCAATCATTAGCGAGTATAGATTATCATTGTAAAAAATTACATGATGTTATTGAGTCAATTAAACATAATAAATTTTATACTCATTTCTATTCAAGAAGAGGTTAGGAGTTATTTGTATAGCCTGATTAAAATTACTTAATAAGGCAAAATCCTTTTACCTTTTACTTCTTCAAGTAACTCTGCCATTGCAAGGTAGAAAGCACTACTTCCGCATAGTACACCCACTACGCCTGCTATTTTATGTATAGTTCCGTTTCCTGTCCATAGCGAAATGGATAAAAGGAAAAACAGTATGGTTAATGAAAAAAATACAAACTGCTGAACTTTACTTTTTCCAAAGGTCCCAACCCATAAAAATGCAGTAAAAATTCCCCATAAAGCCAAGTACAAACCTAAGAAATCAGGTGGGGTAGCTTGTGCAACTTCCATATTTAGGCCAGGTAATAACCATACTGCTACTAATGATAACCAAAAGAATCCGTAAGATGTAAAGGCTGTTCCTGCAAAGGTATTTCCTTTTTTAAAGGATAATATTCCTGCAATTATCTGTGCCAGTCCGCCATAGCAAATTCCCATAGACAGTATAACAGCGCTTAAAGGAAAAAAGCCGATATTATGTATATTAAGAAGGATTGTTGTCATTGCAAAGCCCATAAGGCCTAACGGAGCCGGATTACCTAGTTTAGATTCCATAATTACATTTTTAATTTATTGGTTCTATCAAAAATACATTTTTATTAATTTAAGTGTTAATTTTTTTAATATACTATTTTATCAAAAGCTAATCTTTTTATTTCGTAGTTTAAATAATCTCTTCTGCTTAATTTTGAATATGATTCCTTCAATAAAATTAATACCATATAAAAAACTGGTTGGTTTAAGCTTAAACATGTCATTCGCTGATAATAAAACAGCTGAGCTATGGCGTAGCTTTATGCCGAGACGAAAAGAAATCGCTAACGCTATTAGCAACGATTTGTATTCGCTACAGGTTTACAGTGAGAATTTCTTTTCTCAATTTAATCCTACTACTGAATTCACTAAATGGGCTTTGGTGGAAGTTACTGATTTTAATGAAGTACCTGAAGGTATGCAAATGTTTACATTACCGGAAGGACAATATGCCGTATTCAATTACAGAGGGAGTTCTGCGAAAGGAGCAGAGGTGATGGGCTATATTTTACAGGAATGGCTACCGCAGTCGGGTTATCAATTAGATAATCGTCCGCATTTTGAGGTTTTAGGAGAAAAGTATAAGAATAACAGTGATGAATCTGAAGAAGAAATCTGGATACCAATACGGTAATTACTGTAGGTTTTGACTAAAGTTGGAATCCATTAAATTGGTAAAGGCATTTTTAATGGTGCCGTCAGGATTCAGTATAATTGTTCGGTTTATTTTAGTAAGCACCCATTTGTCTTTTAACGCCCTGAAATCGGAAGCCCTTAATTGGCAGGTGCTTTTAAAATCATACTCTTTAATCGATTTTTTCCACTCGGCATCTTCGTCTATATTAACAGCAATAAAGTTTACATTAGGATGTTGCAGTTGTAAAGCATTTACTTTATTGTGAACTAATTCTGTTCGGTTATTTGAACAACTACTCCAAAAGAAAATAACCGTTTCCTTATCGATATTATTATTGATGTCTACGTGATTATCATAAGAATCTACCAGAGTAATTTCAGGGAGTTTATTTCCGGTTTTTAAATTACTTACAGCCTTACCAATACGCATTATCTCATTACTGTCGCTGTCATCGGTACAAAGCTCATCATAACGTTTAAGGAAAGCCTGATTATTGATCATATTCTGGTCTTCAAGCAGGTAATTAAAGGCTAGGGTGTTTAAAACCTGATTTTTCACAGATTGGTTGGTAAAGACTGAATCGGCGACATTAAGCTTAATAATGTTTATCTCTAACGAATCTCTTTTTGCTGTGTCCTGATATTTATCCTGAGCAATATTATTTATCATTGCTGTTACATATCTCATAAATGGGGAGTAGTTCGTTAGTCGCGGATCATCAAGCGCTACATCTTTCCTGAAGTCATAAAAATCATCTGGCATATGGTTCCTAACATCTTCACCGGTATGTCTTTTGTGAATATAAGGATAGTATTCCCTTTTGGTGTAGTAATTAAGCTCAACTCTTGATTTGGCATAAAAATCAAAATCATCGTTCCAGCCAATTCTTTGTTTTTCTGCAATATAGTACGATGTTCTTTTTACGTTTACCGAATCTATCGTGCGCATAAAATCTTTTAGATTGTAATCATATATGGCTGCAGATTTGGTACGGTCTTTTTCATTCATAAGGAAAAGCTCCATCATGAAATTGTTTTTCTCGTTACCTCGGCCGCTAAACACTAAAGATTCATCAAAGTATCTGGCATTTATATTAACCATAATACTGTCGTTCTTATCGAAGTAGACGTATTGAAAATCAGGTTCGTTTTTAAAACTGTAAAGTCCAGGGGTAAGAGAATCAAATTTTACAAAAAATCTGTTCTTTTCATCAAGAGGTAAAGTATCTATAACTTTATTATTGCGACAGAAAAGGATATACCTGCACTGGGGGCTGGATACTTCGCCTCCAAAATATGCTTCATAGTTATCACCATTGCCGCATGAGGCAAGTGATAACGAAAAGACAAGAAGCAGTAGTAATTTTTTTCTTAATAGTTTCATTGCGTCTTTTCCGTACTTTAACAAAAATATTTTTTCTCATCTTCATATATTGTTAAAGGACAGTTAAAAATATTAGGCTTGTTATATTACTCTTAATAGACCTAATAGTTCTTTATTTTTCTTACTTTTGCAAAAATTTTTTAAAATGCTTTCAGTTTCAAATTTATCGGTTCAGTTTGGTAAAAGGATATTATTCGACGAAGTAAATACTTCTTTTACCCAAGGTAACTGTTATGGTATCATTGGCGCAAATGGTGCCGGTAAATCCACTTTTCTAAAAATATTAGCAGGAGACGTAGATCCTACATCGGGTCATGTATTTCTTGAGCCGGGCAAACGTATGTCTGTACTTAACCAGAATCACAATATGTTTGATGAGCATACCGTTCTTGAAACAGTGATGATGGGTAATACACAGCTTTTTTCGGTTAAAAAAGAAATGGATGAAATTTACCTTAAACCTGACTTTTCTGATAAGGATGGTGAAAGGGTAGGTGAGCTTCAGGTTATTTTTGAAGAAATGAATGGCTGGAATGCCGATTCTGATGCTGCAGCACTTTTATCAAGTTTAGGTATAGGCGATGAGCACCATTATACATTAATGGGAGATATGGATAACAAACTTAAGGTTCGTGTCCTTTTAGCTCAGGCACTATTTGGTAACCCGGACGTTCTTATTATGGATGAGCCTACCAACGACCTTGACTTTGAAACAATATCATGGCTTGAAAACTTCCTTGCTAACTACGATAATACAGTAATCGTTGTATCTCACGACCGTCACTTTCTTGATGCTGTTTGCACACATATTTCGGATATCGACTTTAGCAAAATCAACCATTATTCCGGTAACTATACTTTCTGGTATGAATCTAGCCAGTTAGCAGCTAAGCAAAGAGCACAGCAAAACAAGAAAGCCGAAGAAAAGAAAAAAGAACTTCAGGAGTTCATCATGCGTTTTAGTGCTAACGTGGCTAAATCTAAACAAGCTACCAGCCGTAAAAAAATGCTTGAAAAGCTTAAAGTTGACGATATTAAACCATCAAGCAGAAGATATCCTGCAATTATTTTTGATCAGGAACGTGAAGCCGGTGACCAGATATTAAACATTTCGGGACTTAGCGCTTCTGTTGAAGGTGAGGTTTTATTTAAAAACCTTGACCTGAATATGGCAAAAGGTGATAAGATAGTAGTAGTATCAAGAGACTCTCGTGCTACAACTGCTTTCTATGAAATCATTAACGGTAATATGCAGCCGGACAGCGGTAAATTTGAATGGGGTGTAACAACAATTCAATCATACCTTCCGGTAGAAAATCATGAGTTTTTTGATACCGATCTAAACCTGGTTGACTGGTTACGCCAGTGGGCTACTACAGAGGAAGAGCGTGATGAAGTTTATATCCGCGGATTTCTTGGTAAAATGCTTTTCAGTGGAGAAGAGGCTCTTAAATCTTCAAGAGTACTTTCGGGAGGTGAAAAAGTTCGTTGTATGCTTTCAAGAATGATGATGCTTAGAGCTAACGTATTAATGCTTGATGAACCTACAAATCACCTTGATCTTGAGTCGATAACTGCATTTAACAACTCACTTAAAAACTTTAAGGGATCTGTATTGTTTACAACACATGACCACGAGTTTGCCCAAACTGTAGCTAACAGGGTACTTGAAATAACACCAAACGGAGTAATAGACCGTTACATGTCGTTTGATGATTATCTTGATGACGATAAAGTAAAAGAATTAAGAAAAAGCATGTATGCTAAATAATAAAGAAAAAGCCCAAACGTAATGTTTGGGCTTTTTTATGCTTAATAATATTATCTATTCTTTAGAAACGTTTGTTCCTTCGTTAGCATCCTCTTTTACAACAACTACCTTAGCTCTGAATCCTGTAGCAAGATTCCATTGACTTGAATGAAGAACATTCTTTTGGTCATCTACGATTCTGATGTCTGCTGTATTTGGTCCTGTTGTTCCCTGATTTAGTGCTTCAAATTCAATTTTATTGAATCCGGGCTGTAGTCTTATTTGAATAGCCGATGAGTTATTGGTGAGAACAAAGTCGCTTATTACAATATGATCGTTTATCCAGACCCTAATTCTGTCACCATCCTGAAGACCAAAGTCAGCAACGTAGGAATTTATATATTCAGACTTTGTACGTATTTCACCTAAAAACTGATTCCCTTTATAGGCTTCACTCGATTCTCCCTGCTGTCTGATTTTTACGCGGTCTTCGTAGTTTTCACCGGAATCTGCATACTGCTTTTCAATAATCATGGGAGAAGTATCAGTCTTATCCACACCAATCTGAAAACGCGGGTCAAGCTCTTTTTTAGGGGGCTTTATGGTAAACATACTTGGTGTATTATCCTCTTTGGAAGGTTCCGGAGATACCTGAGGATCCTTTTCCCTAGGGATAGCTATACCTCCCTGCGGCTTATCACCACCCTGGGCCATAACCTTAGGGCTAATGCATAAAAAAAGGAATAGTATAACAAGGTATTTCATAATATGTTTTTTGAACTAAAATAGTGTAAGCAATTAACATGCCTAAAAATTAGCCAATACAAATTAATAAAAAATAAGTCAATAAGTATTAAAGTGTAACAACGTAAAAGCCGTTATTTTATTTCTGCTTTAATTTCCCATAACTTCACTACCTGTTCAAACGTGATGGAGCCGGGAGTTGTAACATACTCTTTTACGAGTTTAAAACCTGCTTTTTCCAAACTCCTGTTCGGGGAAGGGTTAAAGGCGTTGGGCTGGCAATACACCTTTTTAAGTTTTATATTATCGAAATAGTAGGGCAGGGTCATTTTTATAAAATCTACACCATAACCATTATTCCTGTAATCAGTATTCCAAATATGTAAATGCATAAAACCATGATCTCCGTAAGTTAATGGGTTTAAATTACTATGCCCTATAGGTTCATCATTCACACACCATACTACTCCGTATACTTTCTTTTCTTCATAGGGCAGTGTAAGCTGTGTTTGAAGCATTGCAGTAAAATCTTCTCTGGCAGGAAGCTTTTCTATATCAACCCCCATATTAATAAGATATTCCTTATTAGCTTTAAACCAGTAATCAGCAATTAGTTTTACATCTTTATCTTGGATTTCCCGTACAGATAATTTATTTTTAAGCATATTTGTCTTCTAATTTACCCCAAGTTAATGAAAAAGTTACCAATCATTCTCAGTTTACTATTTTTAACATTATGTTGTGTTTCCTGCAAAGTCGGACGTTTTGTATACTACAATCTTGCAAATATTACCGATTATAAAATATTTCCTTCACGTCCTCTTGTAAATGATTCAATAGTGTTTCATTACTATACAACAGAGCAGGACAAAGCAAAGGTTCCTAAGAAAATTAATTACAACGGAAGTGAAGTTGCTTTTGATGATTTTCTTGCTGATAATAAAACAGTAGCTTTTTTGATTATCAAAAACGATACAATTCAGTACGAAAAGTATTTTAATGGGTATGAGCAGGAGTCGATTATAGCATCGTTTTCTATGGCAAAATCGGTAACTTCAATACTTATAGGGTGTGCTCTGGATGACGGCTTTATAAAATCGGTTGATGAACCGGTTGTTAATTATGTTCCTGAACTTAAGGATAACGGGCTTGAAAAAGTTACCATAAAACACTTATTACAAATGTCAAGCGGAATTAAGTGTGAAGAAAGCTATATAAACCCTTTTGGGGATGCGGCTACCTATTATTATGGTACTGATTTGAGGAAAGCTTTAAGTAAAATGAAACCTGAACGTGAGCCCGGAACAGAATTTTCATACAGCAGTTGTGATACACAATTATTAGGTTTGGTTTTAGAGCGCTCTTTAAAAGGAGAAACAATTACCGAATATCTTGATGAAAAAATATGGAAACCACTTGGTATGGAATATGATGCTTCCTGGAGCCTGGACAGGGAGAAAAACGGTTTGGAAAAAACCTTTTGCTGTATTAATGCAAGAGCAAGGGATTTCTCTAAAATAGGAAGATTATACCTTAATAAAGGAAACTGGAACGGTAAACAGATTGTATCAGAAAATTGGGTAGAGGAATCTACAAAACCCGATACTGGATTGGGGAATGTTGATTATTACAAATACCAATGGTGGCTTTCTTCCGGAGGCAGTTATATGGCAAAAGGGCTTTTAGGGCAGTTTATCTATGTATACCCTTCTAAAGATCTTATAATTGTACGATTAGGTAAAAACTATGGGGAAGTAGCCTGGCCGGAATTACTAACCAGCCTTGCAGAAAATTATTAATTATCTGTGTCTGCCTGATCGGTTTTTTTCTGCAAACCAGTCGTTTATACTGTCTTTTTCGTCTCTGAAATCTTCCCTTGTTGGCTCACCTGACTTGTCATAATGCGCGTTGTTATCTACATTATCACTTGATTTAGTTGTGCCCTCATGTTTTTTATCTTCTTCCATAAATATTTTTTTAAAGTGTAATATTAGGAATTTGAAGAACTTCTTTTTGTTAAGAATGACCTAAAATTACTAGTAAATAAGCTCCTCGACGTTTTTTTGTATCATTTCTGCCAGTTTTGCAGTAGGTAGGTCATTTGGATCATAACCAAACGGATCTTCAATTTCTTCTGCGATAAGCTCCAAACTTGCCAGCACATAAAATATTATAGTTACAACAGGTATTACCAGATAGCCTAACATAAAAACATATCCGAAAGGAAGTGTCATAACATATATAAAAATAAACTTCTTTATAAAGGCACTGTAAGAATAGGGAATAGGAGTGTTTTTAATCCTTTCACAAATTCCGCAAATATCTGTTAGTGATTGTATTTCTGCATTTAATACGATAAGCTGGTCGCCTGTAATTTTTCCCTGCTCATATAGCTCATTCACTTTTGCTATTATGGTTTTAGCTATTTGATTGGGTTTATGCTTGTAATGATCTGCGGCAAGTATAGCATCCTCAAAAAGTTCATGGCTTATATCAGCATTCTTTAAATGCAGGTTTAATACAGAAGAATATGCAGGTATAAGTTTCCTGAAAATCTCCTTGTCTTCTTTAGCTTTAATCATTACAGCTACTTTAATGGCCAAATTACGACTATTGTTAACCAATGCACCCCATGCTTTACGGCCTTCCCACCAGCGATCATAGGCAGTATTTGTCCTGAACACAAGCAATAAGGATATTACAAAACCCAATAGGGTATGCATTACCGTAATATTCTTTACATGGCTTAATTCAGAAAGTTGCCAATATTCCAGTTCTAAATAGGCTATGATAAAAGAATAGGCTGCAATACCCAGCATTATAGGTAATAACTTCCTGAAAGTATCTCCCTTATGAAATCGGAATATAAAAGAAAACCACTCTTTAGGGTTGTATGTAATCATGGGGTTGGTTATAAATTGTTTGCAGCACAAATTTATTTAAAGTTTGTTGTTGCACAAACATTATTGAACAGCTTCTTTATAAACTTTCAAAACCCTTTCCCTCGCTTCTTTATGATCTACAATAGGCCTGTAGTCTAACTCCTGAAACTCAGGCACCCATTTCTTTATATACTTAAAATCTCCATCAAACTTTTTGGCCTGTTCTGTCGGGTTAAATACCCTAAAGTAAGGAGCAGCATCAACTCCACTTCCGGCTGCCCACTGCCAGTTACCTACATTACTGGACTGTTCATAGTCTAATAGTTTTTCAGCAAAATAGGCCTCACCCCAACGCCAGTCAATAAGCAGATGTTTGCATAAAAAACTGGCAACAACCATTCTAACCCTGTTATGCATGTAACCGGTAGTATTAAGTTCACGCATACCGGCATCTACCATTGCATAACCTGTTTTCCCTTCACACCATGCCTTAAATTCCTTTTCGTTATTTCTCCATTTGATATTATCATATTTTGGACGGAAACTTTTATTTATTGTCTCCGGGAAATGCCACAATATCTGCATAAAAAACTCTCTCCATATGAGCTCATTTAAAAATGTTCCGTTTTTGCTTTCAAGGGCTTTTTTAACCAATTCCCTGATGCTTACAGAACCAAACCTTAAATGAGGACTCAAATAAGAGGTCCCGTCTATAGAGGGAATATTTCTGGTATCTTCATAATTATCTACAAGCGTAGGGGTAACGGTGTAAGGTTTTACCTTAATGTTACTTTCCGTAAAACCTAAATCTTTAAGTTCTAAAAAAGGATAGGAGTGTGGTGTTAATTCAGATAATTTCTCTTCCGGATGATGTTGCCTTACATCCTTAACGGTAAACTTCTCTTTCCATTTTTTCATGTAAGGAGTGTAAACCACATACGGGTCACTATCATCTTTAACTACTTCATCTTTTTCAAAAATGACCTGATCTTTAAAAGATTTAAAATCAACATTATTATCCTGTAATAATTGAAGTATTTGTTTATCTCTTTTTAAAGCATAAGGCTCATAATCATGATTGGTAAAAACAGCCTCAATATCATTTTCTGAAAGTAATTTTTTGAATACTTTTTCCGGAGTATCATAAAACACCGCTAACGATTTATTATGCTTTTTAAGTTCTGTATTTATCTGTTCCAATAACTGATGAATATAAGTAATCCTGGCATCATCTTTAGGCAATTCTTCAAGAATATTAGGATCAAAAATAAAAATAGGGAGTACTTCCTCTCCTGATGTTAAGGCTTCATATAAGCCTGTATTATCTTCTATGCGTAAATCCCTTCTAAACCAAAATATATTCATTTCTGTTCCTTATCCTTTAAATTCACCAAAAAGTTCAATTAATTTATTTTTCCTGTATTCAAAAATTTCCTCCAGCTTAGGTTTTACTAAGATAGGATGAGCCATTTTACCTAAAATTCCCATAGGAATTTTGTAATGTACTATATCTTCCATTTCAACCCCTCCCGGAATTTCTTTCAGGAAATGTTTATGATGCCAAAATTTATAGGGGCCATAGCGCTGCTCGTCTACAAAAAACTGTTTGTCTTGCACGTGAGTTATCTCTGTAATCCATTCCATTTTATAACCTAACAAGGGAGTAATGGTATAATGGATAATCTGTCCGGCAAACATTTTTCTGTCGTCACCTGATAAAGTTACAAATCCCATTGAGGGAGGCGTAATTACGGCAAGGTTTTTGGGAGTGGAAATAAAGTCCCAGGCTTCCTGTAAGCTTACGGGTAAATTTTGTTTTTTGTGTAGTGTATACAAATCTAAAACTTTTAAATGTTGCGTGAAGTTAGGAAACACAAGGGAAATTTAAGGTTTGTTCATCGCTATTTTTAGTATTTTTTAACACTCGTAAAACAGTTATTGATTAATTTCGCAGTATATATTTCTATAAAAAATCAGACTCACAATGAAAAAACTACTTATTGCAGGAGCTATAGTGCTGGGTTGCTTAACCGGAACAGCACAGGTACGCACACCAATGGCCAGCCCTAATGCTAAAATTGAACAGACTGTAGGTCTTACAGATGTTAAAATTGATTATTCCCGCCCAAGTGCAAGAGGAAGATCAGTTTACGGAGAATTAGTTCCTTTCGGAAAACTTTGGAGAACAGGGGCTAACGCTAATACTTTAATTTCTTTTAGCGAAGATGTAGTTATTGCAGGTAAAACCCTTCCTAAAGGTGAGTATGCTTTATATACTTTACCAAAAGCAGACAGCTGGGATATTATTTTCTATAAAGACACTAATAACTGGGGACTTCCTGAAAAATGGGACGAGAACAAAGAGGCTTTAAGAGCTACTGTAAAACCTGAGTTCTTATCTAAAAACGTTGAGACATTTACTTTAAATATTGCCGACTTAGATAACGATTATGCTAATCTTGAGCTTTCTTGGGAAAGAACTAAAGTTACGCTTAAATTTGAAGTACCTACTAAAAAAGTAGCTATTAAGAGTATTGAAACAGCTATGGCTGGGCCATCTGCAAGTGACTACTTTGCAGCTGCGCAGTACTATTATCAGTCTGACGCTGATATGAACAAAGCTCTTGACTGGGTTAATAACGCTATTGCGAAAACGCCACAAGGACAAGATGTTCCTTATTATATCTTAAGACAAAAATCGCTTATCCAGGCTAAAATGGGGGATAAGAAGGGAGCTATAGAAACTGCTAAACAATCTCTTGCAGGAGCTGAAAAAGCTAACAACTTTGATTATGTAAAAATGAATAAAGACTCTATTCTTGAATGGAGCAGAAAATAATCTGAGTAATCAAATAATAAAAAAGCAGGCTAAAAGCCTGCTTTTTTATTTTATATAGTTTCTTCCTGCTTTGGTTTATTAAACAATGGCTGCAACATAAACGATAGTACAATTGTTAACATGGCACCTATAAAGTTTAACCATAAATAACCAATTGCATCTACACGGGCATATTCGTACCATATGTAAATAACAACAGCCTGAGTAATTAAAGCACCCCAAAATATGGCTTCAGCCTTTATGTATTTAATATAGAATGCTACAAGGAATATACCTAATACCGTTCCGTAGAAAATAGAACCTATAATGTTTACCAGCTGAATAAGGTTTTCAAACAATGTACCTACACAGGCAAATAATATGGCTACTATACCCCATAGAAGAGTAAAAAACTTAGTAGCATTTACATAATGTTTTTCCGATTTATTACCTACGTTTCGTTTGTAGATATCTATAGCTGTGGTAGAGGCAAGGGCATTAAGTCCTGACGCGGATGATGACATTGCAGCTGAGAATATTACTGCAAGCAATAATCCGATAAGACCCTTTGGTAAAAAGTTAAGTATAAAGTACAGGAAGACATAATCCTTATCATTGGTTTCTGCCTTTTCGTTTACTTTTTTAATCAGTTCCTTCGCTTTATCCCTTAGATCTTTTTCTCTCGTATTAAGAGCAATCATTTTATTATGAAGCTCCTTATTATCGTAATCCTGATTAAGCTGATTTACATAAAGCATACTGATTTCTTTCTTTTCATCAGCAAGATTATCCAACTGCCTTTCAAGTCCGTTATATTCGTCTTTATACTGTGATTCCTGTAATGCTTTTACGTTGTTTGGATTAAAGTGCAGTGGGGCAGAGTGGAACTGGAAAAATATAAAAACCATAACACCAATAAGCAGGATAAAGAACTGCATAGGTACTTTCAGTAACCCGTTCATGATAAGCCCCATTTGGCTTTCTCTTATAGATTTGCCAGAAAGGTAGCGCTGTACCTGAGACTGATCGGTACCAAAATAGGCCAGTGCTAAAAAGAAACCTCCGGCAATACCACTCCATATTGTATAACGTTGCCCTGGATCAAATGAAAAATTAACAATATTCATTTTGTCGTTAGCACCTGCAATATGTAAGGCATTCCCAAAACTAAGCTCATCAGGTAAATTATTCAGCAATACAATAAAGGTAATTGCCATACCCGTCATTATAACAAACATTTGCTGTTTTTGGGTAACGTTTACTGCCTTTGTACCTCCCGAAAAGGTATATATAATAACCAATAAACCTATCATAAAGTTCATTAAGTTAAGATTCCATCCTAAAAGGGAAGAAAGTATAATTGCAGGGGCATAAATTGTTAACCCTGTACCAAGTCCGCGTTGTATAAGGAAAATAATTGAAGCTAACGAACGGGTTTTAAGGTCAAAACGCTGCTCTAAAAATTCATAGGCCGTAAATACCTTTAATTTATGGTATATAGGGATAAATGTAAGGCATATTACAACCATAGCTAACGGCAACCCGAAATAGAACTGCACAAAGCCCATACCGTCATGGTATGCCTGTCCCGGTGTTGAAAGGAAGGTAATGGCGCTTGCCTGTGTTGCCATAACAGAAAGTCCCACTGTCCACCAGGGAGTTTCGTTATTGCCGAGTATAAATTCTTCAACATTTTTACTTCCTCGGGTTTTTAAAACCCCGTAAACAACAATGAAGAGTAATGTAACCGAAAGTATAATCCAGTCAATTGTCTGCATACTATGTAAAGATTTGCATTATAAAATAAAAAATAAGTATGTAGATAACGTTAAGCAGCAACACCAACGAATAACTTTTTTTCCATTTTGTCGGATTATCTTTCATACAATTCCTTTTTTAACTTCGATATATAGGACTGATAACAAACTTAATTGTTACACAGAAATCCTGTTATTTACCTAAAGCAATAATATTAGCCATTAGCCTGTAAGCCCCCGAAACACCTTCAGGCAGCTCCCTGAAAAAGCTCAGGCCGGTATAAATATAATAACCTTTTCCGTGCTTCGCTATAAGCAGTGCACCTTTTTTTGGCGATTCCCCTTTATCATGAGAGGATAGGATAGGGGTAAATTCCGATGCCCATTCGTCCGGATAATATAATCCCTGTTCCTGTACCCAACCTTTAAAATCCTTGTCAGTTATCTTATTAGGACGGTTTAATACTGCATTTGAAGGATCTAAAAACGTAACTTTTGCATCTTCTTCAGTTACCCTGTCCCTTGATATCCTGATAGGGTATGGAGCTACATCTTTTATAGACAAATGTCCTGTAGTATTATATTGTACCACCATGTTACCACCTTCCTTCACATAATCAAAAAGCACCTGTTGTTTAAATTCTAATGACTCAAGTACATTATAACAGCGTATACCCATAATTACGGCATCAAAACCGGCTAATGCTTCAGGTGAAATAGCTTCCGGCGTTAACAGGGTAACTTCATATCCCATTTGTCTCAGGCTTTCGGGAACGTTGTCTCCTGCACCCATTATATAAGCTATTCTACGTCCTTTAATTTCTAAATCTACCTTTGTGAATTTAGCTATAGAAGGCATTAACACTTGTTGTTTTGCAATATGAGGATAATCTATAATTATCTGTTCTTTATTATATTCAGCACCATCAATTAAAGCAACACTTTCAGCTTCTGCCTCTTCCGGTTCAATAGGTGGAGTAACTTCAAAGCTCACCGTTATTTCGCTTCCTTTATTCTTTAAATCAAAAGGAATAGAAGCAGGGTTAACTCTCCATGTATCAGGAAGCCTTAGTTCAAGGTTACCTGAACAATTGTCTTTACCGGCATGTATTTTTACCAGTACCTGTTGTTTTCTGTTGTCTTTAAACAGCTGTACTTTGTTTACTATTTTAGTAGTTACGGCAGGTACTACATCAAAAGGCTGATAAACTTCACCAAAAGCAGGGTCGGTATATTTATATACAAGCTCTTTTGTAAAAGGAATAGCCACGCCATTAACCTCAATAACAAAACTGACTTCCATTTCACGAATAACATCAGGAATTCCAATATTTTGCTGATCACTAACAGTATACATTCCTTTATTTCCTTTTTCCTTTAACCAATAAGGGGAAGTATAATTAGCCGTTTTAGGTATTGTTACCGAAATTGTATTTCCCTGATCTATATTGTTATCCAATCCTAAATCCTGTATAAAGGTTTTATTCTCAGGTAATACACTAATATATTTTAAAACCATAGGAATCGAACTGCGGTTTATCGCCTCCCAGCGTACTGAAATATCACTACCCGGTGTGGCAGACTGATTTTCAGCTACAGCTTCAATAAAAAGTCCGCTACATGCTGCGATTATTTCTTTGATCTCTTTTAGCTTAATTTCTTTCCAGTGTTTATTCTCAATATTTGCTATATTTATATAAACAGCTGTTAATGCAGGAACAGATGCTGAAGGATTTTTAAAATCAAAATTATTTAGTATCTGCTGTACGGCTTCACCAATCTCTTTACCACCTTTAACTCTGTTCCAGGAAGTATCAATACCTTCAAAAAGGTTTTGTTTGTCTTTTAAATTACTTCCTTTAATAAGTTCCAGATACTCCATATCATCCCCACGTGCTCCGCTTGTACCAAATCCCTGAGAACGGTGCCTGCTTCGGCTTAAGGCGGCAATTTCCTGATTGGATTTACCTAACATAGGATAGTAAACACCTGTAGACAGGTTAATATATTTAGATTTATCGGCCTTGTCAAATTGTTCTTTACCTCCAAAAAACCACCAAGAAACATTAAAGAACACTCGTTTAGGCTGCCATGTATTTACATATTCAAGCTGATCTGCTGCATAATGAGGATCATTTGCTAAACTGTAAGCTTCCTGTGTAAGCATAGCAGAAGAAGTATGATGCCCATGTGTTGAACCCGGTGTACGGTGGTCAAAACGATTGATGATAACATCCGGCTGGAATTTACGTATTACCCAAACCATATCTTCAAGCACTTCTTCCTTATCCCAAATCTGTAGGGTTTCGTTCGGCACTTTTGAGAAGCCAAAGTCGTTGGCACGGCTAAAAAACTGTTCGCCTCCGTCTATTTTTCTGGCCTCAATAAGTTCCTGTGTACGTATAACCCCTAATAACTCCCTTAATTCAAGACCGATAAGATTTTGTCCGCCATCTCCTCGGGTAAGGGCTAAATAGCCAGTATGAGCCATGTCTTCGTTAGAAAGATAGGATATGAGACGTGTGTTTTCATCATCGGGGTGCGCAGCAATATACAGGGCCGAACCTAAAAAGTTCAGCTTTTCTATTTTATGGTATATTTCTACTGAAGATGGTTTTTGAGGTTGTTGTGCATAACCAACTGCACAACATAATATAAAGAGGTAACTTAATAATTTATGCATAATTTTATAGGCTTTAGGCCTTTGTATTATTTAGTAAAAGTTATTAAATGCTGATAAACCTTATCAACCGGCATTCCTACAACATTTACATACGAGCCTTCAATTTTAGCAATTGCTACAAGCCCAATCCATTCCTGTATGCCATAAGCACCGGCTTTATCATAAGGCCTGTAATTATCAAGATAATAATTTATCTCATCATCACTAAGGGTATTGAAAGATACTCTGGTTGTTTCGTTAAAAATAACGGATTTACTATTACTTTTTATACAAACCGAAGTAATTACTTCGTGAACATTTCCTGATAAAGCTTTTAGCATGGTAAAAGCATCATCTTTATCAGTTGGTTTCCCTAATGCCTTATTGTTATGCCAAACAATTGTATCACTGGTTATAAGTATATCATTATCAGAAAGCGTATCGAGTAGGGCAGCGGCTTTCAATTCCGCCAGATAGTCTGTAATTTCAGCTCCCTGTAAATTTTCAGGATAAACCTCCTCCACATCCTTGAGTCGGATTTCAAAGTCTATATCCAGTTCTTTCATAAACTTTTGCCTTCTGGGAGAACCGGAGGCGAGTATAACATTGTAACCTTTTAATTTTTCCTTAAGCATTGTTCTGAATATTAAAAGTTATTACTACTATAGATAAAGCTGCAAAAGCCAATACAATTTTTAAGACAAGGCTTAACCTGTCAAAATCCTTTTCTGTTTTAGCTGTCCATAATCCTATCATAAAATAAATAAGCGGACCAAGAACAAACAACAACAGGTAAATTAGCGCATAAAGCAGCGCTGATTTTTCATTAATAAGATAAGTATTGGCATAAAAAAGTAGAAGCCCTACTGGTATTAAAGATAAAACAAAAGTAATTTTTGCCATTCTTTCTTTTCCTACAGCAATAGGAAGGGTGTTAATACCTGCATTATAATCTTTATTTACATCCCTTATATTTTTTACAATTTCCCTTATTAAGCTTATTACAAATGTAAAAAAGGCAAAATCAATAAAAATACCAAACAGCGTAGCCAGGTATGTTTGGTTTTCAGGAGTAATCATTGGGTATAAATCATAAATACCTACAATAAGTATACTTACTGCTACCAATAAGGCTATAATAAGATTATTTACTACTATAGTATATTTAAGATTTGTGGCATAAAAATACATTGTAGCGGCTATTAGAATAAAAAGTAAAGCGAATCCGGGCTCGCCAATAAGATTTGACAAATAAAAACCAATACCAACACCAACAATATTAAGTGCAGCATAAAGATTATATCCTTTGGCCTCACTTATACCAAAATTAATTTCACTGTCACCGTCTATAATATTATTAATTAAAAAGCCTCCTGCAGCAATACATACACAAGAGAAAACCAGCATAAGAAACTGCAACTGATTCAGGGCAAGTGTTAATCCCTGCTGTTGCTCTAAGAAGCCGTAGCGAAAAGCACAAAAGGCAAATGCTAAGAATAATAGGTTTCCGTATCGTATAAGTCTGGCTGATTTCATTTTATAGGTTAAATAAGTTTATGTTTTGTGTGTTTTCTTAATTTAATTTTAGTCGTATTTGGCATTAAAATGTTCCATCCATTTACCCTGTACTTTCATTACCTGCTCTATAACGTCCCTTACACAGCCCGTACCTCCGTTTTTGTGAGATATATACCTGCTAAGCTCCTTAATTTCAGGAGCTGCATCCTGCGGGCATGTAGGTAAGCCTACCAGTTTCATTACATGGTAATCAGGAATATCATCTCCCATATAAAGTACCTGTTCTGGTTTAATATTATAGATGTCTGTAAACTCGTCAAAGGTTTCTACTTTGTCAGAAACTCCAAGGTAAATGTCTGTAATGCCCAAATTTCTTAACCTTACACGAACACCTTCGTTACTGCCTCCGGAAATAATACAAACTGTATAACCGTTCTCTACGGCAGCTTTCATGGCATATCCATCTCGGATATTCATATTTCTAAGCATTTCCCCAGTAGGGGTTACATGTATGGTACCATCTGTAAGAACTCCGTCCACATCAAAAATAAATGTGGTAATGTCGTTCATTAATTCTTTATAGCTTTTTGACATTTTGTATGGATTGCGTAATTAACTTGTATATTTCTTTTTGTTTTTCGTCTGTAATAAAATCAAGATGCTTTTCTATAGTCTGTCTGTCATTCCTAACGGCTGGGCCTGTTTGTGCTTTTACGGGATCGAGATATAAAATCTTATCTGCTGTTTCAAGAATCAAAGGTTTTAAAATATCAAACGGAATATCATTCTGCTGGCAAATGTCACTTCCTATAGCATACATGTGATTCGCAAAATTGCTAACAAAAACGGCAGCAACGTGCAAAGCCTTGCGTTGTTGCGAACTTATATTATATACACTCTTGGTTATCTGATTGGCTAACTGTTCTAAGATGTGATAATCTTCATTTCTTTCACTTTCTAAACAAAGCGGGATGATACTGAAATCTACCTCTTTGTTTTTAGAGAAAGTCTGTAACGGATAGAAAACACCTCGCCTGTTTTTTGAATCAAGCTGTTCCATAGCTACACTTCCCGAAGTATGTACAACTAACTTTCCTGAAAAGGGCAGGGAGGAAGATACCTGTGCTATAGCATCATCAGTTACAGAAATGATATAAATATCAGCTTCCTTAATGGAATCAGCAGAATCGGTTACTTTTTGAGGTTCAAGCAAATGAGTCAGCTTCTCCGGATTTCGGGCAAAAACCTGAACCAGCTCAACACCTTTAGCCTCTTTAAAAACGGCTATTAAATGTTGCGCTACATTACCGGAACCTATAACGACTACTTTTAACATGGTCGCTAAATTATTAAAAATAAAGCTGGCATTATAATAAAATGCCAGCTTTAATATGTTGTTATTTTTGCTCTTCTTTTATCCAGGAATTGTCTGTTCCGTCAATATCCGGTAAAAACCTTCCGGGGTCTATGTCAACAATCTTAACTTTCTTAGGTGATTTTAAAAGGTATTTCCATTCGTTACCTCTTTGCCAAACCTCTACAGGCAGTGTTCTTATTTCGGTTGAATTGTCATCGTAAATTACTTTAAATACCACCGGCATAGGAATATCACCTTTGTTAGCAAATGTAATTATGGTTGAATCGTTATCATATTGCGATACATTGGTTACTGCCAGGTTTACATTGCCATTGCCCACAAACCAACCTTTCCAGAACCAATTAAGGTTTTCTCCGGCAACATTTTCCATACAGTTGTAAAAATCCGAAGGCTGAGGGTGTTTAAATGCCCACTTGTTTACATAGGTTTTAAAGGCATTGTCAAAACGATCATGCCCTAATATATATTCCCTTAGCATAATAAGGCCTGTTGCCGGCTTATAGTAAGCAGTGTAAGCAAGATTCATGCTTTTTGCAACATCAGGGTATGTAGAAACACTTTCCCTACCGCTCCACCTGAACCACATTACACGATTACGGCTTTTTGCAACATCCGATGTATATTCTCCATTATTAAAGTTAACTGTACTGTAGTAGTTGATAAAAGTATTAAAACCTTCATCCATCCATGCATAACGGCGTTCGTTTGAGCCAACAATCATAGGGAACCAATTGTGTCCGAATTCATGATCGGTAACGTCCCATAAATCGGCTTCACGACTTCTGGCATGGCAGAAAGAAACTCCCGGATACTCCATACCTCCGGCATTTGAAGCCACGTTTACCGCATTAGGATAAGGGTATTCGTACCACATTTTAGAATAATGTTCTATTGATGCTTTAGTATATTCGGTAGAGCGTCCCCATGCTTTATCTCCGTCACTTTCCTTAGTATAAACCGACTGCGCCATTGCTTTTTTACCACTTGGCAGGTTTATTTTTGCCGCATCCCATATAAAGTTCTTTGCCGCAGCAAAAGCCACATCACGAGTATTTTCCATTTTAAAATGCCATGTAAGCTTACCGTTTTGAATCGGCCTTGTAACAGAAGTATTTCCTGCTTCTTTAGGTGAAATAATATAAACGGTCTTATCACTTGCAGCGGCTTTTTCAAGGCGATTTACCTCTTCTTTAGTTAGTACATCTTTAGGATTAATAAGTTCTCCTGAACCTACAACTATATAATTATAAGGCACGGTTACTTTATAATCGAAATTACCATATTCAACATAAAACTCACCGGCACCTAAATAAGGTTCGGTATTCCAGCCTACAACATCATCATACACGGCAGCTCTTGGATACCATTGTGCCATAGAGTAGGTTACACCTTCTTTAGTTTTGTATTGGCCCATCCTGTCCATACCTTCCTGAGGGATTTTAAATTCAAAATCCATACTAACGGTTCCTTTACCGCCTTTAGCAGCTATGGGTTTATCAAAGAAAACCTGCATTCTGGTATCGGTTATCAGGTAACGGTTAGATTCTTTTCCGCCACTGTTCGCTGCAAGTTTACTTATTTTAAGTCCGCCATCAGTATCACCTGAATATCTGTTACCGGCTATAGGCGTTGTTAATGTACCTCTTGAATCTGGGGTAAAGCGGTTTTGTTCCACATACATCCATACAAAATCCAAATCCTGCGGACTGTTGTTATGATATGTCATGGTAAGCTTTCCTTTTAAAATGTTGTTCACATCATCAAGTTCGGCTTCAATTACATAGTCAGCCCCGTTTTGCCAGTATTCCGGCCCCGGTACTCCTGATGCAGCCCTGTAAACATTGCCGCGCCTGTACATAAAATCGTCAAACTTATCCTGATTGTTTGGCTCAGCCTCCTGAGCAAATGATGCAAACCCCATAAGGCACACCAGTAAGGTACAATAGATTCTTTTCATTAATAATGTTTAGTTTTTCAGTTGATATAAGCTCATTAAAAACAAAAGCTTTAAAGCAAAAATAAGTAACAGACTTTATAAAAAGTATATGAGGAAGAAATTTCCTTAAATTTTTAATAGTTAAAATAAACTTTAAAAATGAAGTTTTAAGTACTTTTGCAACAATTTAAAAACAATATTTTCCACTCTAACATGGATAAAGTATTCTCCTTCCTTTCTTCTACACGCTTAATGGCCGTTCTTTTTATAGTTTTTGCAGCTGCTATGGGAATAGGCACTTTTATAGAAGACGCATACAATACAGAAACTGCAAGATTGTATATCTACAACGCAAGATGGTTTGAAGTCATTATGCTTGTTTTCATAATTAACTTTATAGGTAATATAAAACGCTACCAGCTCCATAAAAAAGAAAAATGGGCTACATTACTGCTTCACCTTTCTTTTATTTTAATTATTCTGGGTGCTTTTGTTACACGTTATATCAGTTATGAAGGAATGATGCCGATAAGGGAAGGGGAGACAGAGAATCATTTCTATTCTGATAAAACATACCTTACTGTTCTTGTAGACGGTGAGTATAAGGGAGAGATGAGAAGAAGGACTTTTTCTAAAGAACTCCTTATGACTCCCGAAGGTGATAAGCCTTGGTTTATAGGAATGCTGGGAAGTAATCATTTCTCTATAAACGAGAAATTTGACGAAACTCCTTTTTCTATAGAGTACAAAGATTTTTTACTTGGCGCTAAAGATACCATTGTTCAAGATAAAGATGGTGTAAATTATATTAAAATGGTAGAAGCCGGAGACGGTGGCCGCCATGAGCATTACCTTAAAGAAGGCGAGGTTCAGAGTATTCACAATATACTCTTTGCTTTTAACAAGCCAACAGAAGGTGCGGTAAACATTAATTCTGTTCAGGATATTTACACTATTAACTCTGCTTTTGGAGGTAATTTTATGCGAATGGCCGACAGAATGGAGGGCGTTGTATATGCCGATTCGATACAGCCATTAATGTTCAGGTCTCTTTATAATGTTGCAGGATCCCAGTTTGTATTCCCTGATGCTCCTATAAAAGGGAAAATGGTTTACAAATCTAATGGAGACTATAAAACTAAAGAAGATGCCGCTCTTACGGTTACTATTAAAAATGAAGGGGTAGAAAAGGATGTAACCCTTTTAGGCGGTAAACAAAAAATGGGAGTGCCACAATCAATAAAAATTGGAAATCTAGAATATACTCTTATTTATGGCAGTAAAACTTACGAACTTCCATTTGATATAAAACTTAATGATTTTATTGCGGAAAAGTACCCCGGTACAGAATCGAGCTATGCTTCATTTGAAAGTAAAGTGACTGTATTAGATAAAGAAGAAAATAACACTTTTAATACCCGTATTTATATGAACCATGTACTGGACTACAGAGGTTATCGCTTTTTCCAGGCAGGATTTGATCCGGATGAAAAAGGAACAAAACTATCTGTTAACCATGATTTTTGGGGCACATGGATTAGCTATATAGGTTATTTTTTACTGTATTTAGGTTTAATGGGGATATTATTTACTAAGGATACGCGCTTTGGCGATCTTAAGAGAAAGCTTGATAAAGTAAGGGCTAAGAAACTGGAGGAAGCTAAAGCTATCAGTTTGATGGTGTTGCTTTTACTAGGCTTTACAGGGTATTCTCAGCATGTTCATGAGGTTCCTAGTGAAAAACAGATAGATTCTATAATAAGTGCTTATAAAGTAAGTAAGGAACATGCTGCTAAATTTGGTCGTGTAATTATACAGGATGCGGGAGGTAGGATGAAGCCTGTAAACACTTTTGCTTCAGAACTTTTAAGGAAAGTGAGTAAAAAAGATACTTACAAGGATATGAATGCCGATCAGGTATTTTTATCTATAACTCACCTGCCGGAAGTTTGGTATAATGCACCTATAATTTACCTAAAGAGAGGGAACGACAGCCTTAGGATTGTAGCAGGATTAGAAAAAGATGCTGAATATGCTTCTTTAGCTAATTTCTTTGATCAGCAGGGTAACTATAAGCTTTCCCAAACCTTAGAAAGAGCTTATAGGGAAACAGTACCTAATCAGTTTGATAAGGACTATATGGATATTGATAAAAGAATAAACCTTTTATATTCTGCCCTTAGCGGAAGTGTCCTGAAAGTATTCCCTGTTCCTAACGACCCTAATAACAAATGGGTTTCTTATAATGAAGCCGGAGAAATTAAAAATGAAGATTTACAAAAGGCTAAGAATATACTACCTTTCTATGTACAGGCAATAGAAAAGGCATCTCAGGATAAAGATTATACTCTGGCAAACAGTGTGGTAGAAGGACTTACAAATTATCAGCACAAATTTGGAGGCGAAGTGATGCCAGGTGATGATAAGGTAAGTGCGGAAATAGCATATAATAAATATGACATTTTTAAAAATCTTTACAAAATGTATGCATGTGTAGGGATTTTAATGTTTGTATTTGTAATAATTAAAATATTTAAATCCCGAAAATGGGTAAACAAAACTGTTAAGATTTTCCATGTTATAACAATAGTTTTATTTGTATTACACACAGCCGGACTTATTGCCCGTTGGTATGTATCCGGGCATGCACCGTGGAGTAATGCTTATGAGTCGGTTATATTTGTAGGGTGGTCAACAATGTTTTTTGGTTTGGCATTTGGACGCAAATCTGAACTTACAGTACCTGCAACCGCATTTGTAGCTGCAATAGTACTTTGGGTAGCACACCAGAGCTGGACAGACCCTGAAATAGGTAACCTTGTTCCTGTACTAAACTCTTACTGGTTAATGATTCACGTAGCAGTAATTGTAGGTAGCTACGGTCCGTTTACATTAGGTATGGTATTAGGTCTTGTGGCTATGTTATTAATGCTGTCTACTAATAGTAAGAATAAAAAGATAATGAGCCTTAATATCAAGGAAATAACATATATCAACGAAATGGCCTTAACAGTTGGTTTGGTAATGTTAACCATTGGTAACTTCCTTGGCGGACAATGGGCAAATGAGAGTTGGGGACGTTACTGGGGTTGGGACCCGAAAGAAACCTGGGCACTGGTAAGTATCATGGTTTATGCGTTTGTTATACACATGCGTTTTGTTCCAAAACTAAGAGGACTTTGGATATTCAACTTCTTTAGTGTATTGGCTTATGCCTCTATATTAATGACATACTTCGGTGTGAATTTCTATCTTACAGGATTACACTCTTACGCGAGCGGAGAGGTAAGGACCCCAATGTATTTCTTCTGGATGGCTCTGGGAGTTTTAATTCTTGGAGGATTCTCATTTGTTCAGTACTGGAAACATTTAAGAAAGAATAAATAAAATAAAAGCCCCTTGTTAAAGGGGCTTTTTTAATGCTTTTTATGTCGTTTGTTTCGGGTTTCGCTGTAGTGGTTTTGTACTGTATTAATAAACTGAAGTATAATACCTATGCCCAGAATGATGTATATAATGGTAAAAATTTTACCCAGATCTGTTTGAGGAGAAAAATCACCAAAACCTATGGTAGTTAAGGTAACTACAGAAAAATATAATGAATCTATAATACCCCAGCCTTCAATGTAATGGTAGGATACTGTTCCTATTATTAAAATTATCATTGTAGTATATAGAAGATCCCTGTATTCCCTGTTTTTTAAGAAACTGAATATAGTATGAAAAAAGAACATTGGCAGCGATGTTTGGTTAGTAAGTTTAAATATACTGAATTCTTTAGCTTAACCGATTTTTTATTTAATTTTACAGTAAAATAAAATCATGAAACAAATTGCAATACTAGCATTAGGGCTAATCGCTTTTACAAGTTGTAAAAACAATACTCAGAAAGAAACGGCAGCGACTACAGAGGCTGCTCAAACCATAGAAAATACAGAGTCCATGACTAAAGAAAACATATACCAGTTTAAAGTAAAAGACCTTTATGGTGAAGATTTTGACTTCTCAACCCTTAAAGGGAAAAAAGTAATAGTTGTAAATACAGCTTCTAAATGCGGGCTTACGCCACAGTATGAAGAACTTGAAGCACTTTACAAAGAATATCAGGATAAAGGACTTGTTATTGTAGGTTTCCCGGCAAATAACTTTGCAAGACAGGAACCTGGTTCTAACGAAGAGATAGCTTCATTTTGCCAGAAAAACTACGGCGTTACGTTCCCTATGATGTCTAAAATCTCTGTAAAAGGAGATGATATGGCTCCGATTTACCATTTTCTTACAGAAAAAAGTAAAAACGGACTTCAGGACAGCGAAGTGGAGTGGAATTTCCAAAAGTACCTTATCAACGAAAATGGTGAACTTGTAAAGGTTGTTAGTCCGCGTACTACACCTAAGGATCCTGAAATTGTAAACTGGATCAAATCATAATAAGCCTTTGGCTTAATTCCCGCATTAATAAAGAACGACTTAAATGATGTACCCTAAAATACCTTTAGCCCAAAGCATTATTGAAATATGCAGGGTTAAAGGCGTTACTGATATTGTAATATCTCCTGGATCACGTAATGCTCCTCTTACCATAGGTTTTGCTAATAATCCGGCTTTTAAATGCTACAGTATTGCCGATGAGCGCTGTGCTGCTTTTTTTGCCACTGGCATGGCCCAACAGCTTAAAAAGCCTGTTGCTGTGGTTTGTACTTCAGGGTCGGCATTACTGAATTATTATCCTGCCGTTGCTGAAGCGTTTTACAGTCAGATACCATTAATCGTTATCTCTGCCGACAGGCCTCATGATAAAATTGATATAGGTGACGGACAAACCATCCGTCAGGAAAATGTTTATGCAAATCATATTATCTATTCAGCAAACCTGTTGGAGGAAGCTTCTCACGAGAACGATAATAAGATAAATGTGGCTATAGAAAAAGCTATTAGTGAGAAGGGCCCTGTGCATATAAATGCTCCTTTTGAAGAACCTTTGTATGATTTGGTTGAAGAGCTATCTGTTACTCCAAACATTCAGGACATTGCTTTTGAAAACCATTTTGCAGAGGATTTAAGTCCTTATGTTGAGAAATGGAATATAGCCAAAAAGAAACTGGTACTGGTAGGCGTTAATGATCCTAACTCAATAGATGCTGCTATAATTGAACGTTTGGCGGAAGATCCATCTGTAGTAGTTATGACTGAAACAACATCAAACCTTCATCATAAAAACTTCCTTAATAGTATTGATGTTATTATAACTCCTTTTACTGAGGAGGATTTTAAGGCATTTAGCCCGGAAATCCTTCTGACTTTTGGAGGCATGGTGGTTTCTAAACGTATTAAAGCCTTTTTAAGGACATATAAGCCACATGAACACTGGCATATAGATACTTTAAGGGCTTATGATACTTTTGATGCTTTAACTAAACATTTTATAGCAGAACCAAACGCATTTTTAAACCGTTTTTTACCTGCTACCAATAATGTTGAAAGCAGCTATAACAAAAGAGCTCTGGAAGTAAAAGCCTACAGAAAACTGAAGCATGAAGAATACCTTACGGATGTTCCGTTTAGTGATTTTAAGGTATTTGAAAAATTATTACCGGTGTTACCGGATAATAGTCAATTGCAGATAAGTAACAGTTCGGCAATACGCTATGCACAGCTTTTTGATATAAAGTCTACCGTAGAAGTATTTTGTAACAGGGGTACAAGCGGTATAGATGGCAGTACATCTACAGCTATTGGTGCCGCTTTGGCAAGCGGTAAAGAAACCATAATGCTTACAGGAGATATTAGCTTCTTCTATGACAGTAATGCATTATGGAACAGCTATATTCCTAAAGATTTTAAAATAATACTTATTAATAACGGAGGTGGTGGTATCTTTAGGATATTACCGGGTCATCAGGAAAATCAGGTATTTAATACCTATTTTGAAACTGAACATAATCAGACCGCAGAGCATTTAGCTAAAATGTTTGGATTTGAATACCATACTGCTACTAATGAACCTGAACTGGAAAGTCAATTTCAAAGTTTCTTCAGTAATTCGGGACAACCAAAAATACTGGAGATATTTACTCCTGTAAAGCTTAATGACAAAATACTTAAAGAATATTTTAAAGCACTGGCTTAAAGAGTTTTGTAGCGCAAAACTTCGTACATTTATAACATATAACAGCTCAAATGATAGAGATAGGACAATATAATACGCTTAAAATAGAAAGAGACACCAGTGTAGGACTGTATTTAACAGACGGCAGTAAAGACGTACTGCTTCCTAATAAATATGTGCCTCGCAAATTTGAAATGGGAGATGAACTGGCTGTATTTGTATATCTTGATCATGAGGAAAGGCTTGTAGCTACAACCTTAAAGCCTTATATAACCCTTAATGATTTTGCTTACTTAAGGGTAAGTTATATTAATAAATTTGGGGCTTTCGTTGACTGGGGTCTGGAAAAGGACTTATTTGTGCCTTTTAGGGAACAGGCGAGACCAATGGAAAAAAGTAAGCGTTACCTAATCCATATGTATATTGATGAAAAAACAGGCAGACTTGTAGGTTCCAGTAAGCTAAGCCGTTTCCTTGATAATGAAGAGCTTTCTGTTGAAGTAGGAGAGGAAGTTGACCTTATTGTTTCTCATATTACCGATATGGGTATTAATGTAATTATCAATGGTAAACATAAAGGGCTTCTTTACAAAGATGAAGTATATGAAGAGCTTAGGACAGGTGATCGTGTGAATGGATTTATTAAAGCCATAAGGCCTGATAATAAGATAGATGTTTCTTTACAAAAAGCAGGAGTTGAGGGTATTGAGCCTAATGCCGAAAAGATACTTGAGGAGCTTCGTGATAGTCGGGGTTTTTTACGTCTTACTGATGACAGCCATCCTGAAGATATAAAATCGGTTCTTAAGATGAGTAAAAAGGCTTTTAAAAAAGCAATTGGTTCATTATACAAACAAAGGCTTATAGAAATAAAAGAAGACGGTATTTATCTTATAAAAGACTGATTCAACCATTATGTCATTACATAATTTTAAAAACTGGACAGATAATCTTAACGAACAGGATGAAAAATTACCTGTATTGTTTATTGGTCACGGTTCTCCTATGAATGGCATAGAGGATAACGAGTTTTCTCAAACATGGTCTAAAATGGGACAGGGGATAACCCGCCCCAAGGCTGTTATTGTAGTTTCCGCTCACTGGCTTACCAGAGGAACACACATAACAGCAATGGAAGACCCGAAAACAATTCACGATTTTGGCGGTTTTCCTCAGGAATTGTTTGATGTTCAGTATTCTGCTAAAGGAAATCCAGAACTGGCTAAAGAAACAGCAAAACTTATTACAAGCACACAGGTAGGTTTAGACCACGATTGGGGATTAGATCATGGTACCTGGACAGTAGTAAGGCATATGTACCCTAATGCTGATATTCCGGTATTACAGTTAAGTATAGATTATAGCAAGCCTGCTTCCTATCACTATGAACTTGCTAAACAACTTTCTTCATTACGTAAAAAAGGCGTACTGATTATTGGTAGTGGAAACATGGTTCACAACCTTAGGATGATTGACTGGAAAAAGTTAAACGAACCTGATTATGGCTTTGACTGGGCTATAGAAATGAATAATGTCTTTAAGGAAAAGATAGCAGACGGAAACCATAAAGCCCTTATGGATTATGAAAGTCTGAATAAAGCTGCCAAGTTAGCCATACCAACACCAGATCATTACTATCCTTTAATGTATATCCTAGGCTTACAGGATAATAAAGACGATTTAAGTTTCTTTAATGATAAAATGGTAGGAGGTTCCCTTAATATGACTTCTGTAAAAATTGGTTAAACCAATTAATCAAACAAATCCTCATCGGCATCTTTCATTGGATATACCCCAAACAAAGGAGCCAGTTTAGAAACCTTATAAGGCTTATAGCTGAATTTATTAGACAGTGCTATAATAGTTACCGTATCTTTTTTAAGGGTAACATATGATGAAGTATTACCATGCCACCATCCGTTATGGTAAAAGAGTTTTTCGCCGGTTTTCCATTCACGAAGGCGAATGCCTAAGCCATAATTCTTAACTCCTTTGCTCTCATAGCTATAACCTTTAAACACCTGCTTTACAAGCTCAGGGTTTAAAAAGTCGTGAGAATAGGTAGCCATATCAAACTTCAGTAAATCTCTTGGAGTTGAATAGATATTCTTATCACCATATACATCATCAAGAAAATCAAAACCGTACAGTACATTATTGCCTTTATAAGAACGGCTGGCTGTTTCTTTGTCCTCTTCATAATTAAATACATAAGTATCGTTCATTTCTAGAGGGTCAAAAATTATCTTTTTCATGGCATCCCTGTAATTCATTTTTGTAACCTTTTCAATTACAAGAGCCAGCATAGCGTAATTAGTATTGCAATAACCAAACTTTTTGTCCGGTTTAAAGTAAAGATCAAATTTGTGTTTAGCCATAAGGTCAAGAATATCCTGATTATGCAGCATACTACGATCCCAAATCTTACTGTCATCACAAAAATAAGCGTAGTTTGGTAATCCGCTTCTGTGGTTCAAAAGCATTTTTATAGTAATATCCTCATAAGGAAATTCAGGAAATAGGGTGTTTACCTTTTGATCCAGTTCCAGCTTTTTAAAATCAATAAGCTTAAGCACAACAGCAGCCGTTAAAACCTTACTAACCGAAGCCAGATGTAGGGGTGTATGTGAATTGATTTCTTCTTTAGTACTTCTGTTCGCCAGTCCTCCATAGGTTTCATATAATATTTCACCGTTTTTGGCAACCAAAAATCCTCCGCTTAAATTATCTTTAGGCCATATATTATTGTAAAAGTTATCAATACTGGCTTTTTTAGAGTTTATATAGCTTTGTGGTACTTTGTTTAATTTTATATCAAGAGGCTTAATTCTTAAAACAGTATCTTTTTCTACTTTCTTTACATGTTGGGCTATTACAGGCTTATCTTTTTTACATGATGTTGCTGCAGTAAATAATAGTATAAAAGGTATAAATCTTAAAAACTTCATTCTTTATATTTCTGTATTCTATATGTGAGGAAAAAGCGTGGAAGCGCAAATATAAATAATTGAAACTTTTTTACCCCTCTTTTTTATCAAGGTTAACAATTTAAACTATAGTTTTATTGTACTGAACCCCTAAGTTTTTGAGATAAAGTAAATTATATAAAGAGACTTTTTTCATTAGGCTTATTTTATTGGCAAATGCAAAAAATGGCTTATTTTTACGGGAAATATTATACAAATATGAGTACTATAGACTGGAAAACCGTAAAGGAATTTGAAGATATAACCTATAAAAAATGTAACGGCGTTGCCCGTATAGCCTTTAACAGACCCGATGTAAGGAATGCTTTCAGGCCTAAAACCACCAGCGAACTTTTTGAAGCTTTTCTTGATGCCAGAGAAGATACCTCGATAGGAGTTGTATTACTTTCTGCAGAAGGCCCTTCTTCCAAAGACGGGGTTTATTCATTTTGTAGCGGGGGTGACCAAAAGGCACGTGGACATCAAGGTTATGTAGGTGATGACGGTATGCACAGGCTTAATATTCTTGAAGTACAACGTTTAATACGCTTTATGCCCAAAGTGGTTATCGCGGTTGTTCCCGGTTGGGCAGTAGGAGGAGGACATAGCCTTCACGTAGTTTGCGACCTTACCCTTGCCAGTAAAGAACACGCCATATTTAAACAGACTGATGCTGATGTTACCAGTTTTGACGGTGGATACGGTTCGGCTTACCTGGCTAAAATGGTAGGGCAAAAACGTGCCCGTGAAATATTCTTTTTAGGAAGAAACTATTCGGCTCAGGAAGCTTATGAGATGGGAATGGTAAATGCTGTTATCCCTCATGCTGAACTTGAAGATACTGCCTATGAATGGGCGCAGGAAATATTAGATAAATCTCCAACATCTATTAAGATGCTTAAGTTTGCCTTTAACCTTACTGATGACGGAATGGTAGGACAACAGGTATTTGCCGGAGAAGCTACCCGTTTAACTTACATGACAGAAGAGGCTAAAGAAGGCCGTGATGCTTTCCTTGAAAAGAGAAAACCTAACTTTAGGGATATCAAATGGATACCATAAATAACGAATTTGAAAATAATGTTATAGATACTGCTTCCTTGCCTAAATTTGAGGAAGCAGCTCTTACTGTATTACAGCCTGATTACAGGAAAATAATGTTCTTTAATGTGGCGCTTATTTATATAATAGTTGCTATAGCAGGGGGAGCAGCTTTATATTTTATAGAACAGGCGAGAGATTATATAATCCCGGCAATTATAATATATACTGTCTTTCTCTTTATAAGCATAGTACTTACTAACTTAAGTTTTAAGAACAGGGGATTTGCTTTTCGTAATCATGATGTTATTTACAAAAGTGGCGTTATAGCTACTACAACTACAATTATCCCTTATAACAGGGTACAGCACGTTGCTTTGCACGAGGGTATCCTTTCGAGAAAATTCGGACTTGCCTCAGTAGAGGTATTTACTGCCGGTGGTGACAGTAGCGATATAAAAATATCAGGTATAGAAAAACAACATGCTGAAAATATAAAGCAGCTTTTAGTTGGAAAAATATTAAAGCAGGAGAACACAAATGAAGAGTGATTTCAGTAAACCGCAACGACAGTCTTTAGTAGGTGTTGTGGTTATGTTTGCCGACACTTTTCAGGGAGCAATACGTGCTTTATGGCCTATTCTTATAGTTTGGATTTTTAGATTTAAAGATCTTAATAAACTTTCTGTTTTAGCAGGAGCTGGTGCTATTATCGTTTTGGTTGGCATTATAGCATACCTTAAGTACCTTAACTTCACCTTTTTTCTTGATGAGAAAAACGAGGAGTTTGTTATCCGTAAAGGAATTTTAAATAAGAGCAGACTAGCAATCCCTTTAGATAAAATACAGCAGGTAAATATCAATCAGTCACTTATACAAAGAATAATTAATGTTTATGCTTTAGAAGTTGACACTGCAGGTAGTAGTAAAAAAGAGGTTTCCATAAGGGCTATCGATCATAATCTTGCACTTTTACTCAAGGAAAGATTGCTGGAAAACGAAAATGAAGTTACTGAAAACAGTGATATTTCCGAAGAAGGAGAGGTAAAGATCAGACAGTACGAAAAAGAACATCCTTTTATTCAGATAAGCTTTATTACGCTTTTAAAAACAGGTATCACATCAAACTACACACGCAGTTTTGCCTTACTTTTCGCCTTTTTTATCTCTATATATCAATATATTGAAGATATAATTCAGGCAACAGGTTATGAAGAAGACCCTTTAAAGGAGTATATAAACGCCGAGTTGTTCCTTAGGTTTATAACTACTATTGTCATTATCATATTAGTACTTACATTGGTAGTAAACCTTTTACGCACTATTATCAAGTATTTTGATTTTAAAATCACTCGCAAACAAAACTCTCTGTTGCTTTCTTTTGGATTAATAAACACTAAGAGTACTATTATTCGCCCTGAAAAGGTACAGATTCTTGCTGTTGGGAGAAACTTCTTTCAGAAGAAACTAAAAATACAGGATATTAGGATACGTCAGGCATATAACCAGACATCTAATAAGGACCATTTAAAATCGGCTATTGAAATACCCGGTTGTAATGATAGTGAAAAAGATGCCGTGATGCAGTTCCTTTTAGGTAAAATACCTGAAAAGGGGCTTGGTTTAAGACCTAGTATACGTAAAGTAATATTTCAGATAGTAAAAGCAATTCTTATCCCTTCAGGAATTTATTTCTTTTTAGTTTACCTGTCGCCGGAAATGATAGATTATGTAATGTTCCTTGCTGTATATGTACTTTTTGTAAGTATCATTATTTTCTTTTCTTTCAGGAATTACAGACTCTTTGTAAATAATGATTTCATTATAAAGCAAAGCGGAGCATGGGATATAAGCACAGAGATACTGGCACCTCACAAAATTCAGGGAGTTAGCCTTACACAATACTTTTGGCATAAAAATTATGATATAGGAATCGTAACTTTGCATACGGCCGGAGGCAATCTTACTTTTGGATTAACAGGATATATAAAGCTAAAAGAATTGGTTAATTATTGGTTGTATCAGGTAGAGACAACCGATAAGAACTGGATGTAATATTAAAATTAATTTTTTCGACTATACAAATGGCAAATGCAAAAGCCTGGCTTGAAGCCGCACGATTAAGAACTTTACCATTATCAGTATCAGGGATACTTGTAGGTAGTTTTTATGCTTTTTCACAAGGAATGAAAAACTGGAGCATATTTGCTTTCGCATTACTAACTACTTTAGGTTTACAGGTGCTTTCAAACTTTGCAAATGATTATGGAGACGGCGTAAAGGGTACCGATAACGAAAATCGTATTGGCCCTCAGCGTGCTATACAAAGTGGTGCTATTACTGTTGGTGCTATGAAAAAGGGTATTGTAATAACATCATTATTAACCCTTGTGGCTGCAGTAATGCTTATTTACCTGTCTTTTGGTAAAGAGAATCTTACGTACTCACTATTCTTTTTCTTTTTAGGATTGGCGGCAATTGCTGCAGCCATAAAATATACTGTAGGTAACTCCGCTTACGGTTATAAAGGGCTGGGAGATTTGTTTGTATTTATCTTTTTCGGCCTTGTAAGTGTTTTAGGTTGCTATTTCTTATTTGCAAAGCAGCTGGATATTTTAATTGTACTTCCGGCAATATCAATAGGGTTATTAAGTGTAGCCGTATTAAACCTAAACAATATGCGCGATCAGGTTTCCGATACTATGTCGGGTAAAAACACGTTGGTGGTGAAAATGGGGGCTAAAAAAGCTAAAATATATCATTATACAATAATCTTAACAGCATTGTTTTTAACGCTGCTATTTGCTATCTTGTATAACTTTAAACCGTTACAGTACCTGTTTTTAATAGCCTATGTTCCGTTTTTACTTCACATAAAAACAGTTAGCAAAAATACTGTTCCCCGTGAACTTGATCCGGAACTGAAGAAGGTAGCCTTAGGTACTTTTTTATTGTCGGTTTTACTTAGTATTGTTTTACAGTTTTAAAAATAGACAACATACAACCATAAAATTATGAAGATAACATATTACGGACATGCGAGCCTTGGAATAAAAGTAGGAGGCAAAAATATAATTGTCGATCCTTTTATTACGGCTAACGAACTGGCTAAACATATTGACATCATGGAGCTTAAAGCTGATTATATTTTAATCACTCATGCTCACGGAGACCACATTCTTGACGTAGAGGCTATTGCACAAAACACAGGCGCTACAATTGTTTCTAATGCCGAGATTGCAGGGTATTATGAAAAGAAAGGTTTTAAAACGCACCCAATGAATCATGGCGGAAGCTGGAACTTTGATTTTGGTAAAGTAAAATATGTTACTGCTATCCACTCAAGCTCTTTCCCTGACGGAACTTATGGTGGTAATCAGGGTGGTTTTGTAATTGAAGGTGAGCATAAAAATATTTATATCGCCGGAGATACGGCTCTTACTTATGATATGAAATTGATTCCGCTTCGTACAAAGTTAGACTTAGCCATATTGCCTATTGGCAGCAACTTTACAATGGATGTTGAAGATGCCATAATCGCTTCAGATTTCCTTGAATGTGATAAAGTACTGGGTTACCATTATGATACGTTTGGCTACATTAAAATTGATCATGAAGATGCCAAAAAGAAATTCTATGATAAGGATAAAGACTTAATGCTTTTGGAAATAGGTGGGTCTTTAGAATTATAAATTTTGAATTAAGAATTAGGAATTGAAAACAGATAATGCTGTACAAATCAAAAGTTATGCTTTTGCTGTAAGGATAGTTAATGTGTATAAATACATAATTCAAAATCATCAGGAATATGTTCTATCTAAGCAATTATTAAGAAGTGGTACTTCAATTGGAGCCAATGTTGAAGAAGCTTTAGGTGGACATAGTCAAAAAGATTTTTTACATAAACTTTCTATTTCTTATAAAGAAGCAAGGGAAACAGCGTATTGGATTAAGTTATTACGTGATACACATTATTTAGATAATCAACAAAGTCAAAGTTTGTTAAATGATGTTGATGAATTATTAAGAATAATTGGAAGTATCCAAAAGACAATTCGTAATTCATAATTTGAAATTTTTAATTAAATAATGAAAGCTTCATACAAAAAATATATACTAAAATTTAAACGCCCCAGCGGAACTTCGCGGGGCGTTCTTACTGAAAAGGAAACCTGGTTTCTACTTTTAGAAGAAAATGGTAAAACCGGAATAGGGGAGTGTGGTATACTGCGAACCCTTAGTATTGATGACCGGCCCGATTATGAAGAGAAACTTAAATGGGTTTGTGATAATATCAGCTTAGGTAAGGATAAACTATGGGAAGAACTTATTGAGTTCCCATCTATTCAGTTTGGTGTGGAAATGGCTTTTCAGTCACTTCAGTCAGAAGATTCATTTTTACTTTTCCCTTCTCAATTTACTTCCGGACAAGAAAACATCTCCATAAACGGACTAGTATGGATGGGAGAAGAACCGTTTATGAAGGAGCAGATTGAGGATAAACTGAAGCAGGGATTCAATTGTATAAAGCTTAAAATAGGCGCTATCGATTTTACAAGAGAACTAGCTCTTTTAGAATTTATAAGAGATAATTTTAGCGCTGAACAAATTGAAATAAGAGTTGATGCTAACGGTGCCTTTACTTCAAGTGAAGCATTAGGTAAATTAAACCAATTATCAAAATTTCAATTACATAGTATTGAACAGCCAATCAAACAAAATCAAATAGACAGTATGACTGAGTTATGTAAAGAGACTCCGCTGCCTATTGCCCTTGATGAAGAACTTATTGGTGTTTTTGGTAAAGAAGACAAGGAAAACCTGTTACAGAAAATAAAGCCACAATACATTATTTTAAAGCCCAGCCTTATTGGAGGCTTTAAAGGCAGCATGGAATGGATTGAATTGGCCGAAAAATATAATATCGGTTGGTGGATAACATCTGCACTGGAAAGTAATATTGGACTTAATGCTATAGCCCAATGGACATTTACCTTAAACAATCCTATGCCACAGGGATTAGGAACCGGCGGATTATATACCAATAATTTTGATTGTCCACTTGAAGTAAAACAAGGTCAATTAATTTATAATAAAGAACTTAGCTGGAATGTAAATTTGTAACTTTAAGCCGGATAATTTCTTACCATGAATTATAAAACCTACATACCTACAGAAAACCTGAACCCATATGTTCGTTTTTTCTGGTCTTTGGATAACAGTATGGAGATTGCTCCATTACAGAGTTTCAGAGCAATGGCCGATGGTTGCCCCGGTATTATATTTCAACATCCTGATGATGGTTGTTTTTATCAAAAGGAAAAAGCACTGCCTCAGATATTCCTTTACGGACAATCAACAAAATTTACAGAACTTACCTTAAAAGGTAAAATGAATGCTATAGGTATTTATCTTCACCCAAGTTCGTTAAAACTTATTTTCGGACTTAATCCCGAAGAGCTTACCGATTCCTGTCTTGATGTAAATGAACTTTGTAAAAAAACCGGGTTTTCTCTTTTAGAACAGCTTAATGATGCCAAAACTGTTAAACAACGTATAGAAATTCTTTCTGTATTTCTTTTTCTGCATATCAAGGCTAATGATTTTAATAAAAATGAAGTCATGGCTTATGCATTATCAGCCATCATGCGATCGGGAGGAAACATTATACTTCGAGATTTACAGGAACAGTTACAGATGTCTGAACGCACATTTGAAAGAAAGTTTAAAGAATATGTTGGTATTACCCCTAAACTGTTTACAAGAATATGCCGTTTTCAGTCTTCACTCAATCAAATGAGGAATAATACTTTTGAAAAGCTCTCTGATGTTGCTTTTCAAAATGATTATTCAGATCAGTCTCATTTTATAAGATCTTTCAGAGAATTTGCAGGTTTTTCCCCTAACCAGTATCAGAACTTTTCTAAAGAAGTGGTAGAAAACCTGTCTCAACTAAAAAAATAACCTACTGTCGGGTTTATTCTATTTTAAGGATTATGCCTGCCATAATTTTGGCATTATTAATCAAAAAAGGATAAACTATGAACTTAATTATTTTTGGAGCTTCCGGAGGAACAGGGAAGCTTTTAACTCATCAGGCATTACAAAACGGATACAATGTAACAGCTTATGTGCGCACTCCTGAAAACTTCACTCTTAAGCATCCTAGACTTAAAGTAGCAAAAGGAGATATCTTAAATGCAATAGAGGTAGAACATGCTATTTACGGCCATGATGCTGTTTTATCCTGTATAGGTTCACCGGCAAACAAAATAGGGGTTATACGTTCACAGGGAACGAAAAATATTATCACTGCAATGCAGAAAGCAGGAATAAAACGCTTTATATGCCAAACCTCTTTAGGTTATGGAGACAGTGTAAAGACACTTGACAGGACTCCCTGGTACTTTAAACACCTTATAGTTCCTTACATACTAAAAAAAGGCTTTGCCGATCATGCTTTGCAGGAAAAACATATAAAAGAAAGTAACCTGGATTGGGTAATTGCAAGGCCTGGAAATCTTACTGATGGTAATCATACAGGCAGATACCAGCATGGTTTTGCTGCAGACTCTAAAAATATTCAGGTAAAAATATCAAGGGCAGATGTAGCAGATTTTATGCTGAAACAAATAGAAAGCGATACCTACCTGAGAAAAACTCCCGGGTTATCTTATTAAATAAAAAACAGCCATTTGGCTGTTTTTTTATTATGCTTCTTTAGATTTGGTAGTTACAATAGGAGCGAGGCAATTTTCAGGGATATTGAAAGCATCAACCAACGGAACAGCATCTCTTCTTATTTCCCAACACAACTGGCTAAACAGTTTACGGAGTGCTTTTGTTTTACTTCCTTCCATATAACCCTGTTCCAGATACCATGACTTATTCTCAAGTAATTTATTTACAGCAAAAAGATTATATAATCTTGTAAGCACCTCTTTTAAAGACTCATCAGCTTTTTCTAACTGTTGCTGAAACTGTTCTAAAAATACCCTGTCAAGATAAGCATAAGCTATCTGTAACATGTGGGGATGCATTATATTTGCTGCATCAAAAGTGTCCAGGCCATCATCTACCAGTTTTTTAAACCTTCTGGCAGCCGAACCAACAAGCTCTTTTTCCCTGTATTTAAAAGCGTGTAAATGAAACTCTGCATCTTTTAGGTGTTTGTCATCTGTGTTTCTTGTAGCAAAAGGGTTTTTCTCTGTAACAGCTGTTTTTGCCTGATCCAACACATAACTGAAAATTGTGGCAATATTCATTTCACCAAACTGTTTACGGAATTCCCCTAAGCGGTTTTTAGCCACTAATTGCATCAAAACTGTGTTATCCCCTTCAAAAGTGGTATAGATTTCTGTATCGTTTTTTAAATCATCCAAACGATTTTCAGAAAGATATCCTTTACCGCCACAAGCTTCACGACATTCCTGAAGAGTATCTCTGGTATTCCAAGAAGAATATGATTTCATTCCGGCAGCAAGAGCCTCAATTTCCTGCATATCATATTCTGTCCTGTTTAAAAAACGTTGAGTCAAATACTGTAATCCAAAATGCATTGCATAAGCATTAGCCAGATAAGGCATTAATCGCTGCTGATGCATCCTGTAATTTAGTATTGGCACTTCAAATCCGCCGTCAGGGCCAAATTGCCTTCTGTTATCCCCATATTTTATAGCAATAGCTAATCCTGTTTTTGCAGCCGCTAATGCTGATCGAGGTATACCTATACGGCCACCTACAAGTGTTCCCAGCATTGTAAAGAACCTACGGTTATCACTCGGTATAGAAGTTACAAATTCTCCTTTTTCATTTACCTGAGCAAAGCGGTCCAGCATATTGTCATAAGGAATTTCTACATTATCAAAATAGATAATGCCGTTATCAACTCCGTTAAGCCCCATCTTATGACCGCAATCTTTAATGCGTACACCATTTAATACATTTCTTTCCTTATCTCTTATGGGGACTATAAAAGCATTTACACCATAATCATGGTCATCAATAATAAGCTTAGCAAAAACAGTAACCATTTCACCATGTACAGCTGCATTACCTATATATTCCTTGCGATCATACTCGGTAGGGGTAGTAATGGTAAAAGATCTGGTTTCATGATTATAAGTTGCAGTGGTTTGTATACCTTTTACATTAGACCCATGATGGGTTTCTGTCATAGCAAAACCACCCGGTATTTCGAGTTTACCAATATCGTTCAGGTATTTTTTAAAATGTTTTTCAGTCCCAAGAAACATAACACTCATTCCCCACAAACCAAACTGAACCCCGAACTTTATAACAAGGCTTAGATCATGGTAGCTAAGCGTTTCCATAATTGTAAAATATCCTTCGATATCTCCCGAGCCTCCATATTTTTTTGGATAAGCATAAGAACCATAGCCTTCTTTGGCTAATATCTTACACCATTCCAAAACCTTTTCTCTGTAAACAGCAGTGTCTGTTGAAGTTTCAAAAGCGAATTCAGGACTATTAATAATTCCTTTAATCCTGTTTATAACAGGAGCCTGATCTCCATCAAGCAAAGCAGTCATTTTTTGTGCACTGAAACTCTCTACTGTCTCATGTTTATTGGTAATGGTATCACGTGTTTCACACAGGCCTGAAATCACTTCCTGGCTCATAATACCTAAATCCGATTCAAGCTGAGCAAAAGAACTTTCAAACTTCTGTATATCCTCTTTAGTGTAAACCTGCCTGTCGGCATTGGCAATTAAAAAACCAAGTTGGGTTAAACTACCCGGCTTCTTATTGTTTTTTAACGCACGGTTTATGAGGTCTTTCCAATGAAAAAGTTCAGATCTTCCGGGAGGGGTATTTAAATCTATCTTTGATTTAAGAAACTCTTTTTCGGCTTTAGTAAAGCTATCCTGATTATTTATAAAGTTGTTGAGTGCCTTAAATTCGTCTTTGGTTAAAATATCATCCTGCCAAGCTAAATAGATAACAGGTAGGAGTATTGAAAGCTTGGGGTCATTTAGAAAAGTAATATTCATCTTATTTCGATTAATCCTTAAAAATAGGCATTTTCCTATGCTTTATGTTTAAAATAGTGTTAATTATAGCCTCAATTAAGCAGTTAAACACGATATTATAATTACTTCTAAACAAGTAGATTATGTTAAAGTTTTCTATGTAACATTTTGTGAATGACCTGCTTAAAGTTAAAGTTTCTAAATTGGAGATTATTTAATACACTTTTAGATAAAAATTACGAAATAAGTTAATAACTTAGGAGTAGATAAAAACAAACATTTAATACCGTTAAATTATAAATTGCCATGGAACGCATAATTACAACACAGTCGGGAGGGGTGGATGCCATGAGAACAGTTTCTTATGAAAAGGCTGCTGCACAACAGGAAAAGGAAGCTCAAAAGAATGAAGTACTATCTTGTAATCAGTTACTAAAAAACTTACTTAAAACAAATTTGAGACTTTTAAAAATTAACGATATAAGTACATTTTTACTTTTTTAAAAACAAAAAATGATGCTATGGATGAGGAAATGAAAAGAAATAATGAAGAAGAGAAATCTAAAACACCAAAGCAAAAAAACGAAACGGCTAAATTAGATAACCCCAATAAATACCTGGCTATGGAACAGCCGGGTGTAAGCTATACCAAAGAAGATAATCATACGGCAAACTCTGACAGGGTAAACCCTAATGACTACAATGGTAAAGATGAGTGGGATGAAGAAGGTGGTAACAGCAAAAATTCTGATGCTTTTAATCAGGATGACACTATTCTTAATGATAATCTTGATTTAGACGAAGATCAAAACAAATCAATATCAAGTGATGATGACGACTTTGAGGAATCAAATGAACGTTATACCAACTAAGAATCCAAGTAATCCTTTATATTTGTCCCTGATATTTTAAAATATCAGGGATTTTTTATATCGTACAATGACAGGAAACTCTAAAATAGCCATATACGGGGCTCTGGCAGCCAATTTAGCAATTGCAGTAGTAAAATTTGTAGCAGCTTCAGTAACAGGAAGCTCAGCCATGATATCAGAAGGTATCCACAGTACTGTAGACAGCGGCAATTCGTTGCTTCTATTATTAGGTATGAAGCGAAGCCAAAAGCCAGCTGACAGGACCCACCCGTTTGGTCATGGTAAGGAAATTTACTTCTGGTCTTTAATTGTTGCAATCCTTGTATTCTCTTTAGGTGGTGGTATGTCTGTTTATGAAGGGATAACCCATTTACAGCATCCTGTAGAGCTTAAAGATCCGTTTTGGAATTACATTGTACTTTTTTCGTCTATTATTTTTGAAGGAGCTTCACTTTTTTACGCTATAAGACAGTTTAACAAAAGTAGGGGAGAACTTGGTTTCTGGAAAGAAGTAAGCCTTAGTAAAGATCCCGGGCTTTTTGCAGTTATTTATGAAGAAAGCGCTGCTATTATAGGGTTGTTAATAGCCTTGGCCGGAGTATTTTTAGGGCACTACTTAAACAATCCATTATATGATGCGCTGGCATCAATGCTTATTGGATTGGTACTGATTATCGTTGCCATAATAATGGTTAAGGAAAGTAAAGGACTTTTGGTAGGGGAAAGCGCAGATAGCGAAATAGTAAAAGGTATTTACAGACTTGTAGAAAGTGACAATCGTGTAAAAACCTTATATTTTCCTTTAACCATGCATTTGGCACCAGACGAAATTTTACTTGCTCTGGATGTTGAATTTCAAAGTGATATGACAGTTGAAAATCTTTTCAGTACCATTAAACAACTGGAAGACGAAATAAAAAAGAAATTCCCTACAGTAAAAAAGATATATATAGAAGCTAAAAACTTTGGAGGTCAGGAACGTCCATGGATGATAGAAAGTACGGATTAAACTTATAGATCATAATACTCTTCAGGATTTATTGAAAGTTGTCTGGCATTGTTATCAGGGTTTTTCAAAAAATCCTGCATTCTTAATTCACTCTCTTTACACGCTTCTATTATAGATATATTTTTGCATACAAAATCCTTAAGCGTTTCATTAGGAATGTTGTGATGATGCTTTCTAAACATCCTGAAATTGAAAATTAAAGAATCTATTGTATGAATAAATCCATAAAATGACCACCACCCTAAAAGAAAAGTTTTAATAGAAGCATTACGTACTTGTTTATTCAGGCAATGAGGACAAGCGATTTTAAATTTAACCCTATATACACAGCCAAATAAAAAACTTATTACATATTTATAATTAGTAGCATTTAAATTTGTGCTTCTTTTATAACAAGAAGGACAACGCTGTTTCTGAATTATTTTACAATAATTAATGATTTCTAATTCTGTAGGTCTTAATAATTTTCTATCTAAAAAATCTAAAAGTTCCTCGGGAAGTTTTCTGTTTATAATTTCCTGCTTAAGTACAGGAATTACTTCAGGCCTTAAAGCCCTTGCCTCAAACTTTGCAATATCTTTTATTTTAGTGTCACTCAGTGACCTGTAATGATTTTTTATTATTTCTAAATCCAATGGAATATTCGATTTTAAGATTCTTAAAAAACTACTGAGGGAGATATACTGAAAAAACAGCCCCTTTATCAGGTTCTCCATGAGCAGTTATTATACCATTATGATTTTCAACTATTTTTTTAACTATAGTAAGACCTATGCCGGTACCTTCATATTTTGAACGTTGATGGAGACTTTGAAAGAGTTCAAATATTTTAGCACTGTATTTTTGTTCAAATCCAATTCCGTTATCTTCTATAGTTATACAGCAGTATTCAACATTAGGAATTAGATTGTCTATATCAAAAGATTTTCCTAAACCTATTTTATCAGATACTTTTATTATTGGTTTATTATTGGTTTTTATAAACTTTAAAGCATTGCTTATAAGATTAAATAAAAGCTGCTTAACCTGGAAATCAAGAGCATTAATTTTATGTTTTACATCTATAACAATATTTGCCTCTTTCCGTCTTATAACTTCTTCTAAATCTTGTATAATCTCTTTAGTTATTGAATTTAAATCAATATTTTTAAAGTTGTTTTCATCAGGATTTGTTTTAGAGTATTTGAGCAGATCACTTATTAACTCCTGCATTTTTGCTGCAGACATTCTAATTCGATTAAAATAGTCTTTACCTCTTTCTGTAAGATTATCTATTTCCCTTTCCTCGATTAAAGATGCTATTGTTTGTATTTTACGTAATGGCTCCTGTAAATCGTGGCTGGAAATATAATTAAAAGACTGTAACTCCTTATTTATTTTTATTAGCTCTTTATTGCTTTTTTCCAGTTGTTGGGTACGTTCAAAGACTTTTTTCTCTAACTGAATATTAAAAACCTTTTCTGCGATAAATTGTGATTCTATATTTCTTACCGAATCTAACGTATTAAGATGAAAGGAAATAAGGCTTGCAAAAAGTTTAAACATCCCCGTAACAGCTTCAGATGTAACTATATTTGGGTTTGGGTCAATAGCACATAATGTACCGAAAAAGCTTCCATCATTTTTAAATATGGGGATAGAAATATAACTTTGAAAACCATACATTAAAGGTGTATGATGAGAACAAAAATGTGGATGATCTTTTACAGAATCTATAATAACACCTTCACCTGATTGTCTAATCTCATCACAAATTGTAGTTTTAATTTCAAGTTCATCACCTGGTTTTAATCCAAAACCAATATCATCACGCACACTACATGTTATCCAATGCTCCTCAGTTACACGTGCTACCGCCGCAAATCCCATCCCTGTTGTTTGACAAATAACATTAAGCATAATAGGTATAGCCGAAATTTGACTAATGTCATTGATATCTTTTTGAAGATGCAAAGGCAAATGTTTCATGTGCATTGGTTATAAAAACTAAAAATACCACAAATTCTCTTCACCCACAATTATTATTATTTTGTGATTAAGCAAACAACTTACTGTCATCTATATACTTTTTTGTATCTCTCCAAAGTCTTGAGTTCAAGAAAATAGTTCTTTAGTTTTTTTAACTAGTAAAATTATAAACTATTCATATTATTTGAATAAAAACTATGGTTAAAACCAATAACTGTATAAACAAAACCTTTTGAATATCAATAAATAAGGGTTCAATTATATTTAATTTTGCAGCACAAGTTAATAATAACAATAAAATAAATTTAGCGAAAACCTTTTAGGTTAAATAATACTTCTGCTACTTGTTAAAAGGATATAAATTTTAAATTTGTTTAAGTAAAAACTTACTATATGAAGTTCCACACAAGAAAATGGGTTAAGCCCGAAGATTTAAATGCTAACGGTACATTGTTTGGGGGGAAGCTATTGGCATGGATTGATGAGGAAGCTGCTTTATACTCTATAATTCAGCTTGAAAACCAACGTGTAGTTACCAAACACATGTCTGAAATCAATTTTATGAGCTCAGCACAGCAGGGCGATATCGTTGAGATAGGTATTGATGTGGTTCGTTTTGGTACTACTTCCTTAGTATTAAAATGTGAGGTACGTAATAAAATGACTCATGAAAAGATTATAACGGTAGATAATATTACTATGGTAAATCTTGATAGTTTTGGCAAACCGGCACCACATGGAAAAACTAAAATAGAGTATGTAAAAGACCGTATAGCGGCCAACAACCGTTAATTATCTGGCTCTACAAAAGCAGCCTTGTTACTGTTTGAAGGAAGTTCAAATATTTCAAGTCCAAAATAAGGTACTGCAGCTATTATGTGGTCAAATATATCGGCCATTATATACTCATAATTTACCCAACGTTTATCGGATGTAAAAGCATAAATCTCGATGGGTATGCCTTTTTCAGTTGGCTGAAGGTGCCTGCACATCATGGTCATGTCCTTATTGATTGCCGGATGATTTTCTATATACTGATTTATATATTTCCTAAACAACCCTAAATTAGTAAGGTTACGCCCGTTAATAGATATACTCTTATCCGCAGCATTAAGGCTATTAAACTTATCAATATCAGCCTGACGATGGTCTATATAAGACTGCAGCATTTGTATCTTCCTGAATTTTTCAATCTCTTCTCCGGTAACAAAGCGTACGCTGTTTGCTTTTATAAGTATATGTCTTTTAATTCTTCGCCCTCCGGAGTTGACCATACCTCTCCAGTTTTTAAAAGAATCAGAAATCAGGCTATATGTTGGCAGGGTGGTGGTCGTGTTGTCAAAGTTTCTAACCTTTACTGTAGCAAGGTTAATTTCAATAACATCACCATCGGCACCGTATTTTTCAATAGTTATCCAGTCGCCAATACGCACCATATCATTAACACTCACCTGGATACTGGCTACAAAACCGAGTATGGTATCCCTGAATATCAATAATATAATCGCCGAAATTGCACCTAAAGCTCCTAATAGCGCGCCTATTTCAACCCCAAAAAGCATTAATATTACAGAGATTATGGCAAACATCCATAAGATGATCATCATAACCTGTATGTAACTATCTATAGGCTTGTCACTATAAGTCGGTTTTGTTTTTAAATAGTCTTTTACAGAGTGCAGTATGCTTCTTATAATCCACAGAAAAAGAAGAATGATAAACGTTTTCATCCCTTTTTCAAAAACAGCTTCCCAATATTTAAAGTTTTTAAGAGCTACAGGAAGCGTTTGGTAAATAAATAGGGTAGGCACTAAATGGGCAACATATTTGGTAGCCCTGTTTTCAACTAAAAAGTCGTCAAAAGCAGTTTTTGTCCTTTTAGCCAAAACACTAAAAGCAGCAACCAGTATTTTTTTAGAAATAAAATCAAGGATAAGTGCTACCAGTACAATAACTACAATATTAATCATAAGATTACCGTATGTAGCTGTTGTTCGGCTAAAATCTAAATCTCTTAATATTTTATATGCCCAGTTAAATGCGTCCATTTATGCGTTTGAAGATTGTTTAAAGTATTTATTTTCAATATAAAAAGTACCAAAAGGAATTACCGATGCCACACAAACAATCAGCAACTTTTTTACAGGCCACTTTTCTTCACTAAAAAGCATAATTGCCAAAACAATATAAGTAATAAAAAGCATTCCGTGAGCCATACCTATTATACGTACTAATTGATCAACTCTATATACATATGCAAAGAACAATAAAACTAATAGAGATATACCTTCAAGTGTTGCAATTATCTTAAAAAACTTTACCATAATTTTAATTTTGGGCAAAGGTACTAATTAAGAACAATTCTAAAAAGCCAGAAAAAGTTAATTGTACAAATAAAAAAAGCTGTTTGTTTCCAAACAGCCCTAATTATATAACTAATGATGTAAATTATTTTAAAACTCCTGAAAAGCTTTATTATATTCCTTTAAATCTAAAAGATTGTTCTTCTTGCTTAAATCACTAAATAATGATAAAAGATACTCTAAACTTTCAATATTGTTTTCAGTACTTGTATTCTCTTCAGTAATAAGTTCTGTTTCTTCGTCTACAGGCTCATCATCCGGAATAGGTATTAAGAAAGCACCATTTTCTTCCAGGTGTTCATAGGTTAGGCGTATAGCTTTTACTAATACCGGGTTTTGTTCTTCAAGCGCATATTCGCGCAGTCTTTTCAGGTCGGCAATCATTGTTTCAGCAACAAAACCATTTTTAAACAGATCAACCTGTATTTTTTTGATCAGTTTTTGTGCACTCGGATTTTCCACAGTTTATAGCGATTTAGTTTTGAACTTATTTAAGGACTGCAAAAATACTACTTTATCTAATTTTTCCATATCTTTTTTTTAAATAATTGCCTTAGCCGTTTTTAAACCTTATTTTTGAGCTATATAAAGCGTTTTATGAGCAAAAGAGACCTTAAAAAATACCTTTCGGGATTAACTAAAGATCAACTTGAAGAACAATTCATCGAAATGTACGACAAATTTAGTGAAGTAAAAACTTACTATAATTTTGTTTTTAACCCCAAAGAAGATAAGCTGGAACAGGAAGCGAAAGTGAAAATTTCAAATGAATATTTTCCTGTAAAAAGTAAGAAGGCAAAGATGCGAAGGTCTGTTGCACAAAAATACATCAAACATTTTATAGCTCTTGGTGCCGATCCTTATATGATAGCCGATATAATGTTGTTTAATCTGGAAATAGCACAAAGCTATTCAGCAGAAAGACAAATAGGATACTCCTCATTTTACAAGAGCATGCTTAACTCTTATAAACAAGTAACCGATTTTGTTATTACCAATGGCATGGCTCAGGATTTTAAAAAGAGATTAAAGTCCATTCATGATGAGGCTTTTGTACAGCATTGGGAAAACCGAAAGGAATTTGAAAGGATATATGATAATTTTGAATAGCCTATAGGAACAGATTAGTCTGTATATCTGCCATATGATAACCTGACTGAAGCTTACCAACTCTAAACAGGTTTACTTTTTCATGTGCCAGTCGTGTAGGTTCTGGTATCCTGTGTTTAAGCACACAATGCTTCATAACATCTAAGGAATCTTCAACTGTTATTTTATGTCCCGGCGAAATATATACAGGTTTAACACCTGTTTTAGTGCGAAGCGCATAGCCCAACAACTCTCCTGAATTATAAATCTCACTGGTGTTAAACTTTTCCAAACCAAGCGGGTCATACTTACCAAACAACATATTTTTAGCACAACCAATAGTTGTTACATCTGCCAAAACTCCAAAATGAGAAGCAATACCCATTCGTCTGGGATGTGTAATTCCCTGTCCGTCCAAAACAAGTAAATCCGGTTTAACAGGCAATTGGTTCCAGGCCAGCATTAAAGCCGGGACTTCTCTAAAACCCAAATATTGTGGTACATAAGGGAAAGATGTCTTAGCAACTACCAGAGAATAAGACTGTAAAACCATTTGCGGATAGCTTAAAACAACAACCCCTGCATATACTATATCAGTATCTTTATTATGTGAAATATCGCCTCCTGCTATAGTAGTAATATTTTTGTTGTATGTTTGCAGTACCAACTTATACCTAAGTTCATTTTGAAGTGCAGTAGCCTCTGCAATGGAAATGTTGTTATAATTTAGCATAAAACCACTTTAAAATTAGCTAAAAATACGAATTAATAACCCCCATTAAAGTCTTGGTAATGCTAATGTTTCCCTAAATTTAGGTATAGTGAAAGATTATGATTTTTTAAACAGAAATATGGACCCCAATCCATTATTTTTGGTATTTATCGAACCGTATGGAAAGAGAATTAAAGGAAGAAGACAGGAAAGAGCTGTACCAATATCAAAAAGAGGATATCGATGCTATTTTTGACACGTTTGAAGGTAAGCCTGACAACTATCATTTGCTCTACCAGCTCCCAACAGGAGGTGGGAAGACTGTTATTTTCTCAGAAATAGCACGCCGTTATACAGAAAAATACAAACATAAGGTACTGGTTTTAACCCACAGAATTGAGCTTAGTAAGCAAACTTCGCAAATGCTTAAAGGATTTGGAGTTAAAAATGCTATTATAGACAGTAATGTAAAGGAACTTCCTGAAGATAATGATTATACCTGTTATGTTGCAATGGTGGAAACCCTTAACAACAGGTTAAAGGACAAAAAATTCCATATGAATGACGTGGGCCTTGTAATAGTGGATGAAGCACATTACAATTCCTTTCGAAAATTATTTGCCTTTTTCAAAAACTCACTGTTTTTAGGTGTTACAGCAACTCCGTTAAGTTCAAACATCGATTTACCGATGTATGAAACTTATGACGAACTTATAGTAGGGGAGCCTATACAATCACTTATAAAAAAGGGATACCTGGCCAATGCTGCCATGTATGATTATGATGTTGAACTTACTTCCCTTAAACTTGGTATTAACGGAGATTATACGGTTGCATCTTCAGATGAGCTATATTCACGTGCCAATATGCAGGATTTGCTGCTACAGGCTTATACTTACAGGGCAAGAGGTAAAAAAACGCTTATATTCAATAATGGTATCTATACCTCGCTTTATGTGTATGAAACATTTAAGGCTGCTGGTTTACCAATAAAACACCTTGATAACAGGACTCCTGAAATGGAGCGTAAAAAAATATTAAGCTGGTTTAAAAATACACCTGATGCAATTTTAACGTCGGTATCAATCTTAACAACCGGTTTTGACGAGCCTACTGTTGAGACAATTATCCTTAACAGGGCAACCCGTTCGTTAACGCTTTATTTCCAGATGATAGGTCGTGGTTCTAGAAAACTACCTAATAAAGATATTTTTACAGTAATAGACCTTGGTAATAATGCCCAACGCTTTGGTTTATGGAGCGACCCGATAGACTGGCAGTATATTTTCCGTAATCCGGAAGCATTTTTAGACAGTATACGCTCTGATGCCGATATTGAAAGCTACCATGTTTATACCATGCCGGAAGAAATTCGTGAGCAATTTGCAAATTCGGATGATATTACCTTTGATGTGGAAGACGAATTTAAAGTAGCTGCAGAACTAAAAATGAAGCCAAAAACTGTAATAGACAAATCGATATTACAACATGCACAAATGTGTATTGATAATAGCGATACATTACCGGAGGCTAAAAAACTGGCCAAACTTCTTGAAGGAGATATTGAATACAGGGTGAAGGAATACTCAAAACTATTAACCAGAACCACTAAAAACTACAGGGAATGGTTAATGGAAGACTATAAAACACGCTTAAGTGCTATGATTGGTAAGTTATACCGAAAATATGCCATGGGAGAATAAACTAAAACAAAGACATCTGACCTGAAGAAGGTTTATCTTTTTTAGGCGGCTGGGCTTTTCCAAATATAGTTCTGCCTCCGTATTTGTATGACTCATCCCTTTCTTTTTGAATAAGAGCATCAAAATTTTCGTTTGGTGTAAAGTTCTTTTCTGCGTCAATAGAAATCTCAGAGAGCTTTTTAATAGCATGAATTTTATCGCTATTACCTATTTTTGCCCTGCTTATGGCTGTTTGTAATGTATTAATAGTCTCATCAAATACTTTAACAGGTACAGGAAACGGATGCCCGTCTTTACCACCATGAGCAAAAGAGAATCTGGCAGGATCTTCAAATCGGGTAGGGGTACCATAAATAACTTCGCTTACCAAAGCTAACGATTGTAATGCTCTTGGCCCCATTCCTTTCAACATAAGAAGGCTTTCAAAATCCTGAGGCTGGTTTTCATGAGTTACCCAAAGCATAGCGCCAAGCCTTTTCATGTTGACATCTTTCATCCTTATATCATGATGATTAGGCATCACCAAGTGATTTACTTCTTTAAGTACTCTATCTGGGTTTTCATTCGCAATTAGCAATGATTTTTCTCTGGCTAAAGAAGCATTGTTTGCTGTTAAGTTAAGGATCTTCCCTTGATTTCTTCCGTAAATAAAAGTATGAGGCTCGTTTATGAATGACTGTAAATCTTTTGAATGCCAGTGATATCTTCTTGCCATTCCGTTACTGTTATTCATTCCCTGCTGGATTACGCACCAACCACCTTTATCAGTCACAATGAAATTATGCTGATAGAGTTGAAATCCGTCCTGAATAGCAGTATTATCAACCTTTGCAGTTAACTTGCTAAACCCGGCAAGTTCAGTACCGTTTAATCCTGTTCTTTCACCCACAAAAAGCAATTCATCAGGAGTTTTCATAGAATGCTTACCCTTGCCACCACAAATATATATTCCCAATTCTTTTGAATGCGGATTAACCGATTTCTTAAGGGCTCCAAGTACAGAGGTTGTTATTCCTGATGAATGCCAGTCCATACCCATAACAGCACCAAAGCTTTGAAACCAAAAAGGATCGGCAAGTTTACTTATTACTTCTTCTGTTGAGAATTCCATTGCAATGGTCTCAACAATAGCAAGCCCGAGCTTTGCCATCCTTTCGGATAACCAAAGAGGTACATGTCCGTTATGTAACGGTAAATCTGCTGAGCCTGATCGTTTCATTAATTGTTAAGTGAAGTAAGAACTGTAAAAATACAAAACCGCCGTGTTACATAATGTTAAACACGGCGGTTTGTTATAATGTTATAACTATTTTACACCAAATCATTAATCTTTGCATATTGCAGTAGCATAATTGTTTTAGCATCCTTAATTTCTCCCGATTCAACCATTTGAAGCGCCTGAGTAAACGGAATTTCTAGAACCTCTATATTTTCATATTCACCCTCAACACCGCCTCCTTCACTTATTTTCATATCATCGGCATAGGCTCCCGTAAAAAAGTAAATAATCTCGGTTACTGATCCCGGGGACATATAAACTTCCATTATTTTTTTTACTTCTGTAATCTTGTATCCGGTTTCTTCCTGTGTTTCGCGTTTTATGCATTCTTCAGGATCATTTTCATCCAAAACTCCTGCACAGGCCTCAATCATCATGCCGTCCTCATTACCGTTAAACCAGGTAGGTATACGCAATTGCCTTGTGAGTATAACAGTACCTTTTTCTTTACTATACAGCAGGATAACAGCTCCATTTCCGCGATCATAAACTTCGCGCTCCTGTTGTTGCCATGTACCATCATTGAGCTTAAAGTCATACTTAACTTTACGTAATTCTCCCCAATTATCCGATAAAAGGTTGGAAGAGATGATTTTTATATTCTTTTCCTTTTCCATTATACAAAAATAAAATCCCCTCTTTAAAGAGGGGATAAGTATATTCAAATATAACTATATTTTAATATTTTCCGCTTAATAAAGCGCCACCCATAGGTACTTTAGTATCTAATCCAAGTTTTTTAAGCATTTCGTATGTAGTACATACAGCTGCCGATGTTACCGGAATGCCCACTTCTTTCTCTATGGCATCAATCGCTTCAAGTGAAGGCATCTGTACACAGGCCGAAGCAACTATAACATCTACACCTTCAAGGTTAAGTCTCTTGTAGATTTCAAGAAGGTTTTTAGGATCCTGGGCAGCAACCTCAAGATTGTCCGGAATTTCAAGTGCAACATAGTCTACCACTTCAAATCCCTGATGCTCGATATAATCAACAACCATTTCAGTTAATGGTTTCATATACGGAGTAATTACAGCTACTTTTTTGGCACCTAATACTTTTAATCCGTTTATAAGAGCCCCTGCACTCGTAACAATAGGAGCAGGGGCATCATTTTTTACAGTTTCCTCGTAAAGATTTGTTTCAGATACACAGTGGTAACCACGCCCCATGCTCATAATAGCAACAAGGCAGGCATAACCCATTACATCTACACGTGCATCAGATAATTCCTGAGCACATTTCAGACTCTGGGCATCCATGGCTTCTAACTCTTCTTTGGTTACTTTTTTCATTCTCATTCTACTGGAATGAAAAGTAAAACGCTCTGGCGCAATTGTCTCTCGAGAACGTAAAAGGGCAGGTATTTCAGTTTCCATAGTTACGTTTGAGCTTGGAACTATCTGACCTATTCTATATACTTTATTACTCATTATTTAAAGTTAAACTTTAAGTCGTTATTATAAGCTTTCTGAATCTACAATAGTATTTTTTAGTGTACCGATACCTTCAATAGTTGCCTCAACAACATCGCCTGGCCACATAAATTCCTGAGGAGTTCTTCCTGCACCTACACCAGCCGGTGTTCCGGTAGCGATAATGTCTCCTGTTTCAAGAGTAAACACTGTACTTAAATCATGTATCAGGTCATTAATATTGAAAAGCATGAACTTGGTATTGGAATTTTGTTTTTCAACACCGTTAACAGTTAGTGATAGGTTTAGGTTGTGCGGATCGGGTATTTCATCTTTAGTAACCAATACTGGCCCCATAGGAGCAAAAGTATCCTGACCTTTAGAAACAATCCATTGTCCGGCACGACGGCAATCTCTTGCACTGATGTCGTTTATTATCGTATAACCGTAAACATAGTCTAAGGCATTTTCTTTAGCTATGTTTTTACCACCTTTACCAAGAATAACTGCTAACTCAACCTCATAATCAAGTTGCTGTGTTACGTTTTGGTTGTGAATTATATTAGTATTTGTACCGGTTACTGCTGTAGTAGGCTTAGAAAAGATCACAGGTTGCTGCGGAAGCTCTTTAGAAGTATCTAAAGAACGTGCCGATTCTGCAACGTGCTCAGTATAATTAAGGCCAATACCAAATATGTTCTTTCTCGGTTTTGGTATAGGAGCAAGTATCGTAGCATTTGAAATTGGAACAGAACACTCTAAAAGTTCTTCTTCTGTTGCAGTGTTTACTAATTGCGTTGCCTGCTTAACGCCGTGCTCACCTAAATCAATAAAATCAAGCATATTGTTAGGAAGCGGGCTCTTTTTTAAATGACCCAGCTTTTCGGCGTCAATTATAATATTACCTTCAATAAAACCAAGGCTTGAAGGCGCATGGTTTATTCTGTAAGTTACTAATTTCATTATTATTTATTCGTTTGTATTCTTATTGTTCTATTTCCTGGTGTCCTTCCGGATGTGCTTTTTCCTGATACAACCCTAGTGATTCTATTACAGGTAGGTCGTTAAACGAGAATAGGCATGCATCTTCAGTTTCAGAAAGATTTACGTGTTCGTGATAAACCCACGAAGGTACACAGAAAATATCTCTTTCTTTCCAGTCATATCGTTTTCCTCCAATTATAGAGTAACCTTTTCCTTTTGCGCACTGATACACAAAAGAACCTGTGTGTTTATGAGCTTTTGTTTGCTCTCCGGGGCGTAACATCTGAATAGAAGCACCCATTGTCTGCATTACATGGCCTCCGGTTACCGGATTGGTATAATGCATAAGTATTCCGTCATAAGGCGAACCTTCCTTAACTTTTGCAGCATCCTGTAATGCAGGGTAAACCTGCTTCCATGAGTATTTAAAAAGGGGAGAGTAGGGCTTATTCCATTCCTGATCTGCAGGAACTAAACCTGCACCACCATAAGTTAACGGAGAATAGTTTATTGGTTTTTCTAATGGTTGCTTTCCGTCAAAAACAGCATAATCATTCGCTTCAAGTGCATTTACTAACGGAATATCAAGTCCGTCTTGCCAAATACAGGTCTTTCCGCCTTCTTCTACACCGTGCTCATGCCATGTACTGTTAGGAGTAATAACAAAATCGTTGACCTCCAGCATTATTTTATTACCGTCTACTACTGTATAGCCGCCTTCACCTTCCATAATAAAACGTAGGGCAGAAGCTTTATGCCTGTGAGCTGATGTGCTTTCACCTGGCCTTGTAACCTGAATACCTGTATAAAGCCATCCCACAGCAGCACTAACATCCCTTCGTTTGTCATTTACAAGATAAACGACACGTCTGCCGGCCTGTTCTGGTGTTACCAACTCTGAAGATTTTAAAACCAGCTCCCTTAAATCCTCATAACGCCAAAGCATTGGAACAGAAGAGGGGCGAGGCTCCCAAGGCTCAATATCATTTGCAACGGTCCATAAAGCACCGGCACCAAGTTTGTTTAATTCAGCATAGTAGGCTTCTAATTCCGGAGTGTCCTGTACTCTTGCGCGTCCCAGTACACTGTCATCGTATTTTGTATCCATACTAATAGTATTTTAAGTTGTTTGTTGTTTAATCTTCCTGATTATCAATAAAGGTAATGTTTTTTCGCGGGGCGGTATTTACCTTTAAATCAAATATATCAAAGCGGTTATAATGACCTAATATGTCATGCATTTGTTTTGGCTGAATACATTTAGACAAATCAATATCAGCATACACAATACCTTCATCATCTATAAGCGGTTCACCAATAACAGCTCCGTTAGGCCCTATAACACCCGTAAAGGCACTGTTTTTTCTTGTAAGCAGTTCTTCTACATTCGGCACGTCTTCCTTCAGAACATCCATAATCTCCTTAGAAATGGTTGAACAGGACACAATGGTAAACAATTTACCTTCAAATGAGTGTGCAGCAGCCCTTATTTTAATAGCTTCTGCCATATTATAATCAGGCGGCGCTACCGGTAAGGAAATATAATTCGCAATATGTATTAATTCTCCCTGAGTAAGCAGTGTAAAACGGGCAAGGGTATTGGTATTCTCACCACAGGCTAATGTACCAATTGGTCCAATACCCGTATTATATACTTTGAGAGACGATCCGTCACCACCTGTCCAGGTGAGCTTCTCTGCCCACGTAGGTACAAGCTTCCTGTGTTTACCTATCAGGTTACCTTTGTTATCAATAATAAGGTTGGTGTTATACAATTCGCCAAAGCTTTGTCCGCGCTCATTTACACCAATAACCACATGACAATTGTGCTCTTTAGCTGCTTCACAAATCCTGTTTACCTCAGGCCCGGGAACAGCAATAGAGTTTTTATATAAAAGCTCGTACCATTTGCTTCCCTGTACCGGAGTCATAATCCAGTTCCAGTAAGGATAACCTGCTACAAATACTTCAGGAAAAGCAACTAAAGATACTCCGTTTCCTGCAGCTTCGGCAATAATTGAACAGGCTTTGTCTGCTGTGGCTTCTGCATTAAGAAAAACAGGAGCAGCCTGAACGGCAGCAGCTTTAAATTTTGGTAATTCTAACATTGTATTTCGAATTATTAATTCTCTGTTTTATATCTTTCTAACACTACTCTCATAGCATCAGTAAACGGACTCGCTTTAATATCACCTCTGTCATTCAGGAAATCTACCTTTACAAGTGTAACTTCTCCTTCAAGGCAGATTGAACCGTCTTCATGTTCAAATTTAAATCCGCATACCATAGACGAACCTCCTATGTTTTTTAACCAAAGGTATTTGGTAAGCTCATCACCCAAACGGGCCGCTTTTTTAAACTGTACTTTTAGATCAACCGTTGGTATACCTCCGGTTTTATGGATATTTTTGAAAGGTAATTCTAAAGCCTCCTCATAAAAGTCTTCAACAAGGCAGTTAAGCATTTCCAGAAAACGAGGGTAAAAAACTATACCTGCATAATCTACATGCTGAAAACGTACTTTTTCTTTTTTAATAAATGCTCTTTCCATTAAGCCTGTACCGTATTTTTTAATTTAAATCGCTGTATTTTACCTGTTTCGGTTTTAGGTAATACATCAACATACTTTATTTCTCTTGGATATTTATATGGGGCAGCAGCCTCCTTAAACCAATCCTGAATAGCTTTTGTAAGTTCGTCGCAGGCCTTTGATTTGTCTTTTAGTACTATATAAGCACAAACAAGCATACCGCGATTTTCATCCGGAAGCCCTACAACAGCACATTCTGCTACATTCTCATTGGTAAGTAAAACGCTTTCCACTTCGATAGCAGAAATATTATAACCTGATGAGATAATCATATCATCACCCCGGGCAACAAACCAAAAATATCCTTCTTTATCCTTACGGAAAATATCTCCTGTAACATTCCAACCTCCCTGAACATATTCCATTTGTTTTTCCGGACTGTTAAGGTACTTACATCCTGTAATTCCTCTCACTGCCAGTCGGCCCTCTGTACCATCTTCAACATCGTTGCCATCAGCATCAATAATTTTTGCCTCATAGCCCCTAATTGGTAATCCGGTAGCTCCAATACGCATGTTTTCCTCATTAGAGGATATAAAGATATGCAGTATTTCGGTAGAGCCAATACCATCTATAATTTTAAGACCTGTAGCTTTGTACCAGTCTTCCCAAACCTTTACAGGAAGCGTCTCTCCCGCCGAAACACATTTGCGAAGGGATGAAATATCATAATCCTGAACCTTTTGGGTTAGTACCCTCCAGGCAGTAGGAGCGGTAAAGCAAATAGTTATCTTATAATCCTGAATAGCCTGTAGAAGCAACTCAGGAGCCGGTTTTTCAATCAAAAAGGTTGAAGCTCCAAAATAGAACGGAAACAATACCAATCCTCCTAATCCAAAGGTAAACCCAAGTGGCGGACTACCCGTAAAGACATCATCCGGAGTAGGTTGTAATGAGTATTTAGGGAAAGCTTCACAAATCAGCAAAATATCTTTGTGATAATGTGATGTCATCTTCGGTTTTCCGGTAGTACCCGATGTAAAACCTATAATAGATAATGAACCTGATTTAGTAGCGTAATTATTAAAGGTTTTGGACTTATTTGCCATAAGGGTTTCCAGTTTAGAAATCCCTTTCCCCGAACCGTCAAAAGTAATAACCTGCTTTAGGAACGGGCTCTTTACAGCCATCATTTCCTCTTCAAGCCTGTAATCACATAATGCATGAGATATTTCGGCACTTTCTACCATTACTGTAAGCTCTTTTTCCCTTAAAAGGGGCATAGTGGCTACTACAATACCTCCTGCTTTTAATACTGCAAACCAGCAGGCAACATACATAGGATTATTAGCCGAACGAATAAGTACCCTATTACCAGGAACAAGGCCTAAATTTTCAGTCAATACATGAGCTATCTGGTTTGCTTTTTCATATAAATCCTTATAGGTCCATTCTGTATCAAAAGTGCGTATGGCAACCTTATTTCCGTTACCTCCGGCAATATGCCTGTCTAAAAGCCTTTCCACACAATTTAAATCCTCCGGAAACTCAAAATCAGAATGCCCTGTAAAACACTCGGCATGTAATTCCTGAGAAGGTAAATGATCGTGTGCAAAATTATCTTCGTAATGTTTCATCACTATAATGCTTTATTACTTTTTATGAGTTAAAGGTTTAAGTGCTTTTTTCATTCCTTCCATCATTTTGCGTTCACCTGCCCTATACGGGTAAAGGTGAGAAGTAGCAAAAGAATAAGGTTTTGGTATCCCTAAACCGTCTAAATTATCAGCCTTATGCTGTTCATAAGCCTGTGCATTCCTAACAAAGGAAGGATCTAACAGTAATGTTTTTCCAAGTGCAACCAAATCGGCTCTACCATTAAGTAAAATGGTATTGATCTGGTCTATATCCTGAATGTATCCCGCAGTTATTGTAGGTACATTTACTTCATTTCTAACCATATCAGAGAATGGGGTTTGCCACATTCTTCCCACTGCTGGTTTTTGATTTTCTACCGTTAATCCGGTAGAAACATTTATGATATCAGCTCCGGCTTCTTTAAAAGCTTCGGCTATTTTTACAACATCGTTTTCAGTAATTCCGTTCTCTGCCCAGTCACAAGCAGAAATTCTTACACTCATAGGTTTGTTTGGATTGAAAGCAGCTCTCATTTCCCTAAATACCCTTATAGGAAACTTCAGTCTGTTTTCTATGCTTCCGCCAAACTCATCGGTACGTGTATTAGTTAACGGTGAAAGGAATGATGCCAACAGGAATCCGTGATGAGCCTGTAATTCAATCATATCGAACCCCGCTTTATCTGCATTTTGTACAGCTGTTACAAACTCAGAAGTTATAATATCCATATCTTCCTGAGTCATCTCTTCAGGCATTTCCATTTTATTGTTAAACGGAATAGGGGAGGCCGACATTAATCCCCATGCATTTTCTAATGGCTCATTATTGCCTTCCCAAGGGAATTTTACAGCTCCTTTTCTGCCTGAGTGGCCTATTTGCATTCCTATTTTAGAAGTACTGTTTAAGTGTACAAAATCGGTAATTCTTTCCCAGGCTGCAACTTGTTCTTCAGACCATATCCCCGGACACCCTAAAGTAACCCTACCTGTAGGGGATATAGCTGTAGCTTCGGTAAGGATTAACCCTATACCGCCAACAGCCCTTGAACCATAGTGCATAAGGTGCCAGTCGTTTACAAGTCCGTCCATTGCAGAATATTGTTCCATCGGGCTCATAACAATCCTGTTGTCCAACTTCATTTTCCTTAATCGGAAAGGTGTAAAAGCGGCAGAAGTTTTAAGGTTCTCGTTTTCTGTTCTTGTATTAAATTCTTCCAGAACTTTTTGTGTAAAGGATGAATCCCTTAGTGCAAGGTTTTCAAAAGTTACTTTTTTAGCCCTTGTCATTACACTAAAGGCAAACTGCATAAAATCATGCTTAATATGCCTGTCCATATTTTCAAACCATTCAAGAGAAACATTTGCAGCATGCTGAATAACCTCTACACGGTTTCTTCTCAGCTTCTCGTAGTTCTCAAAAACAACTTTTGTGTCTGTTCTGTATTTTATTACCGAATCGGCCAGAGCAATAGCACATTCCATAGCCAGTTTAGTACCTGAACCGATAGAGTAGTGGGCAGTTGCCTTAGCATCTCCCAATAATACTATATTGTCTTTACTCCAGTTTTTATTGGTAACCGCAGGGAATTGTCTCCAGTGTGACCTGTTTGAAATCAATGAATGTCCGTCAAGTTCTTCCTTAAATATCTCTGATATTTTGGCTATGGTATCCTGCTCATCAGTAACGCTAAAGCCAGCTTTTTGCCATGTCTCATCAGTAGTTTCAAATATCCAGGTACTCATACCTTCTTCATACTGATATGTATGTGCTACAAAAGTTCCGTGTGGTGTTTCCCTAAAGAAATAAGTAAAAGCATCAAGCGGCCTGGTAGAACCTAACCATACAAAACGATTGTTCTGCATCTTCACTTCAGTACCAAATTCTGCAGCAAATTTATCTCTTATACTGCTGTTAATACCATCGGCTGCCACTATAATATCCGAATCACTAAACTGTGAAACATCATCTACGTTCGCTTCAAAATTTAACTTTACGCCTTCTTCCCGGCATCTTTGCTGTAATAACTGCAAAAGGGTTTTACGGGAACATCCGCAAAAACCGTTGCCTGTTATTCGTACTTTTTCACCATTTCGGGCAACATCGAGCTCATCCCAATAAGCAAACCTGCTTCTTATAAGATCATACGACTGAGGGTCGCGGGTTAGGAATTCGCTTAAAGTTTCATCTGAAAATACTACCCCAAAGCCAAAGGAATCATCCGCTTTGTTACGTTCATAAACGGTAATATCACAATCAGGGATTGCTTTCTTGGTTAATATCGAAAAGTATAAACCGCCGGGTCCGCCGCCGATAACTGTTATTTTCATTATTGAGGTCTTTTTATTGAAAAAACTTCTCCCAGTTTAGCATAGTTAGAGCCTGCAAGTCTGGCTACAGGTCTATATACTTCAGGATTAATTTTATAATTATCTAATAATACGCTTTCATCAACGTGAAACATCACTACACGTCCTATCATAATGGTTGCCCCTCCGTGTTTGTGATCTTCAAGTGTATAATGATGTACCAGCTCACATTCAAAGTTTATAGGGCTTTCCAGTACTCTTGGTGCTTTTACCTTAATACCTGGAGCCTGTGTAACTCCTGCATAATCAAACTCATTAACATCGGGAGGAAGAGAGGCAGAGCTTGTATTTACAGCTTCAACCAATTCTTCAACAGCCATATTTACCACAAACTGTTTTGTAGCGAGCACATTATTAAGAGTATCTTTATTAGAGTTTCCGGGCCTTACGGTAGAAAACATTACATGAGGCGGATCTTCGCCCACAACATTAAAAAAGGAAAAGGGAGCAAGATTTGGCACTCCGTCTTCACTTATTGTGGATATCCATCCTATAGGTCGTGGAATAACCGATCCGGTAAGGATTTTATAAACGTCACTTTGGCTTGTATGTGCCGGGTCAATTATCATATCGGTATTAATATATATTGCAAATAAAAGAAAAAAATATTATCATTTTTTACATATATATGTTATAAAAACATAGTTTAAAAAAGAATAATTTAAATTTTGTTTCATTATCAGTTGTTATTTTACTGATCGACAGCAAATTTAAAATTTAAATAAACTTCAAAAAAATATATTTAAAATTATGTACTAAATAAAAAAAACGTGTTTTAAGTATATTTTTTACTTTATCGAGAAAATCATGATTTTTATCCGAAATGCCATACATAAGTGCACCTAATTATTGTATTTTTGTTAGGACTTATTTGACTTTTAACAATTAAAACCGCATAATTAAGATGAGTTACTATCAGGTAAAAAGTCTTGAACAATACTTTAAGCATTACAACAAATCAATAAGAGAACCCCGTAAATTTTGGGATAAAATAGCCGACGAAAACTTTACCTGGTACCAAAAATGGGATAAGGTCGTGGAGTTTGATATGCAGGAGGCTGATGTGAAATGGTTTTTAAATGCCAAAGTAAACATTACAAAAAACTGTATAGACAGGCACCTTGCTAAAAGGGGAGACAAAACAGCTATTATATTTGAACCTAATGACCCTAAAGAGGAAGCACAACATATAACATATAATGAGTTATATGACAGGGTAACCAAAATGGCTAACGTATTAAAAGATCAGGGTATTAAAAAAGGAGACAGGGTATGTGTATACCTGCCGATGATACCTGAACTGGCCGTTACCGTTTTAGCCTGTGCAAGAATTGGTGCCGTGCATTCGGTAATTTTTGCCGGTTTCTCAGCTTCTGCTGTTACCACAAGGGTGCTCGACTCACAATGTAAGCTTGTTGTTACTGCCGATGGAGGATACAGAGGAAACAAAACCATAGAACTTAAAAGCATAATTGATGAGGCTCTTGAAAAATGTGACTGTGTAGAGAAAACACTGGTTGTAAAAAGAACTAACAGCCCAGTTAAAATGAAAGAGGGACGTGACGAGTGGCTTCAGCCCCTTTTAGATGCTGCACAGCCTAACCACGTTGCTGAAATTATGGATGCTGAAGATCCGTTATTTATACTTTATACTTCAGGTTCTACCGGTAAGCCTAAAGGTATGCTACACACTACAGCAGGCTATATGGTTTATAGCGCTTATACCTTTAAGAATATATTTAATTACGAAGAGAATGATGTGTACTGGTGTACAGCTGATATAGGCTGGATAACAGGACACTCTTATATAGTTTATGGTCCGCTGTTAAACGGTGCAACAACTGTTATTTTTGAAGGTGTACCTTCTTATCCTGATTTCGGGCGTTTTTGGGAAGTAATAGACAAACACAAAGTAACCCAGTTCTATACCGCACCAACAGCTATCCGCTCCCTTGCAAAAGAAAACTGGGAATGGGTAGATAAGTATAACCTTTCGTCTCTTAAAATAATAGGGTCTGTAGGCGAGCCTATTAATGAGGAAGCATGGCACTGGTACAATGACCATGTTGGTAAAAAGAAATCTCCTATTGTGGATACCTGGTGGCAAACAGAAACAGGGGGTATAATGATATCGCCTATACCATTTGTTACGCCAACCAAACCAACTTATGCTACTTTACCATTACCGGGAGTTCAACCTGTATTAATGGATGAAAGACGTAATGAAATTGAAGATAATCAGGTAGTAGGAAGCCTGTGTATTAAATTCCCGTGGCCGGGAATGGCACGAACTATTTGGGGTGATCATCAACGATTTAAAGAAACATACTTTACCGCTTACCCAGGTAAATATTTTACCGGAGACGGGGCCCTTAGAGATGAAGTAGGTTATTACCGTATTACCGGTAGGGTAGACGACGTGGTAATCGTATCTGGCCATAATCTGGGAACAGCACCTATTGAAGATGCTATAAATGAACACCCCGCAGTTGCAGAATCTGCAATTGTTGGTTTCCCACATGATGTAAAAGGTAATGCACTTTACGGATTTATTATTCTTAAAGAATCTGGTGAAGACCGAAACAGAGAAAACCTTAGAAAAGAAATTAACGAGCATATATCAAGCCACATAGGGCCTATTGCAAAACTGGATAAAATACAATTCGTTTCAGGATTACCTAAAACGCGTTCCGGAAAGATTATGCGTAGAATATTAAGAAAGATTGCTGAAGGCGACTTTTCTAACTTTGGAGACACAACAACATTGTTAAACCCTGAAATTGTAGACGAAATAAAAAATGAAAGATTATAAATAAATTCCAACATCCAACTAAAAACTAAACAACAACCAAACCAACCATGAACAAACACTTTACAGCACTATTGCTGCTTATTTCCTTTGCAGGATTTGGGCAGCGATATGAATTTGACACGTACTCTGAGTATCAGTTCAAAAAAGACGCGAAAACAGATGTAGACAAAACTTTCGAGTTTTCTAACTCAAAAGATAACAGCTACATACTGTCTGTTTTAGAAAAAGGCAAAAATGTAACAGTAACATTTTTGCATGCTTCGGGACAAAAGGCTATGCTTAAAATGTCTAAAGAAGAATTTTTTAATGAAGAGAGTATTATTGTAAACTGTTCTTCTACAGAAAAACAGGATTTAAGTAATGCTAAAAACTCTGTTATCAGTTTCGATTTCCAGAAACTAAATGATACTATTATCCGAAAAGATACTCTTCAGCATTATGTTATAAGATCTGTTGATCCGGGAGCTGCTAAAGAATCCGGTGAGAGGCATTTTATAATTCAAAAAAGTACTGAATTCCATCTTCCTAATGTAACTCCGGGCACTATTCCTTACTTCTGTTGGGCCTCAGGAAAAACACTACCGAGTGGGCTCTTCAGGCAAACCTATATTGTTAAGGACGAGGAACTCCTTGAAAAAATGATCCTGACAGATTATAAAAAACTAAAAAAAGTTCTTGTTATTGAGCGAGGCTGCAAATATTAAATAAACAGCTATTAGTATGAAGATATTTTTAAAAGAAATTTTTGAGTATACATATACTTTCAACAGTAAGGTAATTGACAGCTTACTGCAAAGTAAAGATGCTATTCCCGAAAAATCGTTAGTCCTAATAAATCATACCATTAATGCTCACGAAATATGGAACAGCAGAATCGAGAAAAAAGATTGTAAAACGCAGGTTTGGGAAATGAGACCTGTAATAAACCTAAAGAAAATTAATGAAGCTAATTTTCAAAATTCAATACGAATAATCGATTCATTTAATTTAGAAGAAAAAATAAACTATTTTAACTCAAAAGGAGAGGAGTTTATAAACACAATAAGGGATATGCTTTTTCATGTTGTAAACCACTCAACTTATCACAGAGGGCAAATAGCGACCGATTCTAAAGTACATGGTTTAACACCATTAGTTACCGATTATATTTTTTATAAAAGAGATAATTTATAAACCTAAAAGCCCAGTTTAGCTTTTAATTTTAAAAATACAAGAGCGGTTGTGTATGCATTACCAGATGCAGTTAAACGATCGCTCTTATTTATTTTTAAAGCATCGCATACTTCATCAAGACTTACCTGAGTATCCTCAACATGATGTTGCCATCTCTGGTACAGGGCATTGGTGTCCATAAAGCTATTTTTCAATCTTCCTAACTCCAAACGCTTAAGCGCCAGGTTAATCATCTCTATATCCAGATTGATATTATGGCTAACCAAAGTAGCATCTTTAATAAAATTAAGAAACTGTATCATGGCTTCGGCCTCTACATATTTCTCTTCTTCATCCTTAAAAACACCACTAAAAGCAATGGATTGCGGATTAAATTTTTCCTGCCTGATAAAAATCTCAAAGAAATCTTTTATTTCTATAGCATTATCATTTATACCAATGGCACCAATGGAAAGTATTACATCTTCACGCCAGTTAAGACCTGTAGTTTCCATATCAAAAACTACATAACGTTTATGTACTTCCTGTTTTTCTTCCTTTTCAAAATGAGCAAGATAATTTTTCCAGAATTGTGGAAGGTTAGCCCCTATAAGCCAGTCTAATGCCATACTATATATTAATTGATATATGTAAGTGAAAAACGGTTTTTAATCAAGTCGTGTATCTCGTTTATAGGCTGAAAGCAATGTTTAAGTTTAAGTTTATCTGATTTCGATAAATCTTTTAAATTCAAATACTTACCATCTGAATTATTAATTAAACCTTCTTCAGTTCTAAAACGCATTAACACATTAAATGCGTCTGCACAGTTGTTGAATAATTCTTCATTTTCAGGTTCTATTTCAGCCAGCTTTTTATAACGCTGGTAAGTACCTGTAAAGTCTACCAGATTATGACTCAAAGCTAAAACCCTGGCAGCATCTCCCAATGGTTCAAGAGCCCTGCTTTTAATATCGAAGCTATCTTTATGCTCACCATCATTTTCAACCAAAAACTGCCTGAAGAATCCTAACGGCGCCGGATTTTTTAATGTATCTGCGGCAAGATAAGCAAAAAACTTCTTGTTGTGATCCATATTTTTAATAATGGTTTCGGTAATAACCTGTTCTATTTCAGGTATACCATATACAAAATCAAGATCAAAGAAAAGTGTACTTAACTCAACACCTCTTTCTGCCGGAGTATTTATCCATGTATTATATTGTTTTATCCAATCGGTAACTGATTTACACCATCTTGGATTGTTAGCCATTACATCATCAGGAGACATTTCATATCCCACATATTTAAGGGTATGCACAACTTTATCAGCCAGAACAAGGAAATAGCTTTTAACCATTTCATATTCGTTGGAGTCTACATCTTCAAAAATTAATGCATTGTCCTGATCTGTAAGTAAAAGTTGTTCTTTTCTACCCTGACTACCTATATTTATCCATACAAAGCGGGCAGGAGGGGGAGTACCCATTTCCTGTACAGCAAGCTCGATGGCTCTTCTTGTTATGGCTACATTTATTTCGGATACTATATTTGTAATATGATAAACAGGAATGTTTTTATCTATTGAGTTTTGAATCAATTCACTTAGTTTTTCCCTAACAACCTTTAACTCTTTACCTTCAGAAGCTCTCCTTGTTTGTTTAAGAAGTACACCTGGGGTATTAGATTGCGCTGCAACAACATCGTGTTCAGAAATTATACCAGTGATAAACGATTTCTCAGTTCCGTCTTTAGTAACACATAAATGACCTACATTATGTTTAAGCATAAGCATTTGAGCTTCAGCAACAGATATGTTTTCAGGAACTGTTATAACCGGTGTTGTCATAATCTTATCGGCTGTAACATCTATAGGAAAAAGCCCTGTAGCTATTTTAGACCTTAAATCCCTATCTGTAATTATACCTATAGGCAGTTTGTCTCTTTGTATAATTACGCTCCCTATAGCACTGTTAGACATTGTTTTAGCAATGTACATAACCACATCGTCAAGATTGGCTGTAATAGGGTTCTTAGTATAAGCAATGGGCTGAAAATACTGTATATCTGTAGTATGTTCCGCAAATATCATATTTTCAGAAATCAGTTTACCGCTATGTTCCTTATCATAAGGGTTTCTTGTATGCGATGCAAAACTTTGAAGAAGGAATTTTAATACTTCCGAATTTCCTGTAACTAAAGGCTCAAACGCAGCAATAGGAATAGCACATATAATGGACTCTTCACGAGCTTTTGCCGTCATTAAATAATGATTTTTGGCAAAAAAAGGTCTTAAGCCTAAGATATCGCCTTCATCACATTTATCAACTAATGTTTCCTCTGCGTCTGATGTAAGCGAAAGCCCTACAGCGCCACTTTTTACGACATAAAAATCCTTATGGGTGTCTTCACCACCTTTAAATAAAGTTTGGTTTTTTTCGAGATAAATTATCTTAGACTGATTAGCAATACTAAGCAACTCTGAAAAAGTAAGACTACTGAAAGGGGGGAAGTACTTCAAAAAATTCGCAACATTCTCAGCAACAGGATTTTTCATAATAAGGCTATTTGTGATTTAAAAATACTACTTTTTAACAATCATAGCAAGCAATTTTAAGCGAAACAATCCAATTGTTTGTTAAAAATTAATCGGTTACCCTTAAATAAACCTTAAAATAAAATTTGCTTTTAAATTAATGTTTTTAAATTTACAGGGTTAACAATCAAATTTATTAAAACATGAAAATTTCTAAAAAAATTGCTACGGTACTTTTAACTGTATTTTTTACAGTTTTAGCAGGTGCCCAGGAAAAACAACCTTTAAGTCCTTCGGCTTCATCAACAGGTGAAATTAATGGTGCAAACATTAATATTACATATAGCAGTCCTTCTGCAAGAGGAAGAGAAATTTGGGGAGGCTTAGTTCCTTACGGTAAAGTTTGGAGAGCCGGAGCAAATGCACCTACAATGTTTGCTGTTGATAAAGATATTACTGTAGAAGGGAAAAAACTTCCTGCCGGTAAATATTCATTTTATGTAATTCCTGAAAAAGATAATTTTACAATAATTTTTGGTAAAGACAGATCTATGCAGGCTTCAAAATATGATTCAGCTCAAGACCAATTAAGAGTTACTGTTAAGCCTAAACAGTCTGCGGCTAAAACTGAAAGTTTAAAATACTCTATAAATGCTAACAATGTTACTTTAAGCTGGGATAACCTTGATATTCCAATCAGTATTAAATAAGAAGAACAAAATACAAAGTATATATAACACTGCTGATAAGGCAGTGTTTTTTTTGATCTAATATGAAACAGTAGTGGTGTTTTTAAATCTTTTATTTTACATAATGTATATTATAATTCAATTATAATACTTTTTAATTTATTGTATATTGAGCTTATTACGACAATCTTTACTAAACTCTTCCTTAGCTTTATCTATAGTCTTTATACTTTCTAATGCGTCAGTCATTACACATTTCTTATTAGTTTCTTATTAGCACAATGTGTTAATCAAAAATTGTGACCTATGCTAATCCAATGATTGAAATCTTACATTTGTGGCACATTAGTTAAATCCTCTGCCAGTAACTTTTGGAGCATTAGTTGGCAGAGGTTTTTTTATTGAAATAACTTAACTAATATTCAAGTAATTCCTTAAGAGCAGTTTCAAACCTTGATTTAGGTAAATACTGATCTTCAAGGGCTTTTGTAAAAGGAATTGCGGTTTCTAAACTTCCTACACGTTTTACCGGAGCATCTAAATAATTGAAACATTCTTCCATTATCATGGCAGAAATATCACTTGCCACACCTCCAAATAATGTATCTTCCTGTAGTATTATCGCTTTTCCTGTTTTTTTAACTGAATTGATTATTGCTTCGGTATCCATTGGCTGAAGTGTCCTTAAATCAAGTAAATCCGCTTTTATATCAGGATTTTTGTCTAAAACTTCCAAAGCCCAATGTACACCTGCACCAAATGATATAATAGTAACATCATTACCTTCTTTAATTAAAGATGCCTTGCCAAATGGTAACGTATAATAATCTTTTGGAACGTCCTGGTAAATACTTCTGTATAAGGCTTTATGTTCAAAGAACATTACCGGATTAGGATCATTAATAGCTGTAGCCAGTAATCCTTTTGCGTCATATGGAAATGCAGGATAAACTACCTTTAATCCCGGGGTTTTGGTAAACCAGGCTTCATTTGTTTGTGAGTGAAACGGACCTGCCTGTACTCCTGCTCCGCATGGCATTCTAACAACAACATCTGCTTTTTCGTTCCATCTGTAGTGTACTTTTGCCAGATAATTTACAATGGGATTGAATCCTGTTGAAACAAAATCTGCAAACTGCATTTCTATAACCGACTTATATCCGTTTATAGATAATCCCATACCTGCTGATACAATCGCAGATTCGCATATTGGAGTATTACGTACCCTGTCTTTTCCAAACTCATTTACAAAGCCGTCTGTAATTTTAAAAGCTCCTCCGTATTCAGCTATGTCCTGCCCCATTATAATTAGGTTTTCATGACGCTCCATAGATTGTTTTAAACCTTGTGATATAGCATCAATCATCCTGACATTTTCAGAATCATTTTTAGAGTTAATTTCCTCAAAAATAAACTCTTTGTACACATCATTTAATTCTTCACTTAAAGAAGCCTCTATAGGTTCTTCATTAGATGCTTTTTGATAATTTTCATCAATTTCCTGCTTTAATTCGGCTCTTATTTGCTCATCCATAGCATCAGTTAAAAGGCCTTCTTCCTTTAAGAAATTTCTATAGTTATCTACCGGATCTTTAACAGCCCATAAGTCCATTAGTTCCTGCGGAACATATTTAGTGCCACTCGCCTCTTCATGACCACGCATCCTGAAAGTTTTAAACTCTAACAATACAGGGCGTGGATTTTCTCTCATTGAGTCAACAATATCACTAAGCTGAGTGTACACTTCTAATATATTATTACCATCTATAATATGAGATTCAATTCCGTAGCCAATTCCCTTGTCTGCAAGGTGTTCACAACGGTATTGCTCATTGGTTGGTGTAGATAATCCATATCCGTTATTTTCAATTACAAAAAGCACAGGTAACTCCCATACAGCGGCAATATTAAGAGCCTCGTGAAAATCTCCTTCACTTGTAGCGCCTTCTCCTGTGAAGACAGCAGTAACTTTACCATTTTTACTAAGTTTATTAGCAAGGGCAATCCCGTCGGCTACACCTAATTGAGGACCTAAATGGGAAATCATACCTATAATCTTATATTCCTGAGTACCAAAGTGAAATGATCTGTCACGTCCTTTAGTAAAACCATTAGCTTTACCCTGCCATTGAGAAAAAAGTCTATATAATGGTATATCCCTTCCTGTAAATACACCTAAGTTACGGTGCATAGGCAGTATATATTCGTCATTTTGTAAAACTGCTGTTACACCAACAGATATAGCTTCCTGTCCGATTCCGGAAAACCATTTGGATACTTTTCCCTGACGTATTAGGATAAGCATCTTCTCCTCTATCATCCTTGGTTTTAAAAGCTTCTTATATAATTCTATTAACTTATCATCAGTTAAATTTTTCCTGTCGAATTTTAATAATGTAGATGTCATATATTGGTTTGAGTAAACTTCTTCAAATGTATAAAAAATAACATTATCAACTTTAAATGTTATATAATTATAACATCAAACGTTTGAGAAAATTATATATCAACATTTTTATTAATCAAAAGTAACAAGTCTTTTCGATAACACCATAAAAAATTATAATCATGTTTTAACCTTTCAACAGACTATTTTTTTCCTCAAAAGGATTAATTATTTCTACCTTTGTTATGTCTGGTTTCAGGCAAGATTAATAAAACCCAATTTGTATTAAATAATATGCAAAACATCCCCAGTGTAGATTTGCGTGATTTCCTTTCGGATGACCCGAAACGCAAGCAAAAATTTGTAAATGAAATCGGTAAAGCATATGAAGATATAGGCTTTGTAGCCTTAAAAGGGCATTTCCTGGATCAGGAACTTGTAGATAAGCTATATGCTTCTGTTAAAGACTTTTTTAATCTTCCGCTGGAAACAAAAGAAAAGTATGAAGTTCCGGGAATTGGCGGGCAGCGCGGTTATGTTTCTTTTGGTAAAGAGCATGCTAAAGGCCGTAAGGAAGGCGACTTAAAAGAGTTTTGGCACTTTGGGCAGTATTTGAAATCAGATTCAAAATATAATGCTATCTATCCTCTAAATGTTGAAGTCACAGAATTGCCTGAATTTAATTCAACAGGTGAAGAAGCTTATAAAATGCTTGAAAAAACAGGCATTTATGTACTTAGGGCATTATCTGTTTATTTAGGGATAGACGAGTTCTATTTTGACAAATATGTGACTGAAGGTAACAGTATATTAAGGCCTATACACTACCCTCCTATTACTAATGAGCCTAAAGATGCGGTGCGTGCAGCAGCACATGGAGATATAAACCTTATTACACTTCTTATGGGTGCTCAGGGCCGTGGCCTACAGGTACAAAATCATGATGGCGAATGGATTGATGCTATAGCAGAACCCGATGAACTGGTTATAAATGTAGGAGATATGCTTTCAAGACATACGAATAACAGGCTTAAATCTACTATACATCAGGTAGTTAACCCACCAAGAGAATTATGGGGCACATCACGTTATTCTATTCCGTTTTTTATGCACCCTGTGGCAGACATGAAACTGAATTGCCTAGAAAACTGTATAAACGAAAACAACCCGAAACAATTTGATGATATAACAGCAGGAAATTTTTTGCATGAAAGGCTTGTGGAACTTGGGCTTATTAAATAGAAGATTATGGGAAAGAAATTAAATAGTTTAGAGGATTTAGGAGGTTTTGTTTTCTCTACCAATAAGGACTTTGAGTTTGAAAATGAAGAAAGTATTGAGACTCCTGCAAACGGAGAACAAAGACTTGAAGCACACCTTGATAAAAAAAATCGTGGAGGAAAAGTTGCTACAGTTATAAAAGGTTTTGAGGGAAATGAAGAAGATCTTAAAACCCTTGCCAAAAAACTAAAAACCCTTTGTGGTGTGGGCGGTACAGCTAAAGATGGTGAGATTATAATACAAGGTAACTTTAGAGATAAAATAATGGATTACCTTATTAAAGAAGGCTACAAAGTAAAACGTGTAGGCAGTTAATAACTAATCAGATAATAATTTAAAATCCCTAAATGACATAACAGCACTTTAGGGATTTTTTATAATACCAAAAGTTTTGAGACAGTAAATTCTATTAGTACCTTTATCTTTTTAACAGAGATAAATAATGACTACATTAAAAATAGCCGGTGTTCCTGAGCATTTTAATCTGCCATGGCATTTAAGCATCAATAATAACGAATTCTCAAACAAAAATATTGATTTAAAATGGACCGATGTTCCTGAAGGTACAGGCAAACTTTGTCAAATGTTACGTAATGGAGATACTGATATTGCAGTAATTTTAACCGAAGGAATTATTAAAGATATTGCCGCAGGAAATCATTCTAAAATTGTTCAGGTATATGTAGCTTCCCCTCTTATTTGGGGGATACACGTCGCTGCAGGCTCACCCTATCAAACAATAGAAGACATTCAAAAAGGTAAAGTAGCTATAAGTCGTTATGGATCCGGATCTCATTTAATGGCTTTTGTAAATGCCGAAAATCAGGGTTGGGATACTTCTAAACTTGATTTTGAAATCATAAATACCATAGACGGTGCCGTTGAGTCTCTTACTAAAGGAAATACCGATTATTTTATGTGGGAACGCTTTATGACCAAACCTTTGGTAGATAAAGGGATATTCAGGCGAGTTGGTGACTGCCCTACTCCATGGCCCTGCTTTGTAATTGCTGTAAGAAACGAAATTCTTGAAAATAACCCTGAGGCTATCGGTACAGTTCTTGAGGTAATCAATAACAAAACTGCTTCTTTTAAAAATATCGAGAACATAGATGCTGTTTTGGCTGACAAATACAATCAAAAAGTTGAAGATATAAGAGAATGGTTAAAACTAACCGAATGGTCGCAAACGAAACTCAATAAAACCACGTTTGATAAAGTGCAGGATCAGTTAGTTCGCTTACAGATAATTGAAAACAAAACATCTTATGAAGCAGTAACCGGATAAAACCGTGTGTTTTATCGAATAAACAATGGCAAAGATAAATTCCGAATCTATTAAAAAACTTAAAGAAAGGCTTCAAATCCGGAAGCCTTGGGATTCTATTATCATCTTTGTACTAAACGTTCTTATTGCAATACCCCTTTTTATAATTCTGCATCAAAACCTTATAGACCCAAACTGGCCTTTACATTTGGACAGGGTTTTAATATTTATTGCATTAGTAGTTTCAATACAGCTGGTTTTAAGGCTTTTAAAAACGATTTTGATAGTTTGTATCTTCTTTTACCTTATAGCTTTAATTTACGGGTCTATATTTGGGAAATATGGCTTTGTTGCCGTGTTTGAAGATTACAGGGCAATGGTTTTTGCCATGGCTGATGATCCAAACCCCGAAGATATAATAATATCAAAACTCCTACCCTTTCCTAACAAGTCTAAAACCCTTGACGCGATAGATTACAATAACCCAAGAGTCAGAAATTTTGCTCTTGCCGCCACGAGAAAATATTTTAATGAGGTTAAAAGTAATCGGAAAGACAGACTAATGATTCAGTGTTTTGCGGTGTTTAAGGAAATACGTAATAAATGGAACTATGTAAATGACCCTAAAGGAAGGGAATACATTGCATATGCTTCTGAATCTTTACAGCATTTTTCTGGCGATTGTGATGACCACGCTATACTTATGGCTGCCTGTATTAGGGCTATTGGAGGCACACCAAGACTTATTCATACCGGAGGGCACTTGTATCCGGAAATGCTGGTAGGCCATAAAGCAGACTTAGAGACAGCTAACTACCTTATTAAAGAAGTTTTGTTTGTGGATGAAAGTAGAGGTAAGGAAATTCATTATCACATTGATGAACGCGGGCAAATATGGTTAAACCTCGATTATACAGCCACATACCCGGGCGGACCTTTCATGTCGGAAGAAATTTTGGGTGCACTAACTTTAGAATAGTTACCAGTTAATCTCCTTCTTTCCTTTTTGTTTTAAAAATTCGTTGGTTTTACTAAAATGCTTGTTATTAAACCATAAGCCTCTGTTAGCACTCAATGGAGACGGGTGTCCTGTTTCCAGAACTAAATGCCTTTGCCTGTCAATACGTGCACCTTTCTTTTTGGCAAATCCACCCCACAAAAGGAAAACAACGTCTTTTTTCTCATCAGAAATTTTCTGAATAACGGCGTCGGTAAACGTTTCCCAACCCTTACCCTGATGACTTCCGGCTTCTGCCTGCCTAACCGTTAAAACAGCATTAAGTAAAAGTACTCCCTGATTGGCCCAGCGTTCTAAATTACCTGTTTGAGGAAACGGTTTGCCCAAATCAGTTTCAATTTCCTTAAAAATATTGATTAAAGACGGTGGCATAGGAATACCATCATTAACAGAAAAACACAGCCCGTTGGCCTGTCCCGGGCCATGATAAGGATCCTGCCCTATTATCACTACTTCTACCTTATCAAAAGGACAATGGTCAAATGCAGAAAAAATATGGCCCCCTTTTGGATAACAGGTATGGTGTGCATATTCATCTTTAACAAAATCAATTAAAGAATTAAAGTATGGTTTTTCAAATTCGTTTTCCAGAACTTCTTTCCAGGAAGGATGTATTTTAACCAGCATTATTGTTTATTTTTCACAAATATAATTATTACCGCTTTAAAGCACTTATAAAGGTATTTTAAAGTTGTACATATAGTCTAAATATGTAGTATTTTTGTATAAAATTTCCTGAAATTTATAATGATTAGTATTACAGATAAAACCCTTAAAGATTTAGAATTTAATACCGTACTGGAAGCTGTAGCAAGTAGTTGCACAACAGATGACGGAAAAGAAAAAGCAATGAATATTCCTCCCTTTAAAAGCAGGGAGGAATTAATGCTCTCTTTACAACAAACATCAGAATACGTATCTTCTTTTGATAATAACAATGCATTGCCCAATCATGGCTTTGAAACGATAGCCAATGAAATCAAGTTTCTTTCTATAGAAGACAGCTATCTTGAAGCAGGTGGATTCAGGAAAATTTCCAACATATCCGAAACATCTAATACACTTATAAAATTCCTTGAAAAATTTCAGGACTATTACTCTTCACTTTATAAAAGAGCCACTGAAGTTGAGTACACAAAGGAAATAGTAAAAAATATTGACAAAGTAATAGATAAATATGGTGAAATAAAGGACGATGCTTCACCTGAACTGCAAAATATCCGCAGGGAAATGAACCTGGTAAAAGGTAAAATAAACCAGAGCTTTGCCATGGCCCTTAGTCAGTATAACGGTTTAGGCTATCTTGATGATATTCGTGAAAGTGTTGTGGAAAACCGCAGGGTACTTGCTGTTTTAGCTATGTACAGACGTAAGGTTAAAGGTTCTATTTTAGGAAGCTCTAAAACCGGGAGTATTACTTATATCGAGCCGGAAGCTACTTTGCGTTATTCCCGAGAACTTAATAACTATGAATATGAGGAAAAAGAGGAAATTAAACGTATCCTTAGACAATTAAGCGATGTTATACGTCCTTATGTTCCTTTATTAAAAGATTATCAGGAGTTTTTAACTGATATAGATATTATTTCAGGTAAGGCTAAATATGCCCGAAGAATAAATGGTATACTGCCTAAAATATCAAGTGAGAAAAGATTATTTTTTAGGGAAGCCTACCACCCTATCCTATTCCTGAATAACAAACAGAAAAATAAACCCACTTTTCCTCAAACTATTGAGTTAACACAGGAAAACAGGATTATTGTAATATCAGGCCCTAACGCAGGTGGTAAGAGTATTACCCTAAAAACCATTGGTTTATTACAACTTATGCTACAGTGCGGTTTATTAATCCCTGTTCATGAGCGAAGTGAAACCTTTTTATTCGACAGAATAATGACAGATATTGGTGATAATCAATCTATTGAAAATCATCTAAGTACTTATAGTTACCGACTTAAAAACATGAATTACTTTTTAAGGAAGTGCAATGAAAAAACACTTTTCCTTATTGATGAGTTCGGTACCGGTTCAGACCCTGAACTAGGTGGTGCTTTGGCCGAAACATTCCTTGAAGAATTCTATCACAGAGAAGCTTTTGGTATAATCACCACACATTACGCAAACCTTAAAATACTGGCTAATGAGCTTCCTTTTGCTACAAATGCAAATATGCTTTTTGATGAAAAGTCTCTGGAGCCAATGTATAAACTGATTTTAGGTCAGGCAGGTAGCTCCTTTACTTTTGAAGTAGCACAAAAAAATGGTATACCTTTTGGACTGATAAACAGAGCCAAAAAGAAAATTGAAAAAGGTAAAGTACGTTTTGATAAAACAATTGCTAACCTGCAAAAAGAGCGTTCTAAGCTTGAGAAAACCTCACAAATATTAAAAGAAGAGGAAGGAAAAGCACGAGAAGAGAGTAAAAAAATGGAGAACATCAATACAAAAATCCAGCAAAAGCTTGAAAGCTATCAGGAATTGTATGATGCCAACCAACGCTTAATTTATATGGGTCAAAAAATTGACGATATAAGTGAGAAATATTTCAATAATAAAAATAAGAAAGAGCTAATAGGTGAATTCCTTAAAATGGTTGAAATAGAAAACTCGAAACGCAAAAAACTTACCGCTAAAGAGCAAAAAGCTAAAGAGGTGGTAAAAAAGAAGGTTGAAACCGAGGTTAAACAAAAGGTCGAAGAAATTCGTAAGGAGAAAAAAGAAAAGAAACTTAAGGAAAAAACCATTATTAAACCTAAAGCCATTTTAAAAATTGGCGACAGGGTAAGAATGATTGATGGTAAAGCTGTAGGTACTCTTGATAGTATCGAAAAAAACAAAGCAACAGTAAACTACGGCATTTTTACTTCTAAAGTTGATCTTGAGTCTCTTGAATTGGTTGAGGCCAAAAAGAAATAACAAAAATGGAAAACTTACCAAGAGATAAAAAGATAATACTATTTGACGGGGTTTGTAATTTATGCGACTCTACCGTTCAGTTTATCATTAAGCTAGATAAAAAAGATATCTTCAGGTTTGTTGCCCTTCAATCTGATCTGGGAGAAGAGATTGTAAATCATATTGGTATTGACAGGACTAAAACTGACTCAATAATTTTATATGAGCCAGGTACGGCCTATTATTACAAAGCAGAAGCAGCAATTAAAATAGCTGCACAACTTGGAGGTCTTTTTACTTTAATGAATATATTTACAATTCTGCCAAAATCTGTTTCAAATTCAGTATATGATTATATTGCCAAAAACAGATATAAATGGTATGGTAAAAAAGATGAATGCATGATTCCAACTCCTGAAATGAAAACTAAATTTCTTTAAAAAATTAAACTTCAATAAATAAAAAAGTCCCGCTTAGCAGCGGGACTTTTATTTTATATCTATAAGAAATTATTTCTTAACAATTTTCTTAGTTGTTGTACCTTGATCTGAAGATACATTCATTAAGTACATACCTGATGATAAATCAGATATATTAATTTGAGCTTCAGTAACACCGTTTAAGTTAACTGACTTAACAACACGTCCGTTAAGGTCAACAATCTCAACACCATTTACAAGAATGTTTTCAGCATTAGCAATGTTGATTACATCAGATGCAGGGTTTGGATAGATTGAAAACTTAGATAAAAGTTGTTCGTTAACACCTAAAGTACCATCTAACATAACATTATCAATGTAGAAAGTAGTACCTGCCCAGTTATCGTGAAGTAAAACCATTTGATCTATAGCTGTACCACTAAAAGCAGTTCCTTCAAAAAGAAGTACATCATCCATTGTATAGTTGATTGTGTTTGCCTGGAAATCATAATCAATGGTAACAGTATGCCATTCATTGCTAGTGTACTCAGCACCTTCAATTAATAATAAAGCTGGCTCATTTGTCTCAGAATCAATATCTACAACAGCTATAGTGTTATCAAAACGGAACTGAAGTCTAGATGTTAATGCATTTTGAGTATTTGATTGTAGAATTACTGCATAATCAGAACCTTCAGTCGTTTCGTCGCTATCTGTAGCAATATAGAAATCGAATGATAAAGATATAACATTGTAAGGAGCTGAAATAGCAGGACTAAAAGCCCCCATATTAGCATTTTGTTGATTTCCGATAGCTGCATCTTTAGTAATGCTAACGGACATCGTTCCGTCTGAAGCCATAACATCATTAACTTCAACACCGGCAATTGTTGTGCCTTGTTCGTCAATTTGTGTAAGTCCCCACTCATTTTGATCATTTAAAGAGCCTAAAGTATAACCTTCAGTCGTTTCAAATGAAATAGTTTCCTGAGCTTTAACCGTTAAAAAAGAACCTAATAAAAAGGCACCTAAAAGTAATTTTTTCTTCATGATGATAGTTTTATAATTTTACCTCAAAAATAATAAAAAAAAAATCACCTCCAATTTTTATTTAACTTTTCTTAATAAAAAAACATGGTATAATTAAACTTTTAATAATTATTTAGAAACCAAATAAACCTATTAACAGTAATTTATGCTTTAAAAATATTATTCAATAAATAAAAATCAACAATTACCATAGCTGCCATTGCCTCTACAATTGGCACTGCTCTTGGAACTACACAGGGGTCATGCCTTCCCTTACCCTGCATTTTAACCATCTCTCCTTTACTATTAATTGTATCCTGTTCTTTCATTATTGTTGCTACGGGCTTAAACGCAACTCTAAAGTAAATATCCATCCCATTACTTATCCCACCCTGTATACCTCCTGAAAGGTTTGATTTGGTGCTTCCATCCGGATTAAATAAGTCATTATGCTCACTTCCTTTCATTTTAGCACCACAAAATCCGCTTCCATATTCAAAACCCTTTACAGCATTAATAGACAGCATTGCTTTGCCTAACTCTGCATGTAGTTTATCAAATACCGGTTCGCCAAGCCCTACAGGAACATTTTGAATTACACATGTTATTGTACCTCCCACAGTATCTCCTTCTTTTCTTATCTCCTTAATATAGGCTTCCATTTTTTCTGCTGTGACTAAATCCGGACAGCGAACATCATTAGATTCGGTAAGAGAAAAATCCAATGCCTGATAAGGCTTATCTATAAATATATCTCCTACCGAAGATACAAATGCATTAATTTTTATCTCAGGAATTATTTGTCTTGCTATAGCTCCGGCTACTACCCTGCTTATTGTTTCTCTTGCAGAACTCCTTCCTCCTCCTCTGTAATCCCTTATGCCATATTTTTTTTCATATACATAATCAGCATGAGAAGGCCTGTATACATCTGTTATATGAGAATAATCTTTAGATTTCTGATTTGTATTTTTTACAATAAAACCTATAGGTGTACCTGTAGTTTTCCCTTCAAATATGCCTGAAAGAAACTCCACTTCATCATTTTCCTTTCTTTGTGTTACTATAGCAGATTGCCCCGGCTTTCTGCGATCGAGTTCTTTTTGGATCGCATTAAGGTCTAATTCTATATTTGGCGGACATCCATCTACAACCCCTCCTATTGCTTCTCCGTGAGATTCTCCAAATGATGATAACCTATATATATTGCCAAAAGTATTTCCTGCCATGATTAAGTAATAGTTTGTTTACAAATTTAATGTTTTATAATCCTTAATTAAATCAGATTTCAAAAAACCTAAAGTTAATGTTTAATTAACTGCCAGTTTAAGTTAATCCGTCTATTTTGCAATAAAACATTCTTAATGAAAAAAAGAATAGTTGATGTTGTAGTTCTTTCTGATGTACACTTAGGAACTTATGGGTGCCATGCAAAAGAACTTTTGGCTTATCTCTCTACAATTAAGCCTAAAACACTTATCCTTAATGGTGATATAATTGATATCTGGCAATTCAGGAAATCTTATTTCCCAAAACCTCATATGAAAGTAGTAAAAAAACTGCTTGACTTTGCTTCTAAAGGAACCCGCGTATACTACATTACAGGAAACCATGACGAAATGCTAAGAAAGTTTAGCGATACAACTATAGGAAACTTCTCTATAGTAGATAAAGTTGTGCTTGAACTTGACAATAAAAAAGCCTGGTTTTTTCACGGTGACGTATTTGACAGCTCGGTTAACCATGCTAAATGGATAGCTAAGCTTGGAGGAATTGGTTACGACTATCTTATACTATTAAACCGTTTTGTAAACTGGTGTCTTGTAAAAATGGGTAAAGAACCTTATTCCCTTTCAAAGAAAATTAAATCGGGAGTAAAAAAAGCTGTGAAGTTTATTTCTGACTTTGAGACTATAGCTGCAGATTTGGCAATTGAAAATCAATATGATTATGTTGTATGCGGACACATACACGAACCTAAAATGCTTAAAAAGGAAAACAAGAAAGGTTCTGTTACTTATCTAAATTCCGGAGACTGGATAGAAAACCTTACTGCGCTTGAATACCATAAAAAAAGATGGAAACTATACCGTCATATGGATGAGATAAAAGTCCAGCTTAATGATGAAGAGGAGTATTTTGAAATGGAGACCCAGCTAAGCAATGAACTTATAGCATCGTTACTTTTTAATAAAAAATAATCAGTAGCTATTTTTGGTTTATATTAGTCTTCTAATTTTAACCAAAAACAATGAAAAAAAATCACTACTTACTACTTATTTTTAGCTTATTTATTATATCATGCTCTTCAGATGATGACAGTTCTGCTTCATCAGGAGTAAACAATGCTATCCCCCTTTCAATAGGTAATTACTGGGTTTATGATGTAACTATGGAAGGAATCACCGGAAGGGATTCATTATATATTTCTAACGACACTACTATTAATGGTAATATTTATAAAAAGTTTAAAACAAAATCATTCCCTTTTGGCTTTTATTCAACCTCACTACGAGGTAACGGATTAAGAAATACTGATGGCAAATTATACTTAAGTGGCGGTGTTGATACCGGCATACCTGATTTTCCTTTGGATCTTACTATTAGTGATTTTATAATTTTTGATACCAATGCAACAGCCGGCACACAGTTAACTTCTGTAAACGGAAGTACTCAACAACAATTAGAAGGTTTTAATATTGATATTACTTATACATTATCATCTGAGGCTGGAGAAAGTTATTCTTCGTTTACTACTCCAAATAATGAAGTCTATAATAATGTAAAAGAAAGTGTTGTAAAACTAAATATGCAGGTAAAAGTTTCTATACCTGATTTTCCGTTCCCTTATACCATATTACCTGCTCAGGATGTGGTTGTATCAACGCAATATTATGCTGAAAACATCGGGATGATTCACACTTCAACCAATACTCAATATGCTTTAAGCAGCTTACCCACAATTGAACTGCCTATTCCTCAATCTTATAGCGAACATCAGGAAGAAACTCTGTCTTCTTACAATGTTGAATAAGCCAAATCAGGCTTAAACAAAGATGTTAAATATTTGAAAAGATAGTATTCTTACAAAAAACAACATGGTATATTTGTTAAATAAATAACTAAAACAACATTATGAAGAAACTATTTTTATCAGCTTTTTTACTACTAGGATTAGTATTAAGCACTAATGCACAGGATAGGCGAAATGCCTTAGGTTTAAGACTTGGAGAAAACGACGGATTTGGTTTTGAGGTTTCATATCAGCGTCTTTTAGCCAGTAATAACCGACTTGAGGTAGACTTAGGATGGAGAGATTCAGATAATTATGATGCTTTTAAAGTTGTTGGTTTATACCAATGGGTATGGAACATTGAAGGTGGCTTTAACTGGTATGCCGGTGTAGGTGGTGGTTTTGGTACATGGAGTTTTGACAAAGACAATCGTCCTCCTTATTATGACGGAGACGATGACAGCGGATTCTATGCACTACTTGCAGGAGATATTGGTATTGAGTACAACTTTGATATACCATTACAATTGTCTTTAGACTTTAGACCTGAGATTTATTTTGCCGATGATTTCCGCGAAGATGACTTCGGACCAGATATCGCTCTAGGTGTTCGTTACAGATTCTAATAAGCTTAATAACAATAAAAAAAAGCCCTGTATTAACAGGGCTTTTTTTTATTGTTTATTTATATTTGACTCTCATTAATCAACCTTATAAAATTATGAAACAGGTTGTTATTACTTCAATTAACTTAACCTGATTAACCTACTTACGTTCAACTTATCATATACGCTACTGGTAATTATTTTTTACAGTATTGTATACTTATAAAAGCCTATAGATATAACACTTGTGATTTATATTGAGATACTAAAGGGCTTAGTGCTATTTTGGTTTAGATCACTTAACATAAGTCTTATATCACTAGTAAGCTATTTAATAACTGGGCTTTTGAAATTATTTTTTTATGATTTTTTCAAATTTAGTCCCTCTGTCTGTTATGATCTTAAGATAATATATTCCTTGTATTTTAGTGCTTAACTCAAGTACAGTATTTGTATCATTAACCAAAGCGATCTGTAGTAATCTACCATTACTATCATAAACCTCAATTGAACTTATATTATCAACAGATGCTATATTCACAAAATCTTCAGCAGGGTTTGGATATACTTTTATAAAACTATCCATTTCAAAATCATCTATCCCTGCAAGGACATCAAACATAGTGACAGCCTCATTCGTCATTATAGGCCAGTTATAATCAAAGAATATATTTGCTTTTTGAACAACCGAATCACCTGCTTCAAGCGTATTTAATGTTTTAATCTTATATGCAACATTACCTCTTTCCTGTGGTCCTAAATTAATATTCTCAAATTTATATTCTACCATATTTCCTTCAATCCTAATAACAACTTCATGTGATGCATCAATTAATTCTAAGGTAGTAATATCAAATAAAGAAAGATCAATTAATTCTATGACATTTACATTAACTGCCTGAGCATTACCAATATTTTCAAAATTAATGTTATAATGAAGGTAATCACCAATATTTTCAACAGAGACTATTTCTCCTTCCATACAAATTATCTCATTAGGATCAAATGAACCTACTACAACTTCGTTATAAATAAATTCGTTGTCTTGAGGAGTTTCATCAGTATCCGGGTCTAAATCAACACTAACAGTATAAGTCAATACGTCATTAATATTTACCGCAGGGTTTTCCATTGGCCCATTAACATTAAAAACAACATTTATACTACGTTTTTCAAATGGAAGTAAATCAGTGAAATTCCATTCAATTGTACCATTATTGTTGTTATCCTGTAAAGGATTTGCCGAAACTAAATCCATCACATCATTCTCGTAATTAATCGAAACACTGCCTGAAAGTATTGTGTTACCCTTATTACTATAAGTAATTTTGTAAGAAGCATCCATACCAGGTTGTGCCGGCTCCAAACTTATTATGTTTATTTCAGCATCAGGGTGAGATCCGTTTGCTGTAATACAAAAATCCTGAATTTGAGATAAACCATTTTCACTTGAAAAATTAATTGTTGCAGACGTAGGAGTTGCTGTAAACCAATCATTTTCAAATTCCGGGAGTATATTATAACTACCGGCACCAACATAAAATTTGTATTCTCCTGAAGGGTTTGTAAATGTAGCTCCGCTATTAGTACTTTCCGTTACACCTATTTTAATAAAATCACTTAAATAAGTAAATTCTTCACAATTATTATCCCCGTTATCAAAAGTAAGTATACCGCTAATTGTATTGTAATTACCTCCTCCATCCGGACAATAAGTGCTTACATAGGCATCATTAGGACTAATATCCTCAAAAATGTAAAACTCTTCATCCTCATCAATACAAATATATGGATGATTCATGTTGTTATACATATTAAAATAGACATAACCAACAGATCCGTTTTTCAAGTTAATATATGATAAGCCTGTACAATATTGCAGGTGAAGACGATTAAGGGATGGACAACCACTTAAATCTAAATACTCCAGAGATTCACAGTGCCTAAACCAAACCTTAAGCAAAAGAGGCATTTGACCAATTTGTAACGATGTTAATAAAGGGGTTCCTTCAGCACCACCACAAGTTAATTCAGTTAAATTAGGTAAATCATTCAATATTATTGTAGTTAAACTTACACAGTTGCTAAAATTCAGCACAGTAACATTTTCTAATCCTGAACAATCTATTTCCTGTAATAATCCACAACTTTCAACTTCAAAAGTATGCAACTCAGGATGAGTTCCTAAAGCAATTGAAGATATGTTAGGGGAATTTACAGCATTAAATATCTCTATATTTTCTAATGCCGTAAGATCTAATGATTCAACAAAAGTACCATACATAATAAGTGATTCTAAACTCAATAAACCCGAAACATCAAGAGTAGTTATTGGGCAAAGTGTACAATCAAGACTTATAAGATTACTAAGGTTACCCAAGGTTAAAGTGTTTAAACTCTCTGCTCTGTAACAATTTAAATCAATTAAACTAACTGCTTCACTAACATCCAGAGATTGCAATAATGATTGTTTACATGATAACTTTTCTAAAGAAGACAAACCATCTAAATTGATTTGTGTAAATATAGTATTATCAAAGTAAAGCTCTTTAAGACCTGTAATGTTTGAAATATTAACTGATACTATGTTGCTATTAGATATATTTAAGGTTTCTAAAGTTTCTATATAAGTAAAATCATAAGGTGATGTTAATGCAGAACAGCCACTCAAGTCTATGTGCTTAATATTGTTATTATCCTCACAATTAAATACAGTTAAAGAGGTACAGCCCGGCAAATAAACTTCTTCGAGGTTTTGCAATCCGGATGTGTTTACACTAGTCAGTCCAGTACAAAATCCACTATCTATTTTTTTTAAATTTGTAAGATTAGTACAGTCAAGCTGCGATAAAGAAGTATAAGAACAGTTGATTTCTTCAAGACTTATAAGTCCCGATAAGTTTAATGGTATAGGACTGTTGTATGAATTCTCAATATCTAAAACTTTAAGATTCTGTAAGTTATTTATAGTTAATGATGCTAAGTTTTCACAATCACACTTTAAATGCTCTAAGTTAGTGAGTGTTGAACAATCGAGAGAAACTAATTCATCTGTACGAAGATACACTTCTTCAAGATTAGGAAGTACTGACAAATCAATGAAAGAAAAATCAAATTCGATTGTAATAACACGTATATTCACAAATGCTTCTAAACCATCAAAAGAATCCATTCCACTCCAACCCATAAAAACATGAGGAAAAGATAACTCCCAAACTGCAGCAGCCTCTATCATATCTATTTCATTGTCGTTATTTGCATCAATAGTAATACATTCACCCAAACTATTCTTTGCATAACCATAATCTGAATAAATACTACATTCAGATTCGTCAATCAGAGTAAGAAAATATTTAAAATTAGGATCAGTAAAATCAATTGTTTGAGAATACAAACCTCCTGATAACAACAATAATAGTAGGTATAGTAATTTTATTCCAAAGATCTTCATGTTTTTTTGATTTAATTAATTAGTTGGTTGGTGTAATTCATATTAATCTGCCAAAATAAAAACTCATAATTCTAATGAAATAATTACTCAAAAAACACAAATATTAATGATTTCAGTAGCCTAATCAATCTCTATTTAAAGTATCCTTTATTACGGTTAATAGCTTTAAAGTATTGATTATAAAGATATAATATATTTTTTATCCTCTAATAAGTTTTTTGTATTTAATACGCTTAGGCGTTAAATCACCTCCTAAACGTTTTTTCCTGTTCTCTTCATATTCAGAGAAACTTCCCTCAAAGAAGTATACTTCAGAATCTCCTTCAAAAGCAAGGATATGTGTACATACCCTATCAAGGAACCATCTGTCGTGCGAAATAATAACTCCACAACCCGCAAAGTTATCAAGACCTTCTTCAAGGGCCCTCAATGTATTTACATCCAGGTCGTTTGTTGGCTCATCCAGCAGCAATACGTTACCTTCTTCTTTAAGAGTGATGGCTAAGTGAAGCCTGTTTCTCTCACCTCCTGAAAGCGTAGCTACTTTTTTATTCTGATCGCTACCACTAAAATTAAACCTGCTTAGGTATGCCCTTGAATTTACCTGACGGCCACCCATCATGATTAGTTCCTGTCCGTCACAAAAGTTTTCCCAAATTGTTTTTTCAGGATCAATGTTAGAGTGCGACTGATCTACATAAGCAATCTTTACAGTATCTCCTACAGTAAACTCTCCTTTATCCGGATTCTCCTGTCCCATTATCATTTTGAAGATTGTTGTTTTACCGGCACCGTTAGGACCAATAATACCAACAATACCTGCCTGAGGAAGAGTAAAGTTTAGGTTATCATATAATAGTTTATCGCCAAATGCTTTAGCAACACCTTTAGCTTCAATTACATTAGTACCAAGTCTTGGTCCGTTCGGGATATAAATCTCTAGCTTCTCTTCAAGCTGTTTTTGATCTTCGTTTAATAACCTGTCGTAATTTTGTAAACGGGCTTTCTGTTTTGTCTGACGGCCTTTAGCTCCCTGTCTAACCCATTCAAGCTCTCTTTCAAGAGTTTTTCTTCTTTTAGAAGCTGTTTTTTCTTCCTGCTCTAAACGTTTTGATTTTTGATCAAGCCATGAAGAATAGTTTCCTTTCCACGGAATACCTTCTCCCCTGTCTAGTTCAAGAATCCATCCGGCTACATTATCAAGGAAATAACGGTCGTGAGTTACTGCAATAACAGTACCTGCATAATGCTGTAAGTGTTGCTCTAACCAAAGTACACTCTCTGCATCAAGGTGGTTGGTAGGCTCATCCAGTAATAATACATCCGGTTGTTGTAATAGTAAACGACATAAAGCCACCCTTCTTCTTTCACCTCCCGAAAGCACTTTAATAGGAGTATCCGGTTCCGGAGTACGAAGAGCATCCATAGCTATTTCAAGCTTAGTATCCAGCTCCCATGCACCAGATGCATCTATTTTATCCTGTAGCTCAGCCTGACGGTCCATAAGTTTCTGCATTTTATCTGCATCTTCATAAACCTCAGGAAGGCCAAACATGTCATTAATCTTATTAAACTCATCAAGTAAAGCAACCGTTTCTGCTACACCTTCACGAACTATTTCGATTACTGTTTTATTTTCATCCAGTTGCGGTTCCTGCTCCAAATACCCAACAGTATATCCCGGGGCAAAAACAACATCTCCCTGATAGCTTTTATCAACTCCTGCAATAATTTTAAGAAGCGATGATTTACCAGATCCGTTTAAACCAAGGATACCAATTTTAGCTCCGTAGAAAAAGCTTAGATATATATCTTTTAATACCTGTTTGTTAGCGCCCTGGTAAGTTTTGCTTACACGGGACATTGAAAATATTACTTTCTTATCGTCTGACATTATGTAATTTGATTAATTTAGTTTTAAGTAAGCAGCAAAGATAATCTGAAATGTAAAGATTTCAAATTACCCGCACCTATTTATGATTTTATTATTTTTCTATTACTTCATATATCTTCTCCAGAAGCTCATGCTGCTTAAATGGTTTAGACACATAGGCATTCATACCTAAGTCAAAACATTTTTGCTGCTCCCCTATTAATGAGTGTGCAGTAATTGCTATAATAGGAACATTATTTTTTAATTCTTCCCTTATAAATACTGTTGTTTGATAACCATCTTTTACTGGCATCTGTAGATCCATAAGGATTAGATCATACTGATTTTTAGCCAGCAAATCTATACCCTCCTGTCCGTTATTGGCAATATCAATATCAAAACCAAATCCTTTTATAATGTTTTTGGCAAGATGCTGATTAAGTATGTTATCCTCACAAAGTAGTATGGAAAGTTTACCTAAGCTTTCAACTGGCTTTTTTTCCTCAATTTTTTCTTCAAGAGTATCTGCTTCACAAATCTTATCAAAATCAAGTATAAAATAAAATTCAGAACCTTTACCTAGAGTACTCTTTACACCCAGTTCTCCATCCATAAGCTCTACAAGCTGCTTAACGATATTAAGCCCTAATCCTGTACCACCGAATCTTCTTGTAGTACTTTCCTCTGCCTGTGTAAAACGTTCAAAAATAGTATTCAGTTTATCTTCAGGTATGCCTATACCGGTATCCTTTATAGAGAACTTAAGTTTGCAGTTACCATCGTTTTCTTCAATCTTTTTTACAGAAATTGTAACCTCTCCTTTTTCAGTAAATTTTAATGCATTCCCTGCCAGATTCATCAACACCTGATTTATACGTCCTTTGTCACCTACCACAGTCTCCGGCATATGGGCGTCAAGAAACAGATTAAATTCTACATTGCTTTGAGAAGCCTTTACTTTTAAAAGATCGTAAACATGTTTAAGGGTATTCTTTAAATTAAATTGTGACTTCTCTATTACAAGCTTTCCTGATTCTATTTTTGAAAGATCAAGTATATCATTTATAATCAACAATAGGTTGTCGCCAGCTGTTTGCACATTCGTAACGAATTCCTTTTGCTTTTCATTTAATTCAGTACGTGCCAGTAAATCAGTAAAGCCTATTATAGCATTCATAGGAGTACGAATCTCATGGCTCATATTGGCCATAAAACTGTCTTTTACAAAAATAGCTTTCTCTGCAATTTCTTTTGCTTTAATCAATTCTGCTTCTACAGCTTTTCTGTCAGTTATGTCGTTTGCTATTTCTACAAATTTAAAAGGAACGCCTTTACTGTCTAAAAAAGGAACCACAACCACTTCAACCCAATACTGTTTTCCATCTTTAGTCTCACTGTTAACTTCATTTCTCCATACAGCACCTGAGCTAATTGTATTCCATAGATTAGAAAATGCCCCTGTATTTCCGTAAGCAGTTTTTGTATCCTTAATACTTTTACCTATTAATTCTTTACGTTTAAATTTTGTAATACTACATGTTGTATCATTTACAAAAGTTATTTTACCTTCTTTATCAAAAATAATAACACCTGAAGTTTCATCTAAAGCTATTTTATAACTTTCAAGTTCTCTGTTTACAGATTCCAGCTCTTTCTTTGCCATTCTGGCAACCTCTTCACGAAGGTTTGAGTTTCTTTTCCTTATTTCTAAGTTTCTTTTTCTTATTTCAACCTGATTCATTACGTGATGAGCTAAAGTTTTAAGTGCTTTACGCTGATCATCATCAATTTCTTTTACTACCGTATCAACAACACAAATTGTACCTATGTTATAACCTTCGGAAGATTTTAGAGGTACTCCGGCATAAAAGCGTACACCAAAGTCTCCCGTTACATTTGGGTTATCTTTAAATATAGGATGTTTTGTAGCGTCTGGTACTTCAACTAAATCATCCTGCATTATAACATGCTGGCAAAAGGTTTCCTCTCGGGGTAACTCAGAAACATCCATCCCTTTTTTAGCTTTATACCATTGTCTTTTTTCATCAATAAAAGACACTAAAGCTATAGGGGTCTTGTATATATAAGACGCTAAATGAACAATATCATCAAACTCCTGTTCAGAGAATGTATCTAAAATATTATAGTCATGTAAAGCTTCGAGTCTTTCTTTTTCATTAGCAGGTATAGGAAAAGCTTTTTTTTCCATTAGTGTAGGGCTTGGGTATTACTTAAACAATAAATTAAGATAAGTAAAGGTAATAAAAATGAATTCTGATTTAAAATGTTAAATCAGTAATTTATATTATATAGCTTTAATAAAAAGAAATAGGGTGCTTAGATTCTGCCCTTCAAAGCATTAAATGCCCAGGAGATAGCAAAAAAACCAATTCCTACTACAGAAAAACCTATAGCATAATCAGGATATTTTAATACTCCTAAAAGAACCAGAGCCGCACCAATAAGGAACAGTATAAATGAAGCCCACCCGAAGATGGTGTTTTTGTTCATTCCCATTTTGTTATATTATATTTATAAAGGGTTTTAGCCTGCAAATATCGTGCTTTTTATTTAATTAAATATTTTTACAAGCATCTCTTTAAGTAAATCAGCCTGAGATATGGCATTAGCCCCTACTCCTTTACTTTTTACATCTATATCACGTAAAGCATTAACTATGCTGCTAACTTTTTTCATAGGATAATTACGAAGTGCTATATCATAATCCTTCACGAAATAAGGATTAACCTTAAGCATTTTTGCAGCATTCCCGGGACTTTTATCTTTTAATCCGTGATATTGGAGTAGTTGCGAAAAGAAACCAAATACCAAACCTGTAGTCATAACCAATGGATTATCCTTAGGGTTTTGAGAAAAATGACCGGCTATTTTATATGCCTTTAACTGATCCCTCTCCCCTATGGCTTTTCTAAGTTCAAAAACATTATAGTCTTTACTTATTCCAATATTATCCTCAATACTCTTTGGAGTTATGTTGCTGCCTTTAGGAAGTATTATTAACAGCTTTTCAATCTCATTGTTAATCTTACTTAAGTCATTACCTAAAAACTCCACAAGCATTGCAGCAGCCTTGGGCTCAATTGTATACCCTTTACCCGAAAGCACTCTTTTAATCCAGTCGGCTACCTGGTTTTCATAAAGCTTTTTACTTTCATAAACCAGTCCGGCCTTATCTAAAAGTTTAGTAACTTTTTTACGTTTATCCAGAGTTTTATACTTGTAAGCAAATACCAAAACTGTTGTAGGCTGCGGATTTTGTGCATAAGCTTCAAGCTTATCAATAGTTCTGGAAAGTTCCTGGGCCTCCTTTACTATCACTACCTGTCTTTCGGCCATCATAGGGTATCTCCTGGCGCTCGACATAATATCTTCAATACTTACATCCTTACCATAAAGCACCATCTGATTAAAACCTTTCTCCTCTTCACTAAGTATGTTGTCTTCAATATATTCGGTAAGCCTGTCTATATAGTACGGCTCTTCACCCATAAAAAAATAAATGGGCTTTATGTTGCCCTGTTTTATATCGTTAACAATTTTTACTACTTCGTCCACTAAGCCTTTGTTTAGTCAAATTAATTAAAATCAAAAAAATTATACATTTGCTTTATGCAAAAGCTAAACTTTCCCAATTACACTTTCCGTTTCAAAAATAGTGAAAATAAGGTAGCCATTTTTGATGAAATACGTAAAAAATTTATTCTTCTCACACCGGAGGAATGGGTCAGGCAGCATGTGGTACATTACCTGCTTAATGAAAAAAAATACCCCAAATCTTACATAAACGTTGAGAAAGTATTAAAAATCAACGGACTCACCAAACGATATGATGTAGTGGTTTTTAATCCTGACGGAAGCATTTTTCTACTGGTTGAATGCAAAGCTCCACAAGTTACCATTACTCAAAATACGTTTGACCAGATAGCCCGTTACAACATGACCCTTAATGCTAATTATATGATGGTTACAAACGGGTTAAATCATTACTTTTGCCATATGAACTATGAACAGGAAAAATATAATTTTCTGCGAGAACTGCCTGAATTTACAATAAGCCGATGAATAATATTGCCGTTGTTATTTTAAACTGGAACGGAAAAGCACTTTTAGAAGAGTTTTTACCTTACATCATTAAATATTCTGAAAATGCAGCTATATATGTTGCAGACAATGCTTCTACCGACACCTCTATAGAGTATGTAAAAACTGCTTTTACTCAAATTAAAATTATACAGAACAAAGGCAATTTTGGCTATGCAAAAGGGTACAATGAAGCCCTTAAGGAAGTTGATGAAGAAATTTATGCTTTAGTAAACTCTGATATTGAGGTTACCCCTAACTGGCTTTTACCAATAGCCGAGTTATTTGATAAAGACAAAGAAACAGCCATAGTACAACCCAAAATACTTGACTATTACAAAAGAGATACTTTTGAATATGCCGGAGCTGCCGGTGGTTTTATTGATAAATACGGTTTTGCTTATTGCAGGGGTCGTGTTTTTGAAACTATTGAGCAGGATAATGGCCAGTACAATGACATTTCAGATATTTTTTGGGCTTCTGGCGCCTGCTTTTTTATACGAAAAAATGTTTTTTGGGAGCTTGGAGGATTTGATGAAGACTTTTTTGCCCATCAGGAAGAAATAGACCTTTGCTGGCGTGCATTTAACCAAAACTATAAAGCAAAAGTTTGTGGCACGTCTCATGTGTTTCATGTAGGCGGAGCCACACTAAAAAATACTAACCCTAAGAAGACTTTTCTCAACTTCAGGAACTCATTATGGATGATGCTTAAGAATCTTCCCACAGGCAAACTTTTCCCTGTACTATTTGTCCGACTTTTTCAGGACGGATTAGCAAGTATGCGGTTTCTTTATCAAGGCAAATTTGTCTTTTTATGGGCTGTTTTAAAGTCTCATTTTTATTTTTATTTATATCTGTTCAGATTTTTAAATAAAAGAAAATCAAAGCAGTATAAAAATTACTATAAAACAAATAGTATCGTTTACAATTATTTCGTTTTAGGTAAGAAAAATTTTAACAATAGTTTATAGACCAAAGCGTTATTATTTGCAGGAATATATATAATTTTGTTTTAAAATTTAAACTTTCTATCTTATGAGAAGAACCGTTCTATTACTATCATTGGCAGCAATGACGCTGACATCTTGTGGATCTAAAAAGAAGATTGCCGAGTTAGAAGCAAAGAACAAAGAGATCCAGGATCTATTAAACACAGCTACTATGAAGCTGAATACCTGTTTAGCCGAGAAAAATTCATTGACAGATCAGGTTGATTACCTTAAAAAGAACAACTCTGACCTTCATAATACCATGGCTACTCTTTCATCAAAAGATGCAGCCAACGTTGAAAAATCTCTTGAGATGATTAAAGAGAAAGACCTTAAAATTACAAGACTACAGGATGCTTTAACACGTAAGGACTCTGTAACACTTGCATTAGTAACTAGTATTAAAAGAGCTGTTGGTATAAACGATCCGGATATTGAAGTAAATGTTGAAAAAGGTGTTGTATATATTTCAATTGCAGATAAGTTACTATTTAAAAGCGGTAGCTATCAGGTAAGTGATAAAGCTAAAGAAGTTTTAGGTAAAGTTGCTGCAATCGTTAAAGACAAACCTAACTTTGAGTGCATGGTAGAAGGCCACACAGATAATGTGCCTATCAAAAATCCTGTACTACAGGATAACTGGGACTTAAGTGTTAAACGTGCTACATCTATCGTAAGAATACTTCAGGAAGATTTCAATATAGAACCTCAAAGATTAGTAGCTGCAGGACGCGGTGAGTATATTCCTCTTGAATCTAACGATACTGCCGATGGAAGAGCAAGAAACAGAAGAACTAGAATTTATGTACTTCCTAAAATCGATCAGTTCTATGATATGATCGAAAAAGAAATGAAAAACCAAACTAAATAATCTTTAGTTTATTACAATAAAAAAGGCTGCCGATTGGCAGCCTTTTCATTTTTAAATTAATGAGTATTCGTTTCGTTTTTGTTGTTTCCTTGTATTAATGGCTTTACTCTTCTTTGAATTACCCATAGGTATACTTAAAATCATACCGGTAATACATATTAAAAGTAAAATAACGAGCATTGAAAAATATAAAATTCCGTTTGCTGTTGACAGATCGGGAAATGCAACAATTGAGTAATAAGTTGTGGAGAAAAAAGCAATTGTCGATAAAATTAAAGTAAAAACTCTCATAATCCTTAATTTGCGTTGTGGTAGAAATTGGTTAATTGAAAAGGATTAAATTTTAAAATATTCCTTCAGTATCACATTTTTATAACAATTAGTTAGATTTTAAATATTATAAAAATTCAAAAAAGAAAAAGATCTTTTGTGGGGTCTGATTTGGTCTTACATTAGTAAAATTACAAAATTAATGTTAACACATGTTAATTACACCTAAATTTTTTGTTATTTAATTTGCTTTTTACACAAAATTTAATAAAGATTATTTATTATTTAAATAAAATGAAATAAATTCAAAGATTTTAGAATAAGCAAATAAATACTTATTTTCGTACGCGGAATTTAAACTGGTAAAATACATACTGATGAAATACGATATTATAGTTTTAGGAAGCGGTCCAGGCGGTTATGTTACTGCAATAAGGGCTTCACAACTTGGCTTTAAAGTAGCTGTTGTAGAAAAAGAGAACCTTGGCGGTATTTGCCTTAACTGGGGATGTATACCTACTAAAGCACTTTTAAAGAGTGCTCAGGTATTCGATTATCTTAAACACGCTTCAGACTACGGACTTACAGTAAAAGAGTTTGATAAGGATTTTAACGCTGTTATTGAGCGTAGCCGTGGCGTTGCCGACGGTATGAGCAAAGGTGTTCAGTTCCTTATGAAAAAAAATAAGATTGAGGTTATTTATGGCGCCGGTAAAGTTAAGGCCGGTAAAAAAGTTGACGTTACCGATAAAGATGGTAAAACAACTGAAATAAGTGCAGATCATATTATTATAGCTACAGGTGCACGTTCAAGAGAACTACCTAACCTTCCACAGGATGGTAAAAAAGTTATTGGTTACCGTCAGGCAATGACATTACCTGAGCAACCTAAATCAATGATTGTTGTAGGTTCCGGAGCTATAGGTGTTGAATTTGCTCACTTCTATAACTCAATGGGGACAGATGTAACTATTGTTGAGTTTATGCCTAATATTGTTCCTGTTGAAGACGAGGATATCTCAAAACAATTTGAGCGTTCACTTAAAAAATCAGGTGTCAAGATAATGACTAACTCTTCTGTAGAGAAAGTTGATACAACAGGTAACGGAGTTAAAGCTACGGTAAAAACATCTAAAGGAGAAGAAATCCTTGAAGCAGACATCGTCCTTTCTGCAGTAGGTATCAAATCAAACATCGAGAACATCGGTCTTGAAGAGGTTGGTATCGCTACAGACAGAGATAAAATATTAGTAAACAGCTACTACCAGACTAACATCCCGGGTTACTATGCTATTGGTGATGTTGTTCCAGGTCAGGCTCTTGCACACGTTGCTTCTGCAGAGGGTATTCTTTGTGTGGAGAAAATTGCAGGTATGCACGTAGAACCTCTTGATTACGGAAACATTCCTGGCTGTACTTATGCTACTCCTGAGATTGCTTCTGTAGGTCTTACTGAAAAACAGGCTAAAGAGAAAGGTTACCAGCTTAAAATTGGCAAATTCCCATTCACGGCTTCAGGAAAAGCAAAAGCTGCTGGTACTCCAGACGGTTTTGTAAAAGTTATTTTTGACGCTAAATATGGTGAATGGTTAGGCTGCCACATGATTGGTGCCGGTGTTACCGATATGATTGCTGAAGCTGTTGTTGCCCGTAAACTGGAAACTACAGGTCACGAAATATTAAAAGCAGTTCACCCTCACCCTACTATGAGTGAAGCGGTAATGGAAGCTGTTGCTGATGCTTATGGTGAAGTAATTCACTTATAGTAAGTAATAACGATAACAATAAAATCCGCTCTTATTCAGAGCGGATTTTTTATTTCATATATTTATATAAAAAACTAACCAAATGAAAATTAAAGCAATATTCTTTTTCCTATTTAGCTTATTCTCAATTTCATTGAGTTTTTCTCAACAAAAAGAGAATATAACTCAGTTCCCCCAAATAACAGGATATATAAATGATTTTGAAAATATTTATACCCCGGAAGAAATAAAAGAGCTTACAGAAATTATTTCCTTGTTTGAAAAAGAAACAGGAAATGAAATTGTGGTTGCGACTATCGATAATATTAGTAATTATGATAGTTTCGAAAAATATACTATTGACCTATCTAACTATTGGGGTGTAGGTAAACCTGATAAAAACAATGGATTGAGTATAATATTAAGTAAAAAACTCCGACTTGTAAGGATTAACACCGGTATAGGGACAGAAGAAGTAATTAGTGATGATTTTTGCCAACAGTTAATCAACAAACACGCTATACCTAATTATAAAGAAGGAAATTTCTTTACAGGTACAAAACTTATGCTTCTAGCTATAATAGAAGCATGGAGATAAAATATCAAACTCATACTTTCACTTATCTATAACATAGTTACCGTACATTATTTGTAAATTTACTATTGTTAAACTATAAATTGCAATATAATGGAAAGAGGAAACTACGGAAGGTTTTTACTGATGCTACTTGTTTCATTTATAGTAATGTATGCTGTAATGTATGCCAATGTAGCCAGTGAAAGTCATATATACTTCAGTCTAAACCGATTTTATATGACTATATTAATGGTTGTTCCCATGGCCTTGGTAATGTTGCTGTTTATGCAGAAAATGTATAGAAACAGAAGTAAAAACAATATCATTATCATTACAGGAGTATTATTGTTCACGGCATCATTTGTAATGTTAAGAACCCAAGCCTACATAAATGACGAGCGATACATGGAAGCCATGATACCCCACCACTCTTCAGCTATATTATCTAGTGAGCATGCAGATTTAAAAGATCCGGAAGTACAGGCTCTTTCCCGACAGATTATTGAATCTCAAAAAAGAGAGATTGAACAGATGAAGGATATTTTAAAGAGAATGGAAGATAAATAAGTCTTTGTTATTTGAGTATAGTAAAATTCATACTGTTTATACTCACTCTAAATATCATAATTTTATTATCTTGCGTTTCTTTAACAGAAAGGCTATAAATGGATAATAACATACCCGAAACTACTTCTAATAACGAAAAACAGATAACCCTGTTTCAGTCATTAATCCCAATAATTTTACTTGTCGCTTTTTTAGCACTTAACGTTTATATTTTTAAGGACAACGCTATTGGCGGATCTAATCAGTTTGTACTGTTAATGGGAGGTGCATTTGCAGCTGTAGTTGGCTTTGTGAATAAAGTCCCTTATGAAAAGATGCTTAACAAAGTGTCTAAAAACATTAAATCTACTTCGGGCGCTATTTTAATCCTTCTACTTGTAGGTTCTTTATCGGGCACCTGGCTTATAAGCGGAATAGTACCCGCGATGATATATTACGGATTACAAATACTGCATCCGGATATTTTTCTTCCGGCTTGTGTAATTATCTGTTCTATAATATCTATAGCTACCGGTAGTTCATGGACAACTTCAGCTACTGTAGGTGTAGCACTAATAGGGATAGGAAATACAATAGGCATCAATCCGGGCATGGTTGCCGGAGCAGTAATTTCGGGTGCTTATTTTGGAGATAAAATGTCTCCCCTATCTGACACAACCAATCTTGCACCTGCAATGGCAGGGACCGATTTGTTTACCCATATAAAATACATGGTCTATACAACGGTGCCTACCTATATAATTACATTAATCCTGTTTATTATTTTAGGACTAACACAAAACATGGAAGGAGCTACCGATACAGCAACAACACTAAATGCCATAAAAGAAAGTTTTACCATTAGCCCTTGGCTGTTTATTGTACCTATTATAGTAATCGCTCTAATTGTAAAAAAAACAGAACCACTTATAGCCCTGCTTATAGGGACTTTATTAGGAGCATTATTTGCTGTTATATTCCAGCCGGAACTCGTTGCTAAAATAGGCGGAGGAGATAAACTGGACTTTATTTCAGGATATAAAGGCATCATGAATTCTATTACCGTTAGAAGTTCTGTAGAAACATCAAACGAAACATTACAGGGACTTTTTGAGTCTAAAGGTATGGAAGGAATGTTAGGGACCATTTGGCTTATATTATGCGCTATGGTTTTTGGCGGTGTTATGGAAGCTATAGGAGCATTAAAGGCAATAAGCAGAGCAATGCTTAAAGTCGCTAACGGTATTTTTGGCCTTTTTGCGAGTACGGTTAGCAGTTGTATTGTACTTAATGTAACAGCATCCGATCAATACTTAGCAATTGTAGTACCCGGTAAAATGTTCGCCGAAGCTTATCGTGAAAAAGGGCTCGCTCCAGAAAACCTTAGCCGTACATTAGAAGATTCAGGAACAGTAACTTCAGTACTTGTTCCCTGGAATACATGTGGTGCCTATCAATCGAGCGTATTAGGAGTATCTACCTTACACTACCTTCCTTACGCATTTTTCAATATTTTAAGTCCGATTATGACTTTAATCTTTGCAGCTTTTAGGATTAAAATCAGACAATTAACCCAAAGAGTTGTTTCGGCATAAATGAATTCTATATTCCAATAAACATTTATGATACTTATAACTATAGTTAAAAACTATTATAATGTATTTTTGCACCGAATTAAAATTATAAACCATAAATTAATAATAGTATGTCTTTAGTAGGAAAAAAATTTCCAAACATTGCAGTTGATGCTATCTCAGAAATGGGAGACAACCTTAAAATTAACATTTTTGAAGAAGCAGTAAATAATAACAAAAAAGTACTTTTATTTTGGTACCCTAAAGATTTCACTTTTGTATGTCCTACTGAGCTTCATGCTTTTCAGGCTGCTCTTGGTGAGTTTGAAAAAAGAAACACTATTGTAATAGGTGCTTCTTGCGATACTAACGAGGTTCACTTTGCGTGGTTAAACACTCCAAAAAACAACGGTGGTATTGAAGGTGTTACTTACCCGCTTTTAGCTGATACTAACAGAAACCTTTCCAGTATCCTTGGTATTCTTGATGTAGAAACTGCAGGATACAACGAAGAAACTGATTCAGTTCTTTTAGAAGGTTCTAATGTTACTTACAGAGCTACTTACCTTGTTGACGAAACAGGAAAAATTTTCCACGAAAGCGTAAACGATATGCCTCTTGGCCGTAATGTAAACGAATACTTAAGATTAATCGACGCTTACACGCACGTACAAACTAAAGGTGAGGTTTGCCCTGCAAACTGGGAAGAAGGTAAAGAAGCTATGACAGCAGACCGTACAGGTGTTGCTTCTTACTTAAGCGTAAACTAATATAAAAATTAAAGAAGCCATGTTAAAAGAACTGGAAAAAGATAATTTGGCAGAAATCGTTTCAGGAGAGCCAATTGTAGTAGTACAATATTCGGCCGGATGGTGCGGAAACTGCAGAATCATGAAGCCAAAATTCAAAAAAATGGCTTCTGAAAATGAAAACATAACGTTTGTGATTGCTGATGCCGAGAATTTCCCGGAATCAAGAAAACTGGCGAAGGTAGACAACCTGCCTACATTTGCCACTTTTAAAAACGGGGTTCTTATTAATCAGACACAAACAAATAAAGTAGACGTTTTAACCGAATTAGTTAATGAAGTTACCAGTAATTAAGCATTTAACCCAGTTTATTGAAGATAACGACCAGGATTATATTATAGAAACCCTGGAAGTACTTGAGGCATTAACCGAAGTCCCTTCTCTTAAAGATGAAGAACTGGATGTTATAGGTGAACTTATCTCTAACCTGTATGGTGCCCTTGAGGTAAATAAAATGGTTAAGGACGGAATGGACCGCAAAGAAGCACTAAACAGCTTTATGTCGCGTGTTCTTGGTGCAATTGATAAAAATTAGGTTTTTACATAATTTACCTAAACGCTCTGTTATTACAACAGAGCGTTTTTTGTTTACTTTTGTTTAAAACAACGCTGAAAAGAATGCACATCTATATAAAAAATATGGTTTGTAACCGCTGTATTACTGCAGTTAAAAACGAACTTGAAAAACTAAATGCCAATATAAGATCTATTGATTTAGGAGAAGTAGAAATTGAAGAAGATTTATCTCCTCAAGAGCTCACAGAACTTGGTATTACGCTTAAACAATTAGGGTTTGAAATAATAAACGACAAAAAAGGCCGGCTTATAGAGCAAATTAAAAATGAGATCGTTTATGTAATTCATCATTCTGAGAGTATACTTAATACAAACCTTTCCTTTTGGCTGGCAGATAAACTCCATTATGATTATACTTATTTAAGCAACCTCTTCTCTGAAGTTGAAGGCACTACCATCGAGAAATACTTTATAGCTCAACGCATAGAAAAAGTAAAAGAACTATTGGTGTATGATGAACTCTCGTTAAGTGAAATTGCCGAAGCTATGGGATACAGCAGTGCTGCCTATTTATCGAGCCAGTTTAAAAAAGTAACAGGCTTCACCCCTACCTATTACAAGTCGGTAAAAGAAAATAAACGCAGGAAAATAGATGAGCTTTAAGCTAATACATTTTTGTTAGAAACAGCAGCTCAGCCTTAGTCTTAATATAACTATAAAACTACTTCCCTACCCAAACTCTTATAATATATTTTCTTACTTTTGTTAGCTAACAAATCTAAGAAAATGGCTAACATAACTTTAGGAGGAAATCCGGTAAAAACATCAGGTGAACTACCTCAAAACGGTACTGCAGCACCACAATTTACATTAACAGGAACAGATCTTTCATCAGTATCTCTTTCTGATTTTAAAGGTACTAAACTTGTACTTAACATCTTCCCTAGTATTGATACCGGGACATGTGCTACATCTGTAAGAAAGTTTAATGAAAAAGCATCTTCTCTGGAAAACACAAAAGTTCTTTGTATTTCCCGCGACCTTCCTTTTGCACAAAAACGTTTTTGTGGAGCAGAGGGAATTGAAAACGTAATTTCTCTTTCTGATTTTAAAGATGGTTCGTTTGGAAATAACTACGGACTTACAATTGCTGACGGACCTCTGGCAGGTTTACATTCTCGTGCAGTAGTTGTTGTTGATGAAAACGGAAATGTAAAATACACTGAACAGGTTTCTGAAATTGCTGATGAGCCTAATTATGAAAATGCTTTAGCGGCACTTTAATAATTTTCTCTTTTGATGAAGGATAACAGGTTTATTATAGGCAGGTTAAAAAGCATGGTATATGCTGCTAAGGGGGCAGTAAAACTGTTAACTACAGAGCATAGTATAATGGTACAGTTTTCTATAGGTATACTAGTAACCATCGCCGGATTCTATTTTGAAATATCAACCACCGAATGGCTTTTTCAAATATTTGCTATAGGTCTTGTTATTTCTATTGAAGGACTTAACACTGCTATTGAGAAAATAGCCGACTTCATCCATCCGCAATACAACGAACGTATCGGTTTTATAAAAGATATTGCTGCAGGTGCCGTGTTTTTTGCGGCACTTACAGCTATAGCTATCGGCATAATTATTTATTACCCTAAATTTTTCTGCTGATTTAAGGTTTTATTCTATTTTTACAATTAGGTAAGTAAATTATAAATGGCAAAAAGCAATAAAAAAGATACTGGCAAAAAAGAAGCTAAACCCACTACGGAAAAAAAGAAATTCCAACTTTCAAGACGCAATAAAGTATTGGTAGGAATTTTGTTTTTCCTTTTTTCCATAGCATTACTGCTTTCTTTTGTTTCTTATTTTTTATATGGTGATTTTGACCAAAGTGGCCTTTCTGATTTAGGAAACAGGCAGGAAAAGGTTTATAACTGGCTGGGTAAGTTTGGAGCTTACCTTGCAGACCTGTTTATATACAGAGGATTTGGTGCTGCTTCCTTTATTTTTATCCGCTTTTTCTTTTTACTGGGTTCTTACCTGGTATTAGACTTACCCGTTGGCAAACTGAAAAAAACATTATTCTGGGATTTATATCTGGTAATAATCCTTTCGGTCCTTTTTGGTTTTTTCAATCAGTATCTTCCTGAATTAGGAGGTATTATAGGTTATGAAATAAACCTTTACATGCAGGACTATCTTGCCAAGACAGGAACTCTTCTTGTTCTTATTTTCGGTTTATTCGTATTCCTTTTATTAAGGGTAAAAATATCTCCGGATGCCATTAAAACATTTTTTGAAAAAAGACAGCAGGAAAGAGAAGCTGCTGAAGAAGAAAAAAGACTACAGGAAATTGCTGCGCAGGAACAGGCACAAAACACTCCTCAAAACATAACTGTTCCTACAGTAAACAACACTTACGATACAGATGAAGAAGATGATCTGGATTTAGAAAATATAGAACTAAAGACTGTGCCTTCATCTCAATTTGAAATAAACAAGGAATCCCTTAAGCCAACTATAAGTCATTCATCAGAAATCAATCTGAATCCTAAGGTTAAAGAAGAAACTCCTAAACCTGAGGAAATACAACAGAATGAAATAATTGAAAGTAGCGACGAAAGCTTTGTTATAGAAAAATCTGCGGAAGAAGACGTTGTAGAAGAAAATCTTGCTGCAAAACTTGTTCAGGATTTTGGAGAGTTTGACCCTACCCTGGACCTTTCCAATTATCAAATGCCATCAATTGAGCTTCTAAGAGAATACTCTTCAGGAGGTATAACTATTAATCAGGCAGAACTTGAAGAAAATAAAAACCGTATTGTAGAGACTCTTAAAAACTACAAAATTGACATTGCTCAAATTAAAGCAACTGTTGGCCCTACGGTTACATTATATGAAATAATACCGGAAGCCGGTATACGTATATCAAAAATTAAAAGTCTTGAAGATGATATTGCACTATCACTTTCGGCTTTAGGAATACGTATTATCGCTCCTATTCCGGGTAAAGGAACCATTGGTATTGAAGTACCCAACAAGACCCCTACTATGGTTTCCATGAAAAGTGTAATAGGTTCTCCTAAGTTCCAAAATGCGGAAATGGAATTACCTATAGCTTTAGGTAAAACCATATCTAATGAGACTTTTGTGGTAGACCTTGCCAAAATGCCTCACCTTCTTATGGCCGGTGCTACAGGACAGGGTAAATCGGTAGGTTTAAACGCAGTGCTTACCTCATTACTATATAAAAAGCATCCTGCCGAAGTTAAATTTGTACTTGTAGACCCTAAAAAGGTTGAGCTTACTTTATTTAATAAAATCGAAAGACATTATCTGGCCAAGCTTCCTGATAGTGAAGACGCGATTATAACTGACAATACAAAGGTTATCAACACATTAAACTCATTATGTATTGAAATGGACAACCGTTATAACCTTTTAAAGGATGCAATGGTTAGAAACATTAAAGAATACAACGATAAGTTTAAACAAAGAAAACTTAATCCTGAAAACGGACACCGTTTCCTTCCTTACATAGTACTTGTAGTTGACGAGTTTGCCGACCTTATAATGACAGCTGGTAAAGAAGTAGAAACTCCTATTGCCCGTTTGGCACAGCTAGCACGTGCTATTGGTATTCACCTTATTATCGCTACACAAAGGCCGTCGGTTAACGTAATTACAGGTATTATTAAAGCGAACTTCCCTGCAAGGATAGCCTTTAGGGTAACATCTAAAATTGACTCCAGAACTATTCTTGACAGTCAGGGTGCTGATCAGCTTATAGGTCGAGGTGATTTGCTTTATACTCAGGGTAATGATCTTACTCGTGTACAATGTGCTTTTGTAGATACGCCGGAAGTAGATAAAATAACCGAATTTATAGGTTCGCAAAAGGCATATCCTGATGCTTATCAACTTCCTGAATATGTAGGAGAAGAAAGTGGCACTAATCTTGATATAGATGTATCTGAGAGAGACTCTATGTTCAGGGAAGCCGCAGAAGTTATTGTTACAGCCCAACAAGGTTCAGCATCATTACTTCAGCGTAAATTAAAACTTGGGTACAACCGTGCCGGAAGGCTTATCGACCAGCTGGAAGCAGCGGGTATTGTAGGTCCTTTTGAAGGCAGTAAAGCCCGTAATGTTTTAATTCCTGACCTTACGTCGCTGGAACAATTTTTTAAGAATGAAGAAAACAACTTTTAAGATGTACAATTTTATAAAGGTATTAGCCGTATTTTTTATAACCTTTTCACTTAACGCACAGGATTCAGCTCAAAAAGCCAAAAAGCTTCTTGATGATGTATCGGCAAAAATTAAAGGGTATGAAAATATAGTTTTTGACTTTAAATACTCCTACTCCAACCCAAACAGTAACCTTAATCAGGAAAGCAAAGGAAATGTTTCTATGCAGGGAGAAATGTACGTTTTAAACTTTATGGGCATTACACGTATTTTTGACGGAAAAAAAATATACAATATTGTACCCGAAGACGAAGAGATAACCATTTCAAATTATGATAAGGAGAAGAAAGATGAACTTACTCCTTCTAAAATGCTTACTTTTTTCAGTTCAGGTTATAAATATTCAATGGACATCCTTCAAAATGTAAAAGGACGTAAAATACAGTATGTAAAACTAAAGCCTATTGATGCTAATGACAAGGCTAAAGAAATACTTATTGGTATTGATTACCAGACAAAACACATCCATAATCTGATACAGGTAGACAAAGATGGCAGTAAAAGTACTTTTACTATAAATTCTTTTAAAACAAATCAGCCTTTGTCAAAAAATCATTTTACCTTTACCGAAAGTAAATATCCTAATTATTACATTAATAGATTAGACTAGTTTTCCGGTGAAAATCTTAGACCGCTATATCCTCAAATCGTTTGTCACGACATTTGCTACAGTATTTATTATCCTGTTCTTTATATTTATTTTACAGGGAATATGGCTGTTTATTGCCGAACTTGCAGGGAAAGACCTTGATGTTTGGCTAGTTACAAAATTCCTTTTGTTTTATTCTCCTAAAATGATTCCGCTGGTATTACCACTATCAATACTATTAGCCGGAATTATGACTTTTGGAAGTTTTGCCGAAAACTATGAGTTTGCTGCCATGAAATCTTCCGGTATTTCTCTTGGGCGAGCCATGAGGGGGCTTACCATATTCATTTTCGGATTAAGTATTGTTGCATTCATATTTGCAAATAATGTTATCCCAAAGGCTGAATATAAGTTTGTTAACCTTAGAAAAAACATAATACAACGACAACCGGCTATGGCTATCGTTGAAGGACAATTCAATTCCATTGGCGATAACTTTAATATAAAAGTTAGCAAAAAGTCTGGCGAAAAAGGGGAAAAACTTACCGATGTAACTATTCATAAAAGAGGAAAAGGAGAAGCTCAGGCAACTATAATAAGAGCTAAGAATGGTTTACTTAAAAGTAACGAATCCTCTAATCTTTTACAGCTTGAACTTTTTGATGGTTACTATTATGAGGAACTTAAATCTAAGAACTCAAGAGAACAACAAAAAGCTCCGTTTGCTAAAAGTACCTTCTCTAAACAGATTATGAATATTGACCTTTCCATGTTGAATAATAATGATATGGATGAGGAAAAGATTTCACAAACAAACGGAATGCTTAACATCAGTGAGCTTAATTATACTCTGGATTCACTGGAAAACAATTATACCAAAGAAGAGCGTTCTATAACCGACAATGTGGTAAAACGCACTTCTAATGCACTTTCCAGAAAAACGAGCTATACAGAAAGGGACTTTAGCCATATTGAAAAACTTCCTGATTCTGTAAAAACAGATAAAAACGACCTTTTAAGTCTTATGGTCGATTCCAAAAAACAAAGAATACTGGATATAGCCATTAATAACACTAGTAGTAGTGCAAATATCATTAAACAGAGTATTAATGCTCAAAATGAAAGAATGAAGAACATTAATAACCACTGGCTGGCATTATACGAAAAGTTTGTAATTGCTTATGCCTGTCTTTTAATGTTTTTTATAGGTGCACCTCTTGGAGCTATTATCCGTAAAGGAGGTATTGGATTACCAATAGTATTTGCCGTAATCATATTTATCGTATTCCACTTTATAAATACTTTTGGTAAGAAACTGGCGCAGGAAAACGGCATCCCTCCTTTTTTAGGATCATGGATGTCATCAATTGTATTAACACCTCTGGCAATATTACTAACATACAGAGCCACTAATGATATAGGCATGATTAATATGGATGCAATTATGCTTCCGTTGCAAAAAGCCGTAATGAAATTATTTAAGATTAAATCAAACGAAGAATAAAATGTCTGCTGAGCATATAAAACTAAATACTATAGAAGAAGCTATAGAAGATATTCGCAACGGTAAAGTTATTATTGTTGTTGATGATGAAGATCGTGAAAATGAAGGAGATTTTCTTGCCGCTGCCGATAAGGTTACACCAGAAATGATAAACTTTATGGCAACACACGGAAAAGGACTTATATGTACTCCCCTAACCGAAAAGCGCTGTAAAGAACTTGAGCTGAATGTTATGGTTACTAACAACACCGATAGTATGCAGACTGCCTTTACAGTTTCTATAGACCTTAAAGGTAATGGTGTTACTACTGGTATTTCTGCTCACGACAGGGCTAAAACCGTAGAAGCTTTGGTAGACCCTACAACAAAACCAAGCGATTTAGGGAGGCCTGGGCACATTTTCCCTCTTATAGCTAAAGAAGGTGGTGTATTAAGGAGAACAGGCCATACAGAAGCCGCTATTGACTTTGCAAGGCTTGCCGGTTTTAGACCTGCAGGTGTAATTTGTGAAATAATGAACGATGATGGCTCAATGGCCAGGTTACCGCAGTTATATGAAGTAGCTAAAAAATTTGACCTTAAACTGGTATCTATAGAAGACCTTGTTGCATATAGAATGCAGCATGACAGCCTTATCCAGAAAAAAGAAGATTTTGAAGTAGAAACCAGATTTGGCACTTTCCGTATAAGGGCTTATCTGCAAACTACAAATAAACAAGTGCATGTTGCCCTTACAAAAGGCAGCTGGAACATAGGTGAACCTGTTTTAACCCGTATTAACTCTACACAGGTTAATAACGACATTTTAGGCACGCTAACAAACGACGCCGACAGAAAGCTTGATAATATGTTTCAACGTATAAATAAGGAAGGTAAAGGCGCGATACTATTCATAAATCAGGAAATTCAACCATCTGAACTTTTAACCCGTATAAAAGAGTTAAAGGAATTACAGTCAAAAGGCATCAATAAAGCTCCACAAATTAAAATGGATGTGAAGGATTTTGGTATCGGAGCACAGATTTTACATGACATTGATATCTCAAAAATACGCCTTCTTACGAACTCTACACAAACAAAACGTGTAGGTATGATAGGCTACGGACTGGAAATTACCGAGTATGTGGAATATTAAGAAAAAATATTTTTTTCTTAACCATAAGTAAATGAAAGGCTTAAAAAACAGTACGAAAATATTTTACTTTTTTTACCTAAAATGTTTTTGAAAACCGGAAAAGCTTTCTATATTTGCACCGCAATCAGGGAATGAGAGCGACATACTGGAGAAATGGCAGAGCGGTCGAATGCGGCGGTCTTGAAAACCGTTGACTGTAACAGGTCCGGGGGTTCGAATCCCTCTTTCTCCGCGAAAGGAAGTTTCAAAAGAAACTTTACAAGTCAAAAAACCTTAAAACACTAGTGTTTTAAGGTTTTTTTGTTTTTAGATATATTCTAAAACACACATATAATATCAAAGGATAGTTACTTTTTTAGTTACTTTCTAAAATCAACCTTTTTTAGGGATTAAAAAAAGTAACTAATTAACGGAATTCGCTGAGATTCCTAGGGACTCATGAAATTTTCAATTCAATTTGAATATTAATTAAATTTCATAGTTATGTTAAAAGTAATTTTTTACATCAAAGCAGAGAAGTATCTAAATGGAGAAAACCCTATTTTTTCCAAAATCTCCTACAACAACAAATCAATTACATTAAGCACAGGAAAATCCATCTCTAAAGAACGATGGCAATCTACCAATAAACTTAGAAACGTATTAAAAATTGAAAAAGAAAAAGTGCTAAAGCAATCATTAGACTTGTATCAATTAAGGATTGAGAAAAAATTTCTAGAATTATACAAAACAGATTTAAATGTATCATTAATTGACTTAAAGAAACAAATTAAAGGTAAGCCTAAATTAAACATCAAGTCAGCGGGCATTCTTGAAATATTTGATAAATATAATTTAAGTTTCAAAAAGAGGGTGGCAATCGGTGAGCGGGCCCCGGCATCATTACAAAAATATAATCGATCAAAAGACCTTGTTAAAGAATTCATTAAAAATAAATATAATTTAAACGACTATCCAGTAAATGAAATAAATGGTGCTTTTATATATAATTTAGAGTCTTTCTTAAAATATGATAGTAAATACAAGTACAAAAAGTGTATTAAAAATAACTCAGTAGTTAAATATTTTAAAAACTTTAAAACTGTATGCAACTATGGTATTAAACTAGAATTAATAAAAACCCTTTTGACATATATGATGGAAAAATCACCGTTAAAGATGCTATATATTTAAATCAACAAGAATTAGATTTAATAGAAAATAAAATATTCAATACAGAAAGATTAGAAAAGGTAAAAGATATTTTCTTATTTAGTTGTTATACTGGTTATGCTCCTATAGATGCATGTAATTTAACTGAAAGGAATCTTTACAAAGACAATGATGGGAACTTATGGATTAAAACTCATCGGACTAAAACTTCTATAAAAGCTAATATAAAGAAAGCCCCTATCAAAAGGGGCTTTAATAATTCTATTAATACCTAAAACATACCGGATCATTATCTCCGACCCTAATCTTTAATACAAAAATTAAATAGGCTAATCCGTAATCGTCGGTAATTTGAAGGTATCGGTCTGGATATTGGCCGCATAGGCCTCATAAAGGCTCTTTAGTTTTTTATATTCTTCCGAATCTCTGTCATACTTTGCCAGCTGCTCTTTCAGTCGTTGTCCCTTACGGTTATATATGGAGTCATTATAGAGTTTCATAGCATCCTGTAGTGCTCCGGTTACCTCTCCGGTCTTGTCTTCAGGACCATAGAATTTCTTAAGTAGTGAAGCTGTTGCCAATGTTGGTGCAAATCCCTCCAGGTCCTGTCTTTTCCTTCCGTCCAGAAGAATAATCAAATAAGGTGCTTTGCCTTTATACACAGTACCGCTCTGCTTATCCACAAGTCGCAGTTTTTTATTTCCCGGGGTTCCTGACAGGTCTACCTTAAGGTTTTTGAACTCATCAAGGTCATTATTGTTGCAGATGATAAATTCCCTAGGTTCGGTTGGCGGAATAATCGGTGAATCAAATTTAACCTCAATCGAAGAGGACAGATTTGGTCTTCCCGAAAACAGTGCATCGCCAAGTTTGGAGCCGATATTTACCAGTTGAGAACCACCCAGCAGATAAGGTGCTGCCGGTAAAAAGACTGGGATGCCTGCCGCCGAAGTAAACAGTCCGGACAGCGTCTCAAATATCTGGGTGTCGAAATTGTCAAACATCAGTTCGAAGGAAGCAATCAGGTTCTCAGCATCCATTCCGGGTGTATAGTACACAATATTAGTACCTTCCTCCAAAGCATTAAACTCCAGATAGGCATTCTCCTCTACCTTATCGGCTTTCATATTTATGGCCCTGGAAGTAGCCTTAAAGGTCTGGGAACTTTTCACCCCGGTAACAAGAATGACATCTTTCTTACCACCTAAAAACTTCTTATACTCTCCGATATATACCGTAGCGATTTCAATACTCATGGGTTTACCGATTCCTATCGGCTTAAAGTTCCTTTCAAGTTGTATTGCAGTAAGATCATTTTGGGAAATCGCCTCGTTATTTACCCTTAGAACCTGCCCTCCGGGCATATTCAGTTCTCCAGTAATCCTTTTAGCCTGCAACTCCTCGGTATCCACCAGGGTGTTGCCAATAACTGATAATGTTGCCATAATAGATATATTCTTTAATTAGACTTCGCTTCTCAAATCGTTAAAGCTGGATTAAAGGACTCCCGAAAACCTTCCCCATACCGTATCAGCCCTGTTGAAGACTGCCGGAGAAGTCTCCTGTATAGCTGTTCCGAAATTCCTGGAATTACCCGAGCTGCAGTGGATCACTTTTTTCATAACGCCTGCTTTCACCTCACTTACAATGCCCACATGCCCTATGGCCCTACCCGCTCCGTAGACCACAATACATCCCGGCTCCGGAGTACTTATCTTTTCAAAAATACCGGAAGGGCTCTCCACATCACTCACCATGGCATCGGTATAGATCCATCCCCCGAATTTCCTGTAGAAGGGCAGTTCTGTCTTTCGCGACAGGCCCAGTACCCAGCATACAAAACCACTGCAGTCGCAATAACCGTCTCTGGAAGGAAGCGCATCTGTAGGATACATCCCGCCACCCCCAAGCTTATATCTGATGGCAGAGCCGATTACAGATTGAGCGCGAAACACAAGTTCTCCGGCATTTACAGGATCGGTAAAAACGGCCTCCTCGGGAAGGTCCTGCATATTGGGAAGTATTAAAACCTGTCCCACAAAAATATGATCCGGGTTGGTAATAACCGGATTCATGGCTAAAAGTACCGAAAGCGGGACATGATACCTTTCAGCTATCCTGCCAAGTGTATCCCCTTTTTTGATCGTATATTGCATTATATATTGATATTGGTTGGTTTGTAAGGCTATATTATTTCATAAGCCCTGTATCTTCGAGTTCTTTCAATATGGTTTTCTCTAAAAATTTATATACTTTTTTTCGTAGTATAAGTCGGTTAAGGATCGTTACCCAAAAGTTATCAGCAAATCTATTTATCAGGACTTCAATTCTTTTTTTTGCCGGGTTTTTATACCTTGCAATAAACTTTTCACGAGACAGCTTGGGAAACTCCTGATACTGTAGTTTTGCGTCTTCACCAAAGTTAGCTGTATCAGAAATGTCCTTTTTATTGTCCAGCTGCCTTAGGTCCGGGATAATCGGAAATAGCCGCGCACTGTTTTCATCCCCTTTAATTTCATTGAAAACAAATCGGTTTCTTGCTTTTTCATTGGGTTCACAACAAAGACGTTGGGTAATATTTTCTTCAGTAACGGCAAAATAATACCTTAGGAAACTCTGGCAGTTCTGTCTGCCAAGATAATAATCGTGATGGCGCAGTGAACGGTCCAGAAATCCGGCAAAACCGCTCAGGGGAGCCGTGGCCAGATCCTTACCTGCCCCTACCCGTTCACCGGTGCTGATGTCCTTTCGTACCGGAGCTATCAGGAACTTGGTACGGTCGCTCAACTCCAAAGCATCCAAAAGACCATCCTGATTGAACATCACCTGGTTGCGCAGTGCCTTAAACATCCCTTTAAGGATAGATAAAATATCCCTTGGAGGATTGACATACGCAACGGAATTATCCTGGTTGGGGAACGGGTCAATCATAATTACAGCATACCTGTCTCTTTTTACAAGCTCTTTGTTCTTTTCCTTATTAATTTTCATAGCGATGCCAAAAGGCTCATTATTGATCAGTCCACCATCGATGGAGTTGAATTCATAGTTGATACCCTGAGGCAGTAGAGGAGTAATTCCCTTTTTCTGTCCGAAAAGATATTTGGGATAACGGTTGATATACTCTCCTGCAATGCTTATCTCCCTTGACTTTAAGCCTATGGGAAAGGCAGCAGTACTCAAAGTGGCATTCTTCAGGTAGCCCATATCACCCGGGTTTTCAAGATTCAGTACATAATACAATGAGTTTTGGTCCTCAGGTACACCTTCAGGAAAATTCTCGTTGGCAAGACGGTAACGAAAAAAGCCGGCGTGGCTGGTAATTACCGTACCTCCCTGAGCGCTTCCCCCAAAATCAATCCTAAAATTCACACCACGCAGATTGGTGGTGGTCAGCACCAGATCAAGGCTATTGGAAATATAGGGAGGATAATGCTGCACCTCCTTGATGTGCAGTGCAGACTCAGCTATGGAATCAATAGATGCACTATTGAGCAAAGACTCCGGCTTCTCTCCCTTTTTAAGGTCATCAGTAAATAACATACGTTCAAATGTGGTATACTGTATATCATCGGCCATCTCAACCCAACCTTGGTAAAACCTATTATTTCTTCCGTAGGGATTGTCTCTGTTGACATGCTCAAAGTTCTGATCGACCAGATTTAAAAGTGTAAGGGAACCTGTTATACCTCCGGCTGAAGCACCACTAATGACATCAATCTCTACATCATGCATGGGAATTGAAAAATCATAATCGGGATGACCTTCTCCCAAAGCCCTGTTTTTTTGCTTGGCCCGTTCCCAAATGGAGAGGGTCTCAAGCAGATAGTCCATGGCACCTGCTGTATAGGCACCTGCAGAAACAGCACCTGCCATCGCTATGGAAATTTTAAATTTTTTATCCTCTTCCATATGGCTTGTTATTTTTTAAACATGGCTAAAGTTGTGCATTGGGCGATACTATAATCTGTAAATCACCTGGTTTTATTCGAATACCTGTCGTACCTCGTGAAGAATCAATCCTAAAACTACAGAAATAGGTATTTGGTACTTTGAACCACAGGTAGATGAAATTGTCCGAACCAACATATTGTCCAGCCGTAATTTCCGTTGAACGGTTAACATGTGCTCTTTGGTTAATTAGATTATGTCCCGCAACATAACAATAGCCTACCCATACTATATCAATAATCTCCCCTCCAACATAGCCATACCCTTCTGCCTTTATATGGTACATACCGTTCAGCGTATAGGTATTGTAGGGAAGTTTTATATGAAAAATATTTGTTGCACTATTGGTTTGCGTACCAAATGTAGCCACGGCAAGCTCAACTCCTCCTACACTACTTCCGCTACCGGTGTTGAGCGTGATGTTTCCCGATGCAGGAGCGATTCCATTAACTGTTTTTACAGGAGCAAAGGTTTCTACCGAAGCTTTTACTCCTGCCGGTGTTACATATTTGGCATTGTTGGTCCCTGCCGTAATTTCTGCCGTCGAAGCTTTGTCCTCGCTTTGGTGAACAAAACTGTCTACCACATCCGAAAATTGCATCTCTGTTGGGCGATCTCCCGTATTAAAATAGCCCTTTAGGGTGTTTTTATTTTGCGTTGCCATTAAATGATTCTATTTATAATTGTGCCTGAGCACTTACAATAACCTCAATATCGCCTTCATAAACCTGAAAACCATTACCTACTTTGATCGAATCCACTTTAAATGAACAGTAATACGTGTTGGGTACCTTTAGCCATAAATAGATATGATTATCTGAACCAACATACTGACCGGCAGTAACGGCTGTGGACCTGATTACCTCTGTCTTTGGATTCTTTAGAATCCCGGCATTTTTATAACAGTACCCTACCCATACCACATCTATGATATCTGTAGCGTTATATACATAACCTTTAGCCTCAAAATGAAACATCGCATTGTGCAATGCAAGACTATGAGGCAATTTCAGATGAAAAATATTTGTGGAGCTACTGGTTCCGGTGAAAAATTTGACTACTCCCAATTCAGTACTTCCCACAACTGTTCCGCCTCCCGTGTTGATTGCTACATCGCCTGCAACAGGGGCTATCCCATTCACGGTCTTAACAGGTGCAAAGGTCTGCACTGAAACTTTTGCACCTGCCGGTGTTACATATTTCGTATTGTTGGTCCCTGCCTGAATTTCTGCCGTCGAAGCTTTGTCCTCGCTTTGATGAACAAAACTGTCCACCACATCCGAAAACTGATCTTCCGAAGGACGGTCTCCCGTATTAAAAAAACTTTTTAATATATTTCTAAGTTGAATTGCCATTTATTTTTTATTTTATTATATACTTTCTGAACTTAGCATCTTCCATGGATACCATGTATCACCATAACGATTCCTGAAATATATATTATTGTAAGAACCATATGCATGATAAGTTTGATAAACAAAACCACTTGTAGTAGTAACTTCAAGTTTTCCGGCTTTAGCTATAGGATAATTTAACCCAGAGGCTGCTCTTGCATTTAATTTCTGAAAGAAAAGTCCTGTTTCAGTATAATTATTAAGATCTGCGGCATCAGGAATTGAGCCTTTATCACTAAGTGTAACATCTTCATTTGCTTTTGTGTTTAGGGAACCATTTAAGTTCTCAATCTTCGATTGTGGAATTATCTCGTCTTTATGCCAAAAAGACTGCCAGGTATCCCAAAATTGTGATTGGGTTGGTCTCTCACCTGTTTTAAACCAATTTAATATTGTATTTAAATTTACCGCCATATTATTTATAATTGCGTCTGACTACTTACTATAACTTCTAATTGTCCCGGTAACACCTGAATACCATTCCCTACTTTCATTGAGTCTATCTTAAATGAGCAGTAATATGTTCTGGGGACTTTAAACCACAAATAGATATAATTATCACTACCGATATACTGACCTGCTGTAATGGTTGAAGATTTGCTTACCACCGTATTAGCATAAATTAGGTTTGCCTGCGGTTTATAACATCTGCCTACCCACACAATATCAATAACATCGCTAGATCTGTAGGCGAATCCTTCTGCCTTAAAATGAAACATATTTTGATGAACATTAATATTAAAAGGCAGTTTTATGTGAAATATATCGGTACTGCTGTCAGGTGTATGCAAATATCTTAATACAGCCGGTTCAACACTACAAACATCATTACCTCCTCCCGTATTAATAGAAACATTGCCTGAAACCGGTGTCTGCCCGTTTACGGTTTTAACCGGTGCAAAGGTTTGTACTGAGGCTTTTGCCCCTGCAGGTGTTACATACTTGGCATTGTTTGTTCCTGCCTGAATTTCTGCCGTAGAGGCCTTGTCTTCGCTTTGGTGAACAAAACTGTCTACTAGATCCGAAAACTGATTTTCTGTAGGACGATCCCCTGTATTAAAAAAACTCTTTAGTATATTTCTAAGTTGAATTGGCATAGTGAATCTAGATTGATGTTGTAACTACCTTTTTCCATGCATACCAGCTAGAACCATACTTAGTTCGGATATACTGATCATTGTTAGGTCCGTATGAATGATAGGTTTGATAAACCAAAGAAGAGTTAGTACTTTGCTGAACCTCTAATTTTCCAGCTAAGGCTATAGGGTAATTTGAACCTGCAATTGCTGCAGCATTGCTATTTTGAAAATATACTCCTGTTTCGGTATATGTATTAAGATCTGCCCCACTTAGTATAGTGTCTTTTCTTGCACTGTTCACTCGTTTCCAGTCACTCCAACCAAGAGTATGGTAATAATTTCTATAATAAACAGTTTCATTAGGACCAAAAACATGATAAACCTGATAAACAAATTCTGTATCGGAGTTTATCATGTTAGCTACTACCTGCAATTTTCCGGCATAAGGAGCCGGATAATTAAATCCCCCTGCCGCACCTGCCGTAATCCTTTGAAAATAATAACCGGTTTCCATATAGTCATTCAAATCCGCTGAAGTGGGTATATAGTCCTGAAATGTCAGGGTACTTGCCTTATTAGCCTTCGCGTTAAATGTTGTCTCTAAATTCTCAATCTTGTTCTGTGGTATCGACTCTTCTTTGTGCCAGAAAGACTGCCATGTATCCCAAAACTGGGATTGGGTTGGCCTTTCCCCTGTTTTAAACCAATTTAATATCGTGTTTATATTTACTGCCATACTATTTACAATTGTGTCTGATTAGTTACAAAAACTTCTATATCTCCCGGATTAACCTGGAAACCGTTACCTACCTTAATGGAATCTACCTTAAAAGTCACATAATAGGTATTTGCTGCCTTAAACCATAAATAAATATGATTGTCCGAACCGATATACTGACCGGCCGTTATAACCGTAGACCTACTCACATCTGTTTTTTTATAGGTTAGGGTCCCCTGATTTTTATAACAATAGCCTACCCAGACGATATCTATAATATCGGCCGCATTATAGGCATAGCCTTCGGCTTTGAAATGGAACATGGCATTGTGCTGGTCAACACGATGTGGTAACTTCAAATGGAAAATATTAGTTGCACTGCTACTTGTGTGTCTGAACTTCACAACACCCAGTTCCACACTCCCGTAATCGGTACCGCCACCTATATTCAGGGCAACATTTCCGGAAACAGGTGTCAGACCATTCACGGTCTTAACCGGTGCAAAGGTCTGTACTGAGGCCTTCGCCCCTGCCGGTGTAACATATTTGACATTATTAGTTCCTACCTGCACCTCTGCCGTGGAGGCCTTATCTTCGCTCTGATGGACAAAACTGTCTACCACATCAGAGAACTGCGCCTCTGTCGGACGGTCCCCGGTATTAAAAAAGCCCTTAAGTATATTTCTGAGTTGTATTGCCATAGTAATTATCGAATTAAGAATGTTCCGCCAACAATCATGTCCCCTATTCCTCCTATATCCTGCCAGTTATCCTCACTGTATATGGTAAGTATATTTTCCTTTGTGCTTATCATGCCCGAGAAGTTCTCCGCCAGAACCTTATAGTGATGGTATACCGGATTCCCCTCACTGTCCAAAACAGTATGGTTCCCTAACGGGTAGTATACCTCGGCAGCATTGGTTACAATCGTATCTTCCTTAACCCAGTTGCCCTGGCTGTTCATTTTATAGAGATGATACTTGCCGTTATAGACCGTGCGATCCCACGCCAGAATCACCGAATTGAGAACACCCTGACTGATCGGCTCGCTGTAGTACTGCAGCACCGGTGATTCCGGAAGTGTATTATTTACCACATTGCTCATCACGACCTTGGATACCTCCGATGGTGCATAATCGATAATAAGTGCTCCCGTACTGTCATTGTATTTCACCTGTCTGGATACGGTTATCCTGTAGAACAGGGGATCGCCGTAAGGGGTGTAACCCAAATCATCGAAATCATCACGGAAAACCCATTGAGGCTGTGATAATAACATCGTTTCGGTCAGATCGACAGTCTTTACCAACTGCATGGTCCTTACAGAAAGGGAATCCGCAGCATTGCTGGTACGGTATAAGTTAATTTTCTTAATATGCTGCGTTTTAGGATAGGCATTTATAGTAAATTCTATCGCCGGTGTGATTCCTAATGCCTCATTCTCCAGTATTGATATGACCTTAACCACATCAGGTGAAGCAGCAGGGCTGGTATTCACCATACTTATCGGTCCCAAAATAGGGCTGTAATCACTCGACTTCATCTGCATGTTCATTTCTTTGGCTGCATAGAAGTACTTAGCGTTGGAAGCACCATCCAACCCAAAATCCGTAAACTGCGTAATATAGGGATTCTGCTGCAGTACCTTCATCATCGGCGCCATATCAAACTCAGGATCCGTCGGGCTGAGCAGGTTACCGTTTCTGTCCCTTACCTTCTGCTTTTTAGGAACCGGTGTATAACCTGTCCCTTTTACATGACTGAAAACAATTGGTATTTCCGTAAGCGGCACAAAACAGTTCAGTATGGTATCCTTAAAGAAGTCCCTGATTATCAGTTGCCCGTGAACCGGAGTTGATCCAATGACCACCTGATTCAGGGAAGTTATTGTAGTTATATGTGCTACATCTGCCTCGTTAGTATAGAAATCATTATGATTGTCAATAAAAGCATTGATGGCTGCTATAAAATCGGGACTATCAGGAAGCGGCAAAGCTATTCCCTGCGCATCCGGAAAACTCTCAAACTGGCCGTCAGGATAGTTAAAACTTAAAAAGTTATTCCAACGGTTAACATAGAACTCCTCCTCACCATTCAAAAATATATTTTTCATTATCGATTCCACTGTGGAGGGTTGCTGTCCCTGTGGCGTCCTGTTATATACTGCCGACAGGAGCTGAATATCACTAGCCCTTCCAAACTGGACCGCATAAGGCTTATGCCCTTCTTTATAATCTGTGGTAAAGGTATAGGTGGATTTACCGAAAAAGTCAGGTCTTGTAGCGTAATCACCGCCTTCGGGTTGTTTGGGAGGCTCCGGTTCTCTGATGGCCTTGGCAAACATCAGTACAGGGGTCGAAAGTTTGGAATCGTAATTGTACAGGTTATCATGACTTCTCAGACCAAATACGGAATACCTGAGATCATCTTCGCCCTGCGGAAGGATATTGGCAGAAGTAAGGCCCAAAGTGGTATCCTCATACAGATACACCTTATACCCCGGATAGTAATTAACCATCTGACTGATTGAGGACTGCCCGTCAGGAATTATTTTCCCTTCATAGGAAGCCTGTTGGGTCTCATCTGCCGGAAAGGATAAATCACTGATATATAGGGTAAGGTCTGCACCGGAAACTCCAATATTTTTAGCATTGACAACCTTAAATACCTTTCGCGTACCCTGTGCGTCGGCAAGGGTATGTATCCTTACGGTTCCGTTATAGAACTCAACCGAATCATGGCCTTGGGTATACTGGCTGTGCTGTGGCATCTGAAAGGATGGGAAAGTAACCTCATACAATCCCAGGTGCTTAAGCTCAATAACGGGCTCCTCCCCTTCATCGGCAACATTTACCTCTTCCATGAATTTCTTCACCGTGGCATTTTTATAGATACCCCTGAATTTCTGTACATGGGTTTCCGCTATATTATCGGAATTGATAATGGCAATGCTCTCCCTGTGGACAGCAGTCTGATCAATATTTATCTTAAAGCCCGAAGGGTTATTCAGTGTCGGTTCATTCCATGAGGTAGTGCTCTGCATATTCTCTACAACCAAAAACAGGGCGCCCGCCTCCGGGGACTCAAGGTCCTCATCCGGTACGACAGTGGTCTGCGCATTGATGATGGCTCCGCTAATTGCCCTTTTGTATACTGTAAATTCAGGATATGTCGAGGCAGTATTAACCGCCTGGACTACATATTCGAACTCACCAGCCACCAATACGCTTCCTATAAAGTTATTGGCAGTCCCTGCAGGCACCGATGGTATAATCACCTGATTTTCCAGCTCAGGATCCTCCTGCCCCGTACTCACCAGTTCATACGGTGTGGTCTTTATGATAACCAGCAATGGATTACTATGATTGGTTACCGAGAGGATCTTACCGGAAACGGTATGTGGTAACCTGTTCCTGAAAAACAGTTCGATGTTTTCTGCAAAAAGTTCCTCATTGTCCGGGAATTCCGTATAACCTTCAATCAGTTCATTTCCTATTTTCTGCTGATAGTCAATAAGCTCCTGGGCATGATCATATTCAAAAGTCATACGCACAAGAGTCTTATCAGCTTGGCCAATATCATCATACTTGTCCTGTTCCATGGCACTGGTTAGAAACAAAGGATTTTCCTTCTGTATTAATACCGTATTGATATTGGTAGGCGGCAGCAGGTCATTGGCCGGCACAATAACAGACTCAATAGTCCTGATTACCGAACTGGAAGTGGCCCTGGAGAACCAGTTGATCCCGTAAGAACTATAATCGTGAGAGCCTGATTCCTTTTCGCGGTGTACAAACAAGGCATGTCCCGGATCTGGAATAACAATGGAGACAGTTTCCCTTTTTTCGTAGGTGGTACTTACTGTACTGTCCAGATTGCCGTACCGTGAATTATTCGAGAGTTCGGGTTTTCGCCAATTGGGCTGCCCGGTCTTCCTATATTCGATACCTGCATAGACCGGATTTGTAAGGTCTGCAGAGATGAACTCATAATTTTTATAAAAGAAAGCCGCATTTTCCTGCTCATCGGGAAGGTCTTCATTAAACAAAGAGAGATAGCGGGTCCTACCGTCATGGGAATATCCGTCGGGATCGGTGATACTCGCCGGTGATTCGATCATGTTACCGGTATACATCCCGGGAACGGGAGCTTTCAGGTCAACAGGGACCGGCAGTCGCTGATCTGTTAGTGCAGTGGGAAGGGAGCAATACAGGTGATGGACCTCCCTTGCACCCAAACCGTCCTGAAGGTCACCAAAGGTAACATATTCTGCTATATAGATAAATCGGGAACCGCTCTCAACCACACCCCCAAAATCAAGTACGCCCAGACCCATCATCCTTGCAATATGGTAGTCCAGTGAAGCCATGACAAGCAGCTGCAGGTTTGATATTTCAAACTCTGAGGCTTCCTGCGTACCACCCGGCCCCTCCACCGCATCATAGCTAAAGGTTTCCATAGCCATCGGATTACTTGCGCTGTCACTTAACTGTATATAGCGCTGCACACCATTTTTTATGCGTTCATCAGGAGGGACACTTCCCCCACTCCAACGCAGCTTGTAATTATTCACATTAACAAGCGCATTGTCATTATAGCGGAGCCAGCGCCCGTTTACGATATTGGCCGCCGGTTCAAGCCTTTCAAAGGCTGTGGCATCATCAAGGGTGAGTGCATGCTTACCGAGCAGTGTCCAGGTTATTTTCCTGTCGGAAACCAAATCCGAATAAAGTTCAAAGTCGATACTGGTCGGATAGGTACCGGTGCATTGTAATCGGATACTTCGTATATTTTCACTGTAGAGCTTTTTGCCGTTAATACCTGTAAAATCATAGGTTTTACGCAACGTTGCCCTTCTTGGTGCTGTCAGTGTGTTTTCCTCTACCGAAAGCAGTTCTGTTTTAATAGTGGCCTGGCTTGCATTGGAAAGGTTTACCTTAACCGAAAAGCTTAGTTCACTCTGGTTTTCAACCTCGAGTATCCCTCCCTGCCCCATGTAGGAAGCAATAAATCCCTGCGGGTTCTGTCCCGGGTTGACAGAGGCACGTACCTGTGCATATATTGAGCCATTTTTAAAACGTACGTGGAACATCTTACCGCTTACTGCATAGGCCCAATACAGGGAGCTGTCATTAATGGTTCCCGGTATGGCAGAAAAACTGACTGTTGCTAATTTTCCGGTATTCTGATAGGGCGCCCTGTAAATATTTACAAAATCCGCTGTTTTGTTAAAATTAATACCCGGCGTGGCATAATCCCCCTTGGGAAGGTGTTGGGACAACCCGTTTTTAAGCATCCATCGAAGATGGATGCCTTTTGTACTGTCCGTACCTGTAGAACCTGCACTCTGAAGATATATATGTGGTGATTGAAGAGAGGTTTTTGCTGTTATCTCAATCATGATCTTTTTTATTTATAGGTTTATAAAACATCAATTGTTATCGGTGGTACATTACCGGACTCCTCGTAACTGTAGCCGTTCCATATCTTATATCGGAACTTAAAGGAAAGACTTGGAGCCGTAATTGCCTGCGAAGAATGCATAATGATAGCCTGAGCATAATCTTTCGAGAAGACTACTTTGTAATTCGTATCCGGACTGCTGCCATTCATCACCTGAAGCGTGTCCATTATCTCACTTATCGGGATCCTCGGGATATTAAAAGGTTCAGGATTTCGTACTATTACTGCTATAACCTTATTATCATTACTGTTCCTTATAAAATTAAATTCGGTCGATACAGCCTCATCCAAAGGTTCCAGTCCCAGTATTCCCTCAAAAATCCTATCATAGGCGTGTTGATATTGGTTAATATAACTATCTGCCGGATTGGCAACTCCTACTATGGTTTTGTAGGCCATGTCAACCTGCTGAGCGGTTAAAGGTTTGGAAATGGAGAAGACTGCCTCCCTTGATACAGAGTCATCCCCTGTTCCATCGGTAAGCAGATAACTGTTCACCTGTTCTGCAAAACTTGCATAACGAGAGGTCTTAAATACAAACTTGTGTACTTCACGGGTTTCGTCCACTGCACTAAACTGGCCATTACCGTCACTGTCATAAAGATTGTTCACTATGGCCGTATATAATTTCTCCGGCTTGAGGTGCTTCAGGGCAATACTGATAAACTTAGAGGCCGGCTTAATCGGGTCAGCCCCAACAATAATACAGTTATTGGCTTGGTAAAGGTTTGCCCACTGGCTAATCACAAATGGTACCGGCGGGAAGAGATCATCCCTCCACTCCTCAACGGTCTGAGGGATATGTATCGTTGTAATATCGTTTTCATCATAATCAAGATAAGGTGGATTGACAATTTGAGTCCCCTCTACCGGATCTTTAATAACTATTTTCATCCTACCACTAACTGGTGCTTTTCCGTTATACGTTTGCCAGGTATTAAAGAAATGGGTAGCATAGGTTTTGGCAAAGAAGAGATATATCTGTGATGTCTCATCATTATAGAACAGAGGCTTAGCACTCAATAGGTTACCATCAGCATTTGGATAGGACCTCTCATAATCAATATACTGTCGCAGCGAGGTTAGTGCAAAAGCATCCGGATTACTGTTAATCTGATTCCCTCCGTAGGTGGATTGCGGATGGGTATGGAAATATCCAACAGGTCCCCCTGTGGTAAAGCCATAGGTAAACGGATACAGTTGGCTGTTCTCCCCATTATCAACAGTGTCCTTTAGTACAAACTGAACCACATAAGAGGTGTCAGGTCTCCATACAGGCTGGATATATTTGGTAATCCCGTCAATGGTTGCCTGTGCATCCTGAGATATGGCAGCCTGTCCCGGAATATTTAAATTATACTCATAGCTTTCCAGTGACAGCCAGCAAACCTGATGCAAAAGCGTGGTATCGGGAATTTTGTCAAAAGCATAATGTCCCAAATCATTCAGATAATCCAGGATCTCTCCGATGGCTCCCACGGCATTCTGGTAGCTCCCTGCATCCGGATGTACAATAAAATCCAGCAACAGGTCTATGTAGTCCTGCAGGTCTCCAATAATTCCGTATTGCGGATTGGCAGTATCGAAATCGTTCAGGAAATCAATAATATCCTGCGCACAGCCTATCTGAACCGAAAAGTCAAATAGGTTATCAATATCAGGAAAACAGTTATGGTAAATCTCCTCAATGGAATTGAATAGGTCCTCAAGAGTGGTTTCTTTATCACCTCCGCAATCACAGTTGCCCATTATACTGATTCCGTTCTGTATCTCCTGAGCGGCAGCATAAGCCACTTGGTAACTTGCTAGCGATCCGTTAGCGATAAAGTTATTTATGTCCTTAAGCTGGTCGTAATATAACTTTTTAGCCAATTCATAATCTGGGAAATTACTATCAAAATCACCTACCGTAGAAAGATAGGACTGCATACATCCGGTCATTGCTGTCATGTCACTTTCCTCAGCCACTCCGGGATCCATTAGGCAGGACTGATAAATTGCCATCAAGTCGTCATATAGCTTACAAAGCTCATAATCTTCATCACAGCCACAATCGCATCCTCCTGTCTGTTCTATACCTTCAATAATTTTCGCTAGAGCCTGATAAGCCCTTACATAATGCTCAAGGGTCTGATCGGCCATGAAAGTATCGATGTCCTTAGTCTGATCGATATAAATATTCTCCACCTCGTACTGAGGGTATTGCTTATCAAAATCATAAATCAGACTTCTGGAGTTGGCAATGCATTTGGCAACATCCGGAATCTCTTCCTCTCGGATTTGTGAAGGGTCTATTAGACAACCATTATAAATCTGAAGTAGTGAATCATACAGCTCACACAAAGTCTCATCCTTTTCACATTTTGTCTCAAAAACATCTATTTCAAGCTTAATTCCTTCTCCCGGGACTATAAAATCCCTTATATCACCCGCGAGTACGGTTGCTTTTCTGCCATCATTGATCAGTTCATAACGGGTAGTAGGAAATTCCGGGAACAGCCTTACACCTAATATTTGATGTCTGCTCTCAATAGTCAGAACGTTACCGCTGACCATAAATCCGAAAGGATTTCCTTTTACCTTATGTCCGCTACCAAAATCCCATGCCGTTAACAGAGTGGTATTATTATCTGCCTGATACAGATTATTATCCAGATCAAAAGAATAGCCCTGCGAGGATATATTACCCTGCTGTCCGTTGATCAGGTTTAGTTCGCTGATAAGAGAATCTGTAGATTGCGGTGTACCTGTGGCCAGGCCTAAAGCAATCTGGGCATTAAGGTTATTTATACCCTGTATCTGAGCCTGAAGCGAATTCAAAAGGACCGGATTAGGATAAAGTGGTTCTATGACTATTTTAGTAACTGCCCTCCAGGAAGGTTTATTATAGAGTATCGATTCGTTAAGCTGTGAGGTACTTAAAAGTACCGTATGAGGCTCACTCTGGTTAATCGCATTAGGGTCCGGATTGCCGTATTGCACCTCCAGAGCCAAATCATCTATTAGTGGAGCGTAGTACTTTATTCTTACTCCCTGACTGTCACTGCTGAGCTTTAGTGATATGTATACCGAAGGTTCCGGCAAAATTGTCTGAAGTTTCTTTTTATTACCGAAGGCCAATGATTTTGCAAAACCAAATACATTGGTATGATCCGTTATCTCCGCATAATCATTATCTGTTGTGTTAAGCAGTAAAAAAGCGGCTTCATTGGAATAGATCATCTGGTTACCGTCAAAGAAATAATACTGCTGTTGTAACGGCTTGTCCAAAAAGTCAGCACATTTAGGAGAAAGGTGTTCACCTTCACAGAAAAGTGTACCGGGAGTCAGCCCATACTGTTCAGGAATGTACCATCCAGGTTCCCCCTGTTCAGTATAAGAGAAAGGTGTTGTTGCCAATAACCTTACCGTATTGTACCTGCCATCTGATTTCTGAAACTGACCTATTTTAAGGTTATCAAAAGCCGAACTCTGATCATCAGGATACAAGGCCTTATAAGGATGATAATCCACCCATGCTGCCGATACGCCTTGTGAGGCCGGCCTCCATGATTTTATAACCAGACTCTCCAGTGAATACTGGTGTTTCACCTGACGTAACTCTTTTCCTTTAACCACCTTATCTGGTGGTATCAGATCAGTATATTTATCGGGCGGATTAGTAACTCCGCCTATCAGATTTCCAACCGCACCCGGCAATAGTGCTTTTTCGGTCTTTAAATCAATATAAGTATCCAGAGGGATTATATGCTGGGTAATCTGCGAAGGTAGGTTTGAAGGTATTGAACTACCCAGATATGCCAATTCAAATGTTTCATTGCTAAGCATATTAACCCCTTTGACAATTTGTGGGATTATGGCAGTATTAGTACCATTAATCAATGGATTAATTGGAGTTCTGTCAACATTCTTGCTCTTCTCCCAAAGTACTTCAACTTCCTGATCAAAAGAGAACTTGAAGACAAACAGTATTTTGATCTTAATCTTTATTCTTACCTTACCGTAGATCAGATATGGTTGTGATGCCTCAACAGCAAAAAGTATTTGGAATGATGCAGACAGTTCTACAAACTTGACATTGATCTCGGCACCAACACCGGCATCAAGATAAGCACCGAACTGAGGCTTCTCAAAACTTATCTTACCTCCAACCTCAATATATGCCCAGGCATGTACCTTGATAATTCCGGCATAGTTCCTTTGGAAGTCAAACTCACCCCTTGAACCGGCCTCAATACCCCTGCCTGAAAGCATTAGGTAACTCTTAAGGGTAACTAACTGTAGTATTTCTGCGGTAACAGGGTTATCCCTGGTTCCAATATTCACATACCACTTCGATGGATTATTAAAAAAGAAAGCAGCCTGAACATCGGCATAAAGTTTCAGTATAGATCCACTTCCTGTAGGCATTTTAAAATCTGCTCCAAAGCCGAATTCCAGGGAATTATCCCCGATAGCCACAAAGGCAAAAAACGGCGGATCCTGAGTATTGTCAAGTCCTAACCTTGCGGATAAAACAGCGGCTCGCCCGTCAATCATAAATAATGACGGAACGGACAACAGAATCATTGCTTTAATATTAAGAACCGTACCATTGTCAAACGAGGTTCCCAACGATGCACCTGCACCTATAGAAAAAGGATCCTGGGCATTGTTTGTCTGATTTGGTCCCCTAAATTTAGTAACATGAATACCACGTGGCGGCACCTTATAATAATCATACCAAGTATCTACTCCGGAAACGAGACCCACGGCCTCTTTCTCGGCAACATACCTATAGCCTAATAATCCTCGGAAACCATAAATGGCAAATGTGCCTAAAGGAATAGGAGCCGGGAATTCAATTGAGGCATCTATGATAAAGGCCGGGTATCTAGGTGCCAATTTCATATCGGCACTACCGGTTATTTTGGCTTTTGGTAATTGAATTTTGATACCTCCGGCATACTCAGGTGAAGTTCCCGGCTCCGGAATGGATAACCATCCGTTTATTATGGCAACTGGCGTACTGGCTGGTATTGTAAGATCCAAATAAAGAGTTTGAATATGCAGATAGGCCTGTGGCTTGTTAGGAAGGTCATCCGTACAATAATAATACTTGATACCATCTCCCCTTATTTCGACTCCTAACGGATCTACGTTAATACCACCATCAAATCCGAAATAATTGAACTTGCGCATTACGCCATTCACTTCTTTCTGGTGTGATCCATAATGGATTGCAGTAACCGTGATATCCGCAGGACCAAGAGGTAATACTATTGGTTCAGCAAGATTGATGGAACCGCCATCAAACTCCATAGAACCATCACTATAAATACGTAGTCTGTCAATCTCAATAGGTCCCAATTTAAGGACATCTCTTAGTATACCTTCAAACTGCAAAGTTCCTGAGGTACCCAAATAAAATGGACTATTACTATTATCCCTGCCTAATTCAACTGTTTTAAGGTTATAAGTAAAAATATCTTTTAATGTAATCGGTAACTGTTGTGTTTTGGCTGTAAGATTAAAACCTCCATCTTCCTGTACATGTCCTTCAATGTCAATTTGCATTGGAGAATCTTCCAAAAAATGTCCTTCCGGATAGGTGAACTTATTCAATTCCAGTACTCCGGAAATATTGGAGGAAATAACTTTACTTTGGCTAAAGGTTATGTCAAAACTCCTGAAACCAACTTTAAAACCATTATCATTTCCAATTCTTTTCCACAATATATTTTCATTAAGCGATGCCAAATAACTATAATATTCGGAAGCAGTTGTAAATTTCAGTACCTGTGATGAACCCACAGGCTGCAATGAAAGCGGAAACTTAAACGCATAAGGCACGTCTTGATTTAGCGTTGCTAAATAAGCTCTTAAATCAACATAATTTGAGAAATTTACCTCGAAAAACTGATTCGTTTCATCATTTTTTTCATACAGAGTTACAGGATAAATAAAATTAAACTTATCGTTAAAATACTGGAATTCTGTTCCTACTCCGACTGGTACCGCTTCAAGACCAATAATACCTGAAAAACCTCCGGTGCCTATTAAAAGATCATACGCTCCTAATCGTAAAGAAGTAGTTGTATTTCCTGTAATTTCGGATTCCTGAGTAAACCATCGTGGAGGAAAAGTGACCGATACAGCACGAGCATAAACCCCGGTAAAATTCTCTGGTCTATTATCATTAAAAGCTTCTGGTATGTTGGTACTCTTACTCAAGTCCAGCTTAAGGCTCTCAATCTGAACCAGAAGACCTGTATCGCCAATTTCACAATATCTTGGATTTAGGGTTCCCGCAAGTTCCAAATTATAACCTACTCCCGCATCTGTATCAGCATATAAAATAGCCTTAGCAAAATCAAAATAAGCTTTACTTTCAGGATTAGGATCGGGCAAGGTTCCTAAATCATTCCATGGCTTAAGTATATTTCTCGGAAATTCAATTGAAGCTGATACTTCCAAGGTCACCCTTGCCCGTGGTATCAGTATTTCCCTTAAGTAGGTTTTAAAATCATAAGGAACGAAGGCTTTAAAAAAGGCTTCCGTATTATCTTGTGTTGTAGCTACATCCGTATTTAGGAGATAAGTCTTAAAAACAGCAACTGAAGCAATACTTTCATATTTTATCTCAATATCTCTTACAAGTTCTTGAGCGGGATTGTCTGTCACCGGATAAGAGATGGGTGCGCTCAAATGTCCGGACAGAGCAGTATTTAAATCATCAACAAATAGATTTACCGGATTTAACGAAGGAGGTATATCAACAGCTCTATTTTTAATAGCTTGATCAACAACTTCTATTTCGGAAATATTGAAAACGGTAAGACCTAACTTGTAAAAATCCTCAAGACTAAAAGAAAAAGTCTCAATATCAAAACTTTTAAAATGAGCAATAATTGGCCAATTATACTCAATTGTGATCGGAAATGAGGAAATATCATTTTGATCTGTATCGCGGTTGAGAACAAATTTTAAACCTAAAAGCAGATCAAATGCTATTTGCTCACGAGTTATAATTTCTAAATTATAAAAAGCAGTTGAACCATCGTTACTGACTGATGACTGAAAATCTTTGTAAAAGATTTTTTCAAAAATATCGGCAGCCATTGTTTTTACAAAATCAAAGCTGTCAGGTATTGAATCTAATGTGATAAGATTCTTTAATGACGGATAATATTTTAGGTTGGTATTTACTGGCATAATCTAATCTTTAATGAAAACTTTCCTTAACTCATCAATTTTCTCCTGCTGCTCCTTATCTTTTTCAGTATATTTTTGATACATCTCCTCATTATTTTCAAATTCATCTATAACAAGTCCTGTTTTACCATCAATAATTCTGTGCAACAATCTTTTTTCTCCTAACCTATAAGGAACTATCCAAAAATCTCCTAGTTTGTTTTTATTCCGTATTATATCAAGTATCGCTACATTATATACAGTATCGTCATTATCAATAAGCTCTTTTCTTCCTTTTAATATAATTGATATAATTGTTGCAAAATCCATTTTAAATCCATCTTCATGATTAACAGACATTGATAAATCTCCATTTTCATCAAAACCGTCTTCTGCACCGATAGAAACGCCCCGAAATATTAAGTACATACTGCCAACTCTAGCCTTATTTATATTACAGGAATAATGACTAATAGTACCATCTGGATAGTAAGAAAACCAACAAGTATATTCTACGAGGGCCTCATCTGTAAATTCAGAATACTCGGAGTTCCCAGTATATATATTATCGTCAAGAGGTAAAACCTGCATTTTAATTTCTTCAATATATTTTAATATGTTATCACCTGAATAAGCATAACGTACAACATCATACTTATCTTTAGGCTTTAAGTAAGTTTGGTCGTAGGTGACATACTCATAATTATAAGATTCTGTATTAACATTTGTTACCTTAATTAAATGATTCTTTCTAGCCTCCCAATAAGCATTATCATTATTACCATAAATTTCTATTACTTGGCTCCTAAGTAAGCTGTTTTTCATATCTCTTTTTAATTCCTTAGAAGGATTGAAGACTTTTCGTTCCGGTGTTAGTTCGGGTACATTCACACCTTTAATATTGACAAATTTTTCTTTCATGACATATTGTTTATATTTAGGTGCCTTACTCACCGTGCATGATGTAAAAGCAGCTATAATAATAATTGTAATAAGGACTATTTTCTTTTCCATGATTGTGCTATTTTACGTGCTTTTAACCATTGCCAATAATATGTTGCTGGCTGGGAAGTATACAATGAAGTAGCAAGCTGAGTATAATCCATAATATTATCCGTTTTTCTCGAATCAAATGAAAATTTTTCCCACCTACTGAAAGTATGCCCTAACCCCAACGAATGCAGGACTTCATGTGCGCAAGTAATTTTATCATTTTCATTCTGTGTAAACATGATCGCGTCTGAATTTTCCCCTGATGAAAAGCCTCCAAGAAATCTGCCATCTAGTTCAACAGCTTGATTTGTTATTGCATCTTTAGTTTTTGCTCTGCGGTTTATAAAATAGATTATTAAACTCGTTTGCGGCAAACCATTTACAGGTATAGGATTTGAAACAGCATCGGGAAGTTTACTCTTAAGGTAATCTTTAATAGGAACATAGCCTGAGGGAGGTGTGCCTTCTATTTTTCCTGCAATTAGAATACCATCTCCGGAATTAACGATATAATCACCTCCTAATAGAAATTTAGGATCGGTCGATACATCAATTATTGGACTCTCATCAAATATCGGAATATTAGCCTTTATTCCTGCTTGGTGTAAATATCTTATTAAATAATCACGTTGTTTATCATACATCGACCGACTGACAATAGTAGTCCCAGGTCCATCAAAATTTTTAATTGTAACATTAGCAATGATAACATTGAGCTGTATTTCCGGCTCCTGAAAAATTTTAATCATCCCCGCAATATTTTCTTTTCTTTGGCCATTAATGTTTTCTGTAGCAAATATCTCAAGTCTTCTATTTTGTTCATCTGCTGATGCTTCTTGTAGTCTTTTTATCTTTATTGTAAAATTATCTTCTATGGAGGAGTCTGTAAAAAGGGATCCCGGTAATATATAATCCTTGATATTATTTGGTTTATTCTCTCTATTTCCTATTTCAGTACCGTCATTATATACGGTTATTTCATAATTACTTGCTTCGTAGGTTATAGTAAGTCTTTCAGGAACAGCATTTACAATAATTCTTAACTTCAGAACAGCCTCTTCAGCAGGACCCAGTCTTAGCCAAGTTGTAAAATACTCATCATTAGGTAAGGTTCCCCATGGAACGAGAACAGCATCATATATCTCTCTTTTTAACTGAGAATATATTTCAGGTCTGAATTCAAAGGGTAAATCAAATTGATTCATATCAGTCTGTCCGATAAGGATACCTGTAATTTCACTAAAAGGAGGATAATAAATATTACTGGAACTTAATGGTTCAGTACGCATCCAGTCAACTCCGTACTCACCAATGCCATAAAAATTATCCGATGGTATCCCTTTCCAATTATCTTTTGGTAAAAAGTTGACAATGGTATCTGCTATTTGTGAAGCATAACTAAACGAATTAGAAAATCCTGTACTAGTAAATATAAGACCATTTCCGGAGTAAACCATTATCTCACTTCCAACCGCGGGAAAAGCCACAATAACCTCTCCATCAATATTTTCATATTTAATTCCCACCTCAGCACTATACACCCCATCAGTATATGACAAGTTTTTAAATTCTACATAAATATTTAATTTGTCATCTGTATTAATATTTAAAAGGCTGTTATATTGATCATTAGTAATACCCAACATATAACTCCGATTAAGATTATTAAAATCTGTACCATTACCTGTTATACTAAGATAAAAAATCGGAGTACCATTAACCATTTTTTGATTTTTCCAAAATCTTAGAGTATCACCTGTTAAAGCATCATTTATATTAAAAATACTATTCAAATCATAGTCTATACTATATTTAGCAATTAATTCCTGTGTACTTTTAATAAATTCAGTTTCAGGAGAATCAATTGTATATGCCACATATAATCTATTTGCTGCAGCCTGATCATAAACAATATAATTTTGTGTCAAGTATTTTGAGTTATTAAATTTAGCCATTGCTAATTTTTTGTATACGACAGTCTCGATAAGATTATCATTATTCTCATAATCTAAAGCTTCGTAAATCCTTTCCAAATCTATAGGACCAAAAATATCCTCACAATTATTAAAATTATCAACTAAATCAGTCTCTCGATAAAATGCATATACAAAATTTGCAACCATTACTCTATCAGGATCATTATCTATTTGAGTAATACCTCCTGAAATATTGTTGATATAAGCCGGCTTTTTAAATATTATGTCCGTGTGATCTTTTGGGTTTATTACAGTCTTGTCGCCAACATCTGTTGCATACCTCTCTTCAATATAATAACTTTTGTTAAATGAATCATTTAGGTAGAAAAACGAATCGAACGTTTCATTTTTTGTTAAATCAAATTGTATATTGAAATAAATTGTGTTCTCAGGTATTGGATACTTACTTGTATTAGGCTGCGGTCCCTCAAGACGTGGCCACATAAAATTTTCATTTGTTCTTGAAATTCCTGGAGATGTACTACCTGTAATTATCCTTATAGGCCAATGTTGTGTCTTTAAAAAATTAGATACACCGCTATGAACATTAGCTGGTCCAGGTGGATTATAAAAGTCAACGGACCTTCCCCTTTTTCCTAAAACATATAGGTACAAATTATTTTTTGTTATGAATTTATTTATTATGTTCAAATAAATCTCCGAAGTATAAAAAATTTTATCCGAATTACTATTACTATCTGGAAAATGTATGACCTTGTTAACATCACTATTCCTTTGAATATCCTTACTTTGCAAGCTTTCGACAGATATATGAGCTCCATAAAAAGCCGCAGGATCCAAAAACATAAAAACATTTTCTCTGAAAATTTTATCGCTTACCGAAGCAGGTTTATTACCCGCTATATCTGAAGGATTACTACTATTGACATTTAAGATACATTCCTTCGCTTTCAGATAGTCTATATCAAGACTAAATCCCGATTCTTCTATACTCTGCACATAGTCACCAAAATCAATAACCACGTCAAACCCTAAGTTATTTTTAAAGGAACCAATAACATCTCCGGCTTTAACCTTTGGTAAATTATAGGTGGTTTGGTTAAAAAATTTCTTTATAATCTTCTCATCAGAAGTGATACTGGAATCTATCCCTATATAAGTTGCTTTAAACTGCTCATTCGGGTTAGCGGCATTAAACTCTCCAAAATCATCCCAAAGCTGAGCAATTAAGGGAGTTGCGTCAGGATCTCCCAAAGCTGTAACTAAATCTTCATTATTGAAAGTCTTTATAAAGTTACTTTTTTTAATCCCCCTGTAAATCAGATATTTGATTTTCACTCCCATATATAAAGAATTCAAAGGCTTCAAAACAACGTTCACCTTGTCACTGTAGGCTGAATTGGGAACTACGAATAAATGTCCGTCAGTCACAGCATACGCCTTAAGTTCGCCAGTAAAAGTAAAGGAGGAAGTAACCCTAAAACTATTTTCATCTATAGGTCCAAAACCCAGATTATTCTCTTCCGATAAACCGTCTGTATTTGTAAAAAAATAAGAAGTCGCCATAAATACTAAGTTGTATTAAAAATTAAATAGAAATATACAAACATGTTGTAGCCATTAATATTCTTACAATGACTTTACCAAGCTTATAACATTAGAACTACATCGAAATAAAATCTCTTGCTTTTTCAGATAATCTTTTGCGATAAAAAATCTGAAACAATACAGAGTAGCAATTTTTAATTGCGAATAAAAAAAATAATTGAAAGTAAACTTGTGAATTTGTTTCCATAATATTAAATTCTGAAATCTTAAATAACTAAAAACCTTAAGCTTAGAATTTAATATGATATATACAACTATTACTAATTACAAATAGTTATTGAAGAAAGGATAACAGTAGAATATTATCAATATATAAATTAAACGGTAAGGTGTTTTACAAATATATAACTAACTATACAAGCAAATATTGTTTGAAAGTAAATTTATAATAAAAATTTCGTTAAATTATTATATGATATTTTACTTTTATATCTCTAAAGTAAATTACACACTGCAAATATAAGACTATTTTCTTATAAAGCATTTTTTGTTACAATAGTATTAAAGTCAGAATTTATAAAACTATGAAAATTAATATTTTATATGTTTGTAAAAATTTCACATCTTATCCATATGAAAAATATTTATATAACAGTTGCACTCTTGTTTTTCTATTTGATTTCCTATTCTCAGTGTTATACAAAAGTTAGCTCAAAAGTATTTCATAATTTAACTATTCGGACTGATGGAACGTTGTGGGCCTGGGGACAAAATGAGAACGATCAGATAGGCGACAACTCAGGAAATAATCAACCATCTCCAATACAAATTGGAACTGATAATAGCTGGACTAGTGTCAGTGCTGGTACCCAGTATTCACTTGCAATTAAATCTGATGGGACATTATGGGCTTGGGGTTCTAACAGCTATGGACAAACAGGCAATGGCGGGGCAGATATTCCTGAAATGGTTGGTGAAGATACCGACTGGATACTGGCCGAAGCCGGATTATCTTTTAGTGCTGCCATAAAGTCTGATGGAACATTATGGATGTGGGGAGCGAATTTCTATGGACAACTTGGAAATAACTCAACAACAAATCTTAATACACCAACACAGGTTGGCGAAGATACTAACTGGGTTGCCGTTTCTTTAGGAGCCCAGCATACTTTAGCCTTAAAATCCGATGGAACACTATGGGCATGGGGATTAAATTCATATGGGCAACTGGGAATAGGGCTAATGGGCAATCAACATGTGCCTATACAGATTGGCACAGATAACGACTGGATTGCTATTGAGGCCGGTTATAGCGCCAGCTACGCCATTAAGGGGAATGGCACACTGTGGGGCTGGGGTAGTAATGGATTTGGGCAGGTAGGAAATGCTTCTTCAAGTGATCAAATATTTCCGATACAAATAGGCGCAAATACCTGGCAACACATTGAGTCAACAAATCATTGTCTGGCTATACGTTCGGATGGTACATTATGGTCATGGGGAAGAAATGTCGCCGGGGAAGTATGGAATGTCACTCCCGGGGTAAATCAGTCATCACCTGTCCAGGTTGGTACTGATAATAATTGGACACAGGCTGTTACAGGCTTTTATCACAGTATTGCATTGAAAAATAATGGAACTCTTTACAGTTGGGGAGATAACGAATTTGGAACTCTTGGTAATGATTCTTTTGTTGACAGTCTTACATTAATTCAGATAGGGACAACCTGTACAGAAATAATATGTAATATAAATACTCCTTCCCTTTCTCCTTTAGTCACTGAATGTTCCCTTGAATTTGACGATATAGTAATACCTACTACAACTAACAGTTGCGGAGGTACGGTGACAGCATCGCTTCACCTTGGAGCATTTCCTCTAACTGAGACAGGTACTATAGTTTGGAAATTCGGAAATGAAGCAGATGCCATTTTTGTCGAGCAGGAAGTTATTATTCAGGACACCGAACTGCCGGTACCTTCTCAAGAAACCTTATCCACAATTACAGCTTCTTGCAGTATAACAAGTGAACAAATAAGCATCCCGACTGCAATTGATAGTTGTGCCGGAGAAATTACAGCCACAACAAGTAATTCTTTAAATTTTGATGAGCAGGGCAGTTATACCATAATCTGGTCTTATGATGATGGAAACGGAAATATTACTACCCAAAGTCAACAGGTACTAATTGAAGATAGTGAAATGCCTGTTCCAACTTTAGAAAATCTACCTACACTTTCTTCTCAATGTGAATTAAGCGAGAATGATATTGAACATCCAACAGCTCTGGATAATTGTGCGGGAGTAGTTATTGCTACTACAGAAGATTCTTTAGAATTTTCTGATCAGGGCACATATACTATAAATTGGATCTATAATGATGGAAATGGAAATATAACAACTCAGCAGCAGTCAGTTATCATTAATGATACACAGGCTCCAGTGCCGACATTGGAAACTTTGCCTTCAATTTCAGGAGAATGTTCTCTTTCAAATAATGATATAACATATCCGACAGCTCTAGATAATTGTGCGGGAGTAGTTATTGCTACTACAGAAGATTCATTAGAGTTTTCTGATCAGGGCACATATACTATAATTTGGATTTATAGTGATGGTAACGGAAATAATTTTACTCAACAACAGCAAGTTGTGATTGAAGATACCCAAGCTCCGGTGCCTGCAATAAATACCTTACCTGATTTAATATCAGAATGTGGACTTACATCTGAAGAAATACAGACTCCGACAGCTATTGATGATTGTGAAGGAGAAACTATTGCCACAACTAACAATTCATTAAATTTTAGTGAACAGGGTAATTATACAATTCTATGGACATTTGAAGACAGTAACGGAAATAGTATTGACCAGGAACAACAAATCATAATTGAAGATGTTACAAGTCCTACCGTTATAACGCAAGACATAACAGTGGATCTTAACGGAGCTGCATCAATTACTATCACTTCAGAGGAAATAAATAATGGATCTTATGATAACTGCAATATAGAAAGCATAGAAATTAATATCAATAATTTTACTCAACCTGGAATATACGAAGTTGTTCTAACTGTTTATGATAATGCTGGAAATGAATCTTCTGACATCGCAACTGTAACGGTTGTAGACTCATCATTAAATATAAATGATTTTACAAAAGGGGACATATCAATCTATCCGATTCCTGCCAGAGATTTTATTACTATAAAAAAGCCTGAGGATATACTTATCCTATCAACAGATTTTTATGATATGTTAGGCAAAAAGTTATTTAATATAGAAGGTAATATTGACAGGATAGATACCTCTTTTTTATCAGCATCCAGCTATTTTATTATTATCCATACTGATAAAGGAGTTTTGAAAAAGAATTTAATTATAAAATAATTCATAATTTTATAAAAATTTCAGAGTTACCCTATTGGTTACCCTGTTTTAGATATTATTGTGAATACCCTGTAAATACTGGTGTTTTAAATGAGGTTGCGGAGCCTCTTTCTCCGCAAAAGAAGTTTCAAAAGAAACTTTAAAAGTTAAAAAACCTTAAAACACTAGTGTTTTAAGGTTTTTTCGTTTTTAGGCATATCTGTCACTAAAGATATTTTGTAAAAATCCTTCCGGCTGTAGGAAGCGGTCGCGGCCAAGCTTTCCGCTGAAAATTCTTCTGGCCTTCTTTAATCCGCAGTAGCCCCGGGCGGCCCGCATCTGCATAAGTGGATTTAAAGAAGTCAGCTTCTTTGGGGAGCAACACCCCGGCCATATCCAGCAGTACCCTTGAATCAAACTGATTACGCAGATCAATGATCAGATTTTGTTTTTTACAGGCCAGTTCCAAATTGTCACCAACATTACTTCTGCTTACATAGGTCATATCCAAATAAGCGGTATTCGGTTGGGGTATACTGACAATCAATACCTGCTGTAGGGAATCCTTGATCTTCTTTGGTTCATGACCAAATTCCTGTTTTTTGAAGCGAATTGGATTGCTCAAGAAGTTATTGTACCTACTAAGTTTATATCGCAAAAGCACTTGGGATTTAAGGAAAAATTATTTTCACTCAGCGTATTAGCAAAGATTTGAGTGATGTTCTTTTGTATAATTGCCTGCATTCGATTATATTGAAATATTGTGTAAAATCTATAATGCCGGAAACTCCGTTAAAAACATACCATTTTAGTTAAATATTTAAAAATGGTCATACAGATAAACTGTATTATGTCAGAAATTTGATAATAAATCTTAGTATCTATGTTCAATAAATCACTTTTTATAGTATCTGCTTTTATATTATTAAGCTGTGGGGCAACAAAAACAGCAAGCAGCCATTTTGTATTTAAAGATTCTAAAGCCGAACAAAAATATATCACCTCGTATAATAATACAATGAAACTATGGCCTGTTTCTTATGAGGAAAAAGATATTAATACCTCCTTTGGCACAGCACATGTTATAATAAGCGGTCCTACATCTGGTGAGCCGTTGGTACTATTGCATGGTATGGACGCCAGCTCTACTATGTGGTATCCAAATATTGGGGATTATGCAAAAAAATACAGGGTATATACCATAGATTATTTAATGGAGCCCGGAAAATCAGTTTCAAAAGGCGATAAACTTAATACAGATGAGATTATTTCTTGGTATGATCAGGTTTTCAATAATCTCGGATTAGAACAGTTTAATCTTGTCGGAATGTCAAGAGGCGGATGGATGGCAACACATTATACGCTACATTCTAAGGACAGAATAAAAAAACTCATATTGCTGGCACCGGTACAAACCTTTAACAATATTGAGGTTGATACTAAAACTATGACAGCTGCTAATTTTAAATTCTTCCCAAACAGAAATAATTTAAAAAAAGCTGTGAATGCCCTCTCACGCAGGCCCGAAAAAATAGCTCCTGCCTTTAAGGAACAGATGTACCTTGGTGTAAAAAATACAAAGTCTAATTTTGATGTGCTGCAAATGACTCCTTTCAGTAAGAAAGAACTTAAAGCGTTAACACTACCTGTATTAGTGCTTGTTGGCGATCATGATATTCTTAATAATAGTAATATAGTTGAAAAAGCAGGTAAAATACTGCCTAAAATAAATGCTGCAGTTATTGAAGATGCCGGGCATTTTCTTACTATAGACCAAAAAGATGAGGTAGACAGGCGTATAATTGAATTTCTGGATACAAAAAAGTAATGCATGCCTGATGATATTAAGGAAATAACAGGGATTGAGGTTAAGGAAAGAATTTCCGACAGTGTTCTTAAAGCTGCCGACGAGGTGGTAACCTGACTTGGTTTGTATTTATGTATTTTAAACAATGTATTTTCTTAATAAAAATAGTTAATTATTACATCTTCAATATAATAAACTCAGACCTCCTATTCATTTCATGTTGTGCATCAGTACAAGGTATACCATTAGAACAGTCATTTATAAGCTGTGTTTCACCATATCCTATTGCACTTTCAATTCTTTCTGCAGCTATACCTTGCGATATAATGTAATCTCTGGTAGCTTTAGCCCTTCTGTCAGAAAGTTCTAAATTATATTGATCTCTACCACGGGAATCAGTATGTGATTCTATCTTAATTACCATATTAGGATATTCATTCATTAAAAACACTACTTTATTCAACTCTACAGCAGCATCATTTCTGATGTAAGATTTATCAAGATCAAAATAAATAATGTCAATCTTGATTTTAAGCAATCCGTTCTCTTTAATTATCAATTCATGGCTAATACCCAGAGGAACTACAGTTTCACCTGTAACACTTCCTGTAAGCACCGTTTTATTAGTCACTCTATATCCTTGTTTGGAAGCTTCTACAAAATAATTAATATTACAGTCTATAGGAGTTGTAAAAGCATACTCTCCACCAATTTGTGATACTGTACGTTCCCTTTCTACTCCCTTTGTATCATAAAGAACAACCGTTGCTCCGGATATCCTTTCACCTGTGAGTTCTTCAGAAACGATCCCTTTAATTACCTGTTTACAAACTATTGGCGTTCTTTCAAAAGAATAAATATCATCATCCCCTTTTCCGGTTTTTCTGTTACTACAGACAAAGCCTTTATTTGTTTCTTCATTCACTATGTAGGCAAAATCATCCATATTAGTATTAAGAGGTCCTCCAAGATTAACCGGTTTTTGAAATGTACCATCTGTAATAACACTTTCAAAAACATCCAGTCCGCCCAATCCCAAATGCCCGTCGGTAGCAAAATACAATGCTCTGTCGGTCACATAAGGAAACATCTCCCTTCCATTTGTATTAATGGTTTCTCCAAGGTTTTTAGGCTGTCCGTAGTTACCATCGCCTAATATGTCTACAACAAAAATATCAGTCTCCCCTATTGTTCCCGGCATATCAGAAACAAAATAAAGCTTTGTACCATCTTTACTTACTGCCGGCTGCCCTACCGAATAGCTATCATTATTAAAAGGCAGTTCTTTTATATTCTCCCATCTTATTTTTCCGTCCTTTTCTACTGCTGTGGCAGAATATAATTTTAAATGATTAACCCCGTTACCGTCTTTTTTAAGTTTACCTTCATAATTATTCCTGGTAAAGTAAATGGTTTTTTCATCAGGCGAAAAAGCCACACAGGCTTCATGGTATTTGGTATTTATATCCTTCGAGAACTTTTCCAGAAAAGTTACATCGGTCTGTACCGGATTAATCCTTCCAAGATGTAAATTAAGAAAAGGCTGGTTATTCCATCCGTATTTTCTTGTATGGAAATAAGAGGAATCTATAGCTGTAGCATATACAAGCTGACCTTTAAAATACATAGGCGCAAAATCTGAATTCTTGGAATTAATAGACAGGTTTTGCAATGTAAACTGAGGTTCCAGAGCCAACAGATCATCAATTGTAATATCTTTTAAAGAAAAATCTTTTACCCTGTCATCATTGTATGCTTTTTCTGCAAACTGTTTCATCCATTTCTTTGCTAAAGGATAATTTTGTGTACCCTCTAATGTTTGTGCATAGCGAAATAAATATTTTGAAGAAACTTCATTAGGATATTCTGATACCAATTGTCCATACCATTTATTAGCTTCCTGCATTTGGGTATTAAAGTAATAGGAATCTCCTGCCCTTTCAAGTGTTATACGCGAAGTATCACCTTTTTTTATAGCATTTTCGTAGGCTTTTGCAGCTTCCACATACCACATATTATCAAACAATGCATCGGCATTTTTGTTCCCGGTTTGTGCCAAGCCTGTGTAAGCTCCCAAAATAAATATTAGTATAACTATTTTTTTCATAATCAAACCGTATTAAAAAAACCTTGGTGATTTTAAACCTTCCTCTTTAGATTTAAGCTCAAACCGCAACATAATTTCATGACTGCCTGAGGTAAATTGCTGGAGTTCTGTAGTAGTATAATCGTAAGCATATCCTATTAATATAGACTGTGTTAACTGGAACCCTACCAAGCCACTTACCGAATCGCCTGTACGATAAGATGCTCCTATTCTAAACTTGTCATAAAACATAAAGTTGGCTGATAAATCGGCTACAACCGGTGCTCCCGATACATATTTAAGTAAAAAAGCAGGCTTGAACTTTGTATTAGCCGAAAGATCGAAAACCAATCCTCCGATTAGATAAAAGTGCATACGCTCATCTGCCAGTCCTTCTTTTGTACCATCATACCTTTCATCTACTAAAAAGTTAGGTACCGATAGCCCTACGTAGCTTCTTTCTCCATCATAGTAAACCCCTGCACCTATGGTAGGTAAAAAACGGTTGACTATATTATCCTGATATTGAAAATCATCTCCGTTTTGCATAGTCCCCTTACTCCAGTCAATATTTAATATCCTTCCACCCGCATTTACACCAAAAGACAGATTCATTGTTTCTGAAGTCTTTATTGTGTAGGAAAAATTTGCATTTAACCATTGCTCTTCAGACGGACCAATGCTCTCATTAAGAAAAGAAAGACCTAACCCTACATTTTTGCCTACGGGCGAATCCATACTTAATGTCTGCGTTACAGGAGCTCCGTCAATACCTACCCACTGTGACCTGTAAATACCCGTAAGGGTAAAATGTCCTAAAGAACCTGCGTATGCCGGATTTACACTCAATGTATTGTACATATATTGGGTATACTGCGGATCCTGCTGGCTATAAGCCTGTGATACAATAAACAGTATAAATAATGTCAGTATTTGTTTTATTTTGTAAATCATAATCAACTATTATTAGGTATATATACTGTTAATATATTATCGTTTTAGATATAACCATCCCTGAATTTCCTCTGATCCGTCACCTAAATCAAGGATATAGAAATAGGTACCTACCGGTAGTGTTTTCTCAGGTCCGTCTGATGTTCCCGTCCAAGTATTGTCATAACCTTTTGCACTAAACACTTCATCTCCCCAACGACTGTAAATTCTCAGTACATTGTTTGGATAATTAGTGATGCAGTCTATGTAGAAAGTATCATTATCGCCGTCTCCATTAGGAGAAAACTCGTTATAGATATCCAGACATTTAGGACTTACCGAAGCGCTGCCTTCATCATTATCAGGGTTATAATCTACCTGGTCTAAAGATTCCAACCTGGCTATATTGAGGTAATTGCTATTATCGACCACCTTAGCTGTTATTACAAGAGTTTCTGAACTGTTTCCGGCAATTTGAGATATCGACCAAACTCCTGTAAGCGGATTATAATCACCTGTACTTGCTGAGTAGGAATCAAACTCATATCCGTTTGGTAAAGCATCACTAACTATTACGTTGGTTGCCTCAAGAGCACTAATATTTTCTGCTGTTATGATAAAGCTCACCAAGGTATTCATTGCCGGTTCAGCATTGTCAACCGTCTTGGTTATACCGATATCTGTACGCGGAACTTCAATAAACGCAGCATCTTCATCATCCTCACTCTGGTCTCCGTCATCATTATCAGGTGTACTGTCAATATCAAACTGATCGCTCGCAGTTATCTGGGCTATATTCTTATAATCCTCATCATTTAATCCTGCTGGATCATATACTGTTGCCTCATAGGTTAAGGTGACTCCTCCTAAAGGAACAGTAAGGCCTTGCCATGTAATTGTATAGCCGTTAAATATACCGCCTCCGCTAATATTACTTACATCATAATAACCAACAGGCACAATGTCTTCTACTGCAACACCGGTGGCTGTTGTAGGGCCATCATTATTTATTTGTATAGTAAACACAAGGGTTTCTCCCACATTTGCGGTAATATTGTTTACCGTTTTTTCCAGACTCAAATCGGCCATTTCAACAATAATATCCAAGGTTGCAAAATCGTCTTCTATAGTTACACCATTGCCGGGGGTACTATCCGGGTCAGAAACATCACTTTGCATGATTTCTGCTATATTGGTATATTCACCTGTATTTCCTGTAGGTACATTAACCGTAGAGTAAACCAACAGTGTTTGTGTACCTCCCGAAAGCACAGCTCCTGTAGTCCATACTCCGGTTGTGTTGTTATAAACTCCGCTGGTTGCAGTATAAGACAAAAAACTAAAGCCTGACGGCAATAAATCTTCTACTACAACGCCTGTTGCAACTCCGGGACCATCATTGGTTACCGTAACTCCAAATACCACCAGAGCTCCTACATTATAGGATGTATTTCCATCAATTGTATTTTTAGCTATTGAAAGATCTGCGAATACTGTAGCCGGAGTTACAGAAACACTGGCATAATCATCTTCGGTATCGGTTCCGTTGTTAGGAGTCGAATCGGGATCAGGAAGATTACTGGCTGTTACCTCAGCTATGTTTTCATAATTACCTGTAGCATTTACTGTAGTCGTTACCTGTAAAGTTTCTGACTCCCCATTTCCTAATGTTCCCACATTCCATAATCCCGTTGTACTGTTGTATGTCCCTGTTGTGGCACTGAATGAGTTATAAGTATAGCCATCAGGCAGTAAATCTGTCACCTGAACACCTGTTGTAGTTTGCGGGCCATCATTAGTAATAACAACCTCAAAGATAACCTGTGAACCAACGAGTGGCGTAGCATTATTGACTGTTTTAGTTACTGATAAATCCGCGGCTGTAGCAACCGGAGTGGTGGTCGCACTTGCATAGTCATCCTCTATATCAATTCCGTTGTTCGGAGTCGAATCAGGATCCGGTAAATTACTGGCCGTTACCTCGACAATGTTTTCATAATCACCAATAGTATTAACTGTAACCGTTATCTGTAAAGTTTCTGACTCTCCATTAGCCAAGCTGCCCACATTCCATAACCCAGTTGTATTGTTGTAGGTTCCGGTTGTAGCACTAAATGAGTTATACGCATAGCCATCAGGTAATAAATCCGTTACCTGAACACCTGTTGCTGTTTGCGGACCATCATTAGTAATAACAACCTCAAAAGTAACCTGTGAACCAACCAATGGCGTGGCATTATTGACAGTCTTCGTTACCGATAAATCTGCTGCGGTAGTAATTGGAGTTGTGGTTGCACTCGCGTAGTCATCCTCAGTGTCAATCCCATTATTTGATACGGAATCAGGGTCCGGCAAGTCACTAGCCGTAACTTCTGCAATATTCAGATAATTACCACTAATGTTAACCGTAGCCGTTACTAATAAAGTTTCGCTTTCACCATTAGCCAAGCTGCCCACATTCCATAACCCAGTTGTATTGTTGTAGGTTCCGGTTGTAGCACTAAATGAGTTATACGTATAGCCATCTGGAAGTAACTCCGTTACCTGAACGCCTGTTGCTGTTTGGGGGCCATCGTTGGTTAAAACAATCTCAAAGATAACCTGTGAACCAACGAGTGGCATAGCATTATTGACTGTTTTAGTTAATGACAAGTCAGCAACTAAAGGAATTGGTATTGTTGATACTGATCCATAATCATCTTCTGTAGTAACCCCATTATTTGGTGTACTATCTGGGTCCAATACATCGCTGGAGAAGATTTCAGCTATATTTAAATAATCCCCTGTACTATTAACAACTGCTGTTATTTGAAGGGATATTGAAGCTCCTGATATTAGCGGATCACCAATTGTCCATAAACCTGTTATACTGTTATATATACCTTCCGTCGCATTATAAGATACAAAAGTATATCCCGAAGGAAGAACATCCTCAATCACAACTCCTGTTGCAGATGCAGGTCCTGCATTACTAACTTCGATATTAAAAATTATCTGGCTTCCTACTAATGGTGTGGTATTGCCTCCAACAATCGTTTTGGTTAACTCCAAATCGGCTGTAGGTATAATTGGGGTAGTTATTGCAGTGGCATAATCGTCCTCTGTATCAACACCGTTACCAGGTGTACTGTCGGGATCAGCTTCGTTACTCGAGGTAATTTCTGCAACATTTAAATAATCACCTGTTGATTGTACCGTAGCATTTATCAATAAGGTTTGAGAAGCACCGGCAGGTAAAGCACTTACTAACCACTCACCCGTATTACTATTATAAACACCATCTGTTGAACTGGCTATTACATAAGAATATCCTGAAGGAAGCAAATCAGTAACTACAACTCCTGTTGCTGTTTGAGGGCCGTCGTTCGTAACTATTATTTCGAATGTAACTCCTCCTCCAATTATCGGAGTAGGATTGTTTACTGTTTTAGTTAACGACAAATCTGCAAAAACTGCAATTGGTACCGTAGTAACACTCGCATAATCATCCTCTGTATCAATACCATTACCCGGAGTACTATCCGGGTCTGGTTCATTACTTGAGGTAATTTCCGCTACATTCAGATAATCTCCTGTCGGTTGTACTATAGCATTAATTAAAAGAGTTTCAGATGTACCTGACGGTAACGTACCTACCGACCATTCACCAATAGTACTGTTATAAATACCTCCCGTTGTAGTAGCCACCACAAATGCATATCCTGAAGGCAGTAAATCGGTAACCACAACTCCATTTGCGGTTTGAGGTCCGTCATTTGTTACGGAAATTGTAAATACAACTCCATTGCCTACAAGAGGGGTTGGATTGTTTACTGTTTTTGTTATTGATAAATCAGCAGAAACAGCAATTGGCACTGTAATAGCACTCGCATAATCATCTTCTGTATCAATACCATTACCCGGAGTACTATCGGGATCGGGTTCATTACTCGAGGTGATTTCTGCAATATTTAAATAATCTCCTGTCGGTTGTACTATACCATTTATTAATAGGGTTTCAGACGTACCTGACGGCATCGTCCCTACTACCCATTCCCCGGTGGTACTATTATAAATACCTGCTGTTGTGGTAGCAACCACATACGAATAACCGGAAGGAAGCTGGTCGGTAACCACAACTCCTGTTGCCGTTTGAGGTCCATTGTTTGTAACTATTATTTCAAATATAACGCCACTGCCTACCAGAGGTGTTGGGTTATTTACCGTTTTGGTTATTGATAAATCGGCAGAAACTGCAATTGGCACAGTAGCAACACTGGTATAATCATCCTCAGTATCGAGTCCGTTTCCTGGTGTACTGTCAGGATCCGGAGTATCACTTGCAGTAATTTCAGCTACATTCAGATAATCTCCTGAAGGTAGTACACTTGCATTTATTAATAATGTTTCTGATACACCGGAAGCAACAGTTCCAACCTCCCAAATACCTGTCAGGTTATTATAAATTCCGGAAGTTGTGGTAGCAACTATAAAAGAATATCCGGAAGGTAACAGATCGGTTACCTGAATCCCGGTCGCATCCTGTGGACCGTCATTTGTTACGGTAATTGTAAATACAACTCCAGATCCTACTAATGGCGTAGGATGATTAACTGTTTTAGTGATTGATAAATCGGCAGATATAGGTATAGGTACAGTACTTACACTGGCATAATCATCCTCTGTATCAATAACGTTACCAGGGGTGGAATCCGGATCCGGTAAGTTGCTTGAAGTAACTTCTGCAATGTTCGTATAATCTCCCGATCCATTTACCGTTGCTGTAACCTGTAAGGTATGGAAAACTCCACTATCAAGATTACCTATTGTCCATAAACCGGTTACAGAGTCATAAGCTCCTGCAGTCGCAGTATAGGAAACATAAGTATAACCTGTAGGTAGTAAATCTGTAACAGTTACGCCACTTGTATCCTCAGGTCCTGCATTGGTTATCTGAATACTAAAGGTTACCTGTGAACCAACTAATGGCGTAGCATTATTAACCGTTTTGGTCAATGATAAATCGGCTGATTGTACTACCGGATTGGTTATTGCGCTTGCATAATCATCCTCGGTGTCTACTGCATTATTCGGAGTAGAGTCAGGGTCCGGTAAATCACTGGCAGTTACCTCTGCAATGTTTTCATAATCACCTGTCGCATTAACCGTGGCGTTTACCAACAAAGTTTCGCTTTCACCATTTGCCAAAGTTCCTATATTCCATAATCCGTTTGTACTGTTATAGGTTCCTGTTGTGGCACTAAATGAATTATAGCTATAACCATCAGGCAGTAAATCGGTTATTTGAACACCTGTTGCTGTTTGCGGACCATCATTAGTAATAATAATCTCAAAAGTTACCTGTGAACCAACTAATGGCGTAGTATTATTAACCATTTTGGTCAATGATAAATCGGCTGATTGTACTACCGGGGCGGTTGTTACACTCGAATAGTCATCTTCGGTATCAATTCCGTTATTCGGCGTGGAGTCAGGATCAGGAAGATTGCTGGCCGTTACCTCAGCGATGTTTTCATAATCGCCTGTCGCATTAACCGTAGCGGTTACCTGTAAGGTCTCAAAGCTTCCTGTGGCGATACTCCCTACTGTCCATAATCCTGTCGTATTATTGTAAGCACCTGTGGTAGCTGTTGAGGAAACAAAGGCATACCCTGTAGGAAGCAGATCGGTTACTGTTACTCCTGTAGCATCCTGAGGACCGTCATTGCTTACCGTTATCGTAAAGGTTACGTTTGTGCCAACCAGTGGCGTAGCATTGTTAACCGTTTTTGTTATTGATAAATCTGCTGACTGTGCTACCGGGGCGGTTGTTACACTCGAATAGTCATCTTCGGTATCAATTCCGTTATTCGGCGTGGAGTCAGGATCAGGAAGATTGCTGGCCGTTACCTCAGCGATGTTTTCATAATCGCCTGTCGTATTAACGATTGCCATCACTAACAATGTTTCTGATTCACTGGTTGCCAAGGTTCCTACATTCCATAATCCGGTTGTACTGTTATAGGTTCCCGTTGTTGCACTAAATGAATTATAGGTATAACCATCAGGCAGTAAATCCATTATTTGAACACCTGTTGCTGTTTGCGGACCATCATTAGTAATAATAATCTCAAAAGTTACCTGTGAACCCACGAGCGGTGCGGCATTATTTACCGTTTTGGTTACTGACAGGTCTGCTGCTGTGGCTATAGGAGTGGTTGTTACACTTGCATAATCATCTTCGGTATCGATTCCGTTATTAGGAGTAGAATCGGGGTCTGGTAAATCACTGGCTGTTACTTCAGTAATGTTTTCATAATCGCCTGCGGCATTAACCGTAGCGGTTACCTGTAAGGTCTCAAAGCTTCCCATTGCAATACTACCTACTGTCCATAATCCTGTAGTATTATTGTAAGCTCCTGTGGTAGCTGTTGAAGATACAAAGGCATACCCTGTAGGAAGCAGGTCGGTTACTGTTACTCCTGTAGCATCCTGAGGACCGTCATTATTTACCGTTACCGTAAAGGTTACGTTACTACCAGCCAACGGCGTAGCATTATTTACCGTTTTGGTTACTGATAAATCTGCTGCTGTGGCTATAGGAGTGGTTGTTACACTGGCATAGTCATCCTCGGTATCTACTGCATTGTTTGGAGTCGAATCAGGATCCGGTAAATTACTGGCCGTTACCTCAGCTATATTCTCATAATCACCTGTAGCATTTACGGTCGCTATTACTAATAATGTTTCACTTTCACCGTTAGCCAAGCTTCCTACATTCCATAACCCTGTTGTGTTGTTGTAAGTTCCTGTAGTTGCACTAAATGAGTTATAGGTATATCCGTCAGGTAATAAATCCGTTACCTGAACACCTGTGGCTGTTTGCGGTCCATCATTGGTAATGACTACCTCAAAAGTAACCTGTGAACCAACTAATGGCGTAGCATTATTAACCGTTTTGGTCAATGATAAATCGGCTGATTGGGCTACCGGAGTGGTTATTGCGCTTGCATAATCATCCTCGGTGTCTACCGCATTATTCGGAGTAGAGTCAGGGTCTGGTAAATCACTGGCTGTTACTTCAGTAATGTTTTCATAATCGCCTGTCACATTAACCGTAGCGGTTACCAACAAAGTTTCGCTTTCACCATTTGCCAAAGTTCCTATATTCCATAATCCGCTTGTACTGTTATAGGTTCCTGTCGTGGCACTAAATGAATTATAGCTATAACCATCAGGCAGTAAATCAGTTATTTGAACACCTGTTGCTGTTTGCGGACCATCATTAGTAATAATAATCTCAAAAGTTACCTGTGAACCAACTAATGGCGTAGCATTATTAACCGTTTTGGTTACTGATAAATCCGCAGCTGTGGCAATTGGAATTGTTGTTACACTGGCATAGTCATCTTCAGAATTCACACCATTGTCAGGTGTACTGTCAGGATCTGGCTGACTGCTGGCAGTAACCTCAGCCACATTCTCATAATTTCCTGCAGCATTTACTATCACTGTAATTTGTAGAGTTTCTGAAGCTTCATCAGGTAACTGATTTATATTCCATAATCCCGTTGCAGGATTATATGTACCAGCTGTAGCAGTATAAGAGACATAAGTATATCCTGAAGGAAGTAAATCAGTAACCTCAACGCCCAAAGCATCATAAGGTCCATTATTAACTAAATCAATCGTAAAGGTTACTAAAGAACCTACAAGCGGAGTAGTATTGCTTACTGCTTTGGTTAATGATAAGTCGGCATCAACATCAATTGGGGCCTGGGCATTAACCGCTGTTATTGCTGTGGCATAATCGTCCTCAGTATCAACTCCATTATTCGGTGTGGAATCAGGATCCGGAAGGTCACTTGCTGTTATTTCTGCACTATTACCGTATGTACCTACCGCATTAACAGTTACGACTATTTGCAAGGTCTCTGAATTGCCACTTAGGAGTGAGCCTACAGTCCATAATCCCGTTGCAGGATTAAAGACTCCTGTAGATACAGTATAACTTTCAAGAGTATACATTGCAGGCAAAAAATCAGTTACTGTAACGCCTGTAGTATTTTGTGGACCATTATTTGTAATAATAATTTCGAAAGTTGCCTGATCTCCTACAATCAAAGTCGCATCATTTACTGTTTTGGTCAATGATAAATCGGCTGATTGTGCTACCGGAGTGGTTATTGCGCTTGCATAATCATCCTCGGTATTGATTCCGTTACCTGGAGTTGAATCAGGGTCCGGTAAATCACTTGCTGTTACCTCGGCGATGTTTTCATAATCACCTGTGGCATTTACTGTGGCGATTACCAACAAAGTTTCGCTTTCACCGTTTGCCAAAGTTCCTATATTCCATAATCCGGTTGTGCTGTTATAGGTTCCTGTCGTGGCACTAAATGAATTATAGGTATAACCATCTGGTAGTAAATCGGTTATTTGAACACCTGTTGCTGTTTGGGGACCATCATTAGTAATGATAACCTCAAAAGTTACCTGAGAGCCAACTAATGGCGTAGCATTATTAACCGTTTTGGTCAATGATAAATCGGCTGATTGGGCTGCCGGATTGGTTATTGCGCTTGCATAATCATCCTCGGTGTCTACCGCATTATTCGGAGTAGAGTCAGGGTCTGGTAAATCACTGGCAGTTACCTCTGCAATGTTTTCATAATCACCTGTAGCATTAACCGTGGCGGTGACTTGTAAAGTCTCAAAGCTTCCCATTGCAATACTACCTACTGTCCAAAGTCCTGTGGCGTCATTATAAGCTCCTGTGGTAGCTGTTGACGATACAAGAGTATATCCCGAAGGAAGCAGGTCGGTTATTGCTACTCCCGTAGCATCCTGCGGACCGGCATTGCTTACCGTTACGGTAAAGTTGATGTTAGTACCTACCAGAGGTGTAGTATTATTTACTGTTTTAGTTATTGATAGATCGGCTGCTGTGGCTACCGGAGTTACAAAGGCATTATCCTCATCATCTTCACTCTGGTCGCCGTCATCATTATTTGGAGTACTATCAGGATCGTCCTGATCACTTGCTGACACCTGTGCTATATTAAAGTAGTCTCCGGTTGCATTTACTGTTACGGTAATTAGTAACGTTTCACTGGCTCCGTTTGACATACCTCCTATATCCCAAACACCTGTTACACTATCATAACTTCCCGTAGTTGCGCTATAAGAAACAAAATTATAGCCATCGGGTAATAAATCTGTCACCTGAACTCCAGTAGCATCCTGTGGTCCCATATTCCTTATTGCTATGGAGAATGTTACCTGCCCTCCTACCAAAGGTGTTGTGGACCCTAAAACAGTTTTGTTTAATGAAAGATCGGCAACAGCATTTGTTGGGATGGTTGTTACACTAGCATAGTCATCCTCGGTATCAATTCCATTATTCGGTGTAGAATCAGGATCCGGTAAATCACTGGCAGTTACTTCTGCAATATTCTCATAATTGCCTGTAGCATTAACCGTAGCGGACACCAATAAAGTTTCACTTTCACCATTTGCAAGTATTCCCACATTCCATAATCCGGTGGTAGTATTGTAGGTTCCGGTTGTAGTACTGAATGAGTTATAAGTATAGCCATCAGGAAGTAAATCAGTAACCTGAACACCTGTTGCTGTTTGTGGTCCATCATTGGTAATTACGACCTCAAAAGTCACCTGAGAACCAACCAATGGAGTAGCATTATTTACTGTTTTAGTTACTGATAAATCCGCTGCTGTGGCAATCGGGGTGGTTGTTACACTGGCATAGTCATCCTCAGAGTCAATTCCGTTATTTGGAGTTGAATCGGGATCCGGTAAATCACTGGCTGTTACCTCAGCTATATTTACATAATCGCCTGTAGCATTAATTGTAGCAGTTACCTGTAAGGTCTCAAAACTTCCTGTGGCAATGCTGCCCAATGTCCAAAGTCCTGTAGCATTATTATAAGCGCCAGTAGTAGCAGTTGACGATACAAAAATATATCCCGAAGGAAGTAGGTCGATTACAATTACTCCCGTAGCATCCTGCGGACCGTCATTACTTACCGTTACGGTAAAGGTTATGTTTGTGCCAACTAATGGTGTTGCATTGTTAACCGTTTTGCTTACTGATAAATCTGCTGCAGTGGCTACCGGGGTGGTTGATACACTCGCATAATCATCTTCGGTATCGATTCCGTTATTAGGAGTAGAATCCGGATCCGGTAAGTCACTGGCGGTTACCTCAGCTATATTTACATAATCGCCTGTAGTGTTTACTGTAACTGCTAATATTAACGTTTCAGAATCACCACTTGTTAAAGTACCTATATTCCAAACACCTGTAGTACTGTTATAAGTTCCGGAAGAAGCGGTGAATAAATTATAGACATACCCATTAGGCAATAAATCAGTCACCTGGACACCACTAGCATCCTGTGGGCCATCATTAGTGACCACGACTTCAAAAGTCACCTGAGAACCCACAAGCGGAGTGGTATTGCTTACTGCTTTGGTTATCGATAAATCAGCAATTGGGGCTATAGGGTTTACAATTGCATTGTCCTCATCATCCTCACTCTGATCACCGTCATCGTTATTTGGTGTGGAATCCGGATCGGGTAAATCACTGGCAATTACCTCAGCTACATTAAGATAATCACCTGTTGCCAATACTATAGCGTCAATAATTAAAGACTCAGATGTACCGCTATCTACTGTACCTACATTCCATAAACCTGTATTTTCATCGTATAATCCGGCTGACGAACTGAAGTTAACAAAATCATATCCTGATGGCAACAAGTCTGTTATCTGAACACCAGTAGCATTATCCGGTCCATCATTAGTTATAATCAATTCAAAGGATACCTGTGTCCCTACTAATGGGGTTGTATTTCCTGCAACTATACTTTTTGTTAATGAAAGATCGGCAGAAGGTGTGGTAATTATTATACTGACATCAATTCCTGACTCATCATCCTCACTTTGGTCGCCATCATCATTATCAGGTGTACTGTCGGGATCAGGTAAATCACTCGCGGTGATTTGAGCTGTATTAAAATGATTACCACCGGCTACTGCTATGGCATCAAAGGTAAGGTTAAGTGATCCTCCGTTTGCTAATGATAGGCCGATCCAACTAATAGTGCTGTTGGCAATTTGGTACAGCCCACCGTTTGAAACTGAACCCGGTACCAAGGTATAACCATTAGGAAGATAATCTTCAACTTCAATTCCTGTTGCATCACCCGGCCCGTTATTAAAAAAGGTAAGGGTAAAAGTAACCGTATCTCCTTCATTAACTAATGTACTTGAGACATTCTTTACCAGTTCTAAATCGGCTTGCTGTAAGTTTATTGTTGCTGTATCAAGATCATCCTCTGTAAGTCCGTTTCCCGGTGTACTGTCAGGGTCACTTTGATCTGCTGTTTCTACTTCAGCTGTATTACTATAGTTGGCTATAGCAGTTACAGTTGCAGTTATTTGAAGTGAAGCCGAAGCCCCGTTATTGATAGTTCCTATAGTCCATATTCCTGTACTACTATTATAAGCTCCTCCTCCATTATCACTAACATAGGTGTAGCCGGAAGGCAACTGGTCTGATACTGTAACCCCTGTAGCGTTATCAGGTCCGGCATTATCTACCTGAATTGTAAACACTACATTTTCTCCTACACTTACTGTTCCCGGTGTTACTGATTTTTGAAGTGAAAGATCGGCAACTTCAACATTTATTGTAGCATTATCCTCATCATCTTCACTTTGATCGCCGTCATCATTGTTTGGTGTACTGTCAGGGTCAACCTGATCTGATGCTGTAATCTGAGCCGTATTAATATACGATCCAGTTGCATTGACTGTAGCATCAAAAGTAAGTGTTAACGTATCTCCGTTTAGTATTGTTAATCCTGACCATGTTAAAGAATTGTCTCCCAAATTATATACACCTCCATTACTTGCCGTACCCGGAACAAGTGTATAGCCTGAAGGAATTATATCTTTAACCGCAACACTTGTAGCATCAACACTTCCTCCCAAAACATCATTATTAAATACTTCTATAGTAAAGGTTACTACATCTCCTGCATTACCTGTAGTAGGCGAAACTGATTTACTAAGTTCCAAATCTGCCAGAGCGACAATTTCTATGGTTACCTGATCTACAGAAGCACTACATGTGCCATTGCTTACATTCCATTGCAGGACATAAATTCCCGCAACTGTACCCGTTACATTTGTTGTTGGTGATGTATCAGTTGTAAAGCCTACTGTGGTAGGACCTGATACCTGAGTCCATCTTCCTGTACCCACTGTTGGAGCAGTAGCTGCCATAACTACAGGGGAAAACTGAGCTATCTGCTGGTCAGGACCTGCATTAGCTGCTGATGGCGCCTGATATATTATAACCTGCATGGTATCCTGTGAGGAGCATCCGTCATTATTAGCTGTAGTGGCTGTCCAGGTAAACTCATAAGTACCGGCAATCATACCGAAAATAAGAGTTGCAGGATCATTTGGAGATGCTATGTTAGCTGTTGGCCCTGAAGTTTGTGTCCATGTACCTAAACCGGACGATAACGGTACAGCAGCCATATTGGTTTGTGTTACGGCACATAATTCCTGATCTGCACCGGCATCTGCCTGTGATGGCGGATCATCATTAAATGTTATGGAAATGGTATCTGTCGAAGGCTCACATAACGATGGGTTTGTAAAAGGTCCGTTAGTAACTGTCCATGTAAGTGTATAGGTACCTAATGTAGTTATGTTAGATAAAGTAGTAACCGGATTGTTTGGGTTATCTATAACTACATCTCCCCCTGAAGGATCATCGGCAGGATTTGCAAAGGACCATGTACCAATACCTACAGTAGGAGCTATGGCATTGGTTTGATATGTTTGCTGACAAGCAACCGTATCATCAGGACCTGCATCAACAGTACTTGGCGCGGCATACATGTTAATACGTACTATGTCTGAAAGGCTTCGACATGAAGCGCTTTCAAACACCCATTCTAAAATATACAATCCTTCAACGGTCAGATTAGAAATAGTAGTATTTTCATCTGTCGGGTTATCGATAGTAGCAACACTTCCTGCAGGCTGGTATATCCAGCGCCACTCGGCTAGAGTAACATCTCCCGGTGGAGCATTACCAACCATTGTTGCGGTTCCTGCCACGTCATCTATACATAGTTGCTGGTCAGGACCTGCATTTGGATCTACACTGGCTCCCGAAAATATCTCTACCTGTACTGTATCGGTAGAACCGGGACAATTACCTCCCGAAGTAAAATTAAAAGTATCGGTTTCATACTGAAACACATATGTATTTCCCGGTATAACCGTAGCATTGGCCACATAGCTGTTAGCAGGGCTTTGTATTATTGTTGAGGCGGGACCCGAAATTTGTGTCCAGGTACCTGTAGAATTGTCATTACCTATAAGCTGTACACTGGTTACATCACAATAGTTAGCGTCATCTCCTGCATCTGCCGGAGGAGACACCTCTATTACCATAGTATCAGTTACAGGAGGACATAAAAAATAATCTTTACTTGAAACGGTCCAGCTAAAAGTATAAGTTCCTGCCACCAAACCGGTAACCGATGTATTCGGGTCGCTGGCATCAGCTAATGTTGGTACATTAGGAGCTCCTGCCAAAAGTGACCACTGCCCTGTTTCAAAAAAAGAATCGTAAGAACTACCTGCCAATACTGTTGAGTCTCCAGCACAAATATCTTGGTCCGGGCCTGCATCTACTGTTCCTACTGGTACGTTAACCGTTAAGTCTACATCATCAAAATTCGTTGCGCATACCTCTGCATCTACTGTCCATCTAAAAGTATAAAACCCGCTGTATGTAAAAGTGAACGTAGCATTAGGATCATTAACATTACTTATTGTATAACTCCCAGGACCCGAAACTCTTGTCCATGTACCCTGTGCCCCGCTTGATAAAGTAGCTGCCATAATAACACTATCATCACATACTTCCTGATCAGGCCCCGCATCGGCAATAGGGGTATCTGCCACTGTTACCACCATATCATCTGTAGAGGCATTACATAAAGGAATTATCCTTTGTATACCCCATGTAAAAATATAAGTACCGTTAGCCGGTACATGTGCTATAGTATTAGGGTCGTTTTCATCATCAAATGTTACTCCAACTGCCGGACTAACTATCCATGTTCCTTCTTCCACAATAGTGGGGTCATTCGCACTTAAAGGAACATCTGTAGTTCCTGAAGGATAACAGGCATCAGGCCCTGCAATTGCTGTTGTGGGTGCATTATCTGTATTAGTAGAAATTTCTACATCATCAAACACAGGAGCACTACAACCAGCAGACCCCGGATTTGAATACCCTATTGTCCATCGCAATACATAAGCAGAAGAGTCAGAAAGAAAGCCTGAGGCAACTGCATTAGGATCATTAATATCGGAAAAGGTTATTGTATCAGGGCCGGAAACCTGACTCCACTCCCCATATTCTCCTGCCTGAGGTTCATTTGCTGATAATGTTATTGTTCCCTCAACACAAACTGCATCAGCAGCACCCGCATCAGCAGGTGTTAAGGTTGAAGATGAAACATATACCTCCACATTAGCCGTAGAAAATCCGCACCTTGCCCCTTCTCCTTTAGTAATATACTGAAAAACATAAGTACCCGATACAAGTCCTGTTACTGTAGTTTCCGGATCAAAATTATCGGTTATGGTTGCCTGGTTAGGTCCGCTAAGTTGCGTCCATGCCGAAATACCTACAACCGGTGGCACACCTGCTAATTGAGTGGATGTTACCCCACAATCAAGACTTATATTAGAACCGGCATTAGAAGGAGTCGGATCGCCTGACACAACTATAGTTATGGTATCAAACCCATAATCACACCCTACGGGCAAATCACCATTAGGTACACGTGCAAATTGTATAATGTATGTACCCGAAACAGTTAAACTAATATTTAAAGTGCTTCCTACATTTGAAGGCGAAGTAGGAAACGGACCAAGAGGAGATGTTGCGGGACCGCTAACTATTCTGTATCGGTTTACGCCATTACCTGTTGTTACAAGTGGAATTGAAAAATCTATTTCATTACAAGCACCATGAATATTATTTCCTCCGTTTGCTTCTATAGTACGTGTTGGACCACTAAAATGTACGATGTAATCCTTTGTAAAGACGCAACCTGTTACCGAATTGGTAAGTGTATATCTAAAAGTATAAGGATCTCCGGAATTTGAAATATTAGTCACTAAAGTAGTGGGATTATTAGGTGACTCAATTACGGCTCCCGGATCTCCTTCAATTTGTGTCCATTCCACCGTTTCATTTGCGTACAAAGGAGTTTGTGCTTCAAGTGTTACCTGAGTAATGGTATTATCACAAAAATAAATGTTTTCATTACCTCCGGATAGTGTTGTTACATCCTGAGTAGCAGCAGGCACTGTTATACTTACCTCGTCGCTTCCTGAAACACACGGACCGGTTACTGTCCATCTAAACACATAGGTTCCTTCTATTAAATTACCTACTGATGTAAGATTACCGTTAGGGCTACTTATTGTTGGAGTATTAGGCCCGCTAACAAATTCCCAAGTACCACTTTGTCCGTTAAGCCCACAACCACCAAACGAACCTGCCAAATCTGTTGACTGTGTTGTTGTGTAACAATTACCAAGGGTTTGATCGGGACCCGCCGATATTGGTGTTTGTCCTCCGTAGTTAGTAACTGTAATATCAGAAGAAGTTTCACAAAACTGCCCGGGGGCATATTCAGTACCGGTTATTGTCCAACGTAATGTAGTGGTACCACAACTTGTTTGAGGAAGTGTAATGGTTGATGTGGGCGAATTAGGAAAATTAATAACCACACCTGCATCGTTACTCCCAACTATACTCCATTGCCCTGTTTCCCCGGAATTTTCAGGAGCATTTCCTGTTATAACAAGACTTCCCGAAGAATTTGGACAACTGGCAATATCTGTACCCGCGTCTGCGATTGTTATTGGCATTACCACAACCGTTTTATCCTGATAAGTATAAACTCCATCACCACAGGTTGCACTATACCTAAATACATAAGTATTACCTCCTGTGTAACCAGTTACTACAGTATTAACGGAATTAGGAGATACTATATTAACGCTGGGTCCTGATACCTGTGACCATTCTGCCGGCCCAATAATGGGGGAAGGTACATTACCCTGTAATATAAGTACATCTGTTTCACAAATAGTTTCATTTAAAATACCTGCGTTAACAGTACAGTTTTGAGCTTTGAGTGTTAAGGTTCCAAAAAACAGGACAAATGCTATACAAAACAACTTAGTAGCAAAGCCCCTTTTGGAAGAAAAGTATTCTTCAGGGTAGTATTGCTTCATATGTGGGGTTGGTTTAGTGGTTGTGGTATATGATTTTTTTAAGACTTTTAGTCGTTATTTAACTAAAGTTAAGAAATAGCTATGCTAGTTTTCTTAAAAAAATCATAAAACACACTCAATACCAAACACTTAACATTATAGTTATTTTTAAATTTTATATCAAACAAATTAAAATTCAGTTATTCAGATACATTACAAAGAAATTTAAATTATATGTTTTTATATTTACATAATAACCAGCTTCTTTGTCATAGTAGATTTATGTAAACAAATGGTTTGTTTGTAATGTTTATTTATATTTAGATAGATGTTACCCTGTTTCAGATAGTATTGTGAATACCCAGTAAATACTGGTGTTTTAAACAAGGTTACGGAGCCTCTTTCTCCGCTTAATTAAAGCCTTCGATTTTATCGAAGGCTTTTTTATTTTATCACAATTTACTCTAATTTAAAAATTAAGCTTAAATAAAAAGCCAATTCATAAATATTGAATTGGCTTTTACAAACTACTAACTTTCAAAAAAATATTTAAAACTCTTTGTTTAGTGAGTTATCTAACACTAAATTCATAGATTGTTTTTGTTTTATATTTCTCTCCCGGCCTTAATACAACCGAAGGAAATTCTTTTTGGTTAGGCGAGTCGGGGTAATGTTGTGTTTCCAGACACAGACCACTACGATTCTCATAGTTCCCTTCTTTTTTATTTTTCAGAGTTCCGTCTAAAAAGTTTCCGCTGTAAAACTGAATTGCCGGTTGGTCTGTATAAACTGTCATGTATCTGCCTGAATCTTTATGATATAAACCTGCAACTTCTTTCATGTGTTTAACAGTATCATTAAATATCCAGCAATGGTCATATCCTTTTCCTATTACAAGCTGATTGTTATGTACATTAATATCTTCCTTAATATTTTTTGCTATTGTAAAATCAAATGGTGTTCCGGTAACAGACCTTAACTCACCTGTAGGAATAAGGGTATTATCAACAGGTAAAAACTTATCGGCCTTAAGCTCTAAACTGTGATCAAGTATAGTTTTAAAATTACCTGACAAATTAAAGTACGAGTGCTGAGTAAGATTTATTATAGTTGTTTTATCTGTAGTGGCTTCATAAGAAATCTCAAGAGCATTTTTATTAGTAATCGTATAAATTACAGTAACGTCTAGATTTCCCGGATATCCTTCTTCCCTATCTACAGATGTGTATGACAACTTTAATGAAGGCTCATCTTCTGCAATTATCTCGGCTTTCCAAATCCTCTGGTCAAAACCTTTACCTCCGTGTAAATGATTAACTCCATCATTAACCGGAAGCTGATAATCAACATCCTCTAATGTAAATTTCCCTTTAGCTATACGATTACCGTAACGTCCTATAATTGCGCCAAAATATGACGGATTACCATTTAGATATAAATCAGGAGTTGTATATCCTAATACTACATCTTCATATTTTCCTTCTTTATCAGGTGCTGTTAATGATATAATAGCTCCGCCCATTGTAATGACTTCCATTTGCATACCCTTTATATTAATTAAGGTATACTTATGGATTTCCTCTCCTTCAGAAGTTACAGCATATACAGAATCGGTAACAGAAGATTTAGCTTCTTCCTTACATCCCTGTAAAATAAAGGCTGTTAAGATTATAATGATACTTTTAAAATTCATATATACATTATATTCTGTTATTTTGTATTTACTTCAATACTACCGCCATTTTTAAATAAATCATGTGGTATAAAATATCCTTTTATATCAGAACCATTTATTTTTATTGACTTTAAATCTCTTTTACCATTAGGATTACTTAATATAAGCTTTTTACCCGATGGCATAGTCCATTCAACTTTATCAAAAATCGGTACTGTCACAATATATTCAGGATCAGCCGGGGATAAAGGATATAAACCTAAAGCTGACCATACAAACCATGATGACATTTCACCCGCATCGTCCATACCACACATAGCAAGACCTTCAGGTCCAATATCATACATGGTAGCTAAAACTTCATCAATAATCTTTTGCGATTTTTCAGGCTTATTTACAAAATAATATGAGAAAGGAGCTTCGTGAGCCGGCTGATTACCATGGCAGTACTGACCTATAAAACCTGATATATTCCAGGCTATGTACTCAGGATTCCAGGGTTTTGTGAAAAATGTATCAAGCTTCTTCTCAAAAGCTTTTTTACCACCGTAAAGTTTAACCAAACCCTCCATATCATGAGGCACATAAAACGAGACATTCCAGGCATTGGCTTCACGATACATATATTCATAATACGGATATTCAGGGTTAAAAGGAGTAATCCAGTCTCCGTTTTCAAGTCTTCCTCTCATAAAGTTGGTTTGCTTGTCAAATACATTACTATAGTTTTTAGAACGTTTCTCTAAATCCTTATAATGCTCAGTATCTCCTAACTCTTTAGCAAGAAGTGATAAAGCATGGTCATCATAAGCATATTCAAGTGTTTTTGTAACACCGGCTTTTGCTTTCGTTTCCACATGTGGATCCTCAACATCAGGATCTGAAATAAAACCTTTGGCAATATATTCGGAAATATAAGGTCTTGTACCGCCCTCTTTATAGGCGTTATTTAATAGTAATTGATAAGCCTTATTTACATCATAATCTCTAATACCTCTTAGATAGGAACCTGCAATGAAAGATGCTGCGTGATCACCATGAAAAAATGTAGGCATAAAACCTTTTATTTCTCCTTCATTAATCATAGAGTTTATAACATCGTTTGTTACATCCGGAGAACAAATACTAAGGAGTACAAGCTTATTCCTGTAATCATCCCATAAAGATGGCAGGGTATAATAACGATAATTTTCTTTTCTAATCTTACCGGCTTCATCCGTAAACTGTCCGTTTACGTCACTTCTAAGTGCTGGCCAAAGAAACGATCTGTAAAGCATGCTGTAAAACAACATGTTTTGGTGGGTTGTACCGCCCTGTACTTCAATTTTAGACAACAGGCTTTCCCATGTAGTATTACCTTCCTGGTAAACTTGTGAAAAAGTTTTATTACCTACCTCATTTTTTAAATTCTCAGCCGCATTTTCAACACTTACAAAAGACAAAGCTATTTTTAGAGTTACAGGGTTATTACCATCCTTAAGAGATAATAATGCATATCCGTTGCTTTTAGTAATATCTTTTACATCTGTATTAAGAATATCAGTATCTACAGTAGCGTAAAAATAAATTTTCTCTCCTCCGGTTCTCTGATATCCGGTAATTACATTTGCTCCTTCCTGTTTAATAGTCCAGTCGTCTACATGATTGTTTGCTTTACCTAAATCAAACAATATCTTTCTGCCTGAATTATTTTTATAAGTATACTCGTGTACACCACAACGTAAGGTAGAAGTAAGTTTTACCAAAACATCATAGTCATCCAGATACACTTCGTAATATGCCGGACTAGCTTTTTCCTTATCATGACTAAAAGCAGACTGATATGGTACTGACGCATTCCCCGATACAGGAAGTATTGGAATATGGCATAAATTCCAATGCCCTTTATTAGTATGGGTAAAACCTAAAATTGAGGTGTCTTCATATTCATAACCAGCCCCAGACCTATATTTTGTCATGGGACTTAATTGCACCATAGCATTAGGAACAGAAGAACCCGGAAATACAAGCCCTGCCCATACACGCATATCTGCCGGAGGCGTATACCCTATAATTTTTGTATCTAATAAGGGAGCTGTACCTATAAAAGGATTAACCTGTGAGGTATATTTTGTTTTTGCAACACTTGTCTTTAACTGTGCCGATGCCTCCCCTAAACATAAGATGGCAACCAAAAAAGCAAGTGCAAAATTATTTTTGTATATTTTCATAATTTAAAATTGCTTTTATACTTCCAAAAGTTCAGGGTGTTTTTTATAAGTATCCCACAGTAATTCTCCAAACAGTGTATTTGCCCAGGCAAACCAGTGTCTTGTAAAGTTTTTAGGATCATCCTTATGGAAGGATTCATGCATAAACCCTGTATCGCCGTGTGTAGCTTTCAGCATCTTTATACATTCCTTTATTTCATTTTCATCTGTGCTTGTAAGAGCTCTCATGGTAATTGCCATAGGCCATATCATATCCATGCCTACATGAGGGCCTCCAATACCTTCGGCCGCAGTACCTTTAAAGAAGAAAGGGTTATCTGTAGAAAGAACAAAATTTCTTGTGTTTTGATAAACTGGGTCGTTTACATCAACTGCGTCAAGGTAAGGTAATCCCAGTAAACTTGGCACATTGGCATCATCCATCAATAAACTGTTTCCAAATCCGTCTACTTCAAATGCGTAAATTTTTCCATATTTAGGATGATTTATAATTGCATGTTCTTTTAATGCCATGTCCACTTCTGCTCCAAGTGTTTCGAGCTCTTTTGCAGTAGCATTGTCCTTTTTAATTTCCCTCAGCATTTCTGCAGCCTGCTTCATACTAACTACAAGAAAGAAATTTGAAGGTATCAGAAATGAAAATACTGTAGCATCGTCACTTGGCCTAAATGCTGAACATACCAGTCCAACCGGTTTAACAGGGTATCCGTATCCTTTTAGTGCTCTTGTATCGGTCCCAAACTGGGTTGTACGTTGGAATGAGTACGGATTTTTTCCATCCTTTTCCTGTTGATCCCTAAAAACTTTAAGTGTTGTTTTTATTGCATTTACCCAGTTTTCATCAAACGGAGATGTATCTCCAGTGGTTTTCCAGTAGTTATAAGCAAGGCGTATAGGGTAACATAAAGAATCTATTTCATATTTTCTTTCATGTACCCCCGGTTTCATATCAGTGTGGTCACTGGTCCACTCCCCTCTTTTGTTGGGGTCTCCATAAAATGCATTCGCATACGGATCTTTTAATATGTATTCTGTTTGCCTGTTAATAACTCCGGCAATAAGATTTTTAAGCTTAGTGTCTTTTCCTGCAAAAGCCATATATGGCCACACCTGAGCAGAGCTGTCCCTTAACCACATAGCATCTATATCACCTGTAATTACATAAGTATCAGGTCTTCCGTTTTTTTGCGCATACGTTACTGTAGTATCCAGTGTATTTGGAAAACAGTTATTAAATAACCAGGCAAGTTCTTTGTCTTTTACGTTTTTTTGAAACTCTGTTATCGTTTTTTCTATTACTTCACTTTCAAAATTTCTTTTGCCTTTAGCTACTCTTACTACCGGAAAATTATTTCCGCTGTTAATCCCTGCTATAATTTCCATAGGATCAAGTAAAGTTAAACCGCCGAAAAGTGCAGTATTCTGAATAAATTTTCTTCTTTGCATTCTTGTAATTTTTATAAGGTTACGCCTAATTATTCGTTTGTTAATGAGTACGGTAAATCTTCTTTATTAATTCCGCGATTCTTGTTTGGAATTTCATCCATTTCAAAATCAAGAACAGCCCCTTTTATCAGTTCTGTATGGCTAAGCCAGTTTTTAGTATACTCTTTTCCGTTAAGTTTTAATGATTTTATATACCTGTTTACTACACTGTTTTTTGGAGCATTTATTATTATCTGCTTATTGTTTTTCAGATTAATGGTAATTTTTTTGAAAAGCGGTGCTCCAAGCACATATTGATCTGTAGCTGGTGTAACAGGATAAAAACCCATCGCTGAAAATACATACCAGGCTGATGTCTGTCCATTATCCTCATCACCGCAATAACCATCAGGATTAGGGGTATACAGCCTGTTCATAGTTTCCCTTACCCAATACTGAGCTTTCCATGGCTCACTACCATGATTATAAAGATATATCATATGCTGTATTGGCTGGTTGCCATGAGCATATTGTCCCATATTTGCCACCTGCATTTCGCGCATTTCATGAATAAACCCTCCGTTAAAACTATTATTAAATACCGGAGGCATTGCAAAAACACTATCCAGTTGCTTTACAAAAGTCTCTTTACCTCCCATAAGGTCTATAAGTCCCTGAATGTCATGAAATACAGACCAGCTATAATGCCAACTGTTGCCCTCTGTAAAACCTTCCCCCCAACGAATTGGATCAAAAGGTTTCATAAACTCTCCGTTTTGCATTTTTCCACGCATAAGATTATGCGACGGATCAAACAGGTTTTTATAATTCTGACTTCTTTTCTTGTATAAGGCAATTTCCTTTTTAGGCCTTTTTAACGCCTTAGCCAATTGGTAGATGGCAAAATCGTCATAAGCATATTCTAAAGTTCTTGCAGCACTTTCGTTAACTACGTCATAAGGAACATAACCTAATTGTATATATTGCTCAGCTCCGGCGCGCCCTACTGCCTTTAAAGGCCCAGCATTATTAGCTCCGTGTATTACCGCTTCATAAAGCGTATTAATATCATACTGGTTATCAGATCCTATTTTAAGATACGCATCGGCAACTACTGAAGCAGAGTTATTCCCTACCATGATATCTCTTAAACCGGGGCTTGCCCATTCCGGCAACCAGCCACTTTCTTTATATGCATTTGCCAAACCAGCCTGTATTTCTGAATTCTGTTCAGGAAAGACCAGATTAAGAAAAGGAAATAAAGAACGGAAAGTATCCCAAAAACCGGTATCTGTATACATATGCCCGGGCAAAATATTTCCGTTATAAGGACTATAATGCATTACATTTCCGTTAGCATCATACTCATAAAATTTACGAGGGAAAAGCATGGAACGGTATAAACAGGAATAAAAGGTAGTCGTTTGGGCAGCTGTTCCACCCTCTGGTACTATCCTTCCAAGGTTTTCATTCCAAACAGATTTACCTTTTTCCTTTAGCTGATCGAAAGAATTGTTTCCTATTTCTTTAAGGTTTATTTCTGCCTGCTCAAAACTTATAAATGATGATGCCACTTTAGCATTAACCTGTTCTCCTTGCCTTGTTTTAAAACCAATTACAGCTCCTGTATGATTTGCTTTAAGCTCAATTTCTTTTACCAAAGCATCTCCGTTAAAAGCTGAAGAAGTTGTAAAGCTCTTATCAAAAACAATTACAAAGTAGTTTTTAAAATTTTGAGGTACCCCTCCACTATTTTTAGTGGTATAACCTATAATTTTATTTTCTTCAGGTATTATTTTTATATAAGATCCGTTATCAAATGCATCTACAACAATATAGGCTTCATCTGTTTTAGGAAAAGTAAATCTAAAAAGTGCTGCCCTTTCTGTAGGAGTTATTTCGGTTGTTACATTATGATCTGCCAGATAAACACTATAATAATATGGTGTTACCGTTTCTGCCTTGTGAGAAAACCAACTTTGCCTATCTTCTTCCTTAAATCTAAGTTCTCCCGTTATCGGCATAATAGAAAATTGTCCGTAATCATTCATCCACGGAGAAGGCTGATGGGTTTGCTTGAAACCTTTAATTTTTGTTGCATTATAGGTGTATGCCCAGCCATCTCCCATGCCTCCTGTTTGGGGAGTCCAAAAATTCATACCCCACGGCATGGCTATAGCCGGATATACATTCCCGTTTGAGACATGATAATCAGAGTCTGTACCCATTAACGGACTCACCCATTCTACAGGTGTTTTACTGTCGTTAACAGGTACAGTCTGACCACTACTAGTAACAGATGCGGTTACTATTACTAACCCTAACAAAATATTTTGTATGCTTAATCTTTTCAACTTATTAATTAATTTATTGAATTGATTACTTCCTGATTTGCTTTTCTGACTTCTGAAAAATTCATCTTATCAACCTTTCTGTCATAGGTCATAAAACCATTAACCTCCCCTTCAACATCTGTCGTTTGAGTATATACGGCTCCTGAGAATCCTGATTTCGCAAGTTTTTTTAATAGATCTGTATATTCAATGTATTTAGCAGTAGTCTCGTTTTTATTTTTAAACTGGGTATACCCCCAGTTCTTATCTGTTTGCCATAAATGTCCTTCAACAGGAAGGCCTATACCTCCATACTCTCCTAATACAGTTATTCTTCTTGCATCATACAGTAATAAGTTAGGTTGCGGATAATGGTGTATATCCAAAATATCTCCTGTTTGGAAATGATTACCCCCACTAGCCGAATTTACCAGCCTGCTTGGGTCATACTTTTTTGTCCATTCAGTAATTTCAACAGTTTTAAACTGTCCCCATGCTTCATTAAACGGAACCCATACTACGATACTTGGATAAGAGTATAGATTATCCATAATCTCCTTCCATTCTTTTCTGTAGTATTCTTCAGATTGTGCCGTTCTCTTCAGCTCAGTACCCTCAAAATAATTATGCATTTGCCATATAGGTCCGTCATCTCCGCTTGGCATATCCTGCCAAACTAAAATTCCTAACCTGTCGCAGTGTGTATACCATCTTTGCGGTTCAACCTTAACGTGTTTACGAATCATATTAAACCCTAGCTCTTTAGTTCGTACTATATCATACTTTAAAGCCTCATCTGTTGGTGCTGTATATAAACCATCAGGCCACCAACCCTGATCTAAAGGACCAAACTGAAAACAATCCTTATTATTAAGCTGCATTCTTACTATACCGCTATCATCACGCTTAGATGATATTTTACGCATAGCAAAATAACTCTTTACTTCATCCTGTACTTTACCGCCGCTTATAAGCTTAACTTTTATATCATAAAGAAACGGAGAATCCGGAGACCATAGTTTTGGATTATTTAAAACTATATCAACCGATTGTCCCGCAACACTTTTTGAGGAAGCAACAACGGTATTTCCGTCATATACAATTACTTCAATGATATCACCTTTGTCAGCACCTTCAACTTCACTTAAAATAGTTATACTGTTATTATCAATATTAGGAGTTGATTTCAGGTTTTCAATATGTTTTTTACTTACAGGCTCCAACCATACCGTTTGCCATATACCTGTTACCGGTGTATACCAAATTCCTTCCGGATTTTTAACCTGCTTTCCTCTGGGTTGAGGTCCGTCATTTGACGGATCCCAAACCTTAACTTTAAGTTTATTTGATTTCCCGTTTAAAAATGGTGTAATATTAAAGGAGAAAGGGCTAAATCCTCCTGTATGAACACCTACTTTTATGTCATTAATCCATACTTCGGCTTTCCAGTCCACAGCACCAAAGTGTAATAAGATATCTTTACTTTTCCAGTTACTATCTATAGAAAATGTGGTTTCATACCAAAGCTCATTTGCTGAGCCAACTTCTTTCATAACCCCTGACAGACTTGACTCTACAGCAAAGGGAACAAGAATTTTTCCGTCATATTTTGAAGGAGCAGTTTTTCCTACCGGCTGAATTGCATAATCCCAAAGCCCGTTAAGGTTTTTCCATTTGTCACGTTCCATTATAGGGCGCGGGTATTCCGGTAGTGTTTTATTTGGGTCTACCTGCTCTGCCCATTTAGTTTTTATTTTATTTCCTTGTGGCTGCCATTGTTGTGCATTAACGACATGGGTAGCAACAAGGGCAATTATTGTAACAATATATTTTTTCATTATTATTTTACTTTCTTATTAATAACTTTTGCAATCGCTTTTTCAACCAAAGGTTCCATTATAGCATAACCTTCCTGATTAGGATGTACACCATCTTCACCAAGTTCTTTTTTTAATCCAAGTTCGCTATTTACCATAGCTGAATAATAATCTACATAAGGAATATTATTCTCGTTGGCATAACTTTTAAGCATTGCATTAAGTTTAACCACTTTGGGGCCAGGATTTTTTCCCGGACTCCACGGAAAATCGGAGGCCGGAAGTACTGAACACAGTATTACTTTTATGCCGTGAGCCTTTGCCAGCTCTGCCATAGAAAAGATATTACCTGCTGTTTGTTCTAAAGATATTGGCCCTGTGTTTTCGGCAATATCATTGATACCTGCCAAAATAACAACGGCTTTTGGTTGTAAGTCTATTACATCCTGCCTGAATCGAAGAAGCATTTGCGGCGTGGTTTGCCCGCTTATACCCCTATCTATATATGATTTACCTTCAAAAAATGAAGGGCTTGTTCTTAGCCATCCTTCAGTAATGGAATTCCCCATAAATACCACCCTCTTTTCCATCGCCTTAGGTTTTCCCAATCTTATATTTTCTTTTTCATATTTTTTTAAGTTAGCACAATCCTGTGCATTTGTATTCTGAAATCCAAACACAACAAAAAGAGCCATCAGGAAAATTACTTTTTTCATGTATTATTTTATGCGTATATTTTTTAGCTGGTTTAATAAAAAGATTAACCGCCGTTAGAATAAACTCCTCCCGGCGGTTACATATTTAATCTAATAATTGCTCTTCATGAAGTTTTGCTGCTGCTTCGATAAGCATAACACCACTTAATTGTGTTGTTAAATCAGTAGTTCCTGTTGGTGTGTTTTTCCAATTTGGTCCGCACATCATTGAAGGTCTAAGTAAACCATCATTGTAGAAAGTAGTTGCATTAAATCTTAAGAAATTTACATAACTGCTACGATCAGTAGAGTTTAAAGAAGATACTTCTATAAGTTCTGTAAAATATCTCACTAAAATACCTTTAAATAATCCGCCATCTCCCTGACCTTCATCCCTAAGAATACCTTCGGATGTTAACTGAGGGCTAGTCATTAAAGTATTTGCAGATTTAACGGCATCATTTAAATATGACTGATCACCAGTTGCATTATACAACCATACACCAGCACCAATATATGTACCCATATTATATGTAAACACCCAATCAGAATTTACAACCGGAGTGCCTTCAGGGCCATCAGATGAAATGTTATCCCACACTATACCATTAGATGGGTTTACAAGAGTACTCTTTTGCCAATTATAGATTTTTTGAGCCCAAACAAGATCATCAGGATTCTGGTCTATTCCATATAATCGCATCGCTAATATTGCAGCCGGGGCATTAGAAACGGCATTTTTTTGATAAGGTGTATCCTGTTTCCATGTAATACCGCCATTAAAAACATCATCACTCCAACTCTGTTTTATTATTCCCCATAATTCCAGAGCTACATCTTTGTAGTCCTCATCATTAGTAGCATTATAAGCACGAACACAAGCATTACCCAACCATATCATATCGTCGTTAAACACATTGTTGTATGTACCTCCGTTCTTAATTTTTATACCATTAAGCAAAGCTTTCATTCTTGGTACATAATTTTCATCCCCCGTACGTAAATAACCGTCTGTCAATACATCCAGTACATGGGCATTTGGCCAGTAGTGAAATGTTGAATTACCGGCATTGTTTTGTACAAAAGTTCCGTTTGAACCTAAGAAAGTATTGTAGGTAGCAGCCTGTAATGAATCGGCAGTCTTAGCCCAGGTATATTCAAATTCCTGTCCTCCTCCAGTAGAAGGATCGTTTAACGGAATAGGATCATCATCACACGAAGTAACTAAAGCACCTAAACCCAAAACGAATACTGCCGCATATTTTTGTATCGAAAATAAACTTTTCATATTAAATGTTTTTCATCCTTCGCTGCATAACAGCGAAGGATATTTTTTATTATTAAAGTACTGTAAAGCTATGTGTATATGCCGGTATTGTTGCGCCAAAATCTATTTTAGCATTAACATTACTCATGTCTACCGGCGTAGCAAATTTGAAACAGTTATTCCAAAAATCATTGGTTACAGGAACCATATACCAGTAAGATTCCGAAGAATTCTCATCCGGTCTGTTGTTATCTGCATTAACACTACCAAACCATTCTTCTGTAGTTTCTCCGTCAGTTACTACAGTAAATTTAAATTTATAACGCTCATCTCTTCCCCAAGATTCCTGCTTAAACTCAATGTATTCATTTAAAGCTTCCCATGTTCCGTGGCCTGCATAATTATACTCAAATAAATATTCACTTAATGGAGGGAACCATAGTTCTATTTTTTGAATTTCAGTAATTTCTGTAGATCCATCACTAAAGTCAACCCTAATTCTGTACACTTTAGTTTCATCGCTATAAGTAGTAGATCCGTCTTGTTTTAAATCGCCGTTATTAATATAAAACACTTCCGGTGTTCCGTTTATACGTGTAATAAAACTGTATTCTCCTGCCTGTAACTGAGTGTAAATCTCAAATGTTGAAACTCCTGTTTTTTTGAAAGGAATTGCATTTTCAACCACATCACCTTCTTCAGAAGCTGAACCAGTAATGAATAACTGATCTGGAGGTGAAAAACCACCCGGACGTAAAACTTCAATAGTACGGTAAACAGAAGCCATCATAAAGTTTATTCCTTTAGATGAGCGAACTGTCCATTTCAGTTTCCCTGTAGTTTCAGGCTCAATACCAGCTAAACCTGCAATTGTGTTAAGCTTGGTAAAAGTAAGGTTCAGTGTTTTTTGGAATCCGTTACCATCAGAAGGGATAACATAAACGGGGTTAGAAAAATCGCCATTTTCTTTATCAAAAACAACATCATAAAGTACAACACCATTATCTTCAGCATACGCTCCCTGCCACTCAAATAAGGCAGAACTTTGTGCACCTAAATCATAGAATTTATTGTCTTCAGGTAAGTATAACGCCTCAACAGCCGAAACATTAGTGTGACTTACGGTATCATCATCCGAGCATCCTGTAGCCAGAACAGCTAAAAACAGGAATAATAATTTTGTATATAAATTTTTCATATTGATTGTTTTTAAGTTTTAAAATTTTTACCAACCAGGGTTTTGAGTTAAATTGCTATTTATCAATCTCTCATCACGAGGTATAGGCCATAAATAATGTTTACCGGGATCAAAAGTTCTAAGGTTTGCTCTTATATAACCATTATCCTGAGACTCTATTCCGTACTGAGCACCATGAGCCCATCCGTTAAGTACATCTTCTGCTATTTTCCACCTTCTGATATCAAAGATCCTTAAGCCTTCCATAGCAAATTCTGAACGTCTCTCATTTCTTACCACATCCCTTAACTGAGCCTGGTTTAAAGAACTGTCAAAATTTAATGCTAATGCATCCGTAAATCCGGCTCTTTCTCTTAATGCCCCAATAGTAATATCCCAAACACTGCTGTCCAGCTGGCCAAGTTCATTTTTAGCTTCAGCGTACATTAACAGTACATCTGCATAGCGAATAAGCATTAGGTTAAGACCTGACTGTAAAGAAGATAAATGCTGAGGATCAAAATATTTACGTGTGTAATATCCGGTAGGACTTGCTGATGAACCAGGAACATACTCGTCCGGAGCATCATCACCCGGAAAAGTTCCCGGCTTTATATAAATAGTACTTGAAGTTCCGTCTTCATTTTCCCAATCATATAAATGATATACCACAGTACCTGTTAATCTTGGATCCCTGTTTACATAAGGATTTTGTTCATCATACCCAGAATCCTGATCGTTAATCTTATGTCCGTTTAGCATAAGGTAACTATCAACCAGTTCCTGTGTAGGGGCTAAAGCATTAAGCCTTGCTCCAACAGATAAAGGAGCCATATCAAAAAACTCTCCCCACATTCTGTCCTGAGGAACATATTGAATACTTAGGATATCTTCACTATTGTATTCATTTTGAGGAAGAAAAATACCGCTATATGAATTAAACAGACTGTAATCACCATATTGGCCATTCATTAACTGTTCTGTCGCTTCAACAACTTCATCCCATCTTTCTTCATATAAAAGTACTCTTGCTTTTAGGGCAAGTGCAGCCCCCGAGGTTACTCTACCCCTATCCTGAGGTGCATATTGTGAATTTGTAGGCAATATTTCTATAATGTCATCCAGTTCATTTAATACAAATTCAACAACCTGTGCATGAGAAGTACGTGTAATTGAAGTAGCTTCTTCCAGAGACGGGTCGTGATCCAGTAATGGTATATTTCCAAACCATGTCGTTAATTGAAAGTGTTGAAAAGCTCTTAAAAAACGAGCTTCTGCCTTAAATCTTTCAATTGTCTCTACATCACTTGTTGATACCCTGTCTATATTCTGAAGTAATAAATTACAGGTTTTTATTCCGGCATATCTACTATTCCATTCATCTTTTAACCTTGCTAACGAAGGGTCATATATACCGGCAGCTATAGAAGCAACACCTGCCACATCTCCCCTGCCATTATAAGCATTATCAGACAAACCTTCGTTGTAAAAGAAATAATTACTGTTCTGCATCTGAGAATAAGCAGTATTTAATACAGTAGATGCATTCTCAATACTTGTCCAGTAGTTTGAATCGGTAAACTGATTTTCCGGTGCAAGATCTAACGGCTCACAACCCACTATCATTAAGGCAGCAAGGGGAACAAGAAAAAGTTTATTTAAAATTCTGTTTTTCATTTTCATTTTTTTATAGAGTTATATCTAAGCCTAAACCAACATAAATCAATGTAGGATAAGCCCTTCCGCTATTAGCTCCTGATGCTGTCATATTACCGTTAAACTCTGAAAGTTCAGGATCTACAAATTTAACTTTAGATAATGTAAATAGGTTTTGACCTGAAGCATACATACGGAATTTTTCAACACCTATTTGTTTAGCAGCACTATCAGGAAGTGAATAACCAATCTGAACATTTTTAAGCCTTAAATAGGCACCGTCATAAAGATACATATCAGATCCTCTTCTAAAGTTATTGGTATTAGACTGAGTACCGTTATTTGCTAAACGAGGATATTTTGCATCAGGGTTTTGTGGTGTCCAGTAATCCAATTGATGTGTATACATGGTCATACCATAATTATAATGAAATGGTTCAACTAATTCACCTCTTATCATCATTGTTCTTTTACCTACACCCTGAACAAATATTCCCAAATCAAAGTTTTTATAACCTAAATTATAAGTAACTCCATAAGTATATCTTGGGAATGGATTACCAAAAATGAATTTATCGTTATCATCAATTTTTCCGTCTTTATTAAGGTCAACATATCTGTTATCCCCAGGCTGTACACTTACACCAACAGGAACAGCTGCTCCTTGAATTTCTTCCCAACTTTGGAAGTAACCATCTCTCATCAACCCTACATAAGAGTTATATGGAAGCCCTTCACGTAAAATAACCTGCATTTCTTCAAGGTTTGTTAACCTTTCCTGACCTCCGTTAAAGTCAAGCACTTTATTTTTTGAATCACCAACATTTACAGTAAGGCTGTGATTAAAAACTTCACCTGAATGTCTGTAAGTAAGACTTACTTCCCATCCTTTACTACCAACTTCTGCAGAGTTAAAATCAGGAAGACCAGTTCCAAATACACCCGGCACCTGAGGTGGTACAAGTATATCTCTGGTAACTTTATTAAAATAATCAAAAGTTAAACTAAGAGCTCCTTTAAAAAAATCAGCATCAAGACCAATATTAAAAGTAGAGGCTTTTTCCCACTGAATATTCTGATTAGCAAAATTATATCCTGTACCGGTTACACCTGTATTGTTAAAGCCATAGGCATTTTGAAAAGTAAAGTAAGTAGTTTGAAACTGATAATTTCCAACATTTTGATTTCCTACTACACCATATGAAGACCTTAGTTTAAGATTACCTACATTAGAGCGGTAACTTTCCATAAAATCCTCACGAGTCACATTATAACCAACTGTTACAGAAGGAAAGAATCCCCAACGTATGTCTTTTCTGAATTTAGATGAACCATCATATCTAAAACTGAATTCAGTAAAATATTTATTTTCAAAATCATAAGAAACACGTCCAAACAATGAATTAAGACTATTTTTTGATGAGCTTTGATTAGAATTATATGAGTTTTCACTAATAACTGTTTCACTTGTAGGAGTTCCTAGATCAGGATCTGTATAAAGCTTATAAATACCCGTTCCTCTATCAGAATGATTTTCATTAGAAACACCAACTAGTACATCTACATAATGCTTATCTGCAAATGTATTGGTATATTCTGCCATAAACTGAGTATTAAGATCTAAACTCTTACGGCTTTCATCATTTGTATTCCTGTCTGCTCCATAAATACCCCCTGGTTCAAAATTAACTGTCTGGACTCTGCTATACATAGTATTAGACCAAGATCTTCCCCCAAAAATACCTTTTAATTTAACGTTATCTGTCAATTTAAGTTCGGCATTGATAGTACCGAAAATATCATCATTATCATATCTTCTAAATCCGCCTTCTTCTAAAATACCTAATGGATTAAACTGTTGAAGAACATCATTAGTAAGATAGTTCCCGTTTTCATCTTTTTGAGTATAATATAAAGGTACCCTGAAAGCATCTACCATTAGTGTACTGGTACTGGAAGAATGATCTGTTATTTTTTGTTTAGCATAAGCTATTGACGATGTCAGTTTAAATCTGTTGTACTCATTTACAAGATTAATCCTGTAGTTATAACGTTCCATACCTTTAGAAGGGCCTACAAAATTACTCCTCTGATCCAGATAACCTGCAGAAACAAGATAGCTTGAATTTTCATTACCTCCTGATACTGAGAAATTATGATTTTGTTGTAATGCAGGCTTAACTATTTCTTCGGCAAACCATTCAGTATCACCATTTGCCTTCATAGTTGCAATTTCATCTGCCGTAAAAACAGCACTGGACTCTCCTGAGTTATAGGCAGCTTCATTCCTTAGCATAGCATTTTCATAACCGTGAACAGGTTTTGTAAAATAATGTGGAGAATTAAAACCAACAAGAGTATTATACTGTACTGTGATTTTTGAATTCTTTTTTCCTTTACGTGTAGTTATAAGGATTACCCCATTACTGGCTCTTGAACCGTAAATTGCTGTACTACCGGCATCTTTAAGAACTGATACACTTTCTATATCTGCAGGATTTAAAGAATTTATATCTCCCCCCACAATACCGTCTATTACAACTAACGGACTGTTATTACCAAGTGTACCAATACCCCTAATATTTATATTAAGTGGTGCACCGGGTTCAGAATTAGTTTGCTGTATAGTTAAACTTGGTGATTTACCCTGAAGCGCCTGAGTTGTATTTACAACAGCCCTTCCGTTAAATGCTTCGTTGTTTACCTGATCGACAGCTCCAATAACCTTACCCCTCTTCTGGGTGCCATACCCTATTACTACAACCTCCTCAAGGTTTGTAGAGGAATCCTGCATAACAATTGTAATGTTTGGGCCTTCGCTTGCCTTCTTCTCAATCGTTTGCATTCCTATATAAGAAAAAACAATTACAGATTCTGATGAAGAAACTTCAATTGAGTAGTTTCCATCCAAATCTGTTTGTATAGCATTCGTAGTTCCTTTTTCAGAAACTGTAACACCTGGTAAAGTGACACCTGTGGCATCACTTACCGTACCTGATACCCTTACCTGGGTTTGGGCAAAAGCCGAAGAAGAAAATAATAGCAGTAGTGATAAGGTAAGTAAAGTGCTTTTTAAATTACACCCTTCCCTTATTTTTAGCAAATCTCTGCTTTGCCGAAAATTTTTAAAAGTAGTTTTGATTTTCATTAAGTTGATTGTTAACTAGGAATAATTAATTATGTTTAAAAACAAATGTACTAAAACGATTTAGTAAAACAAATATTTTTTTATTTAGCAAATTAATTATGTTAAATTATCAATCAAGTGTTAAATAATACACGACTTTTTAAAAATAATACAATGATAACAGCGAAGTACAGAATTATTTTTTTTGAATTTATGTTTTTATTCAAAATAAAATTTAACGTATTCTTAATTTTAAGGAGCAATATTTTAAAATTAAGAAAAACTAAATTCTTAAAATACCTGCTTTGGTTTTGATGACTCTCTAATCTTCAATTCTGTGTTAAGAATAATCTTTTGGGGTTTGTCGTCTGTTTTTTTAAGCAGATTAAGCATTATCTTCATAAGCTCCTCACCTATTTGATATAAAGGTTGCGCTACCGCAGTTATGGTAGGATTACAAATAGAAAAGAATTCATTATCGTCAAATGTTACTACCCCAAAATTCTTTTTTAAAGCATCACAGTCTGATTTAAGTGACTCCAATCCTCTGAGAGCTAAATAATTTGTAGAGAAAAACAACGAATCCAGTTCAGGATTATCGGCAACAAAAGAATAAATCAAATCTCTACTAAGCTGTGTACTGGTCTCGTTATAAGGTATGTATAAAATGTTCGAAACAAGACCATTGTCGGAAATAGCTCGTTTATAACCATTTAAACGATCAAGCATTTGTGTTTGAGAAGTATCGGTAGTAATAAAACCAATTTTCCTGTATTGATTCTTTATTAAATGCTCTGTAGCATTATAAGCAGCTTCATCGTTGTTTACAATAACAATATTACTTTCTAAATCAGAGAAATATCTATCAAGAAGTACAACTGGTATATTTTCGTCAATAAGCTGTTTAATTACTCCCTGCATCCCGGGAGAAGGAACAATAATAAATCCGTCAACCATCCTGAAGTTGAACAGCTGGATAAGCTCTTCAGATTTATTGTCGTCATTCTCATTACTGCAAAAAATAACTTTATAACCTTTCTCATAGGCCATATCTTCTATAATTCTTGCTAATTTGCTAAAGAAGTTATTTGAGATATCTTCAACCATAAAAACCAGGATTTTTGATTTTCCTGTTCTAAGGCTCTGAGCTATCTGATTAGGCCTGTAATTTGTTTTTTTCACATAGTCTAAAACCTTTTGAGTCATCTCTTTAGAGATGTGTTTCTCTTCTGCTTTACCATTAAGTACAAATGAAACTGTAGTAACAGATATATTGAGGGCCGTTGCGATACTCTTTATTGATACTTGTTTCTTCTTCATGTTATACAGATGATGATAAGGTGATAGTTCTGTTTTATTTTATGCAATAATACGTTAATTTATAACTAAAATGATAAAACATTTTCAGAAATAAAAAACTATTGGCGCTAAATTCATAATATATTAAGCTTAAATTCCACTTTTTTGAGACTGGTTTTGTATTTAATTTCAACTCTTAACAGATATAAATACTTTTACAATATTTCCAAAACCTAACTTATATCATATTTTATGTTTTGAGCAGTGATTTACTTTGCCTAAAAAGTAAATTAAGATGAAATACTGGAAAAAATTCTCCCATGACGAACGTCTGAAATATATTAAGAAAGCATTACAGGGTAATGTTAATTTTTCCGAAGATCCTTCTCTGGGCTATCCTGCCTCAAGACTTGATGAAAAAGTTTTTAATGATGAGGCTACTTTTTTAAAAGACTCCCCTATTTTGCAATCCTTTGTTGCAAACCCTAATCATATTGGCTGCCACACCTTCGGTTCTTCAGAAAAAGCTTTTAAAGGCACGCAGGATGTAGAACGTAAAGTACTTAACATCGTGGCTGTAGATATTTTTAAAGCACAGCCTGATTCTTTTGATGGCTATATCGCTCCGGGAGGAACAGAGGCTAATATACAGGCGATATGGGTATATAGAAACTACTTTATAAACAACTATAATGCATTACCCGAAGAAATTGTAATTCTGGCTTCGGAAGATACACATTATTCAATTCCTAAAGGTTCTAATCTTTTAATAGTTGATTATGTGAAAGTTCCTGTAAATTTTGAGGATAGGTCAATACATAAAGAAGGACTAAAGACAATCGTTGAGAAGGCTGTTACCAATGGTAAGAAATACTTTATTATAGTAGCAAATATGGGTACCACCATGTTTGGATCAGTAGATGATGTAAGTATATATACCGATATAATGCAACAACACAAACTGACATATAAATTACATATTGATGCCGCTTATGGAGGCTTTATCTATCCTTTTAGTAATAAAGATAATGAAATAAGTTTTCTTAACCCTAATATCAGTTCCATAACTATTGATGCCCATAAAATGTTGCAGGCTCCTTATGGAACAGGAATTTTTATATGCAGGAAAGGATTTATTGAAAATGTACTGACTAAAGAAGCCGAGTATGTAGAAGGTATGGATCTCACATTATGCGGAAGCCGTTCAGGAGCTAATGCTGTAGCCGTATGGACAATACTTTCGGCTTATGGACCGCATGCGTGGTTTGAAAAAATAAGCATCCTTCAAATGAGAACCGTCTGGCTTTGTAATCAGCTTGATGAGTTAGGGATTAGTTATTACAGAAATCCCCATATGAATATCGTTACCATTAAAGCCGAAGGTATTCCTGACGAAATAGCTCATAAATTTGATTTGGTTCCTCAAAAACATGATGAATCCAACCAATGGTATAAAATCATTGTTATGGGACATGTGGAAATTGAAGATCTTTCTCAGTTTACAGATACCTTAAAAACATTACAAAATACTGTTCTTAACTAATTGCTGTGTATGTAACTTTTGTTACTGCCTTACCTATAAGCAAGATATACTTTTACAGTATAATAACTAAAAGAACCTAATTATGAAAATAGAACAAATTTACACCGGATGTTTAGCTCAGGGAGCTTATTATATTGAAAGTAATGGAGAAGCGGCAATAATTGACCCGTTACGTGAAGTACAGCCTTATATTGACAGAGCAACTAACAATAATGCTAAAATAAAATATGTACTTGAAACTCATTTTCATGCTGATTTTGTGAGCGGCCACTTAGATCTTGCTAAAAAGACCGGAGCTACAATAGTATTTGGCCCTACTGCAAGACCCGGTTTTGAAGCTCATGTTGCCCATGATGGAGAAATTTTACAGCTTGGTGATGTGTCAATTAAGGTTATTCACACGCCTGGACACACAATGGAAAGCAGTTGTTTCCTTCTAATTGATTCTGATGGAAAAGAAACAGCTTTATTTACAGGAGACACACTATTTATAGGTGATGTAGGACGCCCCGACCTTGCGCAAAAGGTAATTGCAGATTTAACTCAGGAAAAACTTGCTGCACATTTATACAATTCCTTACATGATAAGATTATTCCGTTAGCTGATGATATAATTGTTTACCCCGCACACGGTGCAGGTTCTGCCTGTGGCAAAAACATGAGTAAAGAAACTACTGACACGTTAGGTAATCAAAAGAAAACAAATTATGCGTTACAACCCATGAGTAAAGAAGAGTTTACAGATAAAGTGTTAGACGGACTAATGCCTCCTCCCGCCTACTTTCCTGAAAATGTACTTATGAATATTAAGGGGTATGAAAGTATTGACAGTGTTTTAAATAAAGGGCTTCATTCCTTTAGCCCTGAAGGCTTTGAAACTGCGGCAAGCGAAACAGAAGCCCTTATCTTAGATACAAGGGATCCTCAAATTTTTGCCAAAGGATTTATTCCCGGCAGTATAAATATCGGTATAGATGGTAACTTCGCCCCATGGGCAGGAGCATTAATACCAACCATTAAGCACCCTATACTTATTATAGCCGAACCGGGACGTGAAGAAGAGGTTGTTACACGTTTGGCAAGAGTAGGTTATGATAATACTATAGGTTATCTTGAAGGAGGATTTGAAACATGGAAAAAAACCGGAAAATCACAGGATAGTATTACCTCAATTACAGCTGATGAACTTTGGGAAAGGTTACAGGTTAATCCCGAATTAAATATTCTTGATGTTAGGAAAGCCAGCGAACATTTCTCTGAACATATTATTCAATCAGAAAACATTGCACTCGATTATATAAATCAAAACTTAGCTAAGGTTGATAAAAATAAAACGTATTATGTACACTGTGCAGGCGGATATCGTTCAATGATTTTTATTTCGATATTAAAGGCTAGAGGCTATAATAATCTGATTGATATACAGGGAGGCTTTAAGGCTATTAAAGATTCCGGTAAATTTAAAATCAGTGACTACGTTTGCCCAACAACAATGCTGTAGTTAAAAAATAAAAACACCCTTTAAAAGGGTGTTTTTATTTTTATCCCGGAGGATTATCCAGTGCTTTTACTTTCTCTTTATAGTTAGCAGGCAAAACCATAGCTTTCAAAATACTATCTATATTTAAAGCTTTAGCTAGTTTATACAAAGACAACCCCATATTGCTAACAAACATTGTATTTTTTATTCGCAGCATTTCCTTAACTTCAACCGGGATTACAGTACGCTGTACTTCAAGTAGTATTCTATATCTTACCAATCCGAGATGTTTTCTATATTGCCTGAATAAATCATCAGTATAATAACTATACTTCATGTTTTGCGATAAATGCTCCTGTCGCATACTCTGCCACTCTTCATAATTGGAAGGCAGTCCTTTTAACCCCATTAACAGTCCTACCCTGTTAAACACATCAAACACTTCCCTTTTTTCCTCTATTGTTAGTTTACGTTCCAATACTTCAAAAGATTTTATAGAATAAACTATCAGCATAAAAAGTACATCCCTGTATGCCCAATCCGGTATTTTAGCCTGTCTGTTAGTTTCAACCTGCGAATGTATGGCTGCCATTGAACTAATTGCCTTTATGGCTGATTCTCTTTCCGCAAATACAATTAATTTTGCATAAGCTACTGTAGAAAAAAGACGTCCTAAGGGATCTTTAGGTAGCTTACCTGTAAAATAGAGCCAGTCTACCGCCTTGTTTAGAGCAAATTCTGCAGAGGCCCCTGCGAATATAAAAATAATGGTATCGCTCTTCCCCCATATCTTTCTTACTATAGAATTTTTATGTACAAAATATTCAGTGCTCATATTGTTAATTTATATTTAAAAGTACTTTGCATTTCAAAGTTATAATATTTACTTATATGGTAAAACATTTTAACTTAAATTATTGCAATAAAAAAAGCCCCAGAAATGCTGGGGCTTAAAATAATATCTAGAATAAACTATTCTTCGTTATGCAAAAATGCCTGTCTGTTTAATAGTGTTTCTTCACTTTCAACATGGTTATCATCAGGCACACAGCAATCCACAGGGCATACCGCAGCACACTGAGGCTCCTCGTGAAAACCTTTACACTCGGTACATTTACCCGGCACAATATAATAAATATCATCAGAAATAGGTGTTTGAGCTTCATCAGCGTCTACCTCTTCCCCACTTGGCAGTACAATTCTGCCATTTAAACTGGTACCGTCTTTATATCTCCAGTCATCAGCACCTTCATATATTGCAGTATTTGGGCATTCCGGTTCACATGCCCCGCAGTTAATACATTCGTCTGTTATAATGATAGCCATAGCTTATTTTATTTTTTAATAATGTAAATTTGCACAAAATTACATCCAAAACTATTCATAAGCAAATCTAATGACTTTAGACGAAAGAAAAACAGCCTTTGTGGAATTAGGAAAATTTTTAAGTCAGTTTTCTGAAAATAATACTTCTCAAAAAGAGGGGGTATTATGTAATGACTTATTTTTTGATGATTTTATCAATCTAATAAAATTATCACAGTCTCACAATGGTTGGTTTACAAAAGAACAGGTATATTTTGCAGCTCAGTCTTGGGCAGATGCTCTTACATCTCAAAATCTTGACAAATGGCTTAATGAATATGATTTTGAAAATGTACAACCAAAAACAGTTGGTTTAATACTGGCTGGTAATATACCATTAGTAGGATTTCATGATTTTCTTTCTGTTTTAATAAGCGGACACAGAGCTTTAGTGAAAACATCTTCAAACGATCAACTGTTACTACCCTTTTTAGCTAAGTATATTGTTGCTGTAGAACCCCGTTTTAAAGATTACATTCCTTTTACCGAAGGAAAGCTGGAAGGCTTTGATGCTGTAATAGCTACCGGAAGCAATAATACAGCCCGTTATTTTGAATATTATTTTAAGAATAAACCTTCAATTATACGTAAGAACAGGAACTCTGCGGCAGTGCTTACAGGAAATGAGAGTAAAGAAGAACTTGTACAGCTGGGAGAAGATATACTCAGGTATTTTGGTTTAGGCTGTAGAAATGTATCTAAATTATTTATTCCTGAAGGGTATGACTTTACTCCGTTTTGGGAAGCCGTTTATGAATACAGGGATATTATTCAGTATGAAAAATATGCTAACAATTACGACTACAATAAAGCCGTATTTTTAATGAGTAACTTCAAGATTCTTGATAATGGCTTTCTTACCATAAAAGAGGATAGCAGTTACTCCTCTCCTATTTCGAGTCTGTTTTACGAATATTATACAAATACCGACACCCTTAAAGCAAAACTGGAAGATGAAAAAGACCAGATACAGTGTATTGTTGGTAACATTTCGGGAGAAAACTCAGTTGCCTTTGGGCAAACACAAAAACCACAACTTTGGGATTATGCTGATAATGTAGATACTATTGCATTTTTATCAAAAATATAGCGAAATATTTCCCAATATTTTTTGCTGTTTTCTAAGCTATATTTTGGAAATTTGTAGCTCGCATTCTATTTTATTTGTCCCATGAAAAAACATAATTTCAGTGCAGGTCCCTCAATCCTGCCACAAGAGGTGTTTGAAAAATCTGCCCAGGCAGTCCTCAATTTTAATAACCTTGGCCTTTCAATCCTTGAAATATCACACAGAAGCAAAGATTTTGTTTCTGTAATGGAAGAAGCAAGAGCTACAGCTTTAGAGCTTTTAGGCCTAGAAAGTAAAGGCTATCAGGCTCTTTTTCTTTCCGGCGGTGCCAGTATGGAGTTTGTAAGGGTACCTTATAACCTTTTAAAGGAAAACGGTAAAGCTGCTTACCTTGATACAGGAACATGGGCAGCTGGCGCCATTAAAGAAGCTAAGCGCTTTGGCAATACTGAAATTATAGGCTCTTCTAAAGAAGCTAACTACACTTATATACCAAAAGATTATACTGTACCTGCAGATGCAGATTATTTTCACTGCACAAGTAACAACACAATATTTGGTACGCAAATGCATAGCTTTCCAGAAACAGGAGTGCCTATGGTATGTGATATGAGTTCAGATATTTTTTCAAGAGAACTGGATTTCTCTAAATTCGGCCTTATTTATGCAGGTGCTCAAAAAAACATGGGTCCGGCAGGTACTACCCTTGTAGTGGTTAAGGAAGATATTTTAGGAAAAACAGGCAGGGCTATTCCGGGCATAATGGATTATGGTCAGCATATAGCTAAAGAGAGCATGTACAATACACCTCCTGTATTTCCTGTTTACACTTCGTTGTTAACCTTACAGTGGATTAAAAACAACGGTGGTGTTGCCGCTATGGAGGAGAAGAATAATTCAAAAGCAGAGCTTCTTTATAATGAAATAGACCGCAACCCGTTATTTACAGGGACAGCAAATACAGAAGACCGTTCTAAAATGAACGTTACCTTCCTGCTTAAGGATGAAAAACATACTGAACAGTTTGATAAGTTATGGAAAGCTGCTGACATAAGCGGACTTAACGGCCACAGATCTGTTGGCGGATATAGGGCTTCCATATATAATGCAATGCCTATAGAAAGCGTTAAAGTACTTGTGGATGTGATGCAGGAGCTGGAAAGAAACGCTTAATTTTTAATCATTAAATCCCGTAAATAATAATGAAAATTTTAGCAAACGACGGAATCTCTAAAAGTGGTATTATTGCCCTGGAAGATGCCGGATTTGAAGTTATAACAACAAAAGTTGCTCAGGAGCAGGTAGCAAATTACATTAACACAAACAATATTAATGTACTGCTTGTTAGAAGTGCAACAAAAGTTAGAAAAGATATTATAGACAACTGCCCCAGCCTTAAAATTATAGGTCGCGGTGGTGTTGGAATGGATAACATTGATGTGGAATATGCCCGTGAAAAAGGAATCCATGTAATAAATACTCCGGCTGCATCGTCTGACTCAGTTGCCGAGCTTGTTTTTGCTCACCTTTTCTCAGGAGTACGTTTTCTTCATGACTCAAACAGGCTGATGCCGCTTGAAGGCGATATAAACTTTGAAAGCCTTAAAAAAGCATATGCTGCCGGTATAGAGCTTAGAGGCAAGACTCTTGGTATTATAGGTTTTGGGAAAATAGGTAAATCGGTTGCGAGGATTGCTTTAGGCCTTGGTATGAAAGTAATTGCTTCAGATAAGTTTATTGGTAAGGCAGAAATCAGGGTTGATTTTTACAACAACCAGTTTATAAATGTTGAAATTACAACCGAACCAATAGAAGACATCTTTAAACATGCTGATTTTATTACACTTCACGTTCCTGCTCAGGAAGGTTACCTTATAAGTAAAGATCAGTTTGAAGTAATGAAAGATGGCGTAGGTATAGTTAATGCTTCACGTGGAGGTATTATTGATGAGGTTGCCTTAGTTGATGCTCTTGATTCAGGCAAAGTTTCCTTTGCAGGGCTTGACGTATTTGAGGACGAACCTAAGCCTGCAGTACAGGTACTGATGAATCCTAAAATCTCATTAACTCCGCATATAGGAGCTGCTACTCTGGAAGCTCAGGACAGGATTGGTACTGAACTGGCAGAACAGATTATCAGTATCCTTAAAACAGAAAAATAAAAAACCGAAAAGGTTAAATTATACAAAAGCACCCTAAAGGGTGCTTTTATTTTTTAATTTTATAGTATGATCGTTAAATCATGATGCTATGAAAAATTATTTTCTTTTTTTCTCTGGTTTATTACTACTTATAATAAGCTGTAAGACTCAGGAGAAAAACGATATGCAACCCATGAACCTAGCAGACGAGGAAAAAGCCACTGCTATGGCTAATGACACTGTACGCATTGCAAACGATGAATTAGAATATGAAATTATCATTATTGACCCGGGATTTAACTCATGGTTATATAGTAGAGCAAGACCAAGAGGATACTATAATCAACAGTATTTTGAAACCAAAAACAAGCTTTGGGTTACACAATGGAATATTCGGGCCATGCAGCCCCAACGATATGGAGACTTATACTTAATGGCTATAGATTATGAACCACATATAGATTATGGGTATGAAGTAAATTATATGTTATACAATTATCTGGTATATTTTCAATTAACCACAGGACAACGTCTGGGAGGTATTGTGCCGCAATTCTAAATCAAGTATATTTGTCTTTTAACCGTTTTCATGGAAAAATTAAAAAAACGCTGGGGTATTACCAGTAACTTCCAGCTTGTAGTAATATTTATTGTATTTGCCGTAACAGGATCTACATCTGCTTATTTATCTAAGCCTGTAATTCAGTGGTTAGGTATTTCAAAGGAAGCTTTATCTCCATGGATATACATTCCTTTGAGAATATTAATAATTTTTCCTGTATATCAGGTACTGCTTGTATTTTTCGGGTTTATTTCCGGACAATTCAGGTTCTTCTGGAACTTTGAAAAAAAGATGCTGAAAGCAATGGGACTAGGTTTCCTGTTTAAAAATAAAAAAGCCCCTAATTAAGGGGCTTTTTCTTTTATTCCTTAAGCTTAGATTTATAATTCTTTTTAAGCTTGGCCATCTTAGGTTCAATTACCGCCCTGCAATAAGGCTGATCAGGGTTTAATGCAAAGTAATCCTGATGGTAATCTTCAGCAGGGTAAAAAGTTGGTGCTTCAGTTACTCTGGTCATTATCTTTTTATCAAATATCTTCTGATCTTCTAATAGTTTAATAAAGTTTTCTGCCGCGGTTTTCTGCTCCGGCGTAGTGTAGAAAATTTCGCTTCGGTATTGTGTACCCACATCGGCACCCTGCCTGTTTAGGGTTGTTGGATCGTGTGTGGCAAAAAAGATTTCCAGTAAATCCTCATAAGCAATCTCATCAGGATTATAGGTTATCTTAATTGCTTCTGCATGACCTGTTGTACCGCTGCATACTTCCCTGTAGGTGGGATTTTTCGTATTTCCGCCGATATAGCCCGAAACTACTTTATCCACTCCTTTAAGTTCGGTAAAAAAAGCTTCTGTACACCAAAAGCAGCCACCTGCAAAGATGGCAGTTTCTAATTTACTGTTATCCATTTGTTTTAATTCTCCTTTCTCTAATTCGTCGTTATTATTTTCTGCCGTTGCAGTCTCAGCCTTCCCCTGGCAGGAAAGCGCTAAAAAAGCAAATGTAATGGCTAGTATGTTTTTCATTGTGTAACGGTTTTTCAAAATTATACAATTCTTTTTTGAGGTAATAGCTATACTTTTATATACGAAATATTGTGCCAAAAAAGATTTATTTTTCTTTAAATTGTTTGTTTCTTTGTGAAAACCCCGAATTGATGATACAGGCAAAAAACATCCATAAATATTATGATGCACTACATGTGCTTAAAGGTGTTGACCTTCATATTAAAAAAGGAGAAATTGTTTCTATAGTAGGAGCTTCAGGAGCCGGTAAAACTACACTCCTGCAAATTTTAGGTACACTGGACAAACCACAACCTGAGGCTGGCACTTCATTATTAATTGATAATGAAGATGTAGTTAATATGAAAGACAAAGCCTTGTCTAAGTTTCGTAATATCAAATTAGGATTTATATTTCAGTTCCATCAGTTATTCCCTGAATTTACAGCTTTAGAAAATGTTTGCATTCCTGCTTTTATTGCCGGAAAACCAAAAGCCGAGACTGAAGAAGAAGCTAAAAAACTTTTGGAATACTTAGGATTGTCACACAGAATAAATCATAAACCCGGGGAATTATCAGGTGGTGAACAACAGCGTGTAGCTGTGGCCCGATCTCTTATTAATAAGCCTGCCGTTATTTTTGCCGATGAACCTTCAGGAAACCTTGATACGCATTCTGCAGAAAATCTTCATAAGTTATTCTTTAAGTTAAGAGATGAAATGGGACAGACTTTTGTAATTGTTACCCATAATGAAGAACTGGCCAATATGGCAGACAGAAAACTGGTTATGAGTGACGGACAGATAATAGCCGGACATAATATATGACTGAAACAGGTTTAATGAAAGAAAAAATGAATGTGGAGGAACTTAAATCGTTCCTTGATGAAAAGGTACTACTTTACAATAACCCGGATTTTATTGATACAGACCCAATACAGATACCTCACCTGTTTACACAAAAAGAGGATATAGAAATAGCCGGTTTTCTTTCGGCGACAATAGCATGGGGTAATCGCAAAATGATTATCAATAATGCAAAGAAGATGATGGATCTTATGGGGAACAGCCCTTATGACTTTGTAATGAGTCACAACGAAGACCATCTTGAAAGTCTAGAAAGCTTTGTACACCGTACTTTTAATGGTATCGATTTTGCTACTTTTATACAGTCGCTAAAAAACATTTACACCAATCATGGCGGACTGGAGTCTGTATTTGCAAGATACCAGGGAAACAACAGCTTACAGCAAAGTATTAGTGAATTTAAAAAAATATTTTTTGAAATAGCGCATCAGCAACGTACTCAAAAACATATATCTGATCCTTTAAATGGTTCGGCCGCAAAAAGGATAAATATGTTGACAAGGGTAATTAATGTGGCGTAAATTCCCTAGAAAATTATTATTAGTCATAGATTTATTTAAAATCATAATAATTTAGTTAGCATTTACAAACGCTAAAAAATCTGGATGATTTATTAAAGTTAGACCAAGTATAGCTTCCCAAAAATTTTCACCATATGATAATTTTTGTTCATTAATTTGTGAAATAACAATCTGTTGAATTTCGGTGTAATTAAGGTTTGAATGGGCTAGGCTAGCCTTAATTTGTGCTACAAGTTTTGGTATTACTCTATCTACCTCACTAACAAACCTTCGCAATAAATGCAATCTTGTGTAATGTGAGTTTATAATTTGCCAAAGCTGTGGAGCTATTGATATATGAGGTTCTAATCGAAAATTTGTTGTTACATTATTTCCATTAAAGTTTAAATCAACAAATAAATATTGAACTGTAGGTAAATTATTTAAATATAAATTTAGAAAATATGGTATCCCTGCATTCTGCCATTGTGAATTCTTATAACTATTACATTCTGAGCAAGTAGGAAATAAATTTAATGGATTAACAGAAAACTCTGAATAAACTTCTTTTGGTAAAATGTGGTCAAATGTATTTGCACTATTTATTGTACAATTTTGACATGTCGAAATAATTCTTCCAGTTGCGGTTGTTGTTATTTCTTTTTTTAATTCTTGGATTAATTTGCGGTCAAACTTATATAAACTTATTAAATCTGCTTTTTCAATATTAGTGGTTACCCTTGGTAAAGTAGTCGTTAAATCATTTGTTGCAAAATTTTCAGCATACTGAATGAATAATGTACTTAATTCTGCACCTAATGCATTTAAACGATTTTGAAACTCGGGGTCATTTTGTCGAAATCTTGTAGAGGCAATTACATCGCAATGGAACTGGTAATGGTCTCTAGTTGTTGGTTCTAATTGTTTCATCGTTGTGAAATTTTTCCAGCAATAAACAATCTTGTATTTAAACTTAATGGAACTCCATCAGATGTAATCATTTCTACTATTTCGTCGTATGTTTTATCATTATTTACTTGTTGAGAAATAATTTCTTTATACTTTTTAGAGGTATCTCTATTTCCAAATACATCTTCTGTTAGTTTTGATAAATTTTCTCCAAAAGACTCAATTTCAATTTTTCGAATAGAAGCTACTTCACCATCTTTTTCTATCACCAAAACATTTTTAGAAAGAAGTTCTTGGATTATTAAAGGGGAATGGGTACCAACAATGCAAAATGATTGGAATTCATCAACTAGATGATATATAGTTCCAATCAATTGAGTTATAGCATTTGGATGAAGGTGGGTTTCGGGTTCATCATATAATACTAATGAATCATATTTGATGTTTGCAACGATTTCAGTGATAATGAATAGCAATATATTTTGGCCAGAACTTAATTTTTCTCTAGTTTTATGGAATTTAGGGATGTCGACAGTATACCTATTGTCATGATTATTATCATTAAGGTCATCAATAATAAAGTTATCTAATAATTCCATATCTATAATTCCCGATAGCAATTCTTTCCACCGATACATTCGTTTATTAAATTTTATCTTTTTCCATGAATTGTGAAAACGTAGTAGTAGCCTTTTTGAATCAATCAAATCACCTTTTTCATCCTTCAAACCACAGTATACATACTTTTTATTTGTAATTGTAGAAGGTTTGAAACTATCAAAAATACTGTAAGATATATGTATTATATTACTAAAAGATGGTTGTCGTGGAACAAAATTTTGTTTATCAGTTCCCATAAAATCTTTTGGAATCGAATTTAATAATTGAGTTTTACCCGTACCATTTTTTCCAATAATTGCATATATACGATTAGAAGTTATTGTATTCAATCGTGGATAAAAGAATTTTTGGTATTGATTATTTGGAAAATTAAATCCAACATCTATTGAAGTTTTTGAATATGGTGGTTTGAACTTGTAAATAAAAGAGAACATATTACTTATATCATGATTGAATAGCGTATGTCTAATTGTACGGAGAACCCTTTCAGTATCATCATCCCTAATCAATGAATTTATAAACCTTGGGTGATTCTCAAATTGTTCTAGTTTTTCTGGAAAGAAAGCACAATCACACAAAGCGGACAAAATTATAACGAACTTATCTGAAAATATTTCATTCATTTTTTTGTAAAATATTTCAGTTTGCCCTAAAGAACAGAATTTTTGAGGTAAGAAATGGAATTTTTTTGGAATTACGTTCATTGTAATTCTTTCACTTTTTATCATAATTTTGATGTAACCAAAATTATGCAGTAGAGTGTTGCCTTTGTAATATGACAATCCAAATGTTGTAACACTATTAAAATCATCCCAAGTATCCTCACGAAGAAGAAAATACTCTCCTCTATCTACTGGGCGATGAATTTCATTTTTATTTATAACTATGAAGTTGAATTGAGATTTCCTCAATTCAATTTCATCAAAAATATCCTCTGTCAATCCAATTACGGAATATTTATTATTTTTTCTATTTAACTTTAAAATAAGCTTATCATTTTCTAAATAATTATTTATTGCAAATAGATGCAATTTTCTTTCAGCATCCTCTATATCCTCCTTTGAGACGATTTCTTCAATAAGTTTTTGAAAAAGATTATTATCGTTCAATATATTTAATCGTTCAATTAAAACTTCTTCAAAAGTTATTTCATTTTTATTCAACAGGTTTTCAATTTCTTCTTTGGCATTTTCAAACTCTGCTATTTGAGAAGGCATTATATCTAGTTCAGCTATTTTATTTATAAAGTCATAAAAATCAAAGCTTATCACCTTATCTTTATTCCAAAAAGGTATTACATCTTCCTCTTTTAAATAGTTTATTATGCTTAATTTAACAACTTTCGAGAAGTTCATAGATATTATTTTAAATTAATTTTTATCGAATGTGAAAGAAATTGTTGTACTAACATTCTTCCAACAGAATCAAATCTCTGACATCTTAAATAATCAAGTAATAGATTAAATAATAAGACTATATCTAAATTAAAGGATTATTATGATTAATAGTAAAAACCAATAATATATTCAATATACTTATTTTTTGTAAAAATAGTATTTTTGAAAAATGAATAAAGAAAATTTAAAAGACCTACTTGATACAAAGTATCAGCAATATAATAACAGCAACTTTATAGAAACTGACCCAGTACAGATTCCCCATCTTTTTAATCATAAAGAGGATATTGAGATTGCTGGATTTCTTGCAGCCACAATAGCTTGGGGCAATAGAAAAATGGTTATTAATAATTGCCATAAGATGATGAACCTCATGGGGAATTCACCTTATGATTTTGTTATGTCCCATAAGCCATACCAACTTGAACCTTTGAAAAGCTTTGTACATAGAACATTCAACGGTAGGGATTTTACAACCTTCATCTGCGGTTTGAAACATATTTATACTAACCATAGTGGTCTTGAAAATATCTTTAATAAGCATCAGAAAGAAGGATATTTGCATAATGCTATTAGCCAATTAAAACAGAAGTTTTTTGAGGTTGAACATGAACAAAGAACCCATAAGCATATTGCCGACCCTTTACGTGGCAGTGCTGCTAAAAGACTTCATCTTTTTTTAAGATGGATGGTTAGAAATGATAATGCTGGAGTAGACTTGGGTATATGGAAATCTATTTCTCCAAGCTTACTGTCATGCCCTCTTGATATTCATACAGGTAATGTTGGTCGTAATTTAGGGCTTATTACCAGAAAGCAGGATGATATAAAAACTTTAATGGAATTAGATACTCATTTGAGGAATTTTGACCCAATTGACCCAGTTAAGTATGATTATGCCTTGTTTGGACTAGGAGTTTTTGAGGGCTGGAAATAACCACTGATTAAGATGACAAACATTTATTACATTATTTTGTTGATATAAAACAAATAACCTCTACTGAATTGGTAGAGGTTTATTTTTTTTTAGCATTATGTAGCAATGATAGTTTTTAATGCATCAATGTGTTCGGGTGTAATCCGTACACCATTATAATCATTATACTGTTGCTCTTTGCGTTGCTTTCCGATATATTTTACCAGTTCACTCATCTGCATCTTACTGAAATCAAAATCACATATAATTGTCATGCTTTCCTCTATGGTAAATGACATGGCTGGTAATACTTCATATAGGTTTATTTCTTCATCTAAACGATATTGCTTACATTGGATTGTTTCTCCCTGTACTGGTGATTCAATCTTTACTGAGGTCTTTACACCATGTTCTAAGATAGTACTGTTCATAGTCTCAGTTACGACCTGTCTGTCTTTTTCTTCGCATAATAGCGCATCATACACGTATAATACCTGAATACCAACTGAATTAAGATGTTGTATTACCTCGGTCATTATATCAACCTCGATTTTAAACATCTTTCGGGATGTGACCTTATAACCATTCTTTTTCTTGTCTTTACGAAGATTCTCCAGCATTACAGGCTCCGTTTGTTGGTAATGTTGATATAGTGGTGATTTTTGCATCCCTTTCCAAGTCTTGTTAAAGAAGCTTAGATGTTCCTGCTTTACATCGATAATATCAATAGAGGCTTTTTCTGCCACATTCTGATGTGTAATATTACTTTGCTTACCACCATAGAGTTTGATGGCTATGTTGGGGTGTAATGCTGTGTAATCACGTTCCCTTAGCTTTATACCGCCTATGGTTATCTGCTCTCTTATCCATGACGGCATAAGTGTAAAGGAGTCTACCACACGGTGACCGCTTTTATCATCCCCTTCGCTTGGAATCATAAAGCCCCTACTGGTCAGGAACTCAAATAACCTTATGTTATCCTCTACAAAGCTTCTGTTCGTATAATCACTCCAGTACTCGTTGCTGTGCTTATTTCGCATGGTCAGGAGCTTTCCTCTTTTAGTTTCACGGCCTTCCTTTACCAGCTTCTTACCAATGGCTAGCAGTTCCTCAGAGGTAGGCAGCTCAAGTTTGGGATAGATGCTGATAAGATTACGGCAAACAGGGTTTTTAATAGCCGTATCCAGTCTGGTGTAATAAATGCTGTTAAGACGTTGTATGAGCTTACTATCTTTAATAGTGTACTGCGTAAGGCCAGCTTTCAGATAAGTTTCTGTTAAGCGGTATTTTCTGGACTCACCTTCATAGTATTGATTATTTACCTCAATAAAAGCTCCCTTTGATGTTCCTTTTGTAAGTACATCAACGATTTTAGGGTATATACATGTATTGTTATTACCCTTTTTGGACTGGTCATGAAGGATACCTGAGTACAGCTTTTTCCATTTATCCTCCGTGTAGTAAGTCATGGCAAGGTTAGAGAGAAAAACAAGGCACTTTTCCACGGCCACCTCTATCTTTGGGTCAACGGCCTTAAGCAGTGGCTTTGAAGTGTATTTAGAAAGATTGTAAAGAGCTTTCTTCGGAATCATTATAGAATTTACGTTGGGAAACACCAACGAAGCCTCAGAGAGCTTATTTTCAGTTAATAGGACATTAATATCCTCAGTGTCGCCTGTAAGGCCAATGCAGTCATGCTTTGAAATCATTTTGGTTATACTTCTATTCACCCACCAGTCTACTGGTGCTTATTTATCGTCTTCTGTTATTTAACCTGACAGAAGAAGCTGGGGTGAATCATTTCCCCAGCACTCAGGAATTTGGAGTTTATTCTCTCTATTTTCACTAATTCTACACAAAATGTTTTAATAAGTCAATGACACAATGGATATTTATTGGTATAAATTTTATGTTGAAATAGTTTAATAGCGCAAACTAAGCTCAATACTTTTATTGATAATCTTTATGATGTCTCTATTTTACTGGTAGTTCCTTTAATATAGTTAGTTATATATTAAGTAACATATATGATAGAGAGAAAAGGGTAATAAGAATATATAGTAATCAGTCTAATATTAGAATGGATGTGTCTAACGTTAGAGAATAGAGTACTAATCGTATAAATATAGGAATACTGACCAACAATCTCACAACCAATAGCGCACCGAAATAACGTCTATACGCTGCTGATATTGTACCATAACAGCAAATAAGGTCATTTAAGTAATGTTTAAGTGTTACATTAAGAAACTTGCTTCACACGTATAAGGTAAGCCCTACAATCTTTAAATATGTGTTTTTGGTATTGTTTGGAGATATAATACAGATTGGTTTGTCTCTCCTACGCACCCATTAGCGGAATTTTTTAAAAAATCATTTAAAAGGTTGGGGTATCCTCCCTTTTATCCCCCCTCCCTGGTTCCTTATGATAGCTCTAATCTGAGTCCTTTTCATATTTTGAAAAAAAATTTTTATAAAAAATTACGAGGTAAAAGTTTAAAGGAGGTTTAATCTTCTTTTTTTGGCTCTGGCAAGGAGATTCCTGTAAAGAAATCCTCAAGACTAACACCAAGCACCCTACAAATATTTATCAATGTTTTTAATTCAAAGTTTGCACCTGTTTCTAATCGCCAGTAAGCGCTTCTACTCATGCCTAAATCAAAGGCGATATGCTCATAGTTTTTATACCCCTTCTCCTTTCTAAGAGCCTTTAATCTTTCTGCAATTAAATTCAGCTCAGGTAATTGTCCTTTCTTAGTTGATTTTTCCATACCTCAAATCTCACAATAGTGTATGATTTTAGGTACTCTAATATATAGTACACTATAAAATAGAATTTAATTTTTATATTTGTAGTCTAAATCTTAAATCAATAACCTATGAGAAAATTAATTGCGTTAGCTTTTACGGCCATTATCGTTTGTTTTACAGCCTGTTCAGGTAATGATGATTCACCAAACTCAGCTCAAAATACAGACACTTCCCAACTCCTTGGTAAATGGGTAATATATAAAGGTATTTACGGGGAGGGAACTCAACCGATACTTTATGAGAGTAACGGAGAATGCGGCCGTCAGATATTGGAATTCAATGGAAATGGTGAGGTAACAGAAACCTTATATAGCGATAATGATTGTAATATCGGTGTTGCAGGCACTTACTTCTGGTGGATATTGGATGACGGTAACATTGCATTTGGAGCACCAAATAGCTACCACCATATTATTACTATAAGTAATGGTGAACTTATATTGGATGCTAGTGAAGAAGCGGACTACATTAAGTATTACCATCGACCAAACAATTAATTATGAAAGAGTTTATAGTTGAATTACTACCAAAAGGAGGAGGATTAAAGACTGCTACGCGTGTATTCGCTGCCAATCAGGCATCAGCTTTGGTAACGGCAAAAAAGATGAATCCTAATTACCGCACAGGAAGCATTAAACAAGTAAAATAAATAACAATGAATCAAAATCATATCATATATTTTGTATTTCCGTTCGGAGTTGGCTTATTATGCCATAAGTTTTTGCAGATACCCGACACCAGCATCTGGTTTTATATCTGGCTGGGCTGTATAGCTTCCCTTTTTATTTTCGTAAAGCTGATATTGCCCGCACAGGAGCAAAAATTTGACGCCATCAAAGACATTGATATTGAGTCTTCTTTCAGGGATAAGATGAAAGAACAGAAACCTTATAGCTATATAGCTGGCTTTCACATGCTGTTGTTCTTTGTCATCATAATAGTTTCATTTTTAAACTAATATACATATATCATGGATAAAATTTCATCATGTTCCTGTGGAAACAGTCACAAGGGCGACAGAGCAAAGCAATGTAGCAGATGTAGCAAAATAACCTGTCAGAAGTGTAGCTACACAGGGTGCACCTGTGGAGGCACAAGTTATCGAAAACAATATATTATTGGATAATCATTATAATTGGGGCTATTAGCCCCTTTTTTTATTTTATAATTTCTAGTTGGCCTAAAATTCTTACTTTTAAAGTTTAAATATTTTTTACCTAACCAACCTTACAAATGAAACTAATCAACAATCAGAATGTTTTGCTAATAGATGAGTTAAAAGCTCTTCTTACTTCTGAATCCAATATTTCAATAAGTTGTGATTATTTTACAACATATGCTTTATTTGAAATACTGGATGATTTCAAACAAGTGAATACAATAAGGATTCTATTGAATTATAACACTAATACAGAGGAAGATTTTAAATTTCTCTATAATGCCGAAGAATATAAATTAAACTTACTACTAGATAGAAAATATCGTATTAATCAGGTTATAAGCTTAATTGAAGATAAAATAGAAATACGAAAAGGGAGTTTAGCTAATCAACGTGTCTTAATTGTTGAAAATGGTGGTGATTCTACTTCGTTTAATCTTACACCATTAAATTTTGATTCTGTTTCACTCGGACGGGTTACTGCTAAATCACCAATTTTTATCACTTCATTTCCAGATGAACAGAATCAGTTTTTAAATATCTTCAATAATTCATGGGATAATAGCAGGGCTAATCTTAACAATATGGTTATTTCTATGCTGAAGAGAGGGGCGGCAAGTTTTTCAGCCGAAGCAATTTATAAATACAGTATACGAGAAATATTTCAATATTCAACAATAAATGAAAGAGCAGACGAAAAACTGGAGAGAACTGGATTTAAAAATACTAAAATCTGGAGTATGCTTTATAATTTTCAAAAAGATGCCGTAATTGGTGCTATTGAAAAATTAGAGACCTATGGAGGTTGTATAATTGCTGATTCAGTTGGATTAGGGAAAACATTTGAAGCTTTGGCAGTAATGTCATATTATCTTTTAAGAAACGATAAAAGAGTCTTGGTTTTAGCACCAAAAAAATTAAGAGAGAACTGGACAATTTATACTCAAATAAATGATAGGAGAAATATCCTTGCAGAAGACCGTTTGAATTTCGATGTGTTGAACCACACAGATTTAACCCGAGAAAGAGGAAAATCAGGTGATATTGATTTGGAAATGATTCATTGGGGGAATTATGATTTGGTTGTTATTGATGAATCCCATAATTTCAGAAACAATCCCAACAAGAGAGAGGGAATGACTCGATACAAAAAATTAATGAATGATGTCATAAAAGCAAATATTAAAACAAAAGTATTAATGCTATCGGCAACTCCTGTAAATAATAAGATGAACGATTTAAAAAATCAAGTTTCATTTATTACTGAGGGAAATGATAGGGCTTTCGCGCAATATGGTATAGACAGTATCGCTCAAGTAATGCGTGATGCTCAACGAAAATTCACTAATTGGTACAAAAATGGAGACCCAAACAATTTAGAAGTTAATTCATTAATGGAAAGTTTAGACGGTACTTATTTTAGAATTTTAGATATGTTAACTATTGCGAGGTCTCGTAAACATATTGAGAAATACTATGATATGGCCGATATTGGTAATTTTCCAAATAGACTCACGCCTTTAACCATTACTCCAGAGATTGACACCAAAGGTCAGTTTAGTAATATCGGACAAATTTATGATGAAATCAGTACATTGACTTTAGCATCATATACTCCTTTGGCTTATGTAAGAGCAGATAAAAGAGACGAATATGAAACGAAATATGATATAGAAACGCGTACTGGTGGTGTTTTTAAACAAGTTGACCGTGAGCAGAGTTTAATTTATTTAATGCGTGTCAACCTTTTAAAACGTTTAGAAAGTTCTATCCATTCTTTTAAATTGACTGTTGAAAAATTAATTGCCATCATTGATGAAAATCTAAGGTTAATAGAAAATCATAAATCAGGAGCTTATGATTTGGATTTTGGTATTAATGATATTGAAATTGATGATACTGAGTTAGAAGATTTATTGGTCGGTGGAAAAACGAAAGTATTGATTCAGGATTTAGATAACATTCAATGGAAGCAAGACCTAAAATTGGATAAATCAATTTTAGTTAAATTATTAGGAAGTATCAAATTGATTGATGTAAAACGTGACGCAAAACTATTAGAGCTTAAAAATAGAATTGAAGAAAAGTTAAACAATCCGATAAACCCAGATAATAAAAAAATAATAGTATTCACGGCTTTTGCTGATACTGCCGACTATTTGTATAATGAATTACATAATTGGTTAAAAAATAAGCATAAATTAAATTCTGCATTGGTAACAGGCTCAGGGACTAATAAAACCAATATGCCAAAGTGCAAAACAGATTTGAACTCCATTCTAACAAACTTCTCTCCACTTTCTAAAAAGAGGGATGAAATATATCCTCATGAGAAAAATGAAATAGATATTCTCTTTTGTACCGATTGTATTTCTGAGGGTCAAAACCTTCAGGATTGTGATTATTTGGTTAATTATGATATCCATTGGAATCCCGTTCGTATCATTCAACGTTTTGGACGTATTGACCGTATTGGTTCTAAAAATGAAAAAATTCAACTGGTGAATTTCTTTCCTTCAATGGAGCTTGATAGCTTTATTGATTTGGTTGCTCGTGTTCAGGGACGTATGGTAATGCTTGATGTTTCTGCAACTGGTGAAGATAATATCATATCACAAAGTGGTAGGGAGATGCAGGATTTGGATTACAGGAGAAGACAGTTAAAACAACTACAAAATCAGGTAATAGACCTTGAAGATGTACAAGGCACTATATCTATAACCGACCTTACATTCAATGATTTTAAAATAGATTTAGAGAAAAGTACTGATGAAGAATTGTTAGAGCTTAGAGATATACCTAAAGCCTCTTATGCAGTTGTAAAATCAAATCTTGAAGACATAAAACAAGGTGTTATTTTCTGTTTAAAAGATATTGGGGAAGAGCATACTGGAAAACTAAGAAATAACATTTTACACCCGTTTTATTTAATTTATATCAGCCTTGACGGCAGCGAAATTATAAAAGCTGCGCAAACTAAACTTGCACTGGATTATTTTAGAAAGTTATGTATGGGTAATGACGGCGTATTGTCTTCATTGATAACTGAGTTTGAAAAAGAAACTAAACATAATAAAAAGATGAAGACCTACACAAAACTTCTTAAAAAGTGTATAGAAGAAATAGTAGGGATTCAGGAGGAGGTTGGACTTGATTCTTTGGCTACTCCAGGAGGCACAACTTTACTACAGGAAACTTTTTCTGAGCAAGACAGACTTGAATTGATTAGTTATTTAGTAATAAAGTAATGAGTTTTAATTATAATAATATTTTTGGGTTACCAGAGCGTACCTTATTGAATAAGAAAATCACAAAATCCTTCTTTTTGAAGAATTTTGAATTAACTGCTGCTGAGAAAAAATTACTTAATGATATTCCAAATATAAATTGGTTTGCAAGTATCAAACAATCATCAGTTAATGTGAGCCCTGTTAAAACCAGTGCTTATAGTTATGAAGAAATTCAAATAATTATCATTACGCTTTCTGACAATATCACAGAGAATCTAGCCAATAAATATATTCAGTTCGTTCAAAAATATATACCGTATCACTCAATTGTTATAGCAGAAGATGACAATTATTTCATGATTAATGTTTCTGAAAAAAGGATAAATTTAGCCGATACCAATAAAAGAATTATAGAGAGAGATTTGAGTACGCAATTACTCTCAAAACTCTATAAAAATGAATCAATCAATACCTTTTTTCAGGTTATAAATTTTAGTGCCCTGAATAAGAATAATCTCGAAACATTATATAAGAGTTACATAGGGGCTATAGTGCAATTAAAGACCGCTACAGTTACTGGTAAATTTAATTTAAGAGGTAGTAATCGTACAGCCGAAGACCTTTTAACGCTTGAAAAAATAGAGAATTTAGAAAAAGAAATCATTACTTTGTCGAATCAAATAAAAAAAGAAACTCAGTTAAATCAAAAGGTTTCTTTAAATATAGAAATTCAGGATAAACGCAACCAAATTCACACCTTAAAAACCACACTTTCAAATGGACATTAGCAAAGAACATTTAATAAAATTATTAAATACTGGAACTAACCAATATATAATACCTTTTTTTCAAAGACCTTATGTATGGAAAAAAGAAGATTGCGAAAATTTACTTGAAGATATACTGGCAACCTATGAGGAAGGAAAGATAAAACCTCAAAAAGAGCATTTTATAGGGACAGTAATAACAAAAATTAACTCTTCCAGTACACAGATGGCTGCGAAATATAATTTAGTTGACGGCCAACAGCGTATGACAACTTTCTGTCTTGTAATAAAGGCTTTAGCCAACAGTGTAGACAGTACTGTTGAAGGAGCTAATTTTTTAATTAAAAATATTAATAGCTCTCTGTTTTATGAGGATGCTTACGGTAAGGTTCATTACAGAATAATACACAACAGATTGGATAAAAAGTCATTTGATTTGGTAATGCAATCTGATTGTGATACTGACATTGATATAACTTCTAATGGGAGTAAAATTATTGACACCTATCTTTTTTTTAAGGAGAAATTTAAAGATTTTACAAACGAAGAAATATTAGCTTTAAACGTTACTATTTTGCACAAGTTCCCTGCAATAAATATGGTGCTTGACCATAATGATGATGAGCAGGAAATTTTTGATACTATTAACTCTTTAGGGGTTAAATTAACAACATCAGAACTTTTAAAAAATCATATTTTTAATGATGATGAGACTAAGGAACATTATAAAGAATACTGGGAAGATATTTTTGAAGTGGATGAAGAGACTGTTAAGTTTTGGAATACCAAAAAAACAGCAGGTAGAGTTTATCGTGAGAATATAGATGTTTTGCTATATTGTTATCTATTAATAGAAAAGGAAAAAGATGTTTCTCTTGAGCATTTATTTAAAGACTATAAAGCTTGGTTAAAAGATAAAAAATTTGAGGACAAAAAGGAGTTTTTACAAGCTCTTAAAACATATGCAGAGATTTATTTTTCTTTACCATCTGGTACAGAATTAGAGAGCCTACGCTTTAGTGATAATGAAAAACGATTCTTTCATATAATTGAAAACTTAAATATTACTACAGTTTATCCTCTAATTTTATTCTTATACAAGAACATTGAAGATACATATGAAAGGGAGAAGTGCCTAATCTTACTTGAAAGCTATTTGGTAAGAAGAGCTGTATGTAAACTAACTACAAAAAATTATAACAATTTATTTATTTCACTTATAAAGCAATTAAAAGAGGTTGAAACCCCTAAGTTAATAGATAGTCTTTCTGAAATTTTGTTGAGTTACAGTGATGATACCAGTCGATTCCCTAGCGATGAAGAATTTAAAACAGGTTTCGCTAATTCGGTATTCTCAAATCAATATTCAAAAGAGTTTTTGTTTATAATTACTTTGTACCATGTAAATACAGTTTTACATGATATAACTTCTTTAAGTTCTGAATCATTTTCTGTAGAACATATTATGCCAAAGAAATGGCAGAGTAACTGGCAGGCAAATTTAACTCCAGAAGAAAAAAACTATAGAAATCAAAAATTATTAACACTAGGGAATTTAACTATAATTACGCGAAATTTAAATAGTAAATTGCGAAATTCAGCTTGGGCGGTGAAGAAAGAGATATTAACCGAATATTCTTCTCTTCCGTTAACAACTAAATATGTAAACAGTCCAGACTGGAACGAACAGACAATAAGCGACAGAGCAAATGATTTATACGCAACAGCATTAATCATCTGGAAAAAATAATTAAGAATGGAACAAATTAAGAACGGTAATGAACTTACCAAAAGTTTAGATATAGTTAATGAAAATATATCTCGTTTAAAAGAACTTTTCCCTGAGGTAGTGACCGAGGGAAAAATTGATTTTAAAGTGCTACAGGATATATTAGGTAATGAAATTGAAGAAGGGGAAGAATACTACCGTTTTACTTGGGCAGGTAAAGCACAGGCTCGAAGAGAAGCTCATAAACCAAGTACAGGTACTTTAAGGCCAGCTAAAGAAGAAAGTGTAGATTGGGATACTACTCAAAATCTCTATATAGAAGGTGATAACTTAGAAGTTCTAAAGCTACTACAAAAAAGTTATGCTGGTAAAGTTAAAATGATATATATAGACCCACCTTACAATACTGGTAAAGACTTTGTATATAAAGATAATTATAAAGATAATCTGAAAAACTATCAGCAAGTAACAGGTCAAGTTGATGATGTCGGTAATAAGCTTACAACCAATTCCGAAAATGACGGCCGCTATCATTCTAACTGGCTCAACATGATGTATCCAAGGTTGCTATTGGCAAGAAATATCTTGAAAGAAGATGGTGTTATATTTATAAGTATTGATGAGATTGAGAACAGTAAATTGAGAATCATTTGCGATGAGATATTTGGTGAATCTAATCACATTGCTGATTTTGTCTGGCAAAATAAAAAAGGTGGAGGAAATGATGCCAAATATGTAGCTGTCGAGCATGAGTATGTTATAATGTATTGTAAAAATGAAACAGCTCTTCATGACTTATTTGAGCCATATAAGCCAGAATATTTAAAAAGATATAAAGAGGAAGATGAAAAAGGTAAATATTTCTGGGACACATTTAAAAGAAAATCTGGAAAACAATTCTATTCGATTACTTGTCCAGACGGTTCCATTTTGGAGTTTGATGATTTAGGTAATAGAATTAGTTGGTTAAGAAGTGAAGAAAGATTTTTACAGGATTTAAGTGAGGGTGAAGTAAGATTTGTTCAAAACAAAGGAGTTTGGAATGTACATTTTAAACAGAGATTACCCAAGGGTAAAAAACCTAGAACTATTTTTTTACGAAACTCTATCTGGTCGGAATTGGGAACTAATAGTGACGGGAGTAATAGCATAAAGAAATTATTTGGGAAGGAAGTTTTTTCACATCCTAAACCCCTTGGGTTGATAAAAGAATTGTTAGGCTTTTCACTTCAAACTGGGGATATAGTTCTTGATTTTTTTTCTGGTTCAGCGACTACTTTTCAAGCGGGTATAGAGTTTATGTTAGAACAAGGTTTAAACTTAAAATTTATATGCATTCAATTACCAGAAGATATTGATTCAAAATCAGAAGAAGGAAAAAATGCCATTTCATTAGGTTATAAGAAAATTACTGATATTGCAAAAGATAGAATAAAAAAAGTCTATTTAAGTAATCAAGATTATAAAACAGTACATTCAGGCTTTAAAGTATTGAAATTAGATAGCAGTAATATTAAAGGCTGGGATGGTAACCCTGAAAATCTCGAACAAAACCTTTTTGATTCACAGGATAATATAAAAACTGACCGTACAGAAGAAGATGTTTTGTTTGAGATTCTTCTTAAATATGGTCTTGACCTTACCTTACCTATTGAAGAAAATTTGATTGAAGGTAAAAATGTATTTAGTGTTGGCTATGGAGCATTATTTATTTGTCTTGCTGATAACATAACCAATAAAGTAGCCGAAGGTATTGGTAAATGGAAAGAAGAATTGAACCCCGAAGTTTGCAGGGTAATATTTAAAGATTCTGGTTTTACCGATGTAGAGAAAACCAATGCAGTACAAACCTTAAAACGCTTTGGTATTAACGAAATCAAAAGTATATAATGAAAATACAATTTGACAGTTCGTTAAACTACCAGCAGGATGCTATTGAGGCTATTGTTGATATATTTAGCGGTCAGGAAAAATGCGATTCAAATTTTACAGTATATTCTCCTGAATTTCTGGCTAAGCAAAAGAGCATGGAGTTTACCGAAATAGGATATGGTAACCGCTTGCTATTAACAGAGGGACAAATAATAGAGAATGTACAACGTATACAATTATCTAATGGACTAAAACCTTCAACAAGGAGCGATATAGACAGGAACCATCTTGATTTTACTGTAGAGATGGAAACGGGTACTGGTAAAACTTATGTTTACTTACGTACCATTTTGGAAATGTATGTAAAGTATGGCTTTTCCAAGCACATTATTGTTGTACCATCTATTCCTATAAAAGAAGGGGTTTACAAGTCATTACAGATTACAAAAGAGCATTTAAAAGAACTGTATGATAATGTTAATTACAACTTTTTCATTTATGATTCCAGTAAATTAAATGAGGTCCGTGATTTTGCAACTAATGACCGACTTGAAATAATGGTTATTAACATTGATGCTTTTGCTAAAAGTTTTGATAATCCCGACGATGAAAAAAAGGCAGCCAATATTATTCACAGGTATAATGATTCATTAGGTTACAAACCATTGGATTTGATTAAAAATACCAATCCCGTAGTAATTATCGATGAACCGCAAACAACTATTAGTACAAACACGAGAAAAAAGGCTATTAAAAACCTTAATCCGTTAGCCACTATTAAATATTCCGCTACGCACCGTAAAGATGAAAAAATCAATATGATGTACAAGCTGGATGCTGTAGATGCTTATGAAAAGAAGCTGGTAAAACAAATAGAGGTGGGTTCTGTTCAAACAGAGGGTATAAATAACAATGCTTATATCCGTTTAGTAGAGGTAAAAGTTTCTAAAGGTTTTCCTATTGCTAAAGTAGAGCTGGATATTTTTAAAAATGGCAGTATTTCAAGAAAGACACTACAGGTAAAACAAAACTACGACCTTGAGCAAATTACTGACAGGACAGAATATGAAGGATATATTATAAAAGATATACATGCTGTTGCTGGTAATGAGTATATTGATTTTACCAGTAAAGATGAAATATTACGATTGGGTGAAGCAATAGGTAATGTTGATGATAAGCAGATAAAAACTGCATTAATTCGTAAAACAATTGAAGAACACTTAAATAAGGAAATTGTACTTAATCCTCAAGGAATAAAGGTGCTTTCTCTGTTTTTCATTGATAATGTGAATAAATACAGGCAGTATGATGAAGATGGAAATGAAAGCAATGGTGAATATGCCGAAATATTTGAAAGAGAATATAAAAAGCTAATAACTAAACCCAAGTATGTAAGTTTATTTGGCGAAATAACCGATGATGATATAGATGCTTCTCAAGTGCATAATGGTTATTTTTCGATTGATAAAAAAGCTAAGGCCTCAAATAAAAAAGATAAATACGAATACTTTAAAGATACTAAAGGGAATACTAATGCTGATGAAGACACTTATAATCTCATTATGCGTGATAAAGAGTTACTTTTGAGTTTCGATTCCAATTTACGTTTTATTTTTTCCCATTCTGCCCTTAAAGAAGGATGGGATAATCCAAATGTATTCCAGATATGTACTTTAAAAGATGCTGGGGGCTCTGAGATAAGACGAAGACAGGAAATAGGTCGTGGATTACGTTTATGTGTTAACCAGCAGGGAGAGCGTGTTTATGGACATGACATTAATACGCTTACAGTAATGGCCTCTGAGACATATGTAGAGTTTGTTGATAATTTACAAAAAGAGATTGAAGCTGAAACAGGTATCAAATTCGGTATTCTGGAAACACATAGCTTTAGTAATATTGTAGTTGAAATCAATGAAGAACATATTCTTTATCTCGGACAACAAAAATCAGAAGAGCTATTTAATCACTTTATTAATCATGGCTATATAGATATAAAAGGTAAAGTACAGGATAAATTAAAAATTGACTTAAAGGCTGAAAATGTTGATATTCCAGAAGAGTTCAAAGAAAAAGAACATATTTTTAATCAAATATTAAACACCTTAAAAGAAACGACTGGTAAACTTGAAATTAAAAATCAAGCTGACAAAAAGAAAGTTGCTGTTAATAAAAGAGTTCTTGATAGTCCTGAGTTTAGAGAACTATGGGAAAAAGTGAAGTTTAAAACTACATTTTCTGTAAACTTTGATTCTGAGACTTTAGTAAAGGAATGTATTAATGCCATAAATGACCGTTTAAAAATTGCCAGAGGTAAACTTATTTATACCAAGGCAGCAATTACTATTAATGCAGGTGGTGTCGATGGAGTTGTAAGTCCAAACAGTGAAACAGTTAGTATAAATGATGAAGTTGAAAGGTTACCTGATATTGTAAGTTATCTTCAAAATGAAACTCAGCTTACCAGAAAATCAATTGTCCAGATATTGACAGGCTGTGATAAGCTAGATTATTTTAAAAGTAATCCTCAAAAATTCATTGAGGGATGTATTGATATCATTAACGAACAAATGAACCTGCATATAATTGATGGTATCAGTTATAAAAAAATTGGAGATACGGAATATTATAGTCAGGAACTTTTTGAAAACAAAGAGCTATTTGGCTATTTAAAGAGTAATTTGAAAGAGAGTTCAAAATCTCCTTACAACTATGTAGTTTATGATTCTAATGTAGAGTCTGATTTAACTAAAGAGTTTGAAAATAGTGAAAATATTTCTGTATACGCTAAATTACCCGAATGGTTTAAAATTGAAACACCACTAGGGACCTATAATCCAGACTGGGCAATTATGTGGAAAGACCAAGATGAAGAAAAGCTATTCTTTGTTGTTGAGTCTAAAGGAAGTACAGGCTTATTTGATTTAAGACCAAAAGAAGCTGGTAAGATAAAATGCGGAAAACGTCATTTTGATGCTATTGGTAGTAAAATGATTGTTGCAACCAATATGACTGATGTTGAAGATTATGCATTGAATAAATAATATTATGGAAAAAAGCATTAAAAGTTGTGTAGTCACTGATTTAGATGATACTATTTGGGATTGGTTAACCATGTGGTACAATTCTTTCCATCCTTATTATACTACAATTCAAAAGGATTTTAATATTCCCGAAAATGAATTAAAAGCTGATTTTAAAAAATTACATCAAAAGTATAATACAACAGAGGTGTCTTTTGCATTTGAAGAACTTAATACTTTAAATGCTTTAAATAAAGCAAAAATCACAGCTAAAGAAGGAGGCAAAAAGAGCATCTTACATCAGTATAACTCTGATAAGAAGTTAAACTTAAAGTTATATGATGGTGTTTTAGAATCATTAGAATTATTAAAATCTAAAGGAGTCTTGATAATTGGCTTTACTGAGTCGAATGCATTTTTTACAAAATATAGAATTAAACATTTAGGGTTAGATGGCTTATTTGATTGCATTTATACTCCTTTAGATACAGGTGTTCCACAAAGTGTTGGAAAAGTTTATAGTGAAGAATACTGGGAGCCTCAAAAGACAGAAATAAGATATTTATCTAAAACAGTAAAAAAACCTAATAGTGAAATTTTAGGAATCATTTTAAGAGACTTTAAAGTTCCTTTTAATCAAGCAATTTACATTGGGGATAAAATCGATAGAGATGTTAGAATGGCTATCGATGCAGGAATTACAAGCGTATATGCAAAATATGGTAGTGAAATAGAAGATGAGAAATATACTTTATTAAGAGAAGTTACACATTGGACACAAGAGGATGTTCAAAGAGAAATTGAAAATCATGAGAAGCATAAAAATGATGTAATTACCCCTGATTACACCTTAAACACATCTTTTTCTGAGCTTTTTAATTTTTTTGCATTTGAAGCATACAGATATAAGTTAGATAGAAACTTATTACCACAAGTAATTAATGCTTGGAGTGATATCGTTAAAGTGCAACAACACTTTAATGATATCGCACTCAGGATTAGAAATTTGACTTTAACGGCTTTTACTTTTATTGTGGCCACGCTTGGATACATAATCAAAGAAAATATTTTTATCAAATTATTCTCTTTAAATTTAAATGCTCTTACGATTATTAGTCCTATTGGAATTTTAATAATATGGTGCTTTTATTTTATGGATAAATTTTGGTATCATAAATATTTAATTGGAGCATCAATTCAGGCTTCAACGATAGAGAATAAATGGTATACTGTATTTCCAGAATTAGGACTTAGTAATTCTATTTCCAGACAAAGTAATTATAAGTTCTATCTTTTTCCTTTTTTAAAAAATAGTTCTTTTAAAACATTTTTAAGTATTAATTTAAATTCCAGTAGAAGATTTTATTCCTTTTATTTTCCTTTGATATTTGTTTTTTTAATCTTTTTTATTTCATCATTCTTTTTTAAGTCAAATTTTTCAGAAGAAAAAGTGATGAAAAATAAAATAGAACGTTTACTTGAAGATAATATACACTTAGAGCAAGAGGGAATTAAACAGAAAAAACTATGCGATAGTTTAAAAGTAGAAAATAGTTCACTTATAAAAAAGCTCGAAGAACATAAAACAGACTAATAATATTCCTGGATAATTATAATTTTTATTGTGCATTAAATTCCAGGATATTACATTCGCTTCATCGTTGTAACAAACCTTAAACGGTCGTTTGTGATTTGTTACAACCTAAAAAGAAGCATTATGAAAAATTACATCGCGTATTATAGGGTGAGTCGAAAGGAACAAGGTTTAAGCGGACTGGGCTTAGCAGCACAAAAAAGTGCCGTAGAAAAATATGTGAAATCTCAGGATGGGGCTGTCTTGGAAGACTTCACGGAAGTTGAAACGGGAACCAATAAACGCGAACGTGTAGAAATAAAAAAAGCTATTCAGTTGGCCAAGGATAAAAAGGCTGTGTTAGTCATTGCTAAACTAGACCGTTTGGCCCGTAATGTTAGCTTTGTTTCAAACCTTATGGATTCTGGAATCGAATTTTTAGCAGTTGATATGCCTTCTGCTAATAATTTTACTATACATATTTTTAGTGCGTTGGCAGAGCAAGAAGCAAAGTTAATTAGTTCAAGGACTAAGCAATCTTTAGCCGAGTTGAAGAAAAAAGGAATAAAGCTTGGCAATCCAAGTAATCTTACTCAAGAAGCACGCTGTAAAGGTATAGAAACCATTAAGAAGAATGCTTTGAATAATGATAGAAACAGACAAGCCAAATCTATAGTTCAAAGCTGTAAGGAAAAAGGAATGACTTTTCGCCAGATTGCTGAATATCTTAACGAGCTCAACTTCAAAACAAGATATGGAAAACAATTTTTATCCACTACAGTTCACCGCCTTTACAAATCATCAATATAATATTTATGTTAGCTATATATTGTAGAATATCGAAGAAGAAAGAAGAGGGAGTTGATACTTCAATTGCTACTCAACAACGACAAGGAGCTGAATTTGCAGCTAAAAACGGTTTAACATTTAAATATTATGTAGATAAAGGTATAAGTGGTCAAAAAGGTGTTGATGATAGGGATGCATTAGATGAAATGTTTAAAGATATTGAAGCTAAAAAAATTACATCTGTATGGGTTATTGACCAATCAAGGTTTGAACGCAGTGAAACATTATGGTTTGACTTTCAAACATTAGTAGTAAAGTACAAAATTGCTTTTTATACTGGTAATATTCGTTTCGACCTTGAGGATGAAGATATGAGGGTAATGACAAATATAATGTCTGTTATGAATGCCAGCTTTGCCCGAAGGACAAGCAAAAAAGTAAAAGATAGTTTTATTCAAAGAATTACTCAAAAAAAAGCTATTGGCCTTACCGCCTACGGTTATAAGAAAGGTGAAGATGGAAAATTAGTTATAGATGAGGAAGAAAGTATTATTGTAAAAAGAATTTTTAAGCTTTCTTTAGAAGGAAATGGAGCGTATACTATAGCTAATATTTTAAATAGAGAAAATATTCCAACTCGTTATAATAAGTATAACGGTCAAATAACAAAAGTTGATAAATATACTAAAGAAGAAACTACATTTGATAAAAGTTCAATAAAATGGCGCGGGAATGTAATTTCTGGTATTATTCAGAACAAGATTTATAAAGGAGTTAGAGTATTTAATCATGGTAAAGAAAATCAAATTACAATAGATTCACCTATAATAATTGAACCTGAATTTTATGATAAAGTAATTGAAAATCTTTCTTCAAACAAGAAGAAGGTTGGTAAAAGAGAAGAATACAAATATTTGCTTAATGGATTGATTACTTGTGAGAATTGTGGAAAGAAAATGCGTGGAAAAAAGCGTGAAAAAGGTAAAGATTCAGCATATAAATGTGGAGGAGGGATGAATTGTAGAGGTATGAATATTGAAAAACTTGAAACTTTTGTTATAAAACATTTATTTCAGTCTAAAACACTTAAGGAGTTATTAAATAGCTCAAGACCTGTTTCTGAATCAAGAATAGATGGGGTCAAATTAAAATTGGCTAATTCGCAGGAAGAATTACAAAAGATAAATAAACGTATTGAACGTATGCTTTTAGTAGCTGATGAAGTTGAAGATGATGAGACTTTTGTATTTCAATTTAAAAAAGCAAAAGAGAAAAAAACTATACTTAATAGTAAAGTAAAAAAACTTAAAGAAGAAATAAGTGAAATGGAATCTAACTTTTCACTAACACATTTTAATAATATAGTTGAAGGATTTGAAATCAATCAAGGTTTTGATACGGTTAAAGCGTCAATTCATAGTTTGATTGAGAGTATTAAAGTAGGACATTTTAAACAAGAAAAAGGAGGTTATTTTATCTTGATGTTGGAGTATAAGCATTTTGGGGATATATCCCTTTTTACTACTAATCACCAATTAATGAAATGGTTTTGGGCTCAGCATCATAGAGAAGGATTTACAAATAAAGAGGAAGAATATCAAGATAAAGAACTTTATGAATATTTGAATAAAGAAGAAGTTCCTGCTGATTTTTCTGGTTATGAATCAGTTTCTATTATGGCAGGACATCAAGTGAATCTTTCTAAAGACGAGCTAGTTAAATTTAATTAACATACCGCATTAATTACCCTTATCAACATGTTTTTACGCTGGATGGTTAGAAATGATAATGCGGGTGTTGATTTAGGTATTTGGAAAAACATTTCCCCATCTCATCTCTCCTGCCCTCTTGATGTGCATTCCGGAAATGTAGCACGTAAACTTGGTTTATTGAACAGAAAACAAAATGATGCAAAAGCTCTGTTGGAGCTGGATACACAATTAAGACTGTTAGATTCAACTGACCCGGTTAAATATGACTTCGCTCTTTTTGGATTAGGTGTATTTGAAGGATTTTAAATTTTCACAATGAAAAAAGGACTTTTATTTACAGGTATTTTTTTAGGTACTATTTTCTTTTTACTCATTGTATGTAGGGTACTGGGAATAATAAATCTATATAATGTACCTACTAGTGGTAATGAGCCTACAATAAAATTAGGAGATACTTTCTTCGCTACGAGTCTGAAAAAAGCAGAAGTCGGAGATTTTATTATTTATAAATGTGAGTATGGTTCCTGCTTTTTTAGACTTGTAGGAGTAGAAAATGATACTCTTGAAATTAGGGATGGCGTTTTATTTCGTAATGGGATAAATTTCGATAAGGACTATAATCTTCAGCATAATTACTTAATTGATATTGAAGAAATAAAAAAGCTTCCTGAAAATGAAAAAGATTATTTTTCACAAAAAGCCTATCCTGCTTTACTTAATAATAAATACTTAATTACTAGCGCTGAAGATCGTATTATGTACAAAGCAAAATTTCCTTTTAAAAGAAAGCTAGATAGTATCCCCGACAAATTTATCGTTGAGACTTTTGGAAAGAACTGGAATAAAGATAATTTTGGTCCTATAATCATCCCTGTCAATAAATTATTTGTTATGGGTGATAACAGAGATAATGCTATGGATTCTAGGTATATCGGATTAATTGATAAAAGAGATATCAAAGCAACTATAATCGATTAATTTCTCATTTTTTTTTACAACAAATCTTACAAGAAAAAATATACCTACTGCAAAAAGCAGGAGCAATAGTATACAAAATAATTGCCACATACCTATACCAAAAGAAAAGTTACTTATCCTTGTTTCCATTTACTCTTCAAATTTTAAAATTTGCTGATATAAATCAAAGCTCTCATCATCAAAACAAACAAATATAACCTTATCAATTGATTCGTGATTCTTTAAAAAGTATTTTACACTTGCTATAGCTAATGAGGCAGCCTTATCTTTCGGAAAACGATAAATTCCGGTACTTATGTTTGGAAAAGCAATAGTCTTTACATGATTATCTATGGCCAACTGCAAACTGTTTATATAACAATTTTGAAGTAGTTGCTCTTCTTTCTTTTTTCCTCCATTCCATACCGGGCCGACGGTGTGTATAACAAATTTAGCGGGTAGCTTTCCTGCTGTAGTAATTACAGCCTCTCCTGTTTTACAATTCCCCTGTTTATTTCTAATAGCAACACAGGCATCCAGTATTTCTTTCCCTCCTGCTCTATGTATGGCGCCATCAACACCTCCACCTCCTAAAAGAGATGTATTAGCTGCATTAACTATGGCATCTGCCTCAATTTTGGTAATATCCCCTTTTATCAGTTCTATTTTACCATCATTATATCTTACCATAGTACATAGCTTTAACAATACCGTCTGAAAGACCTATTTTAGGAACATAAATATTACGTGCACCACTCCATCTCATAGCATTAAGGTAAATACGGGTAGCATAAATAATCACATCAGCACGGTCAGGGTTTAGTCCTAGTTCAGAAATACGCTGCTCATAAGTAAGCGTATTTAAAAACTGGTACTGAGAATTTATATAGAAATAGGATAATGGTAAGTCCTGTTTTTTACCTGATAGTTTAAACAATTTATTTATGTTACCTCCGGAACCTATAAGCGTAATGGTTTCATAAGGCTCGGTAACGGTCTTTATCCATTTTTCAATCTCAACCCAAACCAGTTCGTTAACCATATTGTTTAGTAAACGTACGGTACCGTTCTTAAACGATTTTGAAGCAACAATTTTTCCGTTATCAAACAATGAAAACTCTGTACTACCACCACCTACATCAACAAAAAGATAGGTTTGGTCGGGTTTTATAAAAGCATGTAAATCGGTTGAAGCAATAATAGCAGCTTCCTTTTTACCATCTATAATATCAATTTTAATTCCTGCTTCCTGTTCAATAAGATCGGCTACTTCTTTTCCGTTAAAAGCCTCTCTCATAGCAGAAGTAGCGCATGCCATATAACGTTCTACTTTATGCACCTTCATTAGTAGCTTGTAGGCCTTCATAGCGTCAATCATTCGCTCTATACTCTCATCTGCAATCTCACCAACTGTAAAGGCATCCTGCCCCAAACGGATAGGAACACGTACTAATGAACTTTTATTAAATTGTGTAGGTTTCCCTTCCTGCTCCACAATATTACACACTAATAGCCTCATGGCATTAGATCCAATATCGATAGCAGCATATTTTTTTATGTTAATCATTCTCTTCAGTTACTAAGGTCTTTCATTTACAACCTCAGAATCTAATTATAATTGTTCGTAAATCACTTCAAGCATATCCCTATAATAGTTATATGTTTCAAGTTGTGCCCTGAATACTTTTTCATGAGGGCGTTTTCTGTATTTATTCTCAAGATTTTCTGAATGAAGCCTTGCCTTTACATTACCTTTCCACCCTATTTCAAAAGTATCTATAAGCTCCTGTTTTATATCGGCATCATAGATAGGACACGTTACCTCTACCCTCTCATCCAAGTTACGTGTCATAAAATCAGCAGATGATATAAATACCTCAGGATCGCCACTATTACCAAATATATAAACCCTTGAGTGTTCAAGATAATTGTCAACAATACTAATTGCCTCAATATTCTCGCTCATATCTTCCTCTCCCGGAATAAGACAGCATATACCTCTTATTATAAGCTGAACCTTTACACCTTCCCTGCTTGCTTCATACAGCTTATCAATCATTTTATAATCTGTAAGACTGTTCATCTTAAGTTTAATGTAAGCTTCTTTTCCTGCTATAGCATTAAGTATTTCCCTGTCTATCAGTTTATAAAACTTAGACCTTGTATAATGGGGCGAAACAAACAAATGTTTGTACCTGTGTACCCTGTAATTTACGTCAAAAAAGTCGAATATTTTGTTTACGTCCTTTAATATTTGCTGATGACAAGTAAACAAAGTTACATCGGTATAAATTTTAGCGGTAGACTCGTTAAAGTTACCCGTAGATATAAATCCGTAGCGTTTAAATTTACCTTTTTCAATCCTCTCGATAACACATATTTTGCTGTGTACTTTTAATCCTTTTACACCAAAAATAAGGTTGATACCTTCCCTTTGCATCTGTTCAGAATAAGAGATATTACTCGCCTCATCAAAGCGTGCCTGAAGTTCTATCTGAACCGTTACTTTCTTACCGTTTTTAGCAGCATTGATAAGGGAACTCACAATCTGCGAATTCTTAGCCAGCCTATATAATGTTATCTTAATAGAAACAACCTTAGGATCTAACGCTGCTTCCCTTAAAAACTTAATAACATAAGAATAGGATTGATATGGAGCGTTTAACAAATAATCCTTTTGTTTAATCTTTTGCAGTATACTTCCTTCCAGGCTAAGCCCAGGTATAGGTAAAGGAGTGTTTTGCTTGTACAGTAAATCATACCTGCCAAGGTTAGGGAAACTCATATAATCTCTCCTGTTATGGTAACGCCCACCCGGAATAATACTATCGGTAGCATCGATACCCATTCTGGTAAGGAAAAAGTTTAATGTATCTTTTTCAATGGATTGATCGTATACAAATCGAACAGGCTCTCCAATCCTTCTTTCCTTAACACCTTTGGATATTTTCTCCATAAGACTTTTGCTCTGATCACTATCAATCTCGAGCTGAGCATCTCTGGTGATTTTAATCATGTGAGCCGAAATGCTTTCATAATTAAAGATATTGAAAATACTATACAGGTTGTAGCGAATTACATCGTCTAAGAGAATGATATACTGTTTTTCGTTATTAGAAGGCAATACCACAAAACGGTTAATGGTTTTAGGCATTTCAACAACAGCGTAACGTACTTCGGGTTCTAAATTAACAGGCTCTCCTTCAGTAATTTTCTTTTCCTTTGGCGGTATTACAAGTTTAACCGCAAGATATCCTGCCGCATCTTTAAGAAGCGGAAACTCATCTAGATCATTAAGTATAATGGTAACCAGCTCAGGACTTACCTTCTGTATAAAAAAGTCCTTTATAAAGTTTTGCTGTTCTTTAGATACTTCTGTTTCGTTTATGATATAAATGTTTTCCTGCTGAAGTTCCTGCTCTATAACACTTAATATCCTTAAACTTTCAGACTGCTGTTCAATAACAATCTCGGTAATATCCTTAAGCAGTTGCTGTGCAGATATACCTCCAAGTATCTTTTCGCCGGTTTGCCCTGCAAGACTCAAACGTCTTACAGCAGCGTACCGAACCCTGAAAAATTCGTCTAAATTATTTGAAAATATTCCTAAAAATCTAAGCCTGTCTAATAAAGGGACTTTTTCGTCTGCAGCTTCCTGCAGTACCCTCGCATTAAATGCAAGCCAGCTTTTTTCCCTATCAATATACCGGTTCACCGGTGTGTGGTGGTGGATCATACTTTTTTAATTCGCTTGGAAAAACGGTTTGTTCTATTGTACCTTTTTCGATAACGTTCCAATCATCTGTATTAAATGACATTGAAACAAATCCCGAAGTAGGCACATTATCTATGGTAATGTTCCCAAAGATATTAACAAAATTAGTAATCGCCTCGTTATGTCCAAAAAGAATTAGGTTATCATATTTGTTATCACAACTTTTTATGATTTTCTCAAGCTTTCTTACCTCAAAAGTATAAAGGTCGTCGTTAAAGATTATGTTATCTATGGGGATAGAAAGGCTTTCTGCAAAAATGTAGGCTGTATTTTTAGCCCTTTGTGCTGAGCTTGACCAAACGAGGAAAGTTTTAGGTAAATATCCGGAAACTTTATTAGCTACCAGATGAGCATCGTTAATTCCGCGTTTAGATAACGGCCTGTCCTTGTCTATTAGAGGGGCATCCCAGCTAGATTTAGCATGACGGATTAATATCAAGTTTTTCATGAGCCTGCATTTTAATTAATATCTATATATTAAATATCTGAAAAATTAACATAATAAAATACAAACATTTTGTTAATTTTTTATTATGGCGCTAACCTTTCTGTTAACCAGTTAAAATTTTCCTGTAGTTTATATCTTATCCTGTCGTGTAGCCTGTTTGGCCTTCCCTGCCAAAATTCAATTTCAACAGGCTTAACAATATAACCTCCCCAATGTTTAGGACGTGGAATTTCTCCTTCAGCGTATTCTTTTTCAAGATCATGTAGTTTTCCTTCCAGATAATCTCTTGAAGGTATCACTTCACTTTGCGGAGAAACTATAGCTCCCAGCCTGCTTCCTGCCGGGCGGCTCTCAAAATATCCATCAGAAAGGTTTTCAGCTACTTTTTCTGCCTTACCCTTAATAATTACCTGCCTTTCCATTTCCTGCCAGAAAAAGGACAGACAAACATTTGGATTGGCTTCTATCGCCCTTCCCTTTTCCGAATTGTAATTAGTATAAAAGATAAAACCCTCGTAGGTAAACTGCTTAAGTAACACTACTCTTGCTTTAGGAAAACCATCTTTACCTATGGTAGATACCGTCATGGCATTAACCTCTCCTGAACCATCAAACTCCTCTATCTCATGAAACCAGGTTTTAAAAAGAGTGATTGGGTCTTCAGGTAAATTCTGTTCAGTTAGTTCACTCTTTTCATAAGAGCGCCTATAGTTGCTTAAATCTTTCATATTAAAAGGGTATTACCGGCTAAGCAGCCTCCTCTAATTTAATTATTTTCTGATTATCGCTAATCTTATCTAGTGGCTAAAATTCAAATATTTTTCCGTCATCAGCCAAATGCACATTCTCAAAAACAGTTTGAGCCTGTTCCTTAAAAGGTTCTATAGAATCATATCGGGTAGAAAAATGCCCTAAAACCAATTGCTTAACATTGGCCTGCTTGGCTATAGTGGCTGCCTGTTTGGCTGTAGAGTGCATTGTTTTTTCACAAAGATGTTCTTCCGAATCAAGAAAAGTACTCTCATGATATAAAACATTAACATCTTTAATTATCGGGATTATATCTTCTTTATATATCGTGTCCGAACAAAATGCATAGCTCTGAGGAGCAGGCGGATCAAAGGTCATCAACGCATTTGGAATTACCCTTCCGTCATCAAGTGTAATATCACTACCGTTCTTTATTTTTTGATAATAACAGGTTTCTATACCGTATTCCTCTACCTTCCCAAGATTAAGCTTTCTTTCTCCAGGTTTTTCCTTAAAAAGATAACCATTAGTATAAACCCTGTGCTGTAACGGAATTGTACTCACAATCACCTTATCATCTTCATAAACAACCTGAGATTCTTTTCCTTCCAGTTCATGAAAGTACAAATCAAAACTTGTCCACGATGCTGTTAACTTCAATTGAATAAGAATTAGCTCCTTAACTCCTTTCGGGCCATGAATATGAAGATCTGTTTTTCTGTTAAGTAACGAAAAGGTGGAAATCAATCCTATTAATCCGTAAACGTGATCACCATGAAGATGGGATATAAATACGTGATTGATTTTTGAGAATCGAACCTTATTTTTTCTGAGCTGTACCTGAGTACCTTCACCACAATCAATCAAAAACATCCTGTTTTTAATTTCCAATACCTGTGATGTAGGATTAGTTAATGTTCTGGGAGTAGCAGCATAACAGCCTAATATGGTAAGATTCATTTGCCTAAATTTTTAAAGCAATTATTAAGGTACTATGATACAATAGCACCTAATTGCCAGCCTGTTGCCTGCAACAGATAATAAGTTAAAGAATTAAAAGCCCAGGTCTCTTTCAATCTCCTCCATTTCAATGATATCGTGAGCCTCAAGAACTGTTGGCACCACTATCATTTCATCCGGCACTTCATTAAAGTCAAAATCGTTTACAACAACTACAAACGATTTTTTTGATTTCCTGTGTTTGTTAGATAATGAAAGAAAAGACAGGATGTCTTTTAACTCGACATCAACATCCTGAGTAATATCAATAACGATATTATGTTTTTTGAATGTATTGTATTCGCCCTCTATCTTATCCCTGAAAGCTATAATATCGCCCTGGGTATCTTTTAGAGTAACGGTATGTCCTTTTTCTTCTACTTTCATTTTAATCAATTACTGATAGCTAATTTACAAACTGGTTAGAAAAAAAGCTACCTCTTATAATAATTTTAATATTTATTGCTTAATCTTTGAAGCTAACAGATAGATAACAGCCATCCTGACCGCTACCCCATTCTCAACCTGATTTAATATTACAGACTGCTGAGAATCTGCTACATCACTTGTAATCTCAACACCTCTGTTAATTGGCCCCGGGTGCATAATTACAATTTCCTTGTTTAGGGAATCAAGTAATTCTTTATCAACTCCGTATTGTTGTGTATATTCTCTGGTAGACGGGAAGTAATTTACATCAAGGCGTTCATTTTGAACTCTTAGCATATTAGCCACATCACACCATTCTAAAGCTTTGCGTAAGTTAGGCTCAACTTTAACCCCTAAAGAATCAATATATCTTGGTATAAGGGTTTTTGGTCCGCAAACCATAACTTCTGCACCCTGCATCTGTAATGCGAATATATTAGAAAGTGCTACTCTTGAGTGAAGTATATCTCCAACAATAACTACCTTCTTACCTCCTACTTCACCTAATCTTTCTCTTATAGTATAAGAATCCAGCAATCCCTGTGTAGGGTGTTCATGGGCTCCGTCTCCGGCATTAATAATACTTGCTCCAACATTTTGAGAAAGGAAGTGTGCAGCTCCCGGATTTGAGTGACGCATAACCACCATGTCCACTTTCATGGAAAGTATATTATTTACGGTATCTATAAGCGTTTCCCCTTTCTTTACAGATGACTGTGCAGCCGAAAAACTGATCACATCTGCCGAAAGTCTTTTTTGAGCAAGCTCAAAAGAAAGCTTAGTACGCGTACTGTTCTCAAAAAATATATTAGCTATTGTAATATCCCTTAGAGAAGGAACTTTTTTAATAGGTCGGTTAATTACTTCTTTAAAATGGTCGGCCGTTTCAAAAATAAGGTCAATATCAGCTTTGTTGATATATTTAATTCCTAATAAATGATTAACGCTTAATTCTTTCATTGCTGTTACTTGCTGTTACGCCTATATTAAATAAACACTATCCTCTCCTTCGTTTTGCTCCCAGGTTACTTTTACCTTTTCGTCATTTATGGCATCTACCTGCCTCCCCCTGTAATCAGGCTGAATAGGTAAATGACGGCTAAAACGCCTATCTATAAGTACAAGCAGTTCTATTTCTGACGGACGCCCGAAAGACTGTATTGCAGTTAGTGCCGCACGAATGCTTCTACCTGTATACAATACATCATCAATAAAAACTACCTTTTTATTTTCTACCAAAAAGTCTATTTGGGTTTTATTAGCCTCTAAAGGCTTATCAGACCTACGAAAATCGTCTCTGAAAAAAGTAATATCCAAAAACCCTAACGGGACGTTTTTTACATTGTATTCCTGCTCAAGCAGTTGTTTTATACGTTCTGCCAGATAACGGCCTCTGGGCTGTAATCCAATAAGTATCGTATCCGAAAAATCAAGATGTTTTTCAATTAACTGGCAGGCCAAACGATTAAGGATGATATTGACTTCTTTTGAAGTTAGCAATATTTTATGGCTCATAGTGCTGTGTTAAGTTTGGAGTGTAAAAGTAGTGAAAAAACAGAATTAGAAAAAATAACATATCATATTTAATCACCTATTTTCTTCAGGCAGGCTTAAGATTAATTTAATTTTAACTAAATACGGTTTTTAGTGCTTTAATTTTATATCGAACCTAAAAACAAGAGATATGAAAAAGAGAATGTTGAAATTAAGCTTTTTAGCTTTAATGTTAACCACACTTACCGGTTGTGAACTTGCAGGAGATATTTTTGAAGCCGGCATGGGAGTAGGTATTTTTATTGTAATTGTTGTTATAATACTTATAATATGGCTTATAAGTAAGTTTAGGAAATAAAAAAAAGCCCCGCATTTAGCAGGGCTTTTTTTTATTAGTCATCGTTCATGGAAAGAAGAAACTCTTCATTGTTTCTTGTTTTCTTGAATCGGTCGTTTATAAAGTCCATAGCTTCAACCGGGTTCATATCCGCAAGATATTTCCTCATGATCCACATACGCTGTATTGTTTTCTCATCAAGAAGAAGGTCATCCCTACGTGTACTTGAAGAAGTAAGGTCGATAGCCGGGAATATACGTCTGTTGGCAATCTTACGATCAAGCTGAAGCTCCATATTACCTGTACCTTTAAATTCTTCAAAGATAACTTCGTCCATTTTAGAACCGGTATCTGTAAGGGCTGTAGCAATAATACTTAAAGATCCTCCTCCTTCTATGTTACGTGCAGCACCAAAGAAACGTTTTGGTTTTTGAAGTGCATTTGCATCAACACCACCACTTAATACTTTACCTGAAGCAGGCTGAACTGTATTGTAAGCTCTTGCCAAACGGGTAATAGAGTCAAGAAGTATAACCACGTCGTGGCCACACTCTACAAGGCGCTTGGCTTTTTCAAGCACTATGTTTGCAACCTTTACGTGGCGTTCTGCAGGTTCATCAAAAGTTGAAGCAATAACTTCTCCTCTTACACTACGCTGCATATCAGTAACCTCTTCAGGTCTTTCATCAATAAGTAATACAATCAGGTAAACTTCAGGATGATTTGCTGCTATAGAGTTAGCAATATCCTTTAAAAGCATTGTTTTACCTGTTTTAGGCTGGGCAACGATCATACCACGCTGACCTTTACCTATAGGTGAAAACAAATCAATAATTCTTGTAGATATAGTACTTTGCTTATTAGCAAGATTAAACTTTTCTTCAGGGAAAAGTGGTGTAAGGTGCTCAAAAGAAACCCTGTCCCTTACAACCTGAGGATCGTGTCCGTTAATTTTTAATACCCTAACTAACGGGAAGTATTTCTCCCCTTCTTTAGGAGGGCGAACCACACCTTTTACAGTATCTCCTGTTTTTAGACCAAAAAGTCGTATTTGAGAGTTTGATAAATAAATATCATCCGGAGATGCCAGGTAATTATAGTCAGATGAACGTAAGAAACCATAGCCATCAGGCATCATTTCAAGAACACCTTCACTCTCAATAATTCCGTCGAACTCATAATCGGGTTCTCTGAAATTTTGCTTCTTCTTATAACTCGGATGATTTGGATTGTTTGCATTAGCACGTTCTATTTGCGCTAAACGCTCTTCTTCCGATATCTGAGCTTTTGTGGACTTACTTTCTGCAGGTTTTTGGTTTTTCTGCCTGTTATCCGGTATATTTTTCTTCCTGTTATCTTCTTTTGGCTGAACAGGTGCTTCTGTTTTTGCTTCAGCAGCCGGCTGCTGTGTAGTTTCAGGCTCTTTTACAGGGCGCTGAGGTTTAAAGTCAGCTTTTTTAGCCACTATATTTTTCTCTTTTGCATTTTCCTGTATAACCGGTTTTGTTTCGACAACCTTTTCAGCAGTAACTTTAGTCTCTTCCTGTTTAGGTTGTTCCTGTTTTACAGGAGCCTTTTTATTTACAGGGGCTTTATCATTAGCAATCCTTGCTCTTTTTGGCTTTTCTGCCTGTGGCGCAGCTGTTTCTTTTGCTGCTGCCGGTGCCGGTTCATCAAATAAAGGTTTTATTTGTGCCGGGTTTGCAGCCTGGTGGTCTAAAATCTGGTAAACAAGCTCGTCTTTTTTTAAGCCGCGGTATTTACTGATCTTAGCTTTTTTAGCAATTTCCTGAAGCTCGGGAAGCTTCATTTCTTTTAGTTCGGAAATATCAAACATGTATCAATGTTAAATTAAATTAATTGAGAGTGTATTCAAAATTTAAGTAAAAATAAAGTGAGGGTGTATTTTTTCTGAAATATAACGCCTCGGAGAATGAAGCGCTTACGGTTTTGTATTGCAATAATACGAATTTATTTTTACTATACAATAGCTATTTTTAAAAAAGAAACCATATTTTTGTGACCGAAAATAAGAAGTAATGTTACAGCGAATACAAACAGTATATCTATTTATAGCCTTTGTTGCTGCAGGTGTTTTACCTTTTGTTTTTCCTTTATGGGTTACGGCTGCCGGGGAAGAATATTTTTTTATGAAAAACCTGGCGTTTATTGCGCTGTTTGGCCTTAGTACGACACTTTCAATTATAAGTATCGTATCATTTAAGAAAAGAAAAAGCCAGTTTGTAATGGGCAGGCTTAATATAATATTAAATTTAATTTTATTAGGATTATTTATAATTCGGCTGCTAAACTTATCCGGAGAAACTAATAAGGATCTTATTGTTTCTGAGAAGGGTATTGGGATGATTCTTCCGATTATTTCTATCGTTTTTTTAAGCCTTGCCAATAAGGCAATCAAAAAGGACGAAGATCTCGTAAAATCAGTAGATCGATTAAGGTAAACCTTTTAACTTAGTTTATTAGTGCGTTAAAATCCCCGCTTTATAAAGCGGGGATTTTTAGTTTATACCATTCTCAGTAAACTAAATAAGGATCTAGTATAAAAAAATAAACCCCGCTTAGTTGCGGGGTTTATATATGATATAAAATATCTTATTATACGTGTAATGCTCTGTTATCAGTTGCAGCAAGTGCAGCCTCTTTTACAGCTTCAGCATAAGTAGGGTGAGCATGAGACATTCTTGAAATATCCTCTGCAGACGCTTTAAACTCCATAGCTGTAACAGCCTCAGCAATTAAATCGGCAACACGGGCACCAATCATGTGTACACCAAGAACTTCATCAGTTTTTGCATCAGCAAGGATTTTTACAAATCCGTCAGTATCCATACTTGCACGAGAACGACCTAATGCTTTGAAAGGGAAACTACCTGACTTGTACTCAACACCAGCCTCTTTTAATTGCTCTTCTGTTTTACCAACAGCAGCAACCTCAGGCCATGTATAAACTACACCAGGTATCAGGTTATAATCAATATGTGGTTTTTGTCCTGCAAGAGTCTCTGCTACAAATACACCTTCTTCCTCTGCTTTGTGAGCAAGCATAGCACCACGTACTACGTCACCAATAGCATAGATATTAGATACATTAGTTTGTAAATGATCGTTAACCTCTATCATTCCCCTGTCAGAAACTTTAATTCCTGCTTTATCAGCATTTAATCCGTCTGTAAAAGGACGACGACCTACAGAAACTAAAGAGTAATCACCATCAAGAGTAATCGTTTCTCCTTTAGCGTTTTCTGCCTGTACCTGTACTCCTTCTCCACTTCTCTCTACAGATTTCACTTTGTGAGAAGTATAGAATTTCATACCTTGTTTTTTAAGTACTTTAGTAAGTTCTTTTGATAAACCACCATCCATACCAGGAATAATTCTGTCCAGATACTCCACTACAGATACCTGAGCTCCAAGGCGAAGGTAAACCTGACCTAACTCAAGACCAATAACACCACCACCAATAACGATAAGGTGTTTAGGTACTTCTTTAAGTTTAAGTGCTTCTGTAGAAGTAATTATTCTTTCTTTGTCTATTTTGATAAAAGGCAATGAAGATGGTTTAGAACCTGTAGCTATAATAGTATTTTTAGCTTCGATAACCTCTTCAGAACCGTCATTTGTAGTCACTTTAATATGAGTGGCATCTTCAAATGAACCAACACCGGCAAAAACAGTTATCTTGTTTTTGTCCATAAGGTATTTAATTCCGCTAACGTTCTGATCTACAACTCCCTGTTTACGGGCAATCATTTGCTCAAAGTTAACTTTTATCTCTCCCGGAATATCAATACCATGCTCCTTAAAGTGAGATATAGCATCGTGATAATGGTGAGAAGAATCAAGTAGAGCTTTAGATGGAATACAACCTACGTTAAGGCAAGTACCGCCAAGTGTAGGGTATTTTTCTATGATTGCGGTATTAAAACCTAATTGAGCACAACGGATTGCAGCTACATATCCGCCGGGTCCAGAGCCTATAACGACTACGTCAAATGAACTCATAATATAACTTTTAGTGTGTTTTAATTTTGTAGGGCAAATTTAGTCAATATCATTTACATGATACCAAATAAAAAAGAGGAATTTGTATCCCTCTTTTAATAATTTGCTTAGTCGTTTCTTAAAATCCGTAATAACTATTCAGGAAAATATATCTGGCTCTGTCGGATAACGGCGCTGCTTTAGTAACAGTATCAATGGTAATAATATTCATATTTTCCCCTGCCTTACTAACAGGCCATTGTGGTAAACCATCTCCGTTAGGATTACCTGTTATAATAAAATTGGCTATATATTGTTCTGCAAGTTCAGAAACCTTATAATCTTCCTTACTCCATTTATAAGATTCATTCTTATCCAGATTCCCTAATAAGTACTCAATATCCGAAGCATGAGACGCCCCGGATAAAGCTGCGGGCATTGTATCTTTTTTCTGCTCTTCGCTTTTCTCCTTTAAACCGCCTGCCAGTCCTTCTGTAACGTCGCCTAATTCAGACCTTAAAGCAGGTCTTGGTTTGGCAAATTTATATACATAAGTTGGCTGACTTGTTGTGTTTTTATGCAGTTCAGCCCACTTCCATGTGCTAAAGACAATAAAATTATCGCTTGCTAATGCAGTAGCAGAGCTAATTACCTCTTCCTGAGTATTACCCGGATAAAGTTTTAATACCTCCTCTGCTTTATCTCCAAACATCTGTTCAACTTTAGTTTTATAATTTTCAGGACTTGGGTACTGTCCCTGCATAAAAGCCATATAAGGTATTTCAGTAGAGGTCCATCCTGCCAATAAAGGTATCTTAGCCTGCTCTCCGGCAGCATATATTTGAGAAGGTAGTTTAGGTAAAAAATAACCGTCTACAGTAGCCCTTGTATTGAAAGCTCCGGGTTTTGAAGCTTCATCTAATAATTTTTCCGCAGGAATTGCCCTTAAATCTGCCAGCGATTTTGCCTTTACACGCTGTGCAAATTCAACGCCGTGTTGCTCTGCCTCATTTAGCGGTATGGCATCAAGTGTAGGTTTTATCATAGCACCACTCTGCCCTATTGCACCTGCTATAAGATCTCTGGATAAAGGAGATGCCATTTGTGCCGATACAGATATAGACCCTGCTGATTCTCCAGCAATAGTAATCTTATCAGGATTACCGCCAAAAGCAGCAATGTTCTTTTTAACCCATACCAAAGCAGCCTGCTGATCAAGTAAACCGTAATTACCCGATGCTTTATCAGGCGCTTCTTTAGTTAACTCAGGATGAGAAAAGAACCCGAAAATTCCTAATCTATAATTTACGGTAACTGTTACAATTCCTTTTTCTGCAAGACTTTTGCCATCATAACGCCCTTCCGACCCGTCTCCGGCAATAAATCCTCCTCCATAAAAATAAACCAATACCGGTAGCTTTTTGTCCTTAGCATCAGCAGGTACCCAGACGTTCAGATAAAGACAATCTTCACTCATACCTGAGGATCTGAAACTCATATCTCCAAAAACCGGTTTTTGCATGGCATTGTCAGCAAATTTATCTGCCTTACGTATTCCGGGCCATTCAAGAGGAGCTTGTGGTGCTTTCCATCTCAGTTCACCTACAGGAGGTTGGGCAAATGGTATTCCTTTAAAACTATGTATTCCTCCAGGTAATAAAACTCCTTCCAAAACTCCCTGCTCTACCCTAACCTCAAGTTCATTTTGAGTACAGGAAGAAACAAGTATACTTCCAAAAAGTATAAAAAGGTATTTTCTCATAATAATGCGGTTGGTTTATGTAAATATATTATAAAGTTATCACATTTGTATTCTTCACTTCGCTAATCATAAAGGTACTGTGTGTACTGCCAATATGTTGCAAAGTAGTTAGTTTTGTCACCATAAACTCCCTATACTCATCCATATCTGCTACATATATTTTTAATATATAGTCATAATCCCCACTTACATGGTAACATTCCACTACTTCATCAAGCCTCACTACTTCCTGTTCAAAACGTGTAAGATAGTCTTTAGCATGCTGGGTTAATTTTAAATGACAAAAAACCACAAATCCCCTATTGACCTTCTTTTGATTAAGCAGGGCAACATATTTACTGATAACCCCTTCCCTTTCCAGTTTTTTTACCCGCTCATAAACAGCTGTTACCGAAAGGTTCAGTTTAAGTGATAACTCTTTGGTAGTACGTGTACTATCCTGCTGAAGCAGCATTAATATTTTCTTATCTGTTGCATCAAAGTTCATGTGAAAAATTTTCGGTTAAACTATTATTTATCTATGAGAAGTAAAAAAATAAACTAATAATATTCAAATTTATAGATTAATTGCCTAATTAAAAACCTTATTATTGATTTTTAGTTTACATTTTTGTCTCTTTGAAACAGTAATTTACTAAAAATTAAAACAAATCATCATGAAATTCAACCCGGCTGACAATATTCAGGATCTGCAATATTTTGGAGAGTTTGGAGGAGTAAACCCATCTATATCAGACTCATCCACTTACACATTCCTATCTGCAAAAACAATGTTTGATACATTTGAAGGTAATGCAGAAGGATGTTATTTATATTCACGCCACTCTTCTCCAAGTAACCTTTACTTAGGTCAGGCACTTGCTGCTATGGAAGGTACCGAAACTGCTAACGTTGCAGCTTCAGGAATGGGTGCAATTACGCCTGTATTGTTACAGCTTTGCGGAGCCGGAGATCATATCGTTTCCAGCCGTACTATATATGGAGGAACATATGCTTTCATGAAAAACTTTTTACCAAAGCTAAACATCAATACGTCTTTTGTAGACATTACCAAACTTGATGTAGTTGAGGCAGCTATTACACCTAACACTAAAGTTTTATATTGTGAGACCGTTAGTAACCCGCTTCTTGAGGTGGCTGACATTGAAAGCCTTGCTAAAATTGCAAAAAAACACAACCTTAAACTTGTTGTAGACAATACTTTCTCTCCTCTTTCTGTATCACCTGTTAAACTGGGTGCTGATGTAGTTATACACAGTCTTACTAAATTTATTAACGGAAGTAGTGATACTGTGGGTGGTGTTACATGTGGTACTCAGGAATTTATTGATGCCCTACGTAATGTAAACGACGGTGCAAGCATGCTTTTAGGCCCTACAATGGACAGCCTTAGAGCGGCAAGTGTACTTAAAAACTTAAGAACTTTACATATAAGAATGAAACAGCACAGCCATAATGCTATGTATCTGGCTGAATGTTTTGAAAAAGACGGATTAAAAGTTGTTTACCCTGGTTTAGAAAGTCATCCAAGCCACAAACTTTACAAAGGCATGATTAACCCTGAGTATGGTTTTGGAGGTATGATGACAGTGGATGTTGGTACTCTTGATAAGGCTAACGAACTTATGGAGCTTATGCAGCACAGAAATCTTGGATACCTTGCTGTAAGCTTAGGTTTCTACAAAACATTATTTAGTGCTCCGGGAACTTCCACTTCAAGTGAAATACCAATGGACGAGCAAAAAGAAATGGGATTAACTGATGGTCTTATCCGTTTTTCAATAGGACTTGATAACGATATTGAAAGAACTTATAATATGATGAAGAGCTGTATGCAGGAGCTTGGAGTATTATAATTATTCAAACAAACATAAACAACTGAAAACCGTTTCTTAGGAAACGGTTTTTTTATTTTATTCAAAAAACGTTATTAATTCTACCTCTTTTGTAACTATTCAGCAGTAAATACTACTAATTACCATTATTATATTTCAGCAAAAGTTAGAGTTTAACTAAATTCGCCATAAATTATAAAAACATGAAAAAACTTTTATTGCTGTTCCTCTTATCGGGAATGGTTGCGACTGCACAACAAAACCTTACCATAGAGCAGGCTACTTACGGGCAATACCAAGCCTATGCCCCTAAAAGCCTTACAGCGCCTCAATGGAGAAAAGATTCTAAAACAATTACCTATCTTGACAATACCTACTCTAAATTAATGTCAAGAAGTGAAGATTCTAAATGGGAAGAAAAAACATTCCTTACAAAGCAAGACCTAACTTCAGCACTTAAAAGTAAATACCCTTCAGAGTTTTTCAATTTCCAGATATTCCCTTACCAATACAAATGGGAAGACAAAAACACTATTGCTTTTAAAGCAGCAGGATCTAACGGAAACTATCTTGTTCTTTTTGATGTAGAGAAAAAAGAAGTAAAGCATGCAATAGCAATCGCAGCAGATGCCAGCCAACAGGTAATGGCTCCAAATGGTACCGCAGTAGCCTGGCTTAAAGAAAACAATATCGTAATAACTACTGAAAACGGACAAAACACTAATGTTACCAACGATACTGATAAAGGTATTGTAAACGGAAGTGATTATGTTCACCGTCAGGAATTTGGTATAAATAAAGGTATGTGGTGGTCTCCGGACAGTAAAATGCTTTTATACTACCGTAAAGACGAAACTATGGTTGCTGATTATCCTCTAGTGGATTTCGGTCAGCGTATCGCTACAGAAAAAGATATTAAATACCCTATGGCGGGTATGAAAAGTGAAGAAGTTACTCTGGTTGTTTACAACGTAGCCAGTAACGCTAAAACAACTTTAAAAACAGAAGGCCCTAAAGAACAGTTCTTAACTTGTGTTACATGGAGTCCAGATAACAAATATATTTATGTAGGTGTACTTAACCGCGAGCAAAACCATCTAAAGCTTAATAAGTATGAAGCTACGACCGGTAATTTTGTAAAAACCCTTTTTGAAGAGCAGTCTTCAACTTATGTTGAACCTTTACACGAACTTACTTTTGTTCCTAACAGCAATACAGAGTTTTTATACAGAACAGAGAAAGACGGATATGAGCAATTGTATCTATACAATACTGATGGTAAACTACTTAAAAACTTAGGTTATAACGATGTTGTAGTTACAGAGTTATTAGATTTTGATACTAAAGGTAAATCGGTATCTTATGTAGGTACTGCAAATAATGGACTGGACAGACATTTATACCAGGTAAACCTTAAGTCTGGTAAAACAACACAAATCACTACAGGCTCGGGAACACACTCTGTAATGGTTAGTAGCGACGGTGCTTTAGCTTTAGACAGCTTTAGTAATACCACTACCCCTAATGATGTAAGCATTATAAATACAGCTAACAAAAAAACCACTTCTTTATTTAAAGCTAATAATCCTTACACAGGTGTAACTGAGTTACCTAAAATGGAATTGGTAACAATTACTGCTGCCGATGGAAAAACTCCGCTAAACGGCAGACTAATTTACCCTAGTAACTTTGATGCTAACAAACAATATCCGGTAATGGTATATGTTTATGGAGGTCCTCATGCCCAATTAGTTAATAACGACTGGTTAGGAGGCGCATCTTTATTTGATTACTATATGGCACAACAAGGCTATGTAGTATTTACACTTGATAACAGAGGTAGTGATGCCCGTGGTCGTGACTTTGAACATGTTATACACAGAAACTTAGGTCAAAACGAAATGGCTGACCAAATGAAGGGAATAGAATTCCTGAAATCTAAGTCTTTTGTAAATCAGGATAAGATAGGAGTTTATGGCTGGAGTTTTGGTGGTTTTATGGCAAGTTCATTAATGCTTAACCATTCTGATACTTTTAAGGTTGGTATTGCCGGAGGCCCGGTATGCGACTGGAAATATTATGAGGTTATGTATGGCGAGCGTTATATGGATATGCCTCAGGAAAATCCTGAAGGTTATGAGAAAGCCTGCATAGTTAATAAAGCAAACCAATTAAAAGGAAGGCTTTTAATGATACATGGTGCTCAGGACAATGTAGTTGTTCAACAACATAGTATGGAGTTCATAAACGCTTGTATTGCTGCCGGCAAACAGGTTGATTACTTCCTTTACCCTACTCACGAGCATAATGTTCGCGGAAAAGACAGAATTCACCTAAACCACAAAATAGCTGATTATTTTGAAACACATTTAAAATAAAAATTAAGGAGTCCAAATGGGCTCCTTTTTTTATTCCCTTATACTAAACAAAATAAAATGTCGTTATTTTATTAATACATTTAAATAAAATGTATATTTACAATATGTATAGTAAAGAACTAACAAAAGGAACATTACAGCCCATTATCCTGAAATTGTTGAACGACAAAGGAAAAATGTATGGTTATGAAATTACCCAAACGGTAAAGGACATAACAAAGGGAAAAATAGATATATCTGAAGGTGCCCTCTACCCAATATTGCACAGACTGGAAGCAGAAGGCATACTGAATACCGAAAAAGTATATATAGGAAAAAGGGTTAGAAAATACTACCAGGTTACGGATGACGGTAAAAAAGCTGCTGAAAAAGTTACGGTTGAGCTTACTAATTTTATTGAAACTCTTTCTATAATTTTTAAACAAAAAGAACTGGCAAAATGAGATTAACAGAACAGGAAATAGATTTTATTTCAGATAATCTGAAGCTTTACGGGTTGACATCTGAAGAACTTCATAACGATGTATTAGATCACATCTGTACTTATATTGAAAACAGGGAATTTGACGATTTTGATACGGCGCATAAAAAAGCAATTAAAAATTTTGGCGGATACAGTGAAATAAGAGCTTTACAAAGAAATGCTTATTTAGAAACAATGTTTAGGAAAAACATGAAACGAGAAAAAGCTGTAGCAATATCCGGTTTTACAAGCAGTTCTTTAATTTGTATAGGCATGCTGTTTAAATTTATGCATTGGCCATTTGCAAGTATATCATTAGCAATAGGCTTTTTACTTTTAATTACTACTTTTCTTCCCTTATATTTTTATCATAGATATAAACTTGCTTATATAAGAAACTCATAAAACAATAATAATCAATAATTATAAGGCTAATAGCCTTATTTTTTAACTCATATACATTTTATAAAAATGCATTTAAATAAACATTATTAACTATAAAAACTTTAAATTATGAAAAAGTTATTTTATGTAGCTGGCTTCTTAGCTTTCTTTTTGATTGGAAATGGTATCCTTTTTAAAATTATGCACTGGCCTTCAGCAAGCATGCAGCTATGCATGGGTATTTTACTTTTAAATTTAGGATACCTGCCTGCTTATTTCTATAATAAGTACAAGGCTAACACTTAGAATCACAAATCATATTCATAAGCTAAGCCTATTAAATCTTTAACCGATTTAAGGTTTAGCTTTTTGAGTATGTTTTTCCTGTGAGTTTCAACAGTGTACTGACTAATATTAAGTTCGTCGGCCATATCTTTAGAGGTATAGCCTTTTTTTATCAGCTTAATAATATCCCTTTCCCTTTTACTAATTAAATGGAAATTAGGTAACGAGCTGTTCTCTTCTTTACACTCTTCTGCTATTGGTCTTAAATAAACAGGACTTCCTTCAAGAATATCATGTATAGTCTTTTTCATCATTGAGGCATCAGTAGTTTTGGGTATATAACCGTCAGCCCCATTGTTTTTGGCTTCATTTATAATAGTGTTCGATTCAAACATCGATATCAATATTACTTTTATATCTGTATAATTAGATTTTATCTTTTTGCATAATTCTAAACCATCAATACCTGCCATTTGAATATCCAGCATAACAAGATTTGGTTTTTTACTGTTTAAATGATGTAAGAGTTCATTGCCATTACTATAAATACCCTGAAGACTAAAATCAGGCTCATCCATAAGTATACGCTCAAGACCTTCTGCAAAAAGTCTGTGATCATCAACAATTACTATATTATATGTTGTTTCCATATTAGTAAGGTATAGTTATAATTACAGTAGTCCCGGAATGATTGCTTGATAAATGTACTTCACCGTTCCATCTGTTAGTTCGCGAATAAATATTCTCCAAACCCATTCCTTTCCCTTTCTTTTCTTTTAGGTCAAACCCAATACCATTATCTTCTACAATAAGCTGTACCTCCCTTTTCTCTATTAATAACTGTATCGTGGCTTCAGTTGCTTCAGAATGCTTTATAACATTAGAGAGTAACTCAACCGCAATACGCGAAAGTGGCTGTGTAAGATAATCAGGTAGAGTCAACTCATCCCCTACGGTAATGAAGCTTAGGTCCACATTACCTATACGGTTCAATTCGGCTATTTTTGTCCTGATTATTTCTACTATATTTTCATTTTTACCTTGTTCTAATGATAGTTTCGAAAAAAAGTGTCTCACATCAGTATTCGCTTTATTTATCATATTAACAAGGGTTTTATCATCATCATAACTATTGGTTATAATAAGTTTAATTGCGCTTATGGTGGTACCTAAATCATCATGCAGGTCACGCGCAATCTGTTGCCGTTCCTGTTCCTGTATTTCAACTTCTCTTTGTAAAGCCCTTTCTTCCTGAATAGCTTTTTCTTTAATAAGTTTATAATTATCTGTAATGGTCTTACGGTATCTCCAGGTAACCACACCTCCTAAAATCAAGAGTTCTGCACATACAATCCAATAAAAATAGTTCGGATAGGTTATTCTGTAATAATTAAACATTCCTGAATAGTTTATAAAGTATCCTGCAGGATTTAAATAAAGTAATATAAGCCCTAAGAGTATACCCGTTATAAGTTGCTTTCGGCTATTCATAAGTGTTACAACCATAGCAAAAGTATTTACAACTACTATAAAAGCTAAAGCAACACTTATTTTCCATATCAACGAATATAAAAACTGTCCAAAATGAAGCTTTTCCATAAACACAAAATAGAGTATGGCTATTATTATTCCGTATAATAAAATCCCCCTATTTATTTTTCTAAATAAAATTACCGGTTTAGATCTGTATTTTTTAATATTGAGTATATATGCCAATATTTCGAAATGCACTGCCAAGGATATTATAATTAACGGTAGAGAATGCAGTCTGTTAAAAAAATAAAACAAGCTGTCTACATCAATTACAGTAACCATTATTTCCTGAAGTAGCATAACACTAACTATTAAAAATAGATATAACCCATACTGAAAAAAAACAGTTTCCCTTAATATGCCTGCGATTACTAAGCTGATTACACCTATAAACAAAAAACATCCGAGAAAGAAGCCTATATTCCAGTAAAAATTCTTTTCCCATAAAAGATTATTATCCGGTGTTGTAAAGTCGGTTATGGCATTTTGCAAATGTCTCGGATTTACTATTTTAATAAGGATATCTTTTTCTTCTCCATATTTCATCTCAAAATCCTTTGCTAAAAACCTAACCGGTAATTTTCTGTCTTTCTTCAATACAGCTTTTGCAATAGTATCTGTAACAATCCAACCTTCCGGTTTTTTTTCATAAACGAACATATAATCTGCCTGACTATACACACTCCACCAATAATGATGGAACTCATCAGACATGTTTTTAACTCTTAAATGTAACCACAAAGGATATGGATTTTGTCCTAAATTAAGGGTGGTATTTATCTTCCAGTGTTCAAAACTTCCTTCGTTTAAAGCCTTAACTGCATTATTTAGAGAACCCTTTAGCTCTTTGTCAACCCAAAATGTAGTATACTTAGATAAATGTTCGCTGTTAGGTCCGTTAATATAAAAAACATCTTCGTAGCCTGTAGATTGCTGTGCAATTAGAGGCATACAATTACTAAACAGTAAAAACACAAAAAGTTTAAACAAAAATGCTCTAATCATGAGTACATTCAATTAACCATGCTATACTACAAGATAGTAATTAATATAAAACTAAACCATTGTGTTTTATAAGCTTACTAACAAATATAACACCATATTAAATGTACTCCAATACCTAGTTATTGGTATAATTTTTATGTATTAGGAAGTATTTAAATAGATTTTAAGGCATCAATAAGTAAATCGATATCTTCTTTGGTATTGTAATGACTAAAGGAAATCCTTAAAGAAGGTTTCTTGATATCTTCTTCTGACAGCATTTCCTGTAATACATGTGAGGGCCTTATACTACCACTCTGACAGGCACTGCCTCTTGATACGGCAATTCCCTTCATATCAAGATTAAAAAGTATCATAGAGGTTTTATCGTCTGCTAGCGGTAATAATACATTGGTTATATTATAAAAAAGATCTGCACCCTCTCCGTTAATTCGATAACCCGGTATTTCTGCATCAAGTTTTTCTATAAAATATTGTTTTAGTGAAAATATATAGTTTCTTTCTTCTTCAAGATTGTCATAAGACAATTTAAGTGCCTTTGCCATTCCTGCTATCTGATGTATTGCCTCTGTACCTGCTCTCATCCCTTTTTCCTGCTCGCCTCCGTAAATCATGGCATGAAGCGGAGTATTTTTTCTTACAAAAGCAAATCCTACCCCTTTAGGTCCATGAAACTTATGGGCACTGGCAGCCATAAAGTCTATCGGAAGGTTTTGCAAATCAAATTCGGTCTTCCCTATTGATTGCACAGTATCCGAATGAAACCATGCTCCATACTGTTTACACAAAGTTCCTATAGTTTGCAAGTCGGCTATTACCCCTGTTTCATTATTAACATGTATCAGGCTAACTAAAGTTGGCATGTTTTCAGCAAGCAACTCTTCCAGATGATTTAAATTAAACGATCCGTCAGGGTTAAGGTTAACAAACTTTGCTTCAATACCATACTCCGTCACTAAAACCTCAACAGTATGTAAAACGGCATGATGCTCTGTTCTTGCAGTAATTACACGTTTAACCTTTAAATCTTTTACAGCACTCCTTAATATCCAGTTATCGGCTTCTGTGCCTCCGGAGGTAAAAATTATCTCCCTAGCTTCTGCCTTAAGAAGTGAAGCAATAGTTTTTCGTGCTGTTTCAATTAAAACTTTTGCAGCACGTCCATAGCTATGGGTTGATGAGGGGTTACCGAAATTTTCTGTCATAACAGCAGTCATTTCCTGTATTACTTCAGGACGCATTGCCGTTGTAGAGGCATTATCAAGATATGCTTTTTTCATAGCAGCAAAATTACTTAAAATGTATAAAAAATCGTTCCTGTATTCTATACATCCTTAAAAACGTTTTACTAACTCGCTAAAAACATTATTTTTGTTGAAAAATACATTTATGAAAAAGCTACTGGCTATTTTAAGCGTAATATTATTTATCAGTTGTGATGACGGCGATATGACGTTTAAAAATTTTGATTTTGGTAATGCAACCTTACAGTATTGTTCGTTAAACGACCTACTATATAAATATAACGGTACCGAAATGCTTATACTGGATATTCCCTCTTCATATTTTACTAATGTAGAAGGTGATGAAACAGTAGTAATAGGCAATAACAATAAGGTTATTTACCGTAACTATAATAATACGGCAAACTCATCAGTTATATGCAGTGACATCCCTCCATCATCCCCTATTGTGATTGAAGAATGGAACGCTTCTGCAGGAGGAACATTAAGAATTCAAACCGAAAAGCTTGAAAATAACAGCTATCAGCACGTTATTACTATAATCTATCTTGAATTTGTTAACGGTGGTCAAAGTACAGTTATAGAAAACCAAAGTTTTGGTACTTACACTACTCAACAAAGCTATCAGTTTGAATTTATTGTAGACAGCAATGATAATGAAATTGATGTACTGCACTGCGATGGCGATGCCGGTTTGATATTTAAATATAATGCTTACTACGAAGCCCTTAAACTGGACTTGACACCGGAAGCAAAAAACACCCTTTTTGTAGACGAGGTAACTCCGGGAGATGAATACAGGGTATATGAGTTTGATGAAAACAACAGAATTATTTTTGACATCTACTCCGGTAGCCTTTCATCAGATGTAATTTGCAGTAATGTACCTCCTGTTAATCCGGTTACTCTTGAAAGATGGAATGGTGACGGAGGGGAAATAAGGGTAAGGACCACTATTAGTGAAATTGATGGCTCTTATGAACATCATATAGCTTTAGTTGGAATAACATTTATAAACTCAGGTAATACAGAAGAAACATTTGAGATTCAGGACTATTATCCGGAAGACGAAACAGAATATCCTTTTGGGATTTATCCGTAATAAAAAAGGCAGCTTAACGCTGCCTTTTTTATTACCTGTTAGGATTCTGTTTTATGTATACCTCGGTAGCACCCAGACCGTATTTTTGATAATTGGCATCACCAAAAACAATATTATCATACCTGCCCAATAAAAAATCGAGCTCGGCTTTTAAAATACCCTCACCTACACCGTGAATAAAAACTACTTTAGGCATCCTGTTTTTAATAGCAAAATCCAGCTGTCTTTTTGCTGTTTCGGTTTGTAAGGTAAGAATATCATAATTAGACATTCCTTTTTTATTAGGAACCAGTTTTTCTATATGAAGATCTACCTCTAAAACAAACTCGTCTTTTTTAGAGCGTCTCTCTTTAACGAAGCTTCTCTTTTTAGGTTCTTCCTTGTCTCTTAATACAGACGAAAGGCTTTGAGAAGAAAATAAAGATTTCAACTCTCCTCCTCCGCTTATTTTAACGAGTTCGTGTTCTTCAAAATCAAGATCAAAACCTTCACGGGTTTCTATAACAATTTTACCGTTTTTAAATCCTTTCACCTTTCCGCTAAAAGAATCATCCAAAACAGTTACCTCATCACCTATCTCAAACTTCTTCATCGTTCTTATCTTCATTTTCGGCATTTTTGCTTGGCACCTTAGCCATAAGCCTCATTAATCCTACTACAAAAAATACAAAGGCCAAAACCATTATTATTTGGTTAGGGTGTTCTTTAGACTGCTCAAACAAGGCAAGGAATGCTGCTGCAAAAATCAATATTATATATACGGTTTTCATCAAAATCAAATTAAAGCATCAAATTTACTATATCTTTTTAAATAAAAAATCCCGCTTTAAGCGGGATTTTATTATAAACTATATTTAATATATTACATTGAAGCTGCTGCCAGTCCTCCAACAATAGCGATAATAAAAGCAAGCGCATAGAAAGAAAGCATGATTATAGCTAAAATACCCACAAATTTATAGTGAGACTTTAAACTCTCGAAAGAAGAGGTAAGCATAGCGCTATCGTTATTAGCAAATGCTTTTTTAACTCTTGAACCAAATCTGTAAAGATATAATACAGGAAAGAAATAAAGAAGGGCCATCAACAAATAGATTACCCCTACCAGAGCACCACCAAGCCCTCCCATAGGACTAGCAGCTCCCATAGCACTACTAAAAGCATTACCCATAGCCATTACACCAAAAGCTACAATCACTATAAGTCCTAAACCTACAAACCCAAGTATACCTAAAAAGTTTGCCCATTTACCGGCTTCACGTAAAAAATCTTTAGATTCATTTGTTAATTGTAATTCAAATGACTCAAATGCGGAATTGTTTTCCATAGAAAAATATTTAATTAATAATTGGTTATCGGTTTTTATTATTTCTCAAATTCTTTAAGCGTAGTTGTAATAATACTGATACAGTCTGAAAGCTGCTCTTCATTCATTACCAATGGTGGTGCAAAACGAATAATGTTTCCGTGGGTAGGTTTTGCCAAAAGTCCGTTTTCTTTAAGCTTAACACATATATCCCAAGCTGTTGAACTGTCTTCAGTATCATTAATTACTATAGCATTAAGTAAACCTTTACCCCTTACTAAAGTAACAACATTGCTGTTGCTAATATATTGATTTATTTTTTCTCGGAAAATAAATCCCAGTCTTTCCGCATTTTCAGCAAGTTTTTCTTCCTGTACTACTTCAAGTGCTGCAATTGCTACTGCAGCAGCCACAGGGTTACCCCCAAAAGTAGAACCATGCTGACCCGGCTTAATAACATTCATGATAGCATCATTTGCCAAAACTGCAGAAACCGGATATGCGCCTCCTGAAAGTGCCTTCCCTAAAATAAGGATATCAGGCTGCACATTTTCATGATTAACAGCAAGAAGCTTACCTGTTCTTGCAATACCTGTTTGTACTTCATCAGCAATAAATAATACATTATGTTCTTCACAAAGTGCTTTAGCTTTTGCAAGGTAGCCTTCTGAAGGAACATAAACTCCTGCCTCGCCCTGAATAGGCTCTACAAGGAAACCTGCAATATCTTTATCATTCTTTAAAGCATTTTCTAATACTTCAAGATTATCATATTCTATCTTAATAAAACCTTCTGTATAAGGGCCAAAGTTTTTTCTGGCTCCTTCATCATTAGAGAAAGAGATAATAGTTGTAGTCCTTCCGTGGAAGTTGTTTTTACAAACTACTATTTTAGCCTGTTGTTCGGCAATACCTTTTTTCTCATAAGCCCATTTTCGGCAAAGCTTAATAGCTGTTTCAACCGCTTCGGCACCGGTATTCATCGGCAATACCTTATCAAATCCAAAATAGTTTGTTATGAACTTTTCATACTTACCTAACTGGTCGTTGTAAAAAGCTCTTGATGTAAGCGTAAGAGTTTGAGCCTGCTCCATCATTGCACCAACAATTTTCGGGTGGCAATGACCCTGATTTACTGCTGAATATGCCGATAGAAAATCATAATATTTTTTTCCTTCCACATCCCAAACATAAACACCTTCACCTTTACTTAACACCACAGGAAGCGGGTGATAATTGTGTGCTCCATATTTGTCTTCTAAAGCAATGGCATCTGCCGAACTCAATTTTTCTAAAACTGACATTGTAATCTTAATTTTTAATTTTCACTTTACAATTCCTGCTTTGTTTTAGGAGAGAAATCATCCTTACTGCAAATTAATAAAATTTAAACGATTTACAGCTTAAACTGATTAAAATGTAAATAAAAATCCCTCACGCAATACTGCAGTGAGGGATTAGTAATTTTATTGTATTTTTAACCTTAAAAGGTAACATCGTCGGCACTTGGTCCATAGCTACCCGGTATAGGTATATTAAGAAGCCTTAAATACACTCCTAATTGTGCCCTGTGGTGAATTACCTGCGAGTGTGCCATACGGATTACATCATACTTAGGCTCTGTACTGTAAACCTGATCTCCGTTACGAAGTGTCCAGGGCTCTGAGAACTGCTCAATATTTACCCTATTTAAAGCATCTTTGCCGTTTTTTAAAGAATCTTCAAAATAGTCCAGTAATTCTCCTGTGTTCTTTACATCCTTAGGTTCATACGGATTATTAGCAAAATCCAGTTCATCAGTATCTACTACCATTGCTACCCATCCCGGTAACTCGGCAACGTGAGAGGCAAGTCTTCCAAGCGTCATACTCTTAGGATGAGGTTGCCAGTCAAATTTTTCAGGAGGAACCCTGCTAAGCATTTTGCGGGTTGTTAAAGCTTCCTGATTCATTTCTCTTTGTAATAACTTAATTAAATCCATAACTGTTGTGGTTTATTGTTTGACAAGACAAAGTAAACCACGGTTTGTGACAACAGTATGTCAGCAGGATTTTTAAGCTTCAATTTTTTTTGAAATTCTTTCCAAAAGCTTTTTTATATCTTTTTTTAAAGACTGAGGTTCAACTATTTCTGCATGATCCGCAAACATTATAAACCATCTGGCAAAGCCTTCCTCGGGCGATTGCGTTAAAAATGTCATCTCTATACAGTCGTCTACTGCCCTTTCAGAAACAAATCCATAATAATACCTACGTTCCTGTATGTATAATGCTATAGACTTCTCTACTTTTATTACAACTCTTCGCATTGTAAGTGTAGCCCTGGCTTCTTCCTTCATCTCATAATACTCCTTAAGAGAGGTTCGTTCCTGCTGTTGTTCATCGGTAAGGAATATATTTATTACCCTGTCAATTCTAAATTGCCTGTAGCTTTGCCTTAAATGGCAGTAGCCTATAGTATACCAATTCTCATTTTCATGAAATATACCTATTGGTTCTATTTTTCTTTCAGAAGTCTGTTCGTTACCAAAAGCCCTGTATTCCATCTTTACAACGAGCTTGTCAGATACGGCTTTAAGTAGTGTATCCAGTATATTGCCGGGAGGTATATTATTACGCTTTCTCTGGTTTACTATAATCTGATTTTCAAGATTCTCAACAAGGTCTTTTTCTGTTCCTCTTAAAACAGCCTTAACCTTATACATGGCAGAAGAAAAATGATTTTGAAGTGAGGCATCGGTAAACTTTTCCATGAGCTTTTCGGCGGTTAAAAAAGCCATCGCTTCTTCCCTGGAAAACATAACAGGAGGTAATCTATAGCCATCCACTATTGAGTACCCCACCCCTGCTTCACCATAAAGAGGAACACCTGCCTCTTCCAGTGTTCGGATATCGCGGTATACGGTACGAAGGCTTATATCAAACCTGTCGGCCAGATCCTGTGCTTTTACTACTTTTTTAGACTGCAGTTGTATTAGTATTGCAGTTATTCTGTCAAAACGGTTCATTTGATTGGAGATTGATATGCCAAATATACAAATCCCTTAAATAAATAAAGCCCCTTTAATAAGGGGCCTTAAGTAACCTTTGTAATTTATCTAGTTCTGCACAAGCGTTGCATTCGACGTGATTTTTGTATTAAGCAGTCTTGATATAGGGCAGTTGGTTTCAGCTTTTTTAACCAGTTCCTGAAACTGTTCCGTACTTATATCATCAATTCTCGCTATTAATGACAAATGCGACTCTACAATACTCCCGTTTTGAAAGTCGATATCACATTTAGTTTCAATAGAAGCTACATCAAAACCTGCCTCATTTATATAAGCAGTTAACTGCATGGTAAAGCAACCTGCATGGGCAGCCGCTACTAGTTCTTCAGGATTGGTACCATTTCCATCCTCAAAACGGGTTTTAAATGAATATTGTGTGTTATTTAAAACGCCACTCTGGGTACTAATTTTACCGTTTCCTTCTTTTAATGAGCCTTCCCAAACGGCTGTTGCATTTCTCTTCATAAGTAAATTCTTTTTTGTAGTTGTTTTTTAATTCCTTATAAAGTTACTCAATTGTTAAGCAACATATTATGAACTACTTAAATTTAACAAAAGATTAAAATTGTAAGTCGTTACTCATAATCTTCCATCATACTCTGCAGTTTTAGGGTTGTATTCCAATTTCTGGTAGTTGCCCTTACCTTAAGCTTAGACTCTATAAGGTTATTGGAAAGTTTAGTTTCAGATGCTTTAGAAACCAGTTTAAAATATAAAATATCACCTTTCAGTTCTATTATGTCTTCCCCTATAGGAGCATGTTGTAATTTTTTCATATTCTCAACAGATGGCTTTTCCGAAAGGAAAGTTACATACAGCTTTTTAGTTCCTTCCTCTAACTCTCCTTTTTTGGCAAAAGGATTATTAGCTACTGCCTTGTTAACATCGTCTATATCCACTACAAAAACAACCACTTCAAATCCGTATTGTTTTTCAATCATAACTTCAATAGCCGCAGCTATTTTTGATTTAGAAGTTTCATCTGACTCAAAAATCACATTACCACTTTGTATGTACGTTTTCACGTTTTTGTATCCTTCGGCATCCATGAGCTTCCTAAGATCTTCCATCTTTATGATTTTTTTTCCGCTAACATTTATCCCCCTGAAAAGCGCTAAGTATAAAGCCATTATTGTAGTATAAAGAGTTTAATTACAAAAATATTTAAATTTTATAAGCAATAGCTTATTTTTGCCGCATGGGAAGAAAAAGATCAGACAAGATAGTGTTTGACAATGTCAAAGTTCTTGATGCAGGCGCTAAAGGCGTATCGGTAGCTAAAGCTCCCGACGGAAAAGTTATATTTATACCAAACGTGGTTCCTGGTGATGTGGTAGATATTCAGACTTTCAAAAAAAGAAAGTCGTACTACGAGGGAAAAGCCATTAACATTCATGAATATTCTGAACACAGAATAGACCCTGTGTGCAGTCACTTTGGCTCTTGCGGAGGCTGTAAATGGCAAAAAATGAAATACAGCCAGCAGCTTTTCTATAAAAATCAGGAAGTATATAACAACCTTAAGCGTATTGGTAAAATAGAATTGCCTGATTTTGAACCTATATTAGGATCGGAAAAACAGTTCTTTTACCGTAATAAGATGGAATTCTCTTTTTCCAACAGCCGTTGGATGACTGAAGAAGAGATTCAAAGCGGAAAAGAAATTGATAATGCTAATGCCCTGGGATTCCATATTCCTAAAATGTGGGATAAGATTCTTGACATTACCCATTGCAGCCTGCAGGAAGACCCAAGCAATGCCATAAGAAATGAGATAAGGGACTTTGCCAATAAAAACGGACTTACATTCTTTAATCCGCGTAACCACGAAGGGCTTCTTCGTACACTGATGATACGTACTGCCTCTACTGGAGAAATAATGGTACTTATACAGTTTTTTGAAGATGATAAAGAAAAGCGTGAGCTTATACTGGATTTCCTTGCAGAGCGTTTCCCACAAATTACCTCATTACAATATGTAATTAACAGCAAGGCTAACGACACGCTTTACGATCAGGATATTAAACTATATAAAGGGCGTGATTATATACTGGAAGAAATGGAAGGGCTTAAGTTCAGTATTAATGCCAAGTCTTTCTACCAGACTAATTCTGACCAGGCTTTTGAGCTTTATAAGATAACTCGCGAATTTGCCGGACTAACAGGTAACGAATTGGTATACGATTTGTATACAGGTACAGGTACAATTGCTCAGTTTGTTTCTAAAAAGGCTAAAAAGGTTGTTGGTGTTGAAGCCGTACCGGAAGCGATTGCTGATGCTAAGGAAAATGCTAAGCGTAATAATATTACCAACTGCGAGTTTTTTGTAGGAGACATGAAAGTTGTATTCAACGAAGAATTTATCAGTACTCATGGCAAGCCGGATGTAATTATTACCGATCCACCACGCGATGGTATGCATAAAGATGTGGTAGAGCAAATTTTAAAAATTGCACCGGAGAAAGTAGTATATGTAAGCTGTAACTCAGCTACACAGGCACGTGACCTTGCTTTAATGGACGAAAAATATAAAGTTACTCGTGTACGCCCTGTAGATATGTTCCCGCAAACGCATCATGTGGAAAATGTTGTACTTTTGGAAAAACGATAATTTAATATCCGCCTTATCAATATGAAAAAAATAATTACAGGTTCTTTTCTCCTACTCCTAGCAGCCATAGGCTTTTTGAGTTGTGAAAAAGACGATATATGTGCAGAAGGTACTGTTACTACCCCAAATCTGGTGGTTGAGTTTTATGACAAAGACAACCGTACTGTACTAAAAAATGTAACTTATTTTCAATATTTCACAACTGATGGCGATACCCTTCCGAGTTACAAAACATATTTAAATACTAATAAAATATTAGTACCCCTAAGGACTAATAATGAAGAATCGCAATGGGTTTTCAGCTTGGGTAAAAAAGTAAACAGCGATACCATCTATAACAAAGACGCTATTACTTTTAAATACCTGCACAACGAAATTTATGTTTCCAGAGCCTGCGGTTTTAAATCTAATTTTATACTTAACCCAAATATACAGGATGATCCTAACCCACAGGTAGATGATTCTCAGGATGCAGACGGTCTTTGGATACAGGATTATACAATAGAACAGCCTAACATTGAAACCTCAGATGAAGTACATGTCAAAATTTATTTTTAGTGTCGTTTTAATGTTGGTTTTTACATCAGCATTTTCACAACAGGAACAGGATACAATAGTAAACACCCCTTTAAAAAATCAGCGTTATGGCCTTCGTATAGGTGCCGACCTATATACTGCTGCACGCTCTATTTATGACGATAAGTTTCAGGGCTTTGAAATTGTAGGTGATTACAGGCTTTCTCAAAAATTCTTTGCTGCGGCCGAAATAGGAAATACAAAAATTACTGTTGATGACGACCAGTTAAACTTTACCACAAACGGAACCTATCTTAAAGTAGGGTTTGATTATAATACTTACGAGAACTGGCTGGACATGCAAAACATGATCTATGTAGGTATGCGTTATGGGGTAAGCAGTTTTAGCCAAACCCTTAACAGTTACCAGATTTATGATCCGTCAGGATATTATGACCCAACTATAATATATCCTAATCAGGAATACACCGGGTTAAATGCACATTGGCTTGAATTTGTAGCCGGTGTAAAGGCAGAACTGGTAAACAACCTTTTCCTTGGTTTTAGCTTAAGGCTTAAGACACTTATCGTAAACAATAAGCCTGATAACTTTGATAATCTATACATTCCGGGCTTTAACCGAACTTATGAAGGTAGCTTTGGAACCGGATTTAATTATACTGTTTCCTACCTGATACCTATTTACAAAAAAGGTAAAAAATAGTGTTACAGCAACCTAACTTAAAAGCGTAAGTATATACTTGCGCTTTTTTTGTTGTTAGGGGTTATTTTTATAAAATAATTAATACTAAAATGGGGATTTAGCGTTAAATTGCAAGATAATTTTATGCAGAATAACTACCAGAATTATGAATGAAATAAAGATATTATGGGTTGATGATGAAATTGACCTTTTAAAACCACATATACTTTTTCTTGAAAAAAAGAACTATAAAGTTACTACTGCCAATAACGGGCAGGATGCACTTGATCTTTTTGACGAAGAAAACTTCGATATAGTATTCCTTGATGAAAATATGCCCGGACTAAGCGGATTAGAAACGCTTGCCGAAATGAAGGAGAAAAAATCTTCTGTTCCGGTAATTATGATTACCAAAAGTGAAGAAGAATACATTATGGAAGAGGCTATCGGGTCTAAAATTGCCGATTATCTTATAAAACCGGTAAACCCTAACCAGATACTGCTTAGCTTAAAGAAAAACCTTGACATCTCAAGACTGGTATCAGAGAAAACTACACTTGATTACCAAAAAGAGTTCCGTAAAATATCCATGGATCTTTCTATGGTAAACAGTTATGAGGACTGGGTAGACCTTTACAAAAAACTTATCTTCTGGGAAATTGAGCTCGAAAACATTGAAGACCACAGTATGATAGAAATACTGGAATCTCAAAAATTAGAGGCTAATTCACAGTTTGGTAAATTCATAGAGAAAAATTACGAAGACTGGTTTAATCCTAAAGAAGATGACAAACCGGTACTTTCACATAACCTGTTCAGACAACTTGTTGTGCCTGAAATTCAAAAGAAACAACCTATACTTTTTGTTGTGGTTGATAATCTTAGGTATGACCAATGGAAAGCTTTTGAAAGCGTAGTAAACAATCATTACAAGCTTGAAAAAGAAAATGCCTACTATTCCATACTGCCAACTGCCACTCAGTATGCACGTAATGCCATCTTCTCTGGTTTAACACCATTGGAAATGGAGAAGAAATATCCACAATACTGGAAAAATGATGTGGACGATGGCGGTAAAAACCTTTATGAGGCCGAGTTCCTAACCGAACAGCTTCGCCGTTTAGGTCTTAACATCAAACAGGAATATTATAAAATAACCAACTTTAAAGACGGTAAAAAACTTGTAGACAACTTTAAGGGACTTAAAAACAATGACCTTACCACTGTAGTATACAACTTTGTGGATATGCTGTCTCACGCCAAAACCGAAATGGATGTGGTAAAAGAACTGGCAAGTAACGACAAGGCTTACCGCTCGCTTACATTAAGCTGGTTTAAAAATTCTCCGTTACTGGAAATGATACAACAGGCTCAGCAAATGGGCTTTAAGCTTATCCTGACTACAGACCACGGTACCATAAATGTAAAAAACCCTTCTAAAGTTATAGGAGACAGAAACACAAGTCTTAACCTGCGTTATAAAACAGGACGAAGCCTTACTTTTGAAGATCGTGATGTTTATCATGTAAAAGATCCAAAAAGTATACAGCTTCCTGCTGTAAATATGAGCAGTTCTTTTATTTTTGCTAAAAACGATTTATTCCTGGCTTATGTAAACAATTTTAATCATTATGTAAGCTATTACAGAAATACCTACCAGCATGGTGGTATTTCACTGGAAGAAATGATTATTCCGTTTTTAGTGTTTAACCCAAAATAGGTTAATTATATGGAACTGACTTTTTCCCTTGAGGAGATTGATAATGCTGCTAAACAGATACTGGCACATGACATGAAAAAGACTGTGCTGTTTCATGCAGGTATGGGTGTAGGTAAAACAACACTTATTAAAGCTATAGCAAAACAGCTGGGAGTTAAGGACATGACCTCCAGCCCTACTTTTTCTCTGGTAAACGAATATGAAACAGAAAATGGCGATATACTCTACCATTTTGACCTTTATCGTTTAAATACCGAAGAAGAAGCTTATGATATGGGGCTTGATGAGTATTTTTATTCAGGCAATCTTTGCCTTATAGAATGGCCGGAAAAAACACCTAACCTTATACCTTTAGACCACACTACAATTACCATAAAACAACTGCCGGACGGAAAGAGGCATCTAGTTGTAAAATAGTTATTTAACTTAGTATAATTTTTGTAAATTGTATCAAATTTTTTCAGCCAAACCATGTCGTTAACACCGTTTACAAAACAGCAATTGCTTCCGCAGGAGGAGAAACTTGAAGTAGGAAAGCAACGAAGTAACCTGTTTATAGGTATTCCCAAAGAAACATCTTATCAGGAAAGAAGAATTTGCCTAACACCCGATGCAGTAACTTCGCTTACGGCTCATGGCCACCGTGTTATGATTGAAGCAGGTGCAGGATTGAGTTCCAGCTATACTGATAAAGAATACAGCGACGCAGGCGCCGAAATAACAAATGATACAAAAAAAGTATTTGGCTGCCCGGTTATTCTTAAAGTAGAACCACCTACAGTTAAGGAGATTGAGATGATGAATCAGCAAACACTTATCATCTCTGCCATTCAGTTAAAAACCCAGAAAAAAGAATATTTTGAGGCTCTGACTTCTAAAAAAATAACAGCCCTGGCTTTTGAATTCATTAAGGACGAAGACGGCTCTTACCCTGCCGTAAAATCGTTAAGTGAAATTGCAGGAACCGCATCTGTGCTTATAGCATCAGAGTTAATGATAAACCAAAAAATAGGTAAAGGCCTTCTGTTGGGTAATATCACCGGTGTTCCTCCTACTGAGGTTGTTATTGTGGGCGCAGGAACGGTTGCCGAATATGCTGCCAGAACCGCGCTTGGACTTGGTGCTAACGTAAAAGTGTTTGATAATTCCATCAATAAGCTGCGCAGGTTGCAAAACAATCTTAACCAACGCATTTTTACATCAACCATACAGGAAAAGGTATTATTAAAAGCCCTTATGCGTTGTGATGTAGCCATAGGTGCAATGCGCGGAAAAGAACGTACTCCTATTGTAGTTAGCGAAACCATGGTAGAGCACATGAAAAAAGGTGCTGTTATTATTGATGTTTGTATTGATACGGGTGGATGCTTTGAAACTTCGGAAATTACCACTCACGAAAAGCCGACATTTATTAAGAACAATGTAATTCACTATTGCGTTCCTAATATACCGTCACGCTATTCTAAAACGGCTTCAATGTCTATCAGTAATATCATTAGTCCGTTTTTACTTCAAATGGCCGAAGATGGTGGTATAGAAAGCTCAATACGCTGTAATTATGGTTTAAAACACGGTATATATTTCTATCACGGGTTACTAACCAACAGATCTATAGCCGACTGGTTTAATATACCATTTAGAGATATTAATCTCTTAATATTTTAAATTTAAAACTCCGATTTGGAAAACACACTACTACTCATCATTGTTGGATTAATTATAGGAACTGTCGGAACACTTATTGGAGCTGGAGGAGGCTTTATCCTTGTTCCTTTTCTTTTGTTCTTTTACCCTCAGTTTGAACCTGAAACCGTAACCGCAATCTCTATAGCTGTAGTTGCCTTAAATTCCATATCGGGTTCATTTGCCTATGCACGATCAGGAAGGATAGATTATAAAGCAGGTGTTACATTTGCCTTATACACCATCCCGGGATCTATATTAGGTGTATGGACCGTTAAATATATAGACCAAAAAACATTTAATATTATCTTCGGTATACTACTCGTTGTATTATCAATCTACCTTTTCTTCAAAAACCGAAAGGTTGTTGCACAAAAAATAACTCAGGTTACCGGAAAAGGATACAAGCACACTAAACTTACCGATAAGGCCGGAACAACTTATGAATATAGCTACAAACAATCTTTTGGAGCTATAATAAGTGTATTTGTAGGCTACATCTCCCCTCTTTTAGGTATTGGCGGAGGTATTATACACGTACCCGCAATGGTAAACTGGTTGCGTTTCCCTGTTCATATTGCAACAGCTACCTCACACTTTATTTTAGCTGTAATGGCTACGGTTAGTGTTATTACCCATGCCTTTAGCGGAACATACAGCAATAACGAAATTATTCTTACCATCGTTTATCTAAGCTTAGGAGTAGTACCCGGAGCTCAGTTAGGAGCCTATTTTTCTCACAGGATAAAAAGCCATATTATCATAAGGGCATTAGCTGTATGCCTAATTATTGTAGGCTTCAGGATATTATTCTACAAGAGATGATTACAATAAGAGAATATACTCCTCTTGATAGAGAATCTCTTATAAAGCTGCTTCGTCTTAATATTCCAAAATATTTTGCTCCCGAAGAAGAACAGGACCTTATTGATTATCTGGATAAACACATTTACAGCTATTTTGTAATATTACTGCATAACGAAATTGTAGGTGCGGGAGGCTTTAATATTTCTGAAGATAAAACCACAGGTATTCTTTCGTGGGATTTTTTTCATCCGGAGCATCAGGGCGCCGGACTTGGTACTACCTTTACCCTATACAGGATTAAGAAATTAAAAGAAATTAAAACCATTACAAAAATAATGGTGCGCACCTCTCAGCTGGCCTACAAATTCTACCAGAAATTTGGTTTTGAAACTCAGGAAATCGTGAAAGATTACTGGGGTAAAGACCTGGACTTATACAGAATGGAAAATAGTCTAGAAAAAATTAATTAGTACTGATTTCTTCTTTCTTAGATTTAAGAGTTAAAAAATAGGCTAAAGTCAATACTAATACAGCTTCAATAACACCTATTAATAGTAATGACCAATCTCCATACAAAGGAATTGAAGTACCTGACCAACTATCCGGTTCATAATCTCTGTGTATTGACGTCATAATTATTACAAATCTCTCGAACATCCAGCCTATATTAATTACAAAACTTACAAAGAGCAGGAAATAAATGTTTATACCTAACTTTTTTACTAACAGCAACAGAGGTATTAAAAGGTGTCCTAACATCATTATTAAATAACTCCACCAATATGGCCCGGTAGCCCTGTTTACAAAATCATATTCTTCATTAGGAAAAATTAAAAGTACTGAATAGAAAATTATATCAAGAAAAATATACAAAAGCACTCCCCATTTTACAATTAAAACAGCTTCTGTGACAACATCTTTTCTGCTAGATAAAATTCTGTAAAAAAGTAAAATAAAAACTGTAACCAAAAGAGGCTTGATAAATAAAAGGTTAATTAAACTTATTATATCGCTAAATATCTCCATATATAAATCGCTTAAAGTCTAATTAATAATACAACCTAAAATCAAGCCTTTTACAAAGCGCATAGGTTTTTTCATGCAGCTCTTCTACAATATCAACTACATCATCACTATCCTGAAAAAGGCTGAAGAATATCTTGTCCAAATTAATGCTGCTTACACCGCTAAAAGGAATTCCGTATCCTGAAATGGCCTTAGCTCCTGTAATATCTAAAAAATACTGAGCTTCTTCTTCGTCAAGATCTAAAATTTTTGAATTAGCAAAGTGAATTACTTTTCCTTTCATTCTTCCTTCAAAAAGCTCGGCTATTTCTTCAATACTGTAGTAGTAACCGTTAAGGCATATATTGTTTGCCTCCCCTTTCATTACCAGGTAAATAATTTCATAATTTTTAAAATTATGGTCATTATAAAGCAATATCTGAAGGCTTTCTTCCATTCCCTCTATTGTATCACAACTCTTGTAAATACTGTCTATTCCTTCATAAGCCAACTTTTCCAGATTCCTTACTACTTCTGTTTCGGTATCTGTTTCAACATCATTAACAGCCTCAAGGCAAAATATAAACTTATCGTATTCCATAAAATTCCTGCAAAATAATAGATAACAAATGTAGCTTTCTTTTAGTTTTTAATCAAAATCAGTTACTTTCGCGCAAAAAAATAATTGTAGCGGTGGTAAGCAATCCAAAAGACAGAATTACGTATTTTCCTGAGAGCCTGATAAATGATATAGATTTACCGGAGCGCTTTACTTTTCCGTTTTTTTACGAACCCCACCCGCTCACTAAAATTGCTACAGCTCAATTACAGGAATACTTAGAAAATCAAACTGATTTAAACCATAACTTCGGACTTATAGAAAATCAACCCGGACTAGTTATAGGTAAAATGTTTGGGGTATTGGTAATTCAGGACGAAGAAGGCAGATTAGGATATCTTTCGGCTTTTTCAGGAAAACTTGCCGATTCTAATGACCATCCTATGTTTGTACCTCCTGTTTTTGATATGCTTGTGGAAGACAGTTTTTTTCTTAAGGAACAATACATACTTAACAGCATTAATGATAAGGTTAAGGAAATTGAACAGGATGAAAGATATATCGAGCTAAAAGAGGATTTAGAAAAATTTACGGCACAGTCTGTAAAAGAAATAGCAGCGTTTAAAAAACGTTTAAAAAGCAATAAGGCTTACAGAAAAAGCCTGCGTGACCGTAGGAAAAATATAATAAACGAGACTGACTATGCTCGTTTTGAAGCATACTTAATACGCTTTAGCCATTATGACAACCACCAGTTCTCACTTCTTTCCAATCAATGGAAAAAAACTCTGGAAGAGGTGCATCTCGAAGTGGCAAAATATGAAAATACTATTGAAAGTCTCAAGAAAGAAAGAAGGGAAAAATCGGCAGCATTACAGCAACAGCTTTTTGAGCAATATGCTTTCTTAAATAAAGACCTCAAAGAAAAAAGTCTTCACTCCATATTTAGCGATACCGTTTTTGGCAAACCTCCTGCCGGTGCAGGTGAATGTGCAACTCCTAAATTACTTCAATATGCTTTCCTTCACGGATTCAAACCTATAGTAATGGCTGAGTTTTGGTGGGGAGCATCTCCAAAATCTGAAGTCAGGAAGCACAAACAATACTATCCTGCCTGTACAGGTAAATGCAAGCCTATCCTAAAACACATGCTGGAAGGGATGCCTGTAGATGATAATCCATTCCTTATCAACCAAGGCGAAGGAAAAAAACTAGAGACAGTTTATGAAGATGATCATCTAATCGTGGTTAATAAACCTGCTGAACTGCTTTCAGTTCCCGGCATATTGGTTCAGGATTCCGTTTATTCAAGGCTTCAGGCTATGTGGGAAGATATTGAGCCTCTTATTATACATAGACTTGATATGTCTACATCAGGCCTTTTAGTGGTAGCAAAAACCAAAGAAGCACATAAAAACATACAAAAACAGTTTTTAAAACGAACTGTAACCAAACGATATACTGCACTGCTTTCCAGAGCCATAGACGGACAGGAAGGTGAAATAAACTTACCATTGCGTGGTGATCTGGATAACAGACCAAGACAGCTTGTTTGTTTTGAGCATGGTAAAAAAGCCATTACAAGATGGAAAGTTGTTGAAAAAACAGATAGTACAACTAAGATTCACTTTTGGCCACTTACGGGGCGTACACATCAGTTACGTATGCACTCGGCACATGAGTTGGGCCTTAACGCTCCTATTGTAGGGGACGATTTGTATGGAACCGCTGCAGAGAGACTTCACCTACATGCAGCTTATCTTGAATTTGTACATCCAGTAACAGAAGAAAAAATAAGTTTTGAAGCACCTGAAGGATTTTAAATATAAATTTTCTTAAAATCCTTCCACTACTTTTTCTCAAAAACGCGTATTAAATCCAAACCTTGCATTTTACATTAAATTACGTCATGTAAATTTAATGCTTACGCATATAATGTTAACTCACTTTAAAACAGGTATTTTACATCATACTTAAAAGCTATAATTTCAGTTAATTATATTAAATTTAAACATCAACAAAAGTTAAAATTAGAATTATACATCAATATTAAAAGTAATACTATTAAATTTGCAAGTAAATATTTTAATATGCGAGTTGTTCTGTCTAACGTTAAATTGATTATAAACGAAAATGTTTATGTAAAAGATCCCGAAAGTTCAGCATTGGGTAAAAAAATATTGAATGAAAGTATCTTGCTTATAGATGAGATGGGCTTTGAAGCTTTTACTTTCAAAAAACTGGGACAAAAAATTGAAAGTAACGAAAGTTCTATATACCGATACTTTGAAAACAAACACAAACTCTTAATATATCTTACTTCGTGGTACTGGAGTTGGATGGAATATCGTTTAGTTTTTGAAACCGCTAATCTTGAAAGTGCAAATGAGAGGCTGAAAAAAGCAATTTTATTGTTTACTGAAGAGATTGAGGATGATTTATCTACCGAACATATTAACGAATCTGTATTACAACGAATAATTATATCAGATTTTACAAAAACAATTTTAACGAAGGAAGTTGATTTAGAAAACAGAAATGGTTTCTTTTTAATCTATAAACGGGTAATACATCGTATTTCACAACTGATAAAAGAGGTAAACAGTAATTACCCCTATCCCGACTCCCTTGCAAGTTCTATAATTGAAGGGGCTTTGCACCAGCATTTTTTAAAGCAACATTTAAAGTCCATAACTAACTGCGATGATTTAATTACGCCAGCTGATTTTTATATGGATATGATTAACAAAGTTTTAAATTAAAGATATGACCCCATTAAAACGATTTTATAATTTACTGAAACTGGATAAAAAAGACATTTATCAAATAATTTTTTATGCAGCTTTCTCCGGGCTTATAAGCCTCTCTTTACCTCTGGGTGTACAAGCCATAGTTAATTTTATACAGGGAGGTCAGATAAGTATATCATGGATAGTACTAATAATAATAGTAACCCTGGGGGTAGCATTGGTGGGCATTCTTACACTGATGCAGTTAAGAATAACGGAAAACCTTCAGCAGAAAATATTCATACGATCTTCATTTGAGTTTGCATACCGCTTACCAAAACTAAGCTTTAATGCACTTTATGATAAATATCCCCCTGAAGTAGCTAATCGTTTTTTTGATACCCTAACCATACAAAAAGGGACATCAAAACTGTTACTGGACTTCACTACTGCCCTGTTACAGGTTAGTCTTGGGTTAATATTACTATCTCTTTATCACCCGTTCTTTATAATATTTGGTGTATTACTGGTAGGGATACTCTATATAATCTTTAAATTTTCATTTCAGGAAGGGTTAAATACCAGCCTTAAAGAATCTACATTTAAATACAAGGTAGCTTACTGGCTACAGGAAATAGCCCGTAATAAAAATACATTTGGAAGAAAAAGTAATTTTGATTTCTCCCTTAATAAAAATGATAAACTGGTAAACAACTATGTATCGTTTAGGGAAAAACACTTTAATGTAATAAAAAGACAGTTCTCCCAGCTTATATTATATAAGGTTTTTATAACAGCCGGTCTTCTGTCTGTTGGTGGTTTTTTAGTGCTTAGTCAAAAAATGAACATCGGACAGTTTGTTGCTGCCGAAATTATAATCCTTCTTATTATTAACTCAGTAGAGAAAATCATCATTGGTCTTGAAACCCTATACGATGTACTTACTGCTGTTGAAAAAATAGGTGTGGTAACAGATCTTGAAATTCAGGAAGATTTTAAAAGTAATAAATCAGATCTTTTTGAGAATGAGATTACTTTAGAAACTGAGGAAATGAGTTACCGTTACCCGGATAACGATATTGATATCATTAAAAAAGTTAGCCTGAAAATCTTACCGTCTGAAAAAGTGTTTATTACCGGTAATAATAATTCCGGCAAAACAACATTAGTGAGGTTACTTTCCGGTTTTTTAATTCCTTCTTCCGGAACACTTTATGCAAACGATAATATCATAAAAAAATCAGATAACGGGTGCTATAAAGACCGCATAGGTGTAGTTATGCAGGATGACACACTTTTTGAAGGTACACTTTTGGAGAATTTAACCTTTAATAATCCCTACATTCAGGGTGAAGATATTAAATGGGCTTTAAACGCTGTTGGCCTTACTACAATAGTTAAAAGGCTGCCTATGGGACTGGAAACACAAATTAATCCTGACGGAAGACAGTTAACAAGATCGGTAATCCAAAAGATAATGATTGCACGAGCCATAATTACACGTCCTAAAATATTGTTCCTGGAAGAACCAACCATAAGTATGGATACTGAAAGTGCCCAAAAGATTACCGACTTTTTGGTTAGTCCTCAAAACAACTGGACGGTTATCGTATCATCGGTTGACCAGTATTGGGAAAAAACCTGCGACAGGCTTATTGAAATGAACAACGGAGAGATTGTTAACGACATTAAAATAACAGGCAATGCTTAATATATCTGATAATAACCCGGTTAAAATTGAAAACGGTACGGGATATGAGACCATAAAAGTGCTTAACAACAGGCCTCATTATAAAATCCTGAACAGGATAATTGTTTTTGTTTGTGTTATATGTTTTGCAGGTCTGTTTTTACCGTGGACACAAAACATTAGAGGTACAGGATCTGTAACAACACTAAAACCCGACCAAAGGCCACAAACCATTCACTCTGCCATAGCAGGAAGAATTGAAAAATGGTATGTACAGGAAGGTGATTTTGTAAACAAAGGCGATACCATTGTATTTATTTCTGAAATTAAGGAAGAATACTTTGACCCTAACCTTGTAGAAAACACCAAGCAGCAGGTAGATGCCAAAAAAATGGCTAAAGAATCCTATGACAATAAGGTAGTGGCTTTAGAAAGCCAAATGCAGTCTTTAAATACCGAATTAGGGTTAAAACTTGAACAGGGGCGCAATAAAATAAAGCAGGCACAGCTAAAAGTTAAGAGCGACAGTATGGACCTTGCTGCTGTAAATACGCAGCTTACAATTGCAAAAACACAGTTTGACCGTGCCGTAACCCTTAACCGTGAAGGTTTAAAACCTTTAACCGACGTAGAGGAAAAAAGGCTTAAGCTACAGGAAGCAGAGGCTAAAATAATTACACAGGAAAACAAACTCCTTGGATCAAAAAATGAGCTTATTAATGCTCGTGTAGAAATTAACCGAATAAGGGCTGAGTATACCGAAAAGATTTCTAAGGCGGGAAGTGATAAATATACTGCCCTAAGCAGTCTTTATGATACCGAGGCACAGGTTACAAAACTGGAAAACCAATATGTTAACTATAGCATCCGTAATGGTTTGTATTACATAAAAGCACCACAAAGCGGTTATATAAATAAGGCTTTACTAAGCGGTATAGGAGAAACCATTAAAGAAGGTACTTCTGTAGTAAGTATTATGCCTGCGGGCTATGATATTGCTGTAGAAACCTATGTAGACCCTATAGATTTACCTTTAATAAGGAAAGGGTCAAAAATAAGGGTATGGTTTGACGGGTGGCCTACAATAGTATTTTCCGGATGGCCGGGAATGTCTTATGGTACATTTGGCGGGCGTGTAGTGGCAATAGAAAACTTTATAAGCCCTAACGGTAAATACAGGGTACTTGTATCTCCTGATAAGGATGAGCAGGACTGGCCGGAACAATTGAGTATCGGTGCCGGTGCACAAACAATAGCCTTGCTTGATAATGTACCTGTATGGTATGAGATATGGCGAAACCTAAACGGCTTCCCTCCTAACTATTACAGCGCGCAAACTGATAAAACAGCTTCATCAAAAGATAACCAAAAGAAATAATCATGAAACCGTTTCTCTTTCTTGTCTTTATTGTTTTAATTCCTTTGGGAGCATTTTCTCAGGAATTTGATAAAGACATACTTAGTTTTAGTGAATATTTGGGTTATGTAAAAAAGTATCACCCAATGGTGAGCCGTGCCAATCTTGAAATTGATAAAGCGCAGGCGCAACTTATGCAGGCACGTGGCGGATTTGATCCTAAAATTGAAGTGGACTTTGATAAAAAACAATTCAAGGATACAGAATATTATTCCATTTTAAACAGCAGCTTTAAAATCCCTACATGGTATGGCATCGAAATAAAGGCTGCTTTTGATAATAGTGAAGGTGTTTACCTTAATCCGCAAAACTCAACACCTAACCAGGGACTTACTTCTGTTGGTGTTACAGTACCGATTGGGCAGGGATTATTTATTAATCAGCGAATGGCCGATTTAAGGAACGCTAAACTACAAATAAACCTTAGTCAGGCTCAACAGCGCCTTTCTGCTTTAGATGTGCTGTATAATGCTTCTGAGGCTTATTTTTCATGGCTTAAACATTATAATGAGGTACAAATGTATAAAGAGTATCTTGATTATGCAGAAGAGCGCTATAAGGGTGTTTTAAAGCTTATAGAACAGGGAGATAAACCTGCCATTGATAGTGTTGAAACAGGCATATCTCTAAAAAACCGTAAGTTAAGCTTAGAAAATGCGACTCTTAAATTAAATAAAGCCAGGCTGGAAATGGCTAACTATTTATGGATTAACGGGACTCCGGTAGAACCTGCAGAAGATTTAAAACCGGAAGTGGAACTTATTGAGCAGATTGAAACCATATTAAGCACAGGAGAGATAAATAATACCGAAGCCATCATTACAACGCATCCAAAACTTAAAATGCTGGAAACCAAAATTGAGATGCTGGACATTGAAAGAAAACTCAAGGCCAATTATTTACTTCCAAAAATTGATTTAGGGTATTATTATCTTTCAGAGCCCTCCTATTTTGACAATTTCCGCACAGAAGATTACAAGATAGGACTTAACTTCTCCTTCCCTATTTTTTTAAGGAAAGAAAGAGGAGCCTTAAACTTAACTAAGCTAAAGCTACAGGATACAAAGTTTGAACTGCAACAGGAACAGTTACAAATTAAAAATAAGATTGATGCACAGCTTACAGAAATAGCATCGCTAAAGAGGCAGGTAAACCTTTTGGAAAGCCTTGTAAAAGATTACCAGACAATGCTTGAAGCTGAAGACCGTCTTTTTTCGTTTGGGGAAAGTTCCATCTTTATTATCAATTCCCGTGAGACCAATCTTATAGCTGCAAGAATACAGCAAATTAATATTGAAAACAGTTTATTGATGAGCAATGCAGGCCTTTTTAAAATTATGGCGGTTACGCAATAGTAAGCTTTTTGTTCCCGGTTAGTAGTAATAAAATAAATATTACAAAGCAATCGATGTTTATTAACTTAAATAACTAGAGTAAATTAAAAAGTCTTTTTTTTAAGAAGTAAATCGTAGAGAGGTAATAATCATTTAAATTCGAAATAATACATTAGAACTATTATAAAAAGAACATGATATATGGTAACTAATTCTAATTATATTTAATTAATAATTATTTATACAAATTATATTTGTATTTGTTATATTTACAACATATATACTTACAAATGAATCTTTTAGAAGTTACCGTAAATGAATTAATGAAAAAATTCGGAGCAGGAAATCATAAACCTGGTTCGGGAAGTGCTGCAGCCTTTCAAGGAATGGTATCTGCCAAGCTTATTTCAACAGTTATAAGTTTAACATTGGAAAAACCCGCATATACTATGTATAGTACTGAGTTAATAACCTTTCAAGAAAGAATTGAAAAAAATATTTATCCAACACTTACACATCTTTTTATAGAAGATTCTAAACAATTTGATAAAACTATTAAATTAAGAATTGCAAGAGATAAAGAAAATGATGAGGCTACTCAAAATAAGTTAAGAAGAGAAGCTCTAGAAGAACTAAAAATTTCAATTGAGATTCCATTTGAAATTGCTGAACTATGTGCCGAAATTGCTGATATATCATCATATGTTTTTGATAAAGGTTTTAAATCAGCTAGAGGCGATTCTCAAGTAGGTTTAAGTGGTGCAGTATCAGCTATTGCTGGCTGTATTGCAATAATAAGATTAAATGTACTTTCATTCAATAGTTCTGAATATAATTATTGTAAATCTATTATTGATAAAGTAAATAAACTTAACATCAAATATAAAACATTGGCAGTACTAGCTGATGAAAAAATTAAAGTTCTCGAGAAAGAGTTTGAAACGAAAATTCCACTATTTGAAAGTATTAATGATCTATTATTAAAGTATAAAGGAAGAGAGAATGTAAATATTGAACAATGCACGAAAGATTTACAAAATCTTGTTTGGAAACATCATAAATTAATATGGAAAAAGACTCCTCCTAAAGAAGAGAAAGATATTTTAAGCCCAGATTCTATTTTAAAAACAGTGTTGGGTTATGATTATTTTAACTCTGGAAGATATGGTATACCATTAGAAAATAATCATGAAGTTGAAATTGCAGGAATAATTGATCAACCAAAAAAGATAGTTGCAGTTTCTAATTCATACCCTAAAGAGGTCCAGAGATTCACTGCAGCTCATGAGCTTGGGCACGCAATACTTCATAAGCAATCAATTTTACATAGAGACATTCCAGCTGATTCCTCTGCTAATAAAAGGAAACGCGAACAAGTCGAAATTGAAGCCGATAAGTTTGCTACATATTTTCTAATGCCTAGTAAACTAATAAAAAAAGAATTCTATAAAATATTTAACACACATATATTCGAAATTAACGAAGACAATGCGTTCAAATTTAGTGGACGGTCTAGTTCTGATTTAAGAAAAGAGTGTAATAATTTAAGAGCTTTGTCCAGGAAGTTAGCTAAAACTGAATTTTATAATAACAATTCCTACAATTCCCTTTTCAAACAATTTAATGTTTCAGTTGAAGCTATGGCAATTAGATTAGAAGAATTAGAACTGGTAAAATATTAAACATCACAAAAAACTTTAACTAAAATTCTCTCTAGCTGTTTTATAATAGTGAAAATTACAAAAATATAAACAAAAAACTCCTCAGTTTCCTGAGGAGTTTTTGAAGTGGTGGGCGATGAGGGGTTCGAACCCCCGACCCCCTCGGTGTAAACGAGGTGCTCTGAACCAGCTGAGCTAATCGCCCGATATGTCTGCAATTTCGTCCCTTAATCAGTTCCTTATTGCGAGTGCAAATATACATCTAGTATTTGTATTTGCAAGCGTTTTTAAAAAATATTTTAAAGTTTTTTTATGTCTTTTAAAAGTACTTTATTTTCAAAATTTACTACCTCAATCTCAATAGGCTCATTATTAGCATTTCTGCCCTCAATAACATAAATTTTACCTCCTTTATAAAGGGTTTTACTTCTTGAAAAATCTACGTCGCCATGCTCTGTACATTTCTTTATATCATCCATTGTTACCCAGTTTTCCTCTAATTTTTGCTTGGCCTCCTCTGACATAGTAAAAGGTTTATTTCTAATATTCTTTAATACCCTACAGTTGGGCAGATAACAAAACTCGGCATCTTTCTTATCTAAAAACATAAATAAGAACATACAGCCAATAAGGGCTCCAAAAAGGTAATAAGCTAAACGGTGTTTAAATTTCATAGTAAATATATTTTTGAAAAAAGCAGGCTAAGCCTGCTTTAGTGTATTATTCTAATTTTCTTCTCTTTCTTTCAGCACTTATAAGATTAAGCTCACGGGTTGTTTGCCCTGCTACAGAGGTATTCTCCTCTGCCCTTCTTATAAGGTATGGCATAACATCCCTTACGGGACCAAACGGAAGATACTTGGTTACATTATAACCGTTTTCAGCCAGGTTAAAGCTAATGTTGTCGCTCATTCCATAAAGCTGTCCGAAAAATACTTTTCTGTCGGCCTTAGTTATACCGTTCTTTTCCATAAGCTGCATAAGCTTATAAGAACTCTCTTCGTTATGAGTACCTGCAAAAACTGCCATCTTGTCTATGTGTTCTACCATATATTCTATAGCAGCATCATAATTTTCATCGGTAGCTGTTTTAGAAACACAAATAGGCGATTTATAACCTTTCTCCTCTGCCCTTTTGTTTTCTTTTTCCATATAAGCTCCTCTTACTACCTTCATACCAATATGAAAACCTTCTTCCTGAGCCTGAGCGTGAAGTTTTTTAAGGTAATCCAGCCTGTCCCAACGGTACATTTGAAGGGTATTGTATACAATAGCTTTCTCTTTGTTGTATTTACGCATCATGTCTGCCACAAGATCATCGGCTGCATCCTGCATCCAGCTTTCTTCAGCATCAATCAATAAGGCAACATCCATTTCATGAGCAGTTTTACAAACCTTCTCAAAACGCTCAATTACCCTGTTCCACTCTGCAGCTTCTTCTACAGTAAAGGTTTTTCCTTCACCTAATTTTTGGTACAATTCAAAACGTCCGAAACCGGTAGGCTTAAATACCGCAAAAGGTATAGCTGCTCTTTCTTTTGCAAAAACAATGGTTTTTAATGTTTTTTCAAGGGCTTTATCAAATTCCGACTCCTCCTCTTTTGCTTCAACAGAATAGTCAAGAACCGAAGTAACACCTTTGGTAAACATTTTATCTACAACAGGAAGACAGTCCTCTTCTGTAGTACCTCCGCAAAAATGATCAAAAACTGTAGCTCTTATAAGGCCTTCAACAGGTAAATGTACTTTTAGGGCAAAGTTAGTTACCGCTGTCCCTATTCTTACTAAGGGCTCTGAAGCTATCATTTTAAAAAGAAAATAAGCCCTGTCAAGTTCAGTATCACTTTTAAGGGAAAAAGCAACCGCTGTATTGTTGAAGATTTTTTCCATTGTGTTTAAAAAATTTGTGCAAATATAAATACTGTTCAAGAATTAATGATATAAAATACTTTATTTTGCGATATAATTAAAACACTACACTATGCAGGCTATTCAATCCACAGGATATTCCGTTTATTTTAATGCCGATTGTTATGCTTTCCTAAGGGATAATGTAACTCCCGAAAAGTATTCTAAAGTATTTGTATTAGCCGATAGTAACACCTCTCAGCTTTGCCTCCCTAATTTTCTGGCCCAGTTTGCCACGCTGGTGGAAATTGAGATACTTGAAATTGATGCCGGAGAAATAAATAAGACCATTGAAACCTGTGTGCAGGCCTGGCATGCACTTACGGAAATGGGTGCCGACAGAAAAAGCCTTCTTATTAATGTAGGTGGCGGTATGGTTACCGATTTGGGCGGATTTGTTGCCTCTACTTTTAAAAGGGGGATTGACTTTATTAATGTACCTACTTCCCTACTTGCCATGGTTGATGCTTCTGTAGGCGGAAAGACGGGAGTCGATTTGGGGACACTTAAAAATCAGGTTGGGGTTATCAACACACCTGTTGCTGTTTTAATAGATGTTAATTACCTGGACACATTACCACAAAACCAAATGTTATCGGGCCTTGCAGAAATGCTAAAACACGGACTTATATGCAATAAGGCTTACTGGAATCAGTTTTTAGACCTTAGCGGATTAACAACAGATGATCTGCTTGAGCTTATATATACTTCTGTAATTATTAAAAACGATATAGTATCTCAGGACCTCAATGAAAAAGGCCTTAGAAAGATATTAAACTTCGGTCATACCCTTGGCCATGCCATAGAATCTTATTTTCTGGAAGACCCTGAAAAGGAAGAATTGCTTCACGGTGAAGCTATTGCTATAGGTATGGTTCTAGAAAGTTATATATCATTTAAAAAAGATTTATTAACTTTAAATGAATATACCGAGATAAAAGAAGTTATAACTTCATTATTCGGGGTTACCCACTTTAGAGAAAGCGATATTCTAAACATCATAAATATAATGTCTCACGACAAAAAAAGTGAGTTTGGAGAAGTTAAGTTTGTGCTGTTAAAAGGCATCGGAAAAGCCGTATTTAATGAGCCTGTCAAAAACGATTTGATAATCAACGCATTCAATAACTATTTGGGGTAACATTTTTTTAAGAAATTTGTTTTTAAATACGAATGAATATTTTTTACATTTGCGCCGATGAAAAGAGACCTGAATATACTTTCTACAGCAGCAACTACAAGGGATAACAGTAAGTTAGCCCTTATTAAGCGTTTTATGCTTTTTCTGAAAAATATTACAGGTTATGAAAATTTATTTAATAAAAATATTCACAAAAGTTTAGAGATAATGTATGCTAATTTAAGAGTTTGAAAACAGATTGTTCCTTTAGGTATTTCTTAATTTTATAATCTGTCAAAACTTAATAATAGCAATGAATACAAAATACTTTGACCTGATAAACCAGACATTTTATTTCCCTCAGGAAGAATTCACTTTAAATAAAGACAACCTGTTATTCCACAACATAGACCTTATGAAGCTTGTGGAGCAATATGGTACACCTTTAAAATTTACATACCTGCCACAAATTTCTAACAACATCCGTAAAGCAAAAGGATGGTTTAGAAATGCCATGGAAAAAAACAAGTACGATGGTAAATACTACTATTGCTACTGTACCAAGAGTTCTCATTTTGAATATGTAATGAATGAGGCTTTTAAAAATAATATACATATAGAGACTTCATCAGCTTTTGACATAAATATTGTTGAAAATCTGCTTGAGTCAGGAAAAATAAACAAGAATACTTATGTAATATGTAACGGCTTTAAAAGAGACGGATACATAGAAGGTATTGCAAGGCTTATTAACAGCGGACATAATAAAACTGTTCCTATTATAGACAACTATGAAGAACTGGACCTTTTACAGGAACAAATTGAGGGTAAGTTTAAAATAGGTATTCGTATTGCTGCCGAAGAAGAGCCTAAGTTCGAATTCTACACCTCTCGTTTAGGTATAGGTTACAGAAACATTGTACCTTTTTACAGAAAACAAATACAGGAAAACAAGAACCTGGAGCTTAAAATGCTTCACTTCTTTATCAATACAGGTATAAGGGATACTTCATACTACTGGAATGAACTTTTAAAATGTTTAAAAGTTTACATCAACCTTAAAAAAGAATGTCCTACACTGGACAGCCTTAACATAGGTGGTGGTTTCCCAATCAAAAACTCACTGGCTTTTGATTACGATTACCAGTACATGATTGATGAAATTGTTAATCAGATCAAGATTGCATGTGAGGAAGCTGATGTTGATGTACCAAACATCTTTACAGAGTTCGGTTCGTTTACTGTAGGTGAAAGTGCTGGTGCAATATACCAGGTACTTTACCAAAAACAACAGAATGACAGGGAAAAATGGAATATGATCGATTCATCTTTCATTACTACCCTTCCGGATACATGGGCAATTAACAAGCGTTTTATTATGCTTGCCATAAACCGCTGGAACGACCAGTATGAAAGGGTTCTTTTAGGTGGTATGACATGTGATAGTGACGATTACTACAACTCAGAGCAAAACATGAACGCCATTTACCTGCCTAAATACAATAAAGAGAAACCTTTATATATCGGATTCTTTAATACAGGGGCTTATCAGGAAACAATTGGCGGATATGGAGGGTTACACCACTGCCTTATCCCACAGCCAAAACACATCCTGATAGACAGGGACGAAAACGGTATTTTAGCTACCGAAGTATTTTCTGAGCAGCAACAAGCAGAAGATATCCTAAAAATATTAGGATACGAAAAAAAATAATCTATTTTTGACTTTTTAAAAAAACATACATAAACAATATTAAAATGAACAAAGGACCAATTAGCCAGTTTATTGAAAAGCACTACCTACACTTCAATGCGGCTGCATTAGTTGATGCTGCAAAAGCGTATGAAGATCAGCTTAAAGGCGGTGCTAAAATGATGGTGACATTAGCAGGTGCTATGAGTACAGCGGAGCTTGGTAAAATTTTCGCTGAAATGATTCGTCGCGATAAAGTGCAAATCATTTCATGTACAGGGGCTAACCTTGAAGAGGATATTATGAACCTTGTAGCCCACTCTCATTATGAAAGAGTGCCAAACTACAGAGATCTTACTCCGCAACAGGAATGGGACTTACTGGAAAGAGGGCTTAATCGTGTAACAGATACATGTATCCCGGAACACGAAGCTTTCAGAAGGCTGCAAAAACACATCTACAAGATTTGGAAAGATGCTGATGATAAAGGTGAAAGATACTTCCCTCATGAGTTTATGTATAAACTTTTACTTTCCGGTGCTCTTGAAGAGTATTATGAAATAGACCTTAAAGACAGCTGGATGTATGCAGCTGCCGAAAAGAACCTTCCAATAGTGGTTCCGGGTTGGGAAGACAGTACTATGGGAAATATTTTTGCTTCTTATGTAATTAAGGGCGAACTTAAAGCAACTACAATGAAATCAGGCATTGAATACATGACTTTCCTTGCAGACTGGTATACTAAAAACAGTAACAATGGCGTAGGCTTCTTCCAAATTGGTGGTGGTATAGCTGGTGACTTCCCTATTTGTGTAGTACCAATGCTTTATCAGGATATGGAAATGCACGATGTTCCTTTCTGGAGCTATTTCTGTCAAATATCAGACTCAACAACAAGTTACGGTTCTTACTCGGGTGCTGTTCCTAACGAAAAGATCACTTGGGGTAAACTGGATATCAACACACCTAAATTCATTATCGAATCGGACGCAACAATTGTTGCCCCTCTAATTTTTGCTTACCTGTTAGATTTATAATATCATTTTATGAAAAGAGTTATTGTTGATTACGCCAAATTGACTAATGAAATTTTAACCCTTCTTGTGGAAAAATTTCCTGACGGATATGATGATTCGGACATCATCCGTTTTAAAAATGCAAAAAACGAAACTATCGAAGCGGTAGAAGTACGTACTGAGGATACCATTTACCTGGTAAAAGTAAGTACTAAGCTTGCAGACAGAATCGAAAATTATGAAGATGACGATCTTGATGCAGACGGCAGCGATGATCTTGATGCTTTAAAAGATCTTGAAATTGCTGACGAAAGCGAGGATACTGAAGAAGAAGAAGAAGAATAACAGGTATCAGGAATAATGATATATTAAAGAACTCTTAATTGAGTTCTTTTTTTTTGCGTAATGGTTTATTTTTATAAAAAACCATTAATCATGAAGAAAACAGCAGCATTACTTATTATTACAACATCATTATTTGTCTCATGTAACGATAAAAAAAATGAAGAGGTTGTAGTACCCGAAGAAAAAGCAGAGAAAAATGTAACGGAAACTCCTTCTTATGAAAAAATGTGCTTTTTGAAAGTTACAGAAAGTAAAGCCGAGTACAATGAGAACAGAGTTATTAGAGACAGCATTGTTTTTGAGCTTGAAAGAGAAGGTGACAGTATTAGCGGTACTTTTAACTGGTTACCTTTTGAGAAAGACAAAAAATTAAGCACTTTTAAAGGTACGCTTAGCGGAAATACAGGGAACGCTATTGCCGATTATTCTGCCGAAGGCATGAATTATAAAGAAGAACTGGTATTTACCTTAGGAGAAAATCAGGTCTCTATTATATATGGAGAAATGATTGAAGGTGAAGACGGTATATGGAAATATAAAAACAAAGAAGCCGCTTCTACCCAAACGCTTTCTAAGGTAGACTGTAAATAAAAAAAGCCCGAAAGGGCTTTTTTTATTATTATAGATATCTTTCCTTAAAAACTTTCATATGATGTTTTTGATGTGCCGTAATCAAAAAACCTAATGCCCTTACCGACACCTGATGTCCTGATGCCTCTCCTTTTCTTAGTAATTGTTCCTGAGAAAAAGATTTAAACAGCATCATACTAGACTGCCTTACTAATGCAAGTTCAGTAAGTATATCCTGTAAGCCTCTGTTTTCTGCATCAGTGTTATTAGCATAATCACTTTCATCAAAACCAGGCAACGGAGTTTTATCATTTCTTGAAATTCTCAACGCCCTGTAAGCAAAAATACGTTCAGTATCAATAATATGCTGAATAATTTCTTTAATTGTCCATTTTCCTTCCGCATATCTGTAGCCATGCTTATCCATTGGGATATCCTGTACAAAGTGGATAAATTCATGTACACTCACTTCCAGCCATTCGGTTAAAGTGTAGGTGTCGTCAACATTTATGAGATAGGTTTCACAATACGGAGCATACTCGTCACTCGATAATTCTTTTACTTTCATTTTTTAAGTTTAGGCAGAATTCCTGCTGGCATTAATATTCCCGAAAAGGGAACGTGTTACTATTTTTTCATAAACCTCAAGCAAGTTGTCCTTCTCTTCCCCGTTTTTCATCTGCCTTATTTTATGAAGGGCATATTGCTGTATAGTTAACAAAGGTAATACAATATGTTCTCTCATTTTAATGGAAGCCACACCATCAGGATAATTCTCCATCAATTCTTTGTAACCCGAAACTTTAAGCAATAGCCTGTTTGTTTCAAGGTATTCATTATGAATAATTTCCCAAAATGAGCCGAACTCCTTATCCTCTTTCATATAAGCCGTTAACGGGAAAAACGATTTTGAAAGTGACATCATACTGTTTTCTATAAGTGTCCTGAAAAATAACGACTGTTCGTATAATTCTTCCACTTCATTCCATTTTCCGTTTTTTTCCATTTCGCCTAATGCATATCCTACACCATAAAATCCGGGAACATTTTGTTTTAACTGGCTCCAAGACCCTACAAACGGAATAGCTCTTAAATCGTTGAAATCCAACTGGGCCGATTTACTTCTTTTTGAAGGCCTGCTGCCGATATTGGTTTTCGCATAATAGTTAAGCGTACTCATTTTTTCAAGGTACGGCAGAAACTTCGGATGATTTTTAAACTCGGTATATTTGTCAAAACTTAGCTTTGCCAGTTCATCAAACATTTTCCTTTGTCCTGAAGTTAGTTGTTTTTTATCCTTATTAAATACACCGTTAATAATTCCGGCACTTAAAAGATTTTCAAGATTATACCTGCAGGAATCCAACGTACCAAAATTAGAACTGATGGTTTGCCCCTGAATAGTTATCTGAATTTCATTATTTTCTATAGAAGGCCCTAATGAAGCATAAAACTTATGGGTTTTACCCCCACCCCTTGCCGGTGGTCCGCCACGGCCGTCAAAAAATATTACTTTAATACCGTATTCACGGGCAACAGCAGTAAGATTTTCTTTTGCGGTATAGATACTCCAGTTAGCCATAAGATACCCTCCGTCTTTTGTACCATCAGAAAAACCAAGCATAATAGTTTGCCTGTTACCTCTCCTTTTTAGATGATGGGCATATTTTGGATTTTCATACAATTTACGCATTGCCTCACCTGCTTCTTTCAAATCGTCTACGGTTTCAAAAAGCGGAACAATATCAACATCCGGTTCCTGCCACTCCAGCAATTCAAACAAAGTCAGTAGTTCCAGGACATTGTGAGCATTTTCGTTATTACTTATAATATAACGGTTTGCGCCCTGTTCTCCGTTTCTTTCCTGAATGGTTTTCATTGCAAGGATTGACTCCAGTGTCATTCTGGTATTATCATCTTCAAAATCCTTAGTTTCAATAGTACCCTTAAGTCCTAATAAAGCTTTTAGCTTTTCCTTTTCGGCTAATGAATCATATCCTGAAGCCACATCAGTACTATTTTTGCCGTCAAGATTACTAAGCACATCTTTAACTACATTATCATGTATGCGGCTGTTTTGCCTTATATCCAGTGTTGCAAAATGAAAACCGAAAAGATTTACCTTATTTATAAGTTTATCTATTTCATCTATATAAAGTGACTGATGTCTTTCAACTACTATTTCCCTAATTTCATTAAGCAATGCTTTAAGCTCGTCCAACTCAATATATAATTCTCCCTGAGAATAGAATACCGAACGGTAAAGCTTTTGTTCAATTTCAATTACTAAAGGCTCTACCCCAGGGAAGGTAAGCTTGCGCCTCATTTTCCTGATATCCCTATAATAACATTTGAGTATGGAAGTACGTAATCTTGCAGCAACATTAAGAGTTATCTCTGTAGTTACAAACGGATTACCGTCCCTATCACCTCCGGGCCAAAAGCCAAAAGACATAACCGGATGGTTAAGATTCTCTCCTTTATATATAGTATCCTGAATATAAAAAGACATCTCACCAGCTGTTTTATAAAAAACATTTTCCAGATACCATATAAGGCTTACCGCTTCATCAAAAGGGGTTGGTTTTTCTTTTTTTATAAAAGGGGTTTTTCCTAATTGAGCCAGTAATGTTTTTATTTCAGAAAGGTTATTGTTTTTAATGGCTTCTGTCAAATCGGTAATAATACCTAATACTGATCCTGGATAAAACTGCGTTGGATGCGCGGTCAACACAGTCCTTACCTGAAACTCCTCTAAAAAATCTTTTAATTCATCGCCATAACCCTGGATTTCTGCCTTTTCACGGATTTCCCTTAAAGAACCTGCTCCTTCTATATTATGAAGATTCAAAAAAGCAGCATCCTCTATTGCGTCAAAAAGCACAACCTGCCGCTCCACATATTGTATAAAGCGGAACATAAGGTCTATTTTTTGCTGTTCGGTACTGTCCTGTTGGTATTTTTCTATAAATGCATCAAAAATTTCCCGTGGGCTCTTATTTTGTTTAAATCCATTTTCACAAGTTTCAGTAAACAATGGTAACAACACACCGGTATTATCAATGGCATCAAAAGGAAGCGTCATGAAAATGCTGTTAAATAGCTGATATTTAAGCTCAACATTCTCTTTAAAACGTTCTATTCTGGTTGCTGGGTACATACTTATTATTTTTTACTGAATTTAATAAAAAAACCCTCATGCGACTAACATGAGGGTTATAAACTTTTTATAAAAAATCTTACAGATCTTTGAAGATTGTGTGCATTAAACGTTTTTTGTCGTTTATGCTTTCTTCAAGTGATATCATAGTTTCCGTTCTGTAAACACCTTCAATATCATCTATCATAAAGATAACTTCTTTTGCGTGCTTGGTATCTCTTGCTCTTATTTTACAGAATATATTAAATTTACCAGTAGTAACATGTGCAACAGTTACAAACGGTATTTCGTTTATCCTTTCAAGAACAAATTTAGTTTGTGAAGTGTTATGAAGAAATACACCTACATAAGCGATAAATGAATATCCAAGTTTTTCGTAATCTAAAGTAAGAGAAGAACCCTGAATAATTCCTGCATCTTCCATTTTTTTAACCCTTACATGGACTGTTCCTGCAGAAATTAATAGTTTTTTGGCTATATCAGTAAACGGAACCCTAGTATTGTCAATCAGCATATCTAATATCTGGTGATCAACTTCATCTAAACGAAACTTGCTCATAAGCGTAACTTTTTTTAGGTAGATTATATATTTGTTAATAATAAAACCACTACAAAAAAATTAATTTATTTTCAATAAAAAAAGAATATTGTTATTTTTTTTCTAATCCATTAACAAATTCTCTGTTTTTACCTATTATAAAATCTGCTTTTTCTTCACTTTTTGGCAAATGACTTCCGCCCTCCCCTGTAAAAAGTTCTTGCTGGCAATCATACTCTTCATGACCATAAAAATTACCAGAATCCCCTATTTCCTTAATAAAAGCTTCAAAAATTACAGAATTATCAATTAAGACTTCCTTGTAATGAGATGCAAAATTCGTGATAATTTCTTTATTTTCATAATTAATTTTGACATTTTTATACATGAAGTCAAAAAATATTACCTTATTTTGAGGAATTCTGAAATAATCTTCTCTTTTGTTAACAACTATAACGTTTTCGTAAATAGCATTAAATCCTGATAATATTGCAAAAAACACAAATTTTCGTGTTTTTTCTCTTAAATAGTCATTTTGATAATGTCCTGCCTCAAAAAGGATTGTTGGCACCCCTATTGATTGAAACATATCACCTATACAGTTAATATTAAATCCGTCATCAAACCTACCTACCTGCCCCGGTATAAACTCCTGTAAAGTTTCATTCATTGCAGCAATAACATTAATCGCTGTTTGTCTCGGTTCATTTACCTCTCGCTCCTCATTATAAGATGGTGCAAGGAATGATACAGTAGCCGGTTTGGGATTATCATCTCCTAATCCAAATATTGTACGCTGATCATGCATGTTATATGCAAAATGCGGTTTAAAGGAGTCAAAAGCTCCCCTCAGTACTTTAGCTTCCGGTTGTGAAAGATTTACCGAATCGCGGTTTAAATCCACTTCATTAGCATTAGCACGCGTGTAAAGTTCAGCACCGTCAGGATTAACTATGGGCAATATATAATAGGTGAAATGTTGTTTAAATGACTTTGCAAGTTCATCATCGCTTTTAAGGAAGTTTAAGAAGTCAAAAACCGCTTTAGTGGTGGTTGATTCATTTCCGTGCATTTGAGACCATATAAAAACTCTGGTTGATCCAGTACCGGTTTTAATACTATATATAGGTTTATTTAAAACTGAATGACCTGCAACACCAATTTCAAAATCGTTTTTTAAGTCGTTTAATATTGGTTCAATATGTTTATTAGTAATGTATCTTCCTCGTAATTGAGTGTTTACATATTTACTGAAAATCCCTTCAAAATCCATGCTTAATAATTTAGATTACAAAAGTAAACATCTTAATTTTTACAATTGTAAACAATGAAATTAATTCTTTTGTTTACTTTTGTAAACAATACCTTCATTATTACAGCAAACACTTTAACAGTCTCTTAAATACAAGTATTATTATTTTAATTATCAGGGATTTAAGTATATATAGTTAAACTTTTTGTTTAGTGTTTTTTAGATATTATAATACGTGTTTGTGTAATCAAATATATTTGTTTACATTTGTAAAATACTAATAAATCAATACTTGTTTACAATGATAAACACAGAAGATTTCATTAAAAGACTTGAAACAATTTTAGATTACTACAGTATATCTGCTTCTGTTTTTGCAGATCAGATTGGTGTACAGCGATCAGGATTATCACATCTTTTATCCGGAAGAAATAAACCCAGTCTGGATTTTGTAATGCGTATTACAGACAATTATCCTGAGGTAGATTTGTATTGGTTACTAAATGGTAAGGGATCTTTTCCTAAAGGTGAGGCAAAACATGAAAATGAAAATATAGTTCAGCTTACCCCTCCTCCTCCTTCGGTAAATGAAACCAAAACTAATTTTGAAGATTTGTTTTCAGTGTCAGAAAAGAAAACCGAAGAAGTTGAAATAAATGAGCCGGAAGTTACTGAACAGCATATTGAAGAAAAGAATAAAGCCGCTGCTCAAGTTAACAATATACCAATCACTTATAATCACTCTGAAGTGGAACAGGTTGTGATTTTCTATAAAGACGGGACTTTTAAACATTATAAACCTAAAGCATAAAAAAAGAAACCCCGAAATTCAACCAGAATTCCGGGGTCCATTAACCAATAAAACAAACACAAATTTATTTTCTCCTAAAAAGTAGCCTTCTCCCGGCTGTTTTTAAATACACTTAATATTATTTTTATTGGTGTATTGTAAATTTACATCTATTAAATGTTAAACAAATATAATTTTTAGTTAAACTATTCTTAATCATTTTTATAGCTGTTTTCGGGTATATAGCCCGTAACACCTTTGTAGTTAGACTCCAGTATTTTAAAGTCTTCTTCCTTATTTCCTGTAGGATAAAACGGCGGTGCTAATTTCACCTCTTTTTTACCGTAATCAAAAGCTACAGCTACTATAGGTACTTTAGCCTCAAGTGCTATATAATAAAACCCGGTTTTCCAGCTATCTACTTTTTTACGGGTTCCTTCAGGTGCTATAGCTAACCTAAACACTTCCCTGTTTTTAAAGATATTGGCAATAGCCTCTACTTTGTTCTCATTTTTCTGCCTGTCAAGCGGAGCACCTCCCATCCAGCGAAACCACGCCCCTACCGGAAATACAAAAAGCTCTTTTTTAGCAACATAGTGCATTTCCAGACCTATACTCCCCCGGGCAAAAACCCCAATAGCAAAATCCATCCAACTGGTATGGGGAACTACTATTATAATACATTTTTTAAGTTCGGGCGACATAGAACCGTTTAAGCGCCAACCCATTAACTTAAAGAAGATAAATCGATATATTTTTTTCATAGGCTTTTAAAGAAACAGGCGCAAAAATAGCATATATTTACAATAACGAAATACATTGAAATGCTTAAGAAATTCCTTAGCTATTTTATCCCCGTAAATATCTATAAACGAAATTCTGCAATTAATAAAACCCTTGAAGTTACCTGGAATAACGGACAACTGGTACTTGACTCTAAAAGTACAAATTATTCTTATGGTAGTCTGCAACGTATACTAAGAAAAGGGCTTCACTACATTGGCTTTGAGCGAATTAAAAAATTTGACAACGTACTTGTATTAGGTGTTGCCGGCGGAAGTGTTATTAAAACTATTGCCAACGAAATAGGCTTTAAAGGCCGGATTACTGGAGTTGAACTGGATGCCGATGTAATTACAATTGCCAACGATTATTTTAAGCTTAACGAAATACCTAACCTAACCCTTATAAATGATGATGCTTTTGAGTTTGTTTTAAAAACAAAAGAAAAGTACGATTTAATTATAATTGACATCTTCCAGGATACGGTAATGCCTAATTTTTTATTTGAAGAATTCTTTATAAACAGAATTAATTTTCTACTTAAGGTAAATGGTTTTATACTTTTTAATACCATGACTTTAAACAAAAAAGATAAAGAGCGTAATTTGCTTTACCGCTCCCGTTTTACAGAGGATTATTCCGTTAGAATGTACCCGAAAGTTGAGGACCACAACGAACTGTTCACCATAAAAAAACTACAATAAGTTTATGGATTTTGCTGTTAACAAAAACGAGATTGAAAACAACGGATTTACTGTTTTAAATAACATCTATACAAAACAGGAAACAGAAGATATCGCAGCCATAATAAATAGCACAAAAAATACCGGAGATACTTTTAGAAAATCTAAAGACCTTTTTGCGATAAGGCAGTTTTTAAAAGAAATTCCTGATGTACAACCTTTGGTTTTTAATGGAAAACTTAAAACTATAATCAGTGCTCTTTTTGGAAACGATTACTTTTCTATAAAATCCATTTATTTTGATAAACCGGGTAATTCAAACTGGTTTGTGGCTTACCATCAGGATTTAACCATATCGGTCGATAAAAAGACTGAAATTGAAAATTTTGGTCCGTGGACTGTAAAGCAAAATCAGTTTGCCGTGCAGCCCCCTATTGAAATATTAGAAAATATTTTCACTATCCGTATCCACCTCGATGATACCGATGAGAATAACGGAGCACTTAAAGTAATACCGGAATCTCATCTTAAAAAGATATACCGCCCGGAAACCATTGACTGGAATACAGAAAAAGAGGCTACCTGCAACGTAGACAAAGGAGGTGTCATGATAATGAAACCACTAATATTACATAGCTCTGCCAGAACAGTAAACAATAGCAACAGAAGGGTTATTCATATTGAATTCAGTAATATGGAATTACCTAAAGAAATTAAATGGGCTGAAAAACTGAATGTAAATTAACCTAACATTTTTCTGGCTTTTTCCAAATCCTCAGGAGTATCTATACCAATACCTGCATGTGAGGTTTCCACCATACGGATTTTTTTTCCGTATTCCAGGTAACGAAGCTGCTCCAGTTTTTCAGAAGCTTCTAGGCTTTGCATCGGTAGTTTGTAAAAATCCATAAGGGCATGTTTCCTGAAAGCATAAATACCTATATGCTTAAAATACCTCACTCCTGCTTCCTTATCCCTTGGGTACGGAATTACTGATCGTGAAAAATAAAGGCCAAAATGTTTTTGATCTACAATAACCTTTACATTGTTAGGATTCTCTATATCTTCCCAATCGGTTATATGCATCATTACAGAAGCCAAGTCAATTTCGCGGGCTGCATCGCTTTTAAAAACTTCAAGCAAATCGGCAAGCGGCTCTTTGTTTATAAAAGGCTCATCTCCCTGAACATTTACCACTATATCAACATCAAGGTTTTCTACAGCTTCGGCAATACGGTCACTACCGCTCTCATGTTCCTTAACGCTCATTATAGCCTTACCTCCGTTTGAAGTAATTTCATTGAAAATTATATCAGAATCCGTCACAACAAACACATCATCAAACAGTTCTGTTTTTACAGCTGCCTCATAAGTGCGTGAAATAACTGTTTTACCTCCCAAATCCTGCATTAATTTTGCCGGAAAACGTGTTGAGGCATATCGTGCCGGTATAACTGCTATAATTTTCATTTTCAGTGTATTAAAATTTTATTCTTCAAAATAATCATCCTTAAAACCGATAAGGTAAAGCCTGTCTTTAGCACGTGTTACAGCAGTATAAAGCCATCTTATATAGTCACTGTCTATACCTTCGGGCAAATAAGGCTGCTCTATAAAAACAGTATTCCATTGCCCTCCCTGCGATTTGTGGCAGGTTATGGCATAAGAAAATTTTACCTGTAACGCATTGAAATAAGGATTGTTCTTTACCTTCATGAATTTACGGTAATTACTTTCTCCTTCATAATCTTTTTGCACTTCCTGATAGAGCCTGTTAGACTCCTCATAAGTAAGTGATGGCGATTCGCTTGTTATGGTATCCAGTAATAATACTGTCTCAAAGGCAGGCTGATTTGGATAATCTACCATCCTTATCTTAACACTTGCAAATTTAAAACCGTAAAGTTCCTGTATACGGAATATCTCCAGTATTTCAATAATATCACCGTTAGCAATAAATCCTGCTTCCGATTTTTCGGTAAGCCAAAAATAATTATTCTTTACCACCATTAAAAAATCTCCGGTAGAAAGTTCGCTCTCTCTTGAAAGTATTTTTGTCCTTATTTGATGGTTGTATAAATTAGCCCGTTTGTTAGAGCGCACTATAAAAGCCGTATCTTCTATACTGTAATTGCTGTATGCCTGATTAATAGCATCCTGTATATCATAACCGTCAACCAGTCGCATTATATCCTTAAATCCCCTTACCTTAAACTGAAAAGTATCTATAAAGTGAGATTTAAGTACTTCCCTCAATTCTGTAGCGTTGTAAAGGATACCCGAGTCTGTTTCCTGTCGCATTACCTCGTCCAGTTCAATCTGCTGAACATTTTTATCATAATTCAGCGATAATGTATCAATATTAAGCGCAGGACTTATATCTAAATTTACCGGAGGAAGCTGTGCGGTGTCCCCAATTAAGATCATTTTACAATTCTGACCCGAATATACATATGAGATAAGATCGTCCAGCAGAGAGCCGTTTTCATACATTTTAGACTCTGCTGCCACATCAGATATCATCGATGCTTCATCTACAATAAAAATGGTGTTTTTATGCTTGTTTTGCTGCATGGTAAAACCCATAGCACCGCCACTACTCTTTTTAGGGAAATAAATACGTTTATGGATGGTAAAAGCCGGTTTTTGGGAATAATTGGCTATTACTTTGGCTGCCCTGCCCGTTGGTGCCAGTAATACATATTTTTTTTCCGCTTCCCTTAAATGGTTTACCAGCGTACTTATTATGGTAGTTTTACCTGTACCCGCATATCCCTTTAAAACAAAGAGGTCATTATTTTCGTTATTGGTTATAAATTCGGCTATTTTTTGTAAAAATACATCCTGTTTTACAGTTGGATTGTAAGGAAACTGTTTGCGGAGTATTTTGTAAAAAGCGGCTGAAGTCATTAATAATTGAAGTCTTTTTTAAATTGAAGCTCAAAGATAAGGGGATTTTTATGAGTAGCCCGTGCCAAACCAAAAAAGAATGTAAATTTGTAACTCATCAAAAATTACTAAATGAGCCAAACCATCACAACAAAAAACTATAAGAAACTTTCGATGCAGATTTCGCTGAACGAAATGTCTTTTTGTTGTTTTGACACCTTGAATCAGAAGATAACAGACTGCCACAGTATTGCATTTTCCATATTAAAACCACTGGAAGACCAGTTATGGAAGGCATTTGTTAACCACCCTGAGTTGATGTATGACTATGATGAGATTGTGGTGCTTCATGACAACAGCCTTAATACCTTTGTTCCTACCGCCCTTTTTGACGACGAATTTTTAGGTAGTTACCTTCAATACAACACAAAGGTTTTTGATACCGACTTTTTTGCCTACGATACTATTGAAAATTACGATATAAACAACGTTCACGTTCCGTTTATGGACGTAAACAACTTTTTAATAGACCGCTACGGCTCTTTTGAATATAAGAATACAAACAGCATACTGGTTTCTAAACTTCTTGACACATCAAGAAATATAGATGACAAGCAGGTTTTTGTGCACATACAGGCCACTCATTTTGAGATTATTGTGGTACGTAACCAAAAACTGTTGCTGTTTAATTCGTTTGAATATAACACCCCGGAAGACTTTCTTTATTACCTCCTGTTTACTTTTGAACAACTACAGCTTAACCCTGAGTTCATAAAAGTTTCATTACTTGGTAAAATAAATGAGATGCATCCGTGTTATGAAATAGCTTATAAATACATAAGAAATGTTGTGTTGTTTGAGCCTTTTGCCCTTAAGGAGAAATGGGACAGAAGCATGGACCAGACACTGCAGCATTATATACTGTTTAACTCATGAGAATAATATCAGGAAAATATAAAGGAAGAAGGATTACAGCCCCTAAGAACCTGCCTGTAAGACCAACTACAGATATGTCTAAAGAATCGCTGTTCAATATCCTTAATAACCGCATTGATTTTGACGGACTTAAAGTACTTGACCTGTTTTCAGGCACAGGGAATATAAGTTATGAGTTCGGATCAAGAGGTGCGGATAATATAACATCGGTTGATGCCGATTTTGGTTGTATCAAGTTCATTAAGCAAACCGCTGCTGAATTTGAATTGCCAATTTCTGCCATAAAAAGTGATGTTGTTAAGTTCCTGAAAACCAACAAATCTTCTTACGATATAATTTTTGCCGATCCACCTTACGATATGAGTCAGGAGAATTTTGAAGAGATTGCAACACTTGTTTTTGAAAACGAACTGTTGCAGGAAGATGGCATTATGATTATCGAGCATTCAAAGTATACCAAAATGGATCACCTGATGAATTTCTCTTTCCAGAAAAATTATGGGGGATCCTACTTTACTTTCTTCGAATTTGATAATGAAGAATTTGAAGACACCGGTATTTCAGAAGATGATGAATTGGAATAATCATTAATCTTACCAATAATACAGGCCACACAAGGGGTCTTTTTTTAGCTATGAAAAAGTTTTTTTTAATTGTTCTTTTATTTACTGTTACCCTTTCATTTTCACAAACTTATTTTAAGTTTAATGCACCTTCAACTATTTTGGGAATCCCTCAGGTTGGGGTGGAGACTTCATTGGGTAAAAAAGTTACTTATCAGTTTGATGTTTTAGGAGCGTATTGGCAATCATTAAATGGTGCTCCGTTTAAAACAATCATGGGTATTTCTGAATTAAGATATCATTTCACCGAAAATTATAATGGTATCTACGTGGGCGGTCACATTGGAGGCAGTAAATTCACTTTACAAAAATGGAATTACATCAACTCCAATCTTTACCAAAAAGGATACGCTTTGTTTTTTGGTGTTACCGTAGGCTATCAACTAAAAATAAACGAAAAGTGGATGGTTGACATGTTTATGGGAGGCGGTAATCAGCAGGCTAGCTATAAAGGCTATTACCTGGGTACCGATATTCGCTACGAGCACGTAAAAAATTATAATAAAAGTGGTGAATGGCTGCCTTATAGGGCAGGTATAATGTTTAGCTACAAATTATAAAAAAAGCAGGCCTGTAAGCCGGATTCTGTATTCCTTACGGAACCCTTATCATTTATCTGGCCCCTGCATTACTGCAGGGGTCTATCTGCCTACCCCCCGGCATTGAACGGGCAGTTCTTAGTTGCCGGTATACATGGCATTTCACCGCATAGAGTTTACCTGATTTCACTACAGCATTACCTGTACATCCTTTCTGTTGCACTTGTCCTCTCCCGCTTTCACGGAATGACGGGCGTTACCCGCTATGCTGCCCTATGGTGTCCGGACTTTCCTCCGCGCGTTAGCGCAGCGATAAGGCGGCCTGCGGCGGCAAAGATACATTAAGTTTTTAAAGTGTTTGGAGAAAACATGTAAAGCCTTACAAATCATTTAAGATTTTCTTATAACTAGAGGCTTTTTGTTTAACATTTAGTTGGCAGCAGCCTAGATTCTAAATGGTTAATTTTAAATATCAAACAAACTTAACTTTAAAACACAGAAATTATGGATAGGCAAATGTATCATTACGCAACTGTTTCCAAAGCTTTGGAAGAGCTGTATCAAAAAGGGTTTACAACCGATTTTAATCTTGAGGAAGACCGTATTAAGCAGCACTGCGAAGATTTCACCATAGAGCATATATATCGTTATGAAGGTGAAACCGATCCGGGTGACGAGGCAACCGTATACGGTATAATTTCTAATGATGGGGAAAAAGGGGTTTTTGTAGCTGGACAAGGTGCTTATACAGAAAAAAGTGCTGCAAAAATGCTACATAATTTGAGTATTAAAGGAAGAGACCAAGGCTGTGCCGAAAACAATGCGAAGGCTTAAAAATAAACTCGAAAAAATAGGTACCGATCCAAAAGTTACCGCAAAAGCCGTTGGCTTACGTTATTCTTTAAATTGCGATAAAGGCTATTACAGAAAGCGGGAACCCAATGGCTTTTCCTATTTGGACCATGACGGCAATAAAGTTGAGGATTCCGAAGTTTTAGACCGTATTAAAAAACTGGTTATCCCTCCCGCATGGGAAAATGTATGGATATCGCCATTTGAAAATGGCCATTTGCAGGTAACAGGTACAGATACTAAAGGCAGAAAACAATATCGTTATCATCCGGAATGGAATAAAATACGTAATCAATCAAAATTTTACAGATTAAGGAGATTTGCCCTGGCTCTCCCTGATATTCGTGATCAGGTAGAAAAAGACCTTAGGCGCAAAGGACTTCCCTATGAAAAGGTTGTGGCACTGGTAGTTAAACTTATCGAACTAACTAATATCCGTATAGGTAATGATGCTTATAAAAAGCTTTATGGCTCCTTTGGGTTAACTACCCTTAGGGATAAACATGTAAAGTTTGAAAATACTACTGTACTATTTGATTTTACAGGAAAAAAAGGGGTTAAACATAAAATAAAACTGCAAAGCCGCAGGTTAGCAGCTTTAGTAAAAAAATGCCGCGATATTCCCGGATATGAGCTTTTCCAGTATTATGACGATGATGGTACCCATCATAGTATAGGCTCGGCCGATGTAAATGCCTATTTAAAAGAAATAACAGGAGAAGATTTTACCGCAAAAGATTTCAGGTCGTGGGCAGGAAGCCTTAACGCGCTATGCGCTTTTCATGAAATAGGTGAACATACTAATATTACAGATTGCAAAAAGAAAATTGTAAACGTATTGGATAGTGTAGCAGCAAAACTGGGCAACACAAGAACTGTTTGTAAAAAATATTATGTTCACCCTACAGTTATAGCTTCTTATGAAAATGGCTCCATTTGGAACTACAAACCTGTAAATAAGGAAGAAGACCGTTTTAATGCCGAAGAGAAAGCACTTTTGGAACTGCTAACAACGGAAGATATTGCCGAAGTGGTAGCCTAAATGTTAGTAACTTTTAATTATTACCTTTTAAACAATATTGTCATTGCCCCTGCAATTATTATATTTGTTGCACAGATTTTTCTATGGAACAGTTTATAGTATCAGCCCGTAAATACCGCCCGCAAACCTTTAAGGATGTTGTAGGTCAGCAGGCTATTACCAATACGCTTCTAAATGCCATAGATAACAACCACCTTGCGCAGGCACTGCTTTTTACAGGCCCGAGAGGAGTTGGAAAAACAACCTGTGCGCGTATACTTGCCCGTAAAATTAATCAGGAAGGTTATGATGACCCTAACGAAGATTTTGCATTCAATGTATTTGAGCTCGATGCGGCATCAAACAACTCTGTAGACGATATTCGTAATCTTATTGACCAGGTTAGGATACCTCCGCAAACAGGAAAATATAAGGTTTATATCATCGACGAGGTACATATGCTTTCTCAGGCGGCCTTCAATGCGTTTCTTAAAACACTTGAAGAACCACCAAGACATGCCATTTTTATATTGGCGACTACCGAAAAACATAAAATCATTCCAACAATTTTATCGCGCTGTCAGATATTTGATTTTAAGCGTATAACGGTAAAAGACGCGAAAGAACACCTTGCAGAGGTAGCTAAAAGCCAGGGCATTGAATTTGAAGACGATGCATTGCATATAATTGCTCAAAAGGCTGATGGCGCCATGCGTGATGCCCTTTCTATTTTTGACAGGGTAGTTAGTTATTGTGGCACTAACCTAACACGTCAGGCTGTAACAGAAAACCTAAATGTACTTGATTATGAGTACTATGTTAAGGTAACCGACCTTGTTTTAGAGAACAAAATACCTGAGCTACTTTTAGCTTATAACGATATTTTAGCAAAAGGATTTGACGGACATCATTTTGTAGCGGGACTGGCTTCACACTTTCGTGATTTGTTAGTTTGTAAAAACCCTGCAACACTGGTATTACTTGAAGCCGGAGAAGCTGCACAGGCTATGTATGGCCAACAGGCTCAAAAAGCACCTCAGGATTTTTTACTAACAGCTATAGATATTGCTAACGACTGCGATTTAAAGTATAAGGCAAGCCAAAATCAAAGGCTTTTAGTTGAACTTTGCCTTATGCAGCTTGCCTCTATCACTTTTGATGGAGAAAAAAAAAAGCTGACAAATTTATAATTCCACCACATTATTATAAAGGAACAACTGCACCTGTAAACGGTACGCAGCAAAGCACTCCTGCAAATTCATCAATACAAACTACTAACACCACCCCTCCTGCTCCAGTTGTTACTGAACAAAAGGCAACAGGAATATCGCCATTACCGGCAAAAGAACTTGAAGTTGAAGAGCCTGTTGAAGTAAAAGCACCACCTAAACCGGAACCAGAACCTGACGGTACCGTAAAAGTATCTGCTTTATCGCTTAACAGCATCAGGCAGAAACGTGAAATCGCCGAACAGCAAAAGGTTAGCCAAAGGCATCATGATGAGCTTCCTAAAGAAGCTTTTAATGAAACGGACATGCGCTTATTATGGAATAAATTTGCGCAACGACTAAGCGATAGCGGCCAAAAGATTATGGCTACCTACATGCAGATTAACGACCCTGTTTTACAGGATGACGGGTTTACCATTAAGCTTGAGTTGCCAAACGAAGGATCTAAAGTAGATTTTGATAACAATAAAATAGACCTTTTAGGCTATTTAAGAGGCAAACTTCATAATCACGACATAGTAGTAGAGACACATGTAAATGAGGTTGTAGAAAAGAAATATGCGTTTACTCCTGAAGAACGTTATGAAAAACTAAAGGCTATTAATCCTGCTCTTGAAGTACTACGAAAAACTTTCGACTTAGATATTTAAGCTATCTGGCTTTGCAGCAGCTCGTCTGCAATGTTTAAATTATAATAATTGCGATACTCCGGATTAATAATAACTTCAAAACGCTTACGAAAAGCCAGATATTCATCATTAGTAAAATCTTCAAGAATTATTTTTACCAAATAAGGAGTTCCTTCCTCAAACTTTTTTCGGTCTATACAAATAACCGAGGCATTAAAACAATCTTCATATAAGTGGTAAAATCCTGCCCCTATAGGTTCAAAACGGGCGGTGTCAATATTTCTGGCCTGCAGTAGTGTAGCCAGTTCCTGTGGGGTGTTTAACTGCTCTTTCTTCACCTTCTTTTGCTTTTTGGGTTTACCTGTCAGGTTCTCCATAATGCATTGCTTTAGCATTGGTGCAAAGGTGCGGCTTAAAGTTTAAGTAATTGATAAGCAGGTATTAAGTAATTTTTAATTATCCTTTTTATTCTTTTCACGCCACATTTCAGATATGGCTTCATAATCAATTTCAAAAGCGGGTTCCTGTCTTGCCAGTCTGTGCGCATCAAAAGCTTCAAGTAAATAACCTTCAATATAATAATCTTCCGGTACGGTTGCAGGGCTGTATTTTCTTTTAATATCTATATCAAACAGTTTAGCCATACGGTTAGACCAAAAAGCCTTCCAGCCACTTTTATGTTCCTTTATTAAATCGAAAGTAGACTCCCCTGTTTGCCTGTGTATAAGCTTAACCAGAATTTGACCGTCTTTTCTTGATAGTTTTTTAAGCTGGGCTTCAAACTCATCCTCTAGGTATTTTTCAACTATCTTAGAGTACTTTTTCTTTTCCTTATCGGTTTTAAGCTTAGCCATGTTAGCGTTAAGCAGGGTAAGCCTGTCAGCCGCTATTTTAGCATAGGGATATACCTTTAGTACTCTTCTTTTAAGAATTAAAAGCCTTTTTTTCTCATCTGCAGAAAGCTCATCATTTACATTAGAAATCACCAGATCTTCCAACTCATAATTAAAAGTTATGCTATCGGTCTCTGCCTCATTTACAATACCATTTTTCACAGTATCATTTACAACTTCCTGCCCAAAGCAAAAAGCTGTACCGAAAAATAGCAATAAAGAGAAAATTCCTGCTTTCATATAAGAAAATTTATGTCAAATTTATACAATTATACCTAACTCTGTAATGTTATTTATATTTTAGCCAAAAATTATATTTATGTCTACAAAATCTATACTTAACAACGATTCTTTAGCCTTTTTAGAGAAATATTTAAACAATCCGTCTCCTACAGGATATGAGTCCGGAGGCCAAAAAATATGGATGGAATACCTTAAGCCCTATGTTGATACTTTTATAACTGATACTTATGGTACTGCAGTAGGTATAATCAATCCTGATGCCAAATATAAAGTTGTAATAGAAGGACATAGCGACGAGATTTCATGGTACGTTAACTATATAACGGATAACGGACTTATTTATGTTATCAGAAACGGAGGATCTGACCATATGATTGCCCCTTCTAAACGTGTAAACATACATACCAAAAAAGGTATTGTAAAAGGTGTATTCGGCTGGCCGGCTATACATACCCGTTTACGCGATAAGGAAGAGCAGGCAAAAATAGAGAATATCTTTATAGACCTGGGCTGTTCATCTAAAGAAGAGGTTGAAAAACTGGGTGTACATGTAGGTTGTGTTGTTACCTATCCTGACGATTTTATGGTACTTAACGACAATAAATTTGTTTGCAGAGCTATAGATAACAGGATTGGCGGATTTATGATTGCCGAGGTAGCAAGACTACTTCACGAAAATAAAAAGAAACTGCCTTTTGGACTTTATATAACAAACTCGGTACAGGAAGAAGTTGGCCTAAGAGGTGCAGAAATGATTACCAAAACCATACGCCCTAATGTTGCTATTGTTACAGATGTTTGCCATGACAGCACAACACCAATGATAGACAAACGTATTGAAGGCGAAACTCAAATAGGTAAAGGGCCGGTTATTACCTATGCTCCTGCTGTACAAAATAACTTAAGAGAACTTATAATTGAGGCTGCTGAGAAAAACGAAATACCTTTCCAGAGACTGGCTTCTTCTCGTGTTACAGGTACAGATACCGATGCTTTTGCTTACAGTAATGGCGGTGTGGCCTCTGCTCTTATTTCGCTTCCTCTTCGCTATATGCATACCACGGTGGAAATGGTTCACAGAGATGACGTTGAAAATGTAATAAAGCTGATTTATGAATCACTTTTAAAAATTGAAAACGAAGAGACTTTCTCTTACTTCAAATAATATAAAAAGCACCTCTAAGAGGTGCTTTTTTCATTTAGGACATAAAGTATTAATTATGCATCTTTAAGAAACTCCACTGCTTCTTTTGCGTTAGACGCCTCTGCATATTTTAAGGCTGTATAACCTTTTTCGTCTTTTGCATTAATGTATGCGCCGTTATCAACTAATAACTTTATAATTTCAACATTGTTATAGCGAGCTGCCAGCATTAAAGGCGTTTTACCGTTTGATGTTTCATTTACATCAACACCATATTCAATGAATTTTTTAACTGTCTCCACATCACCTTTGCAAACAGCATTGCAAAGCGGAGTGTTGGTTTTATACTCCTTTACTAACTCAAATCCGGTAGCAGGTTTAACAGAAGTTGATGCCATTGTAACATTACTGAATGTAAATATGGCAAGGCCTAAATAAATGATCGTTTTTTTCATGATGATTGATTTTTAATTGATGATTTGATTTACTGTAATAGACGTTCACAAAAACCTAATCGTTACAGAGTTATATTATTTTTAACATTATTTTAACACAAATCATCTTACTATGCAGGCATATAAAAACAAAAGCGTCCTGCATATGCAGGACGCTTTCAACGATTTTTTATGTAAAAAATTATTTGTTTAAAAAAGCGACAACATTTTTTTCAATACGATCATTTATGTTAGAAATATCCGCTTTGGCAAACTTCTCTCCTAAAATATTCTCATACAGTTCAATATACCTTTCAGAAACACTCTCAATGTACTCTTCGGTCATTTCCGGTATCTGCTGGCCTTCTTTTCCCTGAAAACCGTTAGCAATAAGCCACTGTCTAACAAACTCTTTAGAAAGCTGTTTTTGAGCCTCTCCTTTATTTTGACGCTCCTGGTAACCGTCTGCATAAAAATAACGGGAAGAGTCTGGTGTATGTATCTCATCTATCAGTACAATCTTACCTTCTTTAGTCTTACCAAACTCATATTTGGTATCAACAAGAATAAGGCCTCTTGAAGCAGCAATTTCGGTACCTCTCTGAAAAAGGTCTCTTGTATATTTTTCAAGTACAAGGTAATCTTCCTCTGTTACTATACCATTTGCAAGAATATCTTCACGAGAGATATCCATATCATGCTCACCATTATCTGCCTTAGTAGTTGGGGTAATAATAGGTGAAGGGAATTTATCATTCTCTTTTAAGCCTTCTGGCATTTCTACACCACAAAGCACTCTTTTACCTGCTGCATACTCACGCGCCGCGTGTCCTGAAAGATAACCACGAATAACCATTTCCACCTTAAAAGGCGTACATAAATGACCTACTGCAACATTAGGATCCGGAGTATCAATTAACCAGTTAGGTACGATATCTTCGGTAAGACGCATAAATTTAGTAGCTATCTGATTAAGAATCTGACCTTTGTAAGGTATACCTTTAGGCATAACCACGTCAAAAGCAGAAAGCCTGTCTGTAGCTATCATAACAAGCAGCTCGTCGTTAATATTATATACTTCTCTTACCTTACCGCGGTAAACCGATTTTTGTCCCGGAAAATTGAAATCAGTGGTCGTGATGGTGTTCATTACCTATGTATTATTATTTCATGTTTAACAAGCTGCAAAAATAAGAAACTTATTATTGCAAATTTTGCTTTTTATCATACATTTTAATTCTTATTGCATAAGTTATATTTACAATAAGTATTAGTAATGCATATATACTTAAAACAGTCTGAAAACCTGAACTCATCACTGCCAGGCAAAAAACAAGGAAGGCTAAATTAAAAAGAGTAAGTGATTTATTTAATTTCAAATCAAAAAACCACATTACACAGTAACTAAAAAAAGAAAGAAATAACACTAGCAAAGACAAAACAGCTTTTATATTACTGAACTCCCAGGTATAGCCTACTGTTTTATTAATTCCGAAATTTTCCATTCCATACTCAAACTCTATGTAAATAGCCGTTAGAATTAATAAAATAAATGTAAAAAGAACAGCATTCTTTGGTTTAGCAAAATCCATCATTAATTATGTATTTCTTATATAATGCAGCAAATCTATAATATGTTGTTCAAAATGAGAAACAAAACTTAATTCCAAAAACCATAAGGCATCGGTCTCCCCATTATGCTCATAACGCCATTTGGTCTCCAGCAAATCACTTATTATATCTGCCAGGTCATCAATAGCGTCGCCCATGTATAGCTCCGGATTTTCATTAGGATTAAAAGTAGAAAGCACGTAATAATACCCAAAATCGGGAAAATTAACTGCAATGGTTTGCCTTATGGCATTATAATCCGTATCCGGCGAATCAGGATAATACTCCTCATCAAAATCATAGTGAATATTTACGCAAAACGCATAAAGTTCTGCCAGGCTGCGCCTTAATTCCTCCAGAGCGGTTTCAGTCGGATTTGTGTATACCCCCCATTTTGCTACTGCATCAATAAGGGATAAAAGTTTTTTTGATTCTTCCATCTTTTATAGTTTTAAAAAGCATTGAGATGGAAAAAAAACGGGGCCAATAGCCCCGAATTATTAATCGTGGTTCTCTATGCTTTTATAAGCATCAATAATTTTCTTCACAAGTTTGTGGCGAACGATATCTTTATCATCCAGGTATAAAATACCTACACCGTCAACATCTTTTAATATTAAAATTGCCTCTTTAAGCCCGGATATGGTTCTTCTCGGCAAGTCTACCTGTCCGGGGTCACCGGTTATCATAAACTTAGCATTACGCCCCATACGGGTAAGGAACATCTTCATTTGCGAATGCGTGGTGTTTTGAGCCTCATCCAGTATTACAAAAGCATTATCAAGCGTACGTCCCCTCATAAAAGCAAGCGGCGCTATCTGTATAATACCTTTCAGTAAATAGTCCTCCAGTTTTTCGGGAGGAAGCATATCCCTAAGGGCATCATACAATGGCTGCATATAAGGGTCAAGCTTTTCTTTCATATCCCCCGGAAGAAAACCAAGGTTCTCCCCTGCCTCTACAGCCGGGCGTGTAAGTATAATACGCTTTACCTGTTTCTCCTTTAGTGCCTTTACAGCAAGGGCAACACCTGTATAGGTTTTACCTGTACCGGCAGGGCCTATGGCAAATACCATATCATTTTTAGCCATGTAATCTACCAGCTTTTGCTGATTTGGAGTCATTGCCTTTAATAAGCTTACCTCCTACACCATGCACTAAAATTTTATCTTTAGAGTCCATCATCTCAACTTGAGAATCACTCTGTATTACCCTTTCAATAACATTATCGTCTATATTGTTATAGCGTGAAAAGTGAAGCATAAGCCTCTTAAACCGCTTTTCAAACTCGTCGAGCATCTCCTTTTCGCCAAAGGCTTTAAGTGTGGTACCGCGTGCTACAATCTTTAGCTTAGGGTAGTATTTTTTAATGGTTTCAAGATGGGAATCCTGAGCGCCCCAAAAATCTTTCGGAGCGATGTCAACAAGTTCAATAGTTCTTTCGTTCAAAAGCAGTTGTTTTTAATTAGAAATGATAGCTATATAATTATTAGCTTTGCATTCAAATTTAGTGAATTTTTAAAACCACTTTTTAAAACTTTTGCACAATTTTATGTCAATAATTACCCTTACTACTGACTTTGGTATCAAAGACCATTTTGTGGGCGCTTTGAAAGGGAAAATTATATCTGATTATGCAGATGCCCGTATTATTGACATTTCTCACGACATAGATCTCTTTAACGTATCGGAAGCCAGTTATGTAGTGGGCGCAGCCTATAACAGTTTCCCTAAAGGTACGGTACACCTAATAGGGGTTGACGCAGAGCTTACTAAGGAAAACAGGCACATAGCCATGCAATGGAACGACCATTATTTTGTTTGTGCCGATAACGGTATCCTTAGTATACTTACACGAAAAATGGTTCCGCAGCGCATTGTTGAAATAAATATTCACGACCGCTTGCCAGGTGGCTCAACCGATATGGATGCATTTGTAACTGTCGCCTGTCATCTGGCTAAAGGAGGATCATTAAGTGTTATAGGGAAAGAAATACAGTCACTTAAGGAAACTAATGAACTGCAGGCTGTTGTTGCGGGAGATAAAAACTCCATTAAGGGTTATGTGGTATATATAGACCACTTTGGTAACTGTGTGACCAATATTTCGCAAAAGCTTATTAAAGAGGTAGCAAGAGGCAGGGATTTTGAAATTACCTTCAGTACTAAGACCATCAAGTCGGTTAAGGAGAGTTATTCTGATTTTGCCGTGAACACTAAATTTTCACTTAAAGATTATGAAGGCGAAAAGCTGGCTATTTTTAACGAGGCAGGCTTCCTTGAAATTGCCATTTACAGAAGTAACCCTCAAACCGTAGGTACCGCAAGAACCCTTTTAGGGCTTAAGTTCAGGGATGTGGTTAATGTGGTTTTTAAATAGTTTGGTATAATTATAAACACTTATAATATTAATATAAAAGCAGTATGTTTGTACGAATTGTAAAAATGAGTTTCCAGGAAGATAAGGTTGATTTGTTCCTTAATAATTTCCACGAATTCAAACAACACATACGAAACTATCCGGGTAACCGTTTTTTAGAATTATACAGGGACAAACAGGACCCTTCGGTATTTTTTACCTATAGCTATTGGGAAACCGAAGAAGATCTTGAAAGTTACCGCTATTCTGACCTGTTTGATGAAGTATGGTCTTTTACAAAAAAACTGTTTAAAGACAAGCCTCAGGCATGGAGTGTGGATAAAGTAGTAACTTTACCCTAAGAATACAACTATTAACCTTTGATTTAAAAACAGGCATTACTAATGAAAGCTTTGCTGCTAAGAGAAATCAAATCCTTTTTTGGTTCGCCCATAGGGTATTTGGTTATTGCAATTTTCCTTTTACTAAACGGGTTGTTCCTGTGGGTTTTTGATGGCGACTTTAATATACTTAACAGTGGATTTGCCGATTTAAGCCCTTTCTTCACCCTTGCACCGTGGATACTTATATTCCTTATCCCGGCAGTTACCATGCGTAGCTTTAGCGACGAGAAAAAACAGGGAACTATAGAATTACTTTTTACAAAACCACTTACCGTTTGGGAAATAGTTAACGGCAAATTTTTTGGTGCCCTTTTGCTAATAGTATTAGCAATACTACCTACAGTAGTGTATGTATTCGTACTATCATCACTTGGTAACCCTGAAGGTAATATTGACATGGGCAGCACTTTAGGCTCTTATTTCGGGCTATTGTTCCTTATAGCGGGATATACTGCAATTGGTATATTTACCTCTGCCCTTTCAGATAATCAGATTGTAGCATTTATCGTTTCGGTATTCCTTTGCTTTTTGTTCTATTTTGGTTTTGAGGGCGCTTCAGGTCTTATAGGAGGCTTTAGCGGGTTTATTTCCTCTCTTGGTATGGATTACCACTTTAAGAGTATGAGCCGCGGTGTAATAGACACCAGAGATGTTATTTACTTTGTCAGCATTACTATCCTGTTCTTATCGCTTACTGTTTATAAACTTAAAACTCTTAAATGGTAATGGAACAGACTAAAAAACACATAAGGAAACAACTGCTTATTACCGTTGTAATTTTAATAGCCCTGAATATAGCAGGAAGTTATTTATTTAAACGTTTTGACCTTACCCAGGATAAACGTTACACCCTATCTCAAGCTACTTTAAATCTTATCGACCAGATAGATGAGCCTTTATATATAGATGTTTTACTTGACGGAAAATTTCCGGGAGAGTTTAAAAGGCTGCAAACAGAAACAAGGCAGCTTTTAGAAGAGTTTAAGGCGCATAATTCTAATATTATTTTCCAGTTTGAAAACCCTCTTGAAAACGAGGATAACATGCAGGAAGATATGCGTATGCTTTACAGCAGAGGCCTTACTCCTATAAGTGTAACTGTTGACGATAAAGGAAAACAAAGCCAGGAGGTGGTTTTCCCCTGGGCAATGGTAAACTACGGGACAAAAACATCTAAAGTACAGTTACTTAAAAATGTAATGACCACTTCAACCGCAGAAAAAGTGGTAAGTTCTGTACAGCATTTAGAATATGCTTTTGCCGAAGCTATCAGCAAAGCTATAAATGAAAAAGAGAAAAAAATAGCGGTTATTAAAGGTAATGGTGAGTTACACGACCTTCTTATTGCCGATTTTCTTAAACAGGCCGGAGAAAGCTATTTCATAGGTCCTGTAACACTGGATTCGGTTGCAAAAGACCCAATCAAAACATTAAAGCTTTTAAACGATTTTGACCTTGCCATCATTGCAAAACCTACAAAAGAGTTTACCGAAGAGGAAAAACAGGTATTGGATCAGTTTATAATAAATGGCGGTAAAACGCTGTGGATGATAGATCAGGTACAGGCTGAGATGGATAGCCTGTATAACGAGACCGGCAATACTCTTGCCTTTAACCGAAATCTGAATCTTACCGATATGTTCTTTAAATATGGAGTAAGAGTCAATCCAGATCTTATTAAAGACGAGTTGGCAACTTCAATAAAACTTGCTGTAGGCCAAAGAGGCAGCCAAACAGAATATCAGGACTTCCTTTGGAAACTATCTCCTTTTGTATATCCTGATTCAGAAAACCCTATCGTTAAGAATATGAGTGGTATCCGTTTTGAGTTCGCTAACTCGATAGATACGCTTAAAAATGATATCAAGAAGACTGTTTTACTACACTCATCACCCTATTCTAAAAGACTGGGTATACCTACCCAGATAAGCCTTAGCATGGTTAATGAGAAAACGAATCCTTCTGATTATGAAGGGCAGGGCGATATCCCTGTTTCTGTCCTTTTAGAAGGTAAGTTCCATTCGGTTTACGAGAACAGGGTATTACCGTTTAAAGACTCTTCTTTTAAGCCTGTAGGGGGTGAAAACAAAATGATTATCATATCTGATGGAGACATTATAAAAAACCAGCTGGACAAATCGTATCAGCCGCTTGAGCTTGGTTATGACAAATGGACAAACAGCCTTTATGACAACAAGCCTTTCCTTATGAACTGCGTAAATTATCTGTTAGATGATAACGGACTTATTAACATCCGAAGCAAAGATGTAGACCTTCCGTTACTGGATAAGGAAAAAGTTTATGAACAATATACAACCGCGCAGTTTATAACTGTCGGATTACCAATAATAATTTTGCTTGTATTCGGCTTGCTGTTTACGTTCATCAGAAAAAGGAAGTATTCCCGATAGTGTTAATAAAAAATATTTCACATTCGGTTTGATTACGATATATTTGTGAAACGTAATTTTTACGAAAATCAAAGAATAAAGAAATGAAATTTATAGTATCCAGTTCATATTTACTAAAACAGCTTCAGGTTTTAGGAAGCGTTATCAACAGCAGTAACACACTGCCTATTCTAGATAACTTCCTTTTTGAATTAAACAGCAATGAGCTTACGGTTTCTGCTTCAGACCTTGAAACAACAATGTCTGCTACTCTTGAAATAGATTCAGAGAGTCAGGGTAGCGTTGCCGTGCCTGCAAAACTGTTACTGGAAACCTTAAAAACATTCCCGGAGCAGCCGCTTACTTTTACTGTAGAAGATAACAACACTATAGAAATAAGCTCAAACTCGGGTAAATATGCACTTGCTTATGCAGCAGGTGAAGAATTCCCTAAAGCGGTATCGCTTGAAGATCCTTCTTCTACCCTGGTTCCTGCAGATGTACTTGCAACAGCAGTAAGTAAAACTATTTTTGCTGCCGGTAACGACGATCTTCGTCCGGTAATGTCGGGTGTATTTTTCCAGTTCTCACCGGAGGGACTTACTTTTGTAGCTACCGATGCTCACAAACTGGTTAAATATGCAAGAACTGATGTAAAAGCTTCTCAGGTGGCCGATTTTATCATGCCAAGAAAGCCGCTTAACATACTTAAAGGTATCCTTGCAACATCTGATGCTGAAGTTAAAATTGAGTACAACGATTCTAACGCTACATTCTCTTTTGACAACTACGTATTAACCTGCCGACTAATTGACGGTAAATACCCTAACTACGAAGCGGTTATACCTAAAGAGAATCCTAATAAGCTTTTAATAAACAGGACTTCTTTCTTAAGCTCTGTTCGTCGTGTGGCCATCTTCTCTAACAAGACTACCCACCAAATACGTCTTAAAATTGCAGGTACAGAACTAAACATTTCTGCTGAGGATATTGATTACTCAAACAAAGCAGAAGAAAGACTTACTTGTGATTACCAGGGTGATGATATGCAGATAGGTTTCAATTCGCGTTTCCTTACTGAGATGCTTACTAACCTGCAAAGCGACGAAATTATGCTGGAAATGTCGTTACCAAACCGTGCCGGTATCCTTACCCCTATAGACGGGCTTGATGAAGGAGAAACCGTTACCATGCTGGTAATGCCTGTTATGCTAAACAGCTAATACCTTAGTTTTTAAAACAGTACAAAACTTAATCGTAAACATAGCACGATTAGAGAACTGTTGCCTTAAATAAGCTATTTATCCAACCCTTTTTATATATAAAAACCGCAACACTTAATTGAGTTGCGGTTTTTTTCTTTGCTAATAGTATTAGCAAATTATGAATTTATAAAGTTTATAATATCCTCATTAAATTTCTCCCTATGTGTATAGAAAAGCCCGTGAGGAGCATCATCATATATTATATATTGACTGTGAGGCACGTATTTGGCGGTTTCTTCGGCAGAACCATCAATAGGTACCGTTTCATCGGCCTTACCGTGAATTATAAGTAAAGGGATTTTTATCTTAGGTAAATCTCTCCTGAAATCGGTTGTAGACCATGCCTGCATTGATTTGATGGTTGCATATCCGGCAGAGTTCATTGCCATATTAAGGGTATGCTGTAAATGGTCGTCACTAACAGGATGGCTAAACAAATGAACCCCAAAGAAGGTTTTACCAAAACCTGCCAGAAAATGTGCCCTGTCCTGCTCTAACTGATCATGAATAGCATCAAACGTACTTTGATTCACTCCTGTAGGATTATCATCCGTAAGCAATAAATAAGGCGTTACAGCGCTTATAAGAGCTGCTTTTGTAACTCTTCCGTCCTCATTGTATTTAGAAAGGTAACGGGCTACTTCTCCGCCTCCCATTGAAAAACCTACAAGGGTCACATCGTTAAGCTCAAGTTCTTCTATAAGTGCTTTAAGATCGGAAGCAAAGGTATCGTAGTCATAACCTTCCCAAGGGCGTGAAGACATTCCGAATCCTCTCCTGTCGTAAGCTATAACTCTAATATTATGTTTAGGAAGCTCGTTAAGCTGGTATTCCCACATGGCATGATTAAGCGGCCAACCGTGAATTAAAACTACCGGTTTGCCCCTACCGATATCCTGATAAAATATCTTTACTTCTTCTGAACTTCCGGATAAACTAACAGAATTTGTTGTAATAAATGGCATAACTTTTTATTGTTTTGAATTAATAATAGCATAAAGTTACTAAGCCAAAAATCAGCATTTACCTCATTAAGAAATATTTAGCTGTTAATAAAAGTTAAACCAGGTGCTGTTTATATAACACCCATTTTTTCCATAAGGAAAGTCGCACTTTTGTTTTTACAAATACCTTCCCTAAGTGTATAATCAAAATAAAGGTCGTTATTAATAATCTGTGCTTCAAAACAATTATTACTCAAATCTTCCGGATATTTAAAAGTGGTATTACAAACTTCAACATCGTGGGTTGCAATAGCGCCAATAGCCTTTCGGGCAACCATTTTCTTAACCACTTCAATAGTTCCCGTACGCTTATCGTCAGAGTTCGTACCACGAAGTATTTCATCCAATAACACAAATGCCTTTTCCTGTTCCAGACTGTCCATAATCTGTTTTAAACGCTTTATTTCAGCATAGAAGTACGATTCACTGTCAGATAATGAATCGGAAAGTCTCATGGAAACCAACACAGGCATCGGGTGTATATTAGCCTGAGTGGCACAAACAGGAGCCCCAATGCCAGCTAATACCATATTTACTCCTAAACTTCTTAAAAATGTACTTTTACCCGACATGTTAGATCCTGTTAGAATCATAAACTTCGGATTGAAATCAACATCATTGCCTACCCTCGTCTGTGCATTAAGCAACGGATGTGCAACATTAGTAAAGGATATTTTATATTCATTATTAAGCTGCGGGAATACAAAATCGGGGTTATTGTAATACAGATTGGCAATACTGCTTAAGGCTTCGGCCTCAGCAATTACCTCAAGCCATTCTGAAACTGCCTCTGCATGCTGTTTTTTCCATTTTAAAAGCGAATTAAGCGTATGCAGATGAAATAGGAAACCTCCGTTAAAAGCAATCATCACAAAGAGGTTATTAACCGTATCCATTCTTGAAAAAAGTTCAGAAAGTACTTTAATCTGCTCTCCTGCCTTATGGTTATTCAGTAAAAGCTTTTTTTGCAGTTGTTGTAACTTTTCACTTTTAAAAGTTTCGTTCTCTATCTGTTCAATTATAAGGCTGTAGTTATAAATAATCTCATGAAGCTCTGTAGTATCGGCTATTTCTGCTTTAATTAATTTAAATCGGGATGAAACAAAACCCAGATTAAAGATAAAAAGATAGCCTGCATAGGTGAGCAGTTTCTCTTCCCTAACAAATATGTACCCTAATAAGCAGGCTGCTAATAATATTGGCAATACATAAGCCAGTACCATTGTCCATTTCGGAATTTCATACAGCCCTTTTTTACTCCAGTCGGTAAGCTTTTTATATAGAATATTGCTATCCTTATTAACCTTCCCCAAGGCCCTTATTTCCTGCCTCCACTCGGCCTTATCGGCAAGCTCTTTTATGGCTTCCTGATTTTGAAGTATTTCCTGCTGTGGCAGGACTTTTAAAAGCATAGAGGCTAGTTTTACTTTACCTCTATAGGTTTCCGTACGGTTAATATTATGAAACAATGACTTGTTGCCAAACATATCCAGATCGTAGGAATAGGTATGATGAAAATCTACAAACTCACCTCCGTCAGGAAACGGAATTGCCTCACGTTTTAAATAGGCTATTTCATTCTTATTGATTTCTACCAATGCAATTGCCCTGGTTTTTGCTTTAGCTACCTGCGAGTGCTTTTTCATCAGTACTATAAAAGCAATGGCACAAATAAACATACTGGTAAGGTTAAACAGCATATCCCAACTGTTCTTAATAGCCTGCCAGCCAAAAAACAGAAAGCATACAGCAGCAATAAGCCTTAATAAACTTATAGTGTTATAGCGTTTTTTTAAAAGTTCAAGTTCCTGGGTAAATTGTGAAAGGCGTGATGTATAAAAATCCATTATAGTACGGTTAAGTAGCAAATATAATATAAGGCATAAAAAATCCCGCCAAATGGCGGGATAATATATTATTTTTCCTGTTCCTTAAAAACCAACAAAGGTATCTTGGTATGATAGGCCATTTTTTTAGTCAGGCTACTATGGAAAAGCCTTTCAAAAAAGTTTCTTTTGTGCTTGCGCATAACCAGCATATCAACATGCTGACTCTCAATAAAATCAAGAATTGTCTGCTCTATATGGTCTCCCGCTATATTAAAGAAATCAATATTCTCATCCCTGTAATACAGTTTCCATTCGGCAATACGCTCATCTATATCGGATGGATCATCAGGGTTTTTAATGTATAGGCATTGAACCGTAGCATTAAACCTGTCGGATATTTCAAGTGCCTGTCTAAGGGCATCGTTATCTTTTTCCTTATACTGTGTGGTAAAGGCTATATTTTTTATCTGATGATGAAACTCAGCTTCTTCCGGCACCGCTAATACAGGTACTTCGGTATTAGACATTACAGATGCTGTAGTAGAGCCTATAAACGTTTCTTTTAATCCGCTGGCACCTTTAGTACCCATTATTATAAAATCGGCTGCTTCATCTTTACAAACCTTATTGATGTTATAAACAAGATCTCCGTAAAGCAGGACGTTTCTCATTTTTACATGGCCCAGTCCCTTACTCTCTGCTATTCTATGAAGCTCAGGGAGTTCTTCCCTAAAGCTTTCAAACTGATTCATCTCCACAATGTCAAAAATCTCTTTGGTCATTTCCGGCATAGGCGGAGTATCTACAATCGGAAGATCGTAAACATGGAGTATAATAAGCTCGGCATTAAAACTGTCGGCAAAGCGCAGTGCATAAACATAAGCTGCTTTTGCGGCATGAGAAAAATCCGTAGGAAAAAGAATACGCTTCATAATTTAGTTTAGTGTTGATTCCTGTAAAGTTACAAAATTTACACACCTAAATTATGATATTTATCAGGGTTGTTTGTAAGGTTTTTGTTAAAAAAAAAGCCGGCTTAAAGCCGGCAAAATAATTTGTGTCGTTTTTGTATTTCTAGTTTAGCTTATTAAAAGTATCTGTATAAGTACCTGTAATTGTTACATTGCTTCCTTTTGTAACATTACCATATATGGTTATTGATGAGCCTGAGCCTACAAACTCTATAGTAGAATTACTGTTTAAAACAAGGTTACCATATATAACCACGCTACCTTCTACCCTAAATATTGCATTACTGTTTACGTTAAGCGATAACCAAGGGTTGTTAGCCTGACCTTGTGCCAAAGAACCTTTCATATAAAAAGTACCGTTACTGTTTACATTAAGCCCCTGAGAAACTGCAAGCGAACCACAGAAGGTAAGATTAGAGTTAGAATTGATGTTAGCTCCCTGTATTGAAGCCGAACCCTGATATTCTTTAGTTTGGTTAGAGTTTACATTTAACCATGCAGAACCATTATAGGTAGGAAAGTCAGTACAGTCTATAGTTTGTACATTAGAAAGGATATGAACTATTTTAAGTCCGCCGTTACCCATCGCTGCAAAAATATATTTGTCTTTACTTATAACATAATTACAAGAACTGCCAAGGTTTATAGAACCCATAATGTCAAGCCCCTGGTTTCCGTTACCGTTCTGATAAATGTAAAGACCTGCACCACCATTAGCTATATAAACTTTATCGTCATTAACAGATACTGCATTAGTAGTAATGTCAGACGGATCTACACCCTCAACAGATGTTGGTACAGTAACCGTTTGTGTTTTATTACCAGAGTTCATGTTATAAACTCCAAGTCCGTTATAACCTTCAGAAACTAACAATGAGTTATTACCAAGAAAATCGATAGTTCTTTTGGCATCTGCAACATCCTGAGAAGTTGCAAATGTGTTTTGCTGGTTAAGATTATTTGCGTTATAAACCTTAATCCCCTGAGTACCGCTAAGGATTACTACTTTATTGCTGTTATAAGCTACTGCCCTTAAATCGCTTACAGGAATAGCCATTTCTACCTGATGAGTAGATTTGTTTAGCTGAGCCAGCGCTCCGTTATCACCAGATACTGCAAAGTATTTGTTACCCGATGAAGTTACAGATGTCCCTACATTACCTGTTAGGGTAGTTTGGGCATAGTTTGTAGTCAATAATCCGTTAGAAAGTGTCATTGCAGCTACAAAAGCAGGAGAATCTAAATCTTGGTATGCATCAATACTGGCAGCACCTGCTATATATAATACTCCGTTATCGTAACTTACCGAGCTTACATCTGTATTAGGCAATATAGCCTGCATAACAAGCTGTGGAACGTTAGGATTTGTAATATCTATTACATCTATTGCACCTGCATAAGCTTCACCCTGCATATTATAAGATACATAAGCATAATTACCGTTAATAGCCACGTGAGTAGCTTTAAGCGTTAAACCCTGGTATACAGGAGGATTAATTTCTGCTACAAGCTCTAAAGGGAAGCTACCGGCTACAGGATCATTATCCTTTCCTGCAAACGGAAGGTTAATATCTAAAACTCCTGAATTGTCAAATTTGATTCGATTGTTTAATGTGGAAGAATCTGTATTTAAAATAATTTTTTCCTGAACATTATTATTGTTGATAGTGTTATCATCATTATTACAGGAAATCATTAAAAGAACTGCTCCTAAAAGTGCGCCAAAACGCATAAAATTAATCTTCATTCTTAGTTGTTTGTGGGGTTTATTATAAATTATGATACAAATGTATTGATACTTAATTATAGAAAATCATTTTTTAGTTAATTGACTCTTTTCTTGCGATGAATGGTAAAACAATGCAGTTGTTCGTTTTAATACTATCTTTGCATAAAATTTTTGTTTATGATTTCTCAGGATACCATTGTTGCCCTTGCCACACCATCAGGTGCCGGGGCTATTGCCATTATTCGACTTTCAGGAAACGATGCCATAACCATTGCTTCAAAGGTTTTCCGCTCTGTTTCTGGCAAGGATATCACTAAGCAAAAAACACATACCATTCATCTTGGGCATATTGCCGAAGACAACAGGATATACGATCAGGTGCTGCTTTCGGTTTTTAAAGGACCAAATTCTTACACAGGAGAAAATACGGTTGAAATATCATGTCATGGTTCTACCTATATTCAGCAACAGATAATCCAGCTTATGCTTCGTCAGGGATGCCGAATGGCAAATGCCGGAGAATTTACCCTGAGGGCGTTTCTAAATGGTAAATTGGACTTATCTCAAGCTGAGGCTGTGGCCGACCTGATAGCCAGTGATAATGAGGCATCACACCAAATTGCTATGCAGCAGATGCGTGGTGGGTTTTCTAACGAAATTGCCAAACTTAGGGATGAACTTTTAAATTTTGCCTCACTTATTGAGCTTGAACTGGATTTTGCTGAAGAAGATGTTGAATTTGCAGACAGGACACAATTCCATGACCTTTTAGACAGAATAGAATTTGTTCTTAAAAGGCTTATAGACTCTTTTGCTGTAGGTAATGTTATTAAAAACGGTATACCTGTAGCTATAGTAGGTGAACCGAATGTAGGTAAGTCTACACTTTTAAATGCACTACTTAATGAAGAGCGTGCCATAGTATCGGATATTGCAGGGACTACCCGAGATACTATTGAAGATGAACTGGTTATAAATGGTATAGGCTTTCGTTTTATAGATACTGCCGGTATAAGGGAAACACAGGATGTAGTGGAAAGCATTGGTATTAAAAAGACTTTTGAGAAAATAGAACAGGCTCAGGTTGTTATCTATTTAGTAGACAGCTCTCAACTAGCTACTGAAGAAACACAGATGAAACGCCTGAAAATAGAGATCGAAAAAATTAAAAACCAATTCCCTTTAAAACCTCTGGTTGTTTTAGGTAATAAAGCAGACAAACTTACTGATGCCCAAAAATCAGAAATTATAAATGAAATACCTGAACTTTACCTACTTTCTGCAAAAGAAAACACAGGAGTTGAGGAATTGAAAGAAAAACTTTTATCGTTTGTAAATACAGGGGCTCTTCGCAATAACGAAACCATAGTAACTAATACAAGACACTATGATTCGTTATTAAAAGCTTTAGAGGAAATACAAAAAGTACAGTTTGGGCTACGTTCAGGAATTTCGGCAGACCTTATGGCTATAGACATAAGGCAGGCACTTTATTTCTTTGGAGAAATAACAGGTCAGGTCACTAACGATGAACTTTTAGGTAATATTTTTGCTAATTTCTGCATCGGAAAATAGCAGGCGCAAAACAACATAAACAAAACCAGTTAAATTGTTACAAAACAGAAATTTAACTGGTTTTTCACTTTTAAACACTTTATCTTTATTAGGTAACATTAAATAATAAAAAGTTAAGTATTCTGTCCATTGTAGGTTATTCTTTTGCGATTAATTTAATCCTTAAATACAAATTAAGGTAGTATTCTTACAAGATTTATTGTAACTTGTAATATCTGTATAGATAGTTAGGAATTAACAGATTTTTTAAGCTTATGAATATCAAAAATCAATTTCGCATCCTATATAAAAGGATAGTTGGTAGTATTGCTTTTTTACCGGGTATAATTGCTCTATGCTTTTTAATACTATCAATTATAATGCTTGAAATAGATTTCTCTTCAATAGGTACAAACCTAAAGACAAATACAGATTGGCTTCGCTTAAAAGATGCCAGTACTGCACGGTCAATAATTTCAACAATAGCTGCTGCACTTCTTTCCCTTACTGTATTTAGCTTTTCTATGGTCATGATAGTACTTAATCAGGCTGCATCGCAAATGAGTAACAGGGTATTAACCAGTATGATTCAAAACCGTTTTCAGCAAATTGTTCTTGGGTGTTACATAGGTACCATTGTATATGCTCTCACCATTTTAAGTACCATACGAGACACAAGCAATAACACTTCTATTCCATCGTTAAGTATATACCTTCTTATTGTTCTTACTGTAATAGCTATTTTCATGTTTATTTACTTTTTAGACTATGTCACAAAAACTGTAAAATATGAGACGGTTATTGATAGAGTAGAAAAAAAAACACTTACCGCTATATCCGGGATATTTGAAACAGGAGAATCAGAATACAATGTAGTAAACTCCGGAGGTATTCCTATAAGTGTTCCGGAGTCGGGTTATTTTCAGGGATTCAACAAAGAGAGTCTTCTTAAAGCAGCTACAGAAAATGATATGGTAGTACAGTTCCGTTATAAACGCAGTAGCTTTCTATTAAAAGACACTGTACTATTAGAGATCTTCACCAAAAAACCCATGAATAAGGAAATGATGAATAAGGTGATAAATACTGTTGATTTATATAACGGACAACCTATAGATCAAAACGCAGACTATGGCTGTTTACAACTTGCAGAAATAGCCATTAAAGCGTTGAGCCCCGGGATAAATGACCCTGCAACCGCTGTTTTGAGCCTTAATGCCCTAACAAATGTTTTAGCAAACCGTTTGTATTGTAAACAACCTGAAATCTATAAAGATAACCACAATACCACCCGTATATATTGCCCTTCTTCCGGTTTTGAAGAAATTTTTCATCAATGTATCTTACCGATATGGAAGTATGGTAAAAACGATCAATTTATACAGCAAGCAATGTATAAGGCTGTAATGCTGCTTAAAGAAAGTGATGTAAAAAATGTATATCATAACCTTTTAGATCAATTTCTACTTAAAATAAATGAAAAAATTGAGGAAGAATCTACTTTAAATTTTCTATCGTAAAAATAAAAAATCATAAAGTAATTTATCAGGTACGTAAAAACTATACGGCATGAGCCTTACGCCTCAGGCAAAAACTAAATGACGGTTCCCTTGATCTTGCAGTTGTTCCTAAACTGTACCTTGTTAAGAAACTTTTGCTGAGCCTTTATGTATTGAGCCGTTCGTTTCCAAAATTCAAAAAGGCGCAATCTTTAAGGATACAGCCACGAAAAATATAGCCCAATTTTTCTTATTACTATTTATTAATTTTTCCTGCAATAATAAGACACATTATCATTCCTTACTAGATAATTACACCTACAAAAGAAAAAATTGAAATGATAAATGAAGATTCCGAACATCCGGAATTGTATTTAACAGATAAAATTATGCTTAACATCCACTACTCCCCCATTGTTGGGAAAGATTTAGCATAACTTAAAGATAGTATTAAGGATACTCTGTATCAGCATTTTGTAATTTGCTATACCAAAAATAAAATCCTATGACTACTCTTACCCAAGCACTTTTTGCGGCTTCGAGACAGGGAAACCTTCCTGTCCTACAGGAAATTTTTACTCATAATGTAAACTTGAATATCAGGGATGAACGTGGTTTTACCCCCCTGATTATTGCTGCTTACAATAACCAGCCTGAAGCTGTAGCACTGCTGTTACAAGCTGGGGCTAATCCTGACACAACCGATAATGGAAGAAACACAGCATTAATGGGAGCCTGCTTTAAAGGGCATGTGGAAGTAGCTAAAGTACTAATAGCCAATGGAGCTAATCTGGATGCACAACACGGTAATGGTGGAACTGCTTTAATGTTTGCTGTTATGTTCGGACGTAACATTATAGCAGATCTACTCTTAGAACAGGGAGCAGACTATACTCTTAAGGATATACGCGGGCTTACCGCTCTTGATTTGGCCCTGCAGCAAGGTAATCACAGTGTGGCAGAAAAACTATTGGCTATTGCCAAACAAACCGAAATTTCGAAATAAAACTAAAGAAATAAATAACCAACTATGAAAAAAGATAATACTAAAAATTCAAAAACTAATCCTGAAAAGGATGCCAAATCACAAGATCTTGAACGCAACAGAGAATATAGTGAAGGACAGTTTATAACTACTGATCAGGGTGTTAAAATAAATAATGATCATAATACCGTTAAGGCAGGAGAAAGAGGACCTTCCCTACTAGAAGATTTTATAATGCGTGAAAAAATCACTCATTTTGACCATGAGCGCATACCGGAACGTATTGTTCATGCACGCGGCTCAGGTGCTCATGGTTACTTTGAGGCTTACGGAAATGTAAGCGACTACACCAAAGCTTCCTTTCTTAATGACACTTCTGTAAAGACACCTGTTTTTGTACGTTTTTCTACTGTAGCAGGTTTTAGGGGATCAACCGACCTTGCCCGTGATGTTCGGGGTTTTGCTATTAAATTTTACACTCAGGAAGGTAATTTTGATATGGTAGGCAACAATATGCCTGTATTCTTTATTCAGGATGCCATGAAATTCCCCGATCTTATACACGCTGTAAAACCCGAACCTCATAATGAGATACCACAGGCACAATCTGCCCACGATACTTTTTGGGATTTTATATCACTTATGCCCGAATCCATGCATATGATTATGTGGGCAATGAGTGACCGCGCCATACCACGTAGTTTACGCATGATGGAAGGTTTTGGCATCCATACTTTCCGCTTTATAAACAAAGAAGGAAAATCGACCTTCGTAAAATTTCATCTGAAACCAAAGCTGGGTACACATGGAGTGGTTTGGGATGAAGCCCTGAAAATATCAGGAAATGACCCTGATTTTCACAGGCGTGACCTTTATGAAAATATTGAAATGGGTAATTTCCCTGAATGGGAATTTGGTGTACAATTAGTACCGGAAGAGGATGAGCATAAGTTTGATTTTGACCTTCTTGACCCTACCAAGATTATTCCTGAAGAAATAGTACCCGTAACCCCTATAGGCAGGATGGTACTTAACCGAAATCCTGACAACTTTTTTGCAGAAACCGAACAGGTTGCTTTTCATCCGGGCCATGTAGTACCTGGAATCGACTTTACAAATGATCCTCTGCTACAGGGCAGGCTCTTTTCGTATACCGATACACAACTATCAAGACTGGGTAGTCCCAATTTTCATGAAATACCCATAAACCGGACTATTGCACCTATGCATAACAATCAACGCGACGGACACATGCGACAGGAAATAAATGTTGGTAAAACACATTACAGTCCTAATTCCTTAAATGATAACTATCCTATACAGGCTAAAGAATCGGAAGGAGGGTTTGTAAGTTATTATGAACGTATTGAGGCACATAAGGTTCGTGAAAGAAGTGAAAGTTTTTCCGATCACTTCAGCCAGGCCGCCCTGTTTTTTAATAGTCAGACATCCGTGGAGCAAAACCATATCATCAATGCGCTGCGTTTTGAGCTGAGCAAAGTAGAAACGGTTGCCATACGCGAACGTATGCTGGGTTTATTAAGCCAGGTCGATAAGACCCTGGCAAAAAAAGTAGCGGAGGGATTAGGTCTAACTGTTCCCGGTAAACCTGAAAAACCAATGAATAAAGGTATTGGTGCAGATGCAGATCAAAAAAAGCATGAGCCAAAACCACTAAATAAGAATTATGAGCTGAGTGATGCATTGAGCATGATAAAAAATCCTACTGTTACCAACACAATTGAGACCAGACAGGTAGCCTTTTTGTGCGGAGAGGGTGTAAACGAAAAATCGCTTACAGCACTAAAAAAAGCACTTGAATCAAAAGGTGCCTCAGCAAAAATAGTGGCGCCTAATGCCGGAAATATCAAAACAGATACCGGAAAAGAAATTAAGGCCGATTTTGCCTTTTTCTCTTCCTCTTCAGTATTGTTTGATGCCGTATATGTTCCTTCTTCAAAAAACAATACTGCATTAACAGAAAATAATAATATAATCGAGTTTATTAATAATGCTTACAGACATTGCAAGGTTATAGGTTTCGACAATGATTTGGAGAATCTTATTAAAAAGACCTCCATCGGTACAAAACCAAACATGAAGAGTAATGATATACCCGGTATATTGATCAATAACAATACGTCAAAACAGTTTACTGATGAATTTACAGACCTTTTGGGACAACACCGTGTCTGGGAGCGGGAGGCACTTATAACCGAATAAGGTTATTCATAACGTATTTGGTAATGGATATTTTATGCTGGTTACGAGTTAAGGCCTTCTACACCAGCCATGTTTATGGTTGGGTTTACCCGACTTGCTGCCATTTACTGTTTTGATACAGTTAGTTTTAACCGGAAATGCATCCCAAAGTCGGTATAGGTTACCGTTATCGGGTATTTACAGCAATGAAATTCAATATTGGTAGATAGTGCTGTTGAAAAAGATGACTGGAGTGTATAGTTTAGGATAAAGTGAGGCTTTTTAATACTTCAACAGAAATAAAAACTATATAAAAAAGGGAGCATAAGCTCCCTTTTTTCCAAAACAATTAACCAAGATGCCTAATTAATTTAAGGCTGTTCCTTCTCTTATTTCTTCACTGGCCAGTTTAACCAGTTTATCATCTGTACTAAGGCTATCACTGTAAATCTCTACTTTATCACCTTCTGTCCTACCCTTTTTTACAGCAATTCTATGCGCTTTACCGTTAATAGACTTTACCACAAAAGTGCCTTCGCTATAGGTTACAACAGCCGACTTAGAAACCACAAACGTACTATCTGCAGACGTTAATGGTAATGTAACCTCAGCAACCATACCCGGCATTAGCAATGTATTGTTTTCAATGTCCATCTCTACTTTTTCAGAACGTAGCCTAGCATCAAGCGCTCCGGACATTCTTGCAATCTTTGCCTTAAAGGTTTGATTAGGCAATGACCTGACTGTAAAGCTTATACTGTCTCCGTGCTTAAGATAGGCTGCATAAGTCTCAGGGACAGATACCGAAAGGCGTAGTTTTTTATCATCCTGCACGGTTAGTAGTGGTAGTTCCGATCCTTTGCCTGCCGGTCCTACATAAGCACCAGTATTAATATTACGGGCCGTTACCACACCATCAAAAGGAGCTCTTATTTGTAAATAGCTCTGTATTATCTGTACTTCTTTATATGCCGCTTTTGCTGCCTGAAGTTTGGCATAGTCAGAGTTTTTACGTGACAATGCCACTTCAAGGTCATTTTTAGAAATAGTACCTTCTACCTTACTGGTCTCTAAAAAACGATTATAAGTACTATTACTCGCTGTGTACACCGCTTCCTGACTGTGTAATTGCGATTCGGCTGCTGCAAGTTGCGAGCTTATCTCAGGTGCCTCAAGCACTATAAGAAGCTGTCCTTTTTTCACTTTGCTTCCTATATCCACTTTAAGTTCTTTTACATAGCTGCTTACTTTAGCATAAAGATCTACATACTGGAAGCCTGTTAGCTCTGCCGGAATAGAAACACTTGAAGAAAGTATTTCCTTTTGCAGATTAAATGTTTCTAAAACCGGAGCTTTGGACTCTGTCGTAACTTCCTTATCTGTTTTTCCGCAGCCTGCCATCAATAAGAGCAAACCCGGTAATAGTATGATGTTTTTAACTGAATATCTTTTCATATTATCTTTCTGATGGTGATACATAAAACTTACTTTCTTCATCCTCCGGATCTAATGATACCGACTGGGTACTTGCTTTACCCTGTGCCCAGGCAAATATCAACGGAAGGATTACCAGTACCGTAAAGGTAGAGAACATTAGTCCGCCAATTACAGCCCTACCCAATGGTGAAACCTGCTCACCACTTTCTCCGTGTCCTATAGCCATTGGTAACATACCGGCTATCATAGCCACACTGGTCATAATAATAGGCCTTAAACGTATGGATGCTGCCTCTCTTGCTGCCTGTAGTGCATTACCGCTTACCTTACGCAACTGTTCGGCATTAGTTATCAGGAGAACTGCATTGGCAATAGACACACCGACCGACATAATTATACCCATGTAGGATTGAAGGTTTAACGTAGATCCTGTTGCCAATAGTAGTAATAATGCTCCCAGCACTACCGCAGGTACTGTTGTAAGTATTACAAGCGAAACTTTAAATGACTGAAAGTTTGCCGAAAGCATAAGGAAGATAACCACAATGGCTACCAATAACCCTACCCTAAGGCTATCCATGGTTTCACTTAATACTTTACTAAGCCCTATCGGTTCTATAAAAAGTCCCCTTGGCAGTTCGCCAAGAGAAGCGATGATTTTATTCACTTCATTAGATGCCGTACCTAAATTGGTATGGTCTATATTGGCAGTAATAGAGATGTAAGGCATAGCTCCCACGTTATCGTTCTCACCATGTGTTTCACTTTCGGTAATGGTAGCCACATCACTAAGTACCGGCCTTGCCGAATTTCTCAATACAGGAATTTCGGATATATCCTGTTTTGTGTTCATCTTATCTAACGGAACCTGTACCTGTACACTGTATGCAAGTCCGGCCTTTTCGTCAATCCAGGTATTTTTTTCGGTATAACGTGATGACGATGTAGAGGCTATAAGAGAACGTGAAATATCGGTCATATCTACTCCAAGCTGTGCCGCCTTAACCCTGTCTATATTAATATCCAGTGCCGGATAGTGTATAGACTGTGCTATTTGTACATCCCTGAAATAGTCCACATCACGCATTTTTGCCATTATCTTTTCGGCATACTCTTCATTTCGCTTTTTGTCTTTACCTGCCAGTCTTATTTCTATTGGCGTAGGCGATCCCTGACTCAATACCTTATCGGTAAGTTCTATAGGCTCAAAAGAGACTTTCATATCAGGTACCGCTTTTTTAATCCTTGCCCTTAGCTCATCTTTAAAGTCATCCATATCGGCATGGTAATCTTTTAGTGATACCTGTAGTACGGCCTCATGAGGTCCTGCCATAAAAAGATAAATAGGGTTTACCGAGAATAAGGAAGGGTGTGTACCCACATACATAGATGAGATACCTATATGCTCCTCTCCTACCATATTTTCAACCTCGTGTAATACTGTAACGGCTTTTTCCTCTGTACGTTCCAAACGGGTACCGTCCGGAGCACGAAGCCTTAACTGGAACTGTGTTGAGTTTACTTTAGGAAAAACATCCTGTCCTATTAGCCCTAATATCATAACTGCTATAGCCGTTACCCCTACCAGATAGCCAATTCCGATAACTTTTCTTTTAGGCATAAGCCTGTCGATAAGCCTCATGAAGCCCATCCTGAATTTTTCAAAACGGCTTATTTTTCCGTTATCATCATAATCTTCGCGTTCAGAGTAAGCCTGCTTTTCGGCAGCCGCTTCCTTATCACTATGTGAATGAGCGTGGTCGTGTTTTGCATGTCTGCCCTCTTTCATTAACCAGTTAGCCATAACTGGCACAAATGTTTGTGATAACAGGAATGAGGTAATCATGGAGAACCCTATTGCCAGTGCCAACGGTAAGAATAAGGCTCCAGGTATACCCATCATGGTAAATGCTGGTGCAAATACCGATAGTATACAAAGTAATATCAATAGCTTAGGTAATGCTATTTCCTTACAGGCATCCCAAATGGCTAGGGCCTTTGGTTTACCCATATCGAGATGTTGGTGAATATTCTCTATGGTTACGGTACTCTCATCAACCAGAATACCTATGGCAAGAGCCAGTCCGCTCAGGGACATAAGGTTAATGGTTTGCCCAAACAACTTCAGGAAGAACACCCCCGATATAATGGATATTGGTATGGTTAGGATTACGATAAGAGCTGCTCGCCTGTCTCCAAGGAAAAGGATAACCATCAGTCCGGTAAGTACTGCTCCTATTACCCCTTCGGTAATAAGGCTTTTAACCGAGTTAATAACATATACCGACTGGTCAAACTCATAACTAACCTTTACGTCTTCCGGTAGTGTACTTTGTATTTTAGGTAAAGCTTTTTTAAGGTTTTTAACGACTTCCCATGTAGAGGCATCACCGGCTTTAGCAATATTTATGTAAACAGATCTTTTACCGTTTACCAATGCATAACCTGTAGTAACATCGGCACCGTCTTTTACGGTAGCCACATCTCCAAGATAGAGGTTTTGAACTGCACCTTTAAACAAAGGTATTTTTTCAAAATCCTTAATTTCTTTTATGGTATTGTTGGTTGGGGTAAGATAGTTTATATCACCCACCCTTACATTACCCGGAGGTGCCGTTTGGTTGTTAAGCCTTATGGCCTCCACAATCTGATCGGGCGTTAGGTTATGTGCACGAAGCTGTGCCGGATCTACATTGATTTCTATAGTCCTTGGACTACCTCCAAAAGGCGCCGGAGATAATAATCCCGGAATGGAGGTAAACGACGAACGTACATATACGTTTGCCAAATCCTGAAGCTCGTTATTACTGCGTTCTTTACTACTTAAAACCAACTGCCCGATAGGAAGCGTAGACGAGTCGAAACGGATAACAAACGGCGGTTGAGATCCCGGAGGGAAAATAGCCTGTATCCTATTAGCCAATGCACTCAATTCGGCCGCAGCCTGTGCCATATTAGTATCTTCATAATAGCTTACTTTCATTAAGGTAAGCCCCTGAAGGTTTTTGGTTTCAATGGATTTTACACCATTGGCAAACAACATTATGTTTATATAGTTTTTTGCAAAGTAAGATTCCATCTGGTCTGGTGTATAACCTGCAAACGGGTGTGCCAGGTAAAGTACCGGCATGTTCATTTTTGGCAGGATATCCACCTTAACCGTCCTCACTGCCCCAATACCGAAAAAGAACAATCCGGCAACGAGCACGAGTATGGATATGGGTTTGCGAAGTGCAAATCGGATTAAATTCATTATCTGATGCTGTTAGAATTCGTTAATAAAAAGGTTAAAGTCTCCCGTAGCAGCTGCTTTCATCAGCAGGGCCTGCCATACATTGGTATAAATAACATCCCTGTCGGTCTCAGCCCTGTTTAGCGTATATAATGCCTGTGTAACATCTACAAGGTTAGTAAGGCCATTGTTGTATAATGCTGTACGTTGTTTATATGCCTGTTGAGCGGCATCCACCTGATGCGGAGCCTCGTTGTAATTCTGTAAGGCATAATCCATGCGGGTATTGGCAGCATCAATCTGGGTTTTAAGTTCATTGCTTATGGCGTTATATTCTTCCTGCAATCCCTGGGCAATCAGCTTTTGGGCAGCTACTTTTTTAGAAGAACGGGCTATAGTAGTGATATTCCATGTAACCCCAACTCCAAGCAGATAGTTACTCCTAACCGGATCAACTCCGTCAAAATAATTACGCGTATAAGAGTTTTGGTTTGTGGCATAGTCAGCATTAAAGCCCGAACCTCGTGACTGAAAAACACCAAATAATGAAAAAGTAGGATAGTATTCTTTTTTATATAAACTAAGCTGGCTTTTGCTTACCTCAATCCTGCTCCTGTAAAATTTTAATATTGGGTTAAGGCTGTCATTTTGTACCTCAGCAGTTAAAACAGCGGCAGGTACTTTGGTAACAAAAGAAGTATCTATGTCAAAATCCCTTGCTTCGATACCCATATAGTTTGCCAGCTCATTGTTTTGAATCTTTAGCTGTTGCTTAATCTGGTTTAAGGCAATTTTTGCCCTTGAAACCTCGGCTGCTGCCAAGGTTGAATCTACACCCGGTAAAAGTCCGTTTTTAACGCGTACCGCAGCATTATGATGTACAACCTCTGCACGTTCTAGGTTTTTTTGCTGCGAAATCATAAGCCTGTGGCTTGCCAGCAGGTTTAGGTAAGCGGCAGCTATTTTAACCTTGTGCTTAAACTTTTCCTGTTCAAAGTCCTGCTGGTAACGTTCAGCATCAGCTTTGGCAATTTTGATGCGTTGTTTTGCCCTTCCGAAAGTGAAAAAGTCCCAGTTAACGTTTACAAGATACAACGCACCAAAAGCAGCATTCCAGTTTTGTTCGGCAAGCGGAAGCCCGGATGAGGCTACCCCAAGCCCTCCAAAACCATATAAAGGACCATTTTGACCATTTACAGTACCATAATCCTGCTGTGCAGCAAGGGTAAGGTTTGGTAAATAATCTCTTTTGGCCTGCTTTACCGATTCCTGTGCGGCATCGCTGTAGTTTTGTTTGGCATGAATAATACCATAGTTAGACATTCCTGTCTCTATTGCATCTTTAAGTGTAAGGGTTTGCGAATTCCCCCATACGGAATAAAAAAGCAATAGCAAGATAATTTTCCTGAAGTACATTTAGATAATAGTTAGTAAGGATTATTAAAATGCATTTGATTAATGCAGCACAAATGTATGATGCCGATTTGGGCATTTGCCTTTTTAAATGACGAATTGAATTCGTCATGCGTTTGAGTATATATTAAAGTATAAGTGCTTACTTTGCAGTAAAATGTAGATTGATGAACAAGTATATAAAAAGCATTTTGGAGAAAAAATGGTGGCAGGAACTGTTTATTCTGGTTTTCTCCTTTGTTCTTTTTACCCTTAACGACTGGATATTAATTAAGTCATGGCGCGGTGTATGGTCGGGCTGTGCTTACTTTCTGTTATTATATTCTCACGCACAATTAAACAGGTTTTTCCTGCTCCCTATACTTTTAAAAAAGCATAAGCCTTTACTGTATATACTTTCCAGCTTGGCATTGTTGTCGGTATTCTCATTGTTCTTATATGAGGTAGCCACTTTATGGATTTATAAAAACTGTTTCCTGTATAAGACTTCAGAACAGAAAAGCTACATCTTTCAGGCAGCTACACTGGTAGCCACCTTAATTTGTATACTCTCGGTAACACTTATCCTTAAATTTTACCGTGAAAGTAAGAAACTGGACAGCGAAAAACTGCTTTACAACAGGGCTCAGCTTAACTCACTTAAAGAGCAGCTTAACCCCCATTTCCTTTTCAATACTTTTAATACACTATACGGCATAAGTCTACAATACCCGGAGCGTACACCTGATCTTATCATGCATGTTTCTCAGCTAATGCGCTATCAGCTGGAAAGCCATGAAACACAATGTGTACCGCTTGAAGATGAGATAAACTTTGTGAGCAGTTATGTAGAACTTGAAAAAGAGCGTTTGGGCTACCGTTGTAACATTACCCTTAACACCTCTATCGATTTGGAGAATACTTATAAGATTCCTCCAATGCTGCTTATCTGCTTTATAGAGAATGCGTTTAAGCACGGGACCTGTACAGCTGAAAACTGTTTTGTGGATATTGACATAAATGTAAATGACAACAGACTTGAGTTTATGGTTAAGAACTCAATTCCTAAAAAGAAAAAGAATATTGTTTCTACCAAAATAGGTCTTAAAAATACTAAGGAACGCCTTAAACTGCTTTATGGTACTGACCACGATCTTACTATTGAAGAAAATGGCACTTATACAGCTATCCTTAAAGTAAAACTGAAAAGATTATGACAAAGGCCGTAAGATGTATAATTGTAGACGACGAGCCTGCCGCACATTATGTGCTTAGCAATTATATAAAACAAAATCCTTTACTGGAGTTGGTATTTGAAGCCTATAATGGTGAAGACACACTGGAATACCTTAAGGAAAATGATGCCGATTTGATGTTTCTGGATATTGACATGCCCGATATAACAGGGCTTGAACTTCTGCAAAAATTACAACATCCGCCAAAAACAATACTTACCACTGCATATAGCGAATTTGCTCTCGAAAGTTATGAATATGGCGTTTTAGATTACCTGTTAAAGCCTGTATACTATCCGCGTTTTGTAAAAGCTATAAACCGCTTTTTTGAAACAGGAGAACCACAACAAAAACAAACTACCGAGGTTTTACAGGACAGCATAAGCGTTAAGGTAGACAGTGATACTATAGACATACCTATTGATACTATTCTATATACGCAAAGCTATGGTAACTATGTAAAAATAGTAACCCAAAAGAGAAATTATATAGCCACTATAACTACCGCTGATTTAGAAAGAAACCTGCCTTCTGAGCTATTTATGAGAGCCCATAAATCTTACATTATCGCTATTAAAAAGGTAGACGAAATGAACAAGGATTATGTAGTTATAAAACAAACCCTTATCCCTATTGGAATAACATATAAAAGGGAACTAACCGAAAGGTTAAGAAATAACAGCTTTTAAAATCAGGTATATAAATAGCCGGGATCTTTCTTGAAATTAGTAATATCACTAATTAAAAGCTCCTTAATCCTTTTTACGTTGTCTTCCTGTCCGTTTAAATCTACTGCTTTCCTCTCTAATGCTATAACATATTCCAAAAGATTCATACAGGTAGTAAACTGCCCAGTCTTAATAATATTAGCCAACTGATTATTTTTCTGGTCTTCTTTATCAAACCATAAAGTTGTTCCCATAGTCCTTGCTTTTTCAGCAATTACAGCTACTTTATCTAAATCATCACAAAGCAGTCTTTTATCTTCAGGGGTTAATTTCCACCCTAAACGGTCCTTATCATGCAGGCGATTATATCGGCTCGTATGATTAAAAGTACTTAGCTCATAAATAAAATTCGGCAAACGCCTGTTGTCCCAACGCTTATCATCAAAAAACATTTCATATATCAGTCGCCTAACCTGTTTAAGGTTAACATCCATTACCATACTCATTACCGATGTTATCCTTGCTTTTAGCATCTGCTCCAACACATTAAGCTTAGAAAGCTTAAGGTAATCAATGATTTTATTTATTATTCGGTCTGAAAAGGATTCTACAGGCAGTGCATTACGTATTATCTTTAAAGGATCGAAAGATTGTGGCTGACGCAGAATTTCCCGGGTAACAGGCCATCTCCTTATAATCAGCATAATGGTGAAGAATGCTATGGCAATTCCACTGATTATCAAGCCAGGAATACGAACATATAAATTCTCAGACACAATACCGCCAGCAAGACAAACAATACCGATTAGTAGTGACAGGTACTGAATTCGTTTCGGGTATTTTAATATTTTTTGTAAAACCTTTACATAATGATCTATGTTATTGCCTCTCCATCCTTTAGCTTCATACTGCTTTGGCACCTCATAATAATCCATAAAGTAGCTGCTTACATCCGTAATAATCATCAGATCAAAAGGATTGGGCTTCTTTTTATTTCGTCTGTTCTCATCTGCCAGCATCAAACTTTTTAATGCCTGATTATCGGTTATACCGCCATCCATAAGTCCGAATGACCTTATTTGTAATGGCTGCTTGGTGTGCACCTCCTCATTAGTCATAAAGGCATCTGAAAGGTGTCGCTTCTCCTCATTATAATCTTCATATACAATTGCCTCCCGAAGTTCCTGCGATGTTAACTTTCCTTTTTCCCCATCATCATACGTAAAGTCTTCCGGATATACTATCGGTTCAAACCCCATAGGGAAACAGGAAGAAGCTGCCAGTACATCGGCCAGTTTAAGCTTTTGAAATGTCTCTATCCCTGCATTATCAAACTTAAGATAACGGTTACCTATGCTCTGATACCATTTCTTTGTTCCGTCTGCCTTAAACCTAAAAGTAAGCCCTCTGTAAAACTCTGTAGCATTACAGCATACCTCAAACTTACTAACATGTTTTTTATTGGAATACACTTCCATAGTATCTCCCATAAACAACATTTCATCATAAACCTTAGCAAAGGCATTTATCAGGTTTCTGCGTTTTTCATCACCTTCCTTTTCCCAGCATTTATCATCATTAAGTATCGTAAGAACATTCTCCAAAAGATCCTCTCCGTTAAGCTTGGTTTTGGTTTGTTCGTAGAACTCATCAAAAGGAATTCCCTTATGAATAGCCGATGTATATAACAGATTGGTAATTGTACCTCCGGAAGTAGAACTTACATAACTTATGTGCTTAGTAAGTGGTAAGCCGTTAAGTTCCAGATTTTCTAAATAACTAAGCACTCCCAGGGAAAAAGCAGCAGCCCTGTAGCCTCCGCCTGAAAAAGCAAGGGCTATGTTTTGAAAAGGGTTAAATTGCGGATCAGGGTAAGGCTGGCCGTTATTTTCCATGATAAGTTGTAAATTATTATATGAAACTGCTTTTATCCGTTACCATAAAGATAGTTACTATTTCTTTGTATTAAAACAAACCTCCATCATTTTATATAACTCCGGATGCTTTCTTTTTAACAGATCGGGACGTTCAAAAAAATACTCTGCCGCTACGGCAAAAAACTCAGCCTGATTGGTTCCGCCGTATTGTCGTATGTCCGACTTATCATCATTTATTGCTTCCATCTTCTTGTGTATCAAATCCAGCCATGGAATAGCATACTTATGCCCCAGTAATTTTTCAGGAACACCGTCTACCAAACCATCCATCTTATCAATAAGATGAACAAACTCATGAATACCCGTATTGCCTTTATCTGTTGTATTGGAAAAACCATGATATAAAGCCTTTTGAGATAATATCATCTGGTTTTCAAACCTGCCTGTACCCACGAGGCCTCCTATATTACGTGAACTTGCTGTATCAGCAAATTCCAGATCTTCATTAAAATTATCAGGATAAAGTAAAACTCCGCTAAGGTTATAATAATGCCATTCGTTGAAACCAAAAACAGGAATAACCGCACTACTTGCCACTAACAACTTATCCAAATCGGTTATTTCAAGCTGCACTCCCTCTATATACACTTCACTAAGGAACTGCATAATTCGCTTTTGAAATTCAATTTGTTTTCCTTCTGAAAGATTTCTGTAAAACTGTACGTTTTCTAACAACAAAGTATGCCATTCGGCAGGAAAGGGTTTTACTACAACCTGTTTAGGTTTTTTAACTAAAACAAAACCAATGGCTACAAGAATTACTGCCAGCAGTATAATATAAATCATGAGGTGTTTATTATTTGATGATAAAGATACTATAAGATTTATGGCAAATAAAAAAGCTATTCATTTCTGAATAGCTTTTTTATTAATGATGGTGTTCTCCGCCACCTTCACTTTTTATAAGATGGCTCTGAATGTAATATGCCCCTTTAAGCACTATTTTGGCATCATCATCTATTTTTTGAAGTACTGTAACCTGTGTATAACCCAATTGTGAGGTACCTGTTTTTACCTCTATACGCTGAAAATGATACATGCCTTCTTCCTCATCATGCTCATGAGCATGCCCGTCGTCGTGTGAGTGTCCTGTAGCATCATGGTCATGACCGTCATCATGAGAATGGCCTTCTTTTTTATCATGCTCGTGTTCTTCTTCAAGTATAAAGATATATTCCCTACCGTCTGCCCTAACTATAGCATCATTAGGTAATGACTGTACTTCTCTTTTACCTACATCTATAAGTGCATTAACATACATGCCCGGGATTAATGACTGACCGGAATTAACTATATCAGCATGAACCGCTACCGATTTGGTATCGTTCTCAAATGACTTACTAATATTGAATATCTTACCCGTAATCTCTGTATTATCCTGATTAGTAAGTATAAAGCGAACTGTTTGCCCCGGCTTAACCTTATACAAGTCTTTCTCATAAATTAAAAGATCTACGTGCAATTTTGAATTATCTACAATAGTAAGTAATGGCTTACCAACTTCTGCATTAGCACCAAGAGTAATATTTATTTCGGTAACATGGCCTGAAATAGGCGCTGTAATTGCCATAACAGAATTAACCGAAGTCTTGCTTAAATGCAGCATAGAAAGCTGTTTATCTAACGAATTAAACCTGGCTTTCTCAATCTCATAGTCTGATTTTGTACGCTGAAAAACTTTCTTTGAGTTTACATTCTCCTCACTCAATATCTTTTGTCTGTCATATTCCAGTTCAAGAAACTCAAGATTGTTCTTAGATGTCAGGTAAGCCTCCTGAAGCTGTGCAAACTCAGGACTCTCTAAAGTTGCCAATACCTGTCCTTTTTTCACTTCCTGTCCTTCAACTATTTTAATGGAAGTCACTATACCTGTCATGTGTACCGATACGTCTGCCTGATTTTGAGGGGGCAGTTTTGTATATCCGTTTGCGTTTATAACTTCACTCAGATTCTTCATAGAATAGGTACCTAACTCTATAGATGATGCTTTAAATTGGGCTTCATTCAACTCTACTTCCTTATTAGCAGAACCTTCTTCTTCATGGTTATGCGCCTCTTCCGCTTGTGCATTATTATTTCCTTCTTTACTGTCATCAGTCTTCTTATCACAGCCTATAAATAGAAAAGCAGCCGTAAGTATATAAAGAGGAATATTTAGTTTTATCTTTTTCATTGTTTACTTGTTTAAAAGGTATTGAAGATTAATTACAGCCTGATTGTGGTTATTTATGGCATTAATATAGTTGATCCTGATATTAAGTGCCGTTTCAAGCCCCTGTACATACTCTACATAAGAAATATCTCCGTTTAGATAAGCCTTAGATGAGTTGTTTGATATAACCTCGGCATTAGGTAATGCTGTAGTTACATAGTAATTAACCAAGGACTGGTATGTGGTTAACTGATCTAATTGCTGAGTGTACTGACTACTTAACTGTTCTTTCAGGTAGTCGGCATTCATTTGTTGTATTTCTGCATTGGTTTTAGCAGCCTTTATTTTGGCAATATTATTTCCTGCAAAAATTGGTATCCCTATTCCCACAGAAAATCCCTGAAACCTTAAGGCTCCGTCATAATTAACGCTAATGCCGTTTACATCCTGCATACCACGCATAGACTGTATAAAATAAGCCGCTGTAATATCGGGCCATAATACAGATTTCTCAACTCTCACATTGGCTTCCGCTATCTCTACATTCTGCATAGCCAGTTTTATATTGGCATTGTCCTTAACCTTTGAGGAATCTGCTACCTGAAGTGCGGGTAAAGCGGTAAAAACAGTATCAGAAACCGTAAAACCTTCTTTAAGATCAAGCAGTACTTTAAGTTTTGACTTCTCTACTTTAATTAATGCTTCGTATTGCATTATCTGTTGTTCCAGTTCCTGTTGCTTTGCCAAGGCAGTAGTACTTTCAAGAGAACCCGTTTCCCCAACCCTGAATTTTAAATCGGATGCCTTTACAAACCTTTTCATGTATTTATTATGGTCTTGCAATACCTTATTCAGTTCGCTGTAATATAGCATGGCATTCCATGACTGACGCACATTGTAAACAATTTCCTGCTTGGTTACTCCCAGCTTTAGCTCTCCGGCTGTAGCATTCTCATTTAACAGCTTTCTTTTTGCTCCATACTGAAAAGGATTAAAAGTTTGAGAAATACTAAAATACTTATCCTTTTCTGCCGTATTCACCTGACCAAAAGTCCCTGTGACTTCTGTTTTTGGCAAATCGTATGCTGTACCTCTCAATTGTTTCTGCCTTTCACTATCCATTGCAGAAGCCTGTATTCCTTTATTGCTTTCCAGGGCTATGCCAATAGCCTTATTTAAATCTATAGGCTGTTCCTGTGCACTAACTTCTGTAAACGAAATCAACATGAAAAGAAGTGTCAAAACCTTTGTTTTAGGTCTCGCAGTAAATCCTTTTTCAAAATAGTAATACAGAATAGGCAGTACCACAAGTGTAAGTAAAGTAGCAGTTATAAGTCCGCCAATAACTACAGTCGCCAACGGTTTTTGCACCTCTGCCCCTGCTCCCGTACTTAATGCCATAGGCAAAAATCCTAATGATGCTACCGAAGCAGTTAGTATTACCGGGCGCAGCCTTACTTTAGTTCCTTCTTTTATTCGTTCATAAATATCATCCATACCCTGTTCTTTTAACTGATTAAAATAAGCTATCAAAACAATACCGTTAAGCACCGCCACACCAAATAAAGCTATAAACCCTACTCCTGCCGAAATACTGAACGGCATACCACGCAGCCAAAGTGCAAATACACCTCCTATGGCAGATAAAGGAATGGCCGTAAATATTAATACCGACTGCTTTACCGATTTAAAAGTAAAAAACAATAAAATGAATATTAAGCCCAATGCAATAGGTACAGCTATCATGAGGCGCTTATTGGCTTCTACCAGATTTTCAAACTGACCTCCATAAGTAAGGTAATAACCTGCCGGAAGTTTAAAGTTGGCATCCAGCTTTTCCTTAATTCGGTTAACCACCGTTTCCACATCGGCACCACGTACATTAAATCCTACCACTATGCGTCTTCTTCCGTCCTCACGGCTTATCTGCATCGGCCCGTCTTCATATTTAATCTCAGCTACCTGCTCTAACGGAATTTGATTTCCTGAAGGCAGCGGAATATATAATGATTTGATATTAGTAATATCCTGACGGCTTTCTTCAGAAAGGCGAACCACAAGTTCAAAGCGTTTTTCCCCTTCATAAACAGTTCCTGCCGACTCTCCGGCAAACCCCATGCGGATAGCCCTGTTTAAATCTCCGGTGTTCAATCCGTAAAGGGCTAACCTGTCTTTATTGTATCTTACAGTAATTTGAGGCAATCCGGCTACTCTTTCTGCCCTGGCATCGGTAACACCATCAATACCCTGTATCAATTGCAGTACTTCATCGCCTTTACTCACCAGCATATCTATGTCTTCACCAAATATCTTAATGGCTACATCACTTCTCACCCCTGTCATAAGCTCATTCATACGCATTTGTACAGGCTGTGAAAACTCGGTAATGGCACCGGGTATCTCCTCCAGAGCCTCTTCCATTTTCTCCATGAGTTCCTCTTTGGTTTCGGCAGAAGTCCATTCATTCTTATCCTTAAGGATTATAATCATATCCCCTGCCTCAATAGGCATTGGATCGGTTGGAATTTCTGCACTACCTATTTTGGTAACAATCATTTCAATTTCAGGAAATTTAGATTTAAGCATTTTTTCCGCCTTTGTAGTGGCCTCAACCTCCTGCGACAGCGAACTTCCGGAAGCTATAATAAGATGGGTTGCTATATCGCCTTCGTCTAAAGTAGGGATAAACTCCCCTCCAAGCGATTTAAAAACAAATAAGGTTATTATGAATAAGGCAACCGCCATACCTATTATAATCTTTTTAATCTGTAATGCTTTATTAAGTAAAGGGCGATAAAAATTATAGATTGCGTTAATTATCTTATCACTAAAATTAGGTGTATGCCCCGTTACCTTTTTAAGTACTAGGGAACTCATCATAGGCACATAAGTAAGTGATAACAGAAAAGCCCCTAATATGGCAAAAGATACCGTTTGAGCCATTGGCCCGAACATCTTGCCTTCTGTACCCACAAGAGCCAATATAGGCAGGTATACTATTAGTATTATAATCTCTCCAAAGGCAGCACTACTTCTTATTTTAGAAGAGGCCTGGTAAACTTCCTCATTCATTTCTCCTGAAGTAAGTTCTCTCTTCTTGACAGATTCGAGTCTGTGAATAATAGCCTCAACTATAATTACGGCACCATCTACTATAATACCAAAATCTATCGCACCAAGGCTCATCAGGTTACCGCTTACACCAAAAATCCGCATCATGGTTATTGCAAAAAGCAGCGCTAATGGTATTACAGAAGCTACAACCAAACCGGCACGCCAGTTTCCTAATAGTAAAACCAGTACAAAAATTACAATTAAAGCCCCTTCTATAAGGTTGGTACGCACTGTACCTATAGCCTTATCTACCAGTTTGGTCCTATCCATAAAAGGTTCTATGGAGACTCCTTCGGGCAATGACTTTCTTATCTGTTCCATTTTGGCTTTAACACGGGTTACAACCTCACCGCTGTTTTCACCTTTAAGCATCATTACCATTCCGCTTACTTCTTCGCCATTACCATCTTTTGTTACGGCACCATACCTAATACTGCTGCCTATATTAACTTCGGCAACATCACGAACCAGTATCGGAATACCCTTTTTATTCTTGATGACAATTTTTTTAATGTCTTCAATACCATTTATCATACCTATACCCCTAATAAAATAGGCATACGGCTTCTTATCTATATAGGCTCCTCCCGTATTTTCATTATTTGATTTCAGTGCATCAAATATTTCCGAAAGGGTAACATCCATACTCTTAAGCCTGTCGGGTTGAACGGCAATTTCATACTGTTTTAAAAAACCTCCAAGGGTATTAACCTCAGCCACTCCGGGAGTTCCTGTTAATTGCGGCTTTATAATCCAGTCCTGTATGGTGCGAAGCTGTGTAGCATCATACTTATCTTCATATCCCTTTTCGGGAAATACAACATATTGATATATTTCTCCCAAACCCGTACTTATTGGTGCCATTCCCGGAGTACCTAAACTTTTAGGAATAACATCTTCTGCTTCACGGATCCTTTCCGAGATTTGTGCCCTTGCCCAATATATATCTACATCCTCTTCAAACACTACGGTTACTACACTAAGTCCAAAACGGCTTATGGAACGTAACTCAACCACATTCGGGATTGATTTTAATGATATTTCTATGGGATAGGTAATAAACTGTTCTACATCCTGAGTAGCCAGCGATGGTGAAGTTGTTATTATCTGTACCTGATTATTGGTTATATCAGGTAAAGCATCAATAGAAAGGTTTTTTAAAGAAAAAATACCTGTAACTATCAACGCCAGTGTAAAAAGTCCAACGATAAACTTATTGTTAATGCTAAAATGAATAATCTTATCTAACATCTGTTTCTTTTATTACTATAATGATTATTAAACAGCCTTAAAGGTTGGGATAAGGCCATGAATTTACAGCCGGCTATTAACCGGCAAATCATTATACTAATTGGGGCGGCTGCCAGATGGAGCCATAAAACTCGTGGTTTAACGACTGATAGAAGTTAGAAATTAACCTGTTTTTAGGTTTAGGTATAAAAAAAGTAAACTCGGTTAGCTGTTGTAAAACTACAGCTGCTACACAACTGCCACATACACAAAAAGGAGTGCATATTTCAATATCAGTATGATGATGGTCATTATCGTCTGCCTGAGTAATTTGTGCAGCTTGGTCGTTGTTTACTCTTGCATGCGCATCTGTACACGGCAAAACCATCAGTATAAAAAGATATACCGAAAGAAATGAAGTTACTATTTGCCTGATGCGTTGCATGCGGTAAATTTAATAAACTTTTTCTAAAACAAAACTCTGTTACTAAAAGGAAGGGAGTTTTATGATTCAAACAGCAAAATATAATCAAAAAAACTGTTTGTCGCCTTTTTTACCAATACCCCATATAATTACATTCAGGTTAAATCGCTAAAATTGCACAAACTAACTAAAACTTATACAATTGAAAAGCATTACTTTAAACCCGCTAAAGAAGTACTTGACCCTACTTCTTCTTTTTGCATTGGTAAGCATACCAGCTAATGCCCAGTCACGCAAAGGAAACTTAAAACTTTTGCCAAACAATTCCTCACAGAGGCTTTATGTAACCTTTATGGGTGAAAACAATCATCCGGAAGGAATTACAGCACTTTTAGATGAATATAATGCGAGCTTAAAAAAAGCATATCCGTTACTTCCTGAAAAAGCTGACGAATTATCACAACTGGCCATTAAAAATACAGGTAGTGATGAATCGGTAAAAAGGCTAATGGCTACTTATGAGGTTAAAGCACCAATATCAAATGAGCAGCTATTGGAACTGGGTAATAAACTTGAAAAATTTGAGGTTGTTAATTACTGTGCTCTAATAACTGCCAGTCCGGTTAAAGCACCTTCAGATATACCTCCCGCAACTCCGTTGTTTATTGAACAGCAAAGCTATATTACCGATTTTGGAGTAAATATGACATATGCCTGGGGAATAGGATTAAGCGGTGAAGGGATAAGGCTAAGGGATATTGAATACAGCTTTAATCCCCATCACGAAGAACTTAACGAAAAAAACGTTTCATATGGACTTATACCCTATATCTTTGATGATGATGACCTTAGTCATGGCACAGGTGTTATCGGGATTATGTATGCTGATAATGGCGATTATGGTGTAACCGGATTATCTTATGGTGCAGAGGAAGTAATACTTTTCCCGGAGGTATCATTGCAATACGAATATGATGTTCTAAGCACCATAACAGAAAGTCTTAATAGCTCTACAGAAGGAGATATCATTTTGTATGAATTACAAACCTATGGGGCTTTAGGTGATTTTGGCCCGGGGGAATATGACAGCCCTATATGGGATTTAACTAAAGCTGCAACTGATGCCGGCATACTTATAATTGCAGCAGCAGGAAACGGTGGAGAAAATATGGATGATCCCGCTTATCTGCCCTACATGGCAAGAGGTGACAGCGGAGCAATAATTGTTGGTGCGGGATCTGATGACGAATTTCACAACCGTCTTTATTTTAGCACCTATGGCCAGCGTGTGGATGTCCAGGGATGGGGATGGGGCGTGTTAACTATAGGCAATAATACCGCTGCCGTAATAAATGAGGATATGAATCAAAGTTACGGATGGTTTAACGGTACCAGTGCCGCCACACCTATAGTGGCCTCGTGTGCCGCTGTATTACAATCTTATTATCATAGCCTTACAGGAGATTATCTTAGCTGTGTTGAGATGAGACAATTATTGAAAGTAACAGGTACTCCTCAGGGCACTGAATTGGCAGGTAATATCGGTCCCTTACCTAACATGCCCGAAGCTATAGCAGCAATTGATACTATGTTAGGAATAGACAGTGTAGAAAAAGAAACATTTATTACTTACCCAAACCCGGTTATTGATAAGCTTTACTTTACCGGCAACTTTTATGATGAAGTAAACATAACTGTATATAATATGCTTGGACAGAAAATATATAATGCTCCTTTGGAAAATAAAACGCTTGACATGAGCAACTATACACAAGGAGTGTATAATATACAGATAACTCAAAACGGAAAAACTTATTCCAGAAAGATTATAAAAAGATAAATCAATAGCTTAACGGCTTATCACAATTAGAATCGGGAGGCTATTTATATAAGTAGCCTCCCGATTCTTGTTAACCACTATATATCGCTGAATGCTTAACGATATATAATAAACTAAAAACCTATATACATACATAAATTACTGATTTTAAACATTTTAAAAACATAGAACAGGTTTTGTTTAGTAGTATTTGAACTTTTAAAAACAGAAATATGAAATCTACAACTCAAAACAAAAAGCAAACAGCATTAACCAGTGAAACAAAATATCTTGAACTGGAAGGACGTACACTGGCTTATCGTTCAATAGGAGAAGGTTCACCTGTATTATTAATAAACAGGTTTAGAGGTACACTGGACACTTGGGATCCTTTATTTTTAGACACTCTGGCGCAAAAGCATCAGGTTATATTTTTTGATTACACCGGCATAGGATATTCTACAGGAACTTTACCTACTGATATTACACTGGTAGCTAAAGACGCTAAAGACGTGGCCGAAGCTCTGGAACTGAAAGATACCGCTGTTTTGGGTTGGTCGTTTGGAGGTTTGGTTGCACAGGTTGCTGCATTTTCTTATCCTGATTTGTTTAAACAGGCCATTTTAGTAGGTACAGGACCTTCAGGGAAAAGAGAGGTTCCATTGGAACAGGCTTTTTTAGATGCGGCTTTAAAACCTGTTAATGATTTTGAAGATGAAATTGTTTTATTTTTTGAACCAAAATCCGAAGCAAGTAAACTTGCTGCAAAGGCTTCGCATGACAGGATTGCAAAACGGCTGGATGTTTCTAAGATACCTTCACAAATGGATGTTTTTCAGCTTTATTTTCAAAACAGTGCCGGCCTGGCCGAAGACCCTTTAAATTTCAGGGAAAAATTTAAAACCACTACTATTCCCATATTAATAATATGCGGGGATCATGATATTGCTTTTGATATTAAAAACTGGTATCCACTTATAGGTGAAATGTCTACAGGACAACTTATTGTATTTCCACAAACGGGGCATGCACCTCAGCATGAACATGTGGAACTTGTTGTAAACTATATTGAAAGCTTTCTTACTAATGCAAAAAATAAAAGGGTTCTTTAATAAGAGCCCTTTTTAACATACCAGTTTATACCCAAAACCACGGCTGTTTATTATTTGCACAGCAGGATCGGCACTTAGTTTTTTTCGCAATTTAGATATAAAAACATCCAGGCTCCTACCGCTAAAAAAATCATCATTCCCCCAAATATCGTTTAATATAAAAGAGCGTGTTACCATTTCATTTTTGTTTTTATATAAATGCTTTAATACTTCAGTTTCCCTGTGTGTCAGTATTTCAGAATCCTCTTTGTAGGTAAGGGTTTGCTTTGTAGGGTTAAATATATAACTACCAATATTAATCTCATCTTCCTGATTTTGGGTATCTGTCCCTCCTACCCTGTTTAAAAGTGCATATATTCTAACTATAAGCTCTTCTATACTAAATGGCTTTTTAAGGTAATCGTTACCTCCATGCTGAAAGCCCTCAACCACATCTTTGGTTTGCGATTTTGCCGTAAGAAAAATAATTGGTGTCTTTTTATCCGTTTTCCTTATATGTTCGGCCACGGCAAAGCCATCAATTTTGGGCATCATTACATCAAGTACTAAAAGCTGGGGGATTTCTTCTGCATACCTTTGAAGGGCCTCTTCCCCATCGGTACACACTATTACTTCAAAATCCCTTGTTTCAAGGCTTTCTTTTACAATCAATGCCAATGACGGCTCGTCTTCAGCTAATAATATTTTTATAGTATCAGGCATAAGGCAAAGTAATTTTAAATGTGGTTTCTTTTGTATCAGGCAGCAAAACCAATGCTCCCTTGTGCTTTTCCATTATAATTTTAGAATAATATAATCCTATTCCGTACCCTTTTATATCATGCTGATTTTGAGTAGGTATTCTGTAAAACTTATCAAAAATCCTTTCTCTCTGATGCTTGTCTATAGCCTTACCGTTATTTGCTATAAGGATATCTGCATTTAGATAATTTGCTTTAATACTTATCTCAACCTTATCGCCTCCATACTTAATACCATTTTCAATAATATTGGATAGTACATTTTCAAAATGAAACGGATCGGCTTTTACTTTAAGTTCATTCCTGTCCGGATTAAAAAGTATCTCTTTTTTGGTGTTTAAACGATGTTTTTCCACAACTCCGTTTACCAGTTCAATCAGGTCAATATCTTCTTTCTCTATAGCAAGCCTGTTAGTATCTAACGATACTGTTTCGAGTATTTTTTCGACCATGACACTCAGCTTCTGCAATTGCCCAGAAGCGATGCCAAGATACTTTTGCGTTTTCTCCCTGTCTTCTTCCTTATTAAAATGTTGTATACCTTCAATAGCACTCATAGAGGTAGCTATAGGCGTTTTCAGTTCATGAGAAATATTACTTATAAAATCATTTTTACTAAGCATAATCTGCTTTTGCTGATTAATGATTTTAAGCAGGTATAGTAGACAAGCTATAGTACAAGCCGACAGTATTAAAGATAAGAATAATCCTGCAAAGCTCTCTTTTAAAACCAACAGAGTTATATCCGGAAAACTTATTCTTACAGCACTGTCTTGAGGCAAATATGCCGACTTAGAGTCTACAAAAAGTTTAAATTGAGCATCCTGAGGATTGTTATATGAGTTTATTACCTTTCCGTTTTGGGTTTGGGAAAGGGCAAAATCAAAATCAAAACCTTTTCTTTTAAATTCATCCTTAAGATAATCTGAAAGTTTATTGAGTTCTACCCTCTGGTTAAACATTGAAATAATAACCTTAGATGCCATTTCAGTAAGTTTTGCAATACTATCAAATGAAACTGTATTACTATCTGTAGAGGTTATAAAACTATCCATATTAACTAGGGTACCTTTAGTTGTGATAGGCATATCATTACTCTCAATAGTATGGGTAGTAATAACCGAAGTATCATCAAGGTTGTATTTCTTTTTAATACTATCCAGTAAACCAGGTAGTTCTTCGGGAGAATTAGCCTGAATAACAATATTACTTTGATTATTACCAATAGAGTCTGTCACTTCAGTTGTTACATCTGTCTTAATTACATTAGTGTAATAGGTATCTACACTATTATTGAGCGCAGAAAGTACTTCATTAGTCAAAACAGCCTTATTAACACTGTAATTCTTTGCATTCCAGTATGCCTGTATAGATAAGGTTATCATAATAACTATACCTATAAAATATACTACCCGTGTTTGATTACTCTTTTTCATAACCTCAAAATTATAAACAAAAAAGCATTTAAAGTGCCGGTTAACATACGTTAACTTTCATTATACAAAGCGGTTAACAATTTATAACCTTTTTATTATTTATAAGGCGATAATCCCTTATTAATAAAGGTTTTCCTTCCCTTTTTATAAACCGTAACACTCATTAACCTTAGTTAACCCAATAAAAAAGCTGCCTGAAGTTACTTTGTATCAAACAAAAAACATTTAAACCATGAAAAAATTATTTGTAAAAACAGTAGCCCTTTTGGCAATATTATTAAGCCCTGTTTTAAACGCACAGGACTTTTACGGAACCGTAACTTATGAGTCTAAGATAAGTTTTCCTGATATTGATATACCGGAGGAACAGGCTCAGGAACTTCCTGACGACATTCAACAGTTGATAAAAGAACAGCTGGACAATGCAGGCCGCAATACTTATACCTTAAACTTCAATAAAACTTCTTCTTTATACGAGCAGGTTGAAAAGCCTAAATCACTGGAAGAAAACACTATGGTGATGATAACGACAGAAGGTGATGATTCTAAGTTTTATACTAATCTTAAAGATAAAAAAACTGTTAGACAGTTAACCGGCTTTGACAAACAATTTATTATAACCGACTCTATAGTAAAGCATCCCTGGAAGCTGATAAATGAAACAAAAAAAATAGGTGATTACACCTGTTATAAAGCTACTTACACCATATCTGCCAGCGATATAACAGTAAGTAACAGCCTTAGTAATGAAGAGTCAAAAGATCGTATTGTTACTGCCTGGTATACCAAACAAATACCAGTACAGTTTGGCCCGGATGAGTATGGAGGCCTGCCGGGATTAATACTGGAACTTAATAATGAGCAACAAACCATATTGTGTTCTAAAATTGTGCTTAACCCTAAAGAAAAGCCTGAAATAATAGCTCCTAAAAAAGGAAAAAAAGTAACCATGAAGGAATTTGAGGAAATAATGGTGAAAAAGCAGGAAGAACTTGAAAAACAATTTAAAAGCAAAAACCCCAATAATAAAGACGGGGTGTATTTTGAAGTAATAACAAATTAATTAACCCCTAAACCATACCGCTATGAAACGTATTATTTTATTGCTGGTTCTCTTTGCTGCCACGGGGCTTAATGCACAAATGGTAAAGTTTGAAGGCTTTGTGAAAGATACTCTTGGTATACCACTGGAAACTGCTAATGTATTGGCCATAAACAGCAATAACAACGAGACGGAAGCATACAGTATAACAAATGAGGACGGAAAGTTCTCACTGGGTTTAAGAAAAAATACAACCTATAAAATACAAGCATCATTTATTGGGTTTGAACCACAGGAATTTGAACTTACCACTACCGATAAAAATGTTTTAAGGGAAATAAACCTTAAAGAAGGTGTATTACTGGAAGGTGTAGAAATTGTACATGAAATACCGGTAAGGGTAAGCGGAGATACTATTGTTTATAATTCTGACTCCTTTACAAATGGTACAGAGAGAAAACTAGGTGATATACTTAAAAAACTACCCGGTGTGGAAGTAACTCCTGAAGGAGAGGTTTTTGCCGAGGGAAAACAAGTAACCAAACTTATGGTTGAAGGAACCGATTTTTTTGATGGCGACACTAAACTGGGAACTAAAAATATTCCTGCCGATGCCGTAGATAAAATAGAGGTACTTAAAAACTATAATGAGATAAGTCAGCTTAAATATGTTGAAGACAATAAGGATAATGTTGCCATGAACATTAAGCTAAAAGAAGGTAAAAAGAACTTTTGGTTTGGCGATATAGAAGGTGGTGCCGGTCCTGACGAACGTTATTTATTAAATCCTAATCTTTTTTATTACAGCCCTAAATACAGCCTTAACTATATAGGTAATATTAATAATACAGGAGAAATGCCTTTCACCTTTGGCGATTACTTCAAATTTTCAGGAGGACTTAGAGATGTTATGAAAAAAGGCGGTAGCAATTTCTTTGTTATACCTCCTGAGATTGAAAATTTATTTATGCAAAACAATAAGGCTAAAGAGATAATCTCAAGGTTTAGTGCTGCTAACTTTAATTTTAATCCTAATAAAGCATGGAGTTTTAGTGGTTTTGGCATAGTGTCTTCTAATACCATAGCTACTCAAAATAATAGTATAAATTCATTACTTAACAACCAAACCGGCGAAGTTAATACCGTTCAAAATACAAGTAGTATTGGTAACAGTACTAATACATTGGGCTTATTTAAAATGGAAACTAACTTTAAACCGCATGACAGGTTTGAGGCTAATTACAATTTATTTCTAAAAAGTTCTAAGCTAAATAATGGCAGTTACAGTAATACAACTGTTTCTCCTAATATTGAACAAGGTCAGGAAGTTTCTGAAAATACAGATAAAAATCCCTTTTCTGTAAATCAGGCATTAGACATCTACCATACCTTGGAGAATAAAAAAGATGTATTTACCCTAAATATACAGCATTTGTATCAGGATGAAGATCCCTTTTATAATGCTATACAAACCCAAACACCTTTTATATTTCCTGAGTATATTGACGGACAGGATAAAAACAACCTTAATCAGGAAAAATTTGTAAAGACAAACAAATTTGATGCTAAGCTCGATTATTATCATCTTATTAACGACAGAAATCAGTTAAATTTTACGGTTGCAAACAAGTATGCCTATCAAAATTTTAATTCTCATATTTTCCAGTTACTGGACAATGGCAACAGGAATGATTTTAATGATCCGTCGGTAAACAATAATGCAGACTATACCTTTAATGATTTCTTTGCCGGAGTAAATTACAAATTCATTCTGGATAAATTCACGTTTAATCCCGGTATAAGTTTTCATAATTACCATACAAAAAGCAATCAGTCCGGTAGTTTATATGAAAACAATTTTACACGCTGGCTACCTAATCTTAAAGTTGACTATCAAATGGGGAAAAACGAGTCAATACAATATGATTTTTCTTTTGCTAACAATTTTACAGATATAAATCAATTGGCAGAAGGAAGTGTAATAGGGAGTTATAATAGCCTGTTTAATGGTAATCGTACACTAGACAATTCCATAACACAAAGTCATATGTTATATTATCAAAATTTTAATTCATTCTATATGAGTAGTGTAAGTAGCAGTTTAAGATATAATAAAACAACCGAAAGTATTAATAACAAAGCAGACTTTAATGGTGTAAACAGTGTTCAGTCACCTTTTAATTCTGATTTTGCTAATGAAAGTCTGGATGCAGATTTCCGTTACTCAAGATCGGTTTTCAGGAATTACAAAATAGGCTTAGGTGGTTCTTTAGGTTGGAGTAAAAACTATAATATCCAGAAAAATAATGAGACAGGAGATTGGACAGAAGCGCCTCAGGAATCCTATCGTCAAAATTACAATGCTTCTATAACCACAACTTTTGATAAGCTACCGTCGCTAACGCTAGGCTATTCGCTATTGGTTAATAACTATCCTAACGATACTTACATTACCCATAGGCCTAATGCCAGGCTGGAATATTATTTCCTTAACGGCTTTAGCTTAACATCAAACTATCAGTTCTACAACTATAGTAACCATTCTGAAACTGTTAAGAACAAATACGACTTTTTAGACCTTGGGCTTTCTTACCAAAAACCTGATAGTGCTTTAGAATACAGAATAAATGCAACAAATCTGCTTAATACTAAAACCATAAACAGTGATAGCTTTAGTTCTTTTTCAAGCAACACATCGCTTTATACCGTTCAGCCAAGATACCTGCTGTTCTCTTTAACCTACAAATTATAACTAAAATTGATTACCATGAAAACTAAACTGATTTATTTACTATACATACTGCTTATTTCCTTTACTGCTATCGCACAGGATAGCAGTAAATTTAATTCACAGTTAAAAACAATATTAAAAACCTTTCAGGAAAAAGACATAAACCAATTAAATCCTATACTGGCAGAAAATTATACCATTGCAGGAATGCCTAAGGGATTAGAAAAACAAATACTGCCACAAATAATACAGCAGTTACCCGCTTTTTCTTCTTATAAAGTAACACAGGTAAAAAAAGAAAAAAACGGAACCAGAATATACCTGTACTTTACCTCTTCAAAAAGTAAAGAAAAGGTAAACAGTAATTTTCTTTTTAACGATAAGAACAAAATACTGGAGTTTAATATACTGGATGAAGCAAATGTCAACACACAAACAATAACAGAGTAAAACAGCGCTCAATTGAGCGCTGTTTTTATTTAAATGTCTTATTTATAAAAGTAATTTCTATAACCACACCATTATCATTATAGAGGTTTAAAGAACCGTCGAGATCTTCGGTAAGTCCTTTTATAAGGTTTAATCCTAGTGAATTTTCTTTTTTAATGGCATAATCATCAGGTAGTCCTACTCCGTTATCTCTTATATAGAGCATAAAAGTATCTTCTGTATTTTGTATAAGTTTTATGGATATAACACCCTCCTCCTTTTCAGGAAAACCATATTTAATAGAATTAGTAATAGCCTCGTTTAAGATAAGCCCCAAAGGGACTGCAATGGAGACATCAAAATCCACATGCTCAATAGTAAGATCAAAATGAATATTAGAGGTGTCAAAACTGTCTTTTAGATATTCTGTAAGGTCAGTAATATAGGCAGGCATTGGTATAGAAGTCATATCTTCACTTTGATATAACTTTTGATGTATTAATGACATCGAATGCACTCGATGCTGACTATCCCTGATAGCTGTTAAAGCCGACTTATCTTTTAAATAAGCCGATTGAGTATTTAACAAACTCATTACAATTTGCAGGTTATTTTTAACCCTGTGGTGTATTTCTTTTAGAAGCCATTCTTTCTCATTTAATAAATGTTCAAGAGCATGATTTTTGTCATTAATAACAATTTGCTGTTCTTCCAGCTTGCTGTTGGCTTTTTGTTTATTTCGATAGTTTCTGTATAAAAGTCCAAGAATAATCAGAAGTACTATAATACCTATAAAAGTAAGGTTACGCAGGATTCGGGCATCTTCAGCCCTGCTTTTTTGCAGGTCGCTTTCCTGCGTAAGCAGTTCTATATTTTGTTGCTTTAGCTTTATATCCTGATCTTTTTTCTCTGTTTCATATTGTACCTGAAGTTGGGCTATCTGCTCAGATTTATTAACACTAGAAATGGAATCATCAAACCTTTTATATTCTTGATGAGCAATTAGAGCATTTTTATAATTTCCTCTCGCCGAATCAACTCTATACTTCCATATATAATAAATCCTCCAGCTGGGAACTACATTCATTTTTTTGGCTAAGAACCTGTTTTCCTCTACCAATTGGGCAGTCTTATTAAAATCTTTTACTGAAAAATAATAATTGCTTGCTAAATGATTTATTCGAAAAATCTCTTCTTCTGCAAAATCATGTTTTACTTTTAGCTCCATTATCTTATCAAGATATTTTTTTGCCTTATCAAATTCTTTACTATACATATAAGTATAAAAAATCGAGCTATTAAGTCCAACTATTGCACCTATATCAGTAGCTTTATAATTTCTTAAAGCATCTTCTTCAAGTTTAAGTGCTTCTTTTACCTTATTCTTAAGTACCAAAATACTGGCAATATTATTAGTTACAAAATAAACTGCATTAGCATCATTATTCTCTTTTGCCAATACAAGGGCATCTTCAAAATATTTAAGAGCTTTATCATTTTCATTTAACGAGTCAAAAGTTAATCCAAGCCTGTTATTTATAGTACATAGCTGCATAGACCTGTCACCCTGTTCTTCTGCTGTTTTAAGCGCCAAAAGGCCATATTTAATTCCTTCCTCAGTATTTCCTGTAATAACATAGGCTTGCCCAATTATATCATAAATACCCTGAAGATCTTTAGCTCCGGCCTTTTTATATAGTGAAAGTGATTTTTTTAATTCTTCTAATGCCCTATCATATTTATTTATAAGGAAAAAATATTCTCCATATACTTTATTTGCTTCAGCTGCCCTTTTATAGTTTTTCGCCCTTTTAAAAGCTTCTATACCCTTAGCAGTAGTAGCTATCTTTTCTTCCATCTCCCCTTCATACTGGTCATAATAACATGCCATCTCCATATAAGCCTCCCCCAGTAAGCTGTATTCATTATATTTGGTAAGACAGTCAATTGCTTTTTGGGCATATTTTTTTCCCGTTACACGATCACCGCCTTCACGATAGGCTCCTGCAAAAAGAAGGTAGTTATTTCCCTCTCCTTTATGATAGGCTATTTCCCTGCATATTTTTTCAGCTTGCTGCAAATAAACCTTAGCACTATCCATATCCGATTTTTCCTCACCAGGTTTTAAAATATAGTAACTGCTGAGCTCCTGTAAAAGATCTGCTTTTTTCTGTTTGTTATTTTCCTTTTCTACAAGCTGCAAAAGTTTATTCTGTTCCTGAGCAAAAGGTATAGCAGGAACAAAAAGCATGTAGGTAAGAATAATAATAAAAATATTTTTCATTAGAGCACTATTTAAAAAACCTTGTCACACAGCTTAATAAAAGTACAAATTAATCTTACAGCTTTTTAAAAAATTTAATGTTTGGTTCCTACTACTTTATTTCGTTAAACTCCATTTTTTAAATTACTATATATCGCTAATTATTCAACTTAAATAAATTTAATTATTTGATTTACAGTAATTTAAAATAAAGGCTTTGTATTTGACTTTAAAATGGCACAACTAATTAAAAATTTACATTACTATGGAAACGCCTAAGTCAAAAACAGTATTATTTGTTACCGGTGCCTTTGTAACACATAGAGGTTGGGATAAGTGGAAAGAATATTTTGAAGCAAACGGTTATACAACATTAGCACCACCATGGCCTCATAAAGATGCACCTGCAAAAGTACTTAGAAAAAGGCATCCTGATCCCGGTATAGCTTCTGTACGATTAGAGGACGTTGTAGATCATTATGCTGAAATAATTGCCGGCTTACCCGAAGAACCTATTATTATAGGACATTCTTTTGGTGGATTGGTAACACAACTACTTCTTCAACGAGGGTTTGGTGTAGCAGCTGTAGTTATACATTCGGTACCGCCACAAGGGGTATTAACATTTAAATGGTCTTTCTTTAAAGCAGTATGGGGACCGTTAGGTTTGTTTACTTCTACAAAAAAGACGTTTCTAATGTCGTTCCCTCAATGGCAATATGCCTTTACTAACGGAATGAGCCTTGAGGAGCAGCAACAATCTTATGATGAAAATGTGATACCTGAATCCAAACTTGCTTCAAGAGACGGCCTTACCAGTGCTGCTAAGATAAATTTTAAAAAACCTCACCCTCCCCTCCTTTTTATAGCTGGAACAAATGATAATATCATGCCTGCCTCGTTAAACTATTCCAATTATAAAAAATACAAAGACAAAAGCTCTGTTACCAATTTTAAGGAGTTTAGCGAGAATAATCACTATGTAGTGGGCATGCCAAACTGGAAAGAAACAGCAGGTTATGCTTTAAACTGGATTAAAAGCTTGTAAAATACTTTCTTGTCTTAGTTCAATGCCAGAGATTTTTTAAAATATGAAATTTGTCTTGTACAATAGAGAAAAGTAAAACTGAAACACAATAATAAACAACCATATCACATCAGCCATGAAAACAAATCTTTATTTAAAACTTTCTTTCAGGACATAGTCCTTAATCACTAAATCCACAAACAAAAAACAATTTTTAAAACCGGCATTTTATGCCCGGACAGGGATTCTCTGTCCTTATTCAAAACAAAAACAATATCTAATTCACAATTTAAAAAACACATTTATCATGAAAAATTTATTTTTAACCGCTGCACTTTTAATTACTTCCATGACAGCTTTTGCACAAAAGCCAAGTCCTAAGTTATTAAACCCTACTAACCATACACTTGTACTGGTAGATTATGAAAGTCAAATGGCTTTTCCTTTACAAAGCATTACAGTAGATCAGCTGCGCAACAATACAGGTTTAGTAGCCGGTGCTTCTAAAATATTTAAAGTCCCTACTGTTGTTACTACCGTAGCCGAAAAGACTTTTAGCGGCCCTGTATTCCCTGAAATTGAAGAGTTTTACCCTAAAGCCACTTCAAACTATATTGATCGTACCACTATGAATACCTGGGAAGATGCAAATGCTTATAAAGCTATCATCGGAAAAGGTAAAAAAACAATTGTTTTTGGAGGACTTTGGACCAGTGTATGTATAGTAGGCCCGGTACTATCTGCAATTAACGACGGATATACAGTATACGTAATTACCGATGCCAGCGGAGATGTATCTAAAGAAGCACATGAAATGGCTGTTACAAGAATGGTACAGGCAGGTGCTACACCAATTACTTCTTTACAGTACTTACTAGAGCTGCAACGCGACTGGGCTCGCCAGGAAACCTATAAGGCCGTTACCGATTTGGTTAAAAAATACGGAGGTGCTTATGGTGTTGGTGTTCAGTATGCTCATGATATGCTAAAACATTAATAGCTGCTTTTTATTTCTGCAAAAAGGCTGTGTATACCCTTATTCAACTTCCTAATTTAATACACAGCCTTTTTCTCCTTTCAACAATCAATTCACCTAAAAAAACTAAAAATGAAACAACGTATTACCCTTTTTGCATTATTGTTTTTTGCAGTATCGGCTATGGCTCAGTCTCCTGACCTGATAGTGTATAATGCCAAAATACATACGCTGGATAACAACAATACCATTAGCCAGGCCATAGCAGTTGCTAACGGAAAAATCATAAAAACCGGAAATGATAAACAGATACTTAAACTTAAAGGTAAAAGTACAACTGTTATAGATGCTCATGGTAAAACCATGATTCCGGGAATTTTTGACTCTCACATGCATATAATCAGAGGCGGACGTTTCTTTAATACTGAACTACGTTGGGATGGTGTTCGTTCTCTTCAAAAAGCTCTTACCATGCTTAAAGAACAGGCACAACGTACCCCTAAAGGCCAGTGGGTTCGTGTAGTGGGCGGATGGAACGCATGGCAGTTTGAAGAAAAAAGGCTTCCTACCCTACAGGAAATAAACGAGGCTACAGGCGATGTACCAACCTTTATACTGCACCTTTACGGGCATGCTTATCTCAACAAGGCCGGATTAAAAGCCCTGAATATTAATTCAGAAACTCCAAATCCATTTGGCGGGCTTATAGAAAAAGATATTTACGGAAACCCTACAGGATTACTGGTGGCAGAACCAAATGCTTTTATTCTTTATTCTACACTTTCCAAATTACCTGAACTTACCGAAGAACAAAAAACAAACTCTACCAAATTGTTTATGACAGAAATGAATCGTTTGGGGGTTACAGCCATTATGGATGCCGGAGGAGGATTTCAAAACTATCCGGATGATTATGGCATTACCACAAAACTTTGTGAAAGTAATGAGCTAACCATAAGGATGCCCTATTATCTGTTTGCACAAAAAGCAGGAAGTGAACTTGCCGATTATACCCGCTGGATCAGTTCGGTAGAAATAGGACAGGGTTGTGATGTACCTGATGATGGAGTTAAACGATTTGGTAAAATGCCCAAGATGGAATATCATGTTCAGGGAGGCGGAGAAAACCTGGTAATGAGCGCAGGAGATTTTGAAAACTTTGATAAGCCTAGGCCTGATTTAAATCCTGCCATGGAACAGCAGCTTAAAGCTGTACTTTCCCTACTTATAAAAAACAGATGGCCTTTCAGGCTACATGCTACTTACAACGAAAGTATTACCCGTTTTTTAAATGTTATTGAAGAGATAGATAAAGAAACGCCTTTGGACGGCCTGCTTTGGTTCTTTGATCATGCCGAAACCATATCCGATGAAAACCTGCAAAGGGTAAAGGCATTAGGAGGCGGTATTGCCATACAGCACAGGATGGCCTATCAGGGTGAGAACTTCATAAAACGCTATGGCAAGGCTGCGGCGGCAAAAACAGTACCTCTCAAAAAAATGATGGATATGGGTATTAAAGTCGGTATGGGTACAGACGGTACTCGTGTGGCAAGCTACAACCCATGGGTAGGCTTGTACTGGCTTACTACCGGAAAAACACTTGGCGGACTTAAATATATGGCTGAAGAAAACATACAGGACAGAACGGCTGCAATAAAACTATTCACTCAGGGAAGTGCTGCCCTTGTACGCCTGGATGCCGACAGAGGCATGCTTAAAGAAAAATATCTGGCCGATTTTATACTGCTTTCAGACGATTACTTTACTGTACCCGAAGACAGGATACTCAACATGCAATCGGTTTTAACGGTGGTTAATGGTAAGGTAGTATATGGTAATAATGAATTTGAGCAGTATGGCCCTGAAAAATTAAAAGCTATCCCGGAATGGAGTCCTGTTAATTATTATGGGGGGTATCAAAACAAGTAAGTCATGAAAGTTATTCAGTTACATAGTCATATTGAAAGTTCTGTTAACGATTTAGCTTTGTTAGCCTTTCGTGTAGCTGTTTCGGCTCAGCTTATTGTCGTTCACGGTTTAAAAAAACTGGGAATTGGGGTTACTCAGGCAGAAAATGTGCCTAATCCGCTGCATCTGCCACAGGCCATAAACCAAGTATTTGCAACCAGTTCTAATGTAATTTTCCCCTTGTTTATCATCTTTGGAGTTCTTACCAGGCTGGCTACATTACCTATACTGGCCGTAACACTAACAGGTTACTTTATTGTTCATGGTAACGATCCGCTTCTGGAAAGAGATGTCCCTTTTATGTATAGTATAGTCTTTTTACTGATACTCATTTTAGGTCCGGGAAAATACTCTATAGATAACATATTACATCGCAAACAGTTTGAATAAACTCCATAATGAAAATAACGGCTATCATACTGTTTCTATTAATAATAACCGGAGTACAGGCACAGAAAACTCCTGTATTTCATTCTCTTAGGTATAATGATGATTTTGGTTATCTGGTAACAGATTCTACCTCTTCATTTTACAAAAAAATCAAGTATTTACCATTAGGCAATAATACTAACAATTATATATCCTCAGGCGGTGAAATACGCTTTCAGTATATAAATACCATTAATGAAAAATGGGGTGATGATTCTACAGGAAATGACGGTTACTTAATGACAAGATATCTGGCACACCTTCATTTACATACTAAATATATAAGGTTATTTTTTCAGTTACAAAGCAGCTTTGCATACAGTAAGATTGATGTGAGCCCTGTTGATGAAAACCCCCTGGATGTTCATCAATTATTTGCTGATGTGGTTTTTATGCAACAACAGAACTCCGAGGTGTTTTTTAGGTTTGGACGGCAGGAAATATTGTTTGGTTCCCAAAGGCTTGTAAGCGTACGGGAAGGCCCTAACAGCAGACTGGCTTTTGACGGAGGTACAATTACTTATACCTCTGCAAATACTACCAACTGTTTGTTCTATACTCATCCCGTTGCTAACAGGCCCGAGGTTTTTGATGATCGCTTTAATACTGATGCAAAGCTGTGGGGTAACTATTTGGTTTTAAAAAATATTCCCTTTTTACAAAACATTGATTTGTACTATTTGGGACTATATAAAAAACAAGCCGCTTTTAACGATGCTTCCGGTAAAGAAGTACGCCATTCCACAGGTATCCGCATCTGGAAAAACAAAGGTTCATGGCAATATGACTTTGAAGCAGTGGCTCAGTTTGGTAAAATGGAAGACAAAACCATTAGTGCCTGGACTTTGTCTTCCAATACCAGCTATCGGTTTTCAAATATAAAATTCAGTCCGGTGGCAGGGCTGAAAACAGAAATAATATCCGGCGACAGGCATGCCGATGACAATAAACTTGAAACGTTTAACCCGCTATACCCCAGAGGGGCCTACTTTGGTTTGGTGGCATTGATAGGCCCTTCTAATTTATTTGATATTCATCCTTCATTGGAAATAAACATCAATAAAAGGATTACTGCGGGTATTGATTATGATTTCTTTTGGCGGTGGAGTACTAACGATGGTATATATGCCCCTAACGTACAATTGCTATATGATGGTCAGGGATTAAGTGAAAAATTCATCGGTACTCAGCTTGCGGCAGATATCAACTTTGATGTAAATGCTTTTTTATCCCTAACAGTAGAAGGTGCCTGGTTTAACTCAGGACCTTTTATTAAAGAAGCCGGAACAGGTAAAGATTATTATTACGGTGCTTTTACGGCACAACTAAGATTCTAAACATCTATTTATTAACATAAATCTCATAAATCATGAAAACAATTTTAAATTATGCTCCCGCAGCTTTGCTGTTTTCGGCATTAACATCCTGCGGAGACGGCTCAGGTCCCGGTATTTCCATAAAAACACAAGTTGATACAAACCAAGTCGTTAACTTTAAGGAAGACCCCCGCATTGATACCGGAACTAAAAAATTCCTTACTGCATTAAACTCCGGAGGAGCACCCCTTGAAACACTTTCTAAAGAAGAGGCACGCGCTGTACTTGTTAACGCTCAGGCATCGGTAGAAGTTGACCTTTCCGGCATTGAGGAATCGGAAAAAACTATTACTGTTGACGGACACGAAATTAAACTGAACATTGTTCGTCCTGCCGGAGTTACAGAAAAACTTCCTGTTTTTATGTATATACACGGTGGCGGTTGGATTTTAGGCGACTACCCTACCCATAAACGTATGGTTAGAGATCTTGTGGTATTAAGTGGTGCTGTTGCAGTATTTGTAAATTATACCCCTTCTCCCGAAGCACACTACCCGGTTGCTGTCAACGAAATATATGCCGCAACTAAATGGGTATCAGAAAACGGAAATGAAATTAATGTAGACGGATCTAAGTTAGGAATTGTAGGGAATAGTGTGGGTGGTAATATGGCTGCTGCAACTTCACTATTAGCTAAAGAGAAAAACGGACCTGAAATTAAAGTTCAGGTTTTACTTTGGCCTGTCGCCGATGCTTCATTTGATAACGAATCTTATCAGCAATTTGCTACTGATCGTTTCCTTACAGCATCACTTATGAAATGGATGTACGATCAATACACTACTGATTTAGAATTACGTAAAGATTATCATATCTCTTTAGTGAATGCTACAAAAGAACAGTTACAGGGATTACCTCCTACTTTAATACAAACAGCTGAAAATGACATTCTTCGTGATGAAGGAGAACTTTATGGGCGTAAGCTTGACGAAGCTGGTGTTCCCGTAACAACAGTAAGATACAATGGTATGATTCACGATTTTGGGCTGTTAAACGCGCTTGCCGAGTTACCAACCACAAAATCACTGTTTGAGCATAGTGCTGCAGAACTTAAAAAATATTTAAAGTAATTTTTCTCTATATCCCCAAAAGGGTGGAGTTTCAGTTGAAAGTCCACCCTTTTTTTAATAAAAAAACCCCAAACTTATGTTTGGGGATCCCTTCATCAACCAATTTTTTCCCTAACAAAATAACCAGCCTTTAAAAGTGGTTAGGGTCACCTTAATTATTGTCCGGCAAATTGTGTAGATGCTTCAACTTTTGTTGCGTCCTGAAGTACATCCAGTTCTATCGCCTTACCGTCCTTATCAAAAACGAAGTATTGTAATCTTGGTTTACCATCGGCATACCTGTATTCTGTGGTGTATCTAGTATTACCATCCTGTACTTCTTTTTTAAGGACTTCATAACTTACGGGAGAAGGCAATTGCTCTAATACCTGAGGTATTACATAAATATTCATTCCCTGCGGAATATTAGGGTGGATTTTTACATTGGGATCAAGGATATTCTCAATTAGTGAATAATCTTTATCCTTAAAAGCATTAAAGATGGCATCGAGCTCTTTGGTATAATCTTTATCCTGAGCAAAAGCAGAACCGCTTACAATTAACAGCGCTAAAAAAATCCCTTTTTTAATCGCTTTTATTACATTATTTGTTTTCATATTTAATAGTTTTTATTTGTTTAAATCTTATACCCAAAATTAACAACTACATGAAAAACAAATGGTTATTTACTTATAAGCTATGTTATTTTATGTTAATGCCATTAAATAAAAAAGCAGCCCTTACAGCTGCCTCTATTTTTATAGATAATTGCGATTAATGCCCAGTTTTTTCATTTTAGAATTCAATGTGGTGGGAGGCACATTAAGTAGTTCTGCAGCCCCGCCTACTCCCCATATTTTACCATTACATTTTTTTAGTACTGCTATAATATGGTCGCGTTCATTTTCCTGTATACTCTTAATTTGCATGGTAGTAGTATTGTATACCGAGTTATACATACCATTATTATTATGTTCATGTCCTAATTGCATAATCTGCCCTATAGTATCACTTTTTGAAAGTAATACACTCCGTTCAATAATATTTTCAAGTTCCCTTATATTACCCGGCCAACTATAACACAGTAACTGTTGCATAACTTGAGGGGTCACTTCCTTAACCTCCCTACCAGATTTTTTATTACTCAGTTTTATAAAATGATTAACCAGTTCAGGAATGTCTTCTTTACGGTCACGCAATGCGGGCATGTATACAGGAAAAACATTAAGCCTGTAATACAAGTCCAGCCTAAACCTGCCTTCTCCTATTTCCTTTTCAAGATTACAATTTGTGGCTGCTATAATTCTTACATCTGTTTTTATGGGCTGCCGGCCACCTACCCTTTCTATTTCCTTTTCCTGTAAAACTCTCAACAGCTTTGCCTGAAGTTCTAAAGGAAGTTCCCCTATCTCGTCTAAAAACAATGTACCGGTATCTGCCTGTTCAAACTTTCCTATTCTTTTATCTGCCGCACCTGTAAAAGCTCCTTTTTCATGTCCGAATAATTCAGACTCTATAAGGCTGGCAGGTAATGCTGCACAGTTAATTTTAATAAACGGACGTTTAGCTCTGGGCGAAAGCTTATGGATACTGTCAGCTATACGTTCCTTACCTGTACCACTTTCACCTAAAATAAGAACAGAGGTATCAACAGGTGCAACCTGCGTTATATAGTCAAAAACATTAAGCAGTAAATGGCTGTTTCCTACTATACCTTCAAATATATTTTCCTGAGCTACCTGTGCAGGGATATTTTTCCCACCGGTAAGTACTACCTTTTTCTCTTTTACTGTAATATCAAAAAGGCAGTCTAAAGAAGCTGATAGCGGTTGAATCAATCGATTAGCCAAAGCTATATGTTGTGGTTCATAAGTATCGGGCCTTCGGCTGTAAAAGAAGAAATAAAACAATTCATCATTTGCCAGCATTACCGGTAATACCAAATTAGATTCTACTTTAAAAGTATCGGCAAAAAGCTTTTTAAGAGAAGGTGTCCTTATTATCCTCCTAAAATCATCCTCAGAATAATATACGGGAACATTATCTCTTTTGGTCTTTCTCTCCAAATCATTGATTTCGGAAAGCTTAAGGTTTGTTATTACCTGCAATTCATTAATACCTATGGTTTGGTATTCATTAAAGCCAATTCTCAGAAAACTAACAATATTATGTTCTCCTTCTGCTTTAGGGGGAAATCCGCATACAACATAATCAAACGGAATGTAATCATTAAGCCCCTTACATACTTTTAGTAATTTTTCATTAACAGAAATATTTTCAGCAATAATTCCGCTTAATATTTTTTCCAGTTTAAGTTCTTTCCTCATTGCTGCCTCCATACTGTTCTCATGTCTGTATCGGGCAATTTCAAGAGTTACCAGTAAATCTTTTTCTCTAAAAGGCTTAACCAAAAAACCATAGGGTTGTGTAGCTTTTGCCTGTTCAAGTATTTTTTGGTTTGAGTTTGCCGAAATATATATAAAAGCAACTCCTAACTTGCGTAAGTACTTCGCCAAATCTATACCGGTAGAAGGTCCTTTTAAAAATATATCTATTAAAACGAGAACAGGTCTTTCCTTCTCAATAATCTCTATTGCTTTCTCAACAGAACGTGCTATTCCGCAAACAACATAGCCTTCTCTTTCAAGCATGATCCTGATGTCGTTTGCTTCTATAAACTGATCCTCAACTATGAGAATTTTTTCTTTACTATTCGGTTGAGTAGCCATAAAGAAATCCTAATTAATCTTTAAATGTACGAAAATTATCAATAAATAATTCTCAATACTTACACTCAACCACAGCCAGTTTAATTTTTAGGTTTTCACTAATAAAATCAAAGTTTATTTTATAAAACAAAAAGCCTGAGGTGATTTCCTCAGGCTTTTTTATCATTTGTTTATTGTCTTATCTCTTCAGTGAGAAGTGTGCCTTGAACTCCTTAACAACCGGTTGGCCGTTAACCGTCTCACGGTAGGTTACCGTGAACCAGTAGTCCGTAGCAGGTAGCGGTGTACCGTTGTAGGTACCGTCCCAGCCCTCACTCTCTTCGGTGGCACTGATCTGCTTGATCAGCTTGCCGTAACGGTCAAAGATGTACACCTTAGCATCAGGCTGGTTCAACCCTATGATGTTCCAGGTATCGTGGTAACCGTCACCGTTAGGGGTGAAGTAATGCGGGTAGTCCACAAGGCTTACGCCCTCTATGGCAATCTCATCACACGCAAACTCCGTGCTAACATCCCTTACATAGACCGTATGGGTGCCTGCAGGTACATCGGTAAACACATTGCTGCTCTGCCACATGCCGTCCTCATCAAGCTTGTACTCGTATTCTCCATATCCTTCAACAAACACCGTGATAACCTGGTTGTCGCTGAAGTAGTTGGTCACCTCATAACCAACACCAACAGGGCTGGCAGGGCCGCTCTTCTGAACCTGGAAGGCTGCTGAGATATCAGAGATACAGTTCAGTGGTGCAGGGCCTGTTACCTCTACAGTATAGTTACCCTCGGCTATCGCCTCATAGGTAGGAGATGCCGGGTCATAATCGGTCAGTTCCACTCCGTCAAGATACCACACAAAGCTGTAGCCCATACCATTCGGGATGCCGCTGTCCAGGGTTACTGTCCTTAACACATCGTCGGTAGTGTAGTCCACACAGATGGTATCACTGCCGTCCACCGAGGTGATCACAGGCTCAGGCAATCTTTCCACTATAAGGGTGATCTCCGTGATGTCATGGCAACCGCTGATGGTCGAGGTGTTGGTCACCCTTGCATAGATGGTCATAACATCGGCAGTGGTGTTCACATACACCGTAGGGTCCGCTATAGGGTTGGTTGCATTATCTGCATCCTCAAAGCTCTCATAGTAGGCAACACTGTAGTCCGCAGGGTCCTGCGCTCCCAGTATCTCCGCATCGAAGACACTAAGGTCAAAGGCATGCATACCGTCGTTTGTACCGTCATCATCACAGGTAGACAGCGATGGGTCGGCAGGGGCGTTGGCTACTGCGGCCTCCTCCACCAGGAGCTGCATCGGTGCGGTGGTGGTACAGCCGCTCTCTATGTGCTGTACCCATACAAGGATATCCTGTGGCGTGCTTATGTTGTTGTACTGGTTCGGCAGTGCTGTGCCCGCATCAAGGGCTGCCTGATCAAAGTAGAACCTTACAAGGTAATCGTTCGGGTCGGCATCCTCTCCCAGTATCTCAGGGATGTGGCTGCTTAGTATAAAGGTGGCAAAACCATCGGTGTTCTGCTCACAGATCGCATAGGCAGGAATCGCCCCGTTCTCGCCCAATGCAGGCAGCGGGTTAACGATAAGCTCAAGCTCAACGATCTGGTAACATACAGCATCATTCGGGTTGCCCGTGTTGGCCTCTACCCTTACATAGATGGTAGCCGTACCGCTTACAAACTGCGTAGGGTCCGCTATGGCGTTTATATCCTGGTCCGCATCATCATAAGTAAGGTGGTAGCTTAAGATAAGGTTCGGCTCGTTGTCCATGATATCTGCTGCTGCCTGGGTAAGGTCAAACTCCTCCTGGCCGTCCCCCGCATTGTTGTCATCACATAACACAAGGGCATCAGGGGTCGTATTCGGTGTAGGTAACGGAAGTACCTTTATGGTCATGGTAGTGTAGCTCTTACACCCTGCAAGGGTGATAACCTCTACCGTTAATGTCATCGGGTTGGAGGTGTTCACATAAGCAGTAGGGTCGGCAATCGGTGTGGTTGCCCCCGGCTCATAGTAGTTAACCGTGTAGCCAAGGCCTACCCCGAATGGGCCCAGTATCGTGTTCTCCATTACCGTAAGGTCAAACTCCGTGGTCATATCATTCGGCAGGGCCTCGTTACATACGCTAAGTACAGGCGGACGTGTTAAGGCAAGCGGGATATTGATATGGATGGTGAAGCTCTCGATGCTGTAGCAGCCCGTGGCAACATCCTCAATCCTTACATAGATAACCTCTCCGTCCTGGGCCGTGTAGCCCGCAGCGTTGGTAATCCTCGGTGCGCCGTTCTGGGCTGCCGTAAGGTTATTGAAGTAATGGATGATATAATCCGACGGGTCCGCATTGCCTAAGTGCTCCAGTATGTAGCTGTCCTGAACCGTAAGGTCCACGGCTGCCATGGCATCCTGGTCGTTGTTGTCCGTATCACAAAGGGTGATGTCCTGAAGGTCCGCATCAATCTGAGGGTATCCACAACAATAAGGTTAAGCGCATAGGCCGTAGCCGTATAACAGCCCGTTACCGTGTTCTCCACCCTTACATAGATGGTCTGGTTATAGGCATTGGTATTGGTATAGTTGTCCGTATTAGGGATGGCGTTGATACCCAGTTCCGCATCCTGTGCCGTCTCGTGGAAGGTTACAGAAAGGTTCTCTCCGTTGTTGATCATATCCTCAACAAGGGCATCAAGGTCAAACTGGGCATGGCCGTCACTGTCTGGGTCACACATGGTAAGGTCTTCCTGGGAAGGGGGAACCACTATCGGTAGCGGCTCTACCCTGATATCAAGCAATACGATCCTGTAGCAGCCCGTAGCCTCAAAGGTAACCCTTACATAGATCGCCTCGGCATTGCTCTGGTTGGTATACGCCTGCGGGTTCTGTATTTCATTTATGTTAGCATCAGCATCCGCAAGGGTATGGTGGAAGGTAACATTGATTCCCGTCTGGACCCCGATGATCTCAGGGATCTTAGTGGTAAGGTCAAACTCCTCAACCTCGTCAGGCTGCCCTCCTATAGTGTTCACATCACATAATGTGTATGGTGTAGGCTGGGTAGCAACAGGTAGCGGGTTGACGATAAGCTCCAGTTCCACGATGTCATAACAGCCCGTTGCATTGTCCGTTACCCTTACATAAACAGGGGAATCGGTATTGGTAGCCGTGTAGCTGCCCGGGGTCGCAATGGCAGGGGTATTGGCCTGTGCTGCCTCAAGGGTCGCAAAATAGCCAACCGTGTACAGTGCAGGGTCCAATCCGCCAAGTATCTCAGACTCTCTTGAAGGAAGTACAAAGATACCCTCACCGTCAGTATCATCCGGACCGTTGTCGCATAGTGCATATGGTGCCGGTTCGGTGGCGATAGGCGCCTGGTGAACAATCAGCTGAAGCTCCTCGATGTCATAACAAACCGTAAAGGCCGAAGATACCCTGATGTAAAGCGTCTGGGTGTTCGCCTCGATATTGGTATAGTCAACAGGGTCAATGGCATTGGTACCAAACTCCGCGTCATCCATGGTCTCGTGCGCAGTTACCGTAACATCGGTAAGCTGTGATTCTATATAGTCAATTACCGACTGTACGTCGAAATTCTCAAAACCGTCATTGTCAAAGGCACATTCCTCAAGGGCTGTCAGTGCAGGGGCAATAGGTGCAGGGTCAACATGAAGGGTAATCTGAACTGCCGTCCAGCAGCCCGTTACACTGCTCTGTAACCTTGCCCATATCTGGGCCATATCAGGGGCAACATAGATATCAGGAAGCTGCGTGGCAGCATCGCCTGTCTCTGCCTCTATCTGGCTGCTATAGTAACTAACCGTTACCGATGATACTCCCGAAGCAAGGGCTGAATCATGGCTGTGAAGGTCAAAGTCTGCCTGGCCCGGTACCTCCTCACACTCGTGGAAGTCCGTCTGCGCGCTGTCATAAATCGGAAGCGGGGTTACAACCAAATCAAAATCAAAGACATCATAACACGTGGTTACCGTGTTCTCCAATCTTACATAGATCGTCTGAGGGTTGGAAAGGTTCGCATAAGTTGTCAGGTTAACGATAGGGTTGGTAGCCGTCTCAGCATCATTAGCCGTCTCATAGTAGCTTACCGCATAATCAGGGTTACCACCGGTTACCTCCAAATCCTTACTCGTCAGGTCAAACTCCTCAATCCCGTCAGGGGTCATGTAGTCCGTCTGATCACATAATACGTAGTCGGTAATAGGAGATGATATGGTGGGTAATAAATATAATGTTACCTGTTCTACACTTGTGTTTGGACAAGTTCCGTTTGTAAGGTACTGAACACTATAAGTAGCCCCTGGAATGGCATTACTTATTTCTCCGGTAGTTTCATCTATTACAGCTCCGTCTCCCGGATTTGTATCAAAGGTGAAAATACCTCCGGAAACTCCCGTAACAGTCGCTGTAGCATCTGTACATCCCGGAGTTAAATAGAACGATGCATCATCCAGGGTAACATCAACAAAAGCACTTTCTGTTAAGGGAACTGTACAAAAAGGCTCTTCTGCAACAGTAAGATTCACCAGTTGTAACGTTTGGCTAACATTAACACCGGATACCGTTACTAAAGCTTCGCCTGTATCATCTAAAAATACTGTCTCTTCGGCACCGTTATTTATAGTATATGCTACTTCTGCATTAGGCTCTCCCGTAATAGCAAATTGTGCTTCTCCAGTACCATTACATACAGGCGATTCAACAGCTGTTACACTTGCCTCAAAATCGGCGACAGTAATAGTAAACTCATGTTCCATTACATCTCCGCAATTATCGGTTACAGTTAGCAAATATGTTGTAGTTTCTGTTGGGGTAAACACAGGGTTTGCTATGTTAGGGTTACTAACACCTGTAGTGGGTGTCCACTGATAAGTAGAAGCTCCTGTATAACTGCCATCTATATCATCTACAGATGCTCCTGCACAAATTAATTTATCCTGTATACCGGCATCTAAAAATGATAAATACTGAAAACAGATATACTGCAGATTTGCCTGCCCTCCAGTAGAGCCTGTAAAACCAAAATAAACATTAGAAGTACCGCCAAAAACATCGTTAATTAAATCTCCTAAATAGGTAAATCTTTCTGAACAGTCAAAAATAACCGTGAAGGCCTGTGTTGAAGCTCTCCATCTTATTTTCACCTCATGTTCTGTATTATCCTTAATATTAGTAGACGTTGGAGATGCCTGAACCGGCGCAACAAGGTTATCAGCCGAAGCATGACTTATGTTTCCGGCTTTTTGAAGCGCCACATGATCAAACAATGGATCATTTACAAAAAGACCATTAGAGGCATTTACATTTCTATAGGTATCAAATTCGACTGCTAATGAGGGTTGATCAGGAAGATCTCTATATCCAAGCCCTCCACCTATTATACCTATTACAGGATTGGCAGTAGTTTTTAATACAAAAGTCATTCCGTCTGCACCATTGGAGTTTGCTCCGAAATAGGCATTGAATACAATCTCAAAATCATTTGATAGATCAATGGGATTGTTGTACCAAACAGCACCCGAGTTTGACTGGGCATTATTTGTAATTCTGTAACAACCATTTGCCATTTGTGAGGCATTATTCACAAAAGTAGGTGTTAATTGTGCAAAAACTGATGTTGTAAATAATAAACAAATCCCGAATAATAAAATTCGGGATTGTTCAGCAAATTTACATAGTGGTAGTGAAATCATGCTATATAATCTTTAGAATAACTGTCTTAAATAATTTAAAAAAGCTATTAGTTTACTTGCCTGTTTATATAAATCCAACCCGTATGTTGTGATCCGTAAGTAGGATTAGGGTCAGAAAAATTAATTGAATAATAATATGTACCTGAAGGGAGTTCACTACCGTTATCAGACTGTCCGCCCCACTCATTTGTATAATGAGAGAAAGAATATACTTTTTCGCCATAACGGTTGTAAACATTAAGCTGCTGAACTTCAAACCCTGTAAGATCAAAAAAGTCGTTCATCCCGTCTCCGTTAGGAGATATGCCACGCTGAATAAAGCACTGGCCTGTATAGATATTAAAACTTACCGAAGCAGTACATCCACTCGTGTTTTCTACAGTTACCCAAATAAGCTGCTCTCCCGAAACCGTATTCTGAAATGCTGAAGGATTAGTAATCCCGACCATAGTCCCGTTATTATCATAGAAATAACTAACCGATAAATACTGATCATTATTTACAATAACATCTTCATTTTCAGTCAAATCAAAAATCGATATTCCATCAGCATTTGTATTACAAGAATATAGATCATTAGGGGTATTCAACACAGGTAACCCTTCAATAATAAGCTCTAATTGGGTAATAGCGTAACAGCCGGTAGTATTATCTTCAACCCTTACCCATAAAACCTGATTATTTGCAACAGTATTAGTATAGGTTACAGGCAACTGAGCCGAAGCATCTCCAGTTTCAGCCTCAACTTGTGATTCATAAAAACTAATCGCCATATTATTACCTGCCTGAATTTGTGAAGCAGCAATACTTAAATCAAATTCGGCAAAACCATTATTACTATCACATTCCACTAAAGCTTCAGGTTCATTAAACATCACCTCGGGGAATAGTGCAACCTCAACAATACTGCTTACTGAACAGTTTCCTTGTGTAGTGTATTCTACCGAATAAACCGCACCCGGTGTACCGTTAGTTATCTCACCGGTAGCAGAATCAATTATTGCCCCGTCTACAGGACTTGGATTAAAAGCAAACGTTCCGCCCTCATCACCTGTTATTGTTGCTGTTGCTCCCGAACATGTAGGTGTTATTATGAAAGATGCATCTTCACCAATAACCTCAACAGATGCGCTGGCGGTTATATCAACCTGACAGAAAGGAGCCTGTAAAAGTGCTATGCTTACCAATTCTATCAACTGATTTTCTGTTACTGAAGGAAGAGTTATAACTGCTTCTCCGTTTACGTCAAGTATAATTGTTTCCTGGGTCCCACCATTAATAGTATAAGCTACCTCAGCATCGGGTGTACCTGTAACTGTAAACTGGGCATCGGTACCATTACATACCGAAGAATTTACGGCATTAATTTCTGCAGATAAGTCTGATACTTCTATGGTAAACTCCTGCTCTATAGTCTCTCCACAATTATCTGTAATTGTAAGTGTATAAGTTGTGGTTTCTGTTGGAGTAAACACCGGATTAGGTATCGTAATATCACTAACTCCTGTTGCCGGAGACCATTCATAGCTTGTAGCTCCTGTATAATTAGCATCTATAGTATCTACCTGCTCGCCACTGCAAATTGTATAATCCTGAAGGTTTATATCCAGAAAAGATATATACTTAAAACATATATAGTGATTATTAGACAGAGACCCTGTAGAACCTGTAAAACCAAAATATACAGTAGAAGTTCCTTCAAAAACATCATTAACTAAATCTGATGTATAGCTAAAACGCTCTGAACAGTCAAAAATCACAGTAAATGTTTGCGTTTCTGCACGCCATAATATTTTAACCTCATGTTCCTGTCCATTTTTAATATTGGTACTTGTTGGTGAGGCCTGTACCGGAGCGACCAGATTATCAGGTGAAACATGGCTGGTATTACCATTTTTCTGAAGAGCTATATGATTATATGTAGGATCATTTATTACTTCTCCCGAAGCTGTTGTAGTATTTCTGAAAGTATCAAACTCAACTGCTAATGAAGGCTGATCGGGAAGGTTTCTATAGCCCATACCTCCGCCTATTATACCAATAACAGCATCAGGAGTTGTTTTTAAAACAAACGTCATTCCGTCTGCTCCATTTATATTGGACCCAAAATAAGCATTAAAAACAATATCAAAATCCTGAGTTAAATCAATAGGATTATCGTACCAGGCTGCTCCTGAATTTGATTGTTGATTTGTAGTTATGGTATAACATCCGTCGCCGGTAGCCGACGCGTTATTTACAAATGTTGGTGTTAACTGTGCTAAGCTTTTAATAGAAAATAACAGGCAAGCTGCAAAAAGCAGCTTTACCTGTTTATTGATTGGTTGATGGTTCTTTTTCATAGGAGGCAAATTATTTTTTCTCAACTTTATAAGTTTGTGACTTACCCGAAATATTTACCTTTAAAAGATAGATACCTGTAGGAAAGTTTATCATGTTGATAACCGCATCATTTCCTGTTATGTTTTCAGAAAGTACCTCCCTACCCTGTATATCGTACATTGCTATAGCAGTAATTTCATCATCCTGTGAACTAAGGAAAAGATTATCTATTACCGGATTTGGATAATAAGTAAATGAAACCAGTTCATTATCTGCTACTGATAGCTGCTGTGTTTGCACATAGCGTGGTTCTGACCAAAGACTATTTGCATTATTACCGCATTTTGAACGTACAAAGACCTGATAAACGGTATTTGCCTGAACATTCTCTGTTGCTATTCCTTCACTTTCTCCTCCTGTTACTTCAAGGTAATCTTCCTCTCCAAGTATAGCATAAGTAGTTTGCCCGTTAGAATTATAAATCTTACCATACAGTACTTCCCATTCCTCTGCATTGCCTATCTCATCCCAGTTAACCATTATTTCGTTATCTGAAATTGCCTGAGCTGTAAAGTTTGCAGGCATAGTACACATAGAATTATCACCACTTTCCCTGTTTTGTATATAAGCCGACAATGGTATTTGCCCCTGTGCATCTACAAATTCTGCATCTGGTACATCTATTTTAATGGTGTGGTCTCCAGCCGGTAACGTTCCTAAATTAACTTCCAGTGTAGGAATTGCATCCCCGGGACACCAGTTGTTCCAGTATATCCAGCCTCTTAATGGCTTTGCTGAAGAACCGTAAATTCCGTTACCCTGAGTATTATACTGACGGTATGGTTCACAATCCTTACCTCCCGGTATATACTGATAGATAAGTGTATTATCCAGATACACATAATGACGACGGCGAACATATTCTTCTCCTCCTTCATTTGCACCATGCTTAGATGTAATAAGGTATAATTTTAAATTTTCCTGCTGTGTTGCAAGGCTAAAGTTGATTATTTTAGTGGTTTCACCCGGTACATCGGTAGCGTTATAATTGTTTAGGTTTTGTCTTGCTATTAAAGGCATAAAGAACATATCATCTTCATAAACGATTCCCGAATCGTTATTAGTTGTTAAAGACAAAGTAGCCCTAAAGGTATCCAGGTGATCTGCACATCCTGCAACCTGTGTTTGTCCTGCTCCCGTAGTTCCAAATACCTGTAACTCTACCCAAATATCATATTGAGCCCTTACAGTAGCATCAGATAGTATTTCAGAGATATTATCTGCTTTATAATGGTAAGAAACATTATTTGGTGATACATTTTTATTCATAAACGGGGTGATAAACCTCCCTATCTCTACTCTGGGTACATCTGCCGATACATAAGTGCTAGCTTCTTTAGGTGTAAATGCAAGAAATACATGGCCTAACCTGTCATAATTATCACAAGCTGCCTCAATAGTAACATCCATTTCAAGAGTATTACCAATTAAGTCTAACTCAGCATCTGTAATCTTCCTTGTATAAAGTGAATTTGAAAACCTTAAAACATCTGAAGGAATTGTTTCATAAAGATCTTCATCTGCAAGTAAAGGTGTATAGCCTCCGTAAAATAACACGCCGTCATAGAGTGTTATGGTTTCCTGAGCTTTTACCTGACCGGTTAATATTAACATTAAAACCGAGCAGGATACCTTTAGTTTATTCTTTAAGCTACGGCTATTTTTAGTAGTAAAAAGTTTAGATAATGTATTTTTTTTCATTGTTAGTTAATTAGTGAATCAAAAGTAGAATCTGTGTAAAAACGGAGTTATAATCTGGTTTCAATTAGTTGCAAACCGGTGCCATTTTAAAGGAAACAGCCTGTTTTTACGCTTATAAATCTTAAAAGCCCACCCTAAACATCATTATGTGGTCAGGATGGGACTTTTCAAGGTCTGAATGAAAAAAACTATTTTCTAACAAGCTTATAAACGCCTGTTTTTGCTTCAGAAGTTACGTGCATCATATATACACCTTCAGACAGTTTAGCCACGTCAAGCTGAGAAGCCGATGCTTCCACTTTTACAGCCATTACTTTTTGACCTGTAAGGTTATATATTACCACACTCTCTATATAATTTTGAGCACTTATATTTAAAGTACCGTTTGTAGGATTTGGATAAAATGCAAATCCGGCAATAGTGTTATCGTTTAATCCAAGAGTCTGAGTTGTAAATGATTCCTGACCTTCCCACTCACTTACCATTTCCTCTGCGCAAATTGCACGAACATATACATGGTATTCAGTTTCAGGATCAAGCTCATCAAGCATAACTTCAGGTGTATTTTCAACCGTAACGATTTCACCTTCTGTTTCAGGATCAAATCCGGCAGGACCATATAACACTTCCCATACAGTAGCCTCTCCATTCTCTGTCCATGATACCATAGCAGATGATGAAGTAGTATCAGTTATCTCAATTTGTGAAGGAGTAGCACAAACTGCTTCTTCAAGTGTAGTGAATGGTTGTGTACTTTCCCAGTTACTTGTAAAATCTTCTCCACATACCGCACGAACATAAACATCATATTCGGTATTTGCATCCAGTTCATCAAGCATAACTTCAGGTGTATCCTCAACCGTTACGGTCTCACCTTCTGTTTCGATATCAAACCCAACAGGACCATATAACACTTCCCATACAGTAGCTTCACCATTCTCTGTCCACGATACCATAACAGACGATGAAGTTATCTCAGATACTACAATAGTTGATGGTGTTGAACAAAGTGCTTCTTCAAGAGTAGTAAATGAATCTGTACTTCCCCAGCTACTTGTAAAATCTTCTGCACAAACTGCACGAACATAAATATTATATTCAGTATTAGCATCCAGTTCATCAAGCATAACTTCCGGAGTGTTATCAATCGTCACTGTTTCACCTTCTGTTTCAATATCAAATCCTACAGGGCCATATAATACTTCCCAAATAGTAGCTTCGCCATTCTCTGTCCATGAAATCATAGCAGATGATGAAGTTATTTCGGTTACCTGAATGGCAGACGGAGTAACACAAACCGGAGCCGCATCTGTAGTAAATGTTTCAGAAACTGTCCAGTCAGTACTTGTTTCACTACAAACCGCACGTACATATACATCATATTCTGTATCGGCATCAAGTTCATCAAGAACAACCATAGCCACATCTTCAACCGTTACGGTCTCACCTTCTGTAGCAACATCAAATCCTGTAGGGCCATATAACACCTCCCACTCTGTAGAAGTACCGTTTTCTGTCCATGCAACCGTAGCTGTAGTTTCTCCTATTTCGGTAACAGCCACTGCTATAGGAACTGCACATACCTCAATTACAATCTCTGTACATTCTGATAGTACTGTACAACCGTTAGCAGTTATCCTTACTGCATAGTTACCAGATTCTGTAGCTGTGAATGACTGGTTTGTAGCTCCCTCAATGTCTGCATTATTATCATTACAGTCTACCCACTGGTAAACAGCATCTGTTTGAGCAGCAGTTATTGTAGCATCAACAAGAGCAACTGCATCATCAACTTCACTCTCGTTAACATCAACTGCTCCTGCTATATAATTTGAAGCAAGTCCGTTAAGAGCAAAAGTGTTGAAAGTACCTACATATCCGTTTCCTGAAGCATCTGTAGCAGAAGCTACAGCAGTATTATCTGCCTCCGGAGTACCTTCATTAAGTTTAAAGTATGCCTGAAGGTTTGGTTGTACACCACAAAACTCTGCATCTTTGTTTGCAGCGATTTCTGCCTGCGTACGTGCTACGCTCCATACACGAACCTCATCTATAGAACCATCAAAATATCCGCCAAAACTTGCATTAATCCTACGACCTATTATCATATCTGTTACAGCCATTGTGTTTAATGGTGTTGATATATCACCCTGAGTATCTAATACTCCATCTACATATAACTTATACTTATTAGTTGTTAAGCTGTTATCATAAGTAACCGCTACATGATGCCAGTTTCCGTCGTTTACGTTTACTGTACCATTAATGCCACCACCTTTATTTTCTATCCTAACCACATCATTAGTACCTGATGCATTTAATCTGAAAGTAAATCTGGCACCGTTTACAGCATCTGAACCCCAGGTTGCGATAATTTGCTCGTTATTTCCACTATTGGTTTTAACCCAAGCCTCTACTGTACGGGCATTATTTCCTAAAACCCCCTGATAGTTTGTCTGGATATAATCTCCGGCGCCATCAAAGTTCAGGGCTATAGCTTCGGTTGGTTCAACCACAACTTCTTCAAGAGTAGTAAAATCTTCAACTACAGTCAATTCGCTTGTAAGGTCTTCACCACATACCGCACGAACATAAACATCATATCCAGTATTTGCATCAAGCTCATCAAGCATAACCTCTGCTGTAGTATCAACAGCTACGGTTTCACCTTCTGTTTCTACATCAAACCCTGTAGGACCGTAAAGTACTTCCCAAGTTGTTGCGTCACCGCTTTCTGTCCATGAAACTGAAGCTGAAGAAGTCGTTATATCCTCAACCATAATACCTGTAGGCACTGCACAAACTTCTGTATTAAGGGTAACCTCCATACAGTCTGACTGTACACTACAACCACTATTTGTAACAATTACAGCATAATTACCACTTGCAGTGGGTGTAAATGTTTGTGATGTAGCTTCGTCTATTGGAGCATCTTCGTTATCACAATCAACCCATTGGTAAGTTGTACCTGTAGCAGCTTCTGTGGCGGTTAATGTAGTTTCTTCAAGAGTAACCTCATCATTTATTGTAACGCCAGTAATTGTTGCCAGTCCGTCTACAAAGTTTGAACCTGTACCGTTAAGTGCAAAACCATTAAATACAGCCAAATAGTTATTTCCTGAATTATCGGAAAGAGAAACTCCTGCATTATCTGCTTCAGGAGTACCATCATTCATTCTAAAGTTAAGCTTAAGGTTTGTTTGCGGACCGCAAAACTCGGTATTCATATTAGCCTGAAGTTCTGCCTGTGTACGTGCTACATTCCATACACGAACATTGTCCATGTCTCCCTGAAAGAAGTTTACACCATCTATTCTCGCACCTAATCTAAAATTTGTTGTAGAGCCTGTATTTGCTGTTACATTTCCTTCAATATCTAACACCCCATCAAGATAAAGCGCTATTTTGTTTGCTGCTGTAGGGTTATATACTACAGCTACGTGGTGCCATTCGCCATCATTAACAGCCACAGTACCATTAACTGCACTTCCCTGTACTTCTAAACGCAGTGCATTATTATTAAGAATACAAAATGTAAATCTTGTTGAAGTTCCTAAAGTACCCCAGTCTGCAATTACACTTTGTCCCTGCCCACCCTGATTGGTTGGCAAAGAATTTTTTGTAGTTCTTATCCATCCTTCAACGGTTCTTGCTCCACTTCCCGAAACACCTCCGTATGTTGTTTGAATAAAATCATCTACACCATCAAAATTAACTCCAACATTACTAACCGGAGTTACAACTACCTCCTCAAGGGTAGTAAATGCCGTTACAGCAGTCCATTCACTTGTAAAATCTTCACTACAAACGGCACGAACATAAACATCATAACCAGTATTTGCATCAAGTTCGTCAAGAGTCATCTCTGCCGTAGTCTCAACAGTTACAGTTTCTCCTTCTGTCTCAGGATTAAAACCTGTAGGGCCATACAAAACTTCCCACTGGGTAGCATCACCGTTTTCTGTCCATGATATTGTAGCTTCTGCTGTTGTTATATCCGCAGTCATTACAGCTGTAGGCGATTCACAAACAGCAATTGTAACTGCAGTACATTCTGACTGTGCACTACATCCTCCTTTTGTAATTATTACAGCATAGTTACCTGTAGCTGTCGGTGTAAATGTTTGTGAAGTAGCTTCATCTATCGGAGCGTCTTCGTTATCACAATCTACCCACTGATATGTGGTACCTGTAGTTGCTTCTGCTGCTGTTAAAGTAGTACCGTCAAGTGTAACAGAATCATCTATTGTTACAGCAGTAAGAGCTGTGGCTCCAGCAATAAAATTTGAACCTGTACCACTAAGCGCAAAACTATTTAGGGTTCCAGTATATGTATTGGCAGAACTATCTGAAATAGTAGTTTGTGTAGCATTATCTGCTCCTGCAGTACCTTCATTAAACTTATAGTAGGATACTAAGTTTGCCTGAGGATTGCAAAATTCAGTATTCATATTATCCTGAATTTGTGCCTGTGTACGGGCAACATCCCAAACACGAACCTCATCAATAGCACCGTCCCATACCGTAGTTGCAGAAAGGTCGGCCCTTATCCCGATTGTCATATTTGTAGTCCCCGGCTGCACGTTTAAGGCAGTGGTCATGTCACCCTGTATATCTAAAACCCCATCTACATAAAGTTTATATTTATTTGTAGCTGCATCGTTATCATAAACCACTGCAACATGGTGCCACTGGTTATTAGTTACAAAAGCACTACCGTTTATTCCGGCTCCGCCAATTTCAATTCTGATTACACTTGCTGAAGGATTTATTTTAAAAGAGAATCTTGAACCGGCACCAGCAGCGGTATCTCCCATATCAACAAGAAAACGCTGACTGGAATCAGAACCAACTTTTATCCATGCTTCAACAGTGCGTGATGCATTACCCGAAATACCGGCATAATTTGTTACGATATAATCGTTAGTTCCATCAAACTCGAGGGCATTTTGCTGTGCCTGCATCGAGGAGGACGCGAGACAAAAGGTAAATAACGAGGCGCGCAAAAGATTAGCCCCGGTAAGTAAATTTTTATTCATAATAAGTAGATTTTGGTTATCCCAAAAATCTTATATCTTATTATTAGCCTTTAGCAACCTCGTTTCAAAAAGTGTTAATTTGGTTTCAATATACTATTTTACCTGATATTTTGCAGGAGTTACACCATAATATTCCTTAAAACACTTAGAAAAATAGGATGGTGTATTAAAGCCCGTCATATAAGCTACTTCAGAAGCATTATAATCTTCCGAAAGAAGCTTGACAGCTTTTTTAAGTCGGTAAACTTTTATGATTTCCCCTGCCGGAATATCGAACATGGTCTTTACTTTTCTGTGAAGGCTTGTCCTGCTCATACACAAGGCTGATGCAAGCTCATCAACACTAAAGTTCTTATCATCCAGATTATCTTCCACAATCTTATATATTTCCTCTAAGAATGCATTATGACTTACTTCATTACTATTTACAAGTTCCTCTTCTGATGAAGAAGTGAAACTTTTATGATAATGTTCCCTCTGCTTCTTTTGTAGTTTAAGTTGGTTTTTAATTCTCAATTGCAGTTCTGATATGCTAAAAGGCTTTTTTATATAATCGTTTGCACCAAACGAAAGTCCTTCGAGCCTGCTATCCATATCTGCCTTAGCTGTAAGTAAAATTATTGGTATATGATTGATATTTATGTCCTGCTTAACGGCTTTACAAAACTCAAAGCCATTCATTTTTTCCATTGCAACATCACTCAGTATTAAGTCAGCACTTTTCGTTAAAACTATATCTAAAGCCTCTTCTCCATTAGCTGCATAAAGCACATTATAGCTTTTTTTAAGATTATCTATTATAAAAGAGGCTAGTTCTTCATGATCTTCAACAACAAGAATTACAGGTTTAGTGCTGTCCCCTTCATTCTTAATTAACTCATCGCCTTCAAGTCTGTCCTCATTTTCATATTTCTCTATTGGTTCCTCATTTTTGCTGTCAAGAGGCAACCATACTGAAAAAGTTGTTCCTGTAGGTATTTTGGTACTACTGCTTAAGGTAATTGTCCCTTTATGCAAATCCACCAACTCCCCTACTAATGATAAGCCAATACCATTACCCTGTAACTCATCCTGATTGCTTCCTTTAAAATACCTGTTGAAAATATTTTTCTGTTCTTCTTCCGGTATACCCTTTCCGGTATCCTTAATCTCTAAAAATAATCCTTCCTTGTTCTTTTCAACCTTAACCGTTATTACATCTCCTGCATTACAAAACTTTAGCGCATTAGACAGAAGATTATATAATATCCTGTCAAGTGTATTTATTGAAAACAGAAACTCGGCAGTAGCAGGTGTCTCAAATTCGATTATTACCTGCTTAGCCGTTGCTTCTTCTCTAAAGGCTTTAATTATATTTGAAACTACCATAACCACATCTCCCCAAACCATTTGAGGTTTTAGTACGCCTGCCTCCAGCTTTGCTATATCAAGCAACTGATCTGTAAGGTTTATAAGGCTTGACGTATTCTTTTCTATTATGTCAAGCAATTTGCCTTTGTCATCTTCACTATTTGTTTCTCTTAACTGATCTGTAGGACCTAAAATAAGTGACAATGGTGTACGAAATTCATGAGCTATGTTAGAAAAAAAGCGTGTTTTTACCTGATCGAGTTTACGTAGCTCTTTTGCTTCTTTTTGTTTCAGTAAGATTTCATTCTTTATTACTCCCTGATTAATCCTGAAACGAATAAACCATGCTATACTCACTGCCCCAATAATCAAATACAATAATTTAGCCCACCATGTTTTCCACCAGGGCGGAGTGATTTGCATTTCAAGAGACTTAATATGTGGGCTCCATACACCTGAAGTGTTTGAGGCGTTTACCTCAAAAATATAGTCTCCGGGAGGAAGTTTAGTATACACCGCTTCCCTTTTATTACCTACCTCTACCCAATCGTCATCATAACCTACAAGGCGGTATCGGTAATTTATATCAAGGGGTTGGTTAAATTGTAAAGCCGTATAGGATATTGCTATAGTATTTTCTCCATAATCAAGGAAAAGATTCTCAAGATTGTTCACCGGACTCAATTCAGGCTTTACATAACGAATAGCCTGGTTATTAAGCTTAATACCTGTAAAAGCAGTTTGGGGAGTAAAAGTATCTTCCTTTACATTATCAGGATGAAATTTTACTCCATTGCTTATTCCTCCAAAAGCCATCTTACCATCGGGCAACAGTAACTGATGATAATGATTAAATTCTATATTCTGTAATCCATGATTACGGGTAAAAACCCTACACTTATGAGTATGTGTATTAAAGTAAACCAGACCTTTATTTGTACCCATCCAAAAATTACCGGAACTATCGGTAAGTATGGAATAAATAACATTATCCGGCAAACCTTCTTTTATCGAAAAAACATTTGTTTTATAGGTTGTTTTATCAAAACGTATAAGCCCTCCTGTACTGCCTATCCATAAAATATTCGTATTATCTGTATCCGGTTTAACAGAAATAAGATTGTTTGTAGGCAGTCCTGCTTTTCCGCTTTGAATTAAAGTTGTTTTTTTTGTACTTATATCAACCTTAAGCAAACCATGAGATTCGGTAGTAATCCATAAACTGTTATTTTGCGGATCTGCATAAATATTGTTTGGTACTATTTTTTTTGTACCTGTTACTGGAGTATTTGATATGTTCAATAAATGTTGCCACTTATTTTCAGATGCATTAAAGAGGTATATATCATTAGCCTTATCTATTACAATAGGGTTATTATTAAGTATAGATATCCCCTCTATAGGGATAAACCTCTTAGTTCCAGCTTGAGGTACAACAGCAAGCTTAGTAATTTTGTCATTATCTTTATTATAATAACAAACAGTACGGTTTAAAGCCATCCAATGCTTATTGTTATCCCAAACCGACCTAAAAGAATAGGAAGGATTCAGTACTCCTTTTTTATCGTAGTGCCAGTTAAAAAAATCTTTTACAGATATTCCATAAGCCTCCTCAAGCACATCAACAATAAAATCATCCTCATAGGAAAACCCTTCAAAATCAATACTTGTATCAATTGTATAAACGCCTTCTGCATCTCCTCCTATCCATATTAGTCCTGATTTATCAACTAAAAATGCTTGGGGCTGCCTGTTGCCTTTAAGATCGATATCAGCCACTATCTCTATGCCTAATTCATCGCTATAGCTACAAACCTTATTTGCACAAACAAAATAATCTTTTCCGTTAGGTCCTGTATCAACCCATCTTATTGGTGCTTTAGAAATAAGCGGAAGTTTTACTTTCCTAAAGGTTTGCTTTTCCGGGTTAAAGAAATAAAGCTTTTCATCATCTGCCCACATAAGATTCCCATTACTTCTGCAATGGAACGAAGAAAAATCATATTTTTTATTGAGATTGTATCCCAGTTCTTCAGGAATAGGTATAGATGTAAACCTGTTAGTATCTTTATTTACTTTTATTATAGCCTTTTGGGTTAACAGCCATAAATTTTTATTTCTGTCTTCCAGCAAATTACAAACAGCTCCATCTTCGGGTTTTAGATGTTTACTTTGATTTACCAGTTTGTTTTTATCTTTTAAATCAACAGTATACAAATCTCCTTCTTTTTCCTTAAACCAAAGAACGTTATCGGTCGTAACAAACCAAATCCTTCTGTTTATAGCAATCTTATGTTTTTCTAAAAATTCCTGAGTAATAATATGCGAAGATTGTTCTGTATCAATATCAAACCTGTCAATCTCTCCCGTTTCATACTTAATCCATATCGAATAATCAGTCCCGTTTTGAATATATTCGATAATATTTGATGCCAATGCATCTTTACTATTGGCATTACTCTGAAAAATCTTGAATTTATGTCCGTCATAACGTGCCAGTCCGTTACGGGTGCTTATCCACATAAAACCATTTTTACCCTCCACAATTGCAGAAACAAATGATTGGGGTAATCCTTCATCGACAGAGAGGTGCCTTATATTTTGCGAAAAAATAAAACAAGGAAATATAATAGTCAGAAATGTAAATATCGATTTTACATTAGTCATTTTTTATGTGGTATAAATTGTGGTATTTGCAGTAACTGGCAGCGCAATATAGTTAAATTATGGTTAAGAAATTTTAGTACAAAACCCTAAAAACAGTCATTCCGTAATATTTCACATTTCTCCTTAGCAGCAATAAAATAATAACAAAAGTGGTTCTCTCTAAAGTCGTCAGTAACACAATTATATTCAACAAAAAAACACATTAACATTTTTTTTCTTATTTTAGTAAAAAAAACCACACTTACTATGAAAAAAAATTATTTTAAGCTTAGTGCTTTAACTGTACTATTTACAGTTTTTTTATCAAACAAAAACCACGCTCAGGACACTTACACGGTAGAAGCTATACCATTCCAGCAGTATAGTACCAGTCAGCCTATTGAATTTACAATAGATGACAAGTATTCTGATGTGCTTACTATTCCTTTTAATTTTACCTTTTTTGAACAGGAATACAACCAGTTTCTTGTAAGCACTAATGGTTATATTGATTTTAGGACAGAACTGGCCAATGAGAACAGCCCTTGGTCTTTTAATATGTCTATACCCAATACAGGATTCCCTGTTAAAAATTCAATTTTAGGGTGCTATCATGATATGGATAACAGCTCTGGTGTAGGTACCATAACATGGTCTGTAACCGGTAATGCTCCTTACAGGCAATTTGTACTTTTATACAATAATCAACCTCATTTTAGTGCATCATGTAATACAACTGCTTTTTCTTCTTTTCAGGTCATTCTATATGAAACTGTAAACTTTATAGATGTACAGATAATTAAAAAAGATTTATGCACTGAATGGCAAGGCGGTTATGCTGTAGTAGGTGTTATAAATGATACAGGTACAGAAGGCTATGCACCACCCTTAAGAAATACCGGAGCATGGACAGTAACAGAAGGAGCTGGTGAAGGATGGCGATTTAAGCCACAGGCAAATCCTGACAATACTTATAAATATATTAAATGTGATACTGATGCAGATGGTATAGAAACTTTTGATTTTAATGTGATCTTAAATGATATAAATAGTTCTGCTGTTTTATACTCAACCTATGAAGATGCAGAAGCGGAATCTAATGCCTTATCAGGTACAGGATATACAAACGCTGTTCCGTTTGAGTTAACAACTATTTATGCCCGATACAATGATATAATTATTCCTGTCTCTTTAAGCATGGTAGATTGCGGACTTGCTTTTGATAATGATAATGTACCAACAGCTGATGAAGACTTAAATCAGGATGGCAATCTTGCTAATGACGATACCGATGGTGACGGGTTGCCAGATTTTATTGACAATGATGATGATGGTGATTTGATTCTTACCTCTGAAGAATATGTATTTGGAAGGGACGTTAACGATATGTATGATACCGATGGAGACGGAATCCCTAATTACCTGGATAATGATGATGACGGTGACGGTATACTTACTATAAATGAAGAATACAACGGAAATAACTACCCTGCTGATGATGATACTGATGAAGACGGTATTCCTGATTATCTGGATAATGATGATGATGGCGACGGAATACTTACAATTGATGAAGATTACAACCAAAATGGTGACCCTACAGATGATGACCTTAACGGAAATAACATCCCCGATTATCTGGATGCCGAGGCTCAGGGACTGGGAATAAACGAAAATGATTTCAACAAAAGTATTACAATATACCCTAACCCTACTAACGACGTATTAAACATTAATAATCTTACAGGAAAGGAAATTACTGAGGTAACTATTTACTCTATAAACGGAGTTAAGGTTAAGCAGCTTAACACAGCAAATCAGCTTGACATTAAAGAGCTTCAAACTGGTATATACATATTAAAAATAACCATTGACAATCAATCGCTTACATATAAGCTTATAAAAAATTAGTATAATTTACTGTTATAACAAAAAGGGAGCTAATTAGCTCCCTTTTGTTATTATTAAAATACTCTTACCTATTGCTTTTTTACATACTTTGTAAGTATCACTATCATTTGCCCTTCTATTTTACCTTCAATCTGTTCCGGGTTATCATGTACAAGCCTTATGTTTCTTACTGCAGTACCTATTTTTGCATTAAGTGAAGAACCTTTAACATCCAGATCTTTAATTAATGTAACGGTATCTCCGTTTTGAAGTATATTCCCATTACTGTCTTTATGTAAAGAAGCATTAACATCGCTTAAATGATCTCCTGTTTCTTTAGCCCACTCTAAATTATCTTCTTCAAGATAAATCATATCTAAAGCATCTGCCGCCCAACTCTCATTTCTAAATCGGTTAAGCATTCTCCACGATACAACCTGTACAGCGGGTACTTCACTCCACATAGAAGTTGGCAGTACATTCTCCCACAGTTTACTGTTTAATTCCTCCTTTTTTTCAATTTGATTAAGGTATTTTTCGTTAATCAGTATAGCTGTATCTGCTCCACTCTTATTGATAGAAGGAACTTCATAAATATTGAGGTTATCTGTATCCCCACTCAACTCACATTTATTTCCGCTTCGTTGCTTTACTATATCTTCTGCTTTCATTTTTAACATATTGGTTAGGCTGCAAAAATAAAAATTGCTGATAAAGTAATCGTTATAATCATTAATAAATAATTAAAACCAACACTAACCATTTCATAATCAAAAAACTAAAACTATCAGCAGTTCAAATTCAGTTTTTCTCGCAATTGTTGATAAAGAAAACAAACTCTTTAACATATAATTTGTTTTTCCTGTAACAAAAAGTTATTTTTGAGTCTAACAAAAAAACCACCCACACTATGACATTTCGAAGCTTATCAGATGTTATTTCCTGCCTGAAAGAATGGGAAAACATCAGAAACAACAGTGCTGAAGTTGTTAATTACCTTAATTTAGGAAATGCTTTTTCCTACAGTCTTAAATCTACAAGTTCTGATCTTCATGCCTATCCTGGAGTATGTAATGGTAATCAGTTTTACATGTTCCTTATTCCGGCAGATCAGGATATTAATCAAAATGATGAAGATTTATTTAATGCCATAACAATTTGTCAGGTTACTCATGTACTGGGAGACCCGCATTCAATACCGGAACCAGAGGCTCTAAATAGAATTAATGCATGGAGCAAGAACTATTCGCAATGGGCAAACAATCAAATTAGCAAAGCTGCAGTATCAAATGGTATTTTTCAGGTTTTCAATATGCCTAGTACATATATGAAGCCAAACCACGAGTATGTTACATTTTTTGCTTTAAAAACAAGTCCAAAAGCAACAACCGGCTTTGATGCCGATTTAGTGACTAACGACCCGGCTGGTACTGCAAGTTACTATGATACTGTAACTCCAATGCCTCCATTTACTGCAATGCCTTCTAGCTCCTTTTATTTGTTAGAATTAGCTACTGTATAATCTTTTTATGGATTTATCTGATCTTATTAAATTTATAATGTACTTATGTCCTGCTATCCTTCTGTTTGGGATAATTATAGGATGTTACCACTATAAATATTTAAAAAGAGAGTATAAATTTCTCCTACTATACCTTTTAATTTGTTTTTTAACAGATGTTTCAAGTCGCATAGTAGGAGAAATCACAAAAAATAACCTTATTTTTATTGTATTATTCAGTTTTTTTGAATTGATTTTTTTTACGACATTTTATCAGGTATGTTTTTTTAAAAGAAAAGTAAGGTCTGTAATAATTGTAAGCAGTATTTTTGGTATATATATAATTTGGGAGATATTTTCATTATGGAATATTCCCCCTGCTGAGTTTCAAACCTATTCTAAAACACTAAGTTCTTTCCTTATTATATTTATGGCTATAAATTATTTACTGGAAAAAATAGAGCATAAGGAAAAGAATAACCGTGTTATAATGCTAAATTCAGTAATAATTATTTTCTTTTCATTGCACTTAATATTTTTTCTTCCCATTAATTTTCTTATTAATGTGCCTTCATTTATTAAATTTTATTTCTGGACCACAAATTTTTTACTGACACTAATCTTCTATGCTTTTTTAATTAGGGAAATATGGAAAAATGGCTCGATCCAAAAACAATTGCGCTCTGGATTGTAATTGTACTACTTATTATATCGCTTCTTGCCTTTTCCTTTATAAGACTGGTAAGAATCAACTTTAGGCGTATCGTAGTAGAGAGGCTTAAAGAATCGCGTACACAAATAGAGCACCAAAAGCAGCTTTTGGAAACCGGTATAATTGCACAGGAACAGGAAAGAACCAGAATTGCAGCTGATTTACATGACTCCCTTATTGGAAAATTAACCGTTTTAAGGCTTAAAAACCAAACAGCACAAAACACTGAAGAAATAGACTCTCTTTTAGGAGAAAGTATAGCAGAAGCCCGAAGGATATCACACGACCTTACCCCGCCTATGCCTAAATTTATTACCCTTGATGAACTAATTGAGAATGTACTTGCTCCGTGGAAAAAACAATTTACCTTAACCTTTAGAAAAAGTATTTACAGCGAAAAAAACATTCCAAACGATTTGAAAATTCAAATTGTAAGGGTTATACAGGAAATTATAATAAACATACACAAGCATGCCGAAGCCACAAATGTTTTTGTACATTTAAGAATGAGCCCTACCCTGCTCTCCATAACCATAAAAGATAACGGAAAAGGGTTTGATGTAGAAAAAGCTAAGAAAGGTATTGGGTTAAAAAACATTGAGTTGCGCATGCTCTTTATAAAAGGACACCATAAAATAAAAACAGGAAACAAGGGGACTACTGCCATTTTAGTATTAAATCACTCAAAAATTGAATCTGAATGAAAGATATCCTGATTGCCATAACCGATGATGACAACCTTATAGCACAGTTACTGGAAAGCTATCTTAGTACATGCCCTAACTTAAAAGTATTATTTACGGCTAATAGCGGACTGGATTTAATTGAAAAACTTAAAACCACTACCACATTGCCCGATATATTACTTCTAGACCTTAAGATGGAAGGTATGGATGGAGTGGAAACTACACAATATATAAAGGCTAACCATCCTGAAATAAAGATAATAGTAATATCATCGCATTACCAAAACTCCTTTTTAGGCTTCCTGTTTAAAACAGGAGCTTCAGCTTTTGTACCTAAAGGTATATCTCCTGTATTGCTTAAAGAGATAATTACCAGAGTACACGAAACAGGTATTTATTTTATGGACGATCAGATAGACAGTATGCGGGAACAGATTTCGTCTAAATCACCTAAACCTGACTTAAACGATGAAAACGACCTGTCTGAGCGTGAAATAGATGTACTAAAGCTTATCTGTATGCAAAAAACAGCCAAAGAAATTGGCGAAACCCTTTTTATTACTACAAGAACAGTAGAAGGACACAAAAACAACCTTTTCGCAAAAACAGGGGCAAAAAATATTGCTGGCCTGGTTATCTATGCAGTACAGCATAACATAATCAATATACACGACCTTAATTTGTAAACCGTAGTTAATACGTAAAAATACCTGTCGTTTAAAACAGGTAATACCCTCCTTATATAAAATATACATGTAAAGTACTTTAGCGATGTTAAAAACAAGCTAACCAATTAATACTTTACATTATGTATTCTTTATCTAACAAGGGTAAGAAAACAAATAAAAAGACTACGGTCGGATTATTGCTGTTTTCTTCGCTACTCATTACAACAGTATCCTGCAAAAAGGAAACTAAAGAAACAAAACCGGAAAATGGGGACATTGCACAAATAGTTCCTCAGGAGTTCCCGCAAGACCTTGGAATATCAGGATTTAATTTCCCTGAAGATTCAACAGTCGTGTACAACTGGCTTAACAACCGTGATACTGATAATATCACTAAGCATGCCTGGGGTATTTGGGCAGGACTTACTCAAAAAACAAACGAAACCTATAAAGGGGATACACTTCGTGTATTTGAAACCTGGATGGGTGTAAAAGAAGTTGCCGCACATTGCCGTACAGTTGCTCTAAAAGGGCAGGAAATTAAACAGGTAAAAACAGCTAGAACACAACTTAGTGTACCAAGACAGTTTACCCATGCTCAACTTTTAGCCAATAAAGAGGTAGTTCAAACCAACTTCCAGTTATTTGAAACTGTATCATATAGTCCGGGAGCGGCACAATATGCTATAGACAATAAAATCTTTAATTTTTCTGTACTTAACAGCTATAAACCAAAAGATACGCTAACAGGTATTGGCAGGATAAACCCTTTCCCAAGCAATGCCATAACGTTAAAACCTACCTATTTTGCAGGTGTTCCCGATAAAAACGGATTAATAAGAATACCAACATGGCCAGGCACTCCTAATCCGCCAAAAGCATTTAAAGAGACTGTTTGGAATACCTATGTATATGCAGATGTAACCAACAGCCAGCCGGCAAATAAAAAACTGGTTCCTGTAACTACAGAAAACCCGTCGGCAGAGCAAATTAAAAATGCTACCTGTAATGTTAGCGACTTTATAAACTATAAGCTTGATAAAGAAGCGGCTGATTTTCTTAACAAGAATGAGGATATAGACAACCCTCAGGTATTTAAGGAAGGTGATCTTATCTTATTAGTTGCAATGCACGTAGGCACTAAAGAAATAAGTAACTGGACATGGCAAACCTTCTTTTGGAGCTACCAGCCCGATACACCTTTTGCACCAAGCTCTACTGCCGAAGCTAACTTAAGGCCTTCTCAAATAAAAGGTGCTGCCGCACACTATGCCGTTGCTACAGCTTATGCTATGGTATGGCCTAACCAGCCTATTAACGGAGGTACTAATGCAAATGTAGAAGCTATTATTGCCTTTAACCCGTATCTGGAAGCAGGATTTGACCCATCAACTTTTCAAAACAAAAACGGCACTTACCCTAACAAACTTGGCTTTGAATACGGAGTTCAAACCAACTGTATGAGCTGCCATGCACTGGCTACAGTTTCGGGTAACGTAGGCTATACTGCAGATCAGTACATCAGCATGAACGACCTTTCAATCTTTAGAGGTGAAACTCAGGTTGACTTTGCCTGGTCTATACAGGGTAATATAAACAAAGACCAATAAGACTTAGTTTTTAGTTAAGAGGTATGTAAAAATTACCTGTTTTAAAAAACAGGTAATTGCTACCTCAAACAACCAGGCTTTAATATAGAATTTTACAATACAGAAAAACAATTACTAACCACAAAAACAAATTATTATGGAACAAATATTTTTATTAGGCTCTATACATCTTTTTGCAGGAAATTATGCTCCAGTAAATTTTAAATTTTGTAATGGAGACTTACTTCCTATATCTCAAAATCAGGCTTTATTTTCAATACTAGGAACATACTATGGAGGTGATGGGATAAACAATTTTAAATTACCTGATTTAAGAGGAACTGCACCTATTGGTGCCGGAGCAAAACCAGGACACGCAAGTTATGTTTTAGGACAAGCGGCAGGAACAGAAACCAATATAATATCTGCAAGCAATATGCCTCCTCACAACCATACTGTGCAGATAGCTGTAAATAATGCCGCTGCTAATGTATCAACTCCGGTGATTGGCTCTACAATTGCTGCTCCGGGCACACCAAGCGGCAGAGGATCATCACCTACTTACGGTTATATTAACGCAGATCCTAACACTCCATTAAATGGTAAAACAGCTACTTGCGGTATTGCAGGTTCAGGAATGCCTTTAAATAACATGCAGCCCTATCAGGCCATTAATTATATTATTTGTGTAAGCGGAGTATTCCCTCCAAGGAGTTAATTTTTAAATACCCTTCAAATATTAAATCAGGTAATTTTTAATTGCCTGATTTAACCGATTTAGACACTTTCTTATAAAAGTAGGTTTTGCCCCCGTGAATAAGGTGCTGCAAAAACTAAAAAAATAACTAACTAATTTTTAGGCCCATGAAAAAACTCTACCTTTTATTTTTCTTGTTTTTGTGTATCCTCACGCGGGCACAAACAACTGAAACTTTTGAAACAGAAACCGCAGGCTCGACATCTTTTACAGATAATGGTCAGGTTTTTAATATTACTTCACAAGCACAAGGTCCTTTTGATATACAAACCGGATATTTGGGAACAGGCTGGAACGGAGTAAGTACAGATAACATATATATAGACAATGACGGTAATGCAGACGCTGGAATTCCTGTTGAGTTTACAATATCCGCTGCAGGAGGCACATCCTTTTATTTAAAAAGTATGTGGCTATATCTGGCTGATAATGCGGCTAATATAACAACTGTTTCGGGATCAGTAACAGTTACCGGGTCTTTAGGTGGTTCAACACAATTTTCTGCCACGAGCAGCTCTGGTTTTAATACTTCATTTGGAGTTTCAAATGGTTTTACCTTCATTAACATAGCTAATTTTGGAGGTTCAAATAATTCCTCAATATTAATTGATAAATTTACCATTACTACTACAGGTAATATAGCATATGTAGCTTTAGATGCCATGACATGGCAGGCTGCTCCTTCCTGTGCTTTAAGCGCATCAATAAACTCACAAACTAATGTTGCTTGTAATGGTGGTTCAAATGGTAGTCTTTCTGTAACAGCTTCCGGAGGAACCCCTAATTATACATATGCATGGAGCAATGGTTCAACAACAACTAATACATCTTCTACCACTAATAGCATAATTTTTCTTACTGCTGGTACATATAGTGTTACAATTACAGATGGTAATGGTTGTACAGCTACAGCTAACGCTACAATTACACAACCTACAAGTGCACTTACCGCCACAACATCAAAAACAGATGTGAGCTGTAACGGAGGTAGCAACGGTACGGCAAGTGTATCAGTAAGCGGAGGTACACCTTCTTATACTTATTCATGGGCCCCTTCGGGAGGAACAAATGCTACGGCCTCAGGACTTACGGCAGGTACTTATACCTGTACAATAACTGATGTAAATGGCTGCCAGATAACAAGGAGTGTTACTGTAAATCAGCCTAGCGCTGTATCTGCCAGTGCTGTAGTAAATTTTAATGTTACCTGTAAAGGCAGCGAAGATGGTATCGCGACCGCCTCGGGAACCGGAGGGACTCCTCCATATATTTACTCTTGGTCAGATGGTAGTACCTCAGCTACACCAGCATATCTAACACCAGGCACACATACCGTAACTGTATATGATTCAAACTTTTGTTATGATACTGCTACTGTAACTATTACAGAAGCGGCTACTCTGCTTTCAGTTAGCCCTTCTTCACAAACTAACGTAAGCTGTAATGGAGGAGCAAATGGTACTGCATCTGTAGCTGCCTCAGGTGGTACAGGCGGATATACATACGACTGGACTCCGGGTGACCCTACAGGGGATGGATCTGCTTCTGTAACAGGGCTTACTGCAGGTACATGGACATGTACGGTAACAGACACTAATGGATGTTCAGAATCTACTTCAATAACAATTACAGAGTCATCGGCCCTAAACTTAACCATGGCCTCAAAAACTAATGTTCTATGTGATACAGGAGGTACTGCATCTGTACATGAAGCTACAGGAGGTACAGGCAACTATACATACGACTGGACTCCGGGTAACCCAACAGGAGATGGCACTACATCAATATCTAACCTAAGCGCAGGTACATGGACCTGTACAGTAACTGATGACCTTGGCTGTAGCAAATCTGTCGACTTTACAATCGTTAATGTAACCGGATCGGATATTGTTTGGGGTAGCGGTTCTTCTAATACTACAGACGACCAAAACGGTAAATTTGCAAACGATTTTTCAATCCCAGGTTCATGGAAACCAGTATATCTTGATGGAACTCACACTCCGGTACAGTCATGGACACGTACTACTACAGGTACAAGTCAGGGAGCATACTGGGGTGGCTTATCTCCAATAGCATCACCTTCACAAAGTGACGGTGCAGCTATTTTTGATTCCGATTACCTGGATAATCATGGTGTTGCCGGCAATTTTGGTGGAGGAATTTCTCCTGCTCCCAATAGCGGTAGATTAATTTCTCCTTCCATCGACCTTACAGGTTATTACAACCAAGAACTTTATGTTGATTTATATCTATACTATCGTAATTTCAGTATTACTGAACTATCAGTAGGTTACTCTAATGACGGTGGTACAACATGGACCGATATCAGCATATTACAGCCAGGCATAGCGTCAGGTGATGTATTTAATACTGCTAAGGTATCCTATCCGTTAACAGGCTTAACCGGTGCGTTGGATCTGTCAGATTGTAAATTGCGATTTACATTTAACGGAGATTATTATTTTGCGATGATTGATGATGTTACCGTTCGCACCGGATCAGAAGAGTTAGCTGTCAATGTTGCTTCACAAACAAACAATACATGCTACGAAGGTACAGAAGGAGCGATTACGGTAAACGGAACAGGTGGTGCTGCCCCATATTCTTATTCATGGGACAATGGTGCTGACACGGCTTCTATAGCAAACCTTGCAGCAGGAACCTATAATGTAACCATTACCGATGCTAACGGATGTGATGCAGTGGCTTCGGTAACTATAACAGAACCGGCTTCGGGATTATTTGCCGGTGCCTTGGTTACTGATGCTTTATGCGGAAATGACAATGGTACTATTGATGTTACTGTAACAGGCGGTACATCTCCTTATACTTACCTATGGAACACTGCAGCAACAACTGAAGACCTTATAGATCTTGCAGCAGGTAACTATAACGTAACCATTACCGATGCAAACGGATGTAATGCTACAATTAGTAATATTATTGTATCACAAACAGGCCCTACTGTTACAATAGCAGGTACAAATGTTACCTGTGGTGGTGCTAACGGTATGGCTGTAGCTAATGTAACCGGAGGAGTGCCTCCGTATACCTATTCCTGGAATAATGGAGGTGATGTGGATAGTATTACTAACCTTACTGCCGGTACTTATACCGTTACCGTAACCGATGCTAATTTATGTTCAAATACGGCAAGCGTAACAATTACAGAGCCTGCTCCGTTTGAAATACCAACCGCTGGTCCTTCTATTGTTTATGAAGAAACATTTACACAAAATCAAACATATTGTCCGGGTAGTTCAAATTATGATAATTGGGGAGTTTTCCGTTCCAGTATAGATGCTGGAGCAACATATGTTAGCATAACGCTATCAGGATCTTCACTTCCGGGGGGTATAACATGTAATGACCCCGTTGCAGTAACCCAAATAGCTCAGGCATTACGCTCAGGAACTCCTCTTTCAATAACTGGTGATGGAAATGCATGGAATGTAGGAACCAGTTGCGATATAGACTGTGCCCAGGAAGCAGATGCTGTAGAGTTAAATGTTAATAATTTCAGCTGTTCTTGTTCTGGAGGAGCAACAATACGCCCATGCATTGGTAATGAGAATTGGGGAGGCCTTGGTGGTGTAACCTGTGGAGCTTCAACCCAAACTATGAGAGTTGAACTTGTAAAAAGTGGTGTTGATATTACAAATGTTAGCTGCAACGGTGGTAATAATGGTACCATAACATTAGACACTACTAACATGACAAGTGGTGTTGGTCCATATACCTATACTTGGTCTCCCGGAAATCCTACAGGACAGGGTACTAATAGTATATCAGGACTTTCAGCAGGTAGCTATGATCTTACAGTAACCGATGCTAATGGTTGTAATGATTCACAAACCTATACGGTAACAGAACCTGCAGTTCTTACTGCTTCTGCTGTAACTACGGCGGTTAGCTGTAATGGCAGTACCAACGGTACTATTGATTTAACCGTAACAGGTGGTACTGCTCCTTATACTTTTGCATGGAGTAATACTGCTACTACAGAAGATATGACCGGATTAACTGCAGGAACTTATGATGTAACTGTTACAGATGCTAACCTGTGTACAACAACTGCATCAGTAACTGTTAACGAACCTGCTGTACTTTCTGCAAGCGCTACAGCTACAGATGTTAGCTGTAATGGAGGTAGCAACGGTACTATTGATTTAACCGTAACAGGTGGTACTGCTCCTTATACTTATGCCTGGTCTAATAGTGTTACTACTGAAGATCAAACAGGATTATCGGCTGGTACTTATGATGTAACTGTTACAGATGCTAACGGTTGTACAACAACTGCATCAGTAACTGTTAACGAACCTGCTGTACTTTCTGCTTATATCAGTTCACAAACTAATATTGCATGTAATGGTGGTACTACAGGTAGCGCCACAGTAACTGTTACAGGTGGTACTGCTCCTTATACTTATTTATGGTCTAACAGTGCTTCTACTGCTACGACAACAGGACTTGCAGCCGGTACATATATTGTTTTAATAACAGATGCTAACTCATGTACAACCAACACTTCGGTAACTATAACTCAACCAGCTGCTGCTCTTTCTGCAAGCACTATAGCTACAAACGTTAGCTGTAATGGCGGTAGCAATGGTACCATTGATTTAACCGTAACAGGTGGTACTGCTCCTTATACTTTTGTATGGAGCAACTCTGCAACTACTGAAGATATGACCGGATTAACTGCAGGAACTTATGATGTGACCGTAACTGATGCTAACGGTTGTACAACAACTGCATCAGCAACGGTTACTGAGCCAACAACTGCTCTTACTGCTTCTGCTGTAACTACGGCGGTTAGCTGTAATGGCGGTAGCAATGGTACTATAGACTTAACCGTAACAGGTGGTACTGCTCCTTATACTTATGCATGGAGTAACACTGCAACTACAGAAGATATGACCGGATTAACTGCAGGAACTTATGATGTAACTGTAACCGATGCTAACGGTTGTACAACAACTGCATCAGTAACTGTTAACGAACCTGCTGTACTTTCTGCTTATATCAGTTCACAAACTAATATTGCATGTAATGGTGGTACTACAGGTAGCGCCACAGTAACTGTTACAGGTGGTACTGCTCCTTATACTTATTTATGGTCTAACAGTGCTTCTACTGCTACGACAACAGGACTTGCAGCCGGTACATATATTGTTTTAATAACAGATGCTAACTCATGTACAACCAACACTTCGGTAACTATAACTCAACCAGCTGCTGCTCTTTCTGCAAGCGGTGTGTCTACAAATGTTAGCTGTAATGGCGGTAGCAACGGTACCATTGATTTAACCGTAACAGGTGGTACTGCTCCTTATACTTATGTATGGAGTAACATTGCTACTACTGAAGATATGACAGGATTAGCTGCAGGAACTTATGATGTGACCGTAACAGATGCTAACGGTTGTACAACAACTGCATCGGCAACTGTTACTGAGCCAACAACTGCTCTTTCTGCAAGCGGTGTGTCTACAAATGTTAGCTGTAATGGCGGTAGCAATGGTACTATAGACTTAACCGTAACAGGTGGTACCGCTCCTTATACTTTTGCATGGAGTAACACTGCAACTACAGAAGATATGACCGGATTAACTGCAGGAACTTATGATGTAACTGTAACAGACGCTAACGGTTGTACAACAACTGCATCGGCAACGGTTAACGAACCTACTGTACTTTCTGCCAGCGGTGTAGCTACAAATGTTAGCTGTAATGGCGGTAGCAACGGTACTATTGATTTAACTGTAACAGGGGGTACTGCTCCTTATGGCTTTGTATGGAGTAATACTGCTACTACTGAAGATATGACCGGATTATCGGCTGGTACTTATGATGTAACTGTAACAGATGCTAAAGGATGTACAACAACTGCATCAGTAACGGTTAACGAGCCTACTGTACTTTCTGCTTCTATTTCATCTCAAACAAATGTTCTTTGTAATGGTGCAGCTACAGGTAGTGCAACAGTAACAGCAAACGGAGGTACCGCTTCTTATGAATACTTATGGTCTAACGGCGCCACTACGGCTACGGTAGCAGGGCTTGAAGCCGGAACTTATAATGTAACTGTTACCGATGCTAACGGATGTTCTGCTATTGCTACGGTAACTATTGACGAACCTACAAGTCTTAACTTAACAATATTAACATCAAATGTAACCTGTAACGGTGGTAGCAATGGGTCGGCTACTGCAACAGTTTCGGGAGGTGTAGCACCTTACTCCTACTCCTGGTCTGATTCAGGAGTAGTTGGTGCGAACCCTACAACCTTAGCTGCAGGTACATATACACTAACTGTTACTGACGATAACGGATGTACAATTGACCAAACAATAACTATTGACGAGCCGGATGCTCTTACTGCATCATTCAGCTCAGATAATGTTAGCTGTCCTGGTAGCTCAGATGGTACTGCTACAGTAACCGTAACAGGTGGTACAGCTCCTTATGAGTACTTATGGTCTAACAGTGCCACTACGGCTTCTTTAGTAGGTCTTACTGACGGAACATATACTGTTACTATAACAGATGACAACGGATGTACATTAATCGATTCTGTAACTGTAGTAACAACTCCGGATGTTACTGCTCCTGTAGCTGATGTTGCTACATTACCAACAGTAACTGTAGAATGCAGCGTACCGGCAGGTATGATTACTGCACCTACTGCTACCGACAACTGCGTAGGAACTGTAACAGCTACGACTACAGATCCGCTTACTTACACTGCTCAGGGTACATATACTATTACATGGACGTACAACGACGGTAACGGAAACTCTTCTACACAAACACAAACTGTGATAGTAGATGATATTACTGCCCCTGTAGCTAACGTTGCTACATTACCAACAGTAACTGTAGAATGCAGCGTACCGGCAGGTATGATTACTGCACCTACTGCTACCGACAACTGTGCCGGTACTGTAACAGCTACAACTACAGATCCGCTTACTTACACTGCTCAGGGTACATATACTATTACATGGACGTACAACGACGGTAACGGAAACTCTTCTACACAAACACAAACTGTTATAGTAGATGATATTACTGCTCCGGTAGCTGATGTTGCTACATTACCAACAATAACTGTAGAATGCAGCGTACCAGCAGGTATGATTACTGCTCCTACTGCTACCGACAACTGTGCCAGTACTGTAACAGCTACAACTACAGATCCGCTTACTTACACTGCTCAGGGTACATATACTATTACATGGACGTACAACGACGGTAACGGAAACTCTTCTACACAAACACAAACTGTTATAGTAGATGATATTACTGCTCCTGTAGCTAACGTTGCTACATTACCAACAGTAACTGTAGAGTGTAATGTACCGGCGGGTATGATTACCGCTCCTACTGCTACCGACAACTGTGCCGGTACTGTAACAGCTACAACTACAGATCCGCTTACTTACACTGCTCAGGGTACATACACAATAACGTGGACGTACAACGACGGTAACGGAAATACAACTACACAAATACAAACCGTAGTGGTTGATGACCTTACTGCTCCTGTAGCCGATGTAACTAACCTACCGGAGATAGTTAACTACTGTGGTGTAATGAGTGATGAGATTCCGGTGCCAACAGCAACCGACAACTGTGCAGGGGTACTTAACGCTACTACTACAGATCCGTTAGATTATACAGAAGTAGGTACTTATGTAATAACATGGACATATGATGATGGTAATGGAAACACTACCTCTCAAACACAAACTGTAACAGTTGAAGAGTCTCCTCTTAATGCTGTAACATTTGATGATGCAGAATTTGTATATAACGGAACTGTACAAAGCATTAACGTAAACAATCTTCCTGCAGGAGCTACGGTTACTTATGCCACATCTCCGGAAACAGGAAATGATAATGGTGCTGTAAACGCTGGGGTGTATACAGTAACTGCAGTTGTTATGCCGCAACCGGAAGCCTTCAACTGTGCTCCTGTTACTTTAACGGCTACTATTACAATCGACAGGGCTACGCAAACCATCACATTTGATGCAATACCGGTTAAAAACCTTGAAACTGATGTAGATTTCCAACTGGATGCTACAGCCTCATCAGGACTTGAAGTATACTATACTTATACCTATACTTCACCAGATCCTGCTGCTGATGTGTCTTCAACAGGATGGGTAACTTTACTCACATCCGGTGAAATTACAATCACTGCTCATCAGGATGGTAACGAAAACTACCTGCCTGCTCAGGAAGTTGAACAACCACTTGTTATTAAAAGTAGTGATGCATCAATATTCACTATGGTTGTTGGCGATGTAACGTATGATACACCTCAAAGTAATATTTACCACCTAATTGATTGCGGAGATAATTCAGATTCAGTAGAGGTTACAATAGTGACCGAGGTAGGTGCTACTGTACAACCGGGACATACATTTACAATACAAACACCACAACCGGGTATTTATACTGCAACGGTAACAGTAACATCTGAGGATGGAGTTTCTACAGAAACATATACCGTAACTGTAGAAAGACGCTTTGATTTCTCTGATATCGTAGTTCAGAAGTTTGATAATGTACTATTGGTAAACAATAACCCGCAAAACAATGGCGGTTATGAATTTACAGCATACGAATGGTATAGAAACGGTCAGCTTGTAGGTACAGAACAGTACTACTCTGCCGGTAACAATTCTGGTGACATGTTAGATCCGGATGCGGAATATGTGGTAAAAGTTACTACCGCTCAGGGTGAGGTACTTCAAACATGTCTTGGACAAATTTTCCTTCAGCATGTTAACAGTGCAAGGTTATACCCTAACCCTGTTGCTTTTGGACAAAAACTTACCATTGATGCTGATTTACCTGCATCTGAGCTTGAAGATATGACTATTACTGTCTATACACTTAACGGTGCCCTTGTAAAAGAAGTAAAATCTTCATCAAGGATAACCGAGATCGATGCTCCAATGGAAGAAGCTGTTTATATAGTAATGTTAAAATCGGCTAACTACAGTAAAACATTTAAAGTAATTGTACGATAGACCACTACCACCCCCTGCCTGCGGGCATGGGTTTATATCGTACAATACAAAAAACACATATCATGAAGAAATATAATTTTTCACAGTTTACAGTTAAGTCGGTTATGTTGGCCTTAGCGCTTACGGGCTTCACTAAAATATATGCACAGGAGGAAAAACATGAGTTTTCCATGTATGCAGGAGGTGTTTTCTCATCCATATATTACGACCTTGAAGGCGGACAGGTAGATCATGAACATGGTGTTCAGTTAGGGCTTAAATATTCCTATTTCCTTAATGATAACTGGAGTATAGGTCTTGGAGGCGAATACCAGACGTATAATTCAAATGCACGATTTGACTTTGCAAGCGCAAGCTATAATGCCGTTGATTTTGAGAACGATTCTTTTGAGTTCAGGTATAATATGACGAGTTACAGAGAAAACCAGAAACTGCATTATGTAAACATACCGGTAACGGTTCAGTTTGAAACCGGAGACGGAATAACTGATTTTTATATTGCTATAGGTGCTAAAGCAGGTTTTGCAATAAAAGGAGAATATGAAACAACTATAGAAAATGTTTCAACCAGTGGTTATTACCCGCAATATAATGCCGAACTGTTTGGACCTACTTTTATGGGCTTTGGTACATTCTCAGGGGTAAGACCGGGTAAACAGGATCTTGAAACCAAAATAGCGTGGTCAGGAACTTTAGAAAGCGGTGTTAAGCAATATGTAGGTGACCATAATTCCTGCTATATAGGCCTATTCTTAGACTATGGCTTTAACTCAATAGCTGACAGTAAAGAAGAAAACGTAGTTAATTATCCGGCTGATGAAATGCCTGTTAACTTAAAATACAATTCAGTAATCAATTCATCTTACACTAAAGACGTACGTTTGATAGCTTATGGTATAAAGCTGAGATATGCTTTTTTCTAATATTATATCAGTGTACAAAAAAAGCAGCCTAAAAGGCTGCTTTTTTATTTATTACTTTCTTTTAAGACAGATAAGGAACACATCGTTTTCACGCAAATCCAATTGTTTAGAAAAACTACCGTTCTTACCTATTTTTATTTCTTCTGTATAAACAGGTGCTCCGTTACTCTTTTCATTTATTTCTTTTACCTGATTTCTGTTTAGCTGAGAAGGCCTTCCCATATCATAATAAGCCGTATAGGCATCGTTAACCCTATACCCTGTTTTATAGATTTCAAGTTTATAGTTGCCTTTTGGCATGTCAGCTATGGATATCTCTAATTTACCCTTATTCTTTGCAGGAAGGTCTTTTATATAGTATACCTGATTGTTTACAGAATCACCCGGGTGTGTATTGGTAAAATCCCATGCAAGAATATGAATATCTCCTTTCTCATTCTTACTTACCCATGAATGTGCATCAGAGTTTACCAGTTCAGTAACCCCAAGCTTATTTAAAAAGGAATAAGCATAGTAAACCGGCTTTTTTATCCCTTGTATGGTCATTAAACCAAAACCTCCGTGAAAAGGTGTAAAACGTGGTCCTGCTTCTTCAAAAATATCGGTAAACACCCAATAAGACATTGAGTTAGCGGTATTACCTACCTGCTTTAGTTTTTCCAGCACATAAGCTGCCTGATGGTAACTGTCGTGAATAGGATCGGCAGGAGTGTATGACGAACTCCATTCAGTGTAATGAAGTTCAAGCCCTGGGATGGCAGATGTTTCAATTTGTTTACGGGAATTTATCACATCTCCGCTAACGGCCATTTCATCTTTGTTTAATACTGTACCAGAATTTCCAAACTCATCCAGAAAGCCTTGCTTAACACCATAAGAGTGTGTAGTAACAAAATCTATAGCAACGTTATTCTCAGCACAAAAATCAATCATTTCGGGTACCCATGCTGCTCCTGCAGTAGCCGGCCCTCCTACCTTATACTCTTTATTTACTCCCTTAATGGCTTTAGCGGTGTATTGATACAATTTGAAATATTCCTCCTGTGTACCGGCCCAAAAACCATCAAGATTAGGTTCATTCCAAACCTCAAAATACCATGACTTTACCTCCTCTTCCCCATATCTTTCGGTAAAATGCTGAACCAGATTGGTAATAAGTTCCTCCCATTTATTATAATCTTTTGGGGGTGTTACATTTCCCCTCCACCAAAAAATGGTCTTATCACCGCTTGCCAGTGGCGAAGGCATAAAACCTAATTCTACAAAAGGCTTAACATCTATACTCAGCAGGTAATCAAACAGCGGATCTATATATTGATAGTTGTATTCGGGATTTCCGTTTTTATCTTCTTTGTAAACAGCCATGTCGTCAACAAGTAAGCCATGCATACGGATATAACGAAAACCACAATCCTGTTTTGCTGTTGCTAACTGTTGCTGCCAGTCAGCCCGCAAACCTTCATTGGCACGTCCTGCACCAACACATTCATTAAAATAGTTGTTGAGTTTTCCTTTTGTTTTATTGAAGTCTGTTTCAATGCGCCTTACCGCTGATTCTTTAGTTTGCGAGAAACTCTTTTGTGAAAGCAAAACCAGGCTACATGATAATAAAACTCCGGCTTTAATTATATTCTTTTTAAAATTGGTTGTGTTAAATTGCATATTCAGTAATTTTTATACTTATGGTCAAATATACCAAAAGATATTATTTTTCAAAATAATAAAAATAAAAACCCCTTCAAAGCAATTAACCTGAAGGGGTTTACCAACTTAACCAAACCTAATTAGCTTATGAAGAATAAGCCCTATAGTTTATTTTTATTTCCAGCCACCACCTAACGCTTTGTAGATATTAACTACTGCAGTTAGTTGTTGTTTTCTGGTTTCTATCAGTTCAAATTTAGATTCAAGAGCATCACGTTGGGTTAATAAAACCTCCATGTAATCTGCCCTAGCCGATTTAAATAAATCATTTGAGATATTAATCGATTCAGTTAGTGCATCAACCTGTTGCGATCTTAAATCATAACTCTTTTCAAGATTTTTAATTTTAGAAAGCTGGTTAGCAACTTCAATGTAACCGTTTAATATGGTACGTTCATAATCATAAACAGCCTGTAACTGTCTTGAGTTGGCACTGTAATACTCAGCCTTAATAGCATTTCTGTTAATTAAAGGAGCTGTCAGGTCTCCTGCAAGTGAGTATAACAGCGATTGAGGTGTCTTGATTAAGTAAGACGGATTAAATGCCTGATAACCTATACCTGCTGTAATACCAAGTGAAGGATAGAATTTAGCCTTAGCAACTTTTACATCCAGTTTAGATGCCGCAAGCTCAAACTCTGCCTGTTTAATATCAGGACGATTTGCTAGTAACTGAGAAGGAATACCTGACTGAACAGTTGTAGGTAATATACTGCCGAAAGTAGTGTGATCTCTTTCCACATGCTGAGGGAACCTACCTGCCAGATAATTGATCCTGTTTTCTGTCTCAACAATACTCTGCTGAATGTCGTACTGAAGACTCCTTGTTTTTAAAACTTCAGCCTCAAACTTACGCACGGCAAGTTCTGTAGTACGTGCAGCCTGTTTCTGTAGCTTTACAATCTCAAGCGCATTGCTTTGTATCTCAATATTCTGGTTTACAATCTCAAGCTGATTATCAAGGGCTAGTAATTCATAATAAGAGTTAGCTATCTCAGCAATAAGGTTAGTAACCATAAAGTTTTTACCTTCTACTGTAGACAGGTACCTGCTTATTGCCGCTTTTTTAGCATTATGCAGTTTACCCCAAATATCTATTTCCCAGCTTGCATAAGCACCTACCATAAAATCCGGTAGCGGATCAGGAAATTCCTTGCCCGGTTTAATTTCGGTATTGGCATCGTTAGCACCCTGACTGGTATATCTACCTACTTTTTCTACACCGGCTCCACCCTTAAGGCCAACAAAAGGTAAGTACTCCCCTTTTCTTGCCCTAATCTCGTTTTTGGCAATCTCTATTTCCTGAAGCGTAATGTTAAGCTCCTGGTTGTTTTTAAGTGCCGTATCAATCAATGTGTCAAGATAAGGGTCGGTAAAATATTCCTTCCACGTTAATGTTGCCACATTTACAGTATCCTGCAAAGCATTTTCATAATTCGCAGGTACTGTAGTGTTTTCTGTTCTTTGAACCAAAGCAGGTGTCTTACAACCGGTAAAGCTTAATACAATTAAGGCTACCCCTGCATATTTATACATTCTTATTTTAGACATATTACTCAGTTTCATCGGTTTCATCTGTGTTTTGGAATTTATCTATCTGATGAACAAATTCTTCTGATAAAGAACTGTCTTCCTCATATTTAATCAGTTTTCTGCCATCAGCCAGCGAGCCGAAAATAAAGTACAGTCCAGGCACTATAATTACACCGAAGATAGTACCGAATAACATACCTCCAAGTGCTGCCGAACCCAGTGTCCTGTTACCTATCGCCCCTGCTCCTGTAGCAATCATTAACGGGATAAGCCCCGCGATAAATGCAAATGATGTCATAAGGATGGGTCTGAAACGTACTTTAGCCCCTTCAATCGCTGCATCATACAGCGTGAAGCCCTCATGCCGCTTCTGTACCGCAAACTCAACGATAAGTACGGCATTCTTACCGAGCAGACCCACAAGCATGATTAGACCAATTTGTGCATAAATGTTGTTTTCAAGTCCCATTATCTTAAGTAGCAGGAATGAACCGAAAATACCAACAGGTAATGAGAATACTACCGCTAACGGAATAATGAAACTTTCATACTGTGCAGCAAGTACAAAGTATACGAATGCCAATACAATAAGGAAAATGTAAATAGATTCGTTACCTCTGTTTGCCTCATCAAAAGAAAGACCTTCCCAAGCTATATCATATCCTTTAGGTAATGTTTCTTTAGCAACCTCTCTCACTGCCTGAATAGCGTCTGCTGTTGTATAACCTTTTGCAGGAAGACCCTGTATAGCTGCTGAGTTATACATGTTATAACGTGTAATCTCGTTAGGCCCCTGTGTTTTCTTAAGCTTCATGAAAGCTGAATAAGGAACCATCTCGCCATGGTCGTTTTTAATGAACAGGTTAAGAACATCTGATGGTAATCTTCTGTATTTAGGGTCTGACTGAACATATACTTTAAAGAAACGTCCGAATTTAATAAACCCTTGCTCATAGGTACTACCGATAAGTATATCCAGGTTCTCCATTGCTTTACCAATAGAAACACCTTTCTGCATTGCCAAATCGTTGTCTACTACAAGCTCATACTGAGGATAGTTTGCAGCAAAGAAAGTAAACAGACCTGTTAACTCTTTACGCTTACCTAAATTCTCAAGGAACTGTTTGTTTATCTTATCAAAATCCTGATAATCAGTCGTAGTATTTTTATCCAATAAACGCATAGAGAAACCTCCTGAAGAACCAAATCCCGGAATGGCCGGCGGTTCAAAGAACTCTATCTTGGCACCTAAACCTTTAGATTTCTCTTCAAGCTCTTCCATTATCTCGGTAACTGTATGCTCCCTTTCAGACCATTCCTTAAGGTTGATAAGACATGTACCTGCGTTAGATCCCCTACCCTCGGTCATAATCTCATAACCTGCAAGAGATGATACTGATTCTACTCCGTCTATATCCTCACAAATTTTCTGTAATCTTTGTGATACCTGGTTTGTTGTTTCCAGTGTAGATCCCGGAGGAGTTTGGATAATCGCATAAATAGTACCCTGGTCTTCACTTGGAATAAATCCTGAAGGAAGTATCTTGTTTACATAGAATGTACCTGCACAAAACGCAATTAGTATGATGAACGTAAGCAATCTTCTGTTAACCATTCTTTTAAGTATGGCAACATATTTACCTGTCATTTTATCAAAGCCTCTGTTAAAGCTGTCAAGCGATTTGGTAAGAATATTTTTCTTATGAGGATGTGCATGGTGGTTTTTAAGTAACATAGCACACAATACCGGTGTAAGCGTAAGGGCGATTAGTGCCGAAATTACAATGGAACTTGCCATGGTAATAGAGAACTGCCTGTAGAATGTACCTAACGGACCAGACATGAATGAAATAGGTACAAATACCGATACCATTACCGCAGTAATTGCTATTACCGCACCACTAATTTCACCCAATACCTTTTTAACAGCATTATATGGCGAAATGTTAGGGAACTCATCAAACTTGGCGTGTACCGCCTCTACAACCACAATTGCGTCATCCACAACGATACCAATTGCCAGTACGAGTGCAAATAACGTTACAAGGTTTATCGAAATTCCGAAGAACTGGATAACAAAGAACGCCCCCACGAGCGATACCGGTACCGCTAATATCGGGATAAGCGTAGATCGCCAGTCACCCAGAAACACAAATACCACAAGTGCAACTAATATAAACGCATCCCTTAAGGTATGGATAACCTGTTCCATAGACGCATCAAGGAACTTAGAAACGTCATAACTGATTTTATAGTCAAGTCCCGGAGGGAAACTTTGCTTAAGCTCTTCAAGCTTTTCCTTAACGCTTTTAATTACGTCGTTGGCATTACTACCATAGTTCTGTTTTAGTACGATAGATGCCGAAGGATGTCCGTCAAGGTTTGAGTAAATATCAAAGAACTCACTACCCAGCTCTGCCCTACCTATATCTTTAAGGCGAATGGCCTCACCTTCTGCATTGGCACGGATAATTATATTATTGTATTCTTCCGGTTCACTATACCTACCCTTATAGGTCAATACATATTCTAAGGACTGAGCCTGTATACCCGAACTCTGACCTATACGTCCGGGACGACCAACAATACTCTGTTCGCCCAAAGCTTCCATAACCTCATCTACGGAAACATTGTAAGCTCTCATACGATCCGGATTTAACCAAATACGCATCGCATAAGTTCTACTACCTAATATTTGTGATCTCGCAACCCCCTTTATCCTGTTAATTTCAGGAAGCATTTTAACGTTGGCATAGTTGTACAGGAACTTTTCGTCCATGTTTTTGCCCGTTGCATACAGGTTAACGTACATCAACATACTAGGCTGGATAGGCGTAATAACTACCCCTTCACGCTGTACCAGTTCCGGCAAAAGCGGCATTACCTGGTCTACCCGGGTTTTTACCCGGATAACAGCCTGATTGGGATCGGTTCCCGGTTCAAAAATAATTCTCAAAGTAGCTTCACCGGCACTGGTAGCATCCGTTGCCATATAACGCATGTCCTGAACACCATTAATAGCATTCTCAAGCGTAATAAGGGTTGATTTAACCAAAACGTCTGCACTCGAACCCGGGTAAGCAATAAAGATATTTACTGTTGTAGGCGCAATATCCGGAAATTGCGAAGTAGGCAATTGTTTAATTGCCAGAGTACCCATAAACACAATCATAATCGAAATTACAATCGCAAATACAGGTCTGTGTATGAATTTGCTAAACATTTTTTCTTCTTTTTAAGTTATCCGATTAGATTATTCTGCATAAAGCTCTAAATGCGACATAACCTGCTTAGGATCCTGAAGTTTATATTCAATTTTCTCATTTTCCTTAACAAGACGTAAACCTTCAAGAAGAATTTTATCATCTGTAGATAAACCGTCTTTAATTACAAATAAGTGTGGCAGCTCCGCTTCAATTGTAATCTCTCTCGATTTTATCTTGTGATCTTTATCAATTACATAAACATATTTTTTGTCAAGTACCTCAAAAGTTGCCTTTTGTGGTATAAGCATAGCATTTTTAATAGGTATAGATACAAGTATGTTACCTGTTTCGCCATGTCTTAATAATCTGTCCGGATTAGGGAAAGTAGCCCTGAATGGAATGTTACCTGTTTCATTGTCAAAATCTGCTTCAATAGTTTCAACAACACCTCCGTGACCAAACTTTTTGTTGTTAGCCATTATAAGGTCTACATTAATCTTTTTGTTATCCTTGGTTTCTGCTTTGTACTCAAGATACTCTGCTTCAGGTACGTTATAGTAAACCCACATCTTACTGTTGTCAGAAAGGTTTGTTAGCAGTTCTCCTTCTTCTATAAGGCTACCCAGCCTTACGTGAAAACGATCTACAATACCATCAAAAGGAGCTCTTATTTCAGTAAACTGAAGGTGAACTTTAGCCAATGAAAGCTCTGCGTTTGCCTTATCCAGTTTTGCTTTTGCCATAGCAAGCTCATTAGGAGCTACAACATTTCTGTCAGCCAGGCTTTTAGTATTCTGGTATTCAATTTCTGCAAATTTTGCCTCTGCTTCTGCTTTTTTCATTTCAGCTTCATACAGTTTAGGCATGATTTGAAACATTAGCTGTCCTTTTTTAACAGCCTGTCCTTCATCTACATAAATTTTTTCAAGATAACCTCTCTCCTGCGCTCTTAGCTCAATGTGCTGTATTGAGTGTATTTGGCACACATACTCCTTAGTAAGAGTTGTGTCCATTTTTACCGGATTGGTAACAAGAAACTCAGTTTCTTTCTCTTTTTCTTCTTTTTCAGTTTTACAGCTTGTAAAAAATGCAAATGCACACAAGCTCATAATCATGAGGATTCTCTTCATAATAACTTAGCGTTTTAAAAACAATATGATTTTTCTTGATAAATTTTTTAGAAAGTGCGTATATCAGATACACTTTGCATATTCAAAACCAAAAGGCTTTGTAAATGCTTATACAGTAATAATAAACTGTGAGGAAATAAGGGAATACAAGTATTACCCTAAAAGAAAATAAATCAAATTCTGATTACCCTGAATACGATAAATTTTCTACAAGATGAGAAATAGGAAAACAGCCCATCAGGCGACGAGTGTTTTTTAATAAATAAGAAAAAGAATCCCAATATTTGGGCATAAAGTACCGCAGTAAAAAAGTTACTTGCCTCTAAGTACTTTTTAAAAGAGAATGATTCATCTTCCTCTACCTCGTTATCTGTAGCATATAAATCTTCGTTAGATTTAAGCTCGTGGGCAGAAGGAGATTTGATTGTTGTAATATCATCACTCTGGAAATTTACTAAGGAAGCATATTCCGAGTTTTGAACTGAAAGTTTCTCTGAAGAATGTGCCAGGTTACTATGGTAAGCATTTGGGTATAGTTTCCCATATCCTATAAGGATAACGCTTATTAATAGAAAAAACCTGATTAGAAACTTCTTCATTTGGGCGCAAACTTACATAAAGTTAGTTATATTGACAAACTGTTCCATATTAATTATCAGTCCGTAACATTAAAGTAACAAAGTCATAAACAGAACAGTACTCCCTATATTAAACAAAACCATATTTTCTAGGTTATAAAAAAGTAAGTATTTAAATTCTTTATGCCTGTAGACAAAAATAATGCCAATACATAAAAGTGAAGATTAAGATTTTTTTAATCTTATATAGCCTTAAGTCCTTTAAAATCTTTAATGATAATTTTTTTGCCCGAAAGCTCAATAAGCCCGCTTTTGTTGAATTCAGATAAAAGCCTGATACAGCTCTCGGTAGCAGTACCTACCATACCGGCAATTTCTTCGCGGGACAATTTTACGTGAAGGCTTTTATCCTCATTAGTACCAAAGGTATCGTGCAGATATAAAAGTGTTTCTGCAAGCCTTTGCCTAACCGATTTTTGAGCCATGTTTACCAAATGGTCATCGGCTTCTTTAAGGTCTCCGCAAATGGATTTCATAACATTCATAGAAAACTGATTGTTATGATTAAAAAAGGATACAATTTCGCTTTTAGGTACAAAACAAACCTCCATGTCTTCCAGTGCAACAGCACTAAGGTTTACAGGTTCGTCGCTTATCATAGAACGCTGACCCAGAAGTTCGCCTTTAGAAACCAGCTTAACAATCTGTTCGTTTCCGTTTGCACTTAGCTTAGTGAGTTTACAAACACCGTCTTTTACACAAAAAATGCCATTTACATTTTCGCCTTCGGTAAAAATAGGTTCGCCTTTTTTAATAATGTAAGACGTCTTGCAGTTAGCCATCCTGAGTAGTTCATCTTTATTCAACGCCTTTAAGGAGCTGAATTCACGCACTATACACTGTTCACATTTACTCATAGGGCACTTTTAAAATTGGACACACAAATGTACATATTGTATGACAATTATCATATTTTATTTTTTAAGTGTGCATCAATTTTGTATCAGGTAAATGAGCAGATTATGAACACGCAAAATTGTTATCATTGCGGGTTAGGTTATACAGATAAAGAAGAGATCGTTTTTGACGATAAATCCTTTTGCTGTAATGGCTGTAAAACCGTATATGAGATTTTTACCCTTAACGGGCTTACAGATTATTATTCTTTTGAAAAAACACCGGGAGCTACTCCTAAAGACATTAACGGTAAATATGATTTTCTTGATAATGAGGAAATCGTTTATCGCCTTTTAGAGTTTCACGAACAGGAAACACATATTGTTTCCTTATATATTCCGCACATTCATTGCAGTTCCTGTATCTGGATATTGGAGAACCTCAACAAAATCAATATAGGTGTTAGCAGTTCTCAGGTAAATTTCAACAACAAAAAAGTACGCATTGTTTTCAATCCTGAAAAAACAACACTAAAGGAAATAGTACACCTGCTGTGTAAAATTGGCTATGAGCCTTACATAAGCCTGGACAATTATGAGCAGAAAAAGAAAAAGGTAAATCGTGAACTGGTTTATAAGCTGGGAGTAGCATTTTTTTGCTTCGGCAATGTTATGCTGCTTTCATTTCCTGAGTATTTTGAAATGGAAGAGTACTGGCTGGACAATTACAAGAGCTTTTTCCGATGGCTTATTTTTGGTCTTTCCCTACCCTCTTTCCTGTATGCTGCAAGCGGGTATTATTCATCCGCATGGAAAAGCCTTAAAACCGGAATGCTCAATATTGATGTGCCTATAGCATTAGGTATTATTGTAATGTTCGTGAGAAGTACTGTTGATATCATATTCGGCTATGGACAGGGATTTTTTGACAGCCTTACCGGACTGGTATTCTTTATGCTTCTAGGCCGATTCTTTCAACAGAAAACATACAATTTCCTTTCGTTTGAAAGAGACTTTAAATCCTACTTCCCCATTGCGGTTACTAAAATACTTCCGGACCGTAGTGAAGTTTCGGTACCTGTTTATGATGTTGCTGCGGGCGACAGGCTTCTTATACGTAATCAGGAACTTATACCTGTAGATGGTATTCTTATAAGTGATACTACTGCCATAGACTACAGCTTTGTAACCGGAGAAGCCGACCCGATTACCAAAAAATCGGGAGACAAGCTTTTCGCAGGAGGTAAACAAACAGGTAAGATAATTGAAATGGAAGTATTGAGTTCCGTTTCCCAAAGTTATCTTACCCAACTATGGAGTAACGATATATTCACCAAAAAAGACAGGCAGGATTATAAAACAATTACCGATACCATAAGCCGGTTCTTTACTCCCTTATTATTAATTACTGCATTGGCATCACTTTTATACTGGCTTTTTATAGATGTAACCACCGCTTTTAATGTATTTACTGCCGTACTTATTGTGGCATGCCCTTGTGCACTGGCATTAAGTGCACCATTTACGCTGGGAAATATTTTAAGGATTATGGGAAACAAAAAGCTCTATCTCAAAAATGCCACTGTAGTAGAACAGATGGCTAAGGTAGACACCATAGTTTTTGATAAAACAGGCACCATAACCACCAGTAAGAAATCGGATATTTTTTATGAAGGCAACGGGCTTACTGAAGAAGAAATCCTTATGGTGAAAAATATCCTAAGGGGGTCTAACCATCCTTTAAGCAGGAGGTTATATGATTTTCTCCCGAATGCAGCTATTATATTGGTTGATAATTTTGATGAAATTACGGGCAAAGGCATTAAAGGTCATATCAACGATAATTTAATAAGAATAGGATCGGTTGATTTTGTGGGTGTTTCTAAAGCACAAACCTTACAAACTGCGGTACACATAAGTATCAATAAAGTTTATAAGGGTAAATATGTTTTTGCAAACAGTTATAGAAATGGCCTTAAACCTCTTCTTGAAAACCTGAGCAAACGATATGAACTTAAAATACTTTCGGGAGATAACGAAGGCGAACGCGAAACACTAAAACAATTGGTACCTCCGGGAACATTATGTGTATTCAATCAAAAACCAGAACAAAAACTGGCCTTTATAGAAAGTCTGCAAAAAGAAGGAAAAAATGTAATGATGATAGGCGACGGCCTGAATGACGCTGGAGCACTGGCACAAAGCAATGTGGGGATATCAATATCAGAAGATATTAATGTGTTCTCCCCTGCCTGCGATGGTATACTCGATGCTTCTAAGTTTGAAAGTATTGATTATTTCCTCAAACTATCTACAAATGCGGTCAAGACTATCAAAATGAGTTTTGGTATTTCCCTGCTCTACAATGCCTTTGGATTATCGGCTGCCATAGCCGGAAAACTTACTCCGCTAACAGCCGCTATTGTCATGCCTTTAAGCACTATTACCATTATGAGTTTTGTAACTGTTATGAGTAATTATTATGCCCGAAAAAAAGCCTGAAAATTTAATCAAAAAACCATGTATGCATGATAAATATCATGTTTTATCACGCGGTGCAACAGTAGTTTTGTTAACATAAAACCAATAAGTATGAGCGTCATTTATTTACTAATCTCCATCAGTATCGTTGTGGCCATACTGTTTTGCGTAGCCTTTATAAGGGCAGTAAAAACAGGCCAATATGACGATGACTACACCCCGTCTGTAAGAATGCTTTTTGACGATGAGTTAAAGAAAAAAGAAAACAAACACAATAACACAATTTAATATGGAAGTGCAGCAATTTTATTACGATAATAAAATAGTTAAAAAATTCCTCTATGCCACCATCTTATTTGGGGTTGTAGGAATGCTTGTAGGCTTGCTGATAGCCTCTATGTACATGTTTCCCGGTTTAACCGAAGGTATTTCATGGCTAAGCTACGGCCGATTAAGGCCATTACACACCAATGCCGTGATTTTTGCCTTTGTGGGTAATGCCACTTTTGCAGGGGTTTACTACTCAATGCAAAGGCTACTTAAGACCCGCATGTACAGCGATTTTTTAAGTAATGTAAATTTTTGGGGATGGCAGCTTATTATTGTTGCCGCAGCCATATCACTTCCGTTAGGATATACCACATCTAAAGAATATGCCGAACTGGAATGGCCTATAGATATAGCTATCGCTATTGTTTGGGTTGTTTTTGGTATTAATATGATAGGTACCATTTTAAGGAGAAGGGAACGCCACCTATATGTAGCCATATGGTTTTACCTTGCAACCTTTGTAACGGTTGCCGTTCTTCACATCTTTAACAGCCTTGAACTTCCGGTAAACGGAATGAAAAGTTACTCTGTTTATGCCGGTGTACAGGATGCCTTAGTGCAATGGTGGTACGGGCACAATGCCGTGGCATTTTTCCTAACAACACCTTTCCTTGGGTTAATGTATTATTATCTGCCTAAGGCGGCAAACAGGCCGGTATATTCATACAGGCTGTCTATTATCCACTTCTGGTCGTTAATATTTATCTATATATGGGCCGGGCCGCACCACCTGTTATACTCTGCACTACCTGATTGGGCTCAAAACCTGGGTGTGGTATTCTCTGTAATGCTTATCGCTCCGTCATGGGGAGGTATGATAAACGGTTTGCTTACACTAAGGGGTGCATGGGATAAAGTACGTACAGATCCTGTTTTAAAATTCTTTGTGGTTGCAATTACCGGATATGGTATGGCAACGTTTGAAGGGCCAATGCTATCACTTAAAAACGTAAATGCTATTGCCCACTTTAGCGACTGGATTGTAGCACACGTACACGTAGGCGCGCTGGCATGGAACGGTTTCCTAACCTTTGGTATGATCTACTGGTTAATACCAAGAATGACAAAAACATCTCTTTACTCTGTTAAGCTTGCCAACTTCCACTTCTGGATAGGTACACTGGGCATCATATTATATGCCTTACCAATGTATGTTGCAGGTTTTGTACAGGCTTCTATGTGGAAACAGTTTAACCCTGACGGTACTCTTAAATACGGTAACTTCCTTGAAACTGTAAAACAAATTATGCCAATGTACTGGATGAGGGCTATAGGCGGTACCTTATTCGTAATAGGTCTTTTAGTACTGGTATACAACATTATAATGACAATTCGCCAGGGTAAAGCCGTTGAAGACGAACTGGCAGAAGCTCCTGAACTGGAAAGAATTACAGGACGAAGAATGAAAGGTGAGAAATTCCACCCTTGGTTGGAAAGAAAACCTATACAGCTTACCATACTTGCTACTATTGCAATACTTATAGGTGGTATTATACAAATTGTACCTACCATAATGGTAAAATCTAACATACCAACCATATCTACGGTTAAACCATATACTCCCTTAGAGCTTGAAGGCCGTGACCTGTACATTAGGGAAGGATGTGTAAACTGTCACTCTCAAATGATACGTCCGTTCAGATCAGAAGTAGAACGCTATGGCGAATACTCTAAATCTGGAGAATATGTATACGATCACCCGTTCCTGTGGGGTTCTAAGCGTACCGGGCCAGACCTTATGCGTATAGGTGGAAAATACAGCGACAACTGGCATTTTAATCACATGTGGGATCCTCAAAGTACATCGGCAGGTTCTATAATGCCATCCTACAAATGGCTGTTTGACAATAAGAAAATGAACCGTAGCGAGACTGAGAAAAAAATGCAGGTAATGGTAAAACTGGGTGTTCCTTATACGGATGAAGATATTGCCAATGCACAGCAGTCTATGGATGCACAGGCAGCAAAAATTGAAGAGAATTTACATATAGACCCTGACTTTGTAAAAAGCTATGAAGCAAGCAAAAAAACAGCTCTGGCAAACGGTGAAGAGTTTACCCCAATGAAAGACCGGGAAATTACAGCACTAATAGCCTACCTGCAACGCCTTGGAACCGATATTAAAATTAAACCGGCTACGGCCGATAACTCAAAACAATAAGCCATGCTAAAGTTTATAAAACACAATATGGAGAGCATCTCAGGAATTGAGGTCTATCCTATACTATCGCTGCTTATTTTCTTCATCTTCTTTGTAGTACTGTATACCTGGGTATATACCTACAAGAAAGAAAAGATAACCGAGATGAGTAACCTGCCGTTCTCAGACAACGATAACGATAACCAATAGTTGAACATAAACTTATCACTATGAAAAAATTTATACCGGTATATGTTAGGGTTCCTGTAATTTTTGCACTGGTTTTCATGGCTCTGGAATACTTTATAGATTCAGGAGACAGGCCTGCCTTCCTAAAATACCCAGAAGTATCAATATTCCTGTTTTTCTTCCTGTTCCTTCAGGTAGCAATAGAAATAACCATTAGTGCCATAGACAGGGTTACTTACAGCATCCTTACCGAAGAACAGAAGAAAAAACTGGCTGAAGCCGATGCCATAGAGTTTAAAGACACCAAGCTTTACAAAAAGATAAAAAGCTGGTTTGTAAAAGTTAAACCTATTGAAGAAGAAGGTGAAATATTACTTCATCATGATTATGACGGTATTAAAGAGCTTGATAATGTGTTACCACCGTGGTGGATAAACCTTTTCTATGTAACTATACTGTTTGGGTTGGTTTACCTTGTAAAGTACCACATTCTTGATGGCCCTGACCAGAAAAAGGAATTTGAGATTGAAATGGAAGAAGCCCGCATAGCGGTTGAGGAATATAACAAGCTTGCTAAAGACCGTATTGATGCCAACAACGTAACTCTTTTAACAGAAGTATCTGATTTGGCAGAAGGTAAAAAGATTTTTGAGACCAACTGTGTAGCCTGCCACAGGGCAGATGCCGGAGGTGCTATTGGCCCTAACCTTACCGACGAGTACTGGGTTTTAGGAGGAGGTATTAAAAATGTATTTCACACCATTACCGAAGGCGGACGTGACGGTAAAGGCATGGTGGCTTGGAAAGGTACTCTTAAACCTTCAGAAATTCAGTTGGTAGCCAGTTATGTATTGTCTTTGCAGGGAACCAATCCTGTAGACCCTAAAGCTCCCGATGGAGAAATATGGAAAGACGAGGCCAAAACCGATGGCGATAGCGATAAGCCAAATGAAGAAGATACGCAGCAAACAACAGAAGAAACCCCCGAAGTAGCCGCTAAATAAAGCCAAATACCATGAGCAATATACAGGAAGAAGAGTTTAGGGACAGGATAGCAACCATAAATGAAGAAGGTAAAAGGTCTTGGATATATCCTAAGAAACCTTCGGGAAAACTATACAGGTACCGCAAATTAGTCAGTTACTTTTTACTTCTCTTCCTGTTTAGTGCTCCCTTTGTAAAAATAAACGGCAACCAGTTCCTTATGTTCAATGTGCTGGAACGCAGGTTCAACATATTTGGTTTCCCTTTCTGGCCACAGGATTTCCACCTGTTTGTAATCTCCATGATTATAGGGGTAATATTCGTTGCACTGTTTACTGTTGCCTTCGGTAGGCTGTTTTGTGGCTGGGTTTGCCCGCAAACCATATTTATGGAAATGGTTTTCCGCAGGATAGAATACTGGATTGAAGGTGACAGGAATGCCCAGATTAAACTGGATAAGCAAAAATGGGATACCGAAAAAATAAGAAAAAAAGCTCTCAAATGGTTCATCTTTTTTATCATATCATTCCTTATAGCCAATGTGTTTCTCGCATACCTATCAGGAAGTGATAAACTCATACAAATGGTAACCGACGGGCCCGGACAGCATGTAAGTACACTTATAGCCCTGCTGATATTTACTGCAGTATTCTACTTTATCTATATCTGGTTTAGAGAACAGGTTTGTATTATAGCCTGTCCGTACGGAAGGCTTCAGGGAGTACTGCTGGATAACAAATCGATAATTGTAGCCTACGATCATAAAAGAGGTGAAAGAGAAAACGGGCGCGGTAAAATAGTTAAGAACGAAGACAGGGCGATATCCGGAAAAGGAGATTGTATAGACTGCAAGCTTTGTGTACATGTTTGCCCTACCGGTATAGACATAAGAAACGGAACGCAGCTGGAATGCATTAACTGTACTGCCTGTATAGATGAATGTAATACTGTAATGGAAAGGGTCGGTTTTCCTAAAGACCTGATACGTTATGCCAGTGAAGACGAAATAACCAAAAAGGAAAAGTTTGTTTTTACTGCCAGAATGAAAGGCTACACTGCCGTACTGCTAATCCTTATAGGAATATTTACAGGTATGCTGTTCTTAAGAAATGATGTGGAAGCCACAGTACTAAGGTTACCCGGGCAATTGTACGAGCACAAAGGAGAAAACATAAGCAATGTATATACCTACAAAATCGTGAACAAAACCACTAAAGACTTTAATGATGTTTACTTTAAGCTAAAAACACCTAAAGGGGAAGTTAAAGTGGTAGGAAAGCCTCATTTTAAAGTACCTAAGGCAGGTATTGCACAGGGAACATTGTTTGTGGAAATTAATGAGGCATTGCTTAAAGGCGACAAAACAAAGATACTGCTTGAGGTTTATGACGGTGACCGACTTATTGAAACCGAATCAAGCAACTTTTTAGGTCCTAGGACTTTTAATTAAAAACTAATGATTATGAAATTTAACTGGGGAACAGGAATTGTAATCGCATTTGCCCTTTTTATGAGCTTTATACTGTTTTTTGTATTCAAAGTACAATCAGACAGTAAATATGACAACGAACTGGTTGTAGAAGATTACTACAAACAGGAAAGAATATTGCAGGACAAGCTTAACAGAGAAGAAAATGCTATTAGCCTGCACCATCAACTAACAATTAACAGCACACAAAAAGGAATAGAAATAGAATTTCCAGAGGATTTTGATGCTTCAAAAATAAAAGGAAAAGTGTTCCTGTACAGGCCGTCTAACCAAAGGCTCGATATTGAACAACCAATAACAATATCGGCTTCTCATCTGCTCATACCTAAAAGTGATTTGGTAGACGGCCGCTGGAACATTACTGTTGACTGGGAATATCAGGGTATAGGTTACCTCAACAGTAAGGAGATTACGGTTTATTAAAAATTAAAAAGATAAGAGTATGCTATATTCAGCACTTTTATTAGGATTAATATCAAGCCTGCACTGCATGGGCATGTGCGGGCCTATTGCCATGATGCTGCCGGTAGACCGCACCAATGAAACAAAAAAAACCATACAGATCCTTTTGTATCATATCGGCAGGCTTATAGCTTATGGTTCACTGGGAATTATATTCGGGTTGTTAGGCAGGGGGCTTTACCTGGCCGGAATGCAGCAAAACGTTGCCATAGCCTCCGGTATTATTATGATTACCATAATAGCAATACCGGAAAAGAAATTTGCCAAATATAATTTCTCTAAACCTATCTATAAAGTAATAAGTAGTGTAAAAAGTGGTCTTGGAGCCCAGTTCAGGAAAAAAAGCAATGAGGCTATTTTTATAACCGGGCTTCTTAATGGCTTTTTACCCTGTGCATTGGTTTACGCTGCCCTTTTTGGTGCTATTGCCATGCAAAATGCCCTTTTGGGAGGATTATACATGGTTCTTTACGGTATAGGAACCATCCCTATGATGAGCGCTGTGGTATATGTTAGCAATATGCTTACTTCACCCTTAAGGAATAAGCTTAACAGCTTTATACCTTATGCCGTAGCCATTATAGGGGCTTTCTTTATCCTAAGGGGATTAGGGCTAGGTATTCCTTACCTTTCACCCGAAACCAACTCTCTTTTTGTTCAGGGAATACCACACTGCAAGTAACTAAACATAAACAACTGCGAAAAGCCCCTGAAAATTTCAGGGGCTTTTCTTTTGGAAGGTTAGGTTGGTAAGGGTGATTTAAACAACCATTGAAAACAATTTAGTTTCCGGTGCTTTTCGCTTAAGCCTTAAATCAAAGGCCTTACATATATTCCTTACATAGGTTTTTCCTTCTTCGGTAACTCTTATACTGCTTTTGCCAAACTCCAGTAAACCATCATTTTCCATTTCTTTAAGGCTCAATAAGGTTTCAGGTAATTCAGGAAAATATAATGGACTGTCTTCCCATGAAGTTTCAAAACTGCACATAAGATTCAGTATATGTCTTCTTATAACAAGATCTTCATCGGTAAGCAAATGCCCTCTAAAAACAGGTAATTCATTACTCTCTATTCGTTTATAATAGTCCTCAAGTACTTTTTCGTTTTGGGCAAAGGCATACCAGCTGTCACTTATGGAAGACACCCCCAACCCTATCATTAACTGTGTTTTAGAAGCACTGTACCCCATAAAGTTGCGGTGTAGTTTTCCTTCTTTAAAGGCGGTATACATTGCATCACTTTTAAGGGCAAAATGATCCATCCCTATTTCATAATAATCATTCTCCCCAAGCAGTATTTTACCTATCTCATAAAGCTTTCTTTTTTCATCATCCTGAGGCAGGTTCTTTTCATCATAGCCGCGCTGTCCGTTACCTTTTATCCAGGGCACGTGTGCATAGCTGTAAAAAGAAATCCTGTCAGGGTTAAGAGCTTTGGTTTTCTCAATAGTATCAACAATGGTTTCTACTTTCTGGTATGGCAGCCCAAAAACCAAATCATGGCTTATGGAAGTATAGCCTATCTCTTTTGCCCAAAAAGTCACTTTTGCCACATTTTGAAAAGGCTGCATCCTGTGTATTGCTTTTTGTACCGTTTCATCATAATCCTGTACGCCAAAGCTTACCCTCCTGAACCCTAGATCATATAGCTTTTGCAGGTGCTCCCTTGTAGTATTATTAGGATGCCCTTCAAAACTGAATTCATAACCGGGAGCCTTCTCTGCCCTGTCAAAAATTCCGTTTATAAGTATTTCAAGGTTTTCCGGACTAAAAAAAGTGGGTGTTCCCCCTCCTAAGTGCAGCTCCTTTATCCTTGGTTTTTCAGGAAGGATATCACAATACATATTCCATTCGTTCAACACTGCGGTAATATAGGTTGTTTCAACCTCATGCCTGCGGGTTACCCTTTTGTTGCATCCGCAAAACGTACACATGCTCTCACAAAACGGCAGGTGAATGTATAAGCTTATTCCTTCGGTAGCGTTACTTTCATCAAATGCCTGTAAAAAACTCTGTTTCCATACATCGGTAGTAAAGCCGCCGTTATCCCAGTATGGTACTGTAGGATAACTGGTATAGCGTGGACCGGGCACATTATATTTTTGCAGTATATTATTTTCCATGATTAGTGATTTTATGAGTGATAAGCCAAAATTAGGACAGCCATACACCCTAAAAAATGATAATTGTCAGCTTATAAAAAAGTAATGAACCAGCGTTAGCACCTCGCCTATGCAAAACAGCATTGCTTACTATGAAGCCTTATTGAAAAACGGCGTGTATGGCGAAATGCTTTTATATCCTCATGGCGAACATGGGTTTGGACTAAACAATAAATCTATTGATGATAAATGGATTGATAATCTTAAAAACTGGATGAAAACCATGAAGTTTTTATAAGATGACTTTTGTCATTTGTTATTAAAGCCGTACATATTAATTTTAGCTAACTTTATACAATAACACATTTATATGAAGGTAGTTAAAAATTCAGGCCATATTGTAGATTTTGACAGGAACAAGCTAAAGCGTTCCCTTGAAAAATCCGGTGCCGATACTGCAACCGTAAAGAACGTCCTGAATAAAATTGAAAAAAGCCTGTATCACGGTATAAGTACCAAACAAATTTATAAACAGGCTTTTTCTCTTTTAAAGAAAGAAGCTAATGCCCATGCCGCAAGATATAACCTGCGTTCAGCTTTGCGACAGTTAGGCCCTGCCGGCTTCTTTTTTGAAAAGTTTATTTCCCGTTTATACAGCTTTGAAGGTTTTGAAACAAAAACCAACCTTACCCTTAAAGGTAAATGTGTCTCTCATGAAATAGATATATGCCTTAAAAAAGACAACACTATAGCTATCGTAGAATGTAAATTCCATAGCAATCAAAACACACATTCTGATGTAAAGGTGCCTATGTATATCCTGTCAAGATACAATGATGTAAAGGCAGTAACACAACCTGTTTTTAGTGATGCAGATACTGTAAACAAGTGTATTATTGTAACTAATAATCGATTTACTACAGATGCCGTAACCTTTGCCAACTGCTCAGGATTGGAACTATTGAGCTGGAATTACCCTCCCGAAGACAACATCAAAACCAAAATAGACGATAACTTTCTTTTTCCTGTAACCTGCCTTACAACGTTAAGCATGGCAGAAAAAGAGAAACTGCTTATACTGGATATTATATTGGTTAATGAACTAATTAATAATTCCGATTCACTTGAAAAACTGGGCATAAGCAGTAATAGGGTGAAAAATATTTTAAAGGAAGCCTCAGAACTTTGTAATTACCTATAGCATGAAAATAAAATTTATAGGCGGTGCAGGCACCGTTACCGGATCTAAAACCCTTGTAGAAACTAACGGAATAAGAATACTTATAGATTGCGGACTGTTTCAGGGACTGAAAGCACTACGGGAGCTTAACTGGCAACCTTTGCCTGTTTTGCCTTCCACTATAGATTATGTTTTGCTTACACACGGTCATCTTGATCATTGCGGTTGGTTACCAAGACTTGTAGAACAGGGATTTAAAGGAAAGATATTCTGTACAAGACCAACAAAGGAAATAGCAAAGCTCATATTACTGGATAGTGCAAAAATTCAGGAAGAAGAAGCTGCAAAAGCAAACAGGGAACATTACTCAAAACATAAAGAGGCACAGCCACTTTACACCGTTACACAGGCTGAAAAAGTATTCCCTTTGTTCAGGGTTATAAAACCCAACGAAGATGTAAGCCTGGATGCAGAAATCTCTGCAGTATTTACAAATGCAGGACATATTATAGGAGCCTGTAGCATTGCCCTTGAAGCAGAAGGTAAAACCCTTGTTTTCTCGGGCGATATAGGCCGTGATGACGATGTGCTTATGTATCCGCCTGTAAAACCAAAAAAAGCAGATTATATCTTTCTTGAGAGTACTTACGGTAAAAGGCTACACGCTGATACAGATGTAAAACTGGAACTCGAAGTTTTTATAAACAATGCCATAGCTAAAGGCGGAACAGTATTAATACCTGGGTTTGCTGTAGAAAGGGCACAATCTATAATGTTTATACTATGGCAGCTTAAAAAAGAAGGAAGAATTCCTGATGTGCCTTATATTCTGGATACACCCATGGGTGCCAATGTACTTAACATTTTTACAGAAAATACCGAATGGCACAAACTTACCACTTATGAATGTAATGAAATGATACGAATGTTCTCTATAGTATCACGATTTGAAGATACCCTAGCGGTTATAGAAAATCCTAAGCCTAAAGTAGTGATTGCAGCAAGTGGTATGGCTACCGGAGGAAGGCTTCTTACTTATTTTGAGCACTGCATTGGCAAGCCCGAAACCACGGTTATTTTTACAGGATATCAGGCAGAAGGCACCAGAGGCAGAAAGCTTTTAGAAGGCGATAAAGAAATTAAGATTTACGGACGATATTATTCTGTAAAAGCCAACATACTTGAAATACAGGGACTTTCGGCACATGGTGACCAACAAGATCTTTTAAACTGGCTTTCAGATCTGCAAAACAAACCGCAAAAGGTATTTTTGGTTCATGGTGAAAATGAACCTGCCGATGAAATGCGTATTAAAATTACCGAACACTACGGTTTTGATTGCTGTGTTCCGTTAATGGGAACTGAAATAGAGATCTAAATCAGTTTATATGCTGCCTGATGCTCCTTACTATTTCATCCTTAGGCAGCACTCCTGATTGCCTCCATAACATTTTACCGTTTTGGAAAAGCATGATTGTTGGTACTCCCTTAACCTGAAATTGAGGGTTCATCATCAGTTGCCTGTTCTTGTCGACATCAATTTTGATGATAGTGATATCGTCTCCCATATCCTCTTTTACCTCTTTAAGTATAGGTGCCAGCATTTGGCATGGCCCGCACCATGTAGCAAAAAAATCTACCAGTACAGGTTTATCTCCGTTTATAAGTTGATTAAATTTATCCATTGGTTTTCATTAGGGTTCATAAAAGCGTAATCTGTTCCTTAGCTGAGCTATTTCGCCCTGCATATCTCTCATTTTTTGAAGCAGATGCAAAACGGCATCCAGTCCTTCGGTATTAATATTAAGTTCATTATGCAGCCTTATAATTCTTTCAGCTTCACTTACCTGGCTAACAGGCAAAAAGTCTTCTTTCTCAACACTAATAATTTCTATTAGATTATACTCCCGCAATGAGCTGATAAAAGAAACCTCTATGTGATGATACTCACAAAATATCTTTACCGGTATATATTCCCTGCTATCCATATCTTATTGTTTAGAAAGGTTAGACAATTCTGTAAATAATTCTTTTTGCTTCTCTGTAAGGTCGGTAGGTATCTTAACCGTATAGGTTATATATAAATCGCCAAAGTTACCCTCCTTCTTATATATAGGAAAGCCTTTTCCTTTTACCCTTACCTTTGTACCGTTTTGAGTTCCGGGTGCTACCTTAAGTTTAATTTTTCCGTCCATAGTGTCAAACATAAATTCGCCACCAAGAACTGCCATATAAAGATCTATTTCCTTTTCGGCATATAAATCATCTCCCAGTCTTTTAAACTTATCAGAGTTCACTACAGAAAAAGTAATATATAAATCGCCATTAGGTCCGCCGTTTGCACCCTGGCCTCCCTGTCCTGAAAGTTTTATAACCTGACCGTCAGCAACACCTGCGGGCACAGTTATTCTCAGGCTCTTACCGTTAACCGTAAAAGTTTGTTTGTGCGTTGTATAAGCCTGATCAAGGGCTAAGGTAAGTTCGGCATTGTAGTCCTGCCCTTTAAAGCGGGCCTGCCTGCCACGGCTACTGCGGTTAAATCCGCCGCCGCCAAACATGGATTCAAAAAAATCGGAGAAATCCCCTCCTTCAAATTCATGACCTGTAAAACCCTGAGAAGTGGATTGACGCTGATGAGACTGCCTGTATTTTTCATACTCCTCACCATGCTCCCAGTCCTTACCGTACTTGTCATATTTTTTCCTTTTCTCAGGATCACTAAGCACTTCATTGGCCTCGTTAAGCTGCTGAAATTTTTTGTGAGCCTCTTTGTCATCCGGATTTAAATCGGGGTGTAGTTTTCGGGCCAGTTTTCTGTAGGCCTTTTTTATATCATCGGTAGTTGCCGTTTTATCAACTCCCAATACTTTATAATAATCTATAAACTCCATAAAACATTGGTTTGCAGTATAAATTTACAGCTTATATCTTACTTTATCAAGTAGGAAAAATAAGATTTAGCATTTTTTAACCTTATACTGCAAACCGGTCTTTTTCTTATGGAATATGATTATAAATTTTCCAGCTTAAATATAGATTTTTGATTGTACTTCTCCCCTTTCCTTAGGGTTGCTGAAGGGAAATTACTCCTGTTTGGTGCATCCGGAAAGTTTTGGGTTTCAAAACAAATACCGCTAAGGGTATTATAATCGGCTCCTTCTTTACCTTTAAGTTTACCAAAACAGTTTCCTCCCACGTAAATATGTACCGAAGGCTGGTTAGTATGTACCGTCATTTTAAGCCCCGATTTTTTGCTGCTTAAAACTGCTGCGGGTTTATCAGTATCATTAAGTACAAAAGAAGTATCTATAACCCCAGGACAAGGTGCAGATTCCTTAAAATCAAAGCCTTTTAGTGTTGCCTCTATAAAATTCCCTGTTGGTATATTTAATTGGTCGGTCTCAACAATAGAATCTGTAAAAAGCTGTAAATCCTGATCTGCAACATTGCTTTTATGCCCTTCCAGATTAAAGTAACTGTGCTGTGTAAGATTGATTATAGTATCCTTATCAGTAGTCGCCTCATACTCCACAACTATTTCATTACCCTCAGTTAAGGTATATTTAACCTCAATAGTAAGTGCTCCGGGAAAGTTTTCTTCACCGTCAGGACTTACATACTTTAGTTTGATGTACGGATTCTCTCCGGTTTCAATTGCCCTTACCTCCCAAAACGCACGGCCAAACCCTAAATTTCCGCCATGAAGATGGTGCTCCCCTAAATTGGTATTAAGGGTATACTCTGTTCCGTTTAAGCTGAATTTTCCGTTCTTGATACGTCCGGCATACCTTCCCATAATTGCTCCAAAATAAGGAGATGAAGGAAGACTGTAAGAATCAATATACCCTTCAAGGGTGTCAAACCCTAATACAATATCATAAACTTCTCCTTTTGAGTTGGGTACATTTAGTGAGGTTATGGTAGCTCCGTAATTAATTACCGTAAGGCTTATTCCGTGGGTATTTGCTATGGTATAGCTGTTAACCTGCTTACCGTTTGGCAATACGCCGAAAGGCTTTGCAACATTGTTGAAAGCGGTACTGTTATTATCCATTAAACTGATGCGGTTATAAATAAAAAAACAGGCTGTAAAGCCTATTGGTTAAAATTCAAAATTAAAGCCTTTTTTAGTAAGCTTTTCATATATTTTCTGGTCAAACTCATAAAGCTTAGCAGCGCGATGCGATACGTCTTTCTGCTTCTCATCAAGCTGAACCAACAATTTCATTTTAAGTATTTTACGTCTGAAATTAGACTTATCCATCTCTATCCCTAAAATCTCCTCATAAAGTTTCATCAGTTCAAAAAGAGTGAATTTTTCAGGCAGTAGATTAAACCCTACAGGAGCCTGTCTTACACGGTTGCGAAGGTGCTCAAGGCTATAGTCTAAAATCTTATTGTGATCGTAAATAAGTTTTGGTATTTCACTTATTTTATACCATTTGGCATCCGATGCCGTAAAACCGGCCCTAACATTATAATCTTCACGTTTTATAAGGGCAAAATAACCAATGGTAATTACACGTCCTAAAGGGAAACGGTCGGGTTCACCAAATGCTTTAAGCTGCTCCAGGTAAATATCATCAAGTCCTGTTAAGTCACCAAGTAGCCTGTGTGCTGCATTATCAATACTTTCTTCCTCGCGTATCCATCCTCCGGGAAGACCCCATTCACCTTTTCGTATACCTTCTCCGTGCTGTACTAATAACACTTCCAGCATTCCTTTATCGAACCCGAATATAACACAGTCAATAGTGATTGAATTCATTACTGACCGTTCAACAATTCTTCCTGATTCTTTATCGATAATTTTTTTCACCCCTCATTTGTTTTAAAAACGCCAACGAATATAGGCATTTTTTTCAAAATGCTAATATCCGTTAATTTTTTTCGATTCTACCGCTATTAGTCCTAATATTTATTAAATGCAAATTTTTTTGGGTAATATTTTGTTAATAATAAAAATATGTTTTATACTTGTGGTCAAATAAACCATAAGTAAAAACGATATAGTAGTTTATGAATTCAACTAAAATAAATAAGAACAGTATTTATCTCATAACAGCAGTAGCCAGTTTAGGTGGTTTACTGTTTGGTTATGATACTGCAGTAATCTCGGGTGCTGTTGGCGCTCTTAATGATTTTTTTATAAGTGACTTATCAAACGATGTAGTTGCTGCATCATCAGCAATTACTGAGTTTAAAATTATTATCACGTTGTGTACTCTGGCAGTTATTGGTTTAACTGCCTCTTTTATTTTAAGATTTTACAAACGCAGTACTGCCTATGCAATAATTACAGCATTGGTAGTACTTGGAGGGGCTTTTTATTACTACCAGTTTTTAACTCTTCCTCCCGTGCTTACCGAAAATTTAAAGAACTCTATTTTAGGATTTATGGTAAGCAGTGCACTTGTAGGCTGTATTATTGGTGCTGCTGCAGGCGACAGGATTGCAAACTCTATAGGTAGAAGGAACGGGCTGCTGTTATCGGCGGCTCTTTTTATTATATCGGCGACAGGATCTGCTTATCCTGAGGTTATAAACATTTTCTTTGGCAGTAGCCTTACTTCATTTATCATTTACAGGATAATAGGTGGTATAGGTGTTGGGCTTGCCAGTATGCTTGCCCCTCTTTATATTGCCGAAATGGCTCCGGCTAACATTCGTGGTAAACTGGTATCATGTAACCAGTTTGCTATTGTAAGCGGTATGCTTATCGTTTACTTTGTAAACTACTTTATAGTAAAAGGCCAATCAACCGAATGGATTAATACAGACGGATGGCGTTTTATGTTCCTTTCAGAAAACATTCCGGCAACATTATTCTTCCTTTTCCTTCTTTTTGTTCCTAAAACACCTCGTTTCCAGGTAATGAAAGGTAAAGAGACAGAAGCTTCGAACATACTTGCCAAACTTAACGGACCTGAAAAGGCACAAAGCATACTACAGGAAATTAAAGGCTCATTTAATGTAAAAAAAGCACATTGGTTAACCTATGGCTGGACTATAGTAGTAATAGGAATATTACTTTCTGTTTTCCAACAGTTTGTAGGTATTAACGTAGTGCTTTACTATGCTCCCGAAATTTTTAAAGGAATGGGCTTAGGTACCGATGCTTCTATGATTCAAACAATAATTGTAGGTGCCATAAACATGCTGTTTACCATACTTGCAATCTTTACGGTTGATAACTACGGGCGTAAAAAGCTTATGCTTATAGGAAGTGTTGTAATGGCTATAAGTATGTTAGGCTTGGGTACTGTACTGTATTCACAGGGTAGCGCAACAATGTCCCTATTACTAATGCTACTTTATATTGCTGCATTTGCCATGTCCTGGGGTCCTATTACGTGGGTATTACTATCAGAAATATTCCCTAACAAGATAAAAGGTGTTATGGCCGTGGCCGTGGCCGCACAATGGCTTGCCAACCTTGTTGTGTCGTGGACCTTCCCTATGATGAACAATAACGAATCGCTTACACAAATGTTCAATCACGGCTTCTCCTACTGGATATATGGTGTTATGGCAGTATTGTCGGCACTGTTCATTTGGAAATTCGTTCCTGAAACCAAAGGGAAAACCCTTGAGGAAATGGAGCATTTATGGCAAAAAAACAAAACAGAATAATAATTATAATCTATTAATAAACAATGTATTTTCTAGGTATAGATTTAGGAAGTTCTTCAATTAAACTTTCGGTACTGGATGCCGAAAGCGGGACTACTATATCATCTGTAAGCGTACCTGATTTTGAAATGGAAATTGTCGCTCCCCAACATGGATGGGCTGAACAGGATCCTGAAAGCTGGTGGCAATATATAAAAAACGGAATTGGATTACTTAAAACAAAACGTAATACTGATATAAGTAAAATAGCCGGAATAGGCATTGCTTATCAAATGCATGGTCTTGTACTTACAGATGAGAATCTGAATGTTATAAGACCATCTATTATTTGGTGTGACAGCCGTGCTGCACAAATTGGTAATAGCATATACAACAGCATTGGTGCATTAAAATGCCAGGAACAGATATTAGGCAGTCCCGGTAACTTTACCGCTTCAAAACTTAAGTGGGTAAAAGATAATCAGCCGGAACTGTTTGAAAAAGCAAAATATATGATGCTTCCGGGCGATTATATTGCTGCCAAACTAACCGGAGTTGCACAAACAAGTACGTCTGGTTTATCAGAAGCTGCTTTATGGAACTTCCCGGAAGGCAGGTTAGCTACCGAAATACTGGATGCTATGGGAATATCTAAAGATATTATTCCTGAAATAGTGCCAAACTTTGGTAATCAGGCACAAATTAATCCTGAGGTAGCTACAGAATTAGGGCTTAACCCTAATGTAAAAATAACGTATCGTGCAGGCGATCAGCCAAACAATGCGTTATCGCTAAACGTATTAAAACCCGGGGAAATTGCAACTACAGCAGGTACATCGGCAGTGGTATATGCTGTTTCCCAAAGTGATATTTATGATGCAAATAATCGCATCAACACTTTCCTACACGTAAATAATGCTCCTGACGACAAGCACAACGGGGTTATGCTTTGCATTAACGGATCGGGTATTTTATATCAGTGGTTAAGAAAAATAATGTCGGCCGACAGACCCGAACTTATTTCCTATGAAACCCTTAATGCCGAAGCTGCAAAAGCACAACCGGGCAGCAAAGGGCTTCGCTTCTACCCTTTTGGTAATGGTGTGGAAAGAATCTTCAATAATAAGGAAGCAACATCGGGCATACAAAATCTGAATTTCAATATACACAGTTCACCACAACTGGTACGCGCAGCCTGCGAAGGAATTGTGTTTGCCATGAACTATGGTTTTGACGTAATGAAATCGATAGGTGCCGGTGGCGATATAGTACGTGCCGGAAAAGCTAACTTATTCCTAAGCCCCGTGTTTAGGGAAATTTTTGCCAATACTACACAAACTACGGTTGAGCTGTACAATACGTCGGGCGCTGAAGGTGCGGCACGAGGTGCTGCCTACGGTTACGGGTATTATGCTTCGCTGGATCAGGCTTTTGAAAAACTGGAATGCTTAGAGCGTATAGAACCAAACAGCGGCCTAACAGCACAGTATGCAGAGATATATAATGAATGGAAAATCAATATTAATATACAAGAATAAAATGGAGACAAGCACTCAAACTTTTTTTAAGAATATAGATAAAATCAAATTTGAAGGCAGAGAAAGCAACAATCCGCTTGCTTTTAAATGGTATGATGAAAATCGCGTAGTGGCAGGAAAAACACTAAAAGAACACTTACGTTTTGCCATGGCTTACTGGCATACGCTATGTAATACGGGAGACGATCCGTTTGGTGCTTCAACAGAAAGCCATGCATGGAACAAAAGCGAGAATGCAATTGCAAGAGCAAAAGATAAAATGGATGCCGGTTTTGAATTCATGTCAAAACTTTCTATTCCGTTCTACTGTTTTCACGATGTTGATATGGTAGATGAAGCCCCTACCCTTGCTGAGTTTGAAGAGCGAATCCAGATAATGGTGGAATATGCTAAACAAAAACAGGAGGAAACAGGTATAAAACTATTATGGGGTACTTCTAACCTGTTTACAAATCCGCGTTACATGAACGGGGCATCTACAAACCCTAATTTTGATGTGGTTGCCCATGCAGGTGCGCAGGCTAAAATTGCCATAGATGCGACTATAGCATTAGGAGGTTCTAACTATGTATTTTGGGGTGGTCGTGAAGGTTATATGAGCCTTTTAAATACCGATATGAAGAGAGAGCAGGATCACCTTGCCATGTTCTTAGGCACTTGCAGGGATTATGCAAGAAAACAAGGATTTAACGGTACTTTCCTTATCGAGCCTAAACCAATGGAACCTACAAAACACCAGTATGATTATGATGCTGCCACATGTGTAGGATTCATCAATAAATATGGTTTACAGGATGACTTTAAACTAAATCTTGAAGTTAACCACGCTACACTTGCAGGCCACACTTTTGAACACGAACTTCAGGTAGCTGCCAATGCAGGTCTTTTAGGCAGTATCGACGCTAACCGAGGGGATTATCAAAACGGTTGGGATACAGACCAGTTCCCTATCGATGTTTATGAAACTACTCAGGCAATGATGATATTCCTTCAAAGCGGGGGTCTTAATAACGGAGGTATAAACTTTGACGCCAAAGTACGCCGTAATTCAATCGATCTTGAAGATAAATTTATAGCACATATATCTGGTATGGACACTTTTGCCCGCGGCCTTATTTGTGCTGATCATGTACTTAAAAACACTAATTACTTACAATTACGCAAAGAACGTTATGAATCTTTCGATTCAGGCAATGGAGCAAGGTTTGAAAAAGGAGAGCTCACTTTAGAAAACCTTAATGAAATTGCCCGCAAAAACGGAGAACCAAAACCTATGAGCGGAAGGCAGGAATTATTTGAACAGATAATTGCCAACGCTTACTAGGAGAGCAAAAACAACGAACACTAACTAAACATTTAACTATTATGGAAAGTAAAAATTGTATTTCCTTTAAAATGCGCACATTTTGCTTGTCATTACTGTTTACAGTCTTTATGGCCCCTGTCGCTTTTGCACAGCAGGCTGTAACGGTAAAGGGGCAGGTTATTTCTTCTGATGATGGCCTGGGGCTTCCCGGGGTAAACGTTGTGGAGAAAGGAACCACTAATGCAATAAGTGCCGACATTGACGGAAACTATCAGATTAGCGTAAGTCCTGATGCTGTACTTGTTTTCAGCTATGTAGGCTTTGCCAATCAGGAAGTTTCGGTTAATGGGCAAACTACTATTAACATTACTCTTGAAAGTGCCGCTTCAGAACTGGACGAGGTAGTTGTAGTGGGTTACGGTACTCAAAAAAGGAAAGTTGCCTCTGCAGCTACTACAGTTGTTAGCGGTAAAGACCTGCAACAAACAAACAGTATAGATGCTGTGAGTGCCTTACAGGGTCAAAGCAGCGGTGTGTCTATTACGGCCACTTCAGGTCAGCCGGGCGCAGGTATGGTTGTAAACATCCGTGGTACCGGTACGGCGGGTAACAGTACACCTCTTTATGTGGTAGACGGTGTTGTTGTAGACAACGGTATCGGTTACCTTGATCCTTCTGCTATAGAAAGGATAGACGTACTTAAAGATGCTTCTGCTGCCTCAATATACGGCGCCAGGGCTGCAAACGGTGTAGTTTTAGTTACTACTAAAAAAGGTGCTCAGGGTAAAATTAATATTTCTTTTAACAGCTATACAGGTTTTCAAAATGCTTATAAAAAGCTGGACCTGCTTAATGCAAGGGAATATGCTACTATCATGAACGAAGCACGTGTAAACTCAGGGTTCGCCCCCCTTTACACACAAAGTCAGATAGATAACATGGAAAACCATGACTGGCAGGATGATTTATTTGCAGATAATGCCGTTAAACAAAACCACTCCTTGTTTATTAACGGTGGCGATACAAAAGCTACTTATGCAATGGGTCTTTCTTATTATGGTCAGGATGGTCTTATAGGAAGCCAAAGCAATCAGTCTCACTATGACCGTGTTACTTTTACACTTAACACAACTTACGACCTTGTAAAAGATCATCTTAAAGTAGGTGAAAACTTCTCTTTTGCAAGAACAAAAAGCAGTGGTGTGAAAGATGATGGTATTTATGGTAACTCTATAAGAGGATTTTTAAATACTCCGCCTAACTACCCTACTTTTGATGAGAATGGTGACTATGCTTCATCAGACATTAGTGCAGATATAACTAACCCAACAGGTTTATTATATTACGACAACTTTAATGAAACTAAAGCAAACCGCTTTGTAGGTAACCTGTTTGCTGAGGCAAGTCTAAAAGGTTTTACGTACAGAACAAGTTTTGGTCTAGATATAAACAACTCTAACTACCGTTCGTTTTTACCGGTTTACGAACTTTCTTCTGTTTCTTATAATACTATCTCTTCTGTTTCTCAAAACAACAATCAGGATTTTTCCTGGATTTGGGAAAATACCTTAAACTATAAAACTACAATAGCTGATAAGCATAATATTGATGTTTTAGCAGGTATATCAGCAAGAGAGAGAATTAACGAATACCAGAATGCTACAGGTAAAAATCTTACTTTTAATGATTTTGACCATGCTTACCTAAGCAATGCTACAAGCCCTCAGCAAAATACTGTTGCTGGTAGCCGCAGGGATTATAACATCCTTTCTTACTTTGGAAGATTATTATACGACTACGATAACAAATACCTGTTTACCGCAACAATAAGACGTGACGGTTCTTCAGAATTTGGTCCTAACAACAGGTTTGCAGTTTTCCCTTCATTCTCTGCCGGTTGGAACATAGACAATGAGGATTTCTTCCCTGAGGATGCTTTTGTTTCTGCTTTAAAAGTTCGTGGTAGCTGGGGTCAAAACGGTAACGACCAGTTCAATCAGGCGTTTGCTTATATGTCTACCATCAGCTCTTATGATAAAAACTACCACTTTGGTACAGGAGACAACGAAGTTCCGCTACCTGTAGGTTCAAGCCCTGATAATTTAAGTAACCCTAACCTTAAATGGGAAACTTCAGAGCAGCTTGACCTTGGTATAGATGCAACCTTATTCCGTAACTTTACATTAACTTTTGACTATTACGACAAAACTACTAAAGACTGGCTTGTACAAAAGCCAACACCTCTTATTGCCGGTGCTGCTGCTCCATATGTAAATGGTGGTGACATTAACAATAAAGGTTTTGAAATTGCCGCAGGATATACTGCAAATTTTGGAAGCGACTGGAGACTTACAGTTAACGCTAACTTCTCTCACAACAAAAATGAGGTTACACGTGTAGCTACAGAAAACGGAATAATAATGGGTGAATCAAACCTTTTATTCCAGGGTATTGACGAGATAAACAGAGTTGAAGAAGGACAGCCTATAGGTTACTTCTACGGATTACAAACAGACGGCATTTTCCAGAATCAGGCTGAAATTGATGCTTACGCTGCTAACGGCAACCCTATTCAGCCAAACGCACAGCCTGGTGACGTTAAGTTTGTAGACCGTAACGGAGATGGTGTTATTAATGCTGATGATAAAACGAACATTGGTGACCCTAACCCTGATTACTATTATGGACTTAATGTACAGTTAAACTATAAGGCTTTCGATTTCTCTTTATACACTTATGGTGCAGGAGGTTTCCAAAATGCATATGGTGTGAGAGACTACTCAAGACCTTTCTATAACTATACAACAGACATTTTTGACAGATGGACTGGAGAAGGTACTTCAAACAGCACTCCAAGAGTTACTTACGGTACCACACAAAACGGAAACTATACTAAATTTTCCGATCTTTATATACAGGATGCAGGATTCTTCAGAATAAAAACTGTTACTCTTGGATGTGACCTTGCTAAACTTACTGATGCTTTAAGTTTCTCTACTCAGTTTAGAGTTTATGCTTCTGTAAACAACCTGTTTACATTTACAAATTACAAAGGTCTTGACCCTGAGGTTGGATTTGGTAACGTAAACCAATCGTGGGCTAAAGGTGTGGATGTAGGGTACTACCCACAACCAAGAACTTTTATGATAGGACTTAGTGCTAACTTTTAAAAATAGCTGAGAAATGAAAAATTATATCAAAATATTCGCACTTACATCATTATTTGTATTGGGTTCCTGTTCAGATGATTTTATCAACAATGAACCTTATACAGATAAAGTTGAAGATAACTTTTACAAAACGCCTGAGGATGCTTTTGAAGGTCTTGTTGCCGTGTATGACGTTTTACAGAGAGAAGGTTACGGAGGTTGGTTACTTACAACCGAGATAGCATCAGACGATTGCTATGGAGGTTTTGGTACTGCCGATAATAACGTGTCTTTAGAATGGGACCGTTTCCAGTTCTCTTCTGATAAGGAAATGAACAAACCGGTTTGGGAAACCTGCTATATGGGTATTTACAGGGCTAACATCCTGCTTGAAAACATTGGCAATGTGGACTGGGGAAGTGATGAAGACCTAAAAGTAAGATATGAGGCCGAAGCCCGTTTCCTAAGAGCTCATTTTCACTTTGAACTTGCAAGGGTATTTGGTGATATCGTAGCATTAGACCATACTCTTACTGCAGACGAATTTGAATCTCCAAGATCTCCAGCAGAAGTAACTTATGCACTTATAGCAGAAGACTTTAAGTTTGCTGCCGATAATTTAGGTTCTGAAAACTACTCTCAGCCTTCAAATGCTAATTACGGACGCATTACAAAATGGGCTGCTGAGGCTTACCTTGCTAAAGCTTTCCTTTTCTATACTAATTACTACAATGCTACAGATCTTGCCGGTGTAGTGAGTAAATCGGAAGCTGTAACTTACATTAACGATGTTGTAAACAACAGCGGGCACGATCTTATTGGTGACTTTGCAAGCCTATGGGTTGCTTCAGCTTCATCACTTGAGGTTCCGTATGCAGGAGAAGGAAATACTGAAATGGTATTTGCTATAAGATACAACAGCACAGGTAACGGAGACTGGAACCTTCATGAAGGTAACCGTTTCCAGGTTAATATCGCTGTAAGAGGTGGTAATTTAGGCCCTTATGCTCAGGGATGGGGTGGTGCTACTGTAACACCTGCATTATTTAATGCATACCAGGCTGGTGATACAAGAAGAGATGCTACAATTATTGACTTTGCAGGTGAAGGCCTTGATTTTGATGCTGAAACCAGAGGACAAAGGCAATTTACAGGTTATGCATGGAAAAAATTCTGCCCTATTACTAACGAGGCTGGTGAAGGATTAGTTTCTGCAAACGGCGGAGATTTCCAGATAGACAACTACGAAGATTACCCTGTAATCCGTTTTTCTGATGTACTTCTAATGGCTGCCGAACTTAACCTTGATTCTAATGCCGGTTTTGCTCAAACATGCCTTGACAGAGTTAGAGAACGTGCATTTGGAGATGATACCCACAATGTTACTGCTTCAATGGAGAACATTATGACCGAAAGACGCTTAGAACTTGCTCTTGAAGGACAGCGTTATTTCGATTTGATAAGAAAAGGGATGAGCACTGCTAAAACTGCTATTGATGCTTCTGGTATGGGTGGTGAGTTTGATGTAAACTTCAGGACTGAAACTCAGGGTTGGTTCCCTATTCCACAGTCTCAGATATTACTTTCAAATGGTGCAATGCAACAAAATCCCGGTTGGAATTAATTATTAAAATTAAAAACTAACGATTATGAAAAATCTAGCAAAAATAATCACGGTATTTGCGGCTATAGGAATGATGTTTTCCTGCGAGCCTCAGGAAGACCGCGACAGCATGCCGGCATTAACACTGGCTCCTTCAGATTTAAATTTTTCTGTTACTCAGGATCCTGAAAATTCAAACCGCGTTATAATGACAAATAATACAGAGGGTATTATTCCTTACTGGAATTATGTTGATGCCCAGGGTAATGACTTAGGGCACTCTAACAAACATGAAACAAGTGTAATGTTTCCGTTTGCAGGTACATATACAGTTTATTTTACTGCCTACTCAAAAGGAGGTGCTATTGCTGCAGAACCGGTTGTGATAACTATAGATTCTAATAACGAAGAATACTTTAGTGATCCCGAATGGGGAATGCTTACAAATGGTTTAGACGGTAAAACATGGGAACTTGATTTTTATGACCCTATCGGGTGGGCTGGTCTTGACTTCCCTTATAACCCAAGCGGAAGCGACTATTGGAACTGGTTCCCTGATTATGCAGGAAACAGCTGGACAATGGAGGAAAAAGACTGGGGAGAAATGTATTTTAGCCTTGATGGTGGTTACATCTCCAGTGTAACACAAACTGCTTTAAATTCAAGTGCTCAAACAACTAAAGATGGCGGATTTACTTTTGATATAGAAAATCACAGCCTTTCTTTTACAGGCGGAGTTGAACTGCTTTACGGTGGAGATTACCATCCGGATGTTAGCAACTGGACAAGTGTAAAAGTTGTAGAGCTTAGCGAAAACTCTTTAAGACTTGCAGTTATTCGTGACCAAAGCCGTACCGGTGAAGGTGTGTGTCTAATTGTATTCCATTACAAGCCTAAAGAATAATTTAATAAATATCGGTAAGCAGCCCGGCTGTTTACCGATATTTTTATAAAAGAAAATGATATCCAAATATTTAAAATCAATACAATTATTTGCCGTAACAAGCTTACTTATGCTTGCTTCATGCGGAGATAAAAAGACTGATTTCAGTAATCGTGAAATAAGCTTTAACGAAAACTGGCAGTTTTACCTTAGCAATGACGGTAACGACACCATTGCGGCCAACACACAATGGAAAAACATTAATGTACCTCATGACTGGAGTATAGAACTTCCTTTTGACGAGAACAGTCCTGCCGGTATAGGCGGAGGTGCACTGAACGGTGGTTTGGGATGGTACAAAAAAATATTTAAAACAGCTGAAAAAGACAGTACAAAAGTTATCTCTATTGTTTTTGACGGAGTTTATATGAACAGTGATGTTTGGGTAAACGGACATCATTTAGGCAACCACCCTAACGGATATATAGGATTTGAATATAACCTTACCCCCTACCTTAACTATGGTGAAAAGGAAAACGAGATTCTGGTAAAGGTAAACAATGCAAAACAGCCTAACTCCCGCTGGTATTCCGGATCGGGTATATACAGGAATGTATGGCTAAAAACTACTGATAAGGCAAGCGTTACCCAATGGGGAACCTACATTACTACCCCTACCGTATCAGACAATGAAGCGATAATAAATATAGAAACCACTATAAAAAACGAATATCCTGAAGCCAAAGAGTTTACTGTAATAACTACCATTTTTAAAGAGAACAACAGAATCGCATCTATCTCTAAAAAAATTAATATAGCCGCAAAGGGAAAAGAAACCATCATAGGTGAGGCTTATATAACCTCCCCTGTTTTATGGTCAATTAAAAAACCGGAAATGTATACGGCTGTAACACAAGTTTCTTTAAACAATACTATAGTAGACGAATACAAAACACCTTTTGGTATAAGGACATTTGCTTTTGATTTAGAAAAAGGATTTCTGCTTAACGGCAAGCAGGTAAAAATTAAAGGTGTATGCCTGCACCACGATTTGGGTCCGCTAGGTTCGGCAATCAACACAAGAGCTATAGAGCGTCAGTTAGAAATAATGAAAGAAATGGGTGTAAACGGCATACGTACTTCACACAACCCTCCTGCTCCTGAACTGTTAGACCTTTGTGACAAAATGGGCTTTATAGTAATGGATGAGGCTTATGATATGTGGGCGCAATCTAAAACTCCGTACGATTACAGTAATTACTGGGACAAGTGGCACGTAAAAGATTTAGAAGACCAGATACTGAGGGACCGCAATCACCCAAGTGTGTTTATGTGGAGCATAGGTAACGAAATACCGGAACAATGGAATGAGAAAGGTGCTGAAATAGCCCGAGAACTGTCTGCAATTGTAAAAAGAATGGATGCTACACGTCCGGTTACGGCTGCTATGAATCCGCCAATAATTGTAAACAGTAACGAGGTAAGCATACAGTTTCAAAATACTGCCGATACGCCAAATGCTTTGGCAGCATCGGGAGCTCTGGATATCATAGGTTATAATTATGCACATCAAACCTACGAGAAGCATCCTGTAAACTTCCCTAAAGTTCCTTTTATAGCTACCGAGACTACTTCGGCACTGGCAACAAGAGGTTATTATGATACCAAGTCAGACACCGTTAAAATGTGGCCTAAGCGTTGGGACATTCCTTTCTATGAGGGCAATCCGGGAAATACGGTATCTGCTTACGATCAGGTTCAGGCACCTTGGGGCTCAACCCACGAGGCTACCTGGAAAATAATCAAAAAACACGATTACCTGTCGGGTATGTACATCTGGACAGGCTTTGACTATATAGGCGAACCTACCCCTTACCAGTGGCCATCTATCAGCTCTTACTTTGGTATAGTAGATCTTGCAGGCTTTCCTAAAGACGTTTACTACATGTACCAAAGTGAATGGACCGATAAAACGGTACTGCACATACTACCACACTGGAACTGGAAAGAGGGACAAACGATAGATGTTTGGGCTTACTATAACAACGCCGATGAAGTGGAACTTTACCTAAACGGGAAATCGTTAGGGAAACGCAGCAAACAAAATGATGACCTGCATGTAATGTGGCGTGTTCCATTTCAGGCAGGTACTATAAAGGCCGTGTCCCGAAAAGACGGTAAAACAGTATTGGAAAAAGAAGTAAAAACAGCAGATAAGCCTGCTGCCCTACAGCTTACTGCTGACAGGAAAGACATTAAGGCCGATGGTAATGACCTTTCGTTTATTACTGTTGATATTACTGATAACAAAGGCACATTTGCCGCCACTGCCAACAATGAAATTCATTTTAGCATAGAAGGTAACGGAAAGATTGTTGGCGTTTGCAGCGGAGATCCTGTAAGCCATGAGTCATACAAAGGCAGCAGTCATACCGCCCTAAACGGAAAATGCCTGGTTATTGTTCAGGCAGGAAAACAAGCCGGAACCATAAAGCTTACCGCCTCGGCAGACGGACTGCAAAAAGCAATCATTGAGATTAAAACATCGAGTGAAAAAGAATAATTATAACTAATGAAAAACAAAGTATTACAACTATCCTTAAGCCTGTTACTGGCATCAGCTTCCATACAGGGTGTTAGTGCGCAAATACAAAATGCGGCTGTACTTAACGCTCCTGTAGATGTAAGCACCGACTTTGAGAATTATGCCAATACCTTTTACTTTGCCGACGAACTGGTATCGTTTGACCCTAAAACAGGAAAAGGTACTGTAAAATATACACGCTATAACTATAAAACACGTCAGGCATTTAACAACATGATGATGAAGCCTGATACTGTGGCAGCAAATGAATTCCCTGCTACCGAATATGAGGCTGCTCCTGTGCTTCCTTTTAGTATAGAGTTTGTTTCAGAGCGTGCGGTAAGATTAAAAACCGCTTCCGGGCCACAATTCAATCAGCCTAAGGAATCGCTTATGCTCGTAGACGGTATAGCACCTAATCATCCTGAAGGGTGGAAATACAGCAAAACAACTACAGGTCATAAATACACAAGCAAATATGGTAGTGTAGAGATACAAACCAATCCGTGGCACGTAAAAATTTATGATGCAAAAGGTAAACTGCTTACCTCAACACTTCATAATTCAGATCTTCAAAATACTTATACCCCTGTTCTTCCTTACTCTTATGTTCGAAGAAACAGCGATTATTCCCGTAGTGTAGCTCCGGTATTCAGCCTTGAGCCGGACGAGAAGATATTTGGTTGTGGTGAATCGTTCACACAATTCAACAAACGCGGGCAAAAAGTGGTTTTATGGACAGACGATGCAAACGGTGTTCAGAATGAAACTATGTACAAACCTATTCCGTTTTACATGAGTAGCCGTGGATATGGTGTTTTTATGCACACCTCTACCCCTATTACGGTTGACTTTGGTAAATACTTTGACGGAGCCAACAAAATGATGATAGGTGATGATGTGGCCGACCTTTTCATTTTTATTGGTGAGCCTAAAGATATTCTTGATGAGTATACAGATCTTACAGGTAAAGCTTCTATGCCACCGCTATGGTCGTTTGGTTTCTGGATGAGCCGTATTACCTATTTCTCAGAAAAAGAAGGACGTCAGATAGCTAAAGATCTTCGCAAGAACAAAATACCAAGTGATGTTATCCATTTTGATACGGGATGGTTTGATGTAGACTGGAGAAACAATTATGAGTTTGCCTCAGAGCGTTTTGACGACCCGGCCAAAATGATGTCAGACATGAAAAAAGACGGCTTTAATGTATGCCTTTGGCAGCTGCCGTATTTTACGCCAAGAAACACCCTGTTCAACGAAATAGTAGATAACGGTTTAGCCGTTAAAGACAGAAAAGGCAATCTTCCTTATGAGGATGCTGTATTGGACTTCTCTAACCCGGAAACTGTAAAATGGTATCAGGCAAAGCTAAAACACCTTATGGATCAGGGAGTGGCAGTATTTAAGGTAGACTTTGGTGAAGCTGCCCCAGCCGAAGGTATTTACCACTCAGGCCGTACAGGCTTCTATGAGCATAACCTGTACCCTTTACGTTACAACAAAGCTGTAGCCGAGTTAACCCAAAGAGAAAAAGGATATACCCTTATATGGGCAAGAAGTACATGGGCAGGTAGCCAGCGTTACCCGCTACATTGGGGCGGTGATGCCGCTACAACAAACGGAGCTATGTCGGCTACATTACGTGGCGGACTTTCATTAGGGCTTTGCGGATTCAGTTTCTGGAGTCATGATGTGGGAGGTTTCGTTACCAAATCACCCGAAGATCTTTATAAAAGATGGACTCCGTTCGGTATGCTTACATCACACGTAAGAAGCCACGGTGAACCGCCTACAGAGCCTTGGTTATACAGTGAAGACTTCCTAAACTCATTCAGAAAAGCTGATAACATGCGCTATGAGCTGATGCCATACATCTATGCACAGGCTAAGGAAAGTTCAGAAAAAGGACTACCAATGATGCGTGCCCTGTTTGTAGAATATCCGCAGGACGCCGGATCATGGCTTATTGACAACGAGTATCTTTTCGGATCGGATATGCTTGTTGCTCCATTATTTGAGGAAGTAACAGAAAGAGATGTATACCTTCCGCCGGGACAATGGATAGATTATCAAACCAAAAAAATATATGAGGGCGGATGGCACAGGATTGCTGCCGGAGAGCTGCCTATTATAGTATTGGTTAAAAACGGTACAGCTATCCCTCATATAAAACTGGCTCAGTCTACAAAAGATATGGACTGGAGCAAAATTACCCTGAAAGTTTATGCTGCCGAAGGAACCACTACCGCAAATGCAAAAGTGTACCTTCCGGAAGGAGAAGCATTACAAAATATCACCCTTACTAAAAAAGGAAGCGGCTTTGAAGTGAACAGTAATCCGTTAAACGGGAAAACTGCTTTTAAAGCCGAGTGGATAAAGTAAATTAAGTTGTTTTGGGTTAGTTATTACTCATCCCGGGGACAGTTTTTAGACTTCCTGTCCCCGGTTTTATTAATTTTAAGCACATCTATTTTATATAATTATCATGACCTCAAGAAAACTATTAGTACCTGCCCTACTAGCCCTGCTTATAGCCGGCTGTTCAGAAACTAAAAATACAACGCACGAACTTGCATCGCCAAATGGTGATAACAAGATTACCTTCTCTTTAGACGGTTCGGTACCTACCTACACCGTTAACCATGAGAGCAAGGAAATCATTACCCCATCTGCTCTTGGATTTATCCTTAAAAATGAAGACCTGAGCAAAGATTTTGAATTGGTAGACGTACAAACCTCAACACACGACGATACGTGGGAACAGGTTTGGGGCGAAAAGAAAAATATAAGAAACCACTATAACGAAATGGTGGTTAAGCTTCAAAGCAAAGAAAAACACAATTTAGAAATACAGTTCCGTGCTTTTGATGACGGTGTGGCTTTTCGCTATGTATTCCCTAAACAAAATATAAAAGACAGCATCTTTATTATGGACGAGGTTACGGCCTTTAACCTTAAGGAAGACGGTAAAGCATGGTGGATACCTGCCTATCAGGAAAACCGCTATGAGTATTTGTATGAGGCTTCTCCGGTAAGTACTCTGGATGTGGTACATACGCCATTAACAATAGAAAATAAAGACGGAGTGGTAGTAAGCTTCCACGAAGCTAACCTGGTAGATTTTGCCAGTATGGTACTAAGGCATACTGATGGTTCTAACCTTAAATCGGAACTGGTGCCTTGGTCAGACGGTATAAAAGTTCGCACAATCGAAACATTTACTTCTCCGTGGAGAACCATACAGATAGGTGAAAAACCGGCTGACCTTATCACTTCTTACATGATATTAAACCTTAATGAACCTAATGCGTTAACCGATACATCATACATAGAGCCTTTTAAATATACAGGTATATGGTGGGGTATGCACATAGGTAAATACACTTTTTGGGAAAGTGAAACTCAGGGAGCAACTACAGCACACGCAAAGGAATATATAGACTTTAATGCAAAAGAAGGTATTAACTACCTGCTTATTGAAGGATGGAACAAAGGCTGGACTCCGGCTTGGTATGAAAACAGGATGCACATGTTCAGCTTTACTGAAAATGCCGATAATTTCGATCTTGAAAAAGTGGTTGAGTACGGTAAAAGCAAAGGTGTAAACATAATCGGTTATCACGAAACAGGCTCAAATCTTATTAACTATCTTAAGGAAATTGACGAAGGATTTGCGCTTTACAAACGTTTAGGCATACACAATGTAAAAATAGGACAGGTAGGTTCTAAACTAAATATGAAAGAATGGCACCACGGGCAGTTTGGTGTAAACTACTACCGTTATGTTCTTAAAAAAGCGGCTGAGTATGGTTTAGCCGTTAACTTCCACGAGCCTATAAAAGATACAGGAGAAAGACGTACTTATCCTAACATGATGGCTCGCGAAGGCTCTCGAGGTATGGAATATAATGCATGGAGCGAGGGTAACCCGCCAAGCCATGAAACTATCCTGCCGTTTACACGATTACTTTCAGGACCTATGGACTTCACTCCGGGTATACTTGATGTGGAAGTAAAACAGGGATATCCCGGTAAAAGAGTACATACAACAGCTGCAAAACAGCTTGCCCTATATGTTACCATCTACTCTCCTATCGAAATGCTTGCCGACCTTCCTGAAAACTACGAAGGTAACCCTGCATTCCAATTCCTTAAGGATGTACCTACAGATTGGGATGATACAAAAGTACTTAACGGGGAAATTGGCGAATACATCACTACTGCACGTAAGGACATTAAGAGTGCCGACTGGTATTTAGGAAGTATTACTAACGAGAAAGCCCGTGACCTTGAGGTAAACCTAGACTTCCTTGATGCAGATGCTCAATATGAAGCTCAGATTTATGCTGATGCCGAAGGAACTGACGAGACTCACAACCCTGATAAGGTAAGCATTACAAAACAAAACGTTACAGCAAAAGATAAACTAACCCTTAAACTTGGTGCATCGGGTGGTGCAGCTATAAGGTTTAAAAAACTGTAAGTAATGAATAAGTATTGTTTATACTTTTTATTATTAATAACAACACCATTAGCCGCACAGCAAAAAGGCTATCAGTACCCTTTTCAAAATCCGGGTCTGGATACCGAGAAGCGTATTGATAACCTGCTGTCGCTAATGACACTGGATGAAAAGGTAAAAGCTTTAGGCACCAATCCTTCAATACCCCGACTTGGAGTTAAAGGTACGGGGCATGTGGAAGGCCTTCACGGACTTGCTTTGGGCGGGCCCGGCGAATGGGGCGGCAAAAACCATGAACCATTACCTACTACCACATTTCCTCAGGCGTATGGTCTGGGAGAAACATGGGATACCGAACTGCTGCAAAAAGTTGCTGAGGTTGAGGGAATGGAAACCCGCTTTGCCTATCAGCACTATAACCGTGGCGGACTCGTAGTTCGAGCCCCTAATGCCGATTTGGCAAGAGACCCAAGATGGGGACGTACCGAAGAAAGCTACGGAGAAGATGCCTTTTTTAACGGAACCATGACCGTAGCCTTTGTAAAAGGTTTACAGGGAGATAATGAAAAATACTGGCAAACAGCTTCGCTAATGAAGCATTTTCTTGCCAACAGTAACGAGGACGGCCGTACCTATACCTCATCTGATTTTGATGAAAGGTTATGGAGAGAGTATTACTCCGTTCCTTTCAGGATGGGTGTTATGGAAGGTGGTTCGCGTGCCTATATGGCTGCCTACAATAAGGTAAACGGTATTCCTGCAATGGTACACCCCATGCTTAAGGATATTACGGTTAAGGAATGGGGACAAAACGGAATCATCTGTACTGATGGCGGTGCTTTCGGGTTATTGTTATCAGACCATAAATACTATGAAGATAAGTTTCTGGGAGCTGCCGCTACTATAAAAGCAGGTATCAACCAGTTTCTTGATGAATTTACCGAAGCCGTATATGGAGCAATTTCCAACGGTTATCTTACTGAAAAAGAAATAGACGAAGTATTGCGAGGCGATTATCGTGTTATGATAAAGCTGGGTATGCTGGATCCATCAGATAATAATCCCTATGCAAAAATAGGGCTTGATAAGGATGCTAAAGATCCGTGGTTAAGTGAGAGCCATAAAAAACTGGCACTGGAAACTACACGAAAATCAATCGTACTATTAAAGAATGATCCCGCCAAACAACTACTTCCTTTAAATAAAAGCAATATTAAACGTATTGCCGTAGTCGGTCAGTATGCCGAAGATGTTTATCTGGACTGGTATAGCGGTACCCCGCCGTATAAAGTGAGTCCGTTACAGGGCATAAAAAATAAAGCGGGTGAAAATATTGAAGTAACTTTTGCTAAAAACAATGCCGATGGTAAAGCTGCTAAAACTGCAGCCGAGGCAGATGTGGTAATTGTAATAGCAGGTAATCACCCTTATTGTGATGCCGGCTGGGCAGACTGCCCTGTACCAAGCAATGGTAAAGAAGCAGTAGACAGGCAGGCCTTAACTCTAGAGCAGGAAGACCTTATAAAGGTAGTATATCAAAGTAATCCTAATACTGTGGTAGTGCTTCAAAGCAGTTTCCCTTATGCCATTAACTGGACACAGGAAAACGTTCCGGCAATAGTACATATAACACACAACAGTCAGGAAATAGGAAATGCCCTTGCCGATGTGTTGTTTGGCGATTACAATCCGGCAGGAAGGCTTACCCAAACATGGGTTAAGGATATTACCAATCTTCCTTCCCTTTTGGATTACAACATCCGTAACGGTCGTACCTATATGTACTTTAAGGGAGAGCCGTTGTATGCTTTTGGATACGGATTAAGCTATACTTCTTTTGCTTATAAAAACATAGAGACCAATAACGAGACTTTATCTAAAAACGGAGAACTTGATGTAAAAGTAACGGTTAGCAATACCGGAAAAAGAGATGGTGAAGAAGTGATTCAGCTTTATGTTAAGCATCTTAACTCTAAAGTGGAACGACCTATACAGGAACTAAAAGCCTTTAAAAGAGTAGCTATAAAAGCAGGTGAAACAAAAACGGTTTCCCTAACACTAAGGGCCAAAGACCTTGAATACTGGAATACGGCAAAACAACGCTTTGAACTGGAACCGGAGGACATTGAAATTTTAGCAGGTGGCTCATCAGATGCTACCGTACTGAAAAAACAGATTACGATTAAAAAATAATATACCGCATATATGAATAATAAGATTTTATGCCTTTCGGCTGCATTGATACTTACAGTGGTATCCTGCAAAGATGATAAAACAGCAGATGTTACCGCTTCTACAGAAACGGTAAACACCTACACTGGTACTCCTATGAGTGATGAGTATGATGCAAAAATAGACTCTATTGTAGGGCAAATGACCCTTGAGGAGAAAATAGGCCTGTTGCATGGGTATAGTATGTTTACAAACGAAGGTGTGGAACGCCTTGGTGTACCTGAAGTACACATGGCAGATGGCCCGTTAGGTATCCGTGAGGAACTTCAGCGTATGAGCTGGGCTCCTCTTGGGCTGGATAATGACTTTGCTACCTACTACCCTGCCGGTGCCGGACTTTCGGCAGCATGGAGCCCTGAGTTGGCACACACCTTTGGCAGAAGCATTGGCGAAGAAGCACGTGCCCGTGGTAAGGATGTATTGCTTGCGCCTGCTTTCAATATCATCCGTACTCCACTTGGAGGCCGTACTTATGAGTACATGACCGAAGACCCGTTCCTTAACAAGACACTTATTGTTCCTTATGTGGTAGGTGTTCAGGAAAACAACGTAGCGGCATGTATTAAGCACTATGCGGCAAACAACCAGGAAACAAACCGTGGTACTGTAGATGTACTTATGGACGAGCGTACCCTACGTGAAATATACCTTCCGGCTTTTCATGATGCTGTTGTTAAGGCTAATGCTTACAGCGTTATGGGAGCTTACAATAAATTCCGTGGAGACTATCTGTGTGAAAACCGATATATGCTTCAAAACATCCTTAGGGATGAATGGGGCTTTAAAGGTGTTGTTATATCAGACTGGGATGCGGTACATACTACCAAAAAAGCCCTTGAAGCAGGAACTGATCTTGAAATGGGCACCAACGCCCCCTCATTCAGTGAATTCTGGTTTGCCAACCCTCTTCTAAAAGCAGTTAAAGAAGGTACAGTTTCTGAAGCTGAAGTAGACAAACATGCCAAAAGAATACTTAAGCTGTTATTTAATGTTAAGGCAATGGGTAATACCGATAGCCGTGCTAAAGGGAGCCTGGCTACCGAAGCGCATTATAAAGATGCTTATAACATTGCAGCAGAATCTGTAGTGCTTCTTAAAAACAACGAAAACCTGTTACCTCTAAATACTAAAGAAGTTAAGAGTATTGCTGTTATTGGAGCCAATGCTACTGCCAAACACTCTCAGGGAGGTTTTGGTGCCGGTGTAAAAACCAAGCGTGAGGTTACTCCTCTTGAAGCGCTAAAGGCTAAACTTCCACAATCGGTTACTATTAATTATGCCGAAGGTTACAAAACCCTGTTTAAGCCTAAAAAGGAAATGAAGTTTGGAGAAGTAACACAGGAAGCTAAAGAAACCATTACTGACTTAGACCCTGCTATGGTGACAGAGGCTGTAGAGGCTGCTAAAAAATCGGATGTTGTTGTACTTTTTGTAGGTGCAAACCGTGATTATGAAACAGAGGCTAGTGACCGTATCGATCTTAGCCTGCCTTTCGGACAGGAAAAACTTATTGCTGCCGTAAAAGCTGCTAACCCAAAAACTATTGTGGTATTTGTTGCCGGAGCTCCTTATGATATTAATAGTGTAGAAAAAGAAAACTCAACTATCGTGTGGAGTTGGTACAACGGATCGGAAGGAGGAAATGCACTTGCTGACATATTATTAGGTACTGTTAATCCATCGGGTAAACTACCTTGGACAATGCCTAAACAACTGGCAGACTCTCCTGCTCATGCTACAAACAGTTTCCCGGGTACAGAATCGGTTACTTATAAAGAAGGAATCCTTATAGGGTACCGTTGGTTTGATACTAAAAACGTAGAGCCTCTATATCCGTTTGGTTATGGCTTATCGTATTCTACTTTCAAATTAGAGAATGCTAAGGCAGATAAAAAATCATACAAAGAAGATGACACCATTACTGTTACTGTTGACGTTAAAAACACCGGAAAACAGGATGGTAAAGAGGTAGTACAGCTTTATGTTTCTAAAGCAGAATCGGCTGTTGAGCGTGCTGCAAAAGAGCTTAAAGGGTTCAATAAAGTAATGATTAAGGCCGGAAATACTGAAAAAGTAAACATAAAAGTACCTGTAAAAGAACTTGCTTACTACGATGAAAACAGCAAAGGCTGGGTAGTGGAAAAAGGCAACTATACCTTTAAACTGGGTAACTCAAGCAAAAACATAACTCAGGAAGTAACGGTAAACGTTGAATAACATTAGTTATGATAAAACGTAATCTATTATACCTGTTAACCTTTGTTGCCCTTACGGCCTGTTCTGATAAAAAGAAAGAAGGGCAGTCGGGTCCATATCAGCCAAACTGGGAATCGATGAAAGAGCATGATGCAACTGCCGAGTGGTTTAAGGATGCCAAGTTTGGTATTTACGCCCACTGGGGAGTCTTATCGGTCCCTGCTTATGCTAACGACTGGTATGCGCGCCTTATGCACGTTGAGGGAAGCGAAGAGAACAAACATCATGTTGAAACTTACGGACAGCCATCTGAATTTGGGTATCATGATTTTGTACCTATGTTCAAGGCGGAAAACTTTAATGCTGAAGAATGGGCCGACCTGTATGTACAGGCCGGTGCCAAATTTGGCGGTATAGTTGCCGAGCACCATGACGGATGGGCTAACTGGGACAGTAAGATAAATCCGTGGAATGCTAAAGGCATGGGGCCTCACAGGGATCTTGTAGGTGAACTGGAAAAAGCCATTCATAGTAAAGGATTAAAATTTGTTACATCCTTCCACATGGCACGTAACCTTCAAATCAATAAGGACAATCCTGATAAATGGCTGGATGATGAGTCTTATTTCCCGTATAATCCAAATATGCCTACCTCATCTACAGATCCTAAACTTGCCAAACTATACGGCAATATACCTAAACAGCAGTTTTACCGCGAATGGTTAGGACAACTGGAAGAAGTGGTAGACAACTACTCCCCTGATCTTATCTACTTTGATGGCAAGCTTACTAAACTGCCCGATACACTTAAAGCTCAGTTTGCAGCTTATTACCTTAATCATGCGGCTAAAGAAGGCAAACAGGTTATTATTACACACAAGGAAGGCGAACTTCCTAAAAGTGTAAGTATTGAAGACTTTGAAAAAGGACGGATGAATCATATTACCGAAGAGTTTTGGTTAACGGATGAAACAGTATCTGTAGGAAGCTGGAGCTATACTAACGACCTGCAGCTTAAAACAGCTGATGATATTGTAGACATCCTTGCTGATATCGTAAGTAAGAATGGTGCTTTAATGCTTAATATATCACCTATGGCAAATGGTACCATACCACAAAACCAAAAGGACATACTTTTAAGTATAGGCCAATGGCTAAAGGTAAACGGAGAAGCTATTTACGGTTCACGTACCTGGAATGTTTTTGGCGAGGGCCCTACCAGGCAGGTAAAATCGGGAATGTTCCTTGATAAGCTTACCTATACTGCCCAGGATGTACGCTATACCCGCAAAGGAAATACCGTATATGCAATAGTACTGGGATGGTCGGGTGAAAATACCGAAGTAACCTTAAAATCGTTTACTAAGGAAGTACTTGAAGGTAATGTACCTACAGTTAAGTCAGTATCAGTACTGGGATCAAATGAAAAAATTGATTACAGTATGGATGACAAGGGGCTTCATTTTAAAACCCCTAAGCAAAAAGTTGACGACAAAGCTTTTGTTTTAAAAATAATTACCCAATAAAAAAGAGGCTATTGGCCTCTTTTTTATTTACTCTTTTATCAGTTTATAGGTTTGCTCCCTTCCGTTACCGGAGGCCTGTAAAAGGTATATACCTTGTGGTACTTCAGTCAGGTCAACCGTGTTTGTACCGGAAGCAAAGCTACCCGATTTTACAGTCTGACCCAGCATATTATATATCGTATAAGCAGTACCGTCTATATTTTGTGATGAAGCTATAGTAAATAGCCCTGATGAAGGATTAGGGTAAATAGTAAGGTTTTCTTCTTTCATATCAGCTATTCCTAAGTTATCAGCCATTTTAAAAGTTGTGGTTTCCTGTGCTCCATAATTGCCTCCCTGTACAATTACCTCTCCCGATGTTGTGGTAAGCGAATAACTTCCCTCTCCCTGAGAACAGCATATTCCGTCACCATAAACGTCTTTAATGGTAAATGTATAACATCCTTCCTCTAACATAAAAGTCTGACTATATGTTGTACTGTCTCCATAAGAATTAGGTGCCACACTATATAAAACATTACCGTTTGTATCCTTAAGCGACCAGCTAACCTCTTCGCCATAAATATCGGTAGTTATAGTAAATACTACATTTGAGGTTTCAATACTACCAGGAGTAACAAAACTTTCATAGATACTGTTGTTAGATGTATCTTCATCTGTACCGTTATTCGGGTTAAGTACAGTAATCTCTAATGTATTCTCTCCTGCTACAGTTGCATTTTGAGGCAAATCTATAAGAGCACTTTCATTCTCGGCTATATTTCCTGTCCAGTCTATAATTACAGGATCTGCCCCATTAAAACTATAGCTTATTTGTGCTGAAGTAAGATTTTGAGTACCGTTATTAATTAACCTTAAAACAGGTGCCACCTGATTGCCGCAAGGATTATATCCGTGTTCATAGAAAATAGCCTTAGCATCAAGCGTATGGAATTCCTGCGAAGGATACCAACCTGTTGTCATCACTCCCGTATTATCAGGATCCAACCAGTCTTTAAGCCTTGTGTCAGGTGTTTCACCCATATCCCAGGATACTCCTAACCTGCCATAACCTACTAAAAGCCCTCCGGTATTAATACCGTTACATACATTACCTGCTATAAACCATGCCTGCCCAATAAGCCTTCCGGTATTATCAAACATTCCAGATCCTGACGATCCCGGCTCCAGTGCCCCTACCTCAATGCTTTCCTGTACCCAAATATATCCCATACCATTATCCTCAATATCTTCTGCAATGGGAGGATCGGCATCATAACTAAGTTTCATAATATCCCCTGAAGGATGGTGAAGGCCGTAAGTAAAAGGCGGAGGCACCTCACTCCTGTCCCAACCCGACCAAACAACATCCCAATCTACCGGAATATCAGAAGTCATCTCAACCAGCATAAAATCAGGTTCCTCTTTTCTTGCTTTCAGCTGTGCACCACTGGCAGTTAGGTAATAGTTAGGTGCATTATTGGCGCTTTGCTGCTCACCTCCGCAAACAGGATTAGGGCTAACCCAATTGAAAAGAAACGCCCACTCCGTTGGATCGGAATAACAGTGATTTGCAGTTAGAAAATATGGGGTGCCGTCATTATTCACATTATTGATAAGCGTTCCCGAACAAAAATTAGAGTTGTTAACTATGATAAGCCCTGTCGATTTTTTGCTTATATCCTTAATATTATTAATCCCTTCCAAAAAGCATTCGGCATCAAAATGACAGTCCTGAGAGTTATTAATATTACTATCAGGGTTAATTAAAGTAACCGTACGATAACCGTGTACTACCTTAAAAATTTCAAGTTTACCCTGCCCTGCCACAGCAGCAGGTTCAAAATACTCAATCCATATATCATCTCCGCTTACCAGCCACGTCCCCAGTACCCTGCTTTCGTTGTTCTGTTTTTCATCATAAGCTCCCAGCAAATCGCTCCTGTCGTTATTGTACAGGTATACTTTTGCTCCTTTAGGCATATAAAAATCGGAGAACAAAAAATTTAAGGTTTTTGCACCGTGAGATACATACCTAATTCTCCACACCCTGTCGCCATTAGGCATAGTATGCCAAACACCGCTATTTTGAAGATTATTATCAGTAAGAAACTCATAGCCAAAACGCCATGGCTTGTTTTGATCCAAATCCCTTACCCTGTCTTCAGCCTGAATCGAATCCAGATTAAAGGAGGGCATTATAATAGCCTGAGGCTTTTCTATTCCTTTTATACGCCAACTTGCCGGGCGTCCTTCGTTTGTTACCTGACCATATCCTAAAGACATTATCAGTAGTAATGCGAGTAATGTAAAGTTTTTCATAATGGTATAAATAATTAATAGACAGGTGTAAATCTAACTACAAATCAATAAGTTATAGGTTAACCAATGTTAATATACGTTAATATAAAACCAATAAAAAAAGGCAAGGTTATAAAACCCTACCTTTTTATTTTTTTGTATAATATCTTACATAATAAGCCTTACTCCTCCCAGTTCTGAAACCCTGTATGGGAATTTATCACTTGGCGAACCTATAAACATAAAGTTTTTAGGTATACCCCATTTTTCAGAAAGCTCATCTATCAGATCAGGACCAAATGTCCCGTTTATTTCTATAAACTCAATATGTATCTCGGGATAGGCCCTGTCTAAAACCTCTAAGTCTTTTTTAAGGGCTTCGTTATTTGTTTCGGGAGATTTTACATTTACAATCTTAAGTTTCTTTGTCGTTTCATTATCCTCAACATACTGCATTACCTTATTTAATATACCCACATTATCACCTTTTGTAAAGAAAACAAACTCCTGCGAATGTATTTTCCTGTTTAATCTTTCCAGATAACGGTTACTTACTATGGTAAACTTCCTGATGGGTTTATAGAAGTAAGACACTACACTTACCGCCACATTTATAAGTACTGCCCTGTTTAGCATTAGGAAAACAAATATAAGTGCAGGTATTAGGTACTGAACAAAGGTTTGAAAGGCTCTCATCCCTTCTCCATTCTTACCTACAACCATGTTACCCCTAAAGCCAATTATTATAAAACATATGGCAATAACGACCACAAAGGCATTTGCTTTTTCGGGTCTTGGCAATCTTTTCCTTTTTATTTTAAGTAACAGGTTTCCTATTCCAAATAGTGCCATAACAGCTAAAAAAGAAAACGTGTACACCCCTGCAAGAGATGCTAGGTCACCTTTAGTAGCATATAAAACAGATACACACAGAATAAAGAAGGTAATAATTATTCTGTAACTGCTGCCATTCTTGTTTTCCTTAAGAAAATAGTTAGGTAAAATACGGTCTAACGTCATACGTTTAAGTAGCCCCGAAACACCAACAAAAGAAGTTAATACTGCACCACATAGTACTAAAACAGCATCTATTGAAATTACCCACGATAACCAGTTCCCTCCGGTTATCTGCCCTAAATAAGACAGTAACGATTCCTGATGCCCTTCTACCTGAACTATTGGCAAAATTGCAATGATAAGCAGTGCTATTACCGGATTAAAAAAACTGACTATTCCCCACATGTTGCGCAGGGTTTTCCTGAAAACACCAGGCTGTTGCTCTTCTACAAAGTTAGCAGAACTCTCAAACCCCGAAATACCCAACATCGCAGCCGAGAATCCTAAAAACAGGGTATACACAATACCCCGGGGGTTATGCGGAAGACTCCAGTTTAATTCAAAAGTCTCAGTACCATGATTGATAAGGAAAAATATTGCAGCTACTACCAAAAGTGTTAATGAAGCCAAATGGACAATAAAGATAAAGACCGCAACCGCTGCCGATTCACCAATACCTATTATTGCCAGTCCTGTAAATATGAGCAGAACAACAATTGTGGCTATTTGTACATTAATCCCGTGAAAAATATTATGAAGATAATGCATCGCCTCACCTGCCGAAATAACTGCCGTTGCCATATAGGAGAGTACGGTCAATATAGCAGCTATAGAAGCCACCCTTTTGGAAGAAGTATTTAATAATACATTGTATGCACCTCCATTTAACGGAAGTGCACCTACTACTTCACCATAAATTTTCCTGAACATAAATAATACTACGGCAACCACTAAAAGTGATATCCAGGCATATTGCCCGGCATAAGCTATTGTTAAGGCGGATACATATAAGCATGACGAACTGATATCGTTACCACAAATGGCTGTGGCCTGCAGTTCATTAAGCTTATGAACTATTTTATCTTTCATGAATTGGTTTGTTTTATAACTTAAAATTAAGTAATTAAATTAACCCCTGCCTTGTGAATAATGAACTTTTTAACAAAAAGGGAATTAATTTTTAATTGATAGAAATTATAAAAACAAAAAAATCTCTGCCAATGGCAGAGATTCAAACTAAGCAGGAAATCATTTTTAAGGGAGACTATTAAGCATATTTATTACGTCATTTTGAGTTGCTGTTACAATGTCTCCCTGAGTAAATACAACAACACCGTTAGGAACAGTTGTAAGAGACTTTACAGCATATAACCACTGGTTACCCTGCCCTGATGCAAAAATTACATGGCATTGTACTCCTAATGGTATAACATTGTTTATGTTTTGGAAAAGCTGAGCTGCATTATCATAATCGTCTATCCTGAACATCATGTTTATCTGTCCGTCAAAAGCTATATATACTTTAGAGTTATGATTATCAAACCCGTTTGGAACATCGACAAAAATGTTGGTTTTCTCTCCTCCAAACTGTTCAAGCTTATCAATATTGCACCATCCAAACCTGTCTAATGTCAATATATAAGCTCCTTCCTCAACAGGAACATCTTTATCATCACCGTTTTCGTCAGTATCTTCATCCCAGGTTACGTCGCCGTCATCATCACCTTCTCCGTCACCATTAGTATCTTCTTCTTCACCTGTCCATGAGGTCATATCCTCATCATCACCCCCGGTTAATTCTGTAGGTACAGTAAGCTGATACTCGGCGCCATCGTCAATATTCTCACCTTCTTCGGTAGTCATATTAACATAAAACTCACCACCTGTAACAAGAGGTGCTGCCGCTTCCTGATTCTCAGACTGATTTGATATACCCGAAGCCGTTTTATTTGCCGTTAGCATATCCCCTCGTCCAAAAATCTCAATATACTCCACAACTACCGGTCCCGATACAGGGTTTCCTTTAACCCTTAATGTAGAAGTATTGATATCAATTTTTACACCGCTCTTAGACTTAAAAGAGACTCTTTCCTCTCCTGCATCAAAAACAAATTGTTGCCTTAAATCGTTTAAAGCCTTAGATTGTAATATGGCAAGAGAGTTGTTGTCCTCTGCCTTTAGTTTTAAATCACTGGTGTTTTGATTTTCTTCATTTGCACACGAACTCAAAATAAGCGCGGCAAACAACCCCATAAAAAGTAATTTGGTTTTCATAATCTTAAAAATTAGTTGGTTTGACATAAACAGTTATTTTTTAACTGCAGCCCGAAGGTAAAACGATAGTCAATCCAACATATATCTAACATTATGATTTCGATGTAATTACACTTTTTATCTTTTACAGAGTTAACAAAATGTGAAATTCTCAACAAAAAAATACCCTGACCAAAGGACAGGGTATTTAACCTAGAAACAATTAATATTTAATCTATCATCAGTTTTATAATCTGTTGTTTATTATCAGCTTTGATATTTACAAAATACATTCCTGATGTAAGTGATGAAACATCAAACGAATTTTCGCCGTTGCTAATATTTTTAGCAAGTACAGTTTTACCTGAAATATCAGATACGCTAATGCTAACAGTATTAGCTGTATTTTTGGCAAAGTCAATATTTACTATGTTTTTGGCAGGGTTTGGATACAATGTAAACAAACCTTTACTGTTTTGCGCAATACCTAAACTTTGGATAGTTGTGGTAGCTGTATTTGTTACAATAGGCTCATTAAAGTCGAAATAAATACCTGCTGTGGCCTCAAAAGTATCACCTAACTGCACGTTTGACATTGGCTTAATCCTGTAGCTTATATAACCATGACTTTCTGGTTCGTTAATTTCCTCCCCTGGCAGGTTAATATTATCAAATATAAACTGTACCGTATTATTTTCTATCTCTATCCTGTAATCATGGCTTGAAGCTATAGGTTGGAAAGTTGATACATCAAACTTGTCGTCCAGAATATCTTCAACTCTTATATTCACTGCATCAGCATTACCTGTATTTTGGAATCTTATAAGATAATGTAGGTATCCGTCTGCCTGTTCCTCTGTAATGTACTCACCTTCACGGCATGCAATATCGTTAGGGTCCCATGAATTTACAACCTCTAAATCAAGATCGTCAACATTATTAGAAAGGTTGTCGTCTCCTTCAACAGCCGTAACATTGGCAACAAGATTTAAAATATCTCCGGCATTTACCGTTGGCGGAGTAAATACAGTAAAATACACATCTACATATTGTGGCGTAAAAGGTTCTAGATTGGTATAATAAACATCAAGAGTATTACCCGTTAAATTCATCATAGGTGAAGAACTGTCATAAGCCATGATAGTGTCATCAAACTCAAGAGTAACTGCACCATTAAGTGTAGTATTACCTAAATTTTGAAGTAATAGTTTGCAATGAAAAGGGAATCCCGGCCTTGGCAACTGATACGGAATTATATATACCATTACATCATTATACGGATCTGGTGCTGTAAGGCAAAAATTGTTACCCTCTATTACTCCCGGTGTAGTTAAGGTATAAGATGCCGGAACTGTTTGATAGGTTTGTGGTCCCTGTCCCATCACGTTAATATAGTTTACCCCATCCGGTACATTTAAAAATGTATAGTTTCCGTTTGCGTCAGTGTAAGTATAGAAAACATCATTATCGTGTGTTAGGCTTAACATTACAAATGCCCCAGGTGTACCATCATCACAACCATTCTCCCCATCATCATAAGCTAAAGTTCCTGAAATTACATTATCAGTACATGCCACAATCTCTGCATAAATTACAGTTACATTATAACATCCTGTAACAGGGTTTTCAATTCTAACAAAAACATATTCAAGTCCTTCAATAGGCCACTCAAAAGTTTCAGGATTAGTAATTGGGTTAGTACCCATCTCTACATCATTTCCGGTTAAATAGTAGGTTACTGTCATCTGTCCGAAAATCTCTCCTAAAATATACTCTTCCTGGTTGGTAAGATCAACAGTAACAAATTCTTCATCTCCTGTATAACAGGCTTGTATAGGAGCAGGCTGATTAATAGGTATTACGTCCCAACTCCACCATTCAATCTGAAATGAAGTTGTGGCAAAGCTAGTATCATTAACATTTGATACTCTTGCATATATGGTTTGCGGATTACTAATAGACACATACTGCATGGAGTTAGGAATGGGGTTTGTTCCCTCTTCTGCATCAATTTGCGTTTCATGATAGGTGACCAAAAAGCTCTGAGGGTCCTGATCCCCTAAAATAATTTCGTTTTGTTGTGTAAGGTTAAAAATTTCCCAACTACATTGTGTAATATCGGGTGGCTGGTTTGCTGTTGTTTGTGCAAATACACTGGTAACAAATAAAACCATTAGGGTTAAAAAAGGTAATCTTAATTTCATAGCAAAGTTGGTTTTAGGTTAAAAAAATATTGTTTCTTTAAAGTTTTAGCTAACTTTTTTACTTAAACAAGCAAAAACAAAAATTCCCTACTTTAAATCAGCTTTCTTTTTTCAAGTGGTGTATTCCGTACCCCAGTCCTCAATTATTATAACTATCTTTGCACAAAATAAAATGCAATGGCCACATTTCACGATCTCGATTTACCTAAATCGCTTCAAAAAGCACTTGACGAACTTGGGTTTGAAACCCCTACGCCTATTCAGGTAAAATCGATGCCCGTAATACTTTCAGGCCGCGACATGATGGGTATTGCACAAACAGGTACAGGTAAAACCTTTGCCTACCTTCTACCCATATTAAAGCAATGGAAATTTGCCAAAACCGATACTCCGCGTGTAGTGATTATAGTGCCTACCCGCGAACTTGTGGTACAGGTTGCCGAAGAGGTAGAAAAACTTTCTAAATACATGTCAATCCGTACACTTGCTGTATATGGGGGTGTAAACATTAATACCCAAAAGAACCTTGTTTATGAAGGTGTGGATATACTTGTAGGTACACCGGGAAGGCTAATGGACCTTGCACTGGATAATGTTGTACGTTTTGATGCCCTGCAAAAACTGGTAATCGACGAGTTTGACGAAATCCTTAATCTTGGATTCCGTTTTCAGGTAACATCTATCCTTTCCATGATGAAGGCCAAAAGGCAAAATATCCTGTTCTCTGCTACCATGACAGACGATGTGGATGAGATGCTTAACGACTTTTTTGATTTCCCGGAAGAGGTAACATTAGCAGCATCGGGCACACCGCTTGAAAAAATCAAACAACTGGGATACCATGTGCCAAACTTCCTTACCAAAATAAATTTACTTAAACACCTGCTGGAAAGCAATGAGGACATGAACAGGGTACTGGTGTTTGTAAACAATAAAAAGACTGCCGATATTTTGATGGAACAGATTGATGAGACTTTCCCTGGTCAGTTTGGTGTTATCCACTCTAACAAATCGCAAAATTACAGGCTAAATACCATGGCTACCTTTCAGGATGGCGGACTTAGGGGTATTGTAACTACCGATGTTATGGCCCGTGGTCTTGATATATCGGATGTATCACATGTTATAAACATGGAATTCCCCGAAGTTGAGGAACAGTACATTCACCGTATTGGGCGTACAGGACGTGCTGACAAGACCGGTATAGCAATAAGCTTTATAGGCCCTAAAGAGGAAGAACTGCAAATTGAAGCCGAACTTTTAATGGAAAAGGAAATTGAAATACTTTCAATGCCTGAACATATTGAAATTGCAGAAAGGCTGCTTGAGTTTGAAAAAGAGAGGAAGAAAGTAAAGTTCCTTTTAAAGAAACCTAAACTTGATGGCGCTGGTGCCTTTCACGATAAGAAAGACAAAAACAAAAAAGTCAACCTTGGCGGTCCGGGTAAAAGAAACCCGAAAAAGACGGAACCAAGAAACCGTAACGCCGAGAAGAAAAAAGCACAAAAAAGAAAAAGAGGGAAATAATCCCTCTTTTTTATTACTTAGCCGGAGTAAACACTAAACACACCGGAGAGCAAAGCTCTATACATTTCCCCGTATCGGTTAGTAAGCCCGTTGTCTTATCTCTTTTAAAAAATATAATGTCATTGCTAATTTGGTTAGCAACCAGTAAATAATTCTCTTTAGGGCCGAAAGCAAAGTTACGTGGCCCCTGTCCTTCTGTAGTTATTTGCTGTACCTGATTAATCCTTCCGTTAGCATGTACCTTAAATACGGTAATGGTATTGGCATCTCCCCTATTCGTAGCATACAAATATTTACCGTCGTGAGATATATGTATATCAGCTGCTCCTGTTTGTCCGGTAAATCCGTTTGCAACAATTGTGGTTTCCTGAACTTTCTCAACTTTCCCCTTTACATAACTGTAAGAGGTTAATGTACCGTCCAGTTCCTGCAGTACATAAAAGAAAACACCGTTAGGGCTAAAAACCAAATGTCTTGGCCCGCTACCTCCTTTAACATCAATTGTATTGGCAAGGATTAATATATTATCCTCGTCATCAGTGTCCTTATCATACTTATAAACATAAATCTTATCGGTACCTAAGTCGTTAGCAAAAACATATTTCTTATCGGGAGAAAAGTATACCATATGCACATGTGCACTTTCCTGGCGCTGCTTATTAATACTGCTTCCGTTATGCTTTATAACCTGTTTGGCTTTTGTAATTCCTCCATGCTTATCCTTCCCGAAAACAGCTATCGTACCACCCGAATAATTAGCTACAATTACATGCTTATCATCATTAATTATATAGCATGGGTCGGCACCTTTAGAATCCTTTTTATTGATTAGCTCTATTTTCCCTGTAGCAGCATTATACTTAAAAGAACTTACTGTGCTTTCTTCACCGTTTTCGTTAACGCTGTACAAAAACTTATTATCGCCCGAAACCGTTACATAGCTTGGATTAATAACATCTTCACTAGTGTTTTTAAGTTTGGTTTCTCCTGTAGAAGCATTAAAATCATACACATAAATTCCCTTGCTTGGGCAGGCATTGGTATAAGTACCAACAATAAGGTTATAATTATCCTGTGCATGTAAACTCATGCACCCTAACAAAATAAGTAAACGGGCTATTTTCATGTGTGTAATTTAAGGATAACAAAAATAGGGTATTTAAATATTATGTGAAATTTATCCTGAGAATATGCTGTTTCATTTAGAATAAAAATTTGTATTTTTGACAAACTTTCAACTAAATGCAGTTCAAACACCCGGAAATCCTTTACTTCTTATTCCTGTTGGTAATTCCCGTCCTGGTACATTTATTCCAGCTGCGCCGCTTTCAGAAAGAATATTTTACAAATGTGCGTTTCCTTAAAGAGCTTAATATGCAAACCCGCAAAAGCTCTAAAATCAAGAAATGGCTTTTACTTTTTACCCGATTGTTTTTACTGGCATGCCTTATTATAGCTTTTGCACAACCTTTTTTTAAGGCTAGCGACAGCAATAATAAAAGCAACGAAATGGTTATCCTTCTTGATAATTCCTTTTCAATGCAGGCAAAAGGAAGCAAGGGCGAACTGCTTAAAAGAGCTGTACAGGATATACTGGAAAACACTCCCGAAGACCAACAGTTTTCGCTTATTACAACTACAGGAGCCTATTGGGATACCGATGTAAAGACAATACAAAAAGAACTGCAAAACACTAATTACAGCTCGGTGCCTTTTCATCCTGACTTCCTGCTTACCAAAGCAGAAACAAAAAAACCGAATACAGGAAAAGACATTGTGGTTATTACCGATGCAATTAATCTCGACACCAAAAATATAAGCAGCCTTGATTCAGATAAACCTGTATACTTTATAGTCCCAAAAGCCGAAAACAAAGCCAATGTGGCTGTAGACAGCGTTTACATTTCACAAACACTGGATAATTTTTATGAAATAGGTGTTACGCTTAAGGCTTACGGAAAAGCAGATAACGATGTGTCTGTAGCTTTATACAACGGTAAGGAACTTACAGCAAAAACGCTTGCTAAGTTTACTGAGGCATCAGAAACGCTGACTTTCACCATACCTAAAAAAGATTTTCACGGGCATGTTTCCATTTCAGATAACAGCCTTTCTTACGATAACGATTATTATTTCAGTATTACAAAACCTGAAAAATCTAATGTACTGGCTATTGGGGAAAACGCTAAAAACAAATTCCTTTCCAGAATTTATACCGAAGACGATTTTGTTTTCACTTCATCAGAGCTAGGGGCTGTAGACTATAACAGTCTTGAAAAACAGGATGCCATAATACTTAACGAACTTAAGGAAATACCTCAGGCATTAATTACTACCCTTAAATCCTTTTATGCAAAAGGAGGCAATGTAGTTATTATACCTGCTCCTGATGGTTCTGTACAAAACCTAAACAGCCTGCTTTCGGGCTTTGGTAATGCCACACTACAGGCTGCCACACAAACCGAAAGGCAAATCACTAAAATTTCATTTAGCCATCCGCTATATCAAACCGTTTTCGAGAAGAAAACCGATAATTTCCAATACCCTAAGGTAAACTCGGCCTATACCCTTTCAGGCACTGCCTTGCCGGTATTAAGCTATGCAGACCAGACTCCTTTCCTGGCATCGGCAACAAACCGTTTGGGTAATGTGTATATCTTCTCGGCTGCTATCAATAAGCAAAACAGTAATTTCCAGAATTCTCCGCTTATAGTGCCTACTTTTTACAATATGGCACAAAACAGCGGAAAAACAGGTATAACAGCCATAACAATAGGTGAAAACCAAAGCCTTATTATAGATGCCTTGCTTTCTAAAGATGAAGTGGTAACCGTTAAAAACGAGGAGGCCGACTTTATCCCTATGCAGCAGATACTTAACAACAAGATTAAGCTTTCTTTTGGCGATTATCCCGAAACTGCAGGAAACTACAGCGTGGTTAAGAACAACGAAGTTTTAAAGAACGTAAGCTTCAACTATCCTCGAACGGAAAGTAACCTGAGCCTGCAAAACGAAAATATTTTAAAAGACTATACAAAAACAGATTCTGTTTCAACCGTATACAACGATATTAAATCACAAAGGACCGCCAGCGAATTATGGAAATGGTTTATTATCGGTACGCTGGTATTCCTGTTATTAGAACTTTTTATCCAAAAATTTGTAAAATGAACCTGATCTTTAAAAACGCTACCATTATTGATAAAAACAGCAAATTCAACAATCAGGCTGTTGATATTAAAGTAGAAAATGGTGTAATAACCAAAATAGGAAAAGATATTGCCGAAGAAGCAAATTTTGACATTATACAACTGGATAACCTTCATATATCCAGAGGATGGTTTGATAGTTCGGTAAATTTTGGTGAACCCGGTTATGAAGACAGGGAAACTATTAAAAACGGACTTAATGTTGCAGCAAGAAGCGGTTTTACCGATGTTGCCCTGCAGCCTAATGCAAACCCTGTTATAGATAATCAGGCAGATGTAAGTTTTGTACTTAGTAAAGCCCGTAACGCCGCTACATCACTACACCCTATAGGGGCTCTTACAAAAGGAAGCGAAGGACTTGATATAGCCGAATTATACGACATGCAAAACGCCGGAGCAGTTGCCTTTGGTGATTATAATAAAGACCTTGCCGATGCCAATCTGCTTAAAATAGCACTACAGTATGTTCAGGATTTTGACGGACTTGTAATTGCTTATGCACAGGACAGCAAAATAAAAGGAAAAGGAGTTGTACACGAAGGCATAGTAAGTACAAGATTAGGACTTAAAGGTATACCTGCCCTTGCCGAAGAATTACAGATTGCCCGCAACCTATTCCTTCTTGAATATACAGGTGGTAAAATGCATATCCCAACAGTTTCTACCGAAAAATCGGTACAACTGATACGCGAAGCTAAAGCTAAAGGACTTAATGTAACCTGTAGTGTTTCGGTACACCATTTAGTATTGACAGATGAAGTACTTAAGGACTTTGACACCCGTTACAAGGTAACTCCGCCACTAAGGCCGGATGCTATCAGAAAAGCACTTATTGATGGTGTTCTTGACGGTACTATTGATATTATTACCAGCGACCATAATCCGCTTGATATCGAACAGAAAAAAATGGAGTTTGATCTTGCCAAAAATGGTACTGTAGGACTTGAAACTGCTTTTGGTGCATTAATGAATGTTCTTCCTGCAGATGTAATCATTGAAAAACTAACAGGAGGTAAAAAAATCTTTAAGGTAGAAGACCACGCCATAGAGGAGAATGCTAAGGCATCCTTTACCCTATTTACTACAAAAGGAAACCATACCTTTACAAAAGCCAATATCCTTTCAAAATCTAAGAACTCTGCCTTTTTAGGACAGGAACTTAAAGGAAAGGCCTACGGAATATACAACAACGGAAAATTAATTATAAACGAATAATGAATACCGAAAATAATAACGGAAAAACCATTGCCATAATAAGCTACTTAACCATAATAGGTACTATTATAGCTATTGTTCAAAACAGCGAAACAAAAAGCCCGTTTGCCTCTTTTCATATACGTCAGGCATTAGGATTAATACTTACCTTTTTAGCTTTAGGCTATCCTATCGGGTATTTTGACAGCTGGATGGTGAGCTCCGCTTTCTACCTGTTCTTTTTTATCCTTTGGGTATTTGGGTTTTTAGGAGCCATACAGGGACAAATGGCATTAGCACCAATAGTTGGTCCGTTTTTCCAAAAACTTTTTAAAGGACTTTAATGATGAGTGAATCTTTATATTATTTAATAAGAGAGCCAAAAGTAAAACAGGATAAAAATCCGTTAATTCTACTGCTGCACGGTTATGGCAGTAACGAAGAGGATTTATTTTCTTTTGCATCTCAATTACCCGAAGAATACTATATAATCTCTGCAAGGGCACCCTATCACATCCCTCCATACGGAAATGCCTGGTATGCCATTAGCTTTGATTCGGACATGAATAAATTCTCTGACGACAATCAGGCTGTTGAGTCAAGAGAACTTATAGTAAAGTTTATTGATGAGCTTTTAAAAAAATACCCTATAGATGCAGATAAGGTTACCCTTTTAGGCTTTAGCCAGGGAGCTATTTTAAGCTATTCAATCGCGCTTACCTATCCGGAAAAGATACAGCGTGTAGTAGCTCTTAGCGGTTACCTTAACCTTGATATTATAGACAAAGGCTTTAATACAAAAGATATTGAAAAACTACGCTTCTTTATATCTCACGGCGTAGTAGATCAGGTAATACCGGTAGACTGGGCAAGAAAAGCCCCGGAAGTACTAAAAGACCTGAAACTTGATGTGGAATATCATGAATACCCTGTAGGGCATGGTGTAACACCACAAAACTTCTACGATTTATTAGCATGGCTAAAAAAATAAAAAAGGCGGTTTAAAACCGCCTTTTTTATTACTGTATATTTTTTAACTCTGTTCGTTATCATCACCTGTTACACGGTGTTCTTCTATAAGTGCTCCGGCATATAACGCAACGCCCTCTTTAGATAAAGTATAGTCTTTGTTTATCTCCAGCTCCCATTCATCCGACTTATAAATCCCGTCTTCTTTTTTAGACAAAAGATAAGATTTTGAACCATCGGGTAAAAACAGTTCTGCAACCGATTTATCATCATTAAAAATAATAAAAGCGCTTAGCGAGTTTCCTGTTTCTTTCAGTTCGTTTAACGGGTTAAGCCTGTATCCGTCTTCAAAAACCCTTATACATTCCTTCTTTAGTAAAGACCATCTGTATCCGGCAGAAGTAACACATCCTTTAGCATCCTTATCATTCCCTAAAACAACTTTTTTCTCCGGCTCAACTTCTGCATCCCCTCCACGATCTTTAAGCATTTGCTCACAGGAAATAAATGATAATCCTGCAAACAGCAGCATCAATAACTTTTTCATCGTCTTCTATTTGATTAATCTAAAATACGAAAATTAATTAAACGTATTGGCATGTAAAAGCGATTCGGCAGTCTCAAAAGTGATGCTTCCGTCGTCTTCAACAAAATATTTAAGTATAGATTCTCCGTAAACTTTCCCGTTAGAAAAATCTACAATTACCCAACGGTTATTAAGTATCCTATAGTTGTTAATTGTAAAAGGCCTACCTTCTATCTGCGGATAATTAATTAAAGGGTTTCCTCCTGCTTTACCGTTACCTGAATAAATCGCATCCCTTACAGCTATCTGTATCTTTTCTATATCCATACCGGCAAAGTATTCCTGTGCATTATCATTTTGCCCCAAAGTAAAATAATTAGCATCATATAACTTATCGACATCCATTTTAAGACTGTCTTTTAAAGAGTTAGCCTTTATTTCAAGATTTTCAATTCTGGTAGTCTCAAACTTCATCTTATTAGTGAAATACATATATGTAAAAACATTAATAAGTAAAGAGAAAATAAACAGGTATAAAAAAATGTTCTTTTTCATAATTGGGGTTATAAGGTTATTTGTAGGTTATCATAAGCTAAAAACACATTTTCCGGTAATTTATTTTGCACTTCGGCATGAAATCCCATTAAATGGCTAATATGGGTAAGGTAAGCTTTTTCCGGTTTAAGCTCTTCTATAAAGGCAAGAGCCTCATCAAGATTAAAATGTGTAGGATGCTCCGCCTCCCTAAGAGCGCTAACCACCATTACTTTCAACCCTTTAAGCTTTTCCCTCTCCTCCGCCTCTACGGCTTTAACATCGGTAAGGTAGGCAAAATCATCAATCCTGTATCCAAATACCTGAAGATTGCCATGCATTATATTTACAGGAATTACGGTTTTGTTACCTAGGGTAAAGTTTTCATTGTTTTTTACTTCATGCTCTTTTACAGAAGGGGCTCCCGGATATTTGTTTTCCTGCTCAAAAATATAGTCAAATCTTTTTTCCAGCTCGGTTAAAACCCTTTTATGGGCATATATTGGAATATCTCCCTGACGAAAGAAAAAAGGCCTTATATCATCAAGTCCGGCGGTGTGATCGGCATGCTCGTGAGTAAATAATATACCGTCAAGTTTATGAGATTTGGAAGTAAGCATCTGTTGTCTGAAATCAGGGCCACAGTCAATAACGTATGAATAATCGTCCCACTGTATCAGTATAGATACTCGCAGGCGCTTATCCCTGGGGTCTTCACTAAGGCAAACAGGATCGTTACATCCTATTACAGGTATACCCTGTGAAGTTCCCGTTCCTAAAAACCATACTTTAATCACACGTTATTTTTTTACAAAAATAGGATTTATCTTTTATTAAAAGTCCTCTTTTCCTAACTTTGCAAATATCATTGCACTTCCATGAAATTAAAAGATTCTGATATCACTCTGAAAGGAGACAAGATTATTGAGCACGTTCCTTCTATAAAGGACAAGGCTCTAAGGATAAACCTTAACGAGAACATATACGGTACTTTTGCAGAAATAGGCGCCGGACAGGAAACCGTCCGCCATTTTTTCAGGGCTGGTGGTTCTTCGGGTACGATAGCAAAAGCCATGTCTGCTTACGACAAAGACTTTAGCGATGCCATATACGGTAACGAAGAAGACGGCAGGTATGTAACCGAAAGCCGACTAAAAAAAATGCTGGCACATGAGGTAAGACTTATTGAAAACAGGCTAAAAAGGGATAAGCATCCTAACAAGATGTTTTTTAGTTATGCCAATACTGTTGCTACCATAGACTTTGCCAAGCAGTTTAAAGGCCACGGATGGATAGGTATTAAATACCAGGTTGAGCCTGATGAAGATTATAACGAGATTACCCTTCACATACGCTTTAAGGAAAACGATGCCAGGCTACAACAGGAAACTCTGGGTATACTGGGTGTTAACCTTATTTATGGTGCTTACTACAAATACAACGATCCTAAAAAGCTTTTACGCTATTTATACGACCACTTAGACAAAGACCAGCTTGAAATTGACACTATCAACTTCTCAGGTCCGCGCTTTGCCGATGTGGATAACCGCTTAATGAGCCTTCAGCTTGTTAAAAACGGAATGACCGATGCTGTAATGTTTGGCCCTGACGGCCACAACATACTTCCGGCAGCCATCCTTTACAAGAAAAACATTCTTGCTTTAAGGGGTAGCTTCCGCCCTGTTACTAAGGTAAACATGGATATGTATGAGAAATCATACCAGATGTTTATAGAAGAAAACAAAGTTGAGAAAGACAAAGCTCTTGTAATATTTGAAATCACCCTTTCTAACCTTCGATCTGAAGGGGAGATTGATGAGCGTGACTTTATGGACAGGGCCGAATTACTTTGTTCACTAGGGCAAACTGTTATGATCTCTAACTTCCAGGAATATTACAAAGTAGTTGAATACTTCTCCAGCTACACCAAAGCCCGTATGGGACTTGCAATGGGGGTAAATAACCTTGTAGATATATTTGACGAAAAATACTACCGCCACCTTAGCGGAGGTATACTTGAGGCATTTGGTAAACTATTCTACCGCGACCTTAAAGTATTCCTGTACCCTATGAAAGAAAATGGCGAGATTATAGATTCTGAAAATCTTATGGTACACCCAAGAATGAAAGAGCTTTATAAGTTCTTCAAGTTTAACGGTAAAGTAATAGATATTAAGGATGTGGATGAACACCACCTTGACATCTTCTCCCGAGAGGTATTAAAAATGATAAGCAAAGGTAAATCGGGTTGGGAAGATATGCTTCCTCCGGGTGTAGCCGATACCATTAAGAAAAACCACTTGTTTGGTTACGATCCTAAAAAACTTGTAGCAGAACAAAACCAATAATATCAAAAAGCAGCCGATTGGCTGCTTTTTCTTTATATTTACGCTTTATCACCTTACTTTTTAATGAAAAAAACACTTATTTACTTTACCCTTATCCTCTTTACCCTTTTAAGCAATGCTCAGGAAAAGAAGCTTTATAAATTCAACAATCCTTATTACGAAATTGATAGCCTTGCTGTCTATACCCAGTACAAAGGAGATATCCCTTTATTAGTTAGTGACCTAACCAAAAACTGTACTACACAGCTGGAGAAAAGCCGTGCCATATTTATGTGGATTACAGAAAATATAGAGTACGATTATAAAGCATATAATAAAGGCGACGGCGATATGGGCATGCCTGAACATAAGGCCGGAAAAGAGTATGGTAAAGCATATGCTAAATGGGAAGACAATTATTTAAAAAATATTATTTCCAAAAAGAAAGCAATCTGTTCCGGATATTCCTGGTTGTTTAAAAAAATGTGTGATTTATCCGGTATACAAAGTTCTGTTGTTAGCGGATATATAAAACAGAAAAAAGGGGAAATAGGAAAAACAGGAAAGCTTGATCATGCCTGGAACGTAATGCTTATTGATGATAAATATTATTATATAGATGCAACCTGGGGAGCCGGTTATTGTTTCAAAAATGAAAAAGGAAAACTTGAAAGTTTTGTTAAACGCCGTAATTATTTTTACTGGCTTATTCCTCATGACAAACTACTGATTGATCACTTTCCTGAAGACCCTGAGTGGATAAGACATAAACCATACGTAAATGCTATGGAAGACTATAAAAATCAACCTTATTACGAAAAAGGAATAATACCTTACATAAAAATCGTCAAACCTGAATCAGGTATAATTAATGCAAGGGTTGGCGATACTATTCACTTTGAAATAGAGGTTGAAAATTATACCGGACCTTTTACTATGCATACGACAACAAATCTAAAGCCAGACGAATACACTCAAACTAAATTTAAACGTATAGGCACTATACTGACTTTTGATTATCCGATAGAAAATAAAAGAATAAGGGAACTAACTGTATATTCTGACGGGTTTGAGATACTTATCTTCAAGATAAAAATAAAATAAGAAAGCAGCCTGTTGACTGTATTTTATTGATATTTCTACACATTATAACATTAAGTTTAGCGTTAGAGTATAAAACCAATCCAACTAATATGAAAAAAAATATAATTCAAGGATTACTCTTACTATTTGTATGCTTTCAGGCTTATTCCCAAAGAGCTGAGACATTAGATAATTATATGAATGAACTTTTTAATAAAAATGCTTTTAACGGTAATATACTTGTAGCAGAAAAAGGTACTATTGTTTATCAGAAAAGCTTTGGGCTTGCAAATGAAAAAACACAGGAAAAGCTAAACCTTCAAACCTGTTTTGAGCTTGCATCCGTATCAAAACAATTTACCGCAATGGGTATTGTACAGCTTCAAAAAAAAGGAAAATTATCTTATGATGATAAAATAAGTAAGTATATACCTGAACTTTCTTTTTATAATAATGTAACAATACTAAACCTGCTAACTCATACTGGAGGATTGCCTGATTACATGGATTTAATGGAAAAAGAGTGGGATAAGACAAAAATAGCCACAAATGACGATGTTATAAAAGTATTTGAAAAGCTAAAACCCTCTCCTCTTTTTACTCCTAATGATAAATGGGAATACAGTAATACAGGCTATATGCTTTTGGCAACAATAATTGAAAGAGTTAGTAAAAAATCGTATGGCGAATACTTAAACGAAGTAATTTTTAAACCTCTTAAAATGCAAAATACTTTTGTATACAGAAGATGGTTTAAACCGGAAATAAAAAACAACTATGCATCAGGTTATTTTTTTTCTAAAGAACTAAACAGAAAGTTTACTCCGGATGAATTAGGAAACGAATTTTATGTAGTTTATCTGGACGGAATTGTGGGTGATGGTATGGTTAACTCCAATCTTGAGGATTTATTAAAATGGGACCGGGCCTTATATGGCAATACGTTGATTACGGATACAGACAGAAAAATGATTTTTTCTTCTTATGAAATGTCAGGACAAAGAAGCACAGATTATGGCTTTGGATGGATGCTTACAAACTCTCCGGATTATGGTAAAATAGCCTTGCATAGCGGAAGCTGGGGCGGCTATGTAACCTATATAGAAAGGCATCTTGATAATGACAAAACTATTATACTGCTTCAAAATAATGCGCTATCGACTACAGAAATGCCTATAAAAAACATCAGGTTAATACTGTATGGCAAACCATTAGAACAAAAGATAAAGATAGATAACAGTATACTACAGCAATGTGAAGGCAAATACTTAACCGACACAGGTAAAACAAAAGAAATAGTTTATGAGAGCGGTAAGATTTATGTTCCTGTAAGTCCGGAGGAAAGATATGAACTTATACCTGTGTCCCAAACAAAGTTTATTATCGATGGGTTTCAGCCTGAAGTCAGTTATGAATTTACTTTTGATAATACAGGTAAAGTTATTAAGTACAGAGTACAGCAGCCTGAACAGGGGCTTGATTATGAAGCTAAAAAGATTTAATAAAAAAATATTTGAATTATGGTAAGATATAAAATAAAAGTCATAGCATTAACGCTTATTATTTACTTAACAGCAGCTTTTATTACATATATATTGACTAATTTTAATGTTTATATAATTTTTGCATTTTGGTTAATTTTAGCAGTCTTTTTTATCTTAAATATATTTCAACAGATAAAAACAAAATAGTCAACGCTTAGTTTTATAACACACTTTATAAAAGGGTTGTATAACTATTATACAACCCTTCATATTTTTACAAAAGGTAATTGAGAGAACCTTTTTTTTATTTTAATATCTGTTCGGCGTGAGCCTTTGTCTTTACTTTTTCTATAACCTCATCAATAATACCGTTTTCATCTATTACAAATGTGGTTCGGTGAATACCATCATACTCACGTCCCATAAATTTCTTAGGGCCCCATACCCCAAAGGCATTAATCACAGCCTTATCCTCATCGGCAATAAGCGGAAAGGGAAACTCATACTTATCCTTAAACTTACCCTGTGCCTTTTGCGAGTCGGCACTAACACCTAAAAGCTCGTAGTTATTGGCTTTAAAACGTTCAAAATTATCTCTTAAATCACAGGCTTCTGCCGTACATCCCGGGGTATTTGCCTTGGGGTAAAAGAAAACAACCAGTTTTTTACCTTTATAGTCGGCTAATGCATGTTTGTTTCCATCCTGGTCAATTCCCGAAAAATCAGGAGCTTTATCTCCTTTTTTTAATGTAGTCATAAGTGTATATTTGTTTTTCATAAAAATACATAAAAATGACCAAAGCAGAAAAGGTACAGTTTACAATAGACACCTTAAATAAAATATACCAGACTATTCCTATTCCGTTAGATCATAAAGATCCCTATACACTGCTTATTGCCGTATTGATGTCGGCACAAAGTACCGACGTAAGGGTAAACCAGATAACCCCTCTCCTTTTTGAACGCGCCGATAATCCGTATGATATGGTAAAACTATCGGTAGATGAAATAAGGGAAATAATTAAACCTGTTGGCCTTTCGCCAATGAAAGCAAAAGGGATACACGGCCTGTCTGAAATACTTATAGATAAACATAACGGCGAAGTACCTGCCAATTTTGAAGACCTGGAAGAATTACCAGCTGTAGGCCACAAAACGGCCAGCGTGGTTATGTCTCAGGCTTTTGGTGTACCTGCTTTTCCTGTAGATACCCATATACACCGATTAATGTACCGTTGGGGATTCAGCAATGGTAAAAATGTGGTGCAAACCGAAAAGGATGCTAAAAGACTTTTTCCGGAAGAATTATGGAATGACCTTCATTTACAGATTATATGGTACGGAAGGGAGTATTCACCGGCACGAGGCTGGGATTTAGAGAAAGATATAATTACCCGAACTATAGGTCGTAAAACCGTAATAGACGAATACAATAAAAAAACCTCCCGTTAATGGCGGGAGGTTTCCTTAATTAGCAATGCTCTCAAAGGTCATGTTACCTGAAGTCTTAACTATTGTCAATGCTTTAGAATAGTTAAGTAAAAATGCAATGGTTTCTTTCTTTGGTAACATTTCCGGAGCTTCTAATTTCTTTTTAGAGTAAAGTTTTGCCATGTATGTATGTTTAATTTTCTATACAACGCAAAACGAAGCCCCTATATTGTTTAATTCGTTAAAATTATTTTATTTTTTTCAATGAGTTTTCTCAAATTCATAAGAGCATACCTCATTCTCCCTAATGCAGTATTAATGCTAACATCAGTCAAATCGGCTATTTCCTTAAAACTAAGATCCTGATAAATTCTCATTTGAAGTACCTCTTTCTGGTCATCCGGAAGCTCTTCAATAAGCCTTTGCAGGTCGTTTTCTACCTGAGTTGTAATTAGCATACTCTCAATATTAGGAGCATTATCTGTCATGATAGAAAAGATTGAAAACTCTTCAGTCTCACGGTGCATAGGCATTTTCTTATTTCTTCTGAAGTGATCCACAATAAGGTTGTGCGAAATACGCATTACCCACGGAAGAAACTTACCCTCTTCATTATACGCGTTTGATTTAAGGGTTTTGATAACCTTAATAAAAGTATCCTGAAAGATATCATCTGCAATATCCCTATCAGTAACTTTAGAGTAAATAAAACCGTAGATTTTTGATTGGTGCCTGTTGATTAAACAAGCAAGAGCATTTTCGTCGCCGCTCATATAGTTCTTAACCAGAACGGCATCTGGGATTACAACATTAGCCATAGCAATACTTTTTAGTTTTTTGAATTTGGGTTCGATAAATAGCCAGAATTTTATTTCTGTTCCTAAAAAGTAATTTTTTCTATAGGCAATGTTAATTTTGAATTAATTATATCCCAAATATAGCATAATTTAATTTTAATATGCAAAAATAAATTTAAATTTTAACATTTGGAACGCAATAAATAAACTAAAATTCCCCAAAAACAGCAGAGTATAAAGCATTTTTCAAAGTTTTATGAATTTTATAACATTTCCCCTTTTTCAAGCATTTGTAGCATTTTAGCAATCCTGTCGGCTTTAGTTTCCTCTTTTTTAGCACTGTAAATCCAGTCAACAAATATTTTCTGTTGTCCTTTTGTAATTGCATAGAACTTTTCAAAAGCGCCCGGCTCCAGCTTAAGGCATTCTATTATTTCCTGTGGCACCTCAAAAACCGAATCATCCTTATACAATGTTATATGTACATAATCCCCAGCCTGCTTTTTAATCTTTTTTCGAATTTCTGCCTTAACAGGTAAAAACAGGTTACCGTTACCCATAGGCATAAGGTGATAACTTTTTATTTCATAACCATCTATATTGCCTTTTACCTTAACCCAGCCAAAAGGTGCTTCCTTATCTGGTTTTATTTGAGGAATTGTCGCATAGGTCCACCCTCCCTTTCCGGGAAATTTTTGTAAAAGGTATTCTTTATCAGTTAGGGGTTTCATATTCTATTTATAATGGCTGTAATTAAACTCCTGAGCCATTCTCAGATAATAATAATCAGTTATTAGACTGTCAAGCTTCTCTACTTGGTTATCGAAGTCCTTTTTTCTTTCCTCTTTCTCTTTAGCTAAATAATATAAATTCACGCTTTCATCATCTTTTATATGCTGATTTATACTTTCTATAAAAAGTTTTTTCTGATTTTCTATATTATATTCTTTTTCAAAATAATCATTATCTATTGAAATGTAAATCGAATATTCGGCATAGCCGGGAATCCTCTTATCTAAGTGTCCAAAATATGTCCCTCCGTCTCTTATCATTGAATTAATCCTATTAAGGGAACTATAAATACTAATTAGTTTTTCTCTCTTTTCTTCCTGAGAAACTCCATTCTTTGTTTTTAAGAATTCAGCATAACGGATATAAAATTTATCTTTACCAGCTTCACTTGCCACACCCTGCAAAATATCTTTATACTCTGAATAATCATGAATAGCATTTTGATGAGCCAGATCTGGAGATATGGGAAATGGATGATTAATAACCTCAAAATATTCATTAAATCTGGCTTTTACATCAATTGAATCTGTTTTATTTTGTGATGCATTAAATGAAATTTTTTCTGAATGGTTTTTACATCCAAACAAAAAAAAAGAAAAGAGTAAGATGCGGAAGATTTTCATTTAGGCAGTATTTATTTCCCAAATATAACTCTTTATCCCTTCTTCCCTTTAACAAAATTTTCGGTCTAAAATAGTATCTTTGTGCATTACCCTTTTTGCTATGATAAAAACCGATATATCAACACTCGAACCCAAAAAAAACATAATTATAAAAGGCGCACAGCTGCATAATCTTAAAAATGTGGATGTAGCCATTCCCCGCAACAAGCTTGTGGTTATAACCGGACTTTCGGGTTCCGGTAAGTCGAGCCTTGCGTTTGATACGCTTTATGCCGAAGGACAGCGCCGTTATGTGGAAAGCCTTTCGTCGTATGCGCGTCAGTTTTTGGGCCGACTAGACAAACCAAAAGTAGAATATATTAAGGGGATTGCACCCGCTATTGCCATAGAGCAAAAGGTAAACACTACCAATGCCAGGTCTACCGTAGGTACCAGTACCGAGATTTACGATTACCTAAAACTGCTTTTTGCCCGTGTGGGCCGAACCTACTCCCCTGTTTCGGGTCGTGAGGTGAAAAAGCATACGGTAACCGATGTGGTTGAAGAGGTAAAAAAACAGGAAGAAGGCAGCCGCTGGCTATTGCTTTCACCTATACATATAGAAAAAGGCCGTACGCTGGAAGAAAAACTTGGCGTGCTCCTGCAACAGGGTTTTGCCCGTATACTGGTAGACAACGAGATGCTGCGCCTTGACGAGGTTATAGGCAGCACCGACTTTGCCAACAAAGAGGTAATGCTTATTATAGACCGTATTGTGGTTAAGGACAAAGAAGAGTTTTACAACCGCCTTGCCGATGCTGTACAAACTGCCTTTTATGAAGGCAAGGGCGAAACTTTCCTTCAGGATGTAAGCACCGGAAAACGATTTGCCTATAGCAACAATTTCGAACTGGATGGTATTACTTTCCTCGAGCCTAACGTTCATCTTTTCAGCTTTAATAACCCATATGGTGCCTGTCCTTCCTGCGAAGGTTACGGCAGTATTGTAGGTATAGACGAAGAGCTTGTTATACCAAACACCGCCCTTTCGGTTTATGAGAATGCAATTTTCCCTTGGCGCGGCGAGAGTATGGGTTGGTACCGTGACCAGTTGGTTAACAACGGGCACAAATTTGATTTTCCAATACACAAACCCTACTTTCAGTTATCGGAAAGCGACAAAGCGCTTATATGGAAAGGTAACCAGTACTTTACCGGACTGGATGACTTTTTTGCCGAACTGGAAGAGAAAAACTATAAAATACAAAATCGAGTGATGCTTTCGCGTTACCGCGGCAAGACAAAGTGCCCTGCCTGTAAGGGTAAACGCCTTAAACCGGAAGCCAATCACGTAAAGGTAGATAACCATACCATATCCGATCTTGTGGATATGCCTATTAAAAACCTTATAGAGTTCTTTAATGGTATCCAACTGTCGGAATATGACCAGAAAGTAGCCAAGCGCCTACTTATAGAAATAAACAACCGCCTGCGCTTCCTTCAGGAAGTGGGACTGGATTACCTAACACTTAACCGTAGGTCGTCTACCCTATCGGGTGGTGAGTCGCAGCGTATTAACCTGGCGACATCACTGGGCAGTAGCCTTGTGGGTTCTATGTATATTCTGGATGAGCCAAGTATAGGGCTTCACCCTAAAGATACAGAAAGACTTATTAAAGTACTTATTGGGCTTCGCGATCTGGGCAATACCGTAATTGTGGTGGAACACGACGAGGATATCATGAAAGCTGCCGACATGATTATAGACATCGGGCCGGAAGCAGGTACCTTTGGTGGCCGACTGGTAGCGCAGGGTACTTTTGACGAGATACTGAAGTCAGACTCACTTACAGCAAGATACCTTAACGGTGACCTGGAGATTAGCGTACCTAAAAAACGCCGCAAGTTTAAAAATCATGTAGATGTTGTAGGCGCACGCGAAAACAACCTTAAAAACATAGATATTACTTTCCCTCTGGATTGCCTTACTGTAATTACAGGGGTTTCGGGTAGTGGTAAGAGTACACTGGTAAAAAAGATACTTTTCCCTGCCATACAAAAAAAGCTTGAAGGCGTAGGTGAAAAAGCAGGGCAATTTACCGAACTGCAGGGCAGCTATTCACACATTAAACATATTGAATATGTAGACCAAAACCCTATAGGGCGCAGCTCGCGTTCCAATCCGGTTACGTACATAAAGGCGTACGACGATATAAGAGATTTGTTCTCCAAGCAAAAGCTTTCCAAACTGCGTGGCTATCAGGCGAAGCATTTCTCGTTTAACGTAGACGGAGGCCGTTGTGAAACCTGTAAAGGTGAAGGTGAGGTTACTATAGAAATGCAGTTTATGGCAGATGTTCACCTTGAGTGTGAAACCTGTAACGGAAAACGCTTTAAGAAAGAGATACTCGAAGTTGCCTTTGAAGGTAAAAATATAGACGATGTACTTACCATGACCATAGATGATGCACTGGCATTCTTTGGGGAGCACAAGCAGGCCAAAATTGTACAGAAACTACAGCCGCTACAGGATGTTGGTTTAGGGTATGTACAGTTGGGTCAGTCGTCCTCTACCCTTTCGGGTGGTGAGGCGCAGCGTATTAAGCTGGCATCGTTCCTGGTAAAAGGTGCTACAAAAGACAAAGCACTGTTTGTATTTGACGAACCTACTACCGGACTCCATTTTCATGATATTAAAAAGCTAATGGCTTCGTTTGACGCCCTTATAGACAAAGGACATTCTATTATTGTAATTGAGCATAACCTTGACCTTATTAAGTGTGCCGATTATATTATAGACATTGGCCCTGAAGGTGGTGAAAACGGCGGGCATCTGGTTGCTTTCGGTACTCCGGAAGAGATTGCCAAAAATCCTAAATCAGAAACAGGAAAGTATTTGAAGGAGAAACTTTAGTTTTTTAATTTCAGGTTTTGGGCTGTCATTTCGAACGTAGAGCAGCGAAGTGAGAAATCTCCTTGGTTTAAACTAAAAGATTGCCACGTCGTACCTCCTCGCAATGACAGCCTATGACATATAAAAACCACAACCAAAATTCCTTATTTTTACAATCCGAATGATTGCTTAAATGAAAAACCATTATGAAATACTGGGTGTTACTCCCAATTGCTCGCAGGCCCAAATAAAAAAGGCTTACAGGCTTTTGGCGATAAAGTACCACCCTGATAAGAATAATGGAGACAAGGAAAGTGAGGAAAGCTTTAAGGAGATATTAGAGTCCTACATCATACTAAGTGACGAAGAAACAAGAATTGAGTATGATTATCTTAAAGGGTTTAAAAAAGGCCGCAGGGTCTATAGCGAACCCGGTAAACCATCTCCTGTAAAATTCCTTATACAAATTAAAAAAATCAAGGAAGCCGTGATGAATGCCGGTGGGCACATTAACAAAACAGCACTCTACAGGGTAATTGACAACCTGCTGAATGACGAAAACATTTACCTCCTGATAAGAAAACAGGACATAGGCGTAAATCATCTTATAATAGATGAGGCCCTTACCTGCTGTATCTTCCTAAACGAAGAGAACAGGCCTGCAATACATGAAAAGCTCATTAAACTTGCTGATGGTAATGTACGAATGCTAAATAGGATAAAACTCCTAAGCACGGTAAGCCCTAACAACGATACCAAAACAGAAAACAAAAACACTCACGAAGTAAAGGATAACCCTCCTTCCCGTACAGCTATATTTATGTTCCTACTATTTGTGTTGTTGTTTATTTTCTTTCTGTATATGCAAAACCGATAATTAACTCTTAAAACATGAGCAACCCTATAAAACCTTCAATAAACCTGTTTGATGCCATAGGATTAGGACTAATTATCAAGTATCCTACCGGCGTATTGATAACAAATCAAACCGTAGGTACGTTGTGCTTACAATCGGCTGAGGAAGGGATTTATGTACCACTATGTAATGAATATTATACCGATTCAAAAGAGTTAATTAGTCCTGAAAATGACCTTTTAAAATATTTTACAGAAAACAAATACCACGGCACAGGAGCAACAGAAGGTATAGATAAAGAAGACGTTTTGAATATTACCAATATCCTTATAAAGTATAAGCTGGATGATTTTATTGAAATTGATACAGAAAAACTTAAAAAATCTCATGAAGCCTGGATATATGTCAAAATAAACAACAAAAACACTTCTGTATTTAATAACTTTGAAGAAAACCTTACAGGCATATTAACCTGGAGTAATAGTGATTAAAACCTAATTTTATGAATCATAATGCTAAATCCATACGCCCTTTTATAGGGTCTAAAGACTTTGAGGTATCGTGCAGTTTTTACCGTGACCTTGGTTTTGAAGAAAATATATTGTCCCACGATATGTCGGTTTTTAAAAGCGGAAATCAGGCTTTTTACCTGCAGCGTGCCTACGTAAAAGACTGGCTTGACAATACCATGGTATTTATGGAAATTGATGATGTAAAAAGTTTTTGGGATAAACTGGTTACTTTAGGCCTTCCTGAAAAATATGAAGGAGTAAGATTAGTACCTATTCGCGAAATGGATTGGGGCAGGGAGTGTTTTGTACACGATCCAAGCGGAGTTTTATGGCACTTTGGAGAATTTTTTTAATTTTTTCTTACATACAAAAAATCCTTCAAAACACCAGTAATAACTGATACTTTAAAGAATTTCAATTAGTTACCCAAAATTAAATTTCACTTAAGAAACTACATTTAAAAGATAAATTATAATTTATTAATTAAATATTCGTTAATTTTGTATTATCAATTGCTGTAAAAATAATTAACTCAAGGTTAATTTTTGGCACGGTAATTGTAAATAATTAATTAAATCTCAGGATTTTAATTTTGAGGTTTGTTAATAATTGGTTGGTTGGTTTGTTAAGTCCCGTTATTCTCCCAGAATAGCGGGATTTTCTTTTTAACTCACTAAAGGTTAGAATTTTAGAGCGTTTAAAAAATTAAATTTTCTTTTTTTAACTTTGTTTTAACAAATCTACCAGCTGCCCTGTCAGGTTTTTACGTGAGTACTGCTGCAAACCTATAGCGTGCGACTTTAAGCCGCCTTCTGTAAACTGTACAAAATAGCCTTCAATAGCATTTTTAAGCAATTCCTTTTCATTATAAGTTACAGATACCCCAGTATTAGTAGCTTTAATTATTTGGGCGAAATCTGCCCCTTCAGGCCCTATTGCTAATATAGGCCTTTCAGAAACCATATACTCAAACAACTTACCCGGAATAATACATCTGGTATCAGGAGAATCTATTTCCACTAAAAGCAATACCTGCGATTTACGCTGTTGGGAAATAGCTTCATCATGCGAAACATAGCCCATATTGTTTACATAATCAGACAATCCATATTTCTCAATAGTATTAAATACTTCCTGACTAACAGCACCTATAAGCTTTAGTTCAAGCTTTTCTTTAAAGGCTTCATTTTCATTAACAAGTCCCGCCAGCGATTGCCATAAGATTTCAGGGTTACGTTCTGAAAGGAAAGAACCTATATGCGCCAGTGTAAACTTTTCATCCAACGGCTCTTTAGCAACCTTTTCCACATCATAACCATTAGTAATAACGGTTACGGGTTTATTGGTCAGGGTCTCAAACTCAGCCTTAGTTGTTGGGCTTGTTACTATTACCTTGTCGGCCGTGTTTAATACAGCCTTCTCCATATCTTTATGCCTCTGCTGTGATTTAGCAGACAGCTTAAGCTCCTTATGGTAACCTATGGTGGTCCACGGATCCCTAAAGTCGGCAATCCATTCCACTTTAAGCCTTTTCTTAAGTTCCATGCCTATTAAATGAAGGCTGTGAGGCGGACCTGTAGTGATAATAGTATCTATTTTATTTTCTAAAATATAATTAGACAGGTAAGTTACCGAAGGCCTTACCCATAACACCCTTGCGTCAGGAATAAAAAGATTACCCCTAACCCATAGCATTAATCGTTGCAGTGCCGACTGTTTCTTTTTATCCGGTATAATACCCGAGCTTATCTTTTTGGTATTCTTTTTAGAAAATACCGATGCCCAGCCGTAAGGTTCAATTATATTGTTTTTAAGGATTTTTGTACTGTAACTTACCTCCTTCTGTAACCCTTCATCAATTAAAGGATACGTAGGGTTTTTAGGTATATAGACAATGGGTTCAATACCAAAATCAGGAAGGTATTTTACAAACTTAAGCCAACGCTGTACACCCGGCCCTCCCGCAGGGGGCCAGTAGTAGGTTACTATAAGTACCTTACGCCCCCTATCCCCCAAAAGGGGAACATTATTCCCACTTACATTACTACTCATAAAGAAAGTTTATTTCTTTTCAGGTTGCGGAGTTTTTTTCTTTTCAAGATAAACACCTGCAACCACTAACAGTATCATAACTATAAAACTAATAAGCGTTATGGTACTTCCTGTTTTCACAACCTCAGGCTCAAACTTAAACTCTATAGTGTGTTTACCTGCCGGAACATACATGGCACGCAGCACAAAATCGGCCTGGAAGTGTGTTGCCGGTTTATCGTCTATAAAAGCATTCCATCCTTTCGGATAATATATTTCTGAGAAAACAGCTAAACCGTCGTTTGCATTATCAGTCTTATATCTGATATAATTAGACTCATGTGTTACAAGGTTTATTGTTGCCGTACTGTCTTTTACAAAAGATGTTTTACTTAACTCTTTGCCAAATTTGGTTTTGTTAACTACAGCTACATTTTTAGTATCAAGGTTATCCAAAGATTTCATTTCCTCATCCGGTGTTGAAACTTCCTTAACAGAGCTCACAAACCAGGCACTTCCGTTAGCATAAGGGTTCTGAACAGGTATATCCTGTCCGTCCTGAGACTGTAACAGCACATACTTAATATTAAGCATATCCAATATAGGAAGTGACTTATCAAAACTCATCTTTTCCGGATTTACTGCCGTAAATAGGGACGAAAGATTGCTCTCCACATTATAAGTAAATAACTGATCCATTCTTTGTGGCCTTACTGCACTATATCCCCCTACAGACTGGTGGAAGTATGAAGTTCTTCCCTGTAGCCTTGCATAAGGCTCATACACCCTGTAGTTAGTCGTATCCTTAAGTATATACTCATCTGCCGGAGTAGCATCAAAAGGTTTGTCAACCTGTCTTGCACTCTTAAAGTTAGATTTATTTACATAATTCTGGTCAATCGCAAAAAGATCTATAACCATTAAACAGCATACTACCAAAACAGCTGTCATATCGGTTATTTTCTTACTTACAAACAACCATAGTGCAGCTGCCGCAACAAGAATAAACATTCCGGACCTCAACAGGTCTGAGCTATACATCTGTGCACGCTGTACCTTTAATGCTTCTACAAAATCAGGCCCCATTTGTCCGTACATCTGTCTTATCTGCTCATCGCTTCCTCCTGTAAAATCAAACGAACCTTTAAACAGGAACAGCATAACTAGGATACCTAAAACGGTACCTGCCGCTATATAAAGCGATTTTAACTGCTGCTCTTTCTCTGATTTAAAGAAAGACTGTAACCCCATTACTGCAAGTACAGGAAAACATAATTCCAGTATTACCTGTATAGAAGATACTGCCCTGAACTTATCATATAGCGGTACATTATTGATAAAGAAGTTTGTAAGCCCCGGAAAGTTTTTACCCCACGAAAGTAGTAGTGACAATATAGCCCCTGCCAAAAAGGCATATTTTATTTTACGTTTATCTATAAATAAGGCCAGTATTGCTAAAAAGAAGACAATAGCACCTATATATGCCGGAGCCTCAACTATTGGCTGATCACCCCAGTAAGTAGGTACATTGGCTGCAAATTCCCTAGCTTCAGCCGGAGATGCCCCTACTCCAAGTATAAATTCATACATGTGAGACCCTTCGCCTACATCCTCGCGTGCACCACCACCAAAAAGCCTTGGCGCAATAAGGTTAAAACTCTCTGCCTTACCATAGCTATATTCAGTAATATAACTATAATCCATAGCCGATTTTGTGGTGTTTTCACTACCGTCAGGATTAAAGGTAAGCTCACTTTTGCTTCGCATACTGAAACCTGCATACTCTGAAGTAGCCATAAGGTTAGTAGCATTTGCCCCAAATGCCAGTATTCCGGCAATAACAAACACACCTATAGCTTTACCTAAATGTTTAAACTCTTTATCCTTAATTATCTCAATTATAAAGTAAACAGCCAACACCAGTAATAACAGTAAAAGGTAATATGTCATCTGGAAGTGGTTGGCGTTAATTTCGAGTGCAGCGGCAATCATGGTGAGCAATCCGCCAAGTACATACCTTCGCTGGAAAACCATTATAACCCCGGCAACAACCATTGGCATATAGGCAATGGCATGGGCTTTGGCATTATGCCCAACACCCAGTATTATAACGAGATAGGTAGATAAACCAAAGGCAAGTGCACCAAAAAAGGCTTTAAGCGGACTAACCCGTAAAGCCATCATAAGTATATAAAACCCTAAAAAGTAAAGGAATAAATAATCTGCCGGACGCGGAAGAAAACGTAAAACACTATCAATTTTCTTGATATAGTTATGTGGGTAATTTGCCCCCAACTGATAGGTTGGCATACCGCCAAAGGCACTATTTGTCCAGTAAGGCTCCTGCCCCATTTCTTTCCTGAAGTCGTTTTGCTCTTTTGCCATTCCGGTGTACTGAACAATGTCTGACTGGAATATTTTTTTACCCTGTAAAACAGGATAAAAGTAAATAAGCGAAACAACTACAAAACCAACAATAGCAATCAGGTGCTGATAGGTCTTACTGATATTTTTCATATACCTTTTATTAATTTCTTTTCCTTTACGGATTTTTGATTAAACGCCGTGAAGATACTTAATTTCATTAAAAATACTGCCATAAGACAGCAATTAATAAAAGTATATAAAATAAAAAATCCCTCTGTAAAAGAGGGATTATGCTTTATCTAGTCAATTTCTTCGAAGTCAATATATTCGCCTACTTTTTTACTTTCTTTAGGCTGTTCTTCTTTTTTTGTATACTGCTGCTGAGTATTGGTATTCTGATTGTAATATTCCTGTTGCTTACCATAAAAATTTTGCTCTGCCTTCTTAACAACCTGTTGTATAAGTACCGGCGCCAGCAAACGCATAATAAATCTTAGTGAATAATAAATTACTATAATCCAGAATATCGTTTTTATTAAACCTGTAAAACTTGCAGTATCCATTGTAATAACTTTTTCTCAAAATTACGGAATCTCTTCCTTAAAAATAAATTACCTTCCTTAAAATAATAAAATATACTACTTTTGGGAAAATGTAATTTATTACTTTCAATAAACGAGCCAAACATGAATTTTATTAAAAATTTTTTTCCGCTTGCCTTACTACTATCATCTGTGTGCCTGCATGCACAATATACCGACCAGATAAACTCTAACCGACCGGGAAAATCCATGTCAGGATTTGCCGTTGGTAAAACCGTTTTACAACTTGAATCAGGCCTTTATGGTATTTGGGAAGACCACGATATTTTAAACTACGATGCCAAAGGTGCAGGACTGGATTTACAGCTTCGCTATGGTGCGTTTCTTGAAGAACTGGAGTTTATTGCCGATGTGCAGTATCAGTTTGACTGGTATGATAATGCTCTGCAAACCACTACCCGTAACGACTTTAAAACATTTATATTAGGAGCTAAATACCTTATATACGACCCTGATAAAAATTACAACCCTGAACCAAACTTATACAGCTGGAAAGCCAACCATAAATTTAAATGGAGAAACCTTATTCCTGCCGTTGCTGCTTATGCCGGAGTAAACCTTGTAGGAGGTAAAAGTGTATATACTTTCCCTCAGGATCAGGTTAGTCCGAAAGTTATGATTATTACCCATAACCACTACGGAAGATGGGTTTGGGTAAACAATATTATTGCCGATAAGATTACTACCGAATACCCCAGCATAGGATTTATTTCTACACTGACACACGGGTTTAATGACAAATGGTCAGCTTTTGGAGAATTCCAGGGATACAGCAGTGACTATTATTCTGATGCTATTTTCAGATTAGGAGCCGCACGCCTGTTAAGCGATAATTTACAGGTAGATGCTTCCATAAGCAAAAACTTTAAGGATACTCCTTTCATTTTATACGGAGGTGTAGGTATATCATGGCGCTTTGATGCCGATTACAGAGATATACTTTTACCTGGTAAAGCCGAGTTTGAGGAAGAAAAGAGTAAAGAAGAAGAGAAAAAAGATAAGAAAAAGGACAAAGAAAAAGAACGCGTAGACGAATTTGAAACAGGAGAAGATTAAATGATTACTATAAAAGAAGCTAAAACCAAAAGCGAATTAAAAGACTTTGTAAAGTTTTCTTTCGACTTATATAAAGATAACCCTTATTGGGTTCCGCCAATAATAGCCGAAGAACTTGAAAGTTTTGACAAGACAAAAAACCCTGCATTTGAAAATGCCGAGGCTAAATTCTATCTGGCCTATAAAGACGGTAAAATAGTAGGGAAAACAGCTGCCATTATCAACTGGCAGGAAGTAAATAACCAACAGAAGAAAAAAGTACGCTTTGGATGGTTCGATGTAATTGACGATATTGAAGTTACAAAAGCATTGCTTGAAAAAGTATATGAATACGGACGCGAACATAATCTTGACCATGTAGAAGGCCCTTTGGGCTTCTCTAACCTGGATAAAGTAGGCGTGCTAACGGAAGGGTTTGACCAGATAGGCACCATGATTACCTGGTACAATTACCCTTATTACAAAGAGCACTTTGAAAAACTGGGTTTTACTATTGAAAAAGAGTATAGGGAAAGTATCTTTTCTATGACAGATGTGGATCCAGCCCCTTTTAAGAAAGCAAGCGAGCTTATCAGAAAAAGATACAACCTAAAGTCGGTAAGCTTTACTTCTACAAAAGAGGTTATGCCTTATGTAGATAAAATGTTTAAACTGTTTAATACTACTTATGAAAGGCTTTCATCGTTTGTAGCTATAAGTGACGTACAGATAGAGTACTTTAAAAAGAAATACATTGGGCTTATCAATCCGGAGTATATAAAGTTTGTAATGGATGAAAACGACAATATGATAGCCTTTACCATAGTAATGCCTTCTTTCTCGGAAGCGCTTATAAAAGCTAAAGGCAAACTCTTTCCGTTTGGTTTTATCCACCTTTTAAAGGCTCGTAAAAGCAGTAGAGACGTTGTTTTTTATCTTATAGGTATTGATCCTGAATATCAGAATAAAGGCGTTACAGCCATTATTTTTGAAGATTTCCATAAAGTGTTTACTAAAAATAAGATTGAAAACTGCATAAGGACTCCTGAGCTGGAAGAAAACCATGCCATGAACAACCTATGGAAAAACTTTAACCCGATTATCCACAAGCGCAGAAAAACATATAAAAAGGACTTATAGGCTATTTCTTTAAGTCTTGTAAATAAAAAAGCCTCCTTAATAAGGAGGCTTTTTTATTTAGCATGTTTTTAATTACTCTGCAGAAACGTCAACTGTAGTCTGCTCAGCAATTTTTTTATAAGTACCGTTTACAAGTTTCTCACGGATAGCCTCATAAGCAGCAAGCGTTATGTTGATATCTTCAAGAGTGTGAGTAGCTGTAGGGATCATTCTTAAAAGGATAATTCCTTTTGGTATTACCGGATATACAACTATAGAAAGGAAAATGCTGTAGTTTTCACGAAGGTCATTCACCATCACCATAGCTTCCGGAATACTACCTTCAAGGTATACAGGTGTTACACATGTATTAGTATCTCCAATATTAAAGCCACGCTCTTTTAATCCGTTTTGTAAAGCATTTACATTTTCCCAAAGTTTATCCTTAAGCTGAGGAGTTGTTCTAAGTAAATCTAAACGTTTTAAAGCTCCTTTTACTAAGATCATTGGTAATGATTTAGCAAACATCTGCGAACGTAAGTTATATTTAAGAAAATCGATAACGTCTTTATCAGCAGCAACAAATGCCCCTATACTTGCCATAGATTTTGCAAATGTAGAGAAGTAAACATCAATACCATCCTGGCATTCCTGCTCCTCACCTGCTCCGGCACCTGTTTTACCAAGTGTACCAAAACCGTGTGCATCATCCACTAATAACCTAAAGTTGTATTTCTCTTTAAGAGCTACAATTTCTTTAAGTTTACCCTGCTGCCCTCTCATACCAAATACACCTTCGGTAATTACAAGAATACCACCGCCTGTAGTTTCAGCCATGTTAGTAGCACGCTCAAGGTTTTTCTCTAAGCTTTCTACATCGTTATGCTTGTATGTAAAACGCTTACCCATGTGAAGGCGAACACCGTCTATAATACATGCGTGAGAGTCTACGTCATACACAATAATGTCATTTTTAGAAACAAGGGCATCAATAATAGATACCATACCCTGGTAACCAAAGTTTAATAAGTATGCCGATTCTTTATGTACAAATGCAGCAAGCTCCTGCTCTAATTGTTCGTGAACAGATGTGTGACCAGACATCATCCTTGCCCCCATTGGGTATGCAGCACCAAATTCGGCAGCTGCCTCAGCATCAACTTTTCTTACTTCTGGGTGATTTGCTAATCCAAGGTAATCGTTTATACTCCAGTTGATAACCTCCTTACCGTGAAACATCATTCTGTTTGCTAAAGGGCCTTCCAGTTTAGGAAAAACAAAATAACCTTCAGCCTGTGAAGCCCATTTTCCCAAAGGGCCTTTATTTTTTTGTATCCTGTCAAATAAATCTTTTACCATTGTTTTAGAAATTTTTCTATGTTTAAAAAAACGCACCAAAAGTAATTATTATATCCATACCTTCATAATAATTTTCAAGAATACGTGTAACAAATATACAGTTATTGTTACTTATTTGTTAAGGATGATCTATATATTTGAACATCAAATCAAAATCAAAACAATATTAACAACCAAAATCAATCAATTTTATGGATTCTCAAAAAGTAGACATGTTCATCATGATGAACGGTAAGTATTTTAAAGGCGAACATTTAAACTATATCCGCGAAAGACTATTAATGGCAGACGAGTCAAAATGGACCATGATCCAGTCGTTAGACCTTAAAGACCCTACCGTAATTCTTATAGTATCTATCGTAGGTGGTGGAGCATTAGGTATAGACCGCTTTCTTATAGGTGATACAGGCCTGGGTGTAGCCAAACTACTTACATGTGGTGGTGCCGGTATATGGACAATTATAGACTGGTTCCTTATTATGGATATTACCAAAGATAAAAACATGGAAAAACTTCAGGCTTTCCTTTAATAAACTATGACAAGAAACAGGCTATACCTGATTTTAGCAGCAGTACTTACAATTGGTTATTGCTATACAGCATGGTCTATATTACATATACACCAAAATAACAACCTAACCTTTTGCCCTGTTAAAAACATAACCGGTATAGCCTGCCCTTCTTGCGGAAGCACCCGAAGCCTGATTGAAATATCAAGAGGCAATTTTACAGACGCCCTACTACTCAATCCCTTCGGTTACATTATAGCAGCCGGATTACTGGTCTTACCGCTCTGGCTTTTATATGATACTCTTTTTAAAAAAGATTCTCTCTACAAAAGCTACCTGAAGTTTGAAAAAACACTTCGTATAAAATGGGTAGCGATTATTTTAATACTGTTAACCATAGCCAATTGGGGCTGGAATATTTGCAAAGGATTATGAACAACACAATACAACAGCAGGCCATACACCCAAATGAATATGAACAGGCTTCTAACGGCTACCTAATGGCCATAGTTGCCGTAATAGGCGGATTACCCTTACCTATAATAAATCTTATTGCCTCTTTTGGCTATTACCTTGCCAAACGAAAGGCTTCTTATTTTGTAAGATGGCATGCCATACAGGCCGTGTTAGCCCAGTTGATACTAGTTCCTTTTAACAGCTTGGCATGGGCATGGACTTTAGGCACATTTATAAAATCAGGCAGATTTCTTCTGGAACACAGCCATGATGGGCGTAATCATCTCTGGCCGTTACTTGAAGCCTTAACTACACCTTACATCATTTATATGAGCTTTATAATTCTTTTTAATACCTTTGAATTCTTCGCAGTAATGTACACCGGAGCCAGAGTAAGAAAAGGGCACAACGTGCGTTGGTTTTTAATCGCCAGCATAACCGACCGCCTTTGTTCAAAGGAAAAAAGAGATATTTACAACATATAATTATGAAACTTGTTTTTGCTTCAAACAATAAGAATAAAATACAGGAAATAAGACACCAACTCCCAATAGATATAGAACTTTTAAGCCTTGAAGATATAGGATGTTTTGAGGATATTCCCGAAACTGCCGATACCATAGAAGGAAATGCAGTTATAAAAGCAAATTATGTTACCGAAACATACGGCTATAACTGTTTTGCCGACGATACCGGACTTGAGGTAGAAGCGCTAAACGGTGAACCCGGTGTATACTCAGCACGCTATGCCGGAGAACAAAAAGATGCAAACGACAATATGGATAAGCTGTTATCCAATCTTGAAGGCAAAGAAAACAGAAAAGCACTTTTTAAAACAGTAATAGCCCTAAATCTTGACGGGCAGCAACACCTGTTTACAGGAATTGTAAATGGTGAAATCACCACCGAAAAAGCAGGAGATAAAGGTTTTGGCTATGATCCGGTATTTAAACCTGTAGGATTAAACCTTACTTTTGCTCAAATTTCTATGAACGAAAAAGCTAAACTAAGCCATCGCGGCAGGGCCGTACAACAACTTATAGACTTTTTAAAAAATTAACTTGTTGATTTTCAATAATTTTAATCTAAATAAAACTACTTCAGCTATTAGTTTATCTCGCTAATAAACAGTACCTTTGCAGCTATTTTAAAATTATATATGAATAAATTTGAACAATTAGGATTGAATGAATCGCTACTGAGGGCGATAAACGATCTAGGATTTGAAAATCCGTCGGAGGTACAGGAAAAGGCGATTCCCCTATTATTGGAAAAAGACACAGACATCGTAGCATTAGCACAAACGGGTACAGGTAAAACTGCTGCCTTTGGTTTCCCGCTAATTCAAAAGATAGATGCCGAAAATAAGAATACTCAGGCTTTAATTTTATCTCCTACACGTGAGCTTTGCTTACAGATTACTAACGAGATAAAATTGTACTCTAAATACGTTAAGGGACTACACACTGTTGCTGTTTATGGCGGGGCCAGTATTACAGAGCAGGCAAAAGAAATCAGAAGAGGTGCACAAATTATTGTGGCAACACCTGGAAGGATGCAGGACATGATTAACCGTGGGTTAGTTAATATTTCTAAAATAGATTACTGTGTACTTGATGAGGCAGATGAAATGCTTAATATGGGATTCTATGATGATATCGTTTCTATCCTTTCTACATCACCAACAGACAAAAGCACATGGCTTTTCTCAGCTACTATGCCACAGGAGGTTGCAAGAATTGCACGTGAATTCATGAGAAAACCACTTGAAATTACAGTTGGCCACAAAAACTCAGGTTCATCTACAGTATCACACGAGTTTTATCTTGTTAATGCACGCGACCGTTATGAGGCATTAAAACGTCTTGCAGATGCTAACCCTGATATTTTCTCAGTTGTTTTCTGCCGTACAAAAAGAGATACTCAGGCAGTTGCCGAAAAACTTATAGAAAACGGATATAACGCAGCTGCTTTACACGGAGACCTTTCTCAGGCTCAGCGTGACGCAGTAATGAAATCATTCAGAAACAGACAGATACAAATGCTTGTTGCTACCGACGTAGCCGCAAGGGGTATTGACGTTGATAACGTAACACACGTAATTAACTACCAGCTTCCTGATGATATTGAAACCTACAACCACCGTAGCGGACGTACAGGACGTGCCGGTAAACTGGGTACATCAATCGTTATCATCACTAAGAGTGAGCTTCGTAAAATAAACGCTATCGAAAGGACTATCAAACAAAAGTTTGAGGAGAAATCAATCCCTTCAGGTATCGAAATTTGCGAAATACAGCTTTTCCACTTAGCAAACAGAATTAAAGATGTTGAAATAGACCACGAAATAGACTCTTACCTTCCTGCAATATATGAGGTTATGAAAGACCTTACTAAAGAGGAGCTTATCAAGAAAATGGTATCGGTAGAGTTTAACAGGTTTATTAACTATTACAAAAAGAATAAAGATCTTTCTGCACAAAAAGGCGGAGAAGAAAGACGTGACTTCAGTGCAGGTAGCGGTGCGGTTCGTTTCTTTATCAACATAGGTTCAAGAGACGATTTCGATTGGATGAGCCTTAAAGACTTCCTTCGTGATACACTTGGCCTGGGCCGTGACGACATTTTTAAAGTGGATGTAAAAGAAGGTTTCTCTTTCTTTAACACAGAAGCAGAACATGCCGAAATGGTAATGGATACATTTAACAGTATGCACCTTGAGGGCAGAAAAATAAATGTTGAAATTTCTAAAAATGACGGTGGTTCTAACAACCGACGCAGAGACCACAACGGTAGAAGCAGCGGTGGTGGCTCTAACAGAGGCGCGAGAGGTGAACGCAGAAGCGATTCTTTCGGAGGCGGAAGACCACCTAGAAGAGATGGCGGAAGAGATGGTGGTGCTCCCAGAAGAAAGGACAGCAACAGTGGCTCTCGAGACAGAAAACCAAGAAGAAGCAATTAATTTATTTTAGATAAATTGTATACTAACTACAAAATATCGCGTTTGTTTATTACTTTTACCTTACTAAAGCGAACAATGAGATATTTTGTAGTTATTTTATTTTTAATACTGTCGTTCCCTTCTTTTGCACAGGAAAAGAAGCAGGAAGACTCAACCAGTGTAAGTGGTACTATTGTAAACAATTCAAACATGCTGCCACTTGAAAACGCAACGGTTATTAATGTTAACTCTGTAAAAGGGGTAGTTACCGACAGTAAAGGGTATTTCACGCTTAACGCTAAGGTAAACGACACTATACACATAACACTTATAGGCTTTCAGCCTATTAAGGTTCGCGTTACTAACGACTGGATTAAAAATACTACCTCAACAAAAATTCCGCTTACAGAAAAGGCTTATGCCCTGGAAGAAGTGGTAATTAATAAATACGGACTTACCGGTTACCTTCAGGTAGACTCCAAGCTTGTACCTGTTAAGGAAAATCACAGATACAGTATTTCCGGACTTAACTACGGTTATGAAGGAGGCCCTAAATCGCCTTCGTCTTTCAAAAAGATTATTAGCTCTGTATTCAACCCTGCCGATTTCCTACATAATGTGTTTGGTAAAAAACCAAAAGAAATGCGCAGGTTAAGGGAAATGAAAAAAGATGATACGGTAAGAAACCTGTTAGCTACTAAATTTGACCGTGAAACACTTGCAGCACTTTTAGGTGTTATGCCGGAAGACATTGCAGAAATACTTGAAAACTGCAACTATTCAGAAGAGTTTATAAGGACTGCTAACGACTTACAGATTATGGATGCCATAAGCAGTTGTTATGAAGAGTACAAAGCCCTTAACAGGGATAAGAACTAAACTTCCTGCTCCAGGTATTTCTTAGTTATAAAATCTATATCTTTTATGGATTTACGGGTCCAGTCTATCCTTTTTTCAAGAACCTCCTCTTCGGTTAACTGCCATTTAATATCCGATTTTCTCAATCGGCTGGTAATATTTTGTATTACTATCGCAGCTGAGGATGATATATTAAGACTCTCTGTAAATCCAACCATAGGTATCTTTAAAAAGCCGTCTGCCCTTTCCAGAACCTCTTCGGAAAGCCCCATCTTCTCAGTCCCAAAAAATATGGCTGCAGGCTGCGAAATATCAAAATCATCAAGCATACACGACTCCTCGTGTGGTGTTGTGGCAATAATCCTGTAACCTTTAGCTTTTAAATCGTCAATACAGTTGGTTGTTGTGGCAAATCGGTTTACATCTACCCATTTTTGGGCTCCCAATGCAATTTCCTTATCAATACGCTTACCGTATTTCTCCTCTACTACATTAAGCTCCTGAATCCCAAAAACTTCACAGGTCCTCATTACGGCACTTGTATTATGCAGCTGAAAAACATCTTCTATAGCTATGGCAAAATGTTTGGTGCGATTTTGCAATATCTTAATAAAATTCTCTTTTCTACTTTCGGTAATAAACGTTTCTAAATAATCAAGATAGGCTTTATCACAGGTATTTTTCATTATAAAGGTAAATGTTAAGAATCTTTTACTAACTTAGGAGTGCCAAAACCACAATTATTATATGACACAGGAAGAATTACTCGAACAAATCTACAAAAAAGACAGCAAAGCATTCACTACGCTGTATGATATGTATTCCAAAAGCCTTTACGGAGTTATTTACAACCTTATAAAGGACAAGGAAGAATCGGAAGATGTTTTACAGGAAGTTTTTGTAAAAATCTGGAAAAACATCGACTCTTATAACGAAAGTAAAGGACGTTTTTTTACATGGATTCTTAACATAGCACGTAATACAGCTATAGACAAGTTAAGATCTAAAAGCCATAATAACAGTTTAAAAAACCTTTCTACCGACAATTTCGTACATATTCTTGACAACAATTCAACAGTTACCAACAGGATTGATGCCATAGGTATACGTGAGTTTGTTAAGAAGCTGAAACCGGTATGTGTGCGCATCATCGACCTGCTTTTCTTTAGGGGATACACCCAACAGGAAGCATCGGAAGAACTTGCCATACCACTGGGCACAGTTAAAACACAAAACAGAAATTGTATTAGAGATTTAAGAACTATATTAGAGGTATAATGAACACAGAGTATATTGAATCAGGTATTTTAGAATTATATATTTTCGGCCTCCTTTCGGAAGAAGAGAATCTTCAGGTAAAGGAAATGGCCGATAATAATGAGGATGTGAGAGCCGAAATACTATCTATAGAAAAGGCTATCATAGATCTTTCATACAGTGTATCACCGTATCTGTCGGCAGAGGTGTATGAAAAAATTCGCCAGCAACTTATCGAAAAACATGATGGCGTTGTGCAAATGCCACGCAGTAGTACTTCATCTTTTATAGGGTGGGCAGCGGCTGTTATCCTTTTATTCGGATTGGGCTTCCAGTACTACAAGTACAACGAGGCTACCGAAGAGGTACAGGCTGCAGCTAAACAACGTGATAAATTTGAGCAGATGCTTGCCACTGTAAGTGAAGAGAATACGCAAAATGAGAAAGCACTTGCCATCATCCGTGCTAAGAACAACGATGTTATTCCGCTAGAGGGACAACAGGTTGCTCCGGATGCATTTGCTAAAGTGTATTTAAACAGCGAAGACAATAAAATTTATGTCGATATAGCCGGACTACCGGAACCTCCTCAGGGTAAAGTTTACCAGGTATGGGCTTTAAAGCTTACTCCGCAACTTACCCCTACGAGTATAGGTGTACTTGACGACGGACAAAGGGCAGAAAACAAAGGTATCTATGCTGTAGACAACTTTGAAGGTGCCGAGGCTTTTGGTATTACTCTTGAGCCTGCAGGCGGTAGCCCTTCACCTACTCTTGAGCAACTATATACTTTAGGTAAAGTATAATACATAAATGAAAAAGAAACTTGTTGTATTATCGGGTGCCGGTGTTAGCGCCGAAAGCGGAATAAAAACATTTCGTGATGCCGGCGGTCTTTGGGAGGGTCATGACGTGATGGAAGTGGCTTCTCCCGAGGGTTGGCGCAAAAACCCTGCGCTGGTACTCGATTTTTACAACAAACGAAGACGACAGCTTTTTGAAGTTGTTCCCAACAAGGCACATCATATTATTGCCGAACTTGAAAACCATTTTGATGTTACTGTTATTACCCAAAATGTAGACGACCTGCACGAACGTGCGGGAAGTACTAACGTTTTACACCTGCATGGCGAACTACTTAAGGCCCGCAGCGTTAATAACCTTAATGACATAATAGAATGGACTACAGATATTAACGAAGGTGACCTGCATACCGACGGGCATCAGCTACGCCCACACATTGTATGGTTTGGAGAGGCAGTCCCTGCCATAGAACCCGCAGTTACTATTGTAGACCAGGCCGATTATCTTATTGTAATAGGTACTTCGCTACAGGTATATCCAGCAGCCGGACTTATCGATTTTGCAAGACCAAATACTACTATTTATTACATAGACCCCAACCCTGCCCAAATACCTAATTTGAGAAATAAACTGGAAGTTTTTGCACACTCCGGCTCCATAGGCATGGAAATGGTGTATGAAAAATTAAGAGTACTATAATTTACTCAGCCAGATATTTTTCAATTTCTTTTGCCAAATCTTTTCCGTAATGCGGAGCATCGGCATTTACAAGCTTTCCTTTTTTATCGATTATCATATATCTGGGGATTGCTCCTACCGACTGCCCTTTTAAAACCTCCGACCCTTTAATAGGATAATTTAAAAAGTGTGTGTCCTCTGTAAGGCCTTCTTCCTCAATTGCCTTTTTCCATTTGGCATCTTCAATATCCATAGAGATATAGACATACACTACATCCTTACCGTCAAACTTTTTCTTAAACTTAGGCAGTTTTTTCAGCTCTTCTCTACAAGGTTTGCACCAGCTCGCCCAAAAGTCAACCAGTATTACTTTGCCTTTGTTTTGGGCCACAAAAGTGTCAAAAGGATTGTTGCCGGTTTTAAACGAAGTAAGTATTACAAAAAACAGTGAAAGCAAAAAAAATCTTTTCATGGCAAGTGTGTTTTGGTTTCTTTTATTAACTTCTATGTAGCCGTTTTAGTATTAAATAAAGGCAATTTAATTGACTTTGCGGTTTCTTTAATTGCCTGTAAAAGTTTATCTTTGCGCAAATACGTTATTTTAAACAAAAGACAATGCAAAGTTTATCTGAACTGAATGCCATTTCCCCAATAGACGGGAGATATAGAAATAAAACCGTATCATTATCAGGGTATTTTTCTGAAGAAGCACTTATTAAGTACAGGGTGCTTGTAGAGATTGAATATTTTATCGCCTTATGCGAACTTCCGTTACCTCAGCTTACGGGAGTAGACAAAGCTGTTTTTGAGCCGTTGCGCGATATTTACAGAAACTTCTCTTCAGAAGACGCGCTTCAGATAAAAGAAATTGAAAAAACAACCAACCACGACGTAAAAGCGGTTGAGTACTTTATAAAATCGGCTTTTGATAAGCTTAACCTTGAGCAGTACAAAGAGTTTATCCACTTTGGACTAACTTCTCAGGATATCAACAACACAGCCATTCCGCTTTCTACAAAAGAGGCATTTGAAAATGTGTACATGCCAACGCTTATAAGCGTTATCTCTAAACTTAAAGAACTAAGCATTGAATGGAAAGATGTGCCTATGCTTGCCCGTACTCACGGCCAGCCTGCATCGCCTACACGCTTAGGTAAAGAGATACTTGTATTTGTTGAAAGGCTTGAAGAGCAGCTTCGACTGTTATTCAACGTACCTTTTGCCGCTAAGTTTGGTGGTGCAACAGGTAACTTTAATGCACACTTTATTGCCTATCCGCAAAACGACTGGAGAAAATTCGGTAATGATTTTGTTGAAGGTACTTTAGGGCTTAAACACTCATTCCCTACTACACAAATTGAGCACTACGACCATTTTGCAGCCTTTTTTGATGCCTTAAAACGTATCAACAACATCATACTTGACCTTGACAGGGATATATGGACATATGTGTCTATGGATTACTTTAAGCAAAAAATTAAAGCCGGAGAAATTGGATCTTCTGCAATGCCACACAAAGTAAACCCTATTGATTTTGAAAACTCTGAAGGTAACCTGGGTATTGCAAACGCTATTTTTGAACACCTTGCTGCAAAGCTTCCGGTTTCAAGATTACAACGTGACCTTACTGATAGTACAGTACTAAGAAATGTAGGTGTGCCTATTGGTCATACTATTATTGCTTTTGAAGCTACACTTAAAGGACTTAACAAACTTCTTTTAAATGCTGATAAGTTTGAGGAAGACCTTGAGAGAAACTGGGCTGTGGTGGCTGAAGCTATTCAAACCATACTACGTCGCGAAGCTTATCCAAATCCGTATGAGGCACTTAAGGATCTTACAAGGACAAACCACGTGATTAATAAAGAATCTATACATGCCTTTATAGGAACACTTAACGTTACAGACAGCGTTAAAGAGGAGTTAATGAGAATTACTCCTTCCAATTATTTAGGTATATTACCATAAACAAACACAATGTATGCCAAACAGGGTTCTTATTCTCTTCGCTCACCCGCTATTCGAGAAATCGAACCTTAATGACGTACTTGTAAAACACATTCCGGATAATCCTAACATCACGTTTCACGACCTGTACCAGGAATATCCGGAATTTGATGTTGATATGCAGCGCGAACAGGAGTTGCTTTTACTTCACGACATCATTATCTGGCATCATCCTATGTACTGGTACAGCTGCCCCCCACTTTTAAAACAGTGGATAGACATTGTACTGGAACACGGCTGGGCTTACGGAAAAGACGGCAAAGCCCTTGAGGGCAAACTGCTGCTACAAACTATTACAACCGGCGGCCGAAAGGAAAACTACAGCGAAACAGGCCGTGATCGCTATACCATACAACAATTACTGGAACCGTTTAACCAAACGGCTAAAGTTTGTAACCTGACCTATTTACCTCCGTTTATAGTACATGGCGCTCACTCCATGACCACGGAAGGATATGAAGAGAACGGAAAGCTTTACGGTCAGATACTGGAGTATCTGGTTAATAAACCCATAAACCCTAAAGAAATATCCGACTATCAGTATTTTAACGATTGGTTCACAACTAAACTAGGCTAAAAAACTATGGAAACCGGATTTTTCTTTGAGTCGATAATTTATCTGGCTGCAGCTGTTATATGCGTACCTATTGCCAAAAAATTTGGATTAAGTTCCATATTGGGTTACCTCTTTGCAGGTATACTTATCGGGCCGTTTGTGTTAGGGCTAATTGGTCAGGAAGGTGAAGATATTATGCACTTTGCAGAATTTGGTGTAGTAATGATGCTTTTCCTTATCGGATTGGAACTCGACCCTTATAAGTTTTGGAAAATGCGACGGTTTATTGTCGGCATGGGTTCGTTACAGGTATTCGGTACCTGTATTATCCTTTTTGTAGCCTGCTTACTGGTGTTACGTTGGGAATGGCAGGCCACACTTGCTGTTGCACTGGCATTAACACTGTCCTCAACCGCTATTGTACTGCAAACCCTTAAAGAAAAAGGATTATCACAAACCTCAATGGGGCGTTCGGCATTTGCTGTCTTATTGTTTCAGGATATAGCCGTAATCCCTATACTGGCAATATTACCATTGCTGGCTGTTGAGGGCGTTCAAAATACAGGTGTAAACGAATCGCTTATATCAAATTTACAAGGCTGGCTGCAAACCCTTATTGTATTTGGTACCATAGGACTTATTTACCTTGCCGGACGTTTTATAATTGTACCGCTGTTACATGTAATTGCCAACACCAGACTACAGGAACTCTTTACAGCCTCTGCCCTTTTATTAGTACTTGCCGTTTCCTATATTATGCAGTTAGTAGGGTTAAGCCCCGCGCTTGGTGCATTTATGGCAGGTGTGGTATTGGCAAACAGCGAGTTCAGGCACGAGTTGGAAGGCGATATTGCTCCCTTTAAAGGATTACTATTAGGACTTTTCTTTATTGGCGTAGGTGCTTCCATTAACTTTAGTCTTATAATGGTAGACCCTGTGTTTATCATTGTTTTCTGTACGCTGTTTAACGTTATAAAATTCTTTGTCCTATTGGGCATTGGTAAGATATATAAAAAGAGTTCTGATCAAAACCTACTGTTCTCCTTTGCATTGAGCCAGGGAGGTGAGTTTGGTTTTGTAATACTGAGCTTTGCTACACAGCTTAACCTTATGCCTACTTACCTCGCCAGCCAGATGATGGCAGTAATAGCATTAAGTATGCTGGGTACACCCATTTTATTACTGATAAACGAAAAATGGATAGACCCTTATTTTGGAGTTAAAGAAAAACAGTCCAATAAAAATTATGACGACATTGAAAATGAAAAGAATGATGTTATCATTGCCGGATTCGGAAACTTTGGCAGTACCATAGGCCGCTTATTAAAAACAAACGGTATTGGGGCAACAGTATTGGATATGGACTCTGACAGGGTAGATTCCCTGCGTAAAATGGGCTTTAAGGTATATTACGGAGACGCCTCAAGACTCGAACTGCTTAAAGCAGCAGGTTGTGAAGATGCCAAGCTCTTTATAGCCGCAATTGACAACCCTGCGGTAAACCTTATCGTTGTAGAGATGATACGCAAGCATTTCCCTCACCTAAAGATATTGGCAAGGGCAAGAAACCGTAGCAATGCCTTTGAGCTCGTAGATATGGGTATTAATCAGTTTTATCGTGAAAACCTGTATAGTGCAGTCCATTTAGGCGTAGATGCCTTAGTGGAACTGGGCCATCGTCGTTATACCGCTACCAGACAAGGGCAACGCTTCATAAAATATGACGAGCAGGCCGTATTACGACTTTCACAAAAACGACATGATAAAAAAGCTTTCCTTATGACTGCAAAAGAAGAGATTGAAATGCAGGAACAGCTACTGAAAAATGACCTTTATGCACAGCTTGGCGCTAATGATCATGCCTGGGAAAGTGAAGACCTGAGAAAAGAAAACCTCGAAAACTCACAAAGCAAAAAATAAAAAGAGCCTATACAATAAATACAAAAAGCAGAAGTAGTACTTCTGCTTTTTGTATTATGATTTAAGTCTTTCGACTTTCCGTCTTATCTTGAATAGTTTGGAGCCTCTTTAGTGATAGTCACATTGTGAGGGTGACTCTCAGATATACCGCTTGACGTTAAACGTACAAAACGGCTTGTTTCCTGTAGTGTAGGGATATCTTTAGCACCACAGTAACCCATACCTGCACGAAGACCACCGATAAACTGAAGCATACTTTCAAAAAGCTCTCCTTTGTATGGTACACGGCCTACGATTCCTTCCGGAACAAGTTTCTTAACATCATCCTCTACATCCTGGAAGTAACGATCTTTAGAACCTTCTTTCATAGCCTCTACAGATCCCATACCACGATATGATTTAAACTTCCTTCCTTCAAATATGATTGTCTCTCCAGGAGATTCTTTAGTACCTGCAAGTAACGAACCAAGCATTACACAGTCGGCTCCTGCAGCAAGTGCCTTAGGAATATCACCCGTATAACGGATACCACCATCAGCAATTACAGGAACACCTGTGCCTTTTAATGCAGCAGCAACTTCAAGTACCGCAGAGAACTGAGGGAAACCAACACCTGCAACTACACGTGTAGTACATATTGAACCAGGACCAATACCTACTTTTACAGCATCGGCACCGTTTTCTGCAAGGTATAGAGCAGCTTCGGGAGTAGCAATGTTACCCACTACAACATCTAGCTGAGGGAATTTAGCTTTTACTTCTTTCAACACACTTACAACACCTCTTGTATGTCCGTGAGCCGTATCAATAATAACAGCATCAACTCCGGCATTTACAAGTGCTTCTGCCCTTTGTACAGCATCAGCAGTAACACCTAAAGCTGCAGCTACTCTCAGTCTTCCGAAAGTATCTTTGTTAGCGATAGGTTTTTGTGTAAGTTTAGTAATATCCCTAAATGTAATTAGGCCTACAAGTTTGTAGTCACCATTTACAACAGGTAGTTTTTCAATTTTATGTTCCTGAAGAATACCTTCGGCAACCTCAAGGGTTGTACCCTCACCTGCTGTTACAAGATTCTCTGAAGTCATTACTTCAACTATAGAGCGTGCACCGTCTTTTTCAAAACGAAGGTCACGATTAGTAACAATACCTTTAAGTATTCCGTTTTCATCTACTACAGGTATACCACCTATACCAAACTCACGCATTGCATTTTTAGCATCAGCAACAGTTGCATTAAGAGGAAGCGTAACAGGATCTATAATCATACCCGACTCTGCCCTTTTCACTTTTCTTACCTCTGCAGCCTGGCGCTCAATAGTCATATTTTTATGTAATACACCTATACCACCTTCACGAGCCATAGCAATAGCCATAGCGCTTTCAGTCACCGTGTCCATAGCCGCCGAAACGATAGGAACGTTTAATGTTATATTTTTTGAGAATTTAGATTTGATACTTACTTCGCGCGGAAGTATTTCAGAATAATTTGGAACCAGCAGTACATCATCGTAAGTTAGACCTTCACCGATGATTTTAGTTGTGTGTGCTTTCATGTTGCAATTGTCGTTAAATTGCATGCAAATATAAGACATTTCTATTGAATGTGCTACAAGAGTTTCAATAATATAAATTTATCATAAAATAGAGACTATTTATAGTTATATTCGTAAACATCCAACTAACATCTATATAATAATGAAAATAAAGATTACCATAATTTTACTTTTAGCAATATTAGTAAGTGCTTTTACTATAAATAAACAGGAAAAAATCGTAAAAGCTGAAGAATTTCAAAAAGAGGCAGACACCATCGGGCTTAAATTTGTAATGCCGGAAAACTATAAAGAAACCGTTGTAAAGAAAAACAGGGATTTATGGTACTCCTTTGCTATAAAAAATAAGGATGCCGATTTTGAGATACGCTACACCATAAGATCACTTAAGCCGCAATTTGAAGAGTATGAAAAATGTAAACTGGATAAAAATTGTTTAATGATAAACCCTAACAATATCTACAAAGGAACTACAATGACAAACGTACTCAACATGACCGCAGGACAGGGGGCGGAAATAGGACCTTTTCCTACTGAGGCAGTAAAAAGCGAATTTAATGCTGACGCAGGAGGATCTGCTTTTTTTGAGTTCAATTGCGAATTCGGAAAAGGATATAAGTATGGGCAGATGGTTTACTTACATAAAGACAATGTAGCCGATGTAATAATAACCTACCTGAGTAATGACGTAGACGTCCATTCAGACTTAATGATGGAGCCTTTTCATGCACTTACTTTTAAATAAAGACAGTTTTATTAATTAATGATACTCGGTAAAAATTTTAGTAGCCTCATTGTAGGCACTCTCAAAACTAAGTGAGTTTAGGTTGCTTGTAACTTTCTCAGCCGTAAAATAAGAAAGCATCTTTTCGGTAGGCATATTACCCGTTAGGTCGTCTTTTGCCATAGGGCATCCGCCAAAGCCCTGTATAGCCCCGTCAAAACGTGTACATCCTGCCTTGTAAGCTGCATCTAATTTTTCAAACCACTTATCAGGTGTAGTATGCAAATGCGCCCCAAATTCAATTTCTGGGTATTTAGGGATAAGATTAGAGAAAAGATACTCTATAACTTCAGGTGTTGAACTGCCTATAGTATCAGAAAGTGAAAGGATTTTCACTCCCATACCGGCAAGCTTTTCTGTCCACTCCCCTACTATTTCCACATTCCACGGGTCACCATAAGGATTACCGAACCCCATAGAAAGGTAAGCAACCACTTCCTTATTGCTTTTATGGGCAATATCAAGTATTTCCTGTAACGTAATTATAGATTCGGCTATGGTTTTGTGCGTATTACGCATCTGGAAGTTTTCCGATATGGAAAAAGGATAACCTAAGTATTGTATTTCGCTGTGTACCGACGCGTTCTCTGCCCCTTTAGTATTCGCTATAATAGCTAACAGTTTACTTTTTGTAGCACTTAAATCAAGCTTTGCCAAAACCTCGGCAGTATCCTGCATTTGAGGGATGGCTTTAGGCGATACAAAACTGCCAAAATCGATAGTATCAAACCCCACCCTTAAAAGCGACTGTATATAAGCCACTTTCTTATCTGTTGGTATAAAGGCTTTGATGCCCTGCATGGCATCTCTCGGACACTCGATAATCTTAACCTGTTTCATAGAGGCCCAAATATAAGTAAAGAATCGGGTTTAACGAAATCGTTTTCTCTTAAAAATACCTTACAAAGCTAAAGATTACTTTTTAGCAAGCAGCCTTTTATTTATGGCTTTTATAAGTCCCGGACCTTCATAAATAAAGCCCGTATAAAGCTGTACCAGGCTCGCACCTGCTTCCAGTTTTTCAATAGCATCATCGGCAGAGTGAATACCTCCCACTCCTATTATAGGGAATGCCTTATTACTCTTTTCTGAAAGGAACCTTATTACCTCGGTAGATCTTTTAGTAAGAGGCTTACCGCTAAGTCCGCCCATTTCTTTTTGGTTTTCAGATATTAGCCCTTCACGTGAAATGGTAGTGTTGGTAGCAATAACACCCGCTATTTTTGTAGTTTTTACAATATCAATAATATCCAGTAACTGGCTATCAGTAAGATCAGGAGCTATTTTAAGCAATATCGGTTTCTGTACCGGTTTTGTTTGATTTTTATCCTGTAGTGTTTGCAGTAATTGTGTAAGAGGCTCTTTATCCTGTAGTTCCCTAAGGTTTGGGGTATTTGGCGAACTTACATTTACCACAAAGTAGTCTACATAATCATATAGTGCATCAAAGCATATTTCGTAATCGCTTACAGCATCTTCGTTAGGGGTCACTTTGTTTTTACCAATATTACCTCCTATAAGCACGTGGCCTTTACCTGCCGGGTTCTTTTTAAGACGCTCCACAGCAGCGGCAACTCCGCCATTATTAAAGCCCATTCGGTTAATAAGACCACTGTCTTCCCTAAGCCTGAAAAGCCTTTTTTTAGGGTTACCATCCTGTGGTTTTGGAGTAAGTGTTCCTATCTCAATAAAGCCAAAGCCCAGGTTACCAAGCTCTTTGTACAGTTTTGCATCTTTATCAAGCCCTGCTGCAAGTCCTACCGGATTCTTAAATTTAAGCCCGAATACTTCACGCTCCAGTTTTGGGTCATTTACCTCATACATCGATTTAAGCAAGGACGGCATACCCGGTATGCTGTTTAAAAATCTGATGGTTGAAAATGTAAAGTGGTGGATTTTTTCCGGATCAAAACGGAATAATACAGGCCTTATTAAAGATTTGTACATAGCTAAATTATTGTGCGTGCAAATTTAAGATTATCTGTAGAATATTATAAACTTTATAAGCCTTAAAATTTAAAAGTTATACATAATTTTGAAGGAATTATACATCACCACTATGCTTAAGAGTGTATTTACAGAACTGGTAAGCCAATATAAAAACGAAACTGCAGAAACACTTTGGCTTGAAATAAACGAGCATTATAACGGAAAAGACCGCAAATACCATAATCTTATACATTTAGAAAACATGTATAAAGAACTGCTAGCCTGTAAAGAGCTCATTACAGACTGGAAAACAGTTCTTTTTGCTTTGTTCTACCATGATATTATATATAAGTCAACCAGAAACGATAACGAAGAGCAAAGTGCTTTACTTGCCGAAAAAAGGTTAAAACTTATAAACTACCCTGAAGACAGGATTGCAAAGTGCAAACAACTGATTTTAGCTACAAAGTCACATTTACCGGTAAGCGATATAGATACCAATCTGTTTACGGATTCCGATCTTTCCATACTGGGATATGATTGGGAAACGTACTACGACTACTCAAAAAACGTTAGAAAAGAATACTCTTTCTATCCTGACATTCTTTACAAGCCGGGAAGAAAAAAAGTTTTACAGCATTTTCTTTCTATGACGTACATATTTAAAACCGACTATTTCAGGGAAAAATATGAGGACAACGCTAAAGAAAACATAAGAAAAGAATTAACCAAACTTTAGCTAACCTTAAAAACAACACTATTATTAAATTATTATATTTGAATCATACCTAGCTATATACAGTAATGAATAATTTCAATGAAAATACTGCACCTGCCTCATTAAGTTTTGAACTTATGAAAATGGCATTTGATGCCCCTAACAATCGCAGTATATTCTTTACTCCTGTGTACAATGAAGAAAAAGAAATTATAGATTTCAGGTTCACTTTATTAAGCCGTGGTACAATAGACTTCTTTAAAGGTATAGACCGTACCGGGCAAACATTACTGGAAATATTGCCCGATCAGATAGCCCAAATAGAAAGTTTAAAAAAAGCTTTTTTAGACAACGAACAACAAAATTGGGTTAGGTATTATGAAAATCTTGAAGGGAAACAACATTGGTTTAAAGTATCTGACTGCAAAGTAGGCAATGGTGTTTATAGAATATGGGAAGATATTACCGAACAAAAAATTGCCGAGAAAAAAATCAATGCTCTTTTAGCCGAACAGATTGAAGATAAGTACCTTTCTTTATTTAATTCTGTCGACCAGGGCTTTTGTATTATTGAGATGATTTTTGATGAAAACGATAATGCTATAGATTATCGGTTCATAAAAACCAATCCTGCTTTTGAAAAACAGACAGGATTAAAAGACGCCATCGGCAAAACCATGAAAGAAATAGAACCTAAACATGAAAATCACTGGTTCGAAATTTATGGTGAAATTGCAAAAACAGGTAAACCTCAATATTTTGAACAGGAGGCAAAAGAGCTTATTAATGGATGGTATGAGGTTTCTGCCTTTCCTTTAAATGAAGAGCTCAACAATAAAGTAGCAGTTATATTTAATGACATTACAGCCCGTAAAAATGTACAAAAAGAATTGAGTGAGTTTAACTCCCGACTTGAGGAAGAAGTTAGAGAAAGAACCGCATCGTTAAAGAAAGTGAACTCCTTACTGGAACAAAAAAATATACAGCTGGAAAACTCCAACAGGGAGTTGGAATCGTTTAACTATATTGCCAGTCATGACTTACAGGAGCCTTTAAGAAAGATACAAACGTTTATAAGTTTCATTAAAGACAGAGACATGTCGCGTGAAGAGGCAGAACCTTACATCAAGAAAATACACAGCTCTGCAGGACGTATGACACAGCTTATTAAAGACGTATTGGTATACAGCAGGCTATCTGTAGAAAAAGAATTTGTAGATGTTGACCTCAACGATATTCTTGATAATGTTATTGCCGATTATGAGCTTTTAATAAAGGAAAAAAAAGCTAAAATTGAAAAAAGCTGGCTGCCTACCTTAAAAGCAATACCCTTACAAATGGAGCAGCTGTTTTCTAACCTTATAAGCAATTCATTAAAATACAGCAGCGAAAAACCGGTTATTACCATATCACACGAAATAAACCCTTTAACCAATACAATCCATCTTATCTTCTCAGATAATGGTATTGGTTTTGATGCACAATACAGCGAACAGATATTTAAATTATTCCAAAGGCTTCATGGAAAAGGAGATTATGCCGGTACCGGAATAGGCCTAAGTATATGTAAAAAAATTGTTGAACAGCACAGAGGAACTATATCGGCAAAATCACAACCGGGCATGGGTGCTACTTTTAACATTACACTACCTTTAAACTAGGTTATTAAGCTGCTTAAAATTATTGTACTTCGGGGCAAAATTGTAAATTTGATGCTTCATTTAAAATTTATTAAAAATGCAGCATATTATTGACCGCTTTATTAGCTATGTCACTGTTGATACAGAATCTGATCCAAACTCTAACACTACACCCAGTACTGCAAAACAATGGGACCTTGCCAACCAGCTTGTAGAAGAACTTAAAGCTATAGGTATGGAAGATGTTACCATAGATGAGCATGCTTATATTATGGCTACGCTTCCTTCAAATGTAGATCATGAAGTACCTGTAATAGGTTTTGTTTCTCACTTTGACACTACTCCCGATTTTACAGGAGCTAATGTTAATCCACAAATTATAGAAAACTATGATGGTGGCGACATAATACTTAATAAAGAGCAAAATATAGTGCTGTCTCCGGGTTATTTTAAAGACCTTTTACAATATAAAGGGCAAACCCTTATCACTACCGATGGAACGACTCTTTTAGGAGCAGACGACAAAGCAGGTATTACAGAAATTGTTACTGCTATGGAGTACCTTATTAAGCATCCTGAAATTAAGCACGGTAAAATACGTGTAGGTTTTACTCCGGATGAGGAAATTGGTCGTGGAGCTCATAAGTTTGACGTAGAGAAATTTGGCGCAGACTGGGCTTATACAATGGACGGCAGCCAGATAGGTGAACTTGAATACGAAAACTTTAATGCTGCAGGCGCTAAAATTACTTTTAGCGGTAAGAGTGTACACCCTGGTTACGCTAAAGGAAAAATGATAAACTCTATGTTATTAGCCAATAAGTTTATCTCTAAACTTCCTAAAGAAGAAGTACCTGAGAAAACTTCAGGTTACGACGGGTTCTTCCACGTAACAGGAATAAACGGAAGTATTGAGGAAACTACAGTTCAGCTTATCATCCGTGATCACGATAAAAAGAAATTTGAAAAAAGGAAAAAGCTTGTTGCCAAGATTACTGAAAGTATCAATGAAAAATATGCTAAGCAATTTGGCGGTGACATAGCCAAAGCTGAGATAAAAGACCAGTACTTTAACATGAAAGAAAAGGTTGAGCCCGTTTTCCATATTGTAGAGATTGCTGAAAAAGCTATGAAAGAACTGGGTATTAAACCTATCATCAAACCTATTAGAGGTGGGACAGATGGTTCTCAGCTATCATACATGGGCTTACCTTGCCCTAACATATTTGCGGGTGGACATAACTTCCACGGAAAATATGAATATGTTCCTGTAGAGAGCATGCAAAAAGCTGTAGAAGTAATTGTAAAGATTGCAGAGCTTACAGCTGAAAAGAAATAACGATGGAAGAAAGAAAAACATGGGATAAGACCAATCAGTGGAGCGAAGAGCTTGAGCTGCTTAAAAGTATTATCAATAAAACCCCGTTAACCGAAACGACCAAATGGGGAGGTATTGTTTACACCTATAACGACAAGAATGTTTTGGGGATAGGCGGTTTCAAAAACTTTTTTACCATATGGTTCTTTAAAGGTGTTTTTCTTAAAGATGAACAAGAAATACTTGTAAACGCTAACGAGGGGAATACAAAATCGTTAAGACAATGGCGCTTTACCTCAAAAAAAGAGGTTAACGAAAAAGAGGTGCTTAAGTATATTAACGAAGCTATTGAGGTAGAAAAAGCAGGACTTGAAATTAAACCTGAAAAAAGAGAAACGGTAATACCCGAATACCTTCAGGAAGAACTGGACAATTCTACAGCCTTAAAAGCTGCTTTTGAGCAACTAACACCCTTTAAGCAGCGTGAGTATGCCGAATTCATTGAAACTGCCAGGAGAGAAGCTACAAAGCTTTCAAGAGTGGAAAAAATTAAGCCCATGATTCTTGACGGAATCGGGCTTAATGATAAGTATAGATAAAAAAATCCTCAGCGTTTGCTGAGGATTTTTTTTATTTCTGATTCTGAAGTTTTTGAGAAAGTTCAGATGATATAGCAGAACGCTCCATTTTAAGCTTACCTGCCATAGTCTCGATAACTACAGTAGTTTCTGCTATTTCAGCAATCTTACCGTGAATACCGCTTTTTGTAACTATTTTATCACCTACCTTAAGGTTACTTTCAAATTCCTTTTCTTTTTTCTGTCTTTTTTGTTGCGGAACAATCATTAAAAAATAAAATATCGCAATAATTAAAACTAAAGGACCAAACTGTTGAATTGCTTCCATGTTGTTTTATAAAAATATTAGTGTGATGCTGCACCTATTCCTTGTGGAGCATTAATTTCTGCCGTAAATTTAAGTACGTCTGTTCCTGATTCAGTATTAGAGTGTACGTTTACAGTTTTGCTTTGTTTACCTGATTTACCGTTAGAATCGAAAACCACTTTAATCTCACCAGACGCACCCGGTGCAACAGGAGTTTTAGTCCATTCAGGAGCAGTACAACCACAGCTTGGTTTAACCTGGCTGATTACTAGGTCTGCAGCACCTTCATTAGTAAACTTATATACATACTCAACTTTATCACCCTGTTTAATGGTTCCAAAGTCGTGTTCCATTGTTTCAAATTTAATTACTGGCATTTTTCCAGCTTCAGCATGAGCTATTTCTGCTTGTTTTGCTGCGTTTTCATCAATTTTAAGCGCTGCGTTTTCTTTGCATGAAACTGAAAGTACTAAAGATGCTATGGCCAGCATAGCAGCTGATTTTTTTAACATAACTAATAGTTTTTTAAATTGGTTCTACATTAAACCTCTGCCGGTTTTTACTAATTTATTGGTGTTTTGATAGTCTTTAATCAAATTATCAAGAATACCGTTGATAAAGATACTGCTTTTTGGTGTAGAATACTCCTTAGCGATCTCAAGATATTCGTTAATTGTTACCTTAACAGGAATAGACGGGAATTTTAAGAATTCGCAAATTGCCATTTTAAGGATAATAGAGTCAATTTCAGCAATACGTTCAGCATCCCAGTTAGGGGTTTTATCGATAAACTCCTGAGAAAGTTCAGACTCGTTAAGTACGGTCTTTCTAAACAGACTCTTTACAAACTCCCTGTCGTCAATATCTTTAAAAAGCTTAGGTATATAAAGGGCATCTACATCTTCCTCAACATTCTTTATCTGCTTAAGCTGCTTAACAATCATTGTATTAACAAGCGGAATATCATCTACCCATGTTAATTTATGATCTTCAAGATATTCATACAGCTTTTCGTTTGGAGCTACAACCTCTGTAAACAGGTCTACAACAAAATCCCTGTCTTCAAAAAAGTTATTCTCCTTTGTCTCCATATATTTTTCATACACTTTGCTGCTTTTAACAGCATCAAGAAGGATAAGGATATAATCGTCGTTGTTTTTCCAGTTTGTAATCTTCCTGTCTTCCATAGCAATACTTAACGAATTGCTGTCGTTTAGAAGCTTAAGTACAATATTGTTTACAAACTTTTTGTTGGGATTGCGCTCCAGTGCGGTAGCAAGGTGCTTTTTGCTGGATCTCTCTAAAAACAGTTCTTCACTGTTACGAATTTCTACCAATGCAGAAAGCATAATCAGGTACAGGTCCTGAACGTTTTCAATACTTTGGAAAAGAAATTTCTCTTCCTTATCAAGGCTATCTGAACCATTTTGATGCATGGCATAAATTGACTGCATCACTTTAACACGAATATGTCTTCTGTTTAACATCCGTACGTAAGAACTTTTAAAAATTAGCGAAGCGAAAGAGGTCTTCTTTCGCTTCGCAAAAATAGTAATATTATTTTTAAGGCTTATTATTTAGCCATTTCTTTTTTTCTGTCGTCAATGCGTTTTTGAGCGATAGACATTGCAGCCTGCTGTGTAGTTACACCGTTAGCTTCTGCAAAGTGGAATATCTCTAATGTTGTGTTGTAGATATTCTCTGTTCTCTTCATTGCCTCTACTTTATCATAACCTGCAATCTCTGCATAAACGTTAATGATACCACCTGCATTGATTAGGAAGTCAGGAGCATAAAGAATACCTCTTTCCTGAAGCATCTTACCGTGAATATTTTCGTTAGCAAGCTGGTTGTTTGCAGCACCTGCAATAACTTTAGCTTTAAGCCTTTCGATAGTTTCATCGTTTACAGTAGCACCTAAAGCACAAGGAGCATAAATATCTACATCTGCACTGTAAATATCATCACCCATAAATATTTTAGCACCATACTTAGCACCCACTTCTTCCATTCTTGCCTGGTTGATATCAGATATCTGTACAAGAGCACCTTCTTTAGTAAGATAATCAATAAGTGTTTCACCTACGTGACCTGTACCTTGCACTAATACTCTTTTACCATCAAGGCTTGCTGAACCAAACTGGTGCATAGCAGCAGCTTTCATACCCATATAAACACCGTAAGCAGTTACAGGAGAAGGGTTACCGGAACCACCTCTTTCTTCAGAAATTCCTGTAACATAAGGAGTCACATCACGGATAAGGTCCATATCAGGAGTTGTTGTACCCACATCCTCTGCAGTGATATATTTACCGCTAAGAGAGTTTACAAACTGACCGAATCTTGTAATAAGCTCGGGAGTCTTATCTAATTTAGAATCACCAATAATAACAGCTTTACCACCACCCAGGTTAAGACCTGAGATAGCCGATTTGTATGTCATACCTCTTGAAAGCCTTAACACGTCATTTAAAGCTTCCCATTCGTTTGCATACTTCCACATTCTTGTACCTCCAAGTGCAGGTCCTAAAACTGTATTATGAATACCGATTATTGCTTTTAAACCAGTATCTTTGTCATGACAAAAAACAATCTGTTCGTGGTCATTGAAAGAAGCCTGCCCAAAAACCGGATCGACTTTTGTAAGTTCGTTAGCTTTAACAACTTCTGTTATCATGATAATATTTTTTAAATTGAAATTTATTCAAAAACAGTGTACAAAAATACATTTAAATTTAAGATACGGCAAAATAAATCCTTTTTTTTAAGTTTTCAATAATAAAAATACATTAATTTTGATAGGCTAATTACCTGACCAATAAACTGATTTTAACAATTTTAGCTAAAAAAATCCTGATTTAACAATATTATCATGAAGGAACTTCAGCATTTAAACAAATACTTTATAAAATATAAATTTCAATTTCTTTTAGGGATTTTTATCACGATTATCGCCAATATATTCTCTTTATTTTCACCGGAATATACCGGGGCGATATTAACCTCTATAGAAAAGGCAACTTCGGGTAAAATTACAGCGTCAGTTGCACAAGAACAGATATTTCACAGTATCCTTATAATTATAGGTACTACCCTGCTTGCCGGTGTACTTACCTTTTTTATGAGGCAAACTATTATAGTAATGTCAAGGCATATTGAGTTCGACTTAAAGAACGAGATATTCGAACATTATGAAAAGCTTTCGCAAAACTTTTATAAAAAGAACCGCACTGGCGACCTTATGAACCGCATTAGCGAAGACGTAAATAAGGTACGTTCTTATGTAGGCCCTGCTATAATGTACAGCCTTAACACCATTATACGTTTTGCGGTTATTACCACACACATGATAATTATATCGCCAAAACTTACACTTTACACGCTATTGCCATTACCTATACTATCATACAGTATATTTAAGATAAGTGTCGAAATAAACAAACGCAGCACCCGCTATCAGGAAAACCTGTCTAAACTTGCAACATTTACACAGGAAATGTTTTCAGGCATAAGGGTAATAAAAGCCTACGCACTTGAAAAACAAAAACAGGACGATTTTACCGACCTTTCAAGAGACAGTAAAGACAAAAATATGAGCCTTGCTAAAGTAAGCGCGCTATTTGGTCCGTTTATGATATTACTAATAGGTATAAGTAACCTTGTTGTAATATATGTAGGTGGTAAAATGTATATAGACGGCACCATTGCAGAAATAGGTACCATTGCACAATTTATACTATACATAAACATGCTTACATGGCCTGTTGCTTCTTTAGGATGGATATCAAGTATGGTTCAGGAAGCTGAGGCTTCACAAAAAAGGATTAACGAGTTCCTTAAAACAGAGCCGGAAATACAAAACACAAATCCGGAACACTCGGTTATCGAAGGTGATATCGCATTCACCAATGTTACCTTCACCTATGAAGACACCAACATTACAGCACTTAAAAATGTATCGTTTAGTGTAGAGAAAGGTGAAACACTGGCTATTCTGGGAAAAACAGGATCGGGTAAATCTACCATCCTTTCCCTAATTAGCAGGCTATATGATATTGAGGAAGGTAAAATAACTGTTGATGGTACCGATATTAAGAAACTTAATTTATACGACCTTAGAAACAGTGTAGGCTTTGTACCTCAGGACGCATTCCTTTTCTCAGACACCATTAAAAACAATATAAAATTTGGTGATGAATATGCTACTGATGAAGAAGTAGTTTCTGTTGCCAAAAAAGCTGTGGTACACAATAATATTATAGCTTTTAACAAGGAATACGAAACCGTATTAGGCGAAAGAGGTATTACACTTTCAGGAGGACAAAAACAGCGTGTTTCCATTGCACGAGCCATGATTAAAAATGCACCTGTATTATTGCTGGACGACTCGCTTTCTGCAGTAGATACTGAAACTGAGGAAGCTATATTAAATAACCTTATGGAGTTTTGTAAAGACAAGACTACTATTATTGTAAGCCACAGGGTATCCTCTGCCAAGAATGCCGATAAGATCATCATTTTAGAGGACGGAGAAATCATTCAGCAAGGAACTCACAATCAACTTGTAAACGAACCGGGATATTACAAAGAGCTATATTTAAAACAGCTTTCAGAAAAAGAAATAAATTAAATTGTTGGATTATTAAGATTTTTTTTAGATTTTTGGTAGCTACATAAACCAATTAAAAAAGTACGAAGGATTATGAGAGATAATGACATGCTTGAAAAAGAAGAAATCTTTTCTAAAGTTTTAAGGGCAGGAAGAAGGACATATTTTTTTGATGTGAGATCCACTAAAGCTGACGATTACTACCTAACAGTTACTGAAAGCAAAAAGTTTACAGAAGAAGATGGTTCTTTCCACTTTAAAAAACACAAGATTTATCTTTACAAGGAAGATTTCGCTGCTTTCAAAGAAATACTTAATGAAATGACCGATTATGTACTTGCACATAAAGGTGAAGAAGTAATATCTGAAAGACACCAGAAAGATTTCAAAAAACTGTTTGCCGATAAAGCTGAGGAAACTGTTACAACCGAAAGCTTTACAGACGTAAACTTTGACGACATTTAATAAAAAAACTGCCAATAGGCAGTTTTTTTATTTTTATCCTATTCGCAATCCGTTTTCTACTTTAAAATCGGGTGCCAGTAGTACAATATCATTATCTGCACCCATAGCACCAAGTACCAGGCATTCGCTCATAAACTTCCCTATCTGCTTTTTAGGGAAATTCACCACAGCAACAATCTGCCTGCCGGTTAGCTGCTCCTTTGTATAGCGCTTTGTAATTTGCGCAGATGATTTCCTCACCCCTATTTCAGTCCCAAAATCTATAGTAAGCTGATAGGCAGGCTTTCTGGCTTCAGGAAAATCATTTACAGCAGTTATAGTACCCACCCGCATCTCGGTTTTCTCAAATTCTTCCCAGGTTAACATAGCTTTTTCTTTTTATTTTATTTTAAAATTTATCGTAATTTGCTAAAATAAATCTTTTCTAAAAAATGGCAAACACACCCTCAAATATGCTTCCGTTAGGCACTATAGCACCCGAGTTCCATTTAAAGGACACCAACTCCAGCAACAGCTTTTCTTTTAAGGATATTAAAGGAGAAAAAGGGACGTTGGTCATGTTTATATGTAACCACTGCCCTTTTGTATTGCATGTTATTGAGGAAATAGTAATGATTGCCAACGATTATACCGTACAGGGAATAGGTATGGTAGCCATTAGCAGTAACGATCCTGTAAAGTACCCTCAGGACGGACCCGACCGTATGACGGAGTTTGCCTTTAAAAATGATGTAGATTTCCCTTATCTTTTTGATGAAACCCAAGAAGTAGCAAAAGCATACGATGCTGCCTGTACCCCTGACTTTTACTTGTTTGATTCTCAAAACCGACTTGTATATCGCGGCCAGCTTGACGATTCACGTCCGGGTAATAACATACCGGTAAGCGGTAGCGACCTGCGCAACGCAATAGATGGCATTTTATACAACCGTACTATACCTGAGCCTCAAAAACCAAGTATGGGTTGTAATATAAAATGGAGATAGATTAATAAATTACTTAATTGCAATTTATTTCTTTTCAAGTACTATCTCCAAAGGCTTGTTTGTCTTACGCCCAAACTTAATTGCAGCATCCCTACTTTCATTAGAGCAAAGTACATACATATTGTAGGCATAAAGCTGAATAATTACAGGTTTATAAGCTCCCGTTGTATCTTCAACCTTTATACTGTAACTATCTGCAGGAAAAGTATTAGCTACAGATAACAGGTAATTATCTTTAGCAAAAGGAAAAAACCAACGCTCTTTTGTAGCGGTAGCGCCTTCCTCCAGCCTTTTATTATTATCATCTATAAGATAGTTAAGCGAAAACTGAAGCGGTTTGTTAGCATTACTCCAGCTATACATATTATTTACATTAATAAGGTCACGACCCAAGCTGTCTACAACAGTAATCTTAAGATTTTTTACGTTTTCCTCCTTACCCTGCTCATGTACATGCAATACCAGATATGATGTAAAATCATACCCGCAATGCATGGTAGAACCCGGTAACTGGGCTTTTGCGGTAAAACCTATCAATATCGTAACTAAGAATAAAAGCTTTTTCATAACACTGTAATGTATTTCACAAAAATAAGCCATATAAACATCACATTCAAAAAGTATTCCAATAAAAAAGCGCCTCAAAAAGAAGCGCTTTAAATATTTAAAAGCATAAGAATCTCATTTCTGAAATCTCAATACTATTTTACATCCATTAGTTCCACATCAAAAATAAGTGTAGCATCCGGCGGAATAACACCACCTGCACCACGAGAACCGTAACCTAAATGAGAAGGAATAACAAATCTTGCTTTATCACCAACCTGTAGTAAAGCAATACCTTCATCCCATCCTTCAATTACATGACCCATACCAAGTGGGAAATCAATAGGCTGTTTTCTTTTGTATGATGAATCAAACACCTGTCCGTTATCTAAAGAACCTGTGTAGTGAACAGATACAGTTTTTCCTTTTTCAGCTTTCTTGCCGCTACCTTTCTGGATTATTTTATAACGAAGTCCGCTATCTGTTTTATCAAAACCTGCAGCAAGCTTTTCCATTTCAGCTTCAGCTCTTTCTTTTTCCTCAGCAATACGTTTTTCACGCGAACCTTCAAAAGTTCTGAAAGCCTCAATCGCATTCCAGTTTTTAGCCTCATCACCTTCACGGATAATCTCAATACTCTCAATAGCATCTCCCTGAGCAACTGCATCAACAATATCCTGACCTTCTACCACATGTCCGAAAACAGTGTGTTTGTTGTCTAACCAAGGCGTTTCTACGTGAGTGATAAAAAACTGAGATCCGTTAGTACCGGGACCTGCATTTGCCATAGAAAGTACTCCCGGCTTGTCGTGTCTAAGTTCGGGGTGGAACTCATCATCAAACTGATAACCAGGACCACCAACACCTGTTCCTACCGGGCATCCTCCCTGAATCATAAAATCAGGAATAACCCTGTGAAATTTAAGTCCGTTATAATATGGTTTGCCTTGTGGCTTAGCATCGTTTTCAAGATTACCTTCGGCAAGTCCTACAAAGTTACCTACAGTACCAGGCGTTTTATCATGAGTAAGTTTTACTAAAATAGAACCTTTTGGGGTATTGAATTTAGCGTAAATTCCGTTTTCCATCTGTCTTTATTTTTTAATATGAGGCGCAAATTTACAAATTAATTACCACTAAACCTGATAACGAATTATAAGAAAAAGGTAAATTTGGATATCAAACCCAAAAGCTATGGAAAACGAAAGCAATTACATAAACATAAATAAAGATGCCTGGAACAAAAAGACGGAATTCCATATCGACTCCGCTTTCTACAATATGACCGGGTTTCTTAATGGAGAAACATCTTTAAACAGCATTGAGGTTGAACTTTTAGGCAACATTACGGGTAAAAAAATACTGCACCTGCAATGCCATTTCGGCCAGGACACCTTGTCTTTAGGAAGAATGGGCGCCCAGGTTACCGGAGCAGATCTTTCTGATGTTGCTATCAATAAAGCCCGTGAACTTGCCATAACCACAGGAATACCTGCTAACTTTGTATGTTGCGATATTTATGACCTACCCAATCATCTGGATGAAAAATTTGATATTGTATTTACCAGTTATGGCACTATTGGTTGGCTGCCCGACCTTGACAAATGGGCAAAAGTGATTAATCATTTTTTAAAACCGGGAGGCAGTTTTGTTTTTGCAGAGTTCCATCCTTTTGTATGGATGTTTGACAGCAGTTTTCAAAAAATAGATTACAGCTATTTTAATGTAGAGACTATTATTGAAACCGAAACAGGAACTTATGCCGATAAAGCAGCACTGATGGAGGCAAAAACCATTTCATGGAACCATGGCCTTAGCGAGGTTTTTACCAGTCTTATTTCTAATAATCTTGAAATTAAGACGTTTAAGGAGTATGATTATTCTCCCTACAATTGCTTTAGCAACATGAAAGAATTTGAAAGCAAACGCTTTAGAATCCCTCATCTTCAAAACAAAATTCCTTTTGTTTATGCACTTGTAGCCGTGAAAAAGTTAGATTAATAATCCTTAAATTTGGGAGAAATTTTCAAAAAACGAACTTATGCCGAGTATATTTAATCCCTCCGATAATAAAGAACTTATAGAAAGAATAAACCAGCTTACGCCAATTACCCTTTCTCAATGGGGAAAAATGACGGTAAGCCAAATGCTGCTGCACTGCCAGCAGCCTATTAAGGTAGCCCACGGCACATTGCAATTAAAGCCAAACAAGCTTCTTGTTTTCTTTTTTGGTAAATCGGCCAAAAAGAAATTATTACAGCCACAGCCTTTTGGCAAAGGCATGCCTACCGCAAAAGAGTTTAGGGTATCTCACGAACCTGATTTTGAAACCTCAAAAAACGAACTTGTAGAACTTGTAGAGGTTTTTGCCAAAGATGGACACAAGTGCATAAAAAATCTTACACACCCTTTCTTTGGCACAATGAATATGGAAGAATGGGATGCATTACAGTACAAACACCTTGATCACCATTTAAAACAATTTGGAGCATAATAAACAACGGCTAACCCTTTTGCAGGTTAGCCGTTAAACTTTGTATCTTTGCCGCTTTAAAACTCTGAAACTTTAAAAATGCGCATAGACATTATAACTGTACTGCCCGAACTTTTAAGAAGCCCATTTGAAGCCTCTATACTTAAACGCGCCATAGACAAAGGCCTTGTGGAAGTACATCTACATAACCTAAGGGATTACAGCACCAACAAACATAAAAACGTAGACGACTACCAGTTTGGTGGAGGTGCCGGTATGGTTATGATGATAGAACCTATAGACGCATGCATAAGCAAACTGAAAAGCGAAAGGGAATATGACGAGGTTATCTATATGACTCCCGACGGGGAAACCCTTAATCAGGGAATGGCTAACCGAATGTCGTTACTTAAAAACATCATTATACTTTGCGGACATTATAAAGGTGTTGACCAGCGTGTTCGCGATCATTTTATTACCAAAGAGATTTCTATTGGAGATTTTGTACTATCGGGAGGTGAGCTTGCAGCAGCTGTTGTTGCCGACTCCATAATACGACTTATACCGGGCGTATTAAGTAATGAAACCTCTGCTCTTACTGATAGTTTTCAGGATAACCTGCTTTCCCCTCCTATCTACACGCGCCCGGCGGAATATAAGGGATGGAAAGTACCTGATGTGCTTTTAAGCGGAAACTTTGCCAATATTGACAAATGGAGGGAAGAAAAAGCTTTTGAACACACAAAAAACAGAAGGCCTGATCTTTTGGAATAAGATACAAAACCAAAACAACGCTAAACAACTGAATCTTAACACTTAAGAAACAGTTATTTTACACTTAAATTTGTTTTGACGTTTAGAAAAAATAACTATATTTGCAGCCAATTTCGGATCAACCTCTGGCGAAAACCGTGAATGTTGTTCTGATTCAAACTATATAAATTTAAAATCATGTCTGATTTAGTAAAATTCGTTCAGGACGAATTCGTTGCGAAAAAAGATTTCCCTGAATTCAACTCAGGAGACACAATTACTGTGTACTACGAAATTAAAGAGGGTGAAAAAACAAGAACTCAGTTCTTTAAAGGTGTTGTTATCCAAAAAAGAGGTGCTGGTATCACTCAAACTTTCACCATCCGTAAAATGTCTGGTTCAGTAGGTGTAGAGCGTATCTTCCCTATCAACATGCCTGCATTACAAAAAATTGAAGTTAACCAAAGAGGTAAAGTTAGAAGAGCTCGTATATTCTACTTTAGAGACCTTACTGGTAAAAAAGCAAAAATCAAAGAAAGAAGAAGATAATTTCTTTGATTGCAGTATACAAAATCCCTACGCATTGCATAGGGATTTTTTTATGCCTTTTATTGAGGATTCCTAAATTACTACAACGTTTTTTTAAAGAATTACCAATAAGGTTTTTATTTAGATTTTGCTATATTTGCAAGCCTGCTTTTTAGGGATACTACTTGGGCTACCTCCATTTACTACAGCCCTTATAAGCACAGCACACAAACAAAAATACAACTCATTAATAATTACACCTGCTGGCTTCATGATGTGTGGCCGGAAGGGCCTTTAAAAACGTAAAAGAAATGTCAAAAACATCCAGGATTATTTACACAATAACCGATGAAGCCCCTATGCTGGCTACCCATTCTTTTCTTCCAATTGTACAGTCGTTTGCTGCTCCTGCCGGAATCCAGCTTGAAACAAGAGACATCTCACTTGCAGGAAGAATACTTGCAAACTTCCCTGAAAACCTTAGTGCAGATCAAAAAATAGGTGATGCGTTAAGCGAACTTGGTGAACTTGCTAAAACCCCTGAAGCTAACATTATAAAGTTACCAAACATATCTGCTTCTGTTCCTCAGCTTAAAGCTGCTATAAAAGAACTAAAAGCACAGGGATACGATGTTCCTGAATATCCGGAAGAGCCTAAAAACGATGCTGAGAAAGAAATCAAGGCTCGTTATTCTAAAGTATTAGGTTCTGCAGTTAACCCGGTTTTACGCGAAGGTAACTCAGACCGTAGAGCTCCTAAAGCGGTTAAGAACTACGCTAAAGCTCACCCTCACTCAATGGGTGCATGGTCTTCTAACTCTAAAACACATGTTGCAAGTATGAGTGAAGGCGATTTTTATGGTAGTGAGAAATCGGTTACCGTAAAAGATGCTACTGATGTAAGAATTGAATTCACAGCTAACGACGGTACTACTACAGTACTTAAGCAAAGTACTCCGCTAAAGGCAGGAGAAATAATAGACAGCTCTGCACTTAACCTAACAAAGCTTAAAGCTTTTGTTTCTGAGCAGATAGAAGTTGCTAAACAACAGGGTGTTTTATTCTCTGTTCACCTTAAGGCTACCATGATGAAGGTTTCAGACCCTATTATCTTTGGTGCTATTGTAGAGGTATTCTTTAAAGATGTATTTACTAAATATGCAGCCCTATTCAGCGAGCTTGGTGTAGATACAAGAAACGGATTAGGTGATGTTTATGCTAAAATTGCAGGTACTCCTCAGGAAGCAGAAGTTAAAGCTGCTATCGAGGCAGTATACCAAAACGGTCCTGCTATTGCAATGGTAAACTCTGATCAGGGTATTACTAACCTACACATTCCTTCTGACGTTATTGTAGATGCTTCTATGCCGGCTATGATCCGTACATCCGGACAAATGTGGAATGCTGCAGGTAAGCAACAGGATACTTTAGCTATTATCCCCGACAGAAGTTACTCTGGCATATATACAGCTACAATAGAAGACTGTAAGGCAAACGGTGCTTTTAACCCTGCAACTATGGGTAGCGTGCCTAACGTAGGGCTTATGGCTCAAAAAGCAGAAGAATACGGATCTCACGATAAAACATTCCAACTAAATGCAAACGGTGTTGTTAAGGTTACAGACAACAATAACGGTACTGTATATATGGAGCAGAATGTTGAGGCTGGTGACATCTTCAGAATGTGTCAGACTAAGGATGCTCCTATCCAGGACTGGGTTAAACTTGCCGTAAACCGTGCAAGATTATCTGCAACTCCTGCTGTATTCTGGTTAGATGAAAACAGAGCTCACGACGTTCAGATTATCGAAAAGGTAAAAACGTATCTAAAAGACCACGATACTAACGGTCTTGAAATCCATATCATGAACCCTATCGAGGCCACTAAATTCTCTTTAGAAAGAATAAGAAAAGGCCTTGACACTATATCTGTAACAGGTAACGTATTACGTGATTATCTTACAGACTTATTCCCAATCCTTGAACTTGGTACATCTGCAAAAATGCTTTCTATCGTTCCGTTAATGAATGGTGGTGGTTTATTTGAAACAGGTGCGGGAGGTTCTGCCCCTAAACACGTTCAGCAGTTTGTGGAAGAAGGTTACCTTCGTTGGGACTCTCTTGGTGAGTTCCTTGCTTTAGGTGTTTCTTTTGAGCACTTAGGTCAAACTCAGGACAATGCTAAAGCTATCGTACTTTCTGAAGCTTTAGATGCTGCTAACGAGAAGTTCCTTGAAAACGATAAGTCTCCGGCACGTAAAGTAGGACAAATTGATAACCGTGGTTCTCATTTCTACCTTGCTTTATACTGGGCTCAGGCACTTGCTGCTCAAAATAAGGATGCAGAACTTAAAGCTAAATTCTCTCCGATTGCAGAAGAGCTTACAGCTAACGAAGCTAAAATTAACGACGAATTAATTGGAGCTCAGGGCAAACCACAGGAAATAGGCGGTTACTACCACCCTGATTTTGGTAAAACTGATAAAGCTATGAGGCCAAGCGAAACGCTTAACAGCATATTAGCTAAACTGGCTTAATAACAAACAATCATAATTTAAAAGCTGCCTTTTCAGGCAGCTTTTTTTATGTACTGAAATTGTGACAATCACGCAAAAAAAAGTAGGAAATCGATTAAAAAACCATCAATTATGTAACACAACACAATTTAATTCGTCTATACGACGTTACGATACCGGAAAGTTATGCTTTCCAAAGAATTTGCTAAGAAAACTAATCACTTCAATCAATCAACAAATGAACACTTTTAAACAAAGGTGCCTCCCGGCATTCTTTCTATTGTTCTTTACAGCTGTTGCCTTTTCTCAGGAAAAGTTTACCCTAAGTGGTACAATATCAGACAACAGCAGTAATGAAACTCTCATCGGAGCAAACGTTTACATTAAGGAAACCGAAACCGTAGCCGCTACAAACCAGTACGGATTTTTTTCCATCTCGCTTCCGGCAGGAACCTACACGGTAGAGATAAGCTATGTAAGCTTTGGCACGATTACCGAAACCATTACCCTTAACCAAAATGTAAGGAAAAATTTTCAACTCTCTTCATCCAGTGAAGAGTTGCAGGAGGTAGTTATTACTGCTAATCAGCAAAAAGCAAACATCCGCACACCAGAGATGAGCGTTAATAAACTATCGGTGCAGGAAATTAAAAAAATGCCTGTAGTAATGGGTGAGGTCGATGTACTTAAATCCATCCTTACACTTCCCGGGGTTACCAATGCGGGAGAAGGAGCTTCAGGTTTTAACGTACGCGGTGGTGCTGCCGATCAAAACCTTATCCTCTTGGATGAGGCTACCATATTCAACTCCTCTCACCTTTTCGGTTTCTTCTCAGTTTTTAATGCCGACGCTATTAAGGACCTTAAGCTTTATAAAGGCGGTATCCCGGCACGATATGGCGGACGTTTATCTTCAGTACTTGACATTTACCAGAAAGAGGGTAACAGCAACGAATTTCACATGACAGGAGGTATTGGTGCCATTTCAAGCCGAATTCTGGCTGAAGGCCCTATAGTAAAAGAAAGAGGTTCATTCCTTATAGGAGGCCGCGCTTCTTATGCACACCTTTTCATGAAACTGGCAGGAGAAGAAAACAGCGCCTATTTTTATGACCTTAATACTAAACTAAGCTACAAGCTTAACGATAACAACAACCTTTACTTATCGGGGTATTTTGGGCGTGACTTATTAGAAATAAGCGACAGCTTTAATAACATATATGGTAACGCAGTGGTAAACCTTCGCTGGAACCACCTTTTCAGCGAGAAGCTGTTTGCTAACATGTCTTTAATCTATAGCGATTACTACTATGGTTTGGAGCTTGATTTTGTTGGTCTAAACTGGGATTCGGGTATTAAAAACTACAACTTCAAGTACGACCTTAAACATTACCTGTCAGATAAATTCAAATTAAACTACGGGCTTAATACTATCTATTATGACTTTAATCCCGGTACAATTGAACCAAGCGGTGAAGACTCTGATATAAACCCTGACCAGCTGGATAAAAAATATGCTTTTGAACCTGCTATATATATAGATGCAGAACAACAGCTTACAGAAAACCTTACCGTTAGCTATGGTCTTCGTTACAGTATGTTCTACAGGCTTGGTGCTCAGGATATGAATATTTATGCCAACAATCAGGCTGTTGTTTTTAACGACGATTTAAAAATCTATGAAAAAGCCACTCCTATAGATACTAAACATTATGGCAGCGGTGATGTTATAGCCGACTTCAATAATCTTGAACCTCGTGTAGGTATCGCTTATAAATTAAACGATGAGCAGTCGGTTAAGGCATCCTATAACAGGATGGCACAATACCTTCACCTTATAACCAATACCTCATCACCTACTCCGTTAGATGTTTGGGCTCCAAGTGATGATTACTTAAAACCGCAAACACTTGACCAGTATGCTGTAGGATACTTCAGAAACTTTAAAGACGCTGCTTACAGCCTTGAAACAGAAGTATACTATAAAAAGATAAAAAACAGGCTTGACTATATTGACGGAGCCAACCTTATTGCAAACGATGCTATCGAACAGGTTGTACTACCGGGTAAGGCAAGATCTTACGGACTTGAAGTATTGTTTAGAAAAAATACAGGTAAGCTAACAGGATGGATATCTTACACTTTATCCCGTACTGAACAGCAAACACCGGGCAGAACTCCAAATGAGCTGGGAATTAATAATGGCGACTGGTATTTTGCCGGATATGACAAGACACACAACCTTTCTGTTACCGGAAGTTATGAACTTAACCCTAAATGGTCGTTTGGTGCGATATTCGCCCTACAGTCGGGTCAGGCAGTAACCTACCCTAACGGATATTACCAGTACGGAGATGTTGTAGTACCTAGTTTTGGCGCAAGAAACATGGACAGAAACCCTGCTTACCATCACCTGGATGTATCGGCAACTTACACTCCTAAACCTGAAAAGAAAAAAGGATGGCAGGGAGAATGGGTATTTAGTATTTATAACCTTTACAATAGGATGAATGCAGCTTCTATCACGTTCAGGCAAAATGAAGATACAGGAGCCAATGAGGCTGTAAGGCTTTCTATTTTTGGTGTTATACCAAGTGTTACGTATAACTTTAAATTTTAAGGAATCGTCATGAAAAATATAAAATTCATATTAGCAATAGTAACCATAGCCTTCTTCACTAGCTGTGAAGAGGTAGTTGATGTAGATCTTGAAACTGCACCACCACGCCTTGTTGTTGATGCTTCTCTTGACTGGGTTAAGGGTACCGATGGTAGCGAACAAACTATAAGACTAACCACTACAGCAGGATATTATGAGCCTGAAGTACCTGTTGTATCAGGTGCTACGGTATTTGTAACCAATTCAGCAGGAACAATATTCGATTTTGTTGAAAATCCGGGTACAGGACTTTATAACTGTATTAATTTTGAGCCTGTAATTGGTGAGAATTATATACTTACAGTAATTTCAGGGGGACAAACCTTTAAAGCTACAGAAACACTTTATGCCTGCCCTGATATTACTGAGATTGTACAGAACAACGAAGGAGGTTTTCTTGGTGACGCAGTGGAGGTACGATTCTTTTTCCAGGATAACGGAGAGGAAGACAACTGGTACCTGAGCCGTTTTGATGCTCCGGTTATTCCCTACCCTGACTATGATGCCATAGAAGACCGTTTTAATCAGGGGAATGAAATATTTAACTTTTTTAGTGATGAAGATCTGGAACCGGGTCAGGTTGTAAATATAAGTCTTCATAGTAGCTCTGAAAGGTATTATAACTATATGAGACAGCTAATCGAAATTGCCGAAGGGGGTGCGGGTAGTGGTCCGTTTCAGGTACCGCCGTCTACTGTAAGAGGTAATTTGGTTAATCAAAATGATATTAATAATTATGCTTTGGGGTACTTTCGTGTAACTCAGGCTGTAAAAACTGATTACACCATTCAATAATAGCATAGTTTTTGCGTTAGTTTTTTCAGCAAACCTTTCTGAATGAGAAAACTATACACTTTATTACTCGTCTTCACAAGCCTGTTTTTTACAGCTTGTGAAGACGTTGTTGATTTAGACCTGCCCACAGCTCCTCCCCGATTGGTTGTAGAAGCCTCTTTTAACTGGATGAAAACATTTACCGGACATTATCAGGAAGTGCGCTTAACCACAACAGCAGGATTTTATGATACAGAGGTTCCTAAAGTTAGCGGAGCTACCGTATATGTTACCAACAGCAAAAATGATGTCTTTGAATTCAGTGAAGATAAATCTGGGTTTCAGGGTATATACGCGTGCATTAATTTTAATCCTGAAATTGGAGAAACATACACTTTGTTTATAGAACTTAACGGGGAAACATTTACGGCTACCGAAACACTGATGCCCGTTCCTCAGCTTGAGGAAGTGATTCTAACTAATGAAGGTTTTGACCCTAACGATATGTCCTTAAAAGCTTACTTTCAGGACCCTCCCGAAACCAACTACTATCTCAGGGAAATAGGCCGTGAAGGATACAGCGGCGGCGTGGCTATTTTTGATGATCGTTTTGTAAACGGTAACTATACTTATACCATAACCATATTTGATGACCTGAAACCGGGAGACGAAATTACAACTTTCCTTTACGGAATTTCTTCAAGACACTTTGATTATATGTCTAAGATATTAAGTATTGTAGACGAAGAAAATGTTACTAATCCGTTTAGAACACCTTCAATAAATGTTAGGGGCAATATTGTAAACCAAACAAATCCTGACAATTATGCCCTTGGCTATTTCAGACTTAGCGAGGGTTCTTATATAACATATACCGTAGAATAGCATTATACTGTAAAGTTTGTATTTTTGCAGCCTAAATTAAAAGTATGTCATCACACCATATTGTAAGGGACGACCAGGAACCGGCTTTAATTATTGCTAACGGCGCTGCCTGCTCACGAGAGTTAACAGATCAGTTGCTGGAATGGTCTCCACTTGTAATTGTACTGGATAATGCCATAGAACGCGTTATGGAACTTGGCATTAAGATAGATGTGCTTTTAGGTGATTTTGATGGCGGTCTTGATATAGAAAAATACAAAGACCTACAGTATCCGCTTGAGGTTGTTTACAGTCCGGATCAGGAAAAGACCGATCTTGAAAAAGCCTTTGATTACCTTATTGAGCGTAAAATACCTGCTGTAAATGTAATTTGGGCTACCGGTAAACGTGCCGATCATACCATTACCAACATTACCAATATAGTACGCTACCGTAACCTCATCAAAATAGTTATACTGGACGACCATTCTAAAATTTTCCTGTTACACCAAAAGTTTGAGAAATGGTATCCTGCCAACACCCCTATCTCATTAATTCCTATAGGTAAAGTATCGGGTATAAGTACACAAAACCTAAAGTACCCTCTAACTGACGAGGAACTAACTATAGGCTACCGTACAGGCAGCAGCAATACTACCGTAAATGATGGTATTGTAACCATAGAATATAAGAAAGGTGACCTGCTTATGATGGAGTGTTTTGATTAATTTCATGTAGCTTGTTGATACGTTAATTTGTTTATTTGATTACCCCAAACCGAATAACCATATAAACAAATAACCAAAAATCTATTTCACTATCTTTGTGGAAAGCAAGGAAAAAGAAATGAAATTCAAGGTAGTATCAGACTATAAGCCTATGGGCGATCAGCCCGAAGCAATAAAACAACTCAGTAACGGATTAAAATCGGGGGAACGTTTTCAAACTCTGTTAGGGGTTACCGGTTCGGGTAAAACTTTTACCATGGCAAACGTTGTGGAAGAGGTACAAAAACCTACCCTTGTACTGGCACATAACAAAACGCTGGCGGCACAGCTGTATAGCGAGTTTAAGCAGTTTTTCCCTAACAATGCGGTTGAATACTTTGTGTCTTACTACGACTACTACCAACCCGAAGCTTATATACCCGTAACGGGAACATATATAGAAAAAGACCTTTCCATAAACGAGGAACTGGAAAAAATGCGTTTAAGCACTACCTCTTCCCTACTTTCGGGAAGGCGCGACGTACTTGTGGTTGCTTCGGTTTCCTGCCTGTATGGTATAGGTAACCCTGTTGAGTTTCAAAAGAACGTAATCTCTATAGAGCGCGATCAGGTTATATCAAGAACTAAACTTTTACACAGGTTGGTACAGAGCCTTTATTCCCGTACCGAAGCTGAATTTACCCCAGGTACTTTCCGTATTAAGGGGGATACGGTAGAGATTTTCCCTAGTTATGCTGATGATCCTTTCCGAGTACATTTCTTTGGGGATGAGATTGAAGAAATTGAAGCTTTTGATGCCAAAACAGCTCTTGTAATAGAAAAATACGACCGTCTTAATATTTATCCTGCCAATATGTTTGTAACCTCTCCCGACGTGCTTCAGGGTGCTATATGGGAAATACAGCAGGATTTGGTAAAACAGGTAGATTACTTTAAGGAAATAGGCAAGCACCTAGAAGCTAAACGCCTTGAGGAGCGTACCAATTTTGACCTTGAGATGATTCGTGAACTTGGTTACTGTTCAGGTATCGAGAACTATTCCCGTTATCTTGACCGAAGGTTACCGGGCACAAGGCCTTTCTGCCTTCTGGATTATTTCCCTGATGATTTTCTTATGGTGATTGACGAAAGCCACGTAACGGTTTCTCAGGTACACGCCATGTATGGTGGTGACCGTTCCCGTAAAGAAAATCTTGTGGAATACGGCTTTAGGCTGCCTGCGGCGATGGATAACCGTCCGCTTAAGTTTGAGGAGTTTGAAGCGCTGCAAAATCAGGTAGTCTATGTAAGTGCCACTCCTGCCGATTATGAGCTTCAAAAAAGTGGCGGTGTATATGTGGAACAGGTTATACGTCCTACTGGGCTATTAGACCCTATAATTGAAGTTCGCCCAAGCCTTAACCAAATAGACGATCTTATAGAAGAGATACAACAACGTGTAGAGGCCGACGAACGCGTACTGGTTACTACACTAACCAAACGTATGGCCGAAGAACTTGCCAAATACCTGACCAAGGTATCTATTCGATGCCGTTATATCCACTCGGAAGTGGATACACTGGAGCGTGTGGAGATCATGCAGGATTTACGTAAAGGCCTGTTTGATGTACTTATTGGGGTTAACCTTTTAAGGGAAGGGCTTGACCTGCCGGAAGTATCGCTTGTGGCTATACTGGATGCCGATAAGGAGGGCTTTTTAAGAAGTACGCGTTCACTGGTACAAACTGTAGGGCGTGCTGCCCGTAACGTAAACGGTAAGGCAATTATGTATGCTGATAAGATAACCGACAGTATGCAACGTACCATAGATGAAACCAACTACCGCCGCGAAAAGCAAATGAACTTTAATACGGCACACGGACTGGAACCTAAAGCGCTTAATAAGAAAATTGAAAGTTCGCTTACCAAGAGCCCTATCTCGTCATACCATTATGACAATACTCCTAAAATGGCTGCCGAGCCTGATACCACTTATATGGCTAAAGGCGAAATTGAAAAGATTATACGTGAAAAACGTAAGGCTATGGAAAAAGCCGCTAAAGATCTTGACTTTATGCAGGCTGCCAAGCTAAGGGATGAAATTAAGGTATTGCAGGAGAAGATATAAGTATTTTTTGTATTTTGTGATAATAATCACCTTACAAAAAATAACATGAGAATAAAAGAATTACATTTAGATAATAAAGATGTTGAACAGTTCGGTTTAAAGGATTTTAAATCTTCGAAATTTAGCTCTGTAATTGCTTTAGTTGGTAAAAACGGATCGGGTAAATCGCGATATCTAAAAGCCATTGAAAATAAGATAAAAAATTACGATATAACATCTGAATTAAATAAAAAATTTGATTATTTATCAAGTGATTTAGATGAAATACAAAGTCATTACACTAATCATTATAATGTTTATTTAGCTTATCAAGAGCTACAAGAAGCAAAAAAAAGTAAAAATGTTACTAAAATAAGTGATAAAGCAAATCTTTTTACGATTGCATGTAATAAATTGCCTCGGGGATTAAGACCTACAGAAAAAACAATTAGTGAAAGAATCGATAAAATAAACAAAGAAATCACTCAACATCTGAAAATAATAAATCCCTCTGATTTAAGACGGCTTCAAAAAAGTTTTGATAATACAAACAAAAAAAAAGTTTTATTTCAAGATATAATTGACTCAGTAATTGAGATAGGATAAATCAATGAATTCCAAATGATTAATGAAAGTTCTTTGACCTTTCTAGAAAAGCTTCCACATAGACTTGTATTGGATAAACTTGAATGTCAGGGAGACGAAAAAAAATTTAAAAGCCGTGTATCCTATAAAAGATTTACATTATTAAAAGATCTTATCAAAGAATTTTTGGGAAAAGAAATTCTTTGGCACTATAAAAATTCTGATATAGATGAGCACGATGACCATGTTTCTATAAAAGCTAGAGGATATTGGACTATAAATAATCGAACTTTCAACTATCAAGACTTTTCAGATGGGGAGAAGGTTCTTTTTTCATATGCCATATTATTATTCCTACTGAATCTTAATCCAAAAATTAAATTTAAAGAATCAATAATCATAATTGATGAGCCTGAACTTAACCTACATCCAAAAGCTCAAATAAAATTAATCCAAAGTTTAGAAAATTTAGTTAAAGAAAGAGGTCAACTTATTATTGCTACCCATTCATTATCTATTATTGCTACCTTAGATTATGGTTCAATTTTCTTGGTAAAAGATGATGAGTTATTAACTCCATCATCTTCTGTTCCTTTCAATGCAGTTGATGAATTAATGGGTTTTGAAGAACATTATAATAAGATTGTGGAATTTCTAGTTTCAACACCTTCTTGGGCAATGACAAATTTTATGGCTCAATGTTTTAAAGACCCAGAAGTATTTGAATCAGCAAATAAAAATGATCCTCAATTAGATGTTTTTAAACAACTAATTTTAAAAAAGAAAGAATTAAGGATTTTGGATTTTGGTTCTGGTTTAGGAAGACTATTAAAATGTATTAAAGAAGACAACGAAACTTGGAGTAGAATAAAAAATTATGATTGTTTTGATATTAATAAGGATTATAATCAAACTGTACTTGAACAAGGAGCTAACGCCATTTTTAATGAAATAGATAATGTCCCTAAAAATTTCTATGATATTATTGTTTTAGTTAATGTATTACATGAGATACATATTCAATATTGGGAGGATACTTTAAATAAATTAAAATTAGCCTTAAGCTCAAATGGTCATTTAGTCATTATTGAAGACTTTGAGTTACCTATAGGTGAGTTACCTAATGATTTAGGATTTCTTCTTTTGGAAAAAGATGAACTTAAAATTTTACTTGGCAAGAATGTCACTTTCATATCTCCAAATAATGATCGTTATAAAAATCGCATAATTGGCAGTATAATTTCATCTGAAAACATGAATACAATAGACAAAAAGCTCATAATCAAAACTATGGAAAGTTTGAAAGAAAATGCTTTAAATGCTATTCAAGACTACAGAAATATGCAAGAAAAAAAACTTAACATAGGAAGACTGTATGCTTTAAAATCAAACTCTTATGTTAATAGCCAATTAGCTATAAATTATTTAAATGAGCAAAAATCAGGCTAATCATATTCCTTTTAAAAATCAAAAAAATCCCTATATTTATGTGTTGTAACACAGGATGAGGATGAAAAAACTTTACAGCTTACTCTTTGCGCTAATTATCTTTACATTATCGCAAAACATTTATGCCCAAAAAGACAGCATTGCAAAAGCAACTGATTCTGTTAATGCGGTTACCCTTGAGGCATATAATATTAAGCTGGCTCAAATTGAGCAGCAGCGTTTAAAAGACTCCATTAAGAAGTCTGAACTGGAACAACAGCTGCAATCTCTTAAAACTACCGACAACCTTAAGAAAGAAGAACTCCAAAAGGAACTGGAAGAGCTTGAAAACCGTGAAGCGACCAGGCTTGCTGCTAAAAGGGAACAGATAGACAAACTGCGTTCTAAAATAAAAGGCAGTCCGGTTAGGGGCTTTTTTAACGATACCCTGTTCAATATTTACAGTAAGTTGGGCAGCTTCTCCGCTGCCGAAAGGGCTCAGGCCATAACAAGGCGCATAGAAGAACTTGGCGACAATATACTGTTTGAACCCGATTCACTAAAAACATCAAACAACGAAACAACAGCCGATTTAGTTTACCACGACAGGATAATTGTAAGTGTATCTGAAAATGATGCCATTTGGAACAATACCTCAAAAGAGCTGCTTGCAAAAACATATCAGAAGATTATTACTGATGAGATTACTGCCTATAAAAATGAAACCAGTTTCAAGACTCTCGCTAAAGAAGTTGCATTGGCACTTTTGGTTATAGGCTTACTGGTACTCTTAATATACCTTTCAGGAAAACTATTCCACTGGACTGCTGAAAAAATAAAACAGCAGAAAGACAAAAGGATACATGGTATTAAAATTAAATCCTACGAGCTTTTTGATGCCGACAGGCAGGTTAACCTTCTGCTATTGGTAAATAAACTGGTTAAGTGGCTGTTTATATTATTACTTATTTACATAGCCTTACCTGTATTATTTGGTATTTTCCCTTGGACACAAAACTTTGCCGAAACGTTATTTGGTTATATACTAAGTCCGGTTAAAAAAGTTGCTTTCGGCTTATGGGGTTACCTCCCTAACCTTATTACAATTATTGTACTGATAATCATATTCAGGTACATCCTTAAATTTGCGCGATTCCTTAAAAATGAGATTGCAAGAGGCAACCTGCATATAGATGGTTTTTACCCCGACTGGGCTAACCCTACTTACCAGATTGTTCGTGTACTTATACTCGCATTCTTACTGATAGTTATTTTCCCTTACTTACCGGGAAGCGACTCTGCCGTATTTAAAGGCGTATCGGTTTTCTTAGGATTTCTTTTCACTTTTGGGTCTATGGGCTCGTTGTCTAATATCATAGCAGGAATCGTACTTACCTATATGCGTCTGTTCAAGATTAACGACCGCGTAAAAATTGGTGATGTCGTGGGCGATGTTATAGAGAAATCGCTGCTGGTAACACGTATACGTACCACTAAAAATGAAATTATATCCATACCAAACTCTACGGTTATGAGCAGCCATACTATTAATTACAGTAGCGACACCGTGAGCAATGGCCTTATATTACACACTACGGTAACCATTGGGTATGATGTACCGTGGAAAGACATACAACAGGCACTTATTGAAGCTGCCGACAGGACGGAATTCCTGCTTAAAGACCCTAAGCCTTTTGTACTGCAAACCAGCCTTGAGGACTTTTATGTAGCCTACCAGATTAATGCCTATACCAAGGAAGCCAACAAACAGGCGGGTATATATAGCGAACTTCATAAAAATATACAGGATTGCTGTAATGAAATGGGAATAGAAATATTATCTCCTCATTACAGGGCTGCACGCGACGGTAATATGACCACTATTCCGGCAGATTATCTGGATAAGGACTATAAAGCACCTTCGTTTAATGTGAAAATGGATAAAGACAACAACGAACCTAAAGCATAATACACCATGTGGGAACAAATTAAAGAGTTGCTTAATGAAACGCTTATAACCATTGGCAAAACCCAGTTAAAAGTAAGCTCTGTTATTACACTTATCCTGTTTTGGGTAGTGGTAACCTTTATTTTAAAAATAATTAAAAAGAGTATTTACCGTATACACAGTTTTGATGATGCTAAAAAGTACTCCATTTTTACATTGGTTAAATACATACTGCTGGTAATTGCTGTAGTATTATCAATGGAAATAGTAGGCTTTAACCTTTCGGTACTGCTGGCCGGATCCGCTGCCTTATTAGTAGGTTTAGGTTTAGGTATCCAAAATCTGTTTAGCGATTACATATCGGGTATAGTAATATTGGTAGACTCCGCAGTAAAAATGGGAGATGTTATAGAGGTTAATAACATTGTAGGAACGGTAGAGGAAATAAGATTAAGAACCACCACAGTACTTACCCGTGACGATAAGTATATTATTATACCTAACTCAGACCTTACCCGTAACGAACTTATTAACTGGACACATAACGCGTTAGCTTCCCGTTTTGAGGTAACTGTGGGTGTAGATTACTCATCGGATGTTGAACTGGTAACAAACCTTTTAAAAGAAGCTGCTGCCGAAGAACCGGGAGTACTACAAAAACCCGCTCCGTTTGTACGTTTCAATAATTTTGGAGATTCATCGTTGGACTTCTCGGTTTACTTTTGGGTAGAAGACGTATTTAGAGTAGAAAATGCCAAAAGCCAGATGCGCTACCGCATTTTAGATAAATTCAGGAAGAATGGAGTTTCAATACCATTCCCGCAAAGAGTGCTGCATACAGCGACTGGAAATTAATTATGCTGTGCCCTGAAAAGCGCCAGCAATACATCAGGATCAATAAGTCCGGTTGGAGATTTCTGCATTTCCTGCAACACACTTCTCATGGCAAAAGGACTAAGCCCCATATTAACACCCATTTCACGTATGGCAACCTGCTCATTATCATGCAATATACCATCTGCATGCATTAAAAGTGCCAGACGGTAAAACTGTAGTATACGCTGATGTTCGGATTTAATAACCACCTTTTTAGCCTCATGTACAAAAAGACTTTCAAAAACACTTTTTTCAACCTTAAGCTGAGAAGCTACAATAGTCAGAAACTGGTATTCGCGCTCGTGTATCTGCCCGTCTATTCTTGCAAACGCAATCATTTCTGACAATAAGCTTAATTTTTCTTCATATGTGCTCATGAAAGTGGTATTTTTAGCTAATATATTGTTTTTACTGCAAAACTTTTAATTATGGTTCGCAATTTTTTGTTAATCGTCCTATCTTTATGGTATATGACTGCTAAATCTCAAGAACATACTTCTTCACAAAACGTATCATCATTTACCATACAGGCACCACAACTTGGCGGTGAAAGAAAAATATGGGTATACCTGCCTTTTAATTATAATGAAACCCATAAAAAGTTTCCTGTAATATATATGCATGACGGTCAAAACCTGTTTGACAGCTTTACAGCCTTTGCAGGAGAATGGCGCATTGATGAAGTGTTGGACAGTCTAAAAGCTGAGTCTATAGTAATAGGAATAGAAAACGGAGGCGATAAACGGATTAACGAGCTTACCCCCTACACCAACGAAAAATACGGCGGAGGTGATGGTGATAAATACCTTGATTTTTTGGTAAACACCCTTAAGCCTTACGTAGATGAAAATTACCATACACTTACCGACAGGAACAATACAACTATTTTTGGCAGCTCGCTTGGAGGATTAATATCCTTTTATGCCATACTTAAGTATCCAAAAGTGTTTGGTAAGGCAGGTGTATTCTCCCCTTCATTTTGGTTTAGTGAAGATATGTATGACCTTCTACATAATACCGAGACTATAGATGCCAGGATATATTTTATGGCCGGTGACCATGAAAGCAGCGAAACCATTACCGATTTAGAGCGAATGGAAGAACTGGTAAAGTATAAGATAAAGGACAAAAAACAGTTTCTTAAAAAGGTTGTACACAACGGCAGGCATAATGAAACGCTTTGGACTAACGAGTTTAAAGAAGCTTATTTATGGCTTACTGATAATGATTGAGTGTAAAAAGATTGTTATATCAACACATTGCCATACCTTTGCAAAAAATAAGATATGAATAATAACGATGTATTTAAAAAATTAAGGGTAGCACTTCAGCTTCGTGATGACCAGATTGTAGAGATTATGGAACTGGTAGACTTTAGGGTATCTAAAGCTGAATTGGGAGCTTTTTTCCGTAACGCCGACCATCCAAACTATATGGATTGTGGCGACCAGGTGCTTCGTAATTTTTTAAACGGACTTATTATTCACCTTCGAGGCACTAAGGAAGAGCCTAAAAACCCACAGGAAGTACTGGCTAAAAACAAAACTGCAGTTAAAAATAATAAAAAGAGTTTCTCTACCACTAAACAGGATAAACCGAAGACTGACAGACCTAAAAGCAATAAACCTAAAGCTACTAAAGCAGACGATAAAAAGCCCGCTAAGAACTTTAAGGCTAAAAAACCGGCTCCTGTTGTTGAGAAGTTTAAGTTTAAATCTGGCAAGAAGTCGGATTCATAATTCATGCTTTAATTCTGAGTGAGGATTCCGTAATTATTTTCTTTCATTTTATCAATCCCGTAAAAGTTTAATAAATATATGTTAAGTAACATTATATTAAACCTTTAAGAGGATATCGTTTTGTAAATTTGGATGAATCGCCTGCATGGCAGGACTTTACTTCCATCAGGCAAAACGCCATCTATATAATGAAAATAATTACTGTATCATACAGGTTGCCTGTATCTATTAAAAGGCAAAAGGAGAATGTAAAAATTACACAAAGTGCCGGAGGGCTTGCCACTGCCATACTTTCTTATTCTGAAAAGAGCAAAAAAAACCTTACGTGGGTTGGTGTAGCCGATTTTGACGAAGAGCTTTGGGAAAACAACAAAGATAACTACGATAGGAACTTTGATATTGAACCCGTTTATCTTGAAAAAAGACTGAACAGGAATTTCTATAATGTATTCAGTAACTCTGTATTATGGTCATTGTTTCACTATTTCCCTTCATATATAGAGTATAATCACGAAGGATTTGAAGCCTATAAGACAGCTAATGAAATTGTTGCCGAAAAGGTAAACAGTATTTATAAACCCGGAGATATCGTTTGGATACATGATTACCATTTTATGGGACTGGCCAAAATAATAAGGGAGAAGCATCCTGAGGCAAAAATTGGCTATTTCCTTCACATACCTTTCCCTAATTTTGAAATATTCAGGGTATTGCCAAACAAAGTAAGGCGCTATCTGCTAGAAGGCGTATTGGGCAGTAACTTAGTCGGTTTCCATACTTGGGACAATGCCATTCATTTTACAGAATGTGTCGAGAAAATGCTGGGCCATTCACACAAGAATTTTATCTTCAGCCAGGAAACACACCGCACAAGAGTAGGATCCTTCCCTATCAGTATCGATTTTGATAAGTTCAATGATGCTTATGATAAGCCTGAGGTAATAAAGCTGCGAGAGGAGATTAAGCACTTATATGAAGACAAAAAAATAATCTTTTCGGTAGATAGATTAGACTATACAAAAGGGATAACCAACAGGCTTAATGCCTTTGAGACCTTTTTAAAGAATTATCCCGAATGGAAAGAAAAGGTTGTATTTCTGCTGGTTATTGTACCTTCCCGTGAAGAGATTACCAAATACGGAGAGCGTAAAAAAATGATTGAACTCAATATAGCCCGCATAAACGGTACCTTGGGTAATTATAAATGGTCGCCTGTGGTGTATCAGTACCAGTCGGTCGATTTTGATAAACTAATAGCATTATACACAAGTGCCGATGCAGCTCTTATATCTCCTGTAAGAGACGGAATGAACCTTGTAGCAAAAGAATACATAGCTGCCCGTAAAGATTTAAGGGGAGCACTCATATTAAGTGTAATGGCAGGTGCAGCAAAAGAACTTCAGGAATCGCTTACTATTAATCCTTTTGATGACGAACAGATTGCCCTTAAGCTGAACTACGCCCTTACTATGAGCGAAGAAGAACAGGAACGACGTATAGAAAGAATGCAGCGCTACCTTAAGAAGCATGATGTATTTAGATGGGCTACCGATTTCCTTAACGAGACTGAGGAAATACACAGTAGAGATACAAAACCTGTAGCCCTGGCTGATGAAACAAAAGAAACAGTTCTTGAAAAATTTGATAAGACCAAAAAGAGGCTTATTCTTCTGGATTTTGACGGGACTCTTGTAAACCTGCAGCCAAAGCCCGAAATGGCAGTACCTGACGACAAACTTATAAAACTGCTAAACACACTGGCAAGCGATGAGAAAAATGACGTATGGATAATTAGCGGCAGAAATCATGAATTTTTAGAAGAATGGTTAGGCAAACTCCCTATTGGACTTGTTGCAGAACATGGCGGATATATAAAACGTGATAAATGGGAATCTATAATAAATGGTACGCCGGAATGGAAAGGCCGTGTTATTGAGATAATGCATGATTATGTAGATACTAATGCGGAAAGCTTTGTTGAAATAAAAGAATTTGGCGTTGCATGGCATTACAGGAATGTAGAACAAAGACAGGGTTTCCTAGCTTCGAGGGAATTATTATCACTACTTAAAAACCAGCTTTATAACATGCCTACACAAATTATAGACGGTAATAAGGTTATAGAGGTAAAACACTTTTTGGCACACAAAGGTACCACCTGTAAAAACAATATCCTAAATCCTGATTATGACTTCGTTCTATCTTTCGGTGATGATAAAACTGACGAAGACCTGTTTGAAATGCTTACCGGAACCAATGAACATACCGTTAAGGTGGGTCCGGGTAATACGGCCGCTAAATACAGGGTACAATCGGTAGAGGAAGTATTAAGTTTTTTAGGAGAGCTTACACAGTGTAACGTGTTGAAATAAATATAAAAACATATCTTTTTAAATCCCGGCTATACGTCGGGTTTTTTTATATTTGGGATACCCATCTTTAATAATAATTAATACCAGTTTAATGAAAAAACAGTTTTTTCTTTTTCTGTTTGTCCTTACGGCAACTATCAGTAAGGCACAAACGGAGTATGTAACCCAAACAAACATCCAGTATTATGATCAGGCAACAAATAAGTCGGACGCTTATATAAATGAGCGTTGTGTACTGGACATCTATTACCCTAAAAATACCAAAAACTTTGCTACGATAGTATGGTTTCACGGTGGCGGAATTACACAGGGAAGCAAAGAGATTCCCGAATACCTTAAAAACAAAGGCTTTTGCGTTGTAGGTGTTAACTACAGGCTTAACCCTAACGTAAAAGCACCTGCTTACATAGAAGACAGTGCTGCTGCGGTAGCCTGGGTGTTTAATAACATCAGTAAATATGGTGGTGATACCTCATCCATATTCCTTTCAGGGCATTCTGCCGGAGGATACCTTATCAGTATGGTAGGGCTTGATAAAAAATACCTAGCCAAACATAATATAGATGCTAACAGTATTGCGGGGCTTATACCTTTTAGTGGGCAGTGTATTACTCATTTTACCATAAGACAGGAAAAAGGCATTAAAGATACCCAGCCAATAGTAGACGAATATGCTCCTTTATTTCATGTAAGGGCAGATGCGCCTCCCCTTTTACTTATTACCGGCGACAGGGAAATGGAAATGCTGGGCCGTTATGAAGAAAACGCTTATTTGGCCCGTATGATGAAAATTGCAGGACATAAAGATACCCGCCTGTATGAACTGGAAGGTTACGGACATAACATGACCGAGCCCGCCTTCCCTCTACTGGTTAAGGAAGTAAAAAGGATTATGGAACTTAAAAAGAAGAAATAATCTTATTCTATACAAAACTAAAAAGCCCTCGCTAATGCGAGGGCTTTTTATATATAACCTATTATGATTTTATTAGCTTAAAGCAGCTTTAACCTGATCTGCAGCTTCCTGGAACAGAGTAGCAGAAAGGATTGGCATACCTGAGTTATCGATAAGTTCTTTAGCGATATCTGCATTCGTACCCTGTAAACGTACAATGATAGGCACTTTAATAGAGTCACCCATATTTTTGTAAGCATCTACAACACCCTGAGCAACACGGTCACAACGAACTATACCACCAAAGATGTTAATAAGGATAGCTTTTACGTTTGGATCACGAAGGATAATACGGAAAGCAGTTTCAACACGCTTAGCATCTGCAGTACCACCTACGTCAAGGAAGTTAGCCGGCTCAAAACCTGCATACTTAATAAGGTCCATAGTAGCCATTGCAAGACCTGCACCGTTTACCATACAGCCTACTGTACCGTCAAGATCCACATAGTTAAGACCTACTTCTTTAGCCTCAACCTCAATTGGGTTCTCTTCACGAACGTCACGCATATCTGCATATTTCTTTTGTCTGTAAAGAGCGTTGTCATCAAGAACAACTTTAGCATCTACAGCTAAGATTTTATCGTCAGAAGTTTTTAATACAGGGTTAATTTCAAATAGTGAAGAATCGCTTTGTACATAAGCTGTATAAAGAGAGTCAACAAATTTCACCATTTCTTTAAAAGCATTACCAGACAGGCCAAGGTTAAATGCAATCCTTCTTGCCTGGAAGCCCTGTAAACCTACTGCAGGATCAATTTCTTCAGTAAAGATAAGGTGAGGAGTTTTTTCTGCAACCTCTTCGATATCCATACCACCTTCAGTAGAATACATAATCATGTTACGGCCTTTACTTCTGTTTAATAAAACAGACATATAGAACTCAGAAACTTCACTTTCACCAGGGTAGTAAACATCCTCAGCGATAAGTACTTTGTGAACTTTTTTACCTGTTGGAGGAGTTTGAGGCGTTATAAGATCCATACCTATAATCTGCTCTGCAATCTCTTCAACCTGCTGAAGGTTTTTTGCAAGCTTAACACCACCACCTTTACCGCGGCCACCTGCGTGTATCTGTGCTTTTACCACATACCACTGTGTGCCGGTCTCGGCAGTTAATTCTTTAGCGGCAGCAACAGCCTCCACAGCATTGTTAGCAACAATACCGCGCTGTACACGTACGCCGTGACTTGCCAGTATTTCTTTTCCCTGATATTCGTGTAAATTCATAATTAATGCATTTATCTTATTAAAAGTGGAACAAAAATAGAAAATTCAATCCAATGACCGAAAGTATTTTTAATTTTTTATCCTACTCTTAATACAGCCGTACGCAACCGTTTTCTGGTTTAAGCATCTTAGTATAAAAACCATAACTATGAAAACTTTAAAATTACTGCTTTTATTACTGTACATCCCTGTTGCCTTTAGCTGCAATAATGATGACGACAACAACCAACCTTCAAATCAGGAGTTTACAGGAACATGGAAACTTATAAATGTAAGTGGGGGATTTGGCGGAGTTGACCACGACTTTGAAGAAGGTATTATTACATGGACATTTAATTCGCAAAACGAAACAATTGTTGTTGTAAATAATAACCCTGCCGATGTTTACGACGGACTTGGCACAGGCGAATACACTTACGATTTTGTTCCTAATGACATAACTACTATCTGTGCAGAATCATTTGAAACACAGGGGCCGGGTGATGCAGAAACAACATCTAATTTTGGTTGTATGACCATAACAGGCGACAACATGACACTGTCTATGGCTGAAGCCGATGGTTTCTTACTTACATTTAAAAAAAATTAATTTGAGCGGTTAACATAAATCGTATTACATTTTAATTGTTACCCAGTTCCGGGCAAAACCTAAGGCCGTTATTCGTCACTGCAGCCAAAGGAATAGCCCGGTTTTTTTGTTTCCCTGAGTTATTTAAATCGTTGTAGTTATAAATTTTAGTTATATTTATAACTTTTTGTTATATTTTGTTAATATACTTTATTTAATTGTCTGGTATATAATTCATAAATAATTTTGTACCCGAAACAAGTATATCAAATAAAAGAATGGAAGCAAAAGAATTATTAAAATTAGCCGAAGAATTTGGAAGCCCTTTATATGTTTATGATGCGGCTAAAATTCAATCACAATACTACCGACTTGAAAATGCTTTTTCAAAGGTAAAAAATTTAAGAATAAACTACGCTTGTAAGGCGCTGTCAAACATATCAATACTAAAACTGCTTAAACAAATGGGCTCCGGCCTGGATACCGTTTCCATACAGGAAGTGCAACTCGGTATATTGGCCGGCTTTACGCCCGAAAGTATCATCTATACACCAAACGGTGTATCTATGGAAGAAATTGAAGAAGTAGCGGCACTTGGTGTACAAATTAATATAGACAATCTATCAATACTGGAGCAGTTTGGTGCAAAGCACCCTACTACCCCTGTATGTATCCGCATAAATCCACATGTTATGGCGGGCGGCAATAGTAATATTTCCGTGGGGCATATAGACAGCAAATTCGGTATTTCTATCCATCAGATGCCACATTTGTTGCGAATAGTGGAAAATACCGGAATGCACATCAACGGTATCCATATGCATACTGGGTCGGACATACTGGATATCGAAGTGTTCCTTTATGCTGCCGAGATATTATTTAAAGCCGCCCTAAATTTTAAAGAGCTGGAGTTTGTTGACTTTGGAAGCGGATTTAAAGTACCTTATAAAAAAGACGACATCCAGACCAATGTTGAGGAACTGGGTAAAAAACTAAGTAAAAGATTTAATGCTTTTTGTGAAGAATACGGGCGCGACCTTACCCTTGCTTTTGAGCCGGGTAAATTCCTTGTAAGTGAGGCAGGTTACTTCCTTGCAAAAGTAAATGTGGTTAAACAAACTACATCCACGGTATTTGCAGGTATAGACACAGGTTTTAACCACCTTATCCGCCCTATGTTCTATGGTTCTCACCATCATATAGAAAACATAAGCAACCCCAAAGGAAAAGACCGTTTCTACTCGGTTGTAGGGTACATTTGCGAGACCGACACTTTTGCCAGCAACAGAAAAATTGCTGAAATAAACGAAGGAGATATCCTGTGTTTCAGAAATTCGGGTGCGTACTGTTTCTCTATGTCATCAAACTACAACTCAAGGGTACGCCCTGCAGAAGTACTTTGGTATCAAGGCAAAGGACACTTAATAAGACAAAGAGAAACCTTTGAAGATATAATCCGTAACCAGGTTGTTATGGATTTTATAGACGAACCGATTACGGTTTAGTTAGGTTATATATACTTGTTATTGTTTCAGGGCCGGAGCTATGCTTCGGCTTTCCTGTTTATTTAACATGGCTGTTTAACCTATTATGATATATTTGCAAAATGCACAGCACATTTAAAAACAGTATTTTTATTAAGTATGTATGGGGATTTATGTCCTTATACATACTAAACTGCTGTATAGATGTACCCGGTGCCGCTAACACTCACGAAGACCTTACCATAAATAAACAGGAGAGCTTACTGGAGCTTATTATAGAAAAACTACTTGGTTTTGATAATGCTGTTGCCGAATATGATGACAATGATACCGACAGTAACTCGGTAAAAAAGATAAGCTTTGATTTTTTTGTGAGTCAACCCTGTGCACTATCAAAAAAACAAAACCACATTTTTATAAAAAGGGAAAGTGATACTGCTAAAGAACAGGACATACAAACTCCCTTTTTTGAGATTACCTCCCCTCCTCCGGAAGTTTAATTTATTACATCATACAAAATTACACCTACCTTATGTCAAACGGCATGAGGCATAGGTTTTTGTCTAATTGCTAATAAATTAAAAATGAATACTTTTTTAAAGGCAGGATCAGCTGCCTTACTTACCTGTTTGGGAATGCTTAACGGTTTTGCCCAAATTAATGATGAAATTCCTAATAATGTAGCCGACAGCCTTTATATAGCAGAGGTACAGGATTATGCACAACCCGTTAAAGTACTCCATGCAGAACCTTTGTATATTGACCTGATAAGGGATCTTGGTGCCCGTAAAGGAGAAAAGGAATGGAACGTGGGTATGGGACTAACCGACAAAAACACTCACGACGAATATATCGCCCTTGTAGAGTATGAATGGGCTCCGGTAAACCGATTGGGACTTGAAGTGGAGCTTCCTTTTTCGTTTTACTATCCTGTAAACGGTAATACAAATGCTCCGGGAAGTAAATTAAACAGTCTTAAAATGGCTGCACAATATTCTTTCTTCGTTTCAGAAAAACTCAAAACATCTTTGGCTATTGGTTACATACAGGAATTTGAACTTACCGATTTTAATCAGTATAGCAGCTCTCCGCTGTTTACAGGTAATGTTTATAATCCGTTTTTTATTGCGGCAAAACGCTGGGGTCAAAATTTCCATACGTTACTCTATACAGGCCCGCAGGTGTTTCATCATTTTGAGGATAACAATACCCATACCGTTTGGCAAATCAATACAAATGTGCATTACATGATACCCGGTACGCGGAATTTTATCGGTATCGAATTTAATAAGGAAGCCCAAAAACATGATTTTGACATGACCATAAGGCCTCAAATGCGTGTAGGTATTACAGATAATATTCTTATAGGTATTGTAACCGGTATTCCTATAAATCGTGAAAATGAAAGATTCAGCACTTTTTTAAGGCTTATATATGAGCCCGGACACAACTAAATTGTTTGGTTAATTTGTTTTATTGTGTTCAAGCCGGAGCTGTATAGCTTCGGCTTTTATTTTGCTGTAATTTACCTACATAAAAACAACTTAATTCATTATATTTGAATTAATTAACCACTATACCATGACAGATCTAAACTATATAAAATCCCTAAGAGTTCCTACAATCGAAAATCCGCTTCGCATACTTATGAGTGCGTGCCTTAAAGGTATAAAATGCGGTTATGACGGTACTGCAAATGGGGAATATCCAAGTGCTTTAAAAGTACTGCAATATGACACCGTAAAAGTATCTTCCTTTTGTCCGGAAGAATACTCTTTTGGTTCTCCGCGTGAAATGTGTGATATACATGGTGGCACAGGAATGGATGTACTTAACGGTAAAGCAAAAGTACTCACCGATAGTGGAAAAGACTGGAGCGAAGGAATGATTAAAGCTTCAGAAAAAATGCTCGAAATAGCCAAAGCCGAAGATATAGAACTTGCCATATTAATGGATGTAAGTGCTGCCTGCGGTAGCCAGGTTATTTATGATGGTAACCGCTTTGCCGAAAATAAAATATACCAGATAGGTATGGGAGTTTGTGCTGCCCAGCTTATGCGAAACGGATTTAAAGTTATAAGTCAGCGGGATTATGCCAGCCTTGAGATAGTATATTCTAAAATTGACTCAGCCCATACAATCAAAACTGATGCAAAAGACCATCACGGAATTGACTGGTATAAAGAGTACTTTAATGTTTAAGTATAATAACTGTTTATCACTTCCTATATAAAAAATCTTTAAATGTTAAACCCGGGCAGCAGGTTTAAAAGTTCCTTACATTTGCCTTGTTTTACAATTATTTAAAGTTAAATTCCGTTTTCCTTAAAGTTTAAATAACACTGCGCGTAAACCCTGTGTTGGCGCAGTTGCGTAAATTTGGCGGATTCCTTTTTACTACAAACAAAACTTAAAAATGAACAGGAGAAAATTTTTCAGGAACGGTTCGCTTTTCACCATTGGCGCTGCTGTCCTTAATCCTTTTGAGGGTACTGCACAGGTACTTGACCTTAACAACTTAGACAAAAACAAAAAAGCTAAGAACATTATATTTATGGTTAGCGACGGTATGAGTACCGGTACGCTAAACATGGCCGATTTATACCTTAGCCGCAAAACCGGAAAAGGTTCTAACTGGTTACAGCTTTATAAAGACCAACGCATTAGCAGGGCACTTATGGATACGGCTTCTGCAAGTTCTATTGTTACCGACTCGGCTGCTGCCAGTTCTTCCTGGGGTGGTGGTGCAAGGGTTAACAATGGTTCGCTTAACGTAGGCCCTAACGGAGAAAGAAACATGCCTATATGGCAAAAGTTTAAAAAAGCAGGTAAAATGGCAGGATGTGTTACTACTGTACCTATTACCCATGCTACTCCTGCCGGTTTTTGTGTAAACAGCGACAGCCGTAACGCTCAGCCTGAAATTGCCGAAGAATACCTTAAACAAGGTTTTGACGTAATGATGGGTGGCGGTAATAACTACTTTAGCGCTGATAAAAGAAAAGATAAAAAAGACGTTTATGCCGATTATAAAGCTAAGGGATGGCAGGTTGCCCGTACCCGTAGCGAAATGATGGCGGCAAGTAACGATAAACCCATACTGGGTGTTTTTGCTGATGACGGATTACCATATACTATAGACCGCAGAAGCAGCAAAGAACTTACCGAGGCTACTCCTACCCTTGCGGAAATGGCTCAAAAGGCTATTGATCGCATGAAAGGACATAAAAATGGTTTTGTACTTCAAATTGAAGCCGGTAAGGTAGACTGGGGTGCACATGCCAATGATATTGCAGCAGTTCTTTATGACCAGACTGCTTTTGACGAAGCTATTAAGACGGTTATTGATTTTGCTGAGAAAGACGGTAATACCCTTGTTGTTATCACTACCGACCACGGTAATGCCAATCCGGGTATAATATACGGTCAGGAAGCCAACAGTAACTTCGACAGTATTCAAAAATATACACAAACCAATGAGTGGATACTTAATACTATTCACGAAGATTCTACCACAGCACAGGTACAGGAAATTATTGCTCATGCTAACGGAAGGACAATCTCTCAAGATGAGGCAAAAACCATATTAAGCTATTATAGCGGACTTGAAAAAGAAGGAGGGCTTTATAATTACAAGCACCTTCCTTTTAAGGCTTTTGCAGAAATGCAGAAAGAGAACAACTCGGTGGGATGGATAAGCATGAACCACTCTGCAGACTATGTGGAACTGGCAATGTTTGGTCCGGGTAGCCAACTGCTTAAACCATTTGTAAAAAACACAGACCTGCACTACCTTATGCTGGAAGCCGCAGAGGTTGAAAATAAGTTCTAAAACTTTACAATCCTATTACATCAAGGTGCCTCAATGGCACCTTTTTTTATATATTGCATCGTTAAAAATCCACACCATGAATAGATATATTAAAGAAATAATATGGCTGATAATTATATTATTACCTACTTTTTTTCTTTATACTCAAGAAGATACCATTAACATAGATATTTATGATATTTACTACGTAATGGATCGTTTAACATTCATTGCTGTAATTTTTACATTGCTGGGGTTTCTTGTTTATGGAATAAGGTCTTTAACTTATAAATTCAGGGATAACTTTATAAATATTGTTTTTTTAATATTCACCGTAATAGTTGCCCTGTTATGGATTGAAATAATTATTATAAATGACAAACTTAGTTCATCCGGTGGCTGGACCCTGTACCCTCCACTTAGTGCACAACCTCAAAAAATTGAGCATGAAGAATACTATTTTATAGCGAAAGAGCCTGTTATGCTTATCATAGAAGCAGCTATAATAAGTATTGCGTTATATACTACTTACAGAATGGGTAAAAACAAAAAAACATCATGAAAAGAGTACTCTTATTACTAACCTTATCGCTTTTTATAAGCTGCAAAAATAAAACCGAAGAAGTAAAAACCGAGGTAAAGGAAAATCCTGAATTTTCTGCTCTGCACGACGGTGATATCATTTTCCAGACATCGCTATCCTCACAAAGCCAGGCTATACAGATGGCTACAAAGTCGGTTTACTCCCATTGTGGAGTTATCTACAAGGAAGCAGATAAATATTATGTTTTTGAAGCCATACAGCCTGTTACAAAAACGCCTTTAGAAAAATGGATTGCCAGAGGTAAGGACAGTCATTATGTGGTTAAAAGGCTTAACGCAGCCAAAAACGGCCTAAAAGACTGGCAGATAAGAGAAATGAAAGAAGCCGGAAAAGAAATGGCCGGTAAGGATTATGACCTGTATTTTGGATGGGGAGACGATAAAATATACTGTTCTGAGCTGGTTTGGAAACTATATCACAAAGCAGGGGCCGATCTTTGTCCTACACAGCAGTTAAAGGATTTTGACCTTACCAACAATGCAGTAAAACAGAAACTGCACGAACGCTATGGCAGTAATATACCAATGGAGGAAAAGGTAGTTTCTCCGGCGGCATTGTTTAACAGCAATTTGTTATACACTGTAACATCTAAATAAAATGAGAAAGACAGTTGTAACCATATTAGTATTCTTTATTATTGCTTTTAGCCTCTTTTTTGCATGGTTGGCATTTACTCCTGTAGACTATGTTACTAGTGTAATTCCGGGCTGGCATACCGTAGTAACACCACCAGGCTTTTTTCTTTCCTTTTTTATAATACCGTGGATTGTCTTTACCGTTTTGATATATGTATGGGCAGCGGTAAAAAAATGGCCTCTTAATAAGCTCCTTATCATAATACATGTATTACTAAGCATACCACTACTTATAGTGTATATTTATGATAGTAATATAAATCTTGATTTCTCTTCAGATAACATCGAGTTTGTATTCAAATCATTTTTTCTTGCTGCCATTGCCTTCATGATTGGTCAGATATTTTTTATGTTACAGCTTATAACAACCTATAAAAAACTAAAAGCCCGACTGTTATAGTCGGGCTTTTTTATATTTAAAGACTTACAACTTCCTGTTTGGCCTTTTCAAAATCGGTAATAATTTCGTTTAGTATTTCGGCAGCAGGTTTAATTTCATGTATTAGTCCTGCTATCTGTCCTATTTCAAGTTCCCCTTCATCAAGATCTCCTTCAAACATACCTTTTTTGGCACGTGCCCTGCCCAGTAATGCCTTAAGATCATCTACAGATGGAGATTTGGTATACAAATCGGCCACATCATGAAAGAATTTATTCTTTATAAGCCTTACCGGAGCAAGCTCCTTTAATGTGAGGTGTGTATCGCCATCCTGCGCATTTACTATTGCCTGCTTAAAGTTATCATGTGAAGACGATTCAACCGAAGCTGCAAATCGGCTCCCTACCTGTACGGCATCGGCGCCAAGTATCATGGCTGCGAGCATTCCCCTGCCTGTAGCGATGCCTCCTGCCGCTATAAGCGGAATCTGTAATTTTTCCTTCACCATCGGGATAAGCGTAAATGTAGTGGTCTCTTCCCTACCGTTATGTCCACCCGCTTCAAAACCTTCGGCAACAACAGCATCAACACCTGCTTCCTGAGCCTTTAGGGCAAACTTTACACTACTAACAACATGTACAACAGTTATTCCCCTTTCTTTAAGCCATGCAGTCCATGTTTTTGGGTTACCGGCAGAAGTAAAAACAATCTTCACGCCTTCATCCACAATAATGTTCATTATCTCCTCAATATTTGGGTACAGCATAGGCACGTTAACACCAAAAGGCTTATCGGTTGCCTCTTTACATTTTTGTATGTGTTCGCGCAGTACTGCCGGATACATAGACCCCGCCCCTAAAAGGCCAAGCCCGCCTGCATTACTTACTGCACTTGCCAGTTTATATCCGCTGGCCCAAATCATTCCTGCCTGTATTACAGGGTATTGTATATTAAATAGTTGAGTTATTCTGTTCATTATTGATTACTATATTATTCTTTGATTAGTTTTCCCGATTTGGTTTTATTTTCAGACTGAATTATATAACTATAAATTCCTTTAGTTAGTTCTTTAATTGACAAAAAGCTTTCTTCAGTGATAGTTTCATTAATCACAACCTGCCCTAAACTGTTATAAATAGTTATTGATGCCTGCCCGAAATCATCCGGAAAAGCAATATTTATAACATCATTTGCAGGATTAGGGTATAAAATAAAATCTGTTTTGGCTACCTCCTTAACGGTAAGCTCATTTAAAGCAAAGGCAAAGTCCGGAATACCATAACCGTATTCAAAATCGGGATTTGTAAACCTGTCGGCTGAGCCCTTTACCAAATCCATAATTTCAGTATTTGTCTTTTCAGGAAATGCCTGCCAGAGGCAGGTTACCAGTCCGGCAGTTATAGGACTGGAAAAAGAAGTTCCGTTACCAAAGGTTATTGTACCGTCTGGCTTAGCAAAAATAGCCGCCGATCCCTGCGCCATAACATCGGGTTTTATGCGCCCGTCACCTGTTGGTCCTATACTACTAAAATAAGAGCGTGCCTCATCATAGCTTACAGAGCCTACCGTAAGTACATTAAAGGCATCGGCAGGTATTTCTATATACGGGTCGGCATTGTTACCATTGTTTCCTGCCGAAATCACTACTATCATACCACGGCTAAAAGCTATATCAGCACCGCGGGTCATAAATGCAGTTTGCCCGTTAACCGATTCATACGGATAATTATAGTTAGGATTATCATAGTTATAGTAGCCTAATGATGTGTTTATTACATCTACCCCAAGGCTATCGGCTACTTCGGCTGCCTCAACCCAATATGATTCCTCTACAGGGTTTTCACTACTTGTATCCTCGGTAATAAACAGGTAGTAAGAAGCATTAGGTGCAGTACCTACAAGAGCTCCCTCTACAAAGCCCCCCATTGTAGATAGCACATAAGTACCATGATTATCGGCTGTATAAATATCATTACTGCCATCTACAAAATTATACCCCCCTAAAATAAGATTGTTGTCAAAAAGGTTTTGAAAGGGCTGTGCCGTATCAACTCCCGGGAATCCGGAGTCCATAACAGCTATTATCATTCCCTCCCCTGTATAATCCTGCTGGTGTAGTACCTGCCCGTTAAGCATGTCTATCTGGGAAGTACTCATGCCATAATCATAATTCTCCTGAACATCCAGTTTATTATTTACTGTACTTGTTCTTGCCGAAACAGCAGGCCTGCCGGGAGTGTTTATGGTTTTATCTGCAAATTCAATACTTTGTACAAAACTAAGTGAAGTCAGTGCCGAAATATCCTCAATTGTTCCGCGTACATGTACCGCATTAAGCCATTTGGATTTTGCAATAACCGTAATACCGCTAGCGGCATCGGTTTGAGAAACATAATCCTCATGAATAGGCACATCCAGCTCATCAAGTGCAATGCCCTGATTGGTCCTTCTGTCTAAAGCACGTTGCGATAACATTTCAAGCGGATTTGCCAGATAATACTCGGCATCGGGTTTATCATTAAAGTAAACCCAGGCATCCTCCTGTGCATAGCAATTTGCTGATAATATAAGGAACAGTATAAATAACTGCTTTTTCATTTTAATTTTTTTATTGACCTGTAACTAAATATACGCCCTGTAGGTGTTTTTGGTTTATTTACAACACTATTACCTAGTAGGAATCAAATATACAAAAGATGCCTGCAAGTAACTAAAAGATATTACTTTTGCGCAAACCGGTTTTATAATGTTATATCTTATTTTAAGTATTATATGTAGTGTAACTGTAGGTGTTATTTTTAAAACATCAAAAAAGTATACTGCAAACATCAGCCAGATAGTAGCCTGGAATTATATTTTTGCCATTGTACTTTGCTATCTTTTTTTTAAGCCCGATCTGCAAACCGTAACCAACGATGCTCCCTGGGAACTTTACATCCCGCTATCCATCCTTTTGCCTTCGGTGTTTGTATTTCTCGCTTTATCCATTAAACATATGGGTATCGTAAAGACCGATGCTGCACAGCGCTTATCTTTGTTTATACCGGTTATTGCTGCCTATTTTTTGTTTGAGGAATCATTTTCTGTTTATAAAATAATAGGCCTGGCTATAGGCTTTCCTGCTATTGCATTAATCCTTTCAAAAAAGGACAACAATACCGAAAACAAATGGTTATACCCGGCTATAGTGCTTTTCGGCTTTGGTACAGTAGATGTACTATTTAAAAATATTGCATTGCAGACATCATTACCTTTTACCACTTCTCTTTTTGTTATTTTTTGTGGAGCACTGGTAATAGCATGGCTATATGTTATTTATGAACTGATTGTGAAAAAAGAAAAATTCTGTCTCTTCAATTTTGCCTTTGGTGCGCTTGTGGGAATTTTTAACTTCTGTAATATCCTTTTTTACCTTTATGCGCACAAGGAATTTGCAAAAGATCCGTCTGTTGTTTTTGCCGGAATGAACATGGGAGTTATTGTTTTGGGATCGCTTGCCGGCATATTTGTCTTTAGGGAAAAAATGACCCGATTAAATTATTTGGGGCTTTTTATGGCACTCTGTGCTATCATTTTTATCACCCTTTCCCAAATGCAATCGGCTTAAAGCTCTGAAAACAAAATTTTTAAAATACTAAAAATCAACACTTTAAAAAATAAATAAATTTTTATTTGGAAATTTAAAAGTTTGTCCATTAACTTTGCAGCAAGTTCTTTAGAAAATAATTCTTATCCAGAAAGACCGAGGGATTTGACCCTATGACGTCTTGGCAACCTGTTCAGGTAAAACTGAATAAGGTGCCACATTCAACCATGCATAGCATGGAAAGATAAGTTTAGAAATACGTAGATAATACTTCAAATATATTATGTGCCTTTCTGACTTATCGGAAAGGCATTTTTGTTTTATGCCCTTTCCGATAGACTGGTTTAGAATGTTTTTTTACAGAATCTGAAAAAATGTCAAATATTCTAAACATCAAAAAAAATGAAAGAGCAGACTCTAATTCTTAACAGCTTACCGATTGACCCGCTAACAGGTTCTATCTCTACCCCTATTTACCAAACATCAACTTTTGTACAGGATGCACCGGGTGTACACAAAGGTTTTGATTACTCACGCAGTAACAACCCAACCCGCAAAGTTCTTGAAGACTGCATTGCCAAACTTGAAAACGGGCATGCCGGTTTTGCTTTTGCCAGCGGACTTGCAGCTATTGATGCAGTAGTTAAACTACTTGAAGCAGGTGATGAGATTATTGCAGTGGATGATATTTACGGTGGAGCTTTCCGTTTATTTACACACGTTTACCAAAAGTTTGGTATTAAAATAAACTATGTAGACTCTACTAACGCACAAAACGTTGCGGATGCAGTAACCGACAAGACAAAACTTATATGGATTGAATCGCCTACTAACCCGACCCTTAAAGTATCCGATATCCGTACTATTGCAAAAACCGCCCGCCAACATAACATACTTCTTTGCGTAGACAACACTTTTGCTTCTCCGGTTTCTCAAAAACCTATAGACTTTGGAGCTGATATTATCATCCACAGTGCTACAAAATACATTGCAGGACACAGCGACCTTATTGCAGGTCTTGTAATAACCTCAACTCCTGAACTAAGCGAAAAAATCAAATTTATCCAAAATGCTTCGGGAGCTATACTAGGTCCTTTTGACAGCTGGTTGGTTATCCGTGGTATAGAAACATTAAACCTTAGGGTAAAACAACATGCTGAAAACGCTCAAAAAATTGCCGAATATCTACTGGAAGAGAAACTGGTTAAAAATGTTTACTATCCGGGGCTTCCGTCTCACCACAATCATGAGATTGCTAAAAGCCAACAAAAATACTTTGGCGGAGTTATAGCGTTTGATCTTGTAATTGACGATAAGCAACTGGCCTCACAAATTGTTTCGGGGACTAAACTTTTCAAACTGGCAGAAAGCCTTGGAGGAGTAAAAAGCCTTTGCTGCCTGCCTTGTGAAATGACTCACAAATCTATCCCTGCCGAAAAAAGATACGGTTCGGGTGTAACCGACAGCTTAATTCGCCTGTCTGTTGGACTTGAAGATGCTGATGACCTTATTGCCGACCTAAAACAGGCCATTGAGGCTGCTGTAAAGGCAAATGCTGATAAAACTGCTGTAACAGCTTAATTAAACCAGAAAAAAGAAGAGTATAAAAATGTCAAGAAAAAAATTAAATATAGGATTATTCGGTTTTGGGTGTGTAGGCTTCGGATTATATGAAGTACTTGATAAAACTCCCGGACTAAAGGCAAACATTAAAAACATTTGTGTTAAGGATAAAAACAAAGCACGCGAAATAGGTGCCGAAAACTTTACGTTTGATAAAAACGACATCCTTAACGACGATGATATAAATGTTGTTGTAGAACTTATTGATGATGCCGATGCTGCATTTGAAATTGTATCGGCTGCCCTTAAAAAAGGGAAAGCAGTAGTTTCTGCCAACAAAAAGATGGTTGCCGAACATTTTACCGAATTGCTGGAACTACAGCGTGAATACAATGTACCATTGTTATATGAAGCAGCCTGTTGTGCCAGTATGCCTATAATACGTAATCTGGAAGAGTATTATGACAACGATCTTTTAGAATCTATAGAAGGTATTGTAAACGGCTCTACCAATTATATACTTACCAAAACCTTTGCCGAGAACCTTTCTTATGAGGAAGCCTTAAAACAGGCACAGGATAAAGGTTTTGCAGAAAGTAACCCTATTCTTGACACAGGTGGTTTTGATGCCAAATATAAGCTGCTAATATTATTAGCACACTCTTTTGGCTACATTGCAAACCCTACAGATATCTTTAACATAGGAATTGACAACATAGGCGGACTGGAGCTTAAGTATGCCCGCGAAAAAGGGCTAAAAATCAAACTGGTAGCACAGGCCTTTAAAGGGGCAAACGGAAACCTATCCGCTTTTGTTATTCCTAAGTTCGTGGGTAACGAAGACCGCCTGTTTACCGTAGATGATGTATTTAACGGAATTATTACAAAAACAAGCTTTGCCGATACTCACTTTTTTGTAGGCCGCGGTGCGGGTGCACATCCTACAGCTTCGGCAGTACTATCAGATATATCTGCATTGAGTTATGATTACCGTTACGAATACAAAAAAATATACCAGCAGGAAGACTTGGTTCTTTCTAACCAGGTAAGCCTAAAAGTATTCCTGCGCCATACAAAAGAAGAGGCCGAAAGCCTTAAAGAATATTTTGACACTATAGAGGAATCGTATGTAAATAATGAGTCTGGTTATATAACAGGTAACATTTCCCTGGAAAACCTAAAGACCCTGCAAAGCCAAAACAAAGGCGAAAGGTCTTTTATACTATTAAACATTGAAAAAGAAAAAGAAACTGCTGTACATGAGTCTTTAATTTTAGCTTAATTAGTTTGGTCTGATTATGTTTAGGTTGGAAGCCGTATCTATTATGATGCGGCTTTTGTTTTTTTAATGCTTTTTATATTCTTTTACCCCAGCCTTAATTTCTACCAGTATATCATTCTGCTCCGGTGGTATAGGGCATGAATAATCGTGATTATAGGCACAATAAGGATTATAAGCCGTATTAAAATCTATTTGTATGGTATTACCTACAGGGATTTTAAGGTCAATATATCTTCCTCCCCCATAACTTCCGTTGCCTGATGTAAGATCGGTAAAAGGTAAAAACAGACTGTTTTTATATTCCTCTATCTTCATCATATCAACACTCTGAAAAACATCCAGTTTGTATTCCTTCCCTTTAAGGGTAAAAATAAGCTCCCCGAATTTTCTGTAACGTGGCTTTCTGCTGGTTGTGGTAGCCATATAAAATGGTTTCTCGTCAGGAGTTTTTATCAGCTTTGCAGTTACGCAATATTCCATATCTACAGGATAAAAATCGAGAGCCTTAAACGTTTTTAAATCTTCCTTCTTTAATGGCGATTCCTCCGGATTGGCATATTGGCTGTTAAGCTCCTTTTGATAGGCAAGGCTGTTTTCTTTAGAGCATTCCTGTGCCCCTGTCATAAAAGACAACAGTAAAACACCTGCCGTAAGTATGTTTTTCATTTAGTTATTTTAAGGTTCATGCAAAAGTAACCAATTCGTTAAAATATTTTTTACCGGTAGTTAATATTAAGCCCTTCTTCCTTCGTATCTTTGCTGTAAACCATCCTTTTAAAATGTTTTCTCAGGCATTCACGCGCTACATCAATAACTTCAGGGGCTTCTCCAGGGAGATATGGATACTTACTCTTATTACCTTTATTAACCGTGCCGGCACAATGGTACTACCCTTCCTGTCTAAATACTTAAAGGAAGACCTGCACTTTAGCTACGATCAGGTAGGATGGATATTAGTAAGCTTTGGATGCGGTTCTATGGCAGGTTCATGGATTGGCGGAAAACTGTCTGATAAAATAGGATTTTATAAGGTAATGGTCTTTAGCCTTTTTTCAACAGGAATATTATTTTTCGGGCTGCAGTTTGTCACTTCATTTGAAGGGCTATGTTTTGCCATGTTTGGCATTATGGTTATTGCCGATATGTTTCGCCCCGCAATGTTTGTGTCTCTTGGAGCTTATGCCAAACCCGAAAACCGTACCCGTGCACTTACATTAGTAAGACTTGCTGTAAATTTAGGGTTTGCGGCAGGACCAGCATTAGGCGGACTAATTATCACTGGAATTGGCTATAAAGGATTATTTTGGGCAGATGGGGCTTCATGTATTATATCCATTCTGATTTTTTATATCCTTGTAAAGGAGAAAAAGAAAAGTAAAGAACCGGAAACTTTTTCAGAAGAACCTTTAAAAAAGAGATCTGTATGGAATGATGCAACATTTATAATCTTCCTTTTTACAAGTTTTACAACAGCTATGGTTTTCTTCCAGTTGTTTACTACCCTGCCTTTATATCATAGAGAAGCTTATGGGCTAACCGAACTCCATACCGGGCTTATAATGTCTTTTAACGGGCTTATGGTATTTTTTATGGAAATGCCTATTGTAGGCTATTTTGAAAGAAAGAATTTCCCTAAAATAAAAATCATAATTTGGGGATCATTGTTTTTTGCTGCCAGCTTTTTTGTGTTATTAATCAATGTATGGATAGGTATACTTCTGTTAAGTGTGGTATTACTTACATTTGGTGAAATGTTTTGTTTTCCTTTTGCCAACTCCTTTGCGCTTAGCCGTGCTCCCCGCGGCCAGGAAGGAAAATATATGGCACTTTATACCATGACATTCAGCATGGCACATATATTAAGTGCTAAAACCGGTATGACAATAATTTCTCATGAGCATGGCGGATATAATGTTAACTGGTTTTTTATGGGCTGTGCCGCATTGCTTGCAGCTGCGGCTACCTTATGGGTTAAAAACCGTTTAAAAAACGAAACTGCATAAATTTTCCAACCACTTTTTTGGCATCCCTGTACAATAAAAAACTATCTTTTTAGTTATTTAACTATAAAAATAGTTTGTAAACTAAAAAATTAGTTTTAGCTTTGGATTAATAATTAAAGATGCCATGCAAAAATTAACAAACAAGGAAGAAGAAGTAATGCACATTTTATGGAAGCTGGAAAAGGCTTTTGTAAAGGATGTGCTAAAAGAGGTTAAGGAAAATAAGCCTCACTACAATACGGTATCCACAATGATTCGCAATCTGGAAGAGAAAGGGTATGTAGGTCACAATGCTTATGGCAATACACATCAGTATTACCCTGTTGTAACTAAAGAAGAATACAGAAAAGGTTTTATGAGCAATGCTATAGAGAGTTATTTTAATAACTCTTATAAGAGTATGATATCGTTCTTTGCGAAGGAAGAAAAAATAAGTGCCGATGAACTGCGTGAAATACTGGATATGATAGAAAAAAAGAAATAATATGGAACAGTTCTTCATCTATATGGTAAAAGCATCCGGCCTAATAGCCGTATTTTTTGCTGCCTATTATGTATTCCTTAAAAAGGAAACATTTTTTGTATCAAACCGATGGTTTTTACTTGCAGGTATTGTTACCTCGTTACTGTTACCAATCATCGTATTTACAAAGATTGTATGGATAGATCCGCAACCTACACAGGAAGTACATGTTATAGATGTAAGCCAGTTACTTTTAATGCAGCAGGATGCCAGTATAGCCGATGCTACAGTTGCTTTAAGCTGGCCCAATATTTTACTGGGTATTTATATAGCCGGAGTACTGTTCCTTACCATAAAACTTATAATTACTTTTATATCACTAAGGCGTATATTAAAAGATGTAAAAACCATAAAGCAGGATGGTTTCAGCTTTATTGATACCCAAAAGATACAGGCTCCTTTTTCATTCTTTAATTATATAGTATACAACTCGGCTATTTTACTGCCTCATGAACTGGAAAGTATACTTTGTCATGAAAAGGTGCACAGCGGCCAGAAACATTCGGCAGACATGCTGCTTAGCCAACTGCTTACCATTTTCTTTTGGTTCAATCCGTTTGCCTGGCTGTATAAAAAATCAATTTCCCAAAACCTTGAGTTTATTGCCGATGCTTATGCTGCTAAGCAAATCAGCGATACCACGGCCTATCAGAAAACTATGTTGAAGATTACACTTCAGCCGGAATATATTACAATCACTAATCATTTTTATCAATCACTAATCAAAAAACGAATCGTTATGTTAAACAAAAAACAATCAGGAAAACTTAATTCCTGGAAGTATGCCCTTGTATTACCTGCCCTTACTGCCTTTATTTATCTTTTCCAGATAAAAGTAGTGGCACAGGAAAGGGATAACTCTAAAGCTGTAGAAGAGGTAAGCCAGGAAAAATTTAAAATGGCTTTTGAAATCAACAAAAATTCAAATGAAAAAGACTTTGAAAAGATTAAAGAGCTTAGTGAAAAGGAATTTAATGCCACTGTAACTTTTAGCGATGTTAGCCGCAATAGCAACAACGAAATTACAGGCATTAAAATAACCGTAAATAACGGCAGCGAACCAAAGATTTTCCAAACCAAAGGCACTAACGCTATTAATCCTTTCCAAATAGAACTGGAAAAAACAGATAACAACGCCAGTACTGTAGTTTTTGCAGCATTACCCGTGAATAATGGATATAAAATGTATGCAGACAATGTTGAGTACTTTGATGAGGAAGACTTTATTGCACCTCCGGCTCCACCGGCACCAATAGCACCTATGGCGCCAAGGTCATCGGTAGCACCTCCTGCCCCGCAGGCACCTACAGTAGGTTTTATGCAACCGGGTATGCAAAACGGGCTACAGATAATTAACAGCGGTAATAATGATGTACTTGTTATTATTAACGGTAAAAAACAGCAAAAGGGAACTGCAGTTACCATACCTAACAGACAAACCATTGCATCTTTAAATATTCTTAGCGGTAAGGATGCCAAAAAGAAATATGGTAAAGAAGCTAAAGAAGGTGCTCTTGAAATTATAACACAAGAAGAAAAAGGCGGAAGCTATGTTGTAAAAATGCCTAAAGGAGTTATGCTGGACCCGAACATGATGCAAAATTTTTACATCGACCCTGTAAGCATGATGGATATTGAGGTACTTGCTCAACTTGACGGCGAAATGGCCAAAAGAATAGAAGAGCAGATGAAATATATTGAAGAGATGGGTGAGGCTGACAAAACCAAAATGAAAATCCTTATGGAAAGAGACCTTCAGAATATTAAGCGCAGTGAGGCACAGCTTCAACGTGATCAGCAAAGAATGGAAGAACGAAAAATACTCCTTGATAAAAGATCCGAAGAAAGAATGGAAAGAAACTCTGACAGAGCTAAAGAAAGAGATGAAGTGCGTAAACAGATGGAGGAAATGAGGAAGGAAATGGAGGAAGCCCGTAAAGATATTATGGAAAGTCGCAAGGAAATAGAAAAAGAGCTTGAAAGAATAAGAAGCGAAAAAGAATAAATTGTTATTGTTAGAGTTAGTTAATAACAATCGGGAGAATGCGGCTTATTACCGCATTCTCTAAAATAAGATAAACATATGGAAAACATTACCATCTATGCTTTAAAAGCATCCACCCTTACAGCCTTGTTTTACATAGCTTACCTGTTACTCTTAAAGAAAGAAACTTTTTTTACAGCTAACAGATGGTTTTTACTTTCCGGACTGTTTACCTCTGCCCTGCTTCCGCTGGCGTTCTATACAAAAACAATTATTGTTAAGCGCACATCTACAATATATGAGGCAATCACCTACTCTGTGCCACAATCTGAGGTTACACCAATTATTATACCTCAGGAGGAACAGGCTTTTACCATAAACTGGTACTATGTAGCCTTAACTATTTATCTATGCGGAATACTTGTACTATTAATAAAGTTATTTTGGGATCTCTATAAAATAAAGCGCATAATAAAAGGAAAACCTATAATACAGGAAGGGCAATATAAAATTGTAGACAACTCCTCAATAAAACTTCCGTTCTCGTTTTTCAAGTATATAGTGCTTAACACATCTGTCCTAAAGCTTGTAGAGCTGGAAAATATACTGGAACATGAAAAAGTACACAGCAGGCAAAAACATTCGGCAGATATGCTTTTGGGCCAACTATTTTGTATTGTTTTCTGGTTTAATCCATTGGCTTGGCTTTATAAAAAAGTAATCTCACAAAACCTTGAGTTTATTGCCGACAGCGAAACATCAAAATTAGTAAGTGATACTACAGCCTATCAAAAAACCTTACTGAAATTTACCCTACAGCAGGACTGTATTGCAATCACCAATCATTTCTATCAATCATTAATCAAAAAGCGAATCGTTATGCTTAACACACCTAAATCCAAAAGGAGAAACTTTATTAAGTATACCTTAATATTACCTGCCTTAACAGCTTTTATAATGCTTTTCCAGATAAGGACTGTTGCCCAGGAAAAAATTATCCCTCGTGATACAACCCCTCAAAAGGAAAAACCTGAAATTAAAGGCGACATGATTGCTGTGGAAATTAAAAATGATTTCAGCAATGAGGCTTTGCAAAGGGAGGCTGATTTTATCAATAAACAATGTGATTTAAATATACAGTTTGAGGATGTACAGCGTAACGACAAGGGAGAGATATATAATATTACCATTGTAGCCGATAAATCGGCTAACCTTAAGAGATGGAGCCAGGAAGAATATGGTAAAGCCGGACTAAAGCCTTTTTATATCGTTGTAGAAAAAGGACCTGAAGGAGAAAGTATAGTTATGATTGAAGATGAAAAATTCAAATATACGGCTAACTCTGAAATAATTTTTGACACACACGAAGACCCTGCAACAGGACAAAAAAATACGGTTATTAAAACCAAAAATGTTACCGAAAAATCATCGGCAACAGAGAGTAGTGATGTTCAGCCCGATTCAAACAATAGAAAATTTTATACTTATAGCAATAGTGTTGACACCGTACTTTATAAATCAACAGATGATATAAATAAATCCATATCACAAAGGGTAACCGATAATACAACAGGACGTATAAGAAAATATACTATTGTAAAAGAAACCGGGATTAATAGTAACGAAGTTAATGCTAATGAAGCCCTAATACTTATTGACGGTAAGGAGGCTTCTCCGGCAATGATTAAAAGTCTTAACCAAGATAATATTGCGAAAATAGATGTTAGCAAGGTAACGGAAGATAACGTAGCAAAGTATGGTGAAAAAGCGCGAAAAGGCGTTATATTGGTTACAACTAAACCTGATAATACTATTGAAGAGCATGTATGGGTAAACTCTAAGGATGGTAAACCTACCGAAACAAAATATGAATACAGTAACAATACTTCATTCATAATACATAAAGAGAATAATGATTACGATTTACAGGCCTATGCAGCAGAACTTAAAAAAACCGGAATAATAATGACCTGGAAAGGTTTAAAAAGAAATGCAGACGGAGAGATTACTTATATAGCACTTACCCTAAAAGAAGCAGACGGAAGTTATAAAATATCAGGGATTTGGTCTGATGAGGATAAGGATAAACCAATACCTAATATTTACGTAGGGAGACTTAACGGAAAGTTAAGAGCTACTTCTACCCCTTAAAACTACAACTCTTATAATTTACTTAAAAGACTGTCAATCAAGACAGTCTTTTTTTATCTTTGATAGAACCAAAACCAGTTATGCCATGTTTAAACTACTAGCCCAACTCAACAAATGGTTGTTGCCTAACTATACCAAACAACAACTTGACCTAAGCAAAGCCACAAAGCTACAAAAAGCTATAATTGCCTGGAAATATTATGTTACTACCCACGCAGTAGATTAATATACCAACGGCGAATAAATATCATATTTGCTTATCTTATCTTTACCTCTAAGGAATGACAGCTGCATCAAAAAATTGCACTGAACGATTTCACCTCCCAGTTTTTCTACCAACTCGCATACGGCTGCTGCTGTTCCGCCTGTAGCCAATACATCATCGTGTATTAAAACCCTGTCTCCTTTTTGTATACCGTCTATGTGCACCTCTAAGGTATCTACACCATATTCCAGTTCGTAAGAAGAAGAAATAGTCTCATACGGTAACTTATTAGGCTTCCTTACCGGAACAAACCCTGCATTAAGTTCATAGGCCAATAGAGTGGCAAAAAAGAACCCCCTGCTTTCTACTCCCACTACTTTATCTATGTTTTTACCCTTTAAGTTACTAAGTAACAAACCCATACATTCTTTTACCGCCTCGGCACTACCCAAAAGCGGCGTAATATCTTTAAAACCGATTCCCGGTTTCGGAAAATCCTGAATGTCACGTATATAGTCCTCCAATGCCATTTTTTTTCAATTTTATATTGGTTTGAGTTTGCAAGTTAATCAATATTCCCTATATTTGCACCCGCAAACAAGGTTAGTCAATCACCTGATTTCAGACAGCCTTTAAGCAAAAATGGCCTCGTGGCGCAACTGAATAGCGCATCTGATTACGGCTCAGAAGGTTACAGGTTTGAATCCTGTCGAGGTCACAAGCAAAAATCCCTAAATCGATATGATTTAGGGATTTTTTGTTTTAATAATCTTACATATTTAGAATTATACACTAAGATATATAAGATTTTACAGCGGGATTGGATGTCCCGAGTAGTTACCACAACCGGATACAAACCAAGATTAAATATTTATTTATCAATAAATTAAAAACTTAATCAGACTGAGCTTTTTATTGCTGCAATGTATTTCCGGCATATCCGATAAATGCTTAATATGAATTGACAGACGAAGAAAAAAGCCTAAAAACTGTTATTGAAGGCAAAAGGCCTTCTATCATAAATTTCTGTCTTTGCGCATCATGCTAAGGAAAGCGGCCGTGATACCTAAATAACTGGCAATCTGCTTTTGATCGATGCGAAGCTCAAGGCCTGGATAATGTTTCCTGAATTCAATATACCTTTGCTCGGCGGTTAGGGACATACTGGAGGTTAAACGCCTTTGCAGCATGTCGAAGCCATTTTGAGTCAATATCCGGAAAAAGCGCTCAAGTGATGGAATCGAATTAAATAATTCTTCAAGCTTTGGCAGTGTAAAATAATACACTTCTGAATCCTCCAAGGCCTGTATAGTGACGGTAGCTTTTTTACTTTTAAAAAAGCTGGCGATATCACATGCCCACCAATTCTCAGGGTAAAAGCATAAATTATGCTGCTGTCCCTCCTTATCGGTGTGGAATAACCGAAGGCAGCCTTTGTTAACAAAATAGATACGGCGCTGGACCTCACCAGGGGTCAACAATACGCTGCGCTTGGAAACAGTATCATGCTGTACTGCAGCGATCACCTGCTCCTGTTCCTCAGGAGATAGTACAACATGCAAAGCAAAATTGGAAAGTAGAAGCTCCGACATATGGCAAAAATAGCTGTTAACAGTCAATGCTGCGTGTCATAATTAATTTAATTTCGGCTGTCCCTGCAATACGTAAAGGATTAGCTATAGTTTGGTACAGCTCACTTTCAGCTATTTTTCTGAATACTTCCGCACTGGGATATTCTACCAGCAGGACTTCGTCCCACTCATCACTTTCATCAGCAATTATATTGCCGACAACTTCGCCTAGAAACCTAACATTTACCCCTGCGACGCCCAATTCTTTAGTTACAGTATTAAACGCGGGAAGATATTCTTCCATATAAATTTTGCGGTCTTTAAATTTTACCAGGTTAAGCATTACGACAGGCCCCATACCGGGAGCCACTTCAGGAAATTTAATCATGTTTATTGTTTTAAATGTTATAAAATTCTTCTGACTTGATAAATAGTTATCCTATACCAATGCTGAATTTTTTAGAATTGATTTGCTTTTAGCAATACCTAATTATTATCCAGCCAGATCAAAGGTCATTGTTCTTATTTTAAAAAAAATTCATATAGTTGAAGACTTTAAAAAAACATTATATTAAATAATTTACTGGATTCAAGCTGTTTACTTTTGGCTACAACATTACGACTTTTGGCTACAGCTGTTTTTTGATGTCATTGCACTTTTGCAATAACACAAAATCAGAACCATGAAATTAAAAAACATTTTAAAGAATCTGACGCTAATCACAGTCCTATTCCTTCTGGCACAATTATCGGCTTCTGCACAGGAAACAGGTAGTTTAAAAGGGAAAATCATCGAACAGTACACCAAGCAGCCCGTACCCGGTGCAACTGTATTTTTAGACGGAATCCAACTTAGTACCGCTACAGATACCACTGGAGTATTCACCCTAAACAATATACCTGTCGGTACTTACTCAGTAACCATTTCCTCTATTGGTTTCCAGAACAAGAATCTGACTGAAATAATTATTACAGCAAACAAAACCTATTATTCTGAAATCGAACTTCTGGAAGAAGGCACTACTTTAGAGGGCGTTACCATACGTTCCTTTAAAGGTGAAAATAATCCCTTAACACCTGTTTCCTCTTTTTCCTATTCAAGGGAAGAGATATTCAGGAACCCCGGGGCCCAGGGTGACATTATGAGAGCTCTCTCCACCCTTCCGGGTGTGGTGAGCAGCGGATCGCAGTACTCTGCCATAGCAGCACGGGGGCAGGGTACCCGTGATAATGTATATATGGTAGACGATATACCCATGTTCAACCTCTCCCACCTGGAGGCCGAAGGTTTCGCATCAGGATTCAACGACCCTAACGGGGGAAGGTTCAGTATTTTTGCTCCCAGAATTATAGACAATGTAACCTTTCAGAATGGTGGCTTCGGGGCTACCTATGGACGCAGGTCCTCCTCCTATCTTGCCCTTGGCGTTAAGGAGGGCAACAGGGCATCCTGGTCCTTCAGCGCACAGGCGGATTTACTGGGTGGCACCGTTATAGCCGATGGTCCGATAACAAAGAACACAAGCCTGTTTGTTGCTGCCCGTTACCAGAATTTTTCCGCGCTTATCAACCTTTTAGATGAACAGCAGTCCACAGTGCAATTTGGTGATTACCTTATAAAAACCAGTACCGAACTTAATGATAAAAACAGGTTGTCGTTTATTGCCATGTACAACCCTGAAAACACCAGCAGGACCATTGATGATGCAGATGAATTAGCAAATGAGGTAAACATTAACGAAGATAACAGCGGAAGGAATATCTTATGGGATCATCAGAGCAGCCAGGCGGTTGTGGGCCTTAATTTGCGTACGCTGCTCAATAGCACCAGTTACCTGACTAATGTATTGTATTACAGATCCTCTACTGTTGACAATAATTTCGGACGTTTCAATCCTTCACTGGATAGTAACGGAATTATACTTGATCCCAGATCAGGCGGATATGAAGACCGGTTAAGGCATATCACTAATAATCAGCAGGAAGTTGGCTACCGGTCTATCTACACAAAAAGCTTCGATAAACTTAAAGTTATTGCCGGTGTCGATGCAATGATGCTTAATCTTGACTACGAAAGGCTATTGAGCCGTACCGATACCATTTATACGTTTCGTGCCAGGGATATTAGTGCAAATCCTACCCAATATTACCAAATACTGGCTCCTTCACAGTACAACGCCGTATTTGACGACAATGCATTTAACGGGTCAGGTTATGTAACCCTGTCCTGGCGGGTTACCGATGGTTTTACCCTTAATCCCGGAATACGATATGACTATACCGGATTTACTGAGCAGCATACCCTGTCCCCAAGGCTGAGCGGCAGTATTGCTTTAAACAGCAGGCACAGCATTAATTTTGCCAGTGGCATTTACTACCAGGATCCGGGCTATGCCGATATTGCTGGGCAAACGGGAGGTAACACGCTTAAAAACGAACGCGCCATACAATCTATAGTTGGTTATAAAATACAGCTATCAAACGATTTGAAATTTGTTGCCGAAGGATGGCACAAGCGGTTTGATGACGTAACTGTACAGCCTAACCGTGTGCAAAGCTATCTCACAAATGACGGGAGTGGCTATGCATATGGTGCAGACATCAGCCTTACCAAAAGGCTTTCCGACAACTATTACGGCCAGGTAAGTTATTCTTATATGGAAAGTAAAAGGGATGACCATGACGGGTTAGGTGAATACGATTATATTTTTAATGTGCCGCACACCTTTAGCCTGATGGGAAGCTACAAGCCGAATGACAAATGGATTTTTTCCGGAAAATTCCGCTACAGTACAGGACGCCCTACCGACAGCTATATTGTACACCCCGATGTGTTTAATAATCCTGATATGATACGCTATTCGCAGGAGGTAACGGCGGTAAACGGTGACCGGCTACCAGACTTTATCAGCCTGGATGTAAGGGCCGATTATAACCTGCAGCGAAAATGGGGCACCTTCTCAGCGTTCGTGGACCTGGTAAATATTTCAAACCGCTTTAATGTAAACTCAGAGCAATTCGTGCCCGAAACGGGGCAGGTAATGAATATTGGTCTTGGGGTATTCCCCACCTTTGGTGTGAGGGTTGAATTATAAGAAATAAGAAAGCATAATATAACAGTAAAAATGGAACTAAAAAATAATACTATCCTCATTACAGGAGGAACCAGCGGATTTGGCTTTTTATTTGCCCAAAGGTTCATAGAAATGGGCAATACTGTTATCATAACGGGCCGTAATTTAGACACTTTAGAGGCGACCAAAGAAGTCTTTCCTTCCGTAGATATTTATCAAAGCGATGTCAGTAACCCCGAAGATATTGTTTCCCTGTACAATCATGTCATTAAAAAGTTTCCCGATCTGAATATCATCATCAATAATGCCGGAATTATGCGTAAGGTAGTAATCCATGATCATTATAACCTGACAGATATTACCCAGGAGATTGAAATCGACCTTATGGGTCCTATACGTATGGTACAACAGTTTCTGCCACATCTCAAAAAACAGAAAAAAGCAGTTATTATGAATGTCACCTCAGGAATCGCACTTATGACCTTACCCATAGCACCCATTTACAGTGCCAGTAAATCAGGCCTTCGCGCGTATACTAAAGCCTTAAGGGTACAATTGAAAAAGACAAACATAAAAGTCATTGAGTTGGTTGCCCCGGGCTCCTCTACCCCTTTAAATGATAAATTTCTGGGTGAAGATGGTGTTAGGGCTGCCACCCTTCTGGAACCCGAAAAAATTGTAGATGATGCTATAAGAGGTATACTAAAAGGTAAAAATGAAGTATACCCCGGCCTTTCAGGTTTGTTAAAAATACTAAGTAGGTTAGCTCCCGGCTTTTTGCTCAAACAGGCCAGTAAAATGGGGGCTGCATCTATGTATACTGAATAACTAAAAACTTTTGCCTTATGAAGATAATAATAGAAGGGTCACAGGTAGATATTATACAACTGCCTTTTAATGGACGAGCGATCCGTTACATATCCAGTGATATAATTCCTTCCGACGCAGTAATCAAGTTTTTTGAACGTGTAACAGGAAAACCCGGTATGAAATGGATAGTAACTCCTCATGAACAATTTAGAAAGAGGCTTCTTATAACAGGAGTAAATTTTACACGCACAGAACACGATGCAAACCAATAATTTAAATTGTAAACAAACTGAATGATAAAAGCAATGAATGACAAAATAAATAACAAGATAGTAGGTACCTGGATACTTGTTTCTGCAGTACTTGAAACTGACAATAACTGCCTCCCTTTATTCGGTAAAAATCCGGAAGGTTCACTAATTTTTACCAAAGAAATGCGCTTTAACGTAATACTCAATGATCCCGATGTGCCGAAATTCAGTACTGAGGACAGAAGCCAGGGAACCTATGAAGAATTAAAAGCGGCAACCACAGGGTCACTGGCTTTGTACGGCACCTATAAGGTAGACGAACAAGGAGACTTTGCATCGCAACACATAATAGGTTCCACCTTTCCTAACTGGAACGGACTTGATAGAAGTACCAGCCAGCTGCGACTTGAAAGAAATGAGGACTTGCTCACTGAAAATTTAATACTGGGACTTAATACTCGTGTAATTATTACATGGCAGCTTATTGAATAACAATAAAACATTGATTAACAGTTATATGAAAAAAACACTTTTTACAGTACTAGTACTGTTACTCTCAGTAACGGCATTCGCACAGAAAATATCCCCGGACAATATTGTTGGGGTCTGGAAATGTGAAGAATACAAAATAGAAATCTTCAAATCCGGGGACACCTATTCCGCTAAGCTTTTATGGGCGAAGGATATGTTTGAAGCCGATGGCAAGACCCCGAAAAAAGATGAAAAAAATCCGGATGAAAAGATGAGAAACCGCTCCCGCAAGGGCATAACACATATCACAGGGCTGACTTTTAAAAACGGTGAATATATTGACGGGAAACTCTACAGTGTCCAGGACGGGAATACCTACAGCCTGAAAGCTGTGCTTAAAACTATTAATAACCTTGAAACAAGGGGTTATAAAGGTATACCCATGATGGGAAAAACATTTCAATGGACGCGTATACAATAATCCCATATCCATATGAAGATTCAAAAAACACTTATAACTGAGGAAAACGAGAACTGGCTCTATGGCTGGCGCAGGACAGCACTTTTAGTTACGCTAGTCTTGGTGACCGTTTTTAGTCAGGTTGACCGTATACTGCCCTTCATTTTAGCAGAATCCATAAAGGATGACCTGAAACTAGGTGACATGCAACTGGGCCTAATCACAGGAGTGGCGTTTTCCGTATGCTATTCACTGGCATCTCTTCCTCTTGCCCGTTTGGCAGACCGGGGGTGGGCAAGACCAATTTTGGTAGGGTGTATTATACTTTGGAGTATAATGACTGGTTTGGGTGGCCTGGCCACAGGATTCCTGACACTGGCACTTTCCCGTTTTGGTGTAGCCCTAGGTGAGGCCGGGGGAACTCCTGCCAGCCATGCGCTCATAACTGCTAAAATCCCCGAGAAATTCAGGGGACGTGCCATTGGGCTAATAGCAATGGGAATCCCGTTGGGCACTATGTTGGGCTTTGCATGGGGAGGATATGCCGGTGATACCATAGGCTGGCGTAATACCCTTTTCGCAGCCGGTGTTCTCGGGCTTTTTATCGTTATGATTGTTTTAGCTTTTGTAGGTGTAAGGGTCTTCAAGGCACCTAATCCTGTAAACAATGAAAATCTTTTTAAAGCAGGTAAAGCTCTGTTCGCAAAGCCTGCATTTCCATGGCTGTTCGCAACAGCCCACCTACTGGGTTTTACCTCTGCCCCTTTTTATATATTTACAGCTCCTTTCCTGATACGGGAGCATGGTTTTACCACAGCTGAAGTTGGGTTGTCATTTGGTATTTTGCAGGGTTTGATGGGGATTGCCGGCACTGTAATTGGCGGTAGGCTGTTTGATAAAGTAGTAAGCCGTAATACAGGAAGGATAATGAATCCGCCGGCATTCCTCTTTTTACTGGCATCACTAACCACCTGTGCTGCCCTGTTTGCCCCTACAGGCTGGATGGCTATAGCCCTGTTTGTTCCGGCGATGCTCTCCTTTGCCTTTTTACTCCCTTTTGCTTTTGGAACAGGCCATTTGGTAGCTGGTAAAGGAAAACACGCTTTTGCAACTGGTTTGTTAATGCTGGGGTCGGGACTGCTCCCGGCAGCAATCGCACCACTCTTAACCGGACTCATTAGCGATATGGCAACAAAAGCAGGTATTCACAACGGATTACAGATCGGGCTTTTGGTAACACCGGTTTTCAGTTTACTTACGGGTATAGGATGCCTTATTATAAGCCGGAAGCTAACTGTCCCTTATCGAAAAACTCAAAATTATTAAAGTAAACCTATCCTATTAAAAACAATAGCAAGTCAGAGGAACTGTCCTGGTTTTGGTTAATCATTTCAAACTCGGAAGCTTCAATAACAGGATAACTTTTTAAAAACTATACATTATGATAAAGCATATTATTTCGCTGATACTTTTAATCGTTTCAGTGCTTCTCAGTCTAAGGCATGGTTGGAGCGCCTTTCAGCCGCCTACACCTCAACAGGCAGAAATGATGTCTATACTCGGTGTCAGCAAAAATGCCCTTCCCTATTTTGGAGCATTTTCGATACTTATCGGGTTACTATTACTGTTCCCAAAAACGTTTTTTATAAGCAATTTGATGCATGCCTTTACTATTTTAGTAATTATGGCATTATCTTTAAGAGCCGGAAATTTTAAAATTGCCCTGATCGAAATCCCTTTTTTGGCACTACCGCTTATACTGATTTGGCTAAAATATCCGTTTAAAAATTAAACTCTCTTTATGACTATGGAAGACCGAAAATTAATCCGTGTAAAATCGATAGCAGATGGATACCGCATGCGTATGCTGCCACCACCCGAACACCCCCTGATAAGCATATTAGACTGTGCCGAGGTAAAAGACAGCCATGAACCGGACAGCCCTTTAGCAAACGTTAATGTGGTTTTGGATTTCTACTTTATTTCCCTTAAAAGGGATTGCGATAAGTTAACGTACGGGCAGCAAAAGTATGACTTTGATGATGGGGTAATGGGATTCATAGCACCAAACCAGGTCGTGCGTGGGCAGCTTAGTGACCGTAAGGCCATGTCCGGCTGGCTGCTGTTCCTGCATCCCGACTTTCTGTGGGGAACACCACTCGCAAAAAAAATCAAGAAATACGAGTTTTTTGACTATAATGCCAACGAGGCACTGTTTCTTAGCGAAAAGGAAGAAAACATTATAAATGGCATTATAAACAATATCAAAGGGGAGTACCATGGCAACATTGACAAATTCAGTCAGGATATTATCATTTCACATCTGGAAACATTGTTTAACTATTGCGAGCGATTTTACCAGCGTCAGTTTATTACCCGGAAAATTACCAACAGTAAAATTCTTGGAAGTATTGAACAGACCTTAGAGGACTATCTCGATAATGAGGATTTGTCCTCAAAAGGGCTGCCGACGGTTCAATACCTTGCCGATTCACAAAACATCTCGCCTAAGTACCTTACAAGCCTTCTTAAGCAGCTGACAGGACTTACTGCACAGCAGCATATCCACGAAAAACTGATAGAAAGAGCTAAAGAAAAATTATCGACTACAGAACTTTCGATAAGTGAAATTGCTTATCAACTTGGGTTTGAGCATTCGCAAAGCTTCAGTAAATTATTTAAGGCAAAAACAAAACAAAGCCCTATTGAGTTTCGGGCAAGTTTTAATTGATTGTATCAAAAATATCTGGTTACAGTCTTGGAATCAGGTATCTTTATAAATTTGTAAAGCTCTCTGTGAATAGTATCGTATTGGTTCGTTTAAATTAAGGTGTGTATGACTAAAAAATCTACTCAGCAAACCCCCATTATACTTCCCCATCCTAATAGATTATTGGTTATTGAACCGTTGGATTATCCGAACCCGTACGACTTCAGCATACCGCATCGCCATGATTATTTTGAGATTATACTCATCGAAAGCGGTAAAGGTCATCAGTATATTGATTTCAAGCCCTATGAGATGAAAAGCGGACAGCTCTATAATGTTTATCCGGGACAGGTACACTTAATGCATCGGCATAATGCTCAGGGTCTGCTGATACAGTTCAGAAAAGACCTGTTTGAATTTATACAGCCGCTCCAGCATTACAATTTATATATCAGCAATCCGGTCTTTAATCCGGATGCAAAAACCTTCAGTCATCTTTACAGCATTACCCAAGAAATTTCAGCCTTATTGGCCCAGGAAGACCTTCCGCAGCTTGGTATTTACAAAGCGTACAGTTACCTGCAAATCATACTAATATCCATCTCTGAAATGCAGGACAAATCAATAACATTGGGAAACCATCATCTGGTTTCACATTTTCTTTCATTATTATCACAAAACATATACTCCAAAAGAAAAGTTACTGACTATTGCGAAATGATAAAATGTTCTCATGAAAAACTAAACAATGCTTGCAAGAGTGCGCTGGGCAAAACTACTTTAGAACTCATCCACGAAGAACTTATGTTGGAGATCCGCAGGCTTTTTCTGCTTAGTCCGCTCTCCCTTAAAGAAATTGCCTTTGAGCTTAATTTTGACAGCCAGGCCAATTTCAGCATCTTTATAAAAAATAAAACCGGCCTTACCCCTTCTGAACTGCAAACCTCCATACTTAAAAATTCATAAGCTATACTGTAATTTTCATAATTCTATTTGTTTAATGAGCTATAGATTTACAATAATAAAATATTATTGTAATGAGACTAATTTTAGCTTTACTGTTATTAACAATATCTCTCCAGGCTCAAGAACATAATATCTGGTATTTTGGAGCAGGTGCCGGACTTGATTTCAATAATGGTGTCCCAACTGCTCTGTCTGACGGGCAGATCCAAACTTCTGAAGGTACCGCATCAATATCAGATAGTGAAGGAAACCTATTATTTTATACTGATGGCAGAACTATTTGGAATCAAACCCATCAGATAATGGAAAACGGGCAGGATTTAATGGGACATTATTCGGCGACCCAGTCTGCCTTAATTATTCCCAAACCTGGCAGCCAGCAGCGTTTCTATGTATTTACCGTAACTGCATGGGGAGAGGCTAACGGATTCCGTTACTCAGAGATAGATATGACTGTCAACACAGGCTTGGGAGCTGTAATAGACAAAAACATTCTGGTACAAACACCTGTTGCCGAGGCATTAAACGCGACATGGCACAGCAACGGAGAAGATATTTGGGTAGTGGTGCACGGGTTTGAAAATAATTTATTCTACGCTTATCTTGTTACATCCGCCGGAGTATCTCTCAATCCGGTGACCAGCACTTCATTACATCCGTCTGATGCCTTCGGCCAAAGTTCAATAAAGATTTCTCCTGATGGTTCTAAGCTTGCCTTTACCAGACTAAATGGGCAAAACGGATTACAATTATTTGATTTTGATAATTCTACCGGCTTGATAACAAATCCTTTATTATTACACGGTCCAGGCTGCTATAGTACAGATTTCTCTTCTTCAGGAAATATTCTTTATATGACCAGGGGAGACAGTTTGAGACAATACAATTTATTAGCAGCAGACATAAGTGCATCGGCGGTAATAATCAACATCGATGAAACTGTTAGATTGTCGTCAATTCAGCGTGGGCCTGATAACAAAATCTACATTGCCCGGTATCTTCAGGACTATGTAAGTGTTATTAATAATCCTGAAATTTTAGGTACAGGATGCAATTTTGAATCAGTGGGTATAAACAACTTGGGAACAAACAGCATTCCACCAAGATACAGTACCAATGGACTACCCAATACCGTTCTTACTTCAGTTTTAAGAATTAATCAAAGTAATCAGGCGCTATGTGTAGGAGAACTGGCAACGTTCTCAATAAATCTATCAACCCAGCAATTTGATAGTATATTGTGGGACTTTGGAGATGGCGGTACCTCTCAGGAAAATAATCCCTCACATGCTTATCAATTGGAAGGCCTGTACACTGTTATACTCTCTACTAATAAACAGGGAATCTTTAAAACAGCTCAGCTGGATATTGTAGTATCACCAATCCCACAAATTACACAACCAGCAGCAATGGTGATGTGTGATGAGACAAGTAATGGAACAGCCGTTTTTAGCCTTGGGACACAAAATAGTGTACTTGTAGGCAGCCAGGCGCCGGATGATTACCTTATAACCTACCATCTCTCTGCAGAAGATGCGGAATTAGGGAATAATAGCATTGCTGAAAACTTTACCAATACCGCCAGCCCTCAAACCATTTTTGCCAGACTGGAAGCAATAAACTCAGGATGTTACGCCACAACATCTTTCGATCTTATCGTTAACCCCCAGCCTGTTATTGACATGGCAGACAATTTCCCACTCTGTAAGGGAGAGACTATCCTACTTGAGGCCCCTGTAGGGTTTGAGGCTTATCATTGGTCAACCGGACATAATGACCGGACAATTACAGTTGATACACCAGGCACATATACTGTAAGTGTAGGATTAACGGTCAATGGCACCTGGTGCGGGAGTTCTAAGACTGTAACCGTTTACACTTCTGAAGCACCCACAATTACCCAGGTAAGTACCGATGATTGGACGGCCAGCCATAATTCCATCAGCATATCGGTATCCGGATCGGGCAGCTATGAATATTCACTTGACGGTGTCACCTATCAGGACAGTCCTGAATTTAACAGACTCGATAGCGGTATCTACAATGTATATGCCCGCGATAAAAACGGATGTGGCATTGACATGAAGGAGATTGTACTTCTTATGTATCCCCGGTTCTTCACCCCTAATGATGACGGGGTGAATGATACCTGGCGAATTAGCTACGCTTGGCTGGAGCCCAATGCCATGGTGCATATTTTTGACCGATACGGCAAAAGGATTGTGTCCTTCAGAGGAGACAGCGTCGGATGGGACGGCAAATATCACGGTAGTAATCTGCCTGCTACGGATTACTGGTTTGTAGTGGAAAGGGAAAGCGGAAGGGTATATAAAGGACACTTTTCCTTAGTCCGGTAACGAACACCATAGAGCTACGAAAGAAACCTGCCGTAGCAGGTCAACCTAATATATTATCACTTAGCATTAGCCTAATCCCTTGTAAAATAGTAATTTTATTGGGAATCCAAGAGACGACCCATGGAAATAAACAGGAGAAACTCATTACCGGAATCCTTTAGCCCAAATGACCAATTGCCAATACGAATTGTCACACCAGATTTTGCAAACGAAAGACGGTCAATGTTGTTCACCCCCTATGCTATCAGCGTTTCTTTTATTTCGGTAGTACTTGCCAGGCTGCGTACCGTTGCCCTCACCCGGTAGCCTTTTTGTAACAATTGCAGAATAATTTGACGGGCTACGAAACCCGTGTCGCCTGTTACTAAAACAGTTGTTTTGTCTTCCATTTTTCGAGATTAGATATACAACAAAGGTTTGGGGTAAAAAGGAAAGGCAGGTTTTTTGAAAAGTCCAATTTGTTTTATTGAGCGGTCCATAATGAACTTGTCGTATATCAACGCAAAAACGCCCAGTGATACCATCTTATTTGAAGGCTGCATGGGCATTTAGTTGAAAGACTGACGAAAATCCAATGGGCTTTGGTTGGTTTTGCTTTTAAATAACTTATTGAAAGACTGCGGATGCTCAAAGCCCAGCTGATAGGCAATTTCACTTACCGAAAGCTCTGTGGTCGATAATTTCCCTTTTGCCACATCAATCAATTTTTCGTGTATCATTTGTTGCGCGGTCTGTCCGGTAAGCTGTTTAAGCAGGCTGCTTAAATATTTAGAAGATATGTGCAGACTGTCTGCCATGTATTGCACTGTAGGCAATCCCTTAGAAAGCATGTCTTCATTACGAAGATAAGCTGTCAGGATCTCCTCAAACCGGTTAAGGATATGATGGTTTGTAATTTTCCTCGTGATAAACTGGCGCTCATAGAAACGCTGTGCATAGTTGAGCAGCGTTTCAAGGTTTGAGATAATGATGTCCTGACTAAATTTATCAATATTAGAATCATACTCAGTTTTAATATTCTTTACCAGGTCGTTAATTACTGCCTCTTCCTTGTCGGATAGAAACAGGGCTTCGTTGGTAGCGTAACCGAAGTATTCGTACTTCTTTATTTTTTGTGCAAGGCTGGTGTTCCATAAAAAATCGGGATGTATAAAAAGCATCCAGCCTTCAAGATTGCTCGGTACCCCGTTTGCTTCTCCACGCAGCAGCTGTCCGGGAGACAGAAAAGCCATCAGTCCCTCATCAAAATCATACTGCTGCTGGCCATAATGTAAGCCATCGCAGCCCCTTTTCATTGATATCACATACATTTCAAAGACAACCGCCTCAATATCGCTATCGTTTCTCAGGCCTTTCAAATCGAGGATGCTGATAAGGGGGTGATGCGGTTTTGGAAGCCCCATTAACTGGTGTATTTGTGATATGGATTGAACCCTAAATGGAGTTGAATTTGCCATACTGCAAGTTAATTTAAATTTATAATGAATTATTATTTTATTTTTAGCCCGCATGGGCAAAATTTACTAGAGTTTGTAAAGTGATGCCCGGAATGATCCGGACAACACTCTCACAAACCAACCAATTTACTATATTGTTTAAGGAAACCATTATCTTTAATCACCTGCGCATGCTTATCAGTAACTTTATGCCTACCGATACAGCAAAAACACCAAAGATATAAGTAAATCAAGTGAAATAATGTTCTGTAGCCTTAATTCAGAATGTAAGTTTGTAGTACATAACCTCCAATTATCCCAATTGGTATACCTAAAATGGCATTGATAAGAGCCGTTCGCGCTTTTTTAGGAAATGCTTTTCTAAATCTGTAGTACAGATAAAATCCTACAGGTGGCAATGCGTTTGACAATACCGTTAAACCCATTGGCAGCTTGTCGTTGTTTTGAATTGTATTCATCTCGTTTATTATAAAATGTTATTTAATATTTATCCAAAGTTCTTCAACGTCAAAACGTATATGCGACACCTTGGTCTTGCGTGGCATATCGATAGGTGTCTTGCTGCTGTCATTAATGATTTTGGTATGCTTAAGCACTTCCTCCAGGTTGCTCTTATCATCCTTTGTCCATTTACCGTTGCCATAATCAAAAACTTTTTTATGCGCTATCCTTAACCCATCCAGGGAGTCCGTAAAAGCTATAGTGTGTGTGGCCCTGTAAGAGCTATCCACCAGGAAGGTGATGGTATTGCCCGTTTTGTTACTTATGTAAATGGTTTTCCTGGCACTGCAGGATGAAAGCAAAACCACAACAATCAATACAGCGCTAATTAGTCTCATTTGCTTTATTTTTGAATCATATTGTTGAAAATTTAGAATTTAGAAATACCTTATGCGCAGGTAATGGACTAAAAAAGCAGGTATTAAAATGCGACTCCGGCTAACTCTTGGGATATTTCCCATAGCCTAAGAGAAACACCCAAATCCTGTGCTTGTACAGGTATTTTTGCAATCGAAGGAAATCCACGGGTCTCACTCATTTTATTTGGCCCGTAATACACACCTCCTACAGCATCCGGAGAAGTGGCTGCGTATAATGTCGGCAAGGCTCCTTGCACAGATGGCTGGAACAAAAACGGAAGAAAAGTTCTCGCCATCCCCGGCCCACTCCATCGCCCTGCACCGGTAATAAGCAGGTTTGTCCGGGAAACACCCGGGTGGGCCGCTATACTTATAATGCCCCAACCGTGCTTTTCACTTTGTCGTTGAAGTTCTAAAGCAAACATCAGGTTCGCAAGCTTTGCCTGGCTGTATGCTTTACCCGGAACATAGGAAGATTTTGACTGAAGATCATCAAAGTTGATTTTCCCTGCTCGATTTGCTACACTTGAAACGGTAACAACACGGGCACCTGGTGATTTACGTAATAATGGAAGAAGCTGTGCTGTCAATGCAAAGTGGCCAATATGATTTGTGCCGAACTGTAACTCAAAGCCATCCGCAGTTTCGAGTCGTTTTGGTGGTGTCATTACACCGGCATTATTTATTAAAAGATCAACAGCCTGCCCTTTTGAATTCATTCTTGAAGCAAAGGCTCTAACTGAGGATAGATCTGCAAGGTCTATTTTTTCAAAACTCACTTTTGCCCTAGGGTTAACCTGTTTGATCTTAGCGATTGAATCTGCCCCTTTTTGAGCGTTACGCCCCATCATTATCACATTCCACCCTGATGATGATAACGCTAATGCATCTTCATATCCGATACCTTCAGTACTACCTGTAATTACAGCTAAACCAATTTCTCTTTGAGGGATATTAGATGCTGTCCAATTTTTAATTTCGTTTTGCATTTTGATTGTTTTTTATTACTGCAAAGTTCAGAAGCCGCCGCCGAATAGGTGTATCCAAAAGGCACAATATTGTAGGAGAAATACAGGTTCGCTTCCACTAAGAAAACCTCATCCAGCAGCATCAGGTTTGTAACTACACCCTCAGATTCGAGTGTAGTCAGCGGGTATTCATCGTTAGTTCTCATACAATCCCTCCGTTAGCATAAATAAGTTGGCCGTTTACCCATTCCCCTTTTTCGGAGCATAATAGGGAAATAATATTTGCAATATCTTCCGGTTTACCGAGGCGACCGTAGGGAGTCATGGCTGCCGCTCCTTGAAGTTGTTCAGTTGTGCCTTTACTCCTTAGCAAATCCGTGTCAACAGCGCCAGGAGCAATCGCATTGACTGAGATACGGCGGCCGCTGAGTTCTTTAGCTAAAACCCCGGCATACATTTCCTGAGCAGCTTTACTAGCAGCATAAGCACCTGCACCCGCAGGCTTCATTTGAATAATGCTGGAACTTAAGCTAATGATGCGTCCTCCATCGCGCGTACGTCGGGAAGCTTCTCGAAGTACGTTGAAACTACCTTTAATGTTTGTAGCTATCATTCGATCAAAAGCATCGTCGGCCATTTCAGCAAATAGGCCTGTATTCATGATACCGGCGTTACTAACCACCACATCTACACCACCAAAGGCTTCCATAGTAGCATCAAAAAGAGCTTTGACTGCTTTAGGGTCTGCAACATCTGCCTGGCGGAAAATTGCGCGTCCGCCCGCAGCCTTTATGTCTTCCACAATTCGCGAAGCCATGTCCTTATTCGTAAGATAGTTTACAGTTACTGCATAGCCATCAAGGGCTAAACGACGTGCTGTGGCGGCACCAATTCCACGGGATGAACCCGTAACAATAGCCACCCGTCCGGCACCGAGTTGACTTTGAGAAGGTTGACTATATTCAAAGCCTATTGCATTTGCTACAGGAATAGCTGCAGCGGTTGCAGCGAGTGCTAAAAATTTACGGCGGGACGTACTGTTATTAGAATCCATATTTATAATTTTTATTAACTCAAAATTCGGGATTCAGTCGAATGCGTATGTAGCCAAAAGTCGGATTATAGTAGCTGAAAGGAATATAAGGACATTGGAGCAGTCGCTGAATTCAAATAACAACTATAAATTTAGTTTCATGTTTGGCTACAATTATCTTATATAAAGTAGGCTAATTTCTTTAAATCATATATCTGCAATGTAACCAGCAGTCATGTGTCGATATATCTTTGAAAATCAAACGAATGGTTTGTTTGTAATGTTTGTACATATTTGGATGAAAACTGTATCCCTATTGTACCTTACTACCCTGAAATTTAGCAATATAAAGGCTTGCTAATTTCTTCATCGAGAAGTCATAATAAAAAACTATATTTACTAAAAATTTCATAGTTACCCTGTTTCAGATAGTATTGTGAATACCCAGTAAATACTGGTGTTTTAAATAAGGTTACGGAGCCTCTTTCTCCGCCAAAGGAAGTTTCAAAAGAAACTTTAAAACAAAAAACCTTAAAACATACGTTTTAAGGTTTTTTGTTTTTATAATATTATTTGAATAATCAATTAAATCTCAAAGCTAAACCCCTTTTCTGTTAGCTTATCATATATTTTTTGATCAAACTCATATAATTTAGCAGCTCTATGAGAAACTTTCTTTTGCTTTTCATTAAGTTCAACAAGTAACTTCATTTTAAGTATTTTCCTCCTGAAGTTGGATTTATCCATCTCAACTCCCAAAATCTCTTCATACAATCGCATTAGTTCCAAAAGCGTAAATTTATCAGGTAGTAAATTAAAACCTATAGGAGCCTGTCTTACACGGTTGCGAAGGCATTCTATACTGTAATCAAGTATGGCATTATGGTCATAAATTAGATTAGGTATTTCATTTATCTTATACCATTTTGCATCAGAAGCTGTAAAACCTGGCTGAATGGTATAATCATCACGCATTATTAATGCAAAGTAGCCTATGGTTATTACCCTACCTAATGGAAAACGATTTGGTTGACCAAACGCTTTCAACTGCTCCAAATAAACATTATTAAGACCCGTCAGGTCTGCAAGAAGCCGCTGAGCTGCACTGTCTATACTTTCCTTTTCTCTTATCCATCCGCCGGGTAAACCCCACTCCCCTTTACGTATACCAACACCGTGTTCAACAAGAAGTACTTCAAGCCCGTTTTTATCGAAACCAAATATTACACAGTCAATTGTAATGGAGTTCATTACTGACTTTTCTGTGGTTTTTCCTGACTCTTTATTAATCTTTTTTTCCACTTTGTAAATCATTTAAGGTGTAATGCAGGTATTTAAAGAGGCTTTACTGAAGATGTAATCAAACAAATAATGAATTATATTATTATCCGATTAACGATTATTGTTCTTTATTTGGTTTATTAAAGCTTTAACGGAAACGGCTACTTCCGTCAATGAATTATAATCTTTATTCGCAAGTATATTTTTAGTTATCAGTTTACTCCCTAAACCTACAGCCGATACTCCGCTTTGAAACCAGGAAGCAATATTTTCCTGATTAGTTTCTACACCTCCTGTTACTATAAAATCAATATTATTAAACAGAGGGCGTATTGCCTCAACAAATGCCGGTCCCAACACATTTCCGGGAAACAGTTTAATAATAGTACATCCGGCAGCTGCAGCAAGATGAATTTCTCGCGGAGTCATACATCCGGGAAAGTATGGGACTTTTGCTTTTACTGCGGCTTTATTAACTGATTCATCAAAAAAAGGACTTACCAAAAAATCTGCTCCAAGTTCAATAAATAAATTAGCTTCATCGGCATTGGTTACTGTACCAACACCTATATGAAGACCAGGCATTGAACTATCACGTTCCTTTATGATAGCCTGCAGATTTTTTATTGCATTTTTTCCCCTATTGGTAAACTCAATTATTGAAATATTTGCTTTAAATAAAGCTTTTGTAACTGCAATACAAACCTCGGTATCATCATGATAAAACAAGGGAAGTATCCCCTCACTTTTTATACGATTATATATAATTTCTTTATCTCGCATTACTTAAAATTCTTTTAATCTGCTCAACTGATTGCTTTGTTGCATCGCCGGATTCAGCAAGTTTACCTACTGCAGCAGCAGCAGCAAAATTAATTATGTCCTGAGAAGGAAATTTATTACATATGCCGTAAATAAGCCCTGCCATAAAACAATCACCACTCCCTACACTGTCTGTAACAGATATGTTTTCAAAAATATTTGAGGTAAAAAAAGTATCTTCTTTTTGCAATACACCAAAATAAGACTCCTTTAACCTATAGGTAAGAGCAACTGTATGAACCTTTTGATACTTTTCCCGTATTCTTCCTATACTTATTAATGCTGCTTCCTTCAATTCCTCGTTAGAAGCGTTTTTACTGTCAGCAAGAGATGCAGGTATTCCTAATAGACTTTCTATAGCCCAAATGTTTCCCATTATTACATTACAGTCACGAACTAAGCCAGGCATTATTTTATCGGGCAACTCACCATACTTCCATAATTTATTCCTGTAATTAAGGTCTGTTGATATTGTTATACCTTTTGCAGATGCAGCAGTGACAGCTTCTTTACAAATAAGGGCAATATTTTTATTAAGAGCTGGGTTAATAGCACTAAAATGAAACCACGTACAGTCTTCAAAAACCCTATCCCAATCAATCGTGCCGGGCTTTAATTGTGAAAAGGAGGAGAAATCCCTGTCATATACTACTCCATTATTTTTAACTTCAGCCCCATAAGGCAGGTAATATATACCCAACCTATTTCCTGAATAAAAAACTTTGTCCGTATTAATTCCTCTGTGTCTGATCTGATTGCCTATATCCTTCCCAATATAATTATCCGGTAAGGCTGTAAGGTAATTTACAGGAATATCCCATAATGCCAGCGCAGTTGCAACATTTAGTTCTGCTCCTCCTATGTAATAAGGAATAGAAGAATCAGAAACCCAACTTTCTTTTAAAGCAAAACGAAGCAATGCTTCTCCAAAGCAGCATATCTTATGGTTTCGTAAAAGAGTAATTTCATCCAAATTTTCAGAATCTTTTTATTAAGACCGCTATTTTTAAGCACAGCCTACTCTTCAAAAATAAAATATTTAAAATAGCTATACTTACAAGAGCTATCTAAACTTACGAATACGTTTTAGCTGAAATATTTGTAATAAATAACCTTTCTTGAATTTTAAAGGTAATATTGAATATTGAAAAAAGATTATAAACCAATATTTTACTATGGATATTTTAGACTCTTTCTCCTTAAAGGATAAAGTTATAGTCGTAACAGGTGGAACCGGTGTTTTGGGCGAATCCTTTATAGAGGCAATTGCACAGGCCGGAGGAAAAATAGCTGTTTTGGGGCGTAATAAAGAAAAGGCTGATGCAAGGGTAAAACTGGCTGCTAAATATGGAGCAGAAGCTATTGCTGTTATAGCTGATGTGCTGGATGAAACAGACGTAAAAAAGGCCAGAGATATTATATTAACTCATTTTGGAACAATTGATGGTTTGGTAAATGCTGCGGGAGGCAATATTCCTGGAGCAACTTTTGAACCAAATCAAAATCTTTTTGACTCAAAAGTGTCTGACACCATAAAAGCTATCGAATTGAACCTTTATGGCACCATAATCCCAACCCAAGTTTTTGGACAAATAATAGCGGAAAAAGGTAAAGGTTCAATTATAAATATTTCTTCTCTTGCTGCCAGCAGATCCATTACCCGTGTTTTAGGTTATACTGTAGCAAAACATGGGATAGACGGTTATACTAAATGGATGGCTACAGAGCTGTCACTACGTTACGGCGATAAGGTACGTGTTAATGCTATTGCCCCCGGGGTATTTCTTACCGAACAAAACCGTACCCTGTTAACAAACGCAGATGGAAGCTTTACTTCACGTGCAAAAAGATTTGTTGACAATACTCCTTACTCACGACTTGGTAATCCTAAAGAATTACAGGGTACCTTAGTATATTTATTAAGCGATGCTTCTGCCTTTGTAAATGGTGAAACAATTTTTGTTGATGGCGGCTTTAATGCATGGTGTGGCGTATAATTATATTGATTTATGAGTACTTACAAAAATAAACTTGAACAGACCTGGAGATGGTATGGCCCTGATGATACCGTTAGCCTTCAGGATATAAAACAGGCTGGAGCTACTGGAATAGTATCTGCCCTACATCATGTTCCTCATGGTGAGATTTGGACTGTAGAAGAAATTCAAAAAAGAAAAAAACAGATTGAAGATGCAGGTTTAACGTGGTCTGTAGTAGAAAGTGTTCCTGTCCACGAAGCCATAAAAACACGTAGTAAACATGCAGAAGTGTATCTGTCTAATTACAAGACATCACTAAAAAACCTGAGTGAATGTGGCTTAAAAACAGTTTGTTATAATTTTATGCCTGTGTTAGACTGGACTCGAACAAAACTTGACCTGGAACTTAATAATGGTGCAAAAGCGCTTTACTTCGAATGGGCCTCTGTTGCTTACTTTGATATATACCTTCTTAAACGAAAAGATGCCGAAAAAGACTATTCTGATGTTGTTTTAGAACAGGCAGAAAAAATAAAAGACACTATTAGTATACAGGAAAGTAACACTTTAAAAGATATAATTCTCATGGGTGTGCCAGGGGAAAGCAGTACTACTCTGGAAACTTTACAGCAAAGTATAGAAATTTATCAGTCAATTGGTCATAAGGGATTAAGGGAAAACCTTGTTTTTTTCCTTAAATCAATTGCTGATGTTTGCAAAGAGGAAGGAATAAAGATGACAATCCATCCGGATGATCCTCCCTACCCTATATTAGGACTACCGAGAATTGTAAGTAATAAAGAAGATCTTGAGTATATAATTAATGAGGTTAAGGATGATTTTAATGGGATATGTTTTTGCACAGGCTCTTTAGGGGCAGGTAGCCATAATGATATACCTGAAATATTTGAAGCCGTAAAAAAAAGGGTGTATTTTATACATCTGAGAAATGTGAAAAAGGATAAGCTTGGTAATTTTTATGAAGCCGATCATTTAGATGGTGATGTCAATATGTATAAAATAATGAAGGCTATCGTAGAAGAGAATAATAACCGCTCCGTCCCTATACCTTTCAGACCTGATCACGGACATCAGATACTAGACGACCTTAACAAAACATCACATCCTGGCTATTCTGCCATTGGCAGGTTAAAAGGGTTGGCAGAACTTCGGGGCCTAGAATTAGGAATTACCGGACAATAACATTAAAATTACACTATGTCTTTCTTTTTAAAAGATAATTTTATTCTTGAATCTGATATTGCAGAGCAGTTATACTTTAACTATGCTCAAAATCAGCCTATAATAGATTATCATTCCCATCTCTCCCCTTCTGCAATTGCTAATGATATAAACTTTGAGAACATAACAGATGTCTGGCTAAAAGGCGACCACTATAAATGGAGAGCCATGAGGGCTTTAGGCATTGAGGAAAAGTACATAACAGGTGCTGCTTCTGATTATGAAAAATTCTTAAAATGGGCACAAACAGTACCTCATACCTTAAGAAATCCGTTATTTCACTGGACACATATGGAACTTAAAAACCCCTTTGGTATAACGGAACTTTTAAATCAGGACACTGCCCGTAAAATTTATGATGTAACTTCTGAAAAACTTCAATCTCAGGCTTTTTCTCCAAAAGGATTATTAAACAATTTTAATGTGGAGATGGTTGGTACTACAGATGATCCCCTTGATTCACTTGAAGATCACCTTAAAATTCGTAATGATGAATCAAAGGTCAAAGTACTGCCTACTTTTCGTCCGGACAGAATATTTAACATTGATTCCGGAAATAAATTCAGAAACTATGTCCAAAAATTAGGAGAGTTTACCCATACAGAAATAACAGATTTGGAATCTTTACTAAATGCTTTTAAGATAAGAATCAATTATTTTAATGATGCAGGGTGTGTATCTTCAGATCATGGATTAAGTGCAATACCTCATAAAGGAAAGAATAGTAAAACTGATATTGAGAAAATATTTAAAGAGGTTTTAAACGGTAATGACAGTAAAGCTATAGAAATAAAAGAAAGTTTTACCTATTTCATGCTGGTTGAATTATGCAAAATGTATTATGAAAAAGGATGGGTACAGCAATTTCATTTAGGAGCCTTAAGAAACAGTAATGCATATAAAGTTTCGGTTTTAGGTCGTGATACCGGGTTTGATTCCGTAGGAGATTACAAGCAGGCTGAAACATTATCTGCATTACTAAACGAGTTGGAATCTGATAATAAATTATCTAAAACCATATTATACAACCTTAACCCGGCAGACAATACCCTATTTGCAACAATGACAGGAAACTTTCAGGGGGAAGGTATAAGGGGAAAAATTCAATACGGATCAGGCTGGTGGTTTTTAGACCAACTTGACGGAATGACAAATCAGATGAATGTATTATCAAATCAGGGGCTTATAAGCACTTTTATCGGTATGCTTACAGACTCACGAAGTTTCCTTTCCTATTCACGTCACGAATATTTCAGAAGGCTGTTGTGTAACCTCTTTGCAGAGGATATCAAAAAAGGATACCTGCCTAATGATGTTCACTGGATAGGATCTGTAATTTCCGATATCTGTTACCACAATGCAAAAAAATACTTTAACCTTAACCAAAGTTAATATAGATGGATAAAACAAAACTCATAAACAATATTGGTAATTATCGTTGGACAATTTGTACACTGCTCTTTTTTGGTACAACCATAAACTATTTAGACAGACAGGTACTAAGTCTATTACATCCGATTCTTGAAGAAGAGTTAAACTGGACCAATACTGATTACGGGTTGATTACAGCAGTTTTTCAACTTACTTATGGCTTATTTACCTTACTTTCCGGTAGGCTTATAGATAAGATAGGTACAAAAAAAGGATATGCCATAGCTTTAATAGTGTGGTCTATAGGAGCTGTATTACATGCTTTTGCCATTCCTATAGGTAAGGGAACTTCAGATCTTTTAGGAATATTGGGAGTTACAGGTATTTCTGTCTCAGTGGCAGGATTCATCATAGCAAGGGCAATACTTGCAATTGGTGAATCGGCCAATTTCCCTGCTGCTATTAAGGCTACAGCAGAATATTTTCCGAAAAAAGAAAGGTCGCTGGCTACAGGTATTTTTAACTCCGGATCAAATATAGGGGCTATTCTGGCACCGCTTACTGTGCCCTGGATAGCTTATCACCTAGGTTGGGAAAGTTCATTTATTATAATAGGATCTTTAGGTTTTGTATGGCTTGTTTTCTGGTGGATCTATTATGATGAGCCTTCAAAACAAAAAAGGTTAACGGCTCAGGAATATGAATATATAACAGAAGATAGTGAAGTTAACAGTATAAATCCTGAAGAAATAAAGGAAACTAAAACTTCATGGTTTAAATTACTGGCTTTTAGAGAAACATGGGCTTTTACATTGGGTAAATTTTTTACAGACGGAGTATGGTGGTTCCTGCTATTTTGGCTTCCCTCCTACTTAACCTCACAATTTGGATTGAAAAATACCGATATTACCCTGCCGCTGGCAGTGTTATACAGCATGACCATGGTAGGTAGTATTTGTGGCGGATGGTTTCCGTTATACTTTATAAAAAAAGGATATGATACCGCACCTGCAAGACGAAAAGCAATGTTTTTTATAGCTTTAATCCCATTGGTTGTGTTATTAGTTCAGCCATTGGGAGAAATAACATTCTGGATTCCGGTGCTTTTAATAGGAACGTGTGCCTCTGCACATCAGGCATGGTCTGCAAACCTGTACTCAACAGTATCTGATATGTTCCCCAAATCTGCAATAGCCAGCGTAATAGGCATAGGTACTATGGCCGGAAGTATTGGAGGGGCTTTGACATCCTTTCTTGTGGGTAAACTTTTTGATGCCTATAAAGCTTCGGGAGACCTTACAATGGGATATACAATAGTATTCAGTTTTTGCGCGGTTGCCTATCTGTTTGCCTGGTTTATAATGAAAATTTTGGTGCCTAAACTAAAATAATACTTATTGCAGGGTTGTCGAGTTTCTTATATTTATTGAAGTATCAAGCAGTACGGTTTCATACAGTGAAGCCCTTTTTGTGTTTGATTCACATTCTATAAGCTCAAGGAGTTTTTTAAGAGCCATATAACCCATGTCTTTTGCAGGTTGCCTTATAGCAGAAAGTGAAGGATTAAGAGAAAAAGGAATATCGGTATTCGCAAAACCTATTACGGCAATTTCATCCGGTACCTTTATTTTTAATTTAGCTAAAATACCAAGGCTTCTGGTAGTAATAACATCTGTAGCGCCAAATATGGCATTAGGGGCTATATTCTGCTCTCTTAACTCTAATATTGACTTACTTATTTTTTCATCCAGTTCATCGGTATTTTCCAGATTGCAGAAAACCATATATCGGGGGTTAATTGGTATATCTAAATTCTTTAATGCTTTTTTAAAACCCTGAATCCTTTGGTTATTATCCCCAAATTTATCTCCCGTTATAAATAATATTCTTTTCCTGTTAATATCAATAAGATGTTGGGTAGCCTCTAAAGCACCCTTGTATTCATTTACACCTATCTTGGTGGTTTTAATATCAGGGTTTATCCTGTCAAACAACACAACCGGGCAGTGCTTTTCATTAATTAGATTTATATAATCTGAATTTGATGTCTCACTAACCGGAGCTAACAAAATGCCGTCTACGCCTTTAGAAATTAAAGAATCCAGACAGGCACGTTCATTGTCCACATTTTCATAGCTCTGCATTATAATGATATCACTGCCTACCTCATATGATGCTTTATGGATACCATCTAATACCTGTGCTAAAAAAGTACTGCTAAAAAAAGAGTTTACAATTACACCAATTGAGTTTGTATGCCCTATCTTAAGGCTCTTTGCCAGCCTATTAGGCCGGTAATTATGCTGGTTAGCATAATCAATTATTATTTTCCTTGTTTCGGCACTTATTTCATAGCTGTTATTTAAAGCTTTAGAGATAGTGGAAACAGAGAAATTAAGTGCTTTTGCAATATCTTTTATTGTAATATTAGCCATTTATAATTGTGTTGATTAATTGGTAAGGCAATTATAATAATTTTCAATAAAATATCAATAAATAATCCATTTATAGTAATAAATTACAAAAATTTTTATTAATATAAAAAATTAAACCTGCAACAGTTACTGTCGCAGGTTTAAACTCAACTTAACACAAACTAATTTAATTATATCCTGGATTCTGATAATTTTGTGTACTTCCTTCCATAGCATCAAGCTGCCCCTGAGGAATTGGTCGTAAATACAAATAAGGTTCAATATTACGCTGAATGGTTTGTGGTGTATGATCTCCTATTCCCGAACCACAAATAGTGTAGGTTGAAGCTAACTCACCCCATTTTTGTGTGCGTACTAGATCAAACCAACGATATCCTTCTCCATAAAACTCACGTGAACGCTCGGCAAGAATATAGTTAATATCAATATTTGTTGGTGTTGCAGCTACCATTGCAGCACTATTGTCTTCATTCTTAACCATATTGCCATTGTTATCCCAACGCCACATACCTGCACGGGCACGGATAACATTTATTAAATCATAAGCTGTTTTACCTCCTTGCGGCGCTGCTCCTTTCACATTGGCTTCTGCGGCTATAAAATATAGCTCAGAGAACTTGGCAACATTAAACGGACGTGTACTCGCTGCATTTGGCTGTCCTAATCCGCTTCCGTTATCGGTACGGTAAGTTCCTAATTTCCATAGGCCCGGATAGGTAAGTCTGCTTATCCCTTGTGGCGATATTACATAGTCTGCCCTTCCCGGTAACACACCAGCGCCAATATTGCTCTTGTATACAGAGTTTGAATAATCTATAGCTTCAGCAGGTTCTTCGTTTAAGAAAGTTAATATGGCATCGCCCGGATAAACCTCCATATTGTTAGCATTATATAAAAACGGATTAGATACTCCGCCTTTAGGCCAGTTACCACGATAAACAGTGGTAAAGGTTCCATCGTATCGTGAATCATTAGTCTTATCTGCAAATGTATTGGTTACTACATCTATAGTAGGACACATACGTGTCCAGGGACGCCCAAGAGCCTGAGAAGCCTCACGTTGCACCGAACTTATAAGGGTTTCGTGTCCGGTATCAGCTGCGCTTCTTACATTAGTGTAGTTCCAAGTCATCATCCATCCGGCAAAATTATCAGGAGCTGCACCATTACTATAGGTTAGACTGGCCCCATTATAAAACTCACTGGATTCGGTATGATCTGCATATAATAGTATCTCATTATTACGGTCGTTAGAACCTAAATTAACATCATAATAGGTTTGTTGTAGAGCAAAGGGCCCCGGATTATCTATAGCTTCTACAGCAATATCATAAGCCTGCTGGTAGTACCACTGTGCGCTTTGTCCGTCAGGGTCTACTCTGGAGGTATCAGGATAAGTTGGTATTCCGTTAGGGTTTTCCAGCCACCATGCATATGTTAAGTATGCTTTTGCAAGATACAGCCTTGCTACTGTTTTTGTTACACCCCCGGTTACACGTCCGGCTTCAGGTAAATCGTTAATCGCTGTTAGTAGGTCCGGGAATATTACTTTAGTATATACTTCGGGAACTGTATTACGCACGGATGTCCTTACCGGATTTGTATTGAACCTTAACTCTCCTGCTCCTAAGTCTAATGGTACACCACCAAATGTTTGTACCAGCATAAAATAATCAAATGCCCGAAAGAACCTTGCTTCCGATATAAGTGCTTCAGGTATTGTACCTACTTCCGTAGCATTTTCTATTATACCATTTGCAGTATTAATATTAGGAAAAGCGGCATTCCATAAAACATCTGCACGGCTTGTAACACTGGTTACCTGTCCTACTCCCGAAAGATCCATATCCTTAAAGTTGGCATCTGCACTTTGGGCGTAGGTTACCTCATCCGTTCCTGTAAGACAACTGTTGTAGTAATATGCCTGTCCGTATATATACCTTAAATGTGCATACATTGATGTTAAACCTCCGTAAACTCCTTCTTCAGTTTTAAAATAATCAGGAGTATAAATACTGCGAGGCTGTTCATCTAAAATTTCATCACTACATCCCATAAACAGTATGGCTGTAAAAAGGGTAGTTGCTATAATTTTTATTTTTAAATTTTTCATAATTGATTTTTAGAATGTTAGATTTAAACCAAACATAAAAGTACGTGTCGCAGGTGTATTTGTACCTACTGTAAGTAACCTTCTCTGATAACTGGTAGTTACGGCTGCGTTTTGATCTCCATATGAGTTAGGCTCAGGATCAAGACCAGTTTCCTTGTGATAAGGAGAGTATAATACAAATGCATTTTGTACCGTAGTATAAAGCCTTAATTTGTCTATTCCGGCCTTTTTAATAAAGTCCTGATTAAAGGTATAGCCAAGGCTAATGGTTCTGATCTTTACATAAGAAGCATCAAAATAACCTAATGTACTTCCGTATTTCGGATTATCTCCGTTTGTTATACCTCCCGGTTTAGGATATTTAGCTCCTGTATTTTCCGGAGTCCAGTAATCAACATCAACGTTACCTCTACGGCCGTTAAGCATATTTAAATATCCGGAAGAACCGTAAAGTGTACTTATAAGTATACCTCCGCTCTGGAAACCTCCCACTATACCAAAATCAAAATTCTTATAATTTACATTAGTATTGAAACCTCCCTGAAAATCAGGATTAACATCCAAAACCTGACGATCATCCGGGCCAATAGCTCTTGTTGGGGTGCCGTCTTCATTATAATCACCGGTATATTCTACCCTAATCATACCTACATTTCCTCCCGGCTCTAATATATCCAGATAAGGGTCTCCCTCCTGCCATAGTCCTAGTTTATTGTAATCATAAATAACGTTTATCGGTTTACCCACAAACCACCAGTTAGCCTCGTCTTCCTGCTGTCCCGATGCTAATGCTGTCAGCTTATTTTTATTAGAGTAGAGATTAAAACCTGCACTCCATGTTACACCACTGGGATTATCTAATATCACACCATTAAGAGAAAGCTCAAAACCTTTATTTTGCGTTTCACCAATATTAGCCGTGTAGCTACCTACTCCTGATGTTGGCGGTAAATTAACACCTAACAGTACATTATTTGTATTTTGTACATAATATTCTAAAGTTCCTGATAAACGATTATTAAATAATCCGAAATCAAGTCCGTAGTTCCATGTTTTTGAGAACTCCCAGCCAAGATTAGGGTTTGGAAGTTCGGACACATAATATCCCGTCACAAAATCACCTCCAAAATTGTACGGTCTTGTACTTAATAATCCTAAAGTCTTGTATGGATCAACAGACTGGTTTGAAGTTTCACCATAGCCTATCCTAAATTTTAAAAGACTGATCTCATCCACTCCATCCATAAAGGATTCATTAGCAATATTCCATCCTGCAGAAACAGCCGGATAAGAATGCCATTGATGCCCAGGAGCAAGTCTTGAAGAGGCATCTGATCTGAAAGTAGCGCTTACCATATAACGATCGTCATAAGAATACATTAAACGCCCCATATAAGAAACTAATCCACTCTTCTGATAGCTCTGATTAGCAGGGTTAATGGTTATTTCTCCCTGAGCCTGTCCTAAATTAAAGAACTGAAAAGCATCTGAAGGTATTTCTCTTGCTGAAATGGAAGAACTGTTAAAGAAGTTTTCCTGTGCCGAGTAAAGAGCTATTGCATTTATTGTATGTTTCTCAGCAAAAGTACGATCATAACTAAGTATGTTTTCAACAGCCCAGTTACTGTTAAAAGAGTTATTAACAGTAGCTGTAGACGGAGTGTCAGGATTTGTACTGAACACTCCCTGTCCTGTGTAAGTACCTCCTGTACTCATACGGATGTTTCCTCCTAAATTTAATCTGTATTTTAACCCTTCGACTCCCGGAATTTTTACTTCTCCATATACCGTATTATAAGAGGCAAAGGCTTTTGTCTGATCTAAAAATCTGTCGCCCAGATCATTCATTATATCTCTTGAGTAAACCCATTGTTCATCCAATGGCATTCTTACTGTCCTCTTCCAGGAACCGTCTTCATTATAAGGGTTTGCCAATGGTGACATACTTATAACTCCGTAAGTACCTAAAGTACTACCATTAGTAACTGAATAATTGTTATTTGTATTAAAGCCAACCCTTACATAATTGCCTATTTGCTGATCTAATGAACTAACCAGCGAAAAACGCTCATAATCCTGAAGAGGTATAACGCCTTCGTCTTTATAGTATGTTGTACTAAAGCTATAGCTCCCGGTAGTAGAACCTCCAGAAACGTTGAAATGATGATTTTGTACACTACCTGTTCTGTAAAACAAATCCTGCCAATCAGTATTAACATCATCAAACTCGTCAACTCCATTTGAAAACATATCTGCATCTGCCCGTAATTGTGCATATTTAGCTCCATCCATCATTGGATAATCTGAAAATACGTTTCTTACTCCATAATAAGAGTTATAAGAGAATTTTGCTTTTTGCCCAAGGGTTCCTTTGTTAGTAGTAATTAAAATTACACCGTTAGCACCTCTTGAACCATAAATTGCTGTAGCAGATGCATCTTTAAGTACATCTATACTTTTAATATCATCTGTGCTTATATCTGTTAACGAGCCCGGAAAAGGAATACCGTCTAATACAATAAGCGGATCATTACTCGCCGTAAGAGAACGTGCACCTCTTATACGTATCTGCATAGATGCTCCCGGCTGCGATGAGGTCTGATTAATTTCGACCCCCGCAAGGCGGCCTTGTAAAGCCTGTGTTATGTTAGGTGCCGGTACCTCTCTTATAGCATCTCCTTTAATTGATATAACAGATCCTGTTACAGCCTCTTTACGCTGCGTACCATAACCCACGACCACAACCTCGCTAAGAACCTGTGCCTCTTCCTGTAATACTACATTTATAGTACTACCGGTAACAGTAACTTCCTGTGACTGGTATCCTATAAATGAAAATTGTAATACAGCATTTAGGGGTGCGGATATAGTGTAGTTACCGTCCAGATCTGTTGCAACAGAGGTTGTCGTCCCTTTAACTGCAACCAGAGCACCCGGTATACCCATACCATCATCTCCCGAAGTAACTGTACCACTTACATTCATATCCTGAGACCAGCACAAGTGCGTACTAAAGACTAACGCCAAAACCAATAAAAGGCGATGGGATTTAATTGATACTTTGTAGAGTTTTTTCATAATAGTTAGTAGTTGGTTATTAATAATATTTGTGTTTAATTTTTCTAGTATTGGTTAAACAACCTCAACTAAATCGATTTCGTAAACAGGGTATAAAACCCCTTTAATTTTTCCAGTTATGATTTAAGAACCTATTTTTAAATCATTTAAACTACCTTATGGTGTTATAGACCAAAAGTAAAATTTTCTTATTTTAAGTTAAAAATCTAACACATAAAAGCTACGAATACGTTTTAGTTAAAAATTCGATAAAAACATTATCCTCAAAAAAATAACACCTAATTTGTCAATATTTTATTTTATATCCTTTTATAGAACAATAATTAAAACATATAGCTTAAAATTATATTCAAGAAGCACATATAGCAAGACTAATATGATAATCAATATCAAAATTGTAATTATTGATTAAAAAAGAAAAGCTATTCCAATTTTAGGCCGATATAATAGCTTAATGATTTTTCCGGTTTTTCCAGTTCTTCCGGAATAGGCATTTTAGAAAAAGTCTGGAAATAAAGTACGCATGAGTTTCTCCAAATCACAGCTTCCACTTCCTGCTCTTCAAGTAGCTGTTTTACTTTAATAAACCTCTCTTCATCAATAAAGGATTTTAGTTTATTCCAGGAAGACTGCATTTCCCTTACTTTATCTACACCGTTATAATAGTGGAGACACATTTCATCCCACAGAGTATTTCCTGACTTCATTTTATGTTTCCAGCTAACATGATGAAACCATAATAAAAGATTTTCAGGACATGTTTCAAGAGAATTAAACCTGTCCCTTACAGGAGGAAAATATTGTGACACGGCATTAGAGCCACCTGTAGTTCTGTCAAACCCAATGCCTATACTATCTGCTCTATGATAATAGGTGGATTTCCAGTTGGGTTGCGCTGCCGTATCAACCCAGGGCCCCGGTCCTCTATGTGTGTTATAGGCCATTATATGGTTAAGTCCCAAAGGTGTCATGTAGTCTACTGTAGTTTCTCTGGATTCTAACATCATCTTTTTTACAGGCTCAATAAAATCTTTATTATTTGAAAAAGTCATGCGAATCCAGTCTTCAGCTATGCTTTCCGACGATGTTTCAGAATTCCATGCCAATCTCCCTAAACTATACCAGTTAGATTGTGCAAAAGGATGTCCGCACCAATTCCTGCTGTTCCCAATATTGGAAACCCCTGCCATACCGGTAAGCTTTTTAGTGGAGTATTTCCCTTCAATTACGTTACTCACAGTACTTCCCTTTCCTTTAGCATAAGTGTCCGAGTCTAATGTTTCTTCGTACAAAGTGGAAAGAAAAACCAAATGATTAGAGAACCCTAAATATTCCTGTGTAATTTGGAACTCCATCATAAGCGAAGTATTTGGCATCGCGCCGAATAACGGAGAAAAAGGTTCACGTGGCTGAAAATCTATAGGTCCGTTTTTTATCTGTACAAGTACATTGTCTTTAAACTGACTATCAAGAGGTTTAAAACTATTATAAGCCTGAAGAACCCTGTCTTCTTCGGGGTCACTATTGTATACAAAAGCCCTCCACATTACAACCCCTTTATAAGACTCTAAAGCTTGAGCCAACATATTGGCTCCATCTGCATGAGTACGCCCATAGTCCTGAGGTCCCGGCTGTCCTTCTGAATTTGCTTTTACCAAAAACCCTCCGAAATCCGGGATAAGCGTATATATTTCTTTTGCTTTAGCTTCCCACCAGTCAATCACTTGTGGATTAAGTGGGTCGGCAGTAGGTAAACCACCCAGTTTTATTGGAGAAGTAAATGAAACAGACAGATATACTTTTAAACCGTAGGGTCTGAAAACATCTGCGAGCGCCTTTACTTTTTCAAGATAGTCTTTAGTTAAAATCTTAGGATTGGAGTTTACATTGTTCAGCACAGTCGCATTAATTCCTATGGATGCATTTGCCCTTGCATAATCAATATATCTTTTATCAATTGTATTAGGTAATTCGTCCCATTTCCATAAGGAATTACCGGCATAGCCACGTTCTATACTACCATCAAGATTATCCCAATGATTTAAAGCCCTTATATCTAACCTGGGAACTTCAGTAATAGTTAGTTTATCGGCTATTTGCTGTGTTTGTATAAGCTTTATAAAATGAAAAACACCATATAAAACACCTATATCCGTATTCGCGCTAATTAATGTACAGTTCCTGTTATTAATCTTAACCGATTTGATTATAAAGCCTTCATTACCTAATTTATCGTAATCTTTTGCAGAGATATGCCCTTTAAGTACAGACTCATTTTTTGTTGCCAGTACTATGCATCCATTTTCAATGGAATTCAAAAGTTTAGGCTCAGTTCCTAGTAATCCCGAAAAAGCAAGTTTAAGTTCATTTTCAGCTGCTTTTAAAGTTTCGGAATTCCCTTTAATATAATAGTCATTAAATGCTCCGTTATATTTGTCAAGTAATGCTTTATTTTCAATTTTTCTATAGTTGAGCCAAAGATCATAACCATCATTAGCTATAAGTAAAAAAGGAAATAAAAGGATTGAAATAAATAAAAATCCTCTTGAGAATTTTGGTATCATATTGTTATAAGTGGTATTACAATTAAATGTGAGAAAGTGTATTATCTGGTTTCAGGAGGGCCTAAATAGCTTTTTTTCATACCGCCAAAATCCAGTATGATTTTTTGCAGTACAATACCCGGATCTACCATCCATATTTTAAGAGTATGTTTTCCGGATGTAAGCTCCTTAAATGCGGTTTCTTTAATGATGATATTGTTTGCTACCCAGATGGCCCATGCCCTCTCACCTTTCTCTGCATTTATACTAAGAATTACAGGTTGGGAGTCATCTACCGAAACAGCATAACGTAATCCGATTTCAGTATTATGGAAGTTAAGTGTTGGAGAAAAATAGGTGTGTATATTTACCGATTCGTCTTCATAGCTGTAAAAAGTATATTCCAAACTAGGTCCGTTGGAATAAGGGTCCTGAACAGGAGCCGTTACAGGAAATGGAGTGACCCCAGATGTAGTGCGTCCTATGTCCGGGATAATTTTCCATTCAATGCCATTAGTATTATTTGCTTTACTGTAGTTTTCTGCATTAATGGAAACATAGCCATTCTCTTCGTAAAAAACTGTTTTAGTATCCATTACAGCTTGCTCTTTAGAGGATTCTATGGTCTCAGTAATCTCTATAAAAGGCTTAATCGGTGAATCGTCTGAAACATAAGATACCGATGGCATTATATTGTTTTTAGGATCAAACCAGGAAGTGTAACCTATATGTGTCTGATCCATAAAATGATTCCATTTACCTCCCGACAGCTCTTTATTATATTGCTTGGAAATAAGGGAATCTTTTATAAACAGTTCTTTCGCTAAATCTGCATAAGCATTGGCTTTTGAATTGTTTTGAGTCGCATATTTTTCATTCAGGGCAACTGCCAAATACATTCTATGCAAATTTTCATTTGCTTGAATCGGGTGTAAAACCAACTGATAGTAAGCATCTTTATAATTCTTTGGCAACTGATTCTCAATTTTTTCTGCTTTTTCTAATAACTTTTTGTATTCATTAACCACCCTGAAAGCCTCATCATAATTTTCAAGACTATATGTGTTTTTATCAACTAACTCAGGTTTTCTTCTTGAAGCCAGTTGGCCATATTCTCTCAGAACAATTCCTATTTCCTTAGCATCGGTGTCTCCAAACTGACCTCTGGCCCACTCCGTATAATACTCCCTTAAATTATCAGGTGTCCATTTCTCAGGATTCCAGGCATAATCCAGAAAGAAAGAAATAGGAAACTCCATTGGTTTTATATCGCCTACATTTACAATCCATATTTGCTTTACATTATATTCCCATGCCAAATGCATTTGTTCCCATACCCTGGCTATATTATTGGTATTAATCCATTTGTAATTTCTTGGTCCGCCCACATAATCAAAATGATAATAAATGCCATAACCTCCTTTTCGCTCCTTTTCATTTCTGGCTGGCAATTTTCGAAGGTTTCCCCAATTATCATCACACAATAGTAACGTAACATCATCGGGAACACGCATCCCTTTGTCATAATAATCCTGAACCTCTTTATAAAGTGCCCAAACCTGAGGTGTCTCTTCTGCACTCTTTCCCGTCACTTCTTCTATAATATCCCGTTGGTCTTTAACTATTCTTTCTAAAAGCGCTGTTGCTGTACCTTCTGTCATGGGCTCATCTCCGTCACCACGCATACCTATGGTTACCAGACTCTCATGAGACCCCATATTCTTAATACCCTTTCTCCAAAAGTCTTTAAGTACTGCCTCATTTTTTGTATAATCCCATGCTCCGCTTCCATATCGCTTCCATTCTGCCTGAGCCCTTAGCATTGGCTCGTGATGGGATGTCCCCATAACAATACCCCATTTATCGGCCAAAACCGGGTTAAGCTTATCGTCATCATTAAAAGCCCTGCCCCACATTGCAGGCCATAAGTAATTGGCTTTGTTTCTCAATAGAAGCTCAAACACTTTAGTATAAAACTCATGATTAAACTTTCCGTAGTTCTCTTCCACCCAACCACTCAATGCAGGAGCCTCATCGTTGATGAATATCCCCCTATACTTTACCTTAGGAGCATCGTTGATGTTTACGTCGCTTTTTATAAAAATCTGTTCTTTTTTCTTTACCGGTACATCTGCCCACCAATACCAAGGAGAAACTCCCATTTGTTTTGTCAGTTCTAAAGCACCATAAGCAGCACCGCGTTTATTGCTTCCGGCTATAATCAATGCGCTGTCAACGCCCTTAAAAGGACTTTTAACCACCTGAATCATATATCCATCCCACTCTCCTCTTAATGCGGAAAAATCTATTTTTTTATTTTTCTCAAGTTCTTTAAAAAAACTGCATTTTTCCAGAGTACCTATTATGATAATATTCTTTTCCTTATTAATCTTTGTAAGCTGTTGCGGTCTTTTCCCTGTTACACGTTCAATATCATCTGTAAAAAGGTTTACTGCTACAGGCACAAGTGAATCTTCATTCTTATCATAAAATACGGTTGTAGCAGCTTCTGTTGTAACAACCGGAAAATCCATTCCGTTATTACTATCGGCTATAACTTCCTGTGCAACAACATTTAAAGAAACTAAGATTATTAAAAAGGTTATAATTTGCTTCATTATATTTTGACTAATCCCGGTATTTACCGTAAATATTAAATTTTTGTATTTCAATAATACCTTTTAAATTTCTTAATTCTCATATTTTTCTGAAATATAAGCGCAAACGTATTCGTAACTTTCATTTTGTTTCGATAAGAGCACTATAATTATGTTATATTTTTGAAATATGCATTTTCTTTCCCTGTAATGAGAAAACTAAAAAATGATATATACTTCCCAATAAATTACCTTTCAAATTATTATTAAAAATGAAATTTAATACACTTTATATATTCCTGTTCTTTATGTATGTAAATACCGGTTTTTCTGTTTTTGCACAGAATCATCAATATCCGTTTCAGGATTATAACTTAACTTTTGAGGAAAGAGTAAATGATCTTGTTAGCAGATTGACCCTTGAGGAGAAAGTATCACAAATGCTTAATTCTTCTCCTGCCATTGAACGTCTTGGAATTCCCGCATACGACTGGTGGAACGAAACACTTCACGGTGTGGCACGCACTCCCTATAATGTAACGGTATATCCTCAGGCTATAGCTATGGCTGCTACTTTCGACAAAGAAGCCCTTTATACCATGGCCGATTTTTCGGCTACAGAAGGAAGGGCTATATATAACATTGCACTGGAAACCGGACAAACCAAAGAGCGCTATCTGGGACTTACCTACTGGACTCCTAATATTAATATATTTAGGGATCCCCGCTGGGGTCGCGGACAGGAAACATATGGAGAAGATCCTTTTTTAACGGCACAGTTAGGTGATGCTTTTGTAAAAGGCCTGCAGGGTAATGACTCAAAATATCTTAAGGCTGCCGCCTGTGCCAAGCATTATGCTGTACATAGTGGCCCTGAGCCTCTTCGCCATACTTTTGATGTAGATGTTAGTCCGTACGAATTATGGGACACTTATCTGCCTGCTTTCAGACAACTCGTGACCGAATCTGATGTGGCAGGGGTTATGTGTGCTTATAATGCATTCAGAACGCAACCTTGTTGTGCCAGTAATACCTTAATGATTGATATTTTACGTAATCAGTGGGGTTTTACAGGATATGTCACTTCCGATTGTTGGGCAATCGATGACTTTTTTAAACATCATAAAACACATCCAAATGCTGAATTGGCATCGGCAGATGCTGTATTTCATGGTACTGACCTGGAATGTGGAACAGATGTATACCTCTCCCTGATACAGGCTGTAAAAAACGGAGAAATTACCGAAGAGCAAATAGATGTTTCCGTAAAAAGATTATTCATGGTCCGGTTTCGCTTAGGAATGTTCGACCCGGTATCTATGGTAAAATATGCACAAACACCAACATCTGTTTTGGAAAGTAAACCTCATGCAGATCATGCTCTAAAAATGGCAAGGGAATCTATAGTGCTGCTTAAGAATGAAAATAAAGCACTACCCTTACCTAAAAAACTAAAAAAAGTAGTGGTTTTGGGTCCAAATGCTGATAATAAAATAGCTGTACTAGGTAATTATAATGGTACTCCATCACACATTACTACTGTGTTGCAGGGAATTAAAGGAAAACTACCTGAAGGCTGCGAAGTGATTTTTGAAAAGGCAGTTAACTTTACAGACAATACTATGCTTGAGTACAGCAACCTTAACGACCAATATTCGTATGAAGGTAAAAAGGGATTTAAGGCTGAGTATTATAATAATACGCTTTTAGAAGGTACTCCTATTGTAAAAACGGAAAAAAGCCCTGATTATAACTGGCAGGAAGGACAAACTGTTATAAACGACATTAAAGCCTACAATTTTTCTGTACGTTTCATTACTGATTTTAAACCTCTGGCTGATGGACCGGTAGTGTTTGAACTGGAAGCAGATGACGGTTATCGATTTATTATAAATGGAAAGACAGTTATTGATGCGTGGAACAGAAACAGATGGGGAGCCAAAACTTATGAGTTGAATGTAAAAAAAGATTCTGTTTACAACTTAAAAATAGAATATTGGCAGGGAACAGGAAAAGCCAATGTAAGGTTCAGTACAGGTAAATATATCAATACCAGCTTTGAAAATATTGCCGATCGTTATAAGGATGCCGACGTTTTTATTTTTGCCGGAGGCATATCACCTCAACTGGAAGGTGAAGAGATGGAAGTAAACTATCCGGGATTTGAAGGCGGTGACCGTACCTCTATCCTACTCCCACAAATACAGACAGAACTAATGAAGGCATTGCAAAAAACTGGGAAACCAGTAATTTTTGTAATGATGACAGGGAGTGCCATCGCGACTCCATGGGAATCTGAAAACATACCTGCCATTATAAACTGTTGGTATGGCGGGCAGGCTGCCGGTACAGCTCTGGCTGATATTCTTTTTGGAGATTATAATCCTTCAGGCAGGTTACCAGTAACTTTTTACAAAAGTGACAATGACCTCCCTGCATTTACAGATTACAGCATGGCAAACCGTACCTATAGGTATTTTTCAGGTAAACCGCTATATGGCTTTGGTTACGGACTAAGTTATTCGTCTTTTGCTTATGAGCAGTTAAACATATCTGCAAAAACAAATAAAGGAGAAGGGATGGAGATATCAGTAAAGATAACTAACACAGGAAAAACACAGGGTGATGAAGTAGCTCAATTATACCTGATAAATAAAAATAAAGAAATAAAAACAGCCTTGAAAACCCTGAAAGGATTTGAAAGAGTTAACCTAAAATCGGGAGAATCTAAAACGGTAATCTTTAAGCTTACCCCAGAGGACCTTACTTATGTTACTACTGACGGGGAATTAAAGCCTTTGTATGGGGAATTGGAAATTGCTGTTGGTGGCCATCAACCGGGAGAACCTAATAAAAGTACCAGTAATATAATAACCAAAACGATTTATATAAAATAAAGAAATACTGCCTATAAACAGTTACAGTAACAACTTTTAACCAGTTAAAAGTTAGTTAGCGTTCGTTAAAAAGCCTGTAGGATTGAGCTCCCTACAGGCTTTGCTATTTACTAATGAAGACTATTATTTTGCAGCATCCAGTATTGCTTTTGTTACCTCTTTTTTAAGGGTATAGTCCCTGTTAAAAGGTAAAGGGTAATTGGTTCTACCCCTAACCGGCCAGTTATTTAACCATGTATCGGCATCAGAAAGGCCCCAAAAAGTAATCCTGTCAATATGTTTTTCATATTTTACGAATAACTTAAATATACTTCCGTAGCGTTGTGCTAAATGGTCTTCTACTTCTGCAGGTAATCCTTCAACATAAGGATTAAGATCCTCTTTATATGCTTCAGAGTTAGCTACATCAGCTGTAGCTTCAGCGTTTGCTTCAGGCAATATAGAAATATCCAGCTCAGTAAAATTAACAATTACTCCGGCTTTTATAAAATCCTGTATTGTAGCCTCAATATCCTCTAAAGAGGCTCTGTCCAGGTTATAATGTCCCTGTTCCCCTACTGCCTTTATTGGTATTCCTTTTTCCTTTAAGCTGTTAACTATCTTAATCGCACCACTTCGCTTTTCAGCCTTATATAAATTATAATCGTTGTAATACAGTTCAGCTTCAGGATCTGCCGCATGGGCAAACTCAAAAGCCTTTTCTATATAGTCATCCCCTATTATAGTTCTCCATTTAGAATCTCTTAAAGAGCCATCTTCATTAAGGGCTTCATTAACAACATCCCATCCTTTTATCTTCCCTTTATATCGGGTAACTACTGCATCTATATGATCTTTCATCCGTTCAAGTAACTGCTCTCGGGTGAGTAGATTTTCATGATCATCGGTAAATACCCAGTCGGGGGTTTGCGAGTGCCAAACTAAAGTATGCCCTATAATGAACATATCCGATTCCATTCCTGTTTTTACATACGTATCCGCAGGATTAAAATTGTAAATTCCCGGCGCAGGATGAATGTTTTCCCATTTAAGATCGTTCTCCGGGCTGATACTGTTAAAGTATTGCTTTATAAGAGTAGCTTCCTTTTCATTTTTTTGCATAGCCTGCCTACGGTTTATTGCTACCCCTATGTAGAATTTATCCTTAAAAGCATCTTTAAAGGTCTCGCCACTGGCATTATCCTCAATACTCTGCTTACAGGAAAATGAGCATAGACCTGCAACCGTAATCAAAACAATTTTCCTTATGGTTTTACTTGTGTATATCATTAACTATGATTTTTTTACGGATTAATTAACCCTAAACTACCATCAGGATTATGAGTCAGCTCCGTCAACTTTACATTGCGCAGATGAGTTTTGCCTGACAGTTGAGTATCATGATAGAAGATATACCATTTTCCGTTAATCTCAACAATTGAATGGTGTGTTGTCCAACCCTGTACAGGGTTCATAAAATGACCTCCGTAAACAAATGGTCCGGTAGGCTTGTCTGATGTTGCATAAGCCAGATAATGGGTGTCTCCTGTAGAATAAGTAAAATAATATTTATTATTGTATTTGTGCATCCACGAGCCTTCAAAAAACCTTCTGTCATGATCTGAAGTAAGAAGCGGCTTACCATTACTGTCATTTATAACAACATCCTGTATCGGTCCGTCAAATTGCAGCATATCATCAGAAAGTTTCACAACTTTACAACTCAGCGCAGGAACGTTTGGATCTTCTAAATCGGTTTTTGAACCATTTGCATCAAACTTACCAGAAGCCCACTGTTGCAACTGGCCTCCCCAAATACCTCCAAAATACATATAAGACGTTCCATCGTCATCAATAAACACAGCAGGATCTATACTAAAACTTCCTTTTATAGGCTCTTTTTCAGGCGTAAAAGGACCTTGTGGAGATTTACTGGTTGCCACTCCAATTCTAAATATATCATCTTTATCCTTTACAGGAAAATACAGGTAATATGTTCCGTTTTTATATGCCGCATCGGGAGCCCATAACTGACGTCCGGCCCAGGGAATATCCTTAATATCAAGAGCAACGCCATGATCGGTTACTTCTCCTCCTATACTATCCATTGATAAAATATGATAATCTCTCATATCAAAATGGTCACCATTATCATTTTCAGGGATACCGGCATCAATATCATGAGAAGGGTAAATATATATCCTGCCATCAAACACATGTGCAGAGGGGTCTGCTGTATAAATATGAGAAACTAAAGGCTGAGTTAAAAACTCTTTTTCTGTTGTCTCTTTTGTTTCATCCGTATGGGTTTCTTTTTCTTTTTCTTCTTTACAGGAAGTAAGGGTTATTAGTGAAACTGCCGAAATAATTGCTATGGATGATCTTAATATGTAAATTTTTCTGTTCATTATAGGTCTTAGTTTTAGTTGGTAAAAAGAAACCACTTCAAATAAAATATTTAAAGTGGTTTAAAAGTTTAATATGCGTTTGCTATTATCTGCTCAAATAATTCCTGTTTGCCACTCTTTGGCTTAGGATTGCCACTTTCACGGGCTATTTCACTAAGATTTTGAAGGGTAAGTTTACCATTTTCAAATGCGGCGCCATTGCCGCTATCAAATGACATATATCGTGTGGCTTTCAATTCGCTGTATTTTGTGTTATTAAGTATATGATCTGCACAAATAAGCCCTCTTGCAAAAGTATCCATACCGCTTATATGAGCAATAAACTTATCTTCATAATCTATTGAGTTACGGCGAACTTTTGCGTCAAAATTTATTCCGCCTCCTTTTACTCCTCCATTTTGTAAAAACACCAACATCGCCTGGGTTATCTCATAAATATCTATAGGAAACTGGTCGGTATCCCAACCGTTTTGATAATCTCCCCTGTTAGCATCAATACTTCCTAACATACCTGCATTGGCAGCAACCTGAAGCTCGTGTTCAAAGGTATGCCCGGCCAGTGTAGCATGGTTTACCTCTATATTTAATTTAAAATCGTCGTGCAGTCCAAATTTGTTAAGAAAGCCTATACAGGTAGCCGCATCAAAATCATACTGGTGCTTCATAGGCTCCATTGGTTTAGGTTCAATAAAGAAAGAACCTTTAAAACCTTCATTGCGCGCATAATCCCTGCACATAGCAAGAAACATTGCTAAATGTTCCTGCTCACGTTTCATATCGGTATTTAAAAGACTCATATAGCCTTCACGGCCGCCCCAAAACACATATCCCTCACCATTTAAAGCAATGGTTGCATCTATAGCAATTTTAGCCTGCCCTCCGGCATAAGCAACCACATCAAAGTCAGGATTTGTTGAAGCCCCATTCATATAACGCGGATTACTAAAGAGGTTACTGGTTCCCCAAAGCAGTTTTATTCCTGTTTCCTTTTGTTTTTCTTTTGCATAAGCTACCATTGCCTGTACACGCTGTTCAAACTCTGCAAGTGTAGGAGCTTCATCAACAAGATCAACATCATGAAAACAATAATAAGGCAGGCCAAGTTTCTCCATAAACTCAAAACCTGCATCCATTTTATCTTTCGCCCGGGCTATGGCATCTTCCTTTGAATTCCATGAATTTCTTACTGTACCCGGACCAAAAGGGTCATCGCCTGTATTACACAGGGTATGCCAATAGGCCATTGCAAATTTAAAATGCTCCTTAAGTGATTTGCCGGCAACTATTCGGTTTTCATCATACCATTTAAAAGCAAGCGGATTATCGCTATCTCTTCCTTCAAACTGTATTTTATCTACAGTTTTAAAATAAACCTGATTTGTAGTGTTCATATTTTTAGTGGATTGTAACATTCTTTAAGGTAAGTACTTATTCTCAAAAGTAAGTGTACTATTTCTAAAGCCTTAGAAGTAAAGATGAAAATTTACGAAAACGTTTTCTGTATCTTTTATTGATATTACAAGACAAACTGATTAAAAAAAATAACTTTACAAATAATGCTTTTTAAAAATTTTAACCGACTAAGACATGAGAAAAGCACTCCTTTTATTTTTTACTCTTATACTTTCAATTCCGTCTAAAGCGCAGGTAAAATTACCTGAGATAGTAAGCAGCGGTATGGTTTTGCAAAGAGAAGAACCTATAAATATTTGGGGTTGGGCAGCTCCCAACGAAAAAGTGACAGTTAGGTTTAACAATAAGAAATATAAAACTACTACTGCAAAAGACGGCGTATGGAAAATTATCTTATCTCCTAGTAAAGCTGGCGGTCCATACAGTATGGAAATTGAAGGCAGCAATAAGATTACACTTAATGATATTCTGGTTGGTGAGGTATGGCTTTGTGCAGGTCAGTCTAACATGGTACATCAAATGCGGTTACATAATGTGTTGTATGCCGAAGAAATAGCAAATGCATCCTATCATGAAATAAGGCAGTTTTTTGTACCTAATACTGTAAATCTCTCTGAACCTCAAACAAAACTACCTGAAAGCTCATGGAAAAAGGCTATAAACCCTGACATTAATGAGTTTTCGGCTGTTGCCTATTTTTTCGCTAAAGAATTATATGAGAAATACAAAGTCCCGATAGGAATTATAAATTCCAGCTGGGGGGGCACGCCAATTGAAGCATGGATTAGCGAAAAAGGGTTTAAGGAGTTTCCTAATGTACTTGAAACTATTAATAAGAACAAAGATACTTTATACATAAGCAGGCAAAATGCATTACCACAAACCGAAACCTCTTTACCTGAGGATAAAGGCCTGGAAGAAAAATGGTTTGACACAAGTTATAAGCCAAAAGGATGGAGAAATATAGCCATACCAGGCTATTGGGAAGATCAGGGGATAAAAGGATTAGACGGTATAGTATGGTACAGGCGGGAAATTGATATTCCTGAAGCTATGACAAACAAAGAAGCCATGGTGTTTTTAGGCCGCATAGTAGATGCCGATGTGCTATATATTAACGGTAAGCGAATTAGCAATACAACATATATGTATCCTCAGCGTCGCTATCCCATTGCCGCTGACGTATTAAAGCCTGGTAAAAACCTTTTTGTTGTACAGGTTACCAATAATTTTGGTAAAGGTGGTTTTGTGCCAGATAAACCTTATTATGTTGTTGCTGGAAAAGATACTATTGATCTTACCGGATACTGGCAATATAAAGTGGGAAAAGTAAATACACCTTCTAAAAAAAGCCATAATACGATAACTCTACATTATCAGCCTACCTCACTTTATAATGCAATGATATCACCTTTAACAAATTATACAATTAAAGGTTTTGTATGGTATCAGGGAGAAAGTAATACCGGAAATGCACATGAGTACTCAAAGCTTCAGACTGCACTTATAGCCGACTGGCGTACTAAATGGAATAAACAATTACCCTTTTTATATGTACAGCTTCCCGGATTTATGGACTATAACTATACGCCATCTGAAAGTCAATGGGCATTATTTAGGGAGCAACAGGCTAAGAACTTAACCATTCCAAAAACAGCAATGGCAGTAGCAATAGATTTAGGCGAATGGAATGACATACATCCTGACAGAAAAAAAGAGGTAGGTGAACGATTAGCACTTGCTGCAGAAAAAACGGCTTATAATGAATCTGTAATAAGTTCCGGTCCCTCTTACAAATCATCAGAAATTCAGGGAAATAAAATAATAGTAAGCTTTAACAATACAGGGAGTGGTCTTTCTACTGCTGATGGTGAGGCACCCTCTGAATTTGCCATTGCCGGGGCTGACAAAAATTTTGTTTGGGCAAAGACCAAAATAGATGGAAACACGGTAATACTATGGAATGAAAATATTGAAAAACCATTGTACATACGATATGCCTGGGCAGACAATCCTGTAAATCCTAACTTAATTAACAGGGAAGATTTACCTGCGGTTCCTTTCAGGACAGACGATTAATTCCTATTCTTTTATTAAAACCAATCCTTTTTTCTATGAAAAAAACAGTAATAACAGTACTATTAATTATTATATCATTTTATCAGTCTTCGGCTCAAAAACCTCAGTCAAAGAGCAAAGAAGGCCCTGTGTTTTCTGAATTCTCCTATCAGGGAAAGGATGATATTTATGATAAAAATCCTTTAAAGGGAGATGAATTTTATACTCCCATACTACAGGGCTGTTATCCGGATCCAAGCATTACGCGTAAAGGAAATGATTATTACTTGGTAAATTCTTCGTTTGCCATGTTTCCAGGAGTTCCTATTTTTCATTCTACCGACTTGGTAAACTGGAAACAGATAGGACATGTACTGGACAGGGAATCTCAGCTTAAGGTAGAAGATTCACGAATATCCGGCGGGGTATATGCGCCTGATATTAAGTACAATCCTCATAACGATACTTTCTATATGATTACTACAGAGATTGCAGGAGGCATGGGTAATATAGTCGTAAAAACAAAAGAACCTTCTAAAGGCTGGAGTGATCCGTTTAAACTTAATTTTGAAGGAATAGACCCGTCATTATTTTTTGATGATATCGGTAAAGCTTACCTGGTGCATAATGATGCCCCGGATAAAGGCACTGAATTATATGAGGGACATAGGGTAATAAAAATATGGGAATATGATTTGCAAAAAGACCAAGTTGTTCCTAATTCAGATAAAATTATTGTTAACGGCGGAACAGACATTACACAAAAACCAATTTGGATTGAAGGGCCTCATATCTATAAAAAGAATAATAAATATTATCTCATGTGTGCTGAAGGCGGTACAGGCGACTGGCACAGTGAGGTAATTTTTGTAAGCGACAACCCTACAGGTCCCTATCTTCCTGCAAAAAACAACCCTATACTTACCCAACGCTATTTCGCAAAAGACAGGACAAACAAAGTAGACTGGGCAGGGCATGCAGATCTTGTGGAAACACCTGACGGAAACTATTATGGAGTATTTCTTGCTGTTCGCCCTAATGAAAAACAGCGTGTAAATACAGGACGTGAAACATTCATTCTTCCGGTAGATTGGAGCGGAGAATTCCCTGTGTTTGAAAATGGTCTTGTTCCTTTAAAACCTTTATTAAAATTGCCAAATGGTGTTGAAAATAAAACTGGTAAAACCGGGTTCTTACCTAACGGAAATTTTGGCTTTACAGAAAATTTTACCTCTAAAGAGCTAGACTATCGCTGGATTGGCATAAGAGGTCCAAGAGAAAAGTTTATAGTAACGGGAAAGAATGGCTTAAAAATCACACCTTTCAAAACTAACATTAAAGCAACTGCTCCTACTTCTACCCTTTTTTACAGGCAACAGCATGCTTATTTTGAAGCAAAAGTAAAACTATCATACAAACCCAAATCAGAAAAAGACCTTGCAGGTATTACCTGTTTTCAGAATGAAAAATTTAATTATGTATTTGGGCTTACTAAAAAAGAACAGGATTATTACCTTGTGCTTGAGAGAACAGAAAATGGAAAATCGACAGTTATTGCCAGTCAAAAAACAGACATAAACAATCCATTATATCTACAGGTAACTACAAAAGGAGATGATTATACTTTTAATTACTCTTTTGATGGCAGTAAATTTAATAACCTTGGAGGAGTTGTATCAGGCGATATTCTTTCAACCGATGTTGCCGGAGGATTTACAGGAAACCTTATTGGTTTATATGCTACAAATTCAAATGATATTTTTCCTTAAGTGATAAATCATGAAAAGTTAATTCCAGTTCCTGACTTTACATTATATTTTCCAATAGAAACAGTTTTTTTACTTATCAGACAGTTAATTTGCTTATGGTGCTCATCTATTTATAATCTAAGAAAAATAAAATCTTGATTGGAGAGCATTCAAAATTTTCGAATAAGTATATATACTGAAACAGATGTGTTTCGATTTTTATATAACAAATCCAATAAACAGCAACAGGACATCAAAACCGATAAAGTGAAAACTTCTCCTACACAAAGTAGGTTAATTTCTTTAAATCCTGCATAAAATGGTTTGAAATTTGTCCTGTTGGGGTCACAAGCAAAAATCCCTAAATCGATATGATTTAGGGATTTTTTTATTTGTATAATCTTACATATTTAGAATTATACACTAAGATTTATAAGATTTTACAGCGGGTTTGATGTCCCAAGTAGTTACCCCGACAGGATTAAACCGTTTAAATACTAAAACTAAATCTGTAAATTTTTATATTATGAAGACTTAAAAAACTCTCAGAGCTGTTGACAGTTTTTCTTTAAAAGCCCTCAGGAGCAATCGCGGGAGATTCAAAAAGTTTATGTCAATAATTCTAACTCAAAAAATGCCAGTATGAAAACCTCAAACCTGACAAGCTATATCTTTTTCATATTTATATAGTTTCCTTTTTAACTATTGGAACTGGCTTTATTTCCTCCCCGCCCAGCGCGCAATAATGGTCGGATCCCTATGGTTAAAGAAGGCACTTTGACGTGTGTCAAGATCAGCTATAGCCTCCATATTCTCCAGGGTGAGTGTAAAATCCCATATATCGTAATTCTCCATAAGCCTTTCCCTGTGCACTGACTTCGGTATCACAGCGATACCTCTTTGAATAAGCCAACGCAATGTAACCTGTGCCACGGATTTATTATACCGCCTGCCGATATCCCAGAGCAGTTCATTAGTAAAAAAATTATTCCGTCCCTCGGCAAAGGAAGCCCAGGATTGTACACGTACCTTCTTATCCTCCAGAAAAAGCTGTTCAGCCTCACGCTGGTAAAAAGGGTGTACCTCTATCTGATTTACTGCAGGGGGAATTGCATTATGGGAAATAAGGTCGATTGCCCGCTCAGGGTAAAAATTACTAACCCCGATAGCTCTGATCTTACCTTCCCTGTATAAATCTTCCAGGGCGCGCCAGGAACCGTAATAATCACCAACTGCCTGATGTACCAGATATAGATCCAGATAGTCCAGCTGCAATTTCTTCATCGAAAGTTCAAAAGCTTTTTTTGTATTGTCATAACCGGTATCACGCACCCATACCTTGGTGGTAATAAAAAGTTCTTCCCTTGGGACACCACTTTTCTTAATGGCACTGCCCACTGCCTGTTCGTTGCCATAGGCCGAGGCGGTATCGATAAGGCGATAGCCCGCTTCAATGGCGGCCAGGACAGTCGCTTCACATACCGAAGGATCTGTAATCTGGTATACCCCCAGTCCCAGCAGGGGCATAGCTACCCCGTTATTGAGTTCTATTGTCTGCATGCTTCACTTATTGTATAGTATTGTTTCCTTCAATGCATAAGGGCAGGGAATGTCCAGCCCTTATACGCTGCTTTGATCCCATCGGGTCCCTTCATCCCCCGATCAGTCATAGCGTAATTCGGTCAGCCACTGTGCCGTTTCGGGATCCCTGTGGTCAAAGAATACGCTTTTGCCGGTATCTAAGGTCGTAATGGCGGCCATATCTTCCCGAGTAAGGGCGAAGTCCCAGATAGCACTGTTTTCAATCATCCTCTCCTCGCGTACCGATTTGGGAATCACGGCGATGCCTTGTTGGACAAGCCATCGTAAGGTAACCTGTGCCACACTTTTGTTATATTTTTTGCCTATGGCAAAAAGTACCTCGTTATTAAAAAGGTCATTCTTTCCTTCTGCAAAGGAGGCCCAGGACTGGGTCACTATATTATTCTTCTGTAATAATTCATGTTCATCCGCCCTTTGATAAAAAGGGTTTACCTCGATCTGGTTGACTGCGGGCACAATTTCATTATGGACCATTAAATCCACAATTCTGTCCGGAAAAAAATTGCTGACCCCTATAGCGCGTATCTTGCCTTCCTTATAAAGCTCCTCCATAGCCCGCCATGAGCCGTAATAGTCCCCCATAGCCTGATGTATCAGGTACAGGTCCAGATACTCCAGCTGCAGTTCTTTCAGCGATCGCTCAAAGGCTTTCTTGGTCTTGTCATAGCCGGCGTCCTGGATCCATAATTTGGTAGTGATAAACAGTTCTTCCCTGGGAACACCGCTTTTTTTAATAGCGTTGCCTACAGCAGCTTCATTGAGGTACAGAGAAGCCGTATCAATAAGACGATAGCCTGCTTTTATAGCTGTTAGTACTGTCTTTTCGCACTCCTCAGTATCCGGTATCTGAAAAACACCCAAACCTAAAAGAGGCATCTCTACACCGTTGTTTAATTTGATTTTCTGCATGTTTACTTTATTTATTATGAATTAATTATTATTCTGATTTTCTACTGACTGTAGTCGGTAGAGATATCCTTTACTGACCAGTGGATTACAGCAGGGTGGCAAACAAAATAGCCTTCCACTGTGGGATTAAACCTTTTCTCCAAATCCTGTGCTGACCCTGACTGCGATTCCCCAATTCCTGTCCATCCCTGAATCAAGACAAATCTTTTAGGGTCATCGGCATACTGATAAATGTTAGCTTCAAGATTCATCTTCAAATCTCTGGATTGAGTAATCAGCTCTTTTACCGCAGCGATAAAGGATTGTCTTTTATAGAGAGGAACCTCATACAAGGTAATACCATAGTGTGAAGTTTTCGGATTATCTGCCCTTGGCGGTACTGTCGCAGGAATTTCGCAGACTTCCCTTAGTGTAATACCCACTGGCTCCCCAACTACTGATTTTTGTATCACCGCTATGGCATCCCTGAAATAAGGTTGCCTCTTGTGGTACTCATGAGCAGCTTTACCGGTAAACCTCTCAAACCAGATGGGTGCAGGTGTTCCCTCTTCCGGAATGTACAAACTAAAGCACAAATTGCCGGGCTCCTCCCGGGAATGTGCTATGTTCTTTTGTACCGCAGCAAGAAATTCGTCCCAGCAATCCCTTTTTATTTCGCCGAAAAAACCTATCTCCTGAAAAGTTTCTGTATTTTGAGTATCTGTCGGCAGATCCTTACCATTCATACTATCTCTTTCTTTTTCCGATTTATTACATTCCATAATCAGTAAAACGGCTGCGCTAGTAAGCAGAAAACCTGCACCCCGCCTGGCTTTCAAAATTAGTTTGTCATACGCTTTTTGTACTTTCATAGTAATTTTTATATTAAACCAATCGTTCCAAAATAAGAGCAAAAAAAAAAATTTACTCCAATACGCCTGTTAAAATTTCTGCAGTTTGTTTTGTCAATTGAGTATCAGAAAACAATATCTGTACGTTATATATTGAGGTAAGCCCGGAGACTAAGAAATGTGCTAGCGCGCGGGGCGACTTATCCGATTTCAGACTGCCATCTTTTTTTGCCGCTGTCAGTAACTTCTCAAAAAGGCTTACCGTTTTTAGTGACTGTGCCGTAAGCATCGAATTAACTTGCCTGTCGACAACAGCCAGTTCGAATACCGAGTTGGTAAACAGACAATTACCTTCCTTCACTGCCGACTGGAAAACCGAGCGGATAATATTCCTTACAGCCTGCAAGGGCTCAGCACTCAGCTCTGAAGCAATACGGTACTGCATGTCCTTATCCCGAATATAATCCTCAAGTGATTTTAAAAATAGATCGTGCTTATTGCCATAGGTAAGATACAGGCTGCTACGGTTAATTTTCATCGCTTCCACCAGATCACTCATGGATGTGGCATTATAACCCTTTTTCCAAAAAAGGTCTCTAGCGGCTCTTAGCTTTTCGTTATAGTCGAATTCTTTGTTCCTTGGCATAACGGTACAAAGATAACATATTAAACCGAACGTTCCAAATAAAAATTTGATTACTATAAAAAGTCTTTTGGAAAAGGTGTCATAAAAAATACTGTCTTCATATCATAATGCCCCCTAACCTTCCTGGATGCGGGAGCATGAAATCATATGTTCATCTTCTAATAAATTCAGGAAAAATTTCAGGAAGTAATGCTAAGCATCTGCCTGAAACAAATCATTTATTCAATAATGTGTACTACTCTGTCAGCTTCACACAACCTGAAATAACCTAAAGCATAATTTTCTGTATCATTCTGATTAACAATATTACCGCGTATATTGGCCGAAGGGGTCGCAAAAGGATTGGAGTCACTGGTATCCAGAATCAGGTTCATATAATTATAGAATTGCTCTGATACCCCGCGAAGGGTAATCGTAACAGGGACACCCGCACTCAGTTTTTCCTCAATCATCTCATTGCGTATCTCGTTCCCGTCAAAAAACTCATCATCGGTAAGTTCATACTCGGGATAGGGTAAAACCTCCGTGTTAAACTCGGTAAGGTAAAAATTGCTTTCACCGGGAGGATCATCATAGTAAAAGGCTAACTCAATATTATCACCCGAAAAATCTTCTACTACCCCCTGTTCCACACTATTTATTGAAGCTACCGGCACAAGGGACTCTGAGGCAGTATAAGTCTGCCCTTCAGCAATAACAGTAAGAGTATAACCAACATTAATTTCCGGCACAAAAGTATGGCAGATATATACTCCTGCCTGTTCAGATTCCTCAAAAACAAATACAGTGCCCTGAGCATTTTCGATATAAACCTGGGCGCCTGACACCTTAGGAGGTGTCGGGTTGTAGTAATCGGTCATACGGCTGATTTTTATAGACTGTGTACTTCCGTCTGAACCTTTTTGCCATAGGATTTCAGCATCAATAACAATCTTGTCCTGTCCGGAAGCCAAGTCAACTTCTATGACATCTTCACAGCCAACAAACGGTAATACAATCAATAATATCAAGTATCTAAGCATATTTATTTTTATGTTTTTCATAAGGCTAAAATTTAAAATTATATGATACACTGGGAATAATGCCAAAGATGGAGAGGCGTGTGGCCTGATTCATACCGGTGTCTTCATTGGTACCAAACTGTATGGAGGCTGCATTTTTACGGGCATACACATTATAGATACTAAATACCCAGTAACTTTGCCACCCTCTTTGTTTATCTGGTTTTGGGGTGTAGGTTGCTGCCAGGTCGAGGTGGTGATAAGCAGGCAATCTGTTTTGGTTTCTCGCAGGGAAATTAGGTACGTGTATATTTCCAAACTCATAGTATCCGTCGGGGAAAGTGACCGGTCTTCCGGACTGTAAGGTAAAATTCGCACTAAATGACCATTTAGGACTCCACTCATAATTCCCTGTAATATTTAGGTTGTGCAACTTATCATAGGGTGATAAATACCACTCCCCATTAGCTATCCCCGGTTCTTCAGGGGTTCTGCCGGAGGTTTTCTGTTCTGCTTTTGACAGCGTGTAAGCTAGCCATCCGGTCAGCCTGCCGGTATTTTTGCGCAATAGGAGCTCAAGTCCATACGACCTTGCCTTACCATTTAGAATCACCCTTTCCATATTATTGTTTCCCAGTATATCAGCACCGTCAATATAATCAACACGATTACGTATTGTCTTGTAAAACACTTCTGTTTCAAGAGAATATTCCTTATTCTTAAAATTTCGGAAATAACCTAGCGCATATTGATCCAGTAACTGCGGCTCTATAAACGGACCGCTGGGGGTCCAGATATTCATTGGCAATGGCGACTGCGTATTGGTAAGGATATGAATATACTGTGCCATACGGTTGTAACTGGCCTTAAGAGAGTTATCGTCACTTAGAATATAAGACAGGGAAGCACGTGGCTCGAAATTTTCAAAGCCGGCAATCTTTTCACCCCTGCCATAAGATACCGATCCCGTAGGTACAGCTTCCTGATAAATATCATACAGTGGGTTATACACAACCGCCTTATTGTCTGCATAAGTACTGATTTCCTCAGCCCCATAGCGATAGAACATACTGTAACGAAAACCATAACGCAGATTTAACTTTTCGGTTATCTTATGTTCGATATCAAGATAAGCCGCGGGCTCTAAGGCATATTTTTTATCTAACTGCTGGAAATTGAAACTGGAATCACCTCCCTCCGGTTTTAGGGTTCCCGGATTGAAATCATAATAGGTAGCCTCCACCCCGTAGTTCAGATTGAATTTTTCCGACAGCCTTTGCTGCCAGTTGTACTTCAGTCCATAGGTCTTGACGGCACTATCCCAGTTAAAATTTTCAGAAGCGATGGAAAGGTTGAATTTATAATCGCTGTAATACAGTGATAATCGTGTATCGATAGCCTCCGAAAGCTTATAATTCCAATATATATTGCCCATTGTATTACCGTAGGTGCTTGCAAACCTGTTTCCAATATCAAAGACATCATTACCAAGATAGCCTGAAAAATGAAGGCTGCTTTTTTTCCCTACTTTGTAATTGAATCTACCGTTAAGATCATAAAAGCTGGCAGAATTGCTATTGTTAGCTAATTTTAAAAAGAGGTGGGCATAAGAGGCCCGCCCTGCCAGCATAAAAGAGCCCAGGTCTTTTTTTACCGGTCCCTCTACCATAAGCCTACTGGATATAAGACCTATCCCCCCATTGACTTTCAGGCTATCACCACGTCCCTGCTGCTGGTGTACATCTAAAACCGAGGATACCCGCCCTCCAAAAGCCGCCGGAATACCTCCCTTGTATAGGTCAAGGCTCTTTACTGCATCGGCATTGAAAACGGAAAAGAAGCCAAACATGTGCGAATCATTATAGATGGGAGCACCATCCAGCAAAACTAAGTTCTGGTCCGCTGCCCCGCCCCTCACGTTAAAACCTGAGGACCCCTCCCCGGCGTTAGTAACACCCGGAAGTGTCATAAGTGATTTTATTGGATCCGGCTCGCCCATAGCAGCAGGTATACGCTTAATCTCCTGCATAGTAAGGCTGTTGATACTCATTTGCGGCTTTCGGATATCTGTAGCCTTATTGTTTTGGGTGATTACTACTTCCTTCAAATTTTGCATGTCCTCTTCCAAAGTAAAATTCGAAGAGGTATTCCCGGATACCCTTAAAGTCCTCTCAATGTTTTTAAACCCCAGGTACTGAACAATAATTGTGTAACTTCCTGAGGGTAGCCGTAATATGTATTTACCATTAACATCAGTACTTACGGCAGCCTGTGTTTCTCTGATATAGATAGTAGCTCCCGGTAAGGGCCCGCCCGAAACATCTGTAATAGTACCGGTTAAAGTATAATTTTGACTACTCTCGTAATTTGAATGCTGCTTTACTGTAATATTATTTCCAATTACAGTAAAATGTAAGGGCAATTGTTTTTCCATACGGGTAAGTAGTTCCTGTACGGTTACGTTTTGTAAACGCAAAGGTTCCTTCAAATAACGCTGGTCGGTATTGATCTGGTCGGTAAAGGCAAACTTATAGTCTGTCTGTGCCTCTATCTGGTTGAATATTTCCTTTAAGGTAGCTGTTTGATCCAAAGAAAGGCTTACCTCCTGTGCAAACAGACTTAGGCTTAATACTAAAAAGCATGATGAAAAAATATGCTTCATAAATTTTTGTACTTTTGAATAAATTAAAATAGTGTAATGCTGTTTTATTGCAGAAAGGATGTTTAGTTTCGCGGCTAGGGCATCCTTTTCTTTTGCTTACCTGAAAGTGATTTGTTTCAGTTCTTCATTTACTGTAGGTGTTAGGTTATACATTTGGCCTATAATGGTAAGGATACCTGAGAGTTCTTCCTTTTTATTTATGCGAAGGGTAATCTCTTGGTTAATATAACCGGCGGGCATTTCCACGCGATATCCGTAATTCTCCTTTATATATTGAATTATTGCACTCATCTTTTCACCGTCAAAATCCCTGAAACGCTCAAATGCCTTCACATTTACGGTGTTGGTATCATAAGTAAATTCTTCACCCGGTGCCAGTATCCATTTGCTGGCATTATTCGCTACACTCATCTGGACTTTACCTTCATAAAGCTGTACGGTAACCGTTCCGGTATCATCTTTAAGGTTAAATGAGGTACCCAGTACCGTGGTGGTGGTTTGCCCGCAGAAAACCCGGAAAGGATGTTTTTTATCTTTTTGTACCCTAAAAAAAGCAGTACCCTTTATTATGATGTCTCGTCTTTGTGAAAAATCATCCCTGTATTCTATCGTGGCATCAGGTTCAAGCTCCACTATCGAGTGATCCGGCAATTCCACCTTTTTCATCATACCTGTCGGATTCCCGATAACCGTATAAGCCATACTGCTGCCGTTGCCAGAGATATCCGTTAAGGTTAACAATGCGGTCAACGATAAACCAATAACAAGGCAGGCAGCAACTAAATACCTTATTTTATTAGCCCGGCGCCTCTTAGCAGGAAATACCTGCCCGGAAAAGTCATTCCAGGAAGCCTCTTTCTTCTCTTTAGGCTGCATTACTGGTTTTTCTTCCCAGACACCCTTTAACTTCTCTTCGATTTCTTTTTTATCCATAATTATAGTTTTTGACAGGAAATACCCTGTTTGATAAATACAGAAAGGGCGACCCCTTCTATTTCCCTGTTGGTTTCAATACTGAAAATATGGCTGGCGTTTTCCAGCTCAAAACGGATCATCCCATCGGATATGACATGCTGCAATACCTTAGCAAGGTATTGTGCCTGTTCTTCAGTCTCGATATTTGTTTTGAAGATTTCAAGCCCCATTAAGGTTGTTATTTACAGATATAACAAACGGGGTAAAAAAAGTTCCTAAGCTGAACCTAATTTTTTTTGAATAAATTTATTTGCCAGGTAAATATGGTTGGCAATAGTCTTTTCAGAGAGACTGGTGATTTCCGCTATTTCCTCATAGGAATAGTTATTAAGCTTATGCAGGGTAAAGATTTTACGCTGCTGCTCAGGAAGCTGCTCCAAAAGCGCATACAGCTGTTTTCTTCTGTATTCCAGTTGCTGAATATCAGTTTCTTCACTTTCTTCCTCTTGCAGGGGCACTAAGGGTTCGAGCGGTATAACTTTGTTTTCTCTGTTAACGTGATTGATAATTATATTCCTGCAGATAACAAAGAGCTGCTTATCAAAAAGTATCTCTTCATTTAATAATTCCCGTTTTTTATAGAGGTGTAGAAAGGTTTCCTGTACAAAATCCTCAGGGGTAAGAAATTTAAATTTAAATTTTTTCGCCACCTGTATCAGTCGGTCATAACTATCCAGATACACTTTCTTAAATGTCTTGGGGTTGCCGCGCTTAAGGTTTTTGATAAGGTCCTTGTTGTTCATAATGTAACTATACATTCTATATAACTCTGTAACGGCAAATATAGTATGCCTGTGCCGTTAGCCTGTTACATATTATCATGAAAATAAATCTCATATCCTAAATTTAGGATTATCTTCCGAACGCCAAAAAATCAATACCTGGTCCAGCAGGGCGATGAGGCAAAATACGAATATTTGATCATGAGCGGTATTTTCACGGTATTCTATCTTGATCAGGACGGAAAAGAGCACATCGTGCAGTTCGCAACCGAAAACTGGCGGATGTCGGACTATATTGCCTATTTTAATCAGAAGCATGCCAATATGTATGTCCTGTGTATGGAGCCAGGAGAGGTGCTGTGCCTTACCTTTGAGGGCAGGGAACAACTGTCGCTGGGCCCGCATAAAATGTAACACTTTTTTAGAATAAAACTTACCAACGGTTATATAGCGCTTCAGCAAAGGAATATCTCTTTACTATACCATAATCCCCAGCAACGTTATGAGGAATTCTTCCGGATGTATCCCGCTATGCTGCAAAAAGGATTACATTCTCAATACCTGTTTGTAAGGCCCGATTTCAGGAAAACGGGTATCGCAACGCAGCTGTTAACGGAAGCTAAAAATTACGTACGCCGTAATAATGGCAAAGGTCTGGCACTTGAAACAGCAAAAGATAACCCTGCACGGGCACTTTATGAGAAAATGGGATGGAAACAGGACCGGGATTATTTACACTACTATTGTACGGTATAAAACAAAGGAAACGACTATTCGTTTCCTTTGTTAGGCAGATTGAGTTCCGCGTAATGGTCTACCTAACATAACCGCACATTTATCTTTTTTCCAAAACATGGATTACTTTATTTTTCGTGTCCCATATGGTAATGTACTGGGATAGGAAAGAATGGTCGAGCGTGAATGTATTTTTTTCATTTATTCCCAAAGGTTTGTGGGCAGGGCTGAACTTTTCCTTGTCCATACCATAAAGATTTACGGTTAAACGGTCATCAATTTTAATATTGTACCAATTATAAATTGTACTTGGTTCATCGTAAAAATTTTCAATATCCCCTTCCTCCTTTAACTTTTCAAATTGCGAATCCTCTATAGTAAAACTGCCTTTTCCACCAGCCGTATCAAAAGTTACCAAAAAATCAACTCCTTTATGGTGTACTTTAATCATGGGGTGATTATCCAGCTTTCTTGTAAAATAAGGTAATGAAGTAATATAATTTTTATTTTTTTTGATGTCTTTCCAGTTTTCTATACCTTCTTCTTGCTTATAAAAGGTGAGCTCACTTCTTAAATAATCAATTTTCATATCATAGCCGTTAAAGTAATCAAAACCTATCTGGCCAATAACTGTAGGGGTTATTCCCTCAAGAAAATCAAAATTATTACCCCTTACTTCCTTTACATCATTATAGAGTGTATCACCAACCACTATCCTATTAATTACAGGATATTCCAGCACCTCATACTTCTGCCCGCTGCCGACAAATCCCGAACCGACCACCTCGGATTCAACCCCTGTCACTTTCTTTGAATGAAGCGAAAACGCCTCCGCATTGCCGGTATCAAACATCCAACGTCCTTTAACGCCATTGATTTCACCTTCAATAAAGGGCCAGTCACGAATCATCACCAACGGCACTTTTATAACATCTCCCACCAAATAAATACGCTTATCTTGTATTATTTTTGAATTTTCTTCTAATCCATTTTTCTGAGCATTAACGCTGAAAGAGGTTAGTATGCTAAGTAAAAATACTAACTGTATTTTCTTCATTTTTCTTATTTTTATTGGTAATAACGATACAAAGAACCTTTAATTGTACGAATTCAATCTTACTTCCCAGATAGTTTTAAAGGTGGCTCATTACCCCCTTTCGCCTCAGCAGGATACTGTTTATTGTAATGAACTCTCATGGGAACTACTTAAAACCTGCCCTAAACTCGAGCGGGCTTTGATTGGTTTTGCTCTTAAAGATCTTACTAAAGCTCTGCGTGTGCTCGTAACCAAGTTCATAAGCTATCTCACTAACTGAGAGTTCGGTAGTGGATAATCGCTCTTTTGCTTTCTCAATCAGCCGGTCATGAATGTGCTGTTGCGTACTCTGTCCGGTTTGCGCTTTCAGGAGACCATTTAAATAGTTAGGGGATAAATTCAGGGACTGGGCAATAAATTTAACGGTAGGCAATCCCTTCTCTGCTGCTGCATCACCATCGTAATAGGCATTTAATAGTTCTTCTAGACGCTCCAGTATCTGGGAATTTGCGATTTGACGTGTAATAAACTGGCGTTGGTAAAAGCGTTTAGCATAGTTTAGAAGGGTTTCTATCTGTGTAATTATAATACTCTGGCTAAACTTATCAATATTATTTCTGTATTCCTGTTCGATATTCCTGAGAATCGAAGTAATGGTGAGTTCTTCCTTCTCTGAGAGAAATAAAGCTTCGTTAACCGAATAGCCAAAATAGTCATATCTTCTGATTGTTTTTGCCAGCGGAAAATTCCATAGAAAATCGGGATGGACAAGCAACATCCATCCCGTATGTGTTAGTTCACCATCTGCCTGAACAGAAAACAACTGACCCGGTGCTATAAAAAGCATTGCTCCCTCATCAAAATCATAATCCTGCTGCCCGTATTTCATTCTACAGTTAACATTATTTTTTAAGGCAATAGCATAATAGTCTTGTAATATAGCCTTAGGTTCATCATCCCTGATATAGGGTATCGACTCAAAATTAATCACGCTTATAAGAGGATGCTCCGGTTTGGGCAGGCCCCTGAACTGATGATAATCACTGATTGTTTTAAAACGATACGGTTGCATAATGCTTTCTTATTTACTTATAGCTGACTGTAAGCATGTGCAAAATCTTTTGCAAAATCTGCCATTTTAACGCTACCCATTACCGCCGGCCTGTTACGATCGTAATCTTCATACAGTAGGCCACTATGAATAGCAGCATACATTTCAGCCATTTTCATCGCAATTTGAGGGTTCATTCCTACACCCACCAGCCCTTGTGTCATTTGCTCATCAGTAAGCTCCTGCCATTGCAGTTCCTCATCCCCTACAGCCTTACCTAGAATGCCAATCAGTTCCTTATAGGTAATTTCTTCACTGGCCACATAACGGACTTTTCTGCCAGGTACCGCCAGGGAGATCTCTTCAGCAATAACACCTGCGATGTCTCTGGGTGAAACCCATGCATTTACCACGTCCTTGCCTATATTCATTGCAATATATCCATTATTTTTTGCCGAATGGGCATGTGGCAGCAGATTGTAATAAAATTCGGTCGGACGGATATGGGTAATGGCTACCTCCGGCGGTAACCGGTTTAACAGCTGCTCTACCTGATAGGTGCCCTCAAGGATACCGTTGCCTTTTTCCAGATGGGCGCCAATGGAGCTGAGGTTAATGACCCGTTTTACCCCTGACTGCCTGATAGCCTGTAGATAACTGTTTGCCAACCTACGGTAATAACTAATTAAATCAAGACTATGGTCAAAGTAATTGGCCGGCGGAACCATGGTATATACGACATCGGCATCCTTAAAAGTGGCTTCAAGAAAACCTGTATCCTGTAGCGAACCTATCGCAGCCATTGCCCCGAGGCTTTCTATATCTTTCTGTCTCGCTGCCCTGCTGCTAACCACAACTACAACGTGTCCTTTTTGTACCAACTTCTCTGTAAGTGGCCTGCTAATGTTCCCCAAGGAACCTGTTACGATAATTTTCATTTCTTTGATTTTTGTTTATAGCAAAGTTCTCTAAAAGGAAAGATGATAATGTAGCCAAATCAACGCATGATGTAGCCAATTAATACTACAGGCCTAAAACAATAAAAACCGTTCGCATTTTGCTGTTATGACGGAAATGAAGGAGTATTTTAATGGAATGCTTTACGGAATTCTGTCGGGGATTGTCGGGTCTTCTGCCTGAACAGCTTACTGAAGGACTGCGGATACTCAAAACCCAGCTCGTAGGCTAGTTCACTCACTGATATAGCAGTAGTACTGAGTCGCTCTTTGGCATGAGCAACTATTTTCTCCTGAATATGCTGCTGGGTAGTCTGCCGGGTATGAGTACGTAGAAGAGTACCCAGATAGTTTGGAGAAATATTCAGTTCTTCTGCCACCGCATTTACCGTAGGGATACCTCGCTCCAGGCCTTCTTTCCTGTCAAAATAACGACTGAGGATATGTTCAAACATTTCCAGCAGATCATATCCGGACTTTTTTCGGGTAATAAACTGGCGCTCATAGAACCGTTCTGCATAAATTAAAAGCCTTTCTACCTGGTTTACTATAAGGTCCTGGCTGAATTTGTCAATCGGCGACTGATACTCACGCTCCATGCTTAGCAAGATATGTTCAATCGCTTTTTCTTCCGTCTCGGAAAGGAAAAGGGCTTCGTTAGCTGCATACCCGAAGAAATCATAAGACTTTATTTTCTTTGCCAGCGACGTGTTCCATAAAAAATCCGGATGAATCAAAAGTAGCCAGCCGTTGGGTTCCACGCTCACCTTTTGATTGACTTCAAGCCTCAAGAACTGAAGCGGCGAGATGAAACTGAGCAGTCCCTTATTAAAGTCGTATACCTGCTGCCCATAGTTAAATTTAGCAGTTACATTTCGCTTTAGCCCTATTGAATAAAAATTCTGGATCCAACTGATATAGTTCTCTTCAAAAGGATAGTGCACCTTGCTGTAATCGATAAGACTGATAAGCGGATGCTCGGGCTCAGGAAGATTACACAAGGCATGAAATTCTGCCACCGAGTTCAAACGGAATATCTTGTCCATACTGCTAAATTACTCAATTGTATTTAATTAATCTTCGATACGCTGCCATTCGATAAGGACAAAGGCATCATTCTCCAATGGTAAATGCTCTACCAAGAGGCCTCCCTTTCGCTCAAGGGTAAGCTCATTACTCCTTCTCTCAAGACCATTCCAGTTAGGGAACGTACAACCGATAACATGCTGGCCGGTAAAATCTCCGTGCTCATCAACACTGTAGGTACCATATAGTGCCAGAGCCCCTTTGACCGCAGCCTTCAACTCTTCACAACTGCCCAGGCTTCTGTCTTCTGTTCTGAATTTTGGAACATCCAGGTCATGTAACACCACATTAAACCGCATATTTTCGGTGAATATTAGTAATCCTCCCGGATTTTCGCCAAATAACGGCGTAGCAGTATTCTGAATTTGAAGTTTTGCAGATAGGAGTTTATAAGCTTCCTCTAGATTATTGTTTTTCATAATCATATCTGGATTTTGGATTATAGTAAATAGAATAGCTAAGTCATAGTAGCTTAAATGCAAAATCACTTCCTGCCAATTACAGGAGCTAAGATATGCGCTGCTGTGTAATTATAGCATCTGCCCTCCTGAGACCTCAATACGCTGTGCGGTGATCCACTTCGCATCCTCAGAGCATAAAAACGCTACGACGCTTCCTATGTCGGTAGGCAGCCCTACACGGCCTAAAGCAGTATGTGATGCTATATGGCTGTTCATCTCGGCATTGTCGCGAACCATCCCGCCAGCAAAATCAGTCTCAATAGCACCAGGTGCCACAATATTGACGCGAATGCCGCGCACGCCCAAATCTTTGGCGAGATACTTAGTCAGGTTTTCCATTGCGGCCTTTGTCGAAGAATACGCCGGATAGTAAGGCAGGATGATACGGGTAAGACCGGTCGATATATTTACAATACCCCCTCCGTCATTCATATGCGGCAAGGCTTTTTGCGTAAGGAAAAAAGGGCCTTTAAACTGAATATCGATTAAAGAATCAAAATCTTCCTCACTGGTATCCGCAAATGCGGCGGTTACGCCGATACCGGCATTATTAACAAGGAAATCAAATTTATCCGTAGCGAAGCCGGTGTTCAACACTTTTGTCAGCTCGCTGAAAAAGAAATCAAATGTTCCTGCTTTTCCTGTATCTAGCTGCAGTGCATGTGCTTTTTGGCCTATACTTTCAATTTCTGAAACTACTTTAAGAGCCTGCTCTTCTTTACTGTGATAGGTCACAATAACATCCAGACCCTTTTTAGCAAGGTTTAGCGCCATATCCTTTCCTAATCCCCGGCTTCCCCCGGTAACTACTGCAATTTTGTTCATAATTATACATTTTTACCAAGCAACACGGCTGTGAAGCTTTACATTCAACTTTGTTTTATACAAAGGTACCTAAGCAATACATAGCATTAGTTGCAATAAACAAAGGAATAGTTGTAAAAATCAAATTATCAAGGCAGCACGAAACTTAACCGGGCTTTCTCCTGTCTGCTTTTTGAAAAAGTTTGAAAAATGAGAGATCTCCTCAAAAGCAAGGCACTCTGCAATAACAGCTACTGGCCAGTCCGTCTCCCTTAGCAGAGTTTTTGCCTCCTGGGCAATACGGAGGTTAATGAACTGCTTGGTACTGAAGGAAGTCTCTTCTTTAAGGGTCTTATTAAGATGGTTCACATGTATGGCCAAGCGAGCTGCATAGTCTTCAGCCTTTCTTAACTGCAGCCGCTGTTTGGGACTATCAATAGGAAACTGACGCTCTAAAAGTTCTATAAAAAGACTTACTATCCTTTTACCGGCACTAAGCACACCCAGTTTGGACTGTTCAGGCATTAATTTCTGCCCTTTGTGTACAAGCTCCAGCACGTAATTTCGCAACAGGTCATACCGATAAACATAGTCAGAATCCAGCTCTTCCTGCATCTTTCTGTAGATAAGGCTGATGACGTCATAATCTTGTTCTGTTATTTCAAATACAGGTGTGGCGCCCTGCCTGAATACAGGTAGCATATCCAGTTTTTCACTTATGTTCTCACTCGCTAAAAAATCGTATGTAAAAACACAGAAAAATCCGGACTGCTCCTCACTAACCGGATTAAAACTGTAGGGTATTTTGGGAGTGGCAAACAAAAGCCCGTAGCGCTCTATGAAAAGTGTCTTATCGGCATATTCCACTTTGTTGGCACCTTTAATGAGGCTGATTTTAAAATAGGTTCGCTTATCATAGGGCATCACAGGGGAACTTGCCATACTCCTATGCACTTTTTCTATTTCAAAAACATTGAAATGACCCAATTGATCCGTGGCAATATGTGGATTATCCGTCTTTATCTGGGCATAAAACTCCGCAAGGGACGTTGTAGTCTTCATACCATAAAGTTACAAAAATTAAACAACCGGAGCTCATCGTTTACTTTTGAGTGAGGTTGAGGCCTGCCTTATGATATAAAAATTATTCTTCTTTGTAAAAAATGTATCCGCCATGATGCAGGGTTTTTTCATCTACAAATTCTCCATCTGCCGTAAATCCGCTATCATCCACATAGTCAATATGATTCCCCGAAACCGTATAGCTTCCGCGGTATGCGCTTCTACGGTTACCCCGTGCCTCATCATAACGTCCGTCTGGAAGCAATTGTTGTCGGATATGACCATCTTTGGTCACCCACATTCCAACATATTTATTATTTTTTTCCATTGTTTTCTTTTTAATTGAGGTCATTAGTTCCGACAGTTCATAAGTATCCAAAAATGCAACTCCGCTTACGATCCTGTTATTTTTCAGCTGCATTTTCCACACATAGGTGTTTTCATAAAGCTGCCCTTTAACTGTGCTGGCCTGTGCCTTAAAATGAAGCCATACATAATCCTCATCACAGCTCAGGCTTATGAGTTTTGGCTTCAGGGGGGTTGTGAAACGCTCCATTATCGGTTTGACCGCATTCTCCAAAAAGTCGTCCTTACTACTATATACGCCGGAAACCGGCGAGCGGCCAGAAACAGTCCATATAACATCCTCATCCAGAAGTTCAAAAAAACTTTCCTCCCCGTTTTTCCACTTCTCAAATTGCAGGGCAACCAGGTCTTTTGATTTATTCACTTCTGTAAGTTTTGCATTGGGAGTCTTTGTTGAACAGGAAACAAACCAAAATGAAACGACGATTATTATAAAAGCTATTATACTCTTATTTTTCATATTATAATGATTTTTGAGCAGTAGGCCTTACCACAAGTTCATTTACATCCACATCGCCAGGCTGAGAAACCACATAGGCAACCGCTTTGGCTATAGCCTCGGCAGGTAAGAGATTGGTCCTGAATTTTTCTATGGCCAACTTCTTTAGTGCCGGGTCTGAAATGGTTTCCGCTAATTCAGATTCGGTAGCACCCGGTGCTACTATAGTTACCCGTATGTTCTCACTTACTTCCTGACGTAAACCCTCTGAAATAGCCCTCACTGCAAATTTTGTAGCACTGTAGACTGTAGAGGTGGGTCCTACCCAGCGGTCCCCAACTGAGGTAATATTGATAAACTGACCGCTATCCTTCTGTTCAAAAACAGGCAGTGTGGCAGCAATGCCGTGCAGTATGCCTTTAATATTCACATCGATCATTTTATGCCATTCTCCAATCTTATAACTATTGATCATCGAAAGAGGCATCAGTCCTGCATTATTTACAAATACATCTATTGTTCCAAATTCCGCTACGGTAAAATCAACAAATGCTTTCATTGCATCGGGTTGTGTCACATCTAATTTTCTATAGGCCGCCACTCCGCCTTTTTCAGCAATGTCATCTGTAATACGCTGTAGCTTATCAGTACGTCTTGCTCCCAAAACAACTTTGGCCCCAAGTCCTGAAAGGTGACGGGCTATAGCTTCGCCAATACCACTGCTTGCCCCTGTAACTGCAATTACTTTTCCCTGAATGTTTTCCATATCTACTGATTTAAATTAATATTGCAAATTTGGCCAGATAAAGTGTCATCTGCCTATTCAAATCAACTGTTGTTGTGTTCAAATCGTGGATATGGGAAGAAGAGGGCCTTCGACATACTGGATAGAATTCATGAGACTATGCCTCCGCTTACCGGCTGTTCATTACAAATACCTGCTTTTAAAGACAGTCAGCTTGGTTCGGGTCATTTCATCTATGGTGTGGGCTATTCCCCCCATGCCGATACCGGAGGAATCCCCACCTCCAAAGGGCATCCAGTCAGCCCTGAAAGCAGTATGATCATTAACCATCAGGTCGTCTTCACCCCCGGGATGCGGGTTGTCAGTTTTGTAAACGTGTGATGTGCTGGCAAAGATGAAACGCGCATTGGGAACAATTTTTTTTGCGGCGTTAATGAGATTGCGGGTACCCTCAAGATTGGTCTACCAAATTAATTATCACCAAATAAAAGCTTTAATAAAGATTCAGTCTTCGATGAATTTCTGCTTCAAATCGGGAAACTTATTGATGAGGTGCTTAATACTATCCTGTTTGCAATGATTGGCCTGCAATTAGTATCAATGCCTTTTCTGCGGGAATACTGGCTGTTAGGTATTGTAGGTATTTTAATTCTGCTCGTAGCAAGGATGGCCAGTGTATCATTGCCAACCTTGTTTGTTTTGGGCAAACTAAGATTAAGTAACCTTTTCACCTTAACCTGGGCAGACCTTCGAGGAGGTATTTCCATAGCTATGGCACTGTCTTTACCTGTCTCACCATTTAGGGAAAGTATACTTTCCTGCTGTTATTTTATTGTGCTATTCTCCATTATAGGCCAAGGTCTCACTATTAATTGGGTAGTAAAGCGGATGAGTAATTAATAAAGTTAAATAGATAGATTTATACGAAATCTGACAAAAAAATCCATTTGACAAAAATGATAGCTGATTATTTTAAGCTCCCGAACTGGTTTATTTAACAAAACTCCGTAATGTAATAAGATAAATCAATCTACAGCACAAATATTAAAATAATTAATTATTGTAAAAGGTTCTTTCTTAACACACCATAAAATTATCTTAAATTTTAAATATCACTAAGATAAAGGTACTCGAAAATTGTCCGGGTAAGTCCGATCGCCAGAATAGAATTAGCAATCAATCTCTTAAGTTATTCTTTAAACCCCAACAGTACATCAAAACCGATAAAGTGAAAACTTCTCCTACACAAAGTAAGTTAATTTCTTTAAATCCTGCATAAAATGGTTTGAAATTTGTCCTATCGAGGTCACAAGCAAAAATCTCTAAATCGATATGATTTAGGGATTTTTTGTTTTAATAATCTTACATATTTAGAATTATACCCTAAGATTTATAAGATTTTACATCGGTTTTTATGTCCCGAGTAATTATCCCGACAGAATTAAATCCCTTTGGGATTTATAAATCAAACAGTTTATTTATATAAAAACAAGAAACTCTCAGCTGTGCTGATTGTTTTAGAATTTAACCTAAACGTTTTAAAATGAGCGACCGTAAACGCTCTTCATGCTCATCTCCCCAATTCCCTATAGCAGCAATTACAGGAATGAGTGTTTTGCCAAAATCTGTTAGACTGTATTCTACTTTTGGAGGTACAACAGGATAAATAATCTTTGAGACAAGCTCATGGTCTTCTAATTCCTTTAATTGTATATTTAAAACCCTTCGTGAAGCATCGGGTATTTTACGCTGTAATTCGCTTGGACGCTTATGCCCCTGATCGATAAACCAAAGCAAACGTATCTTCCACTTGCCATAAAGTACTTCACCTATCAAATCAAGGCCACAATTAAGATTAGGTATTGTTTTTCTCTCATACATATTACAAAATTAAATCTATATACCCATTTGTGCAATAGGGGAATAATTTATCCCTATCTGAATCGTAACTCCGTACTTGTGAGGAACTAACGTACTCCCGAGATTTGTACAAAGAAATTTAAAATACAACACACGATGGATTATCAAAACGAATTATCAGGCAAAATTGCTTTAGTAACAGGAGGTACAAAAGGAACCGGAAAAGCAATTGCAGAAAGGCTGCTTCAGGCAGGCGCAACAGTAATTACTACTGCCCGAAACTTTCCTGAAGACGAAAACAGCCAGCTCCGTTTTATCCCTTCTGATTTGAGTAAAGCGGAAGATGCACAAAAACTGGTTAACGAAGTACTCTCCATTTACGGGAGACTGGATATCCTTGTAAACAACATGGGTTCTTCAACAACACCTGCCGGTGGCTTTAACGCTTTAAGTGATGAAGACTGGGTATCAACCCTAAAAGCCAATTTGCTGGCTCCCGTTCGGCTGGACAGGGCATTTTTACCGCAAATGATAGAAAAAAAGAGCGGTGTTATTATACATATAGCCTCTATTCAGGGCATACTGCCCTTATATGATTCTACCCTGCCTTATGCCGCTGCAAAAGCAGCGCTGAGAAATTACAGTAAAAGCTTATCCAATGAAGTTACACCACAAGGCGTCCGCGTACTAACGGTTTCTCCCGGATGGATAAATACATCGGCATCGAAAGCATGGTTGGGCGAAATTGCAAGAAACGCAAACACTACCATAGAAGAAGCCCAACAAAGTGTTATGAATGCTCTTGGTGGAATACCTTATGGCAGGCCAGCAGAACCGGAAGAAGTAGCCGAATTAATTGGTTTCCTTGTTTCACCCAGAGCCAATTATTTGACCGGAACTGAATATGTAATAGATGGCGGTACGGTACCGACAATTTAATAATCTTTAAAAATAATAACAATGAATTTACCAAAAGTAATTGCAGACTTGGTTGATGCGCAAAACAGTTTTGATAGTGTTGCCTATGCCAATTGTTTTTTTGAAACTGCCACCGTATTTGATGAAGGCAAAACGCATTCCGGAAGACAGGAAATACAGTACTGGATTGACGAGGCGAACAAAAAATACAGGACCGTGATGAAACCTCTTACATATATCGAAAATGGCACGGCAAGTATCTTGTCAGCCGAGTGTTCCGGCACTTTCCCGGGAAGCCCAATTACACTAAAATTTCATTTTGATATTGTTGATCAACAAATCCAGCATTTAAAAGTGACCGAATAAGAAAATACATTTTGTCACTCTCTTTTATTAAAGGCTTAAATTATCACACTACATACCCAATTGGACACCCAAACCACTAAAGGCAAAAATTATATTACAAAATAGCCTGAATAATAAGCTAATTTCTTCAAATCCTGCATAAAATGGTTTGAAATTTGTCCCGTTGGGGTCACAAGCAAAAATCCCGAAATCATATTATATTTCGGGATTTTTTGTTTTATTATCCTAATCGAATGGCACATGGTACCAAACCTTATTCTTTAAGCAAAGTAAATGTGGTATAATCTCCTGAGATGTCTCCAACCCATAATTTATAAATACCTGTGGGTAAAAAACTAATATCTAATATATTCTCTTTTGAATTTAAGCTACCGACTTTCAATGTCTGGCCCAACTGATTATACAGAATATATTCCTTACCCTCATCTATAAGTTGTATATTATAAATACCTTTTGAAGGGTTGGGATATATCTTTACGTTTTCTATACTATTTTTATCTATACTCAGCTCACCTTCTACTTTAAAATTTATTGATTCTCCACTCCCCATATCGCCTCCGCCTTGCAGCAGAATGCCATTATAATTAAGGCTATAATAACCATTGCCCTGGGTACAACATAGTCCGTCTCCATAACTATCACTAATTGAAAACAAATAACAACCGTTAGGGAGAGTCATATCCTGTATATACAACTGATTATCATCATAAGAGTCTCCACTATGGAGTACAGCACCATTTTCATTGGTAAGCTGCCAACTTATATCTTCTCCAAAATTATCTGTAAGTATTTCCAAAACTATTTGATTGTCTGGTACAATCCTTTTAACAAAGTTAGCCTCAAGTATATCATTTTCCTGATTTTCATCACTTACACCATTAATACTTAAAAGGTTTACAACAAAACTATTATTGCCATTATCTCCAAGAACATTAGGCAAATAAAGAACTTCTGCTTCATTCTCACTTAGATTACCTTCCCAATATATATTTTGCGGTGTATTATCATTTATACTGTACTGAATTACAGCTTGAGAGATTACAGAGCTTCCATTATTGACTATCCTTATTACCGATTCTATTCCATCTCCGCATATTGAAGTTCCCTGATCAATAAATCTAATCTCACCATCAAGCGAATAGGTTGGTAAAGGAGGGTAAAAACCAACACTCAACTGTCCTGTATCAGCAGGATCAAGCCACTCTTTAAGTCTGGTGTCAGGTGTAATTCCGGCATTCCAGGATACATCAAACCTTCCATAAACATCTAATGCCCCATTAGGATTACTTCCGTTACAGGCTGAAGCGCCAGCCCATAATTGCCCTATAATTTCACCCTGATCAGTGTAAAGCGGAGAACCGGATGAACCCCCTTCGGTTGTGCCAATTTCCCAATTATTGATAAGCCACTTTATATCTCCATTATCCTCATCTAATATTTCAGGGCTATCAAAATCCCTGCATATTTTCATAATATCCCCTGCAGGATGATGAATTCCGAAAGTAAATAAGGAAGGAATTCCACTCCTGTCCCATCCAGACCATACCAGGTTCCATTCTTCCGGAAGGTCTGTATTTATCTCCATTAGCAAAAAGTCTGTTTGTGCACGTCGTGCCCGTAATGTTGCCCCGCTTACAGTTTGGTTTTCGTTGATGGACTGATCTCCCCAACCTGATGACGGACAGTCGGGGTTTGGGTTTATCCAGTTAAACCTAAAGGTGTACATAGCTGTATCTACCCAGGCATGATTTGCCGATAATATATAAGGTGTACCGTCATTAAGGGTATTATTTATAAGCGCTCCGCTAGCTAAAAAAGCACCTTCATCTGTACCTCCTAATATCATTGTAACTGATTTTTTACAATGATTTTTTATATTTTCTATACCATCCATAAAACACTCTACATCAAAATTACAGGATAGCGATAAAGTCTCATTAGTACTTTTGGTAGCTACATTCTGATAGCCAAGTCCTGCTTTAAATAATTCAAAACGACCGAGTCCCTTTACATTTCCCGGCTCATAATATTCCAGCCATACATCACCCCCGCTTATAGGCCAAATACCGAAATAAGACGGATTATTGTTTTGAAGTGAATCATATATATCAGCCTCTTGCCTATGCCCTTCTGGGTAAGCATATAAAAGTGCCCCTTTAGGAATAAAAAAATTCCTAATCCAAAAATGAATATTCATAATCGGCAAAACCAAAACCGCAAAAAATTAGCCTAATGGATTGGAATGCCGGGTTCAAATTTAAGTCATTTTTTTAAACATCTTTAAAAGGCTTTTTAAAGGCATTTAAAAGCCCTGCTCCGGTTATCGGTTGCAGGGCTTATTTTTTGACTTTATAAGCATTACAGGCTATAAGAAGTAACCCACTGCTTATGTAGCATGATATCGGTATATGTGGCAGAATGATTCATCTGCATGGCTATCTCCTTTTTCTCAGCTCCTTTAAACGGATTCTCTCCACCTGTTTTAGTTTCCACCCACTCACACAGCTCCAATATAGAGGACTTATTAGAGGCGAAATAAAAGTACGGCTTACCCTTCAACACGTCTAACACGTCAAGGTAGTCGCCAAGTTTCCAGTAATTCTTATAGGTTCCTGCCTCTGTAGACAAATACGGCGGGTCTACCAAAAACACAACGTTGGCCACGTCCTTATACTGTGCAAACAACTCCTTATAATCCTTACGCACTATAGTAAGGCCGTCCAGATACCCGGAAGCATTATAATCGTTCTTGCGCACGCAGTTGTATAATGTGTTTGCCTTCAGCTCATCCAGTGACTGTACATAGTTCATACTAAACAGCAATGATGAGGACAATGTTATGTAATCTACATATCCGGGTTCTGACGCTACCCGGCCAAGAACCGCCTCCTTTACCTGTCCAGTTATACGCTTATCTTTTGGGTAGTCATCTAATAGCTCCCGCAAGTCGGCCATAATACTGTTAGTGGTTGGTATTGCCTTAATTCTGTCGCTGTAGTTGTCAAAATCATTATACACTACAGTGGCATCCGGATAAACACTTTTAACGGTATGGCTCAGTAAACCACTGCCGCCAAACAGGTCAACATAAACAGCATTTGCCGGATACTGTTTTAAAGCTTCTTTAAAGTCTTTTAAAAATCTTCTTTTTTGCCCCATAAATGGCAGGGGTGCTGTTGTAAAAACTTTCTTTTTTTCGTTCATTTTACTATTCATTTTTTGATTGATGATTGATGATTCCGTATATTTGCAGCTCTCACGGTAATAATTACATATAAAAGCCACAACCCGAAGACTTACGTCCTCCGACTGTGGCTTGTGCTAATTAAATACCGTGAGAAAGTTTTAATTTGTCGGGGGACATTTTATCCCCTTTTATAATCTGAAAACATAACCCCTCGACCGAAAGGTGGCAAAGTAAATTAAGGTAAGGTGTGGTTTATTTGCCTGAGGGGTTTCTTTAAAATATTAGTTTTTCTATTTTAGAAAGTCCCTCGGTCATAAGGCAAAAAAGGTAAGGTGTGGTTATTTTACTAAGAGGGACTTTCTTTATACCTCCTCTGCCTGTATAGGCTTAAAATCTATTACTTCATATTGATTGGCATTAAGGTACTGCGCCATGCTCAGGCTAATTATGCTGTTACCGTCTGCATCGAGTACCGGGTTAAACTTAAAAGACATTCCGGGAGCATCCTGCCCCATAAGCTGAGCCGCAAGCTCAGGCGTTAGTTTTGCTACTGATTTAATTAGTTGTTCCATTATGCTATTTGGTTAAGGCCAAAACCTGCTAAAAGATTATTAATGTTTGCTCTGTGTCCTTGTATCTGAGCCATTGTTATTGAACCGCCCATTAAGTATTCACTCATCCCGTCTGTTCCATATACTCCTCCAAAACCTAATAATATTTGATTTGCAGAAATAATGCTCGACGAGGTTACTGTCCTTGCGTATTCCGTATCACCATTTATATATCTTACAGCTTCAGAACTATCCCTTACTAAGGCTTTTAAGCCTGTTTCAAGAGTAGGAACTCCTCCTGAAAAATCTGTTAATGATTGATTTATTCTTATAGCTGTAGTTGAAGACAATCCAAATGTACAGTTCCTATTGCTTGCGAGTATCCCTTCTCTTCTGCTTGAATTACCGCCATCTTTGTATAAAACATACATTCTTGAAGCATCATTTAGCGTGTAATTTCTCCCCATTATAGCCGGGTTAAACTGAGTGTCAATATAACCATCAAGACCGTTGCCTTCAAATCCGTATGCTCCATAAGTAAGCCCGCCGTAAAGCATGAATAAATTATCACCCTTTTCGGTTGTTGCATCTGTAGGGATAAAATCAGAAGCATAACTGTTATTCTCTAACTGTGGGTGCCAAACGTACCATATATCATCTAAACTTTGAGTTGAACCCACATCACCATAATATATACTATAAGAATTACCTATAACACAATCAGTTGCTGTGATAGAAATTTTAAACCAACCATTTCCCACATTTTGTATTGTTCCATTAGTAATTGTTCCCAAATCATAATTAATAACACCTGTTTTTTTTATAATAGATGTAGTATCATCTCTTAACCTAAAATTTGCAGTTAAAGCCGTCCCTGATTTTGTGTAAATACTATATGTTAAAGTTGTTGAGTTAGCTATTATACCTGTTTTTCTTGATACACCGGGATTCCCTTTAAATTGAAATTTACAAGCAGTAAAGCTACCATCTGGAGCAGTTGTTTCTAAAGTATTGGGTTCTTTAATATTCCCGGTTCCTGAATAACTCCATCCTGAATTAGTAAAATAAGTACTATAAGTACAAAGGTTTTCTATAGTTCCCTTACCAAAAGGGTTACGCCAGTTAATACGGGCAAAGTTCATTAACGCAGGGTCATTATAGGCAAATAAGCCATATAAGTCCTGCTTATGCCAAACGCCAATTCTAATCTCCTGTTTTATAAATTCATTGATTAAAAGCTTTTCCCTCAGATCGGGTGCGGTAAAATTCTTTTGCTGCGCCTTTGCAAATATCATCCCTGTATCATACAGCAGGCGTTTCTTGCCGTAAATGGTGTTACCCCTTATTATAGTGAAAGGCTTGTGTTTTCCTAAGCCTAAAGCAGCACCATAAGTAGGTGTATAAGCCGTTGGTGTGTCGCTTAAAACGTTTGCCCTTTCAAGTTGTAGACCATATATTTTAAAGCTCTTTGCTGTAGCTGCACTGATGTTTTTATATACTGAAATAGATGTAATAGTCGCCCCCGGTGCAATTGCCACATTTATCCAAACCCTATAAATCCCGTTACCTAAATGTAGGTGATTTGGTATATATACAGTGTTAGCATTATAGGTAAATGCAAAGTCGAGATTACCGGGTACTGTACTTGGCTCTAAGCCGTCATCCATTTTTACGTAAGCAGAAATAATAATCCTGCCATTTGGTACAACCACAACATTACAGGGCATTACCGCCTGTCTTGTTATACTGTTGTTTCCAAACGATATGGCCTTACTCTCATTTATATGCCCTTCCCAGTCAAAGCTTACCTCACTTGTATTTGCTAATACAGTAAAATTATGATTGTTGGGCAGTTCGTTTTTACCCCCGTAAAAATAGATTGGATTGTATTTTATATTATTGTTTAAAACCATGTTACGAACGGTAAGAAAGGTTATACTCAAGAGTTCCGGCAGGTGCAGAACCCGTATAGGTTAAAATAATATTGGTAGCGTCACAGCTCACAGCAAACTGACCCGGTAAAGCTGCCGCATTAGCAGCTACAACATTAACCCATGTAGGCACACCCGGCAGGCCGTGAGGTATATTAATCGTAGTACCTCCCGGGGCTGTTAAGGTAGTTTTGCCATAGTACTCCTCGCTGTCGTCTTTTACAAAGCTTAACGTTCCCTCATCATCGGTAACGGCTAAAGAGTTCATAACTTCAAGCTTCAGTACAGGGATATCGCTGTTTACCCCTAAGGCTATCTTAGTGCCGAGGTCGGTTTGTATTTGGTTAATCTGCCCCTGTAATTTACCCGCTGCCGCAAGTATGGTATCGGCAGCAACTACAGCCGCATTACTTACTGCAAATCCCGTAAGCGTTACACCCCTTACAGTCGTAGGAGCGTCAGCCGTAGCCAGTTTTGAATCAAGAGCAGTTTGTAAACCGTTAATTCTTGAAATATCAAAATCTACATTAAAGAGAACCGTTCCGGTACTACTTTTGAACTGTAAACGACCCGGAGTAGAACCCCACCCGGCTATGCTTACCAAGTTGGCTACAAAATCGGCTACAGGTATAGAAGCAAGTAACTCATCTGCATCATTACGCAGCTCTAATGTCTTATCAACAGAGTTATAAGTTATGCTTGTACCTTCGTTGTTCAGAGAACCAAGATTAGCTGATGCAATAGTGGTTCCGGCACCGTCCCTTAAGCTTAGGGTTGCCGATGCAGGTACAAAAACAATACTCATGCTTTGCACAAAAGTCATTAACGCATAATCTTCCATACCAATAATCTCATTGGCCGCATGCGAATGTGCTTCTGGTGGAAATGAAATAGGGATATTTATAATGTCGCCATAATCCCCGCTTTTACCTACCGCACTTATATCGGCATCATTTGCCTTAGCATCAAATAGGTCAGCGTGTGCCTCTGGGTCAGTTAGATGGCCATTTAATTGAGCGGCCTCTGCCTTAGCTGCTAAAGTAGCCGTTAAGTCCTGTACCTTGTTTTGCGGTATATTGTCATCCTTATGCCAAAAGGAAGTAAATGTCTGAAGGAACTGGTTTTCTGTAGGCTTGTCGCCTGTTTGAAACCAACTTAAAATTGTATTGATGTTTGTTGCCATATTATCCTATTCTATGAATGAAATAAACTATCCTGTGCGGGTTAAGTATGTTAACAGGCTGCGAACCTCCAGTATTATTCCCGGTAGAAGTTACACCGTCAGCAGCTATGGTTTTTACAGGTACGTCATTACCGTAGTCAATAACTTCGGCTGCGCCGTCCTTACGTTTTAAAATGCTGCTGTCTATCGGGTGCGAGTGAGGTGGTAGGTTGTTTGCCGATAGTGTTACCTGTTTAGAACCTCCCTGCCCTAATAGTGTGTTAAATGTTGAGTCGTCAGGGTCAAGACCAACCGGGAACTTACCACGTAAAGGAGTGTACTCTGCCCACCCGGCAGGAATTTCGCTTGCGGGCTTCATCCAGAGTATAACACCTCCTGCCGCCTGAAATACAGCGTTTATACTCTCTAAAGTCTGTACCCTTGCGGTTAACTGATTCACTGCGGTTAGTGATGCCTTAGCGTTAAGTATTGCCTCAAGGCCACGTGTTGGGTAACAACGTTGAAAACCTGCCCAAGAAATAGATCCTGTTCCGGTGCCGAAAGATGCCCAACGTATTTTGTGTACCGTCTGTATAGTTCCGTTCTTGTAAGGTCGGTTAACGTTCTGCTCATTAATAATGATAGATGCCTGTGTTACACCGCCTCTAAACTCCATTACCTCACCATTTATAAAGAGAACACCGTCACTTGTGGTGTTGTTAGAGTTGTTATACACACAGCCCTCTATAATGGAAAAGTCACCCGCTAAAAAGCCCAGTGCATTAAAGAGGGTGTAGCTATCCTGAAGTTCCTGAAGCCTTTCCTGATGCAGTTTTAAACCGCCTGTATTAGTAAATACTGATTTGTTCATATTATTCGCTTATTACTAAAATTGTATATCTTTTCCCGCCTGCTTTATAAAAGCGTATATGTGCATTTACACTGTGCAGGCTGTTATCATAAACCTCCTGAGGCACATAAACAATAAAATCTAATCCGGTATCGCCCGTTTCTCCTTCAGTATATAACCAAAGGAAATCCTCCTCTGTTTCACTGCCTATATATTCATCCTGTTGTTCTGCCTCGGTATAAATTACGGCCGTTTCATTAATCTGGCCATTCGTTATATATATGCGCCTTAACACCGTATCAAACTTATCGTTTAGAGACTTCCTGAGATAACATACCTGCCCGTTATGGTTAAGCTTGTAAATGTTCTCCTTTCTTAATTGAAACCAGTTATAATACACTGTTTCAATAGGCTTTAAAAGCACGGATAAAAACCTGATATTTTTAAGCTTCCGCTTATTAATAGGTAGTTCATTAATAAGCAGCAATAGGAAGTTTACATCAAACCACATACGTAATATTATCAAACGTTACTACTTCAAAATATCCTGACTCCGGTATCGTTGCTATGTTTAACGGCTGAAGGTCGCCATAGCCTGCCGTCTCTGCATCAATCCACGAGGTCTCAGCGTTTAATATTGTAGCATCAATCACTCCCGGAACAACCTGCAACCTGTCAATTAAATGGTTAAGGCGAAGCTCCCCGTTAAATGGCAACTCCTTCATGTATGCCTGTATCGCTTCATTAACCGGGTTGTTTCCGTTTAGTATGCTTATGCCATTAGCATCCAGTACAAGCGCATCACGTTTAACCTGTATTGATAGGTAAAGCCTGTCCGGCAGGAAGTTTATAATCTCAAGGTCAACACCTGCCCATTTAACCTCCTCCATATAAGCTTCAAAAGCTTCTTTTTGCTCAAGGGGTATTGGGGCAAGAACCCCGTTTTCTTCGCCCGCTATTTTAATAATTACCGTACTGCTGTCTTCAGCTTCATTAACGGCACAGTACTTTACAACTTTAGCCGCTTCTATTTGCTCATCCGTTGCCCCTGTAGTATCAAAATAGTCATGGTCTGTAACTAAATCAAAGCCATATAAAAAAGCTAATGCCATAGTTCTGTACCACGGCAGTCGGCCTGACTTTTGGTTAAATAAGGTAGTGGCCACTTCTGCATCGTGCGTATCAAACAGATTTTCCATAGTTCCTATTGATACCGCCACTATATAAGTAAACAGCCTAAACATGGCCGTTGCACTTGTTGACGTAAACACTAATGATAAAACACTATCATTAGCGATGGCCAACAACATTTCATTTTGTATTTCAGATATCTGTCTTGCCATAATTATGATACTATAAAAGTTGAACCTATTATCATATAATCTATACCATCCGGTTCGCTTGGTATCTGTTCCAGAGTAGCAGCTGTCGCTATAAGTTGGTTGTACTTCACAAAGTTGTTTACAATCTCAGGCTTCTTAAATTTGCTGTCCGGGATAGTTAATATTTGTCCCGGAACAAGAGCTGAAGTTATTGACAGGTTGTTAGCCAGAGCCAATTCAAAAACTGCCTGAGCATTGCCAAGCTCCTGAACCGCTATATCAAAAAGGCTTTGATTATTGGATATTGTCACCGTTTTTTGTGCCATCAAACTCAAACCATTTGTTAAACTTCCTTAGTACTACTCCGTGCAGGCCTTTTGCTTCAGCATAGCCCAACGCTGATAAATTTTCCAAATAAGATATAACCATCTGAAACACGATGCCTACAAACACAATGTAGTATAGCCATCCGAATGGGTTAATCTCAAATCCTACTATTACTTTTGACTCCATCTTTGAGGCAAAGGTGTACAGCAGTGCAAGTATCTGTATATACACGCCAATCTTTAAAAACATCCTACCCAGCTTGCGGCTCTGGATGCGCTCACCCTTCTTCTTTAAAGCGACCTTTATGCCTGTTTGAAACTCAGCAGCGCACAGCCAAACAAAAGCTCCCACAACCATGATATCAAGCCCCAAAGAACCCTCTATAAACTCTCTTATTGTGCCAAGCGACACTATTAAAGGGAGTGTTACTTTTAGGTTCTTCATGTAAAACAGCTTAAACACCGTTGTACACAGGTCGTTTGTATTGGCATAACCAAAACCTTTAAGCAGGTAATTTAAATGCTCTATAAGCTTCATACTTTTATGATAAGATTATTAAAATCATTACTGATTTCAGGGTTAGCGTAACCATCCATCTGTAATTGTAATGTAAGGTCACGTACAAATTTTTGTTTGCTTGCGGTTGATTTCTTGAGATACTTTGACGCTCCAAAACCAACTAAAGGAAATTGTTTATACTCTCCCGGATGCGCTAAAAAAATACAGTTAACGTGCTGTTGGTCACTTTGTATTATAGCAAAGTCCCCGTTTTCAGTCATCAGGTCAAAGTTTTCGTCCAGGGCTATATCCTTATTCATGTTTATTCTACTTTACCGTTTAATAGCGCACCGCCGTTAGATGGGCAAAGACCCACAACAGTACCGCTCTTAACATACACCTCAATAGCATCGGCCAACTGCTGTGCAACTGTCTCAACGTTGCTACTGGTGGTAGGGTTATTAAATATGGTTATCAAGGTTTGAATTAATGTTGGTTTGTCTAATCCCATTACTCTATCAGTATTTTATTAAGTTTGGTTTTGTTAGTGTCAGTTATGCTCTGTTTTATTTGTGTTATCACCGGAACATTAGGCGTTACACCCACAGAAACAACTATCTTGTTAACCTCGTCGCATAAAGCTCCGAATCCGTCCTGAAATTGGTTTAAAACCGTTTTAAGGTTCTCTCCCTGATTGGTTATCCTTACACCTTCTTCCTGAAGGTCAAAAACAAGCGCACCAATTTTTACATTTATCGTTTCGACTTCTGAGCAGGCCAGTAAGAAAGCTTCGCTAACATCATTCTCAATAATAGCACACAATACTTCGCTACCAACCTTCGGAACAACTTTAAACTTATTGGCCTGCTCCTCATCGATAATTGCATGAAAGCGCACATCTAACAAGTCCGGCAGGTCTGTCCGGGAAACATCTAAAACATTATCCCGTACCTCTTTTACAGTTCCGGACACTACCGTCATAATAAGCTGCTTCTTTACAAGAGCTTCAACGGCCTGCTTAAAAGTCTCTAACATTTAAAACTGTTTTAAAGTCTTTTTAAAATCCCTGTATTTCTTATACAGCCATCTTACTATTACTACCGCAATGAGAACCAGTATCGCTGCCCACCAGTACGACCATAAGCTCACAGGTTCACTATGTACAAACTTATTGTCGCTTTCCTGCTTAATCTCGGTAGAACCTTCGCTCTCAAAATCTGAAGCTTTGGCCACATCATTTTGTTTTTGAGTCTGCTCTTTGGCCGTCTCTGTAGATGCTTCCTTTTTGGTAGTTTCTTCCTTAGAGTTTGTCAGCTCTACTTCAGCATTTGTAAAGACTGTTTTACGGCCTTCAGGGTCTTCCACTGTCATTGGCTTATCCTTATCGATTGGGGTAAGCTTAACACCGGATGCAGTCACTGTACTTTGCGTATTGCTTTCTGATGCTTGCGTTTTTTCAGTATTCTTTTCTTCAGACGATCTGTCTGTTTCCGTTTGGCTCAGGCTACTTTTTTGCTCTTGGTTAAGCTCAAGTTCCTGACTCTCTTTGGCCACTTGCCGGGTTTTACATCCGTACATAATGAACACGGCCATGAAGGATAATACTATTAACTTTTTCATGGCTTCATTTCAAAATGGTTAGCATCCCAACCCCAGTCATACCCGGCAACGTTATCCGGGTGCAGTGATTTCCATTTTTCTGCAAGAGGCTTGTAAGGCTCTCTTTGGGATTGATAAACACCATTAACAAACAGGTTAAGGTCTATTGCAAGTTTGTCCTGATGTCTGCTGTGTGTTGTTTTAGTCAGCCCTTTTTTCAGGTATATTTGTTGTTGTTCCTCAGTTCTTAACAGTTCGCCTGCTGTAAGCTCGTAACCGTTCTCATAAGCCCAAAGAATCAAGAGGGCGACATTTTTTAAGAATATACTTTGCTTTTTTCTCATAACTTCATTCCTAATGTATTGGTTCTTTTAAATCCGTCATTGCCATTAAAATCAATAGTAACGGCCTCTATCAAGTATTTACCCGCACGCTCACTATTCTCATAGTTAGGGTCGGTAATAAAAACACCGTCTCCGGGTTTGGTTCGTGGTACTCCCCATGTTGGAATACTTCCTCTGTAGCCGTCAAAGCTCAGGGACTTGTATGTCTTTTCGGTTAGGTTCTTCAGCTCGTCAAGTGTCTTGTTGGTAAAATGCAGTGTGCGCACAGCTCCAAGCTTATCGCCAAAGTCATAGGTTAAACGGCCGCCTTTCCTGTTGAGGGATATTCCTTTGAGTAGTACTCGTATATCCTCTTTTCTCAGGAACTTGAGTTCGTTAGCCTCATTAGCCCTTACATTGCGGTTTATGTTTACCTGATGTACCGCTATGGGTGCAACATCAATCATAAACCCAACAGTAAGCACACCGCTTTTAAAGTAACTGTGCAGGCCGTAACTGGATTTTAAACCCTCAAGTATTTTGTATGCTGAGGCATTGGACAAAGTGAACTTTCCGAGGTTAATGTCATCAATAACATTATAAGTATAACCCGGAGCAATGTATTTTAAAAGCTGTAGGAGCGTTACATTAGGGAACACCTTTGTATAACTGGTGCGCTTTAAATGCCACATTTCGTCCTCACAGTCAATTTCGAGCGGTATGTCAGCCCCAATGGAGCTGACAACACCCGAAAACTCCTCCTCATTGTCTCCGTCATAACCCAATTTAATGCTAACGGCATCACCTGCCTTAATGAACTCGGTAATGTTCTTTCGGGCAATCGACTCAACGCTCCCGTTAACAATGGCCGAGTTGTATTCACGTGGCAGGATGATTTTAGCCGTTTTTGTCTGGTTCTTTATACTTTGTTCAATGTGTATGTTGTTAACCCTGTCAAACCTTACATTCCCTATCGTAACCTCGCAGGTCATGTTATAAAACAGATAGTTCATTATGCGTTGGGATTTATAAGGGTAAACGTCACTGGCTCAATACTGCGGGCTATAAGCATGTACTGCATTGTATCTTCAAAACCCTGAACCGGGTTGAACTCTATATCTGTGAAGTATATCGTTTTAATATCTTTATCAAAGAACTGTGTACCTACTACATCTACAACATTGTTGTACTTAAACAGGCGGTAAAGCCTTTTTATCAGGTCTTCAGGATATGTCCTGTTTTTAACGTCTATCAGTAAGCCCCGCATCCGGATATCGAAGGGTCTGGTACCCCACCGCTCTATAACTAAGTTATCTGTACCGTTGACTTGCGTTTCTATCAAGTCCTTTTGCTGTGTGAAACTTATTAATGGCGGTGGAGCAAGTAACCCGTCAAAATCTTTAGCGTTTAGCATATCGCCAAACTTTACACTGTCTGACTCATACAGGAACTCTATATCTTCAAAGCTTCCTTCGCTTTCCGGATAGGTTACAAGACTATAGTCGTTAGTAACCCTTGCCTGAGAGGGGAGCTTAGTTGTTGCTAAGAACCCAAAAGCGGCAGCATACCTGCCGCTTAATGAAATAATCAGTTCCTGTGTCATAACAAATCTCCTGTCATTTTGTTACCTAATATTCCTTTTTCGGCTAAGAACTGAACCTGAGCCCACTTCTCAGCCCACTGCGTGTCGCTTAATTCTTCAGGGAAAGGGATATGTAAGAAGTGCGATATCATTGCATCTATCTTCATTATGGTATCCTTTGTATCGCTGAAGTTTAAGCCGGAGCAGTCGCTTAGAACTTTTTTACCCTACCGTCTCTAATTGGTATTAGCTCTGCAACTAATGAAACGGTAGTCATAAATAAAGCGTCATCGGCCAGTACTTCTTCAAGGTGTGTTTTTACACACTGCTTAATTAATATTTCCTGCGCTTTTTTAGGGTTAATGTCGATGTACTTCATGTACTGCGACATTGTAGCCCTGTCCGGAACTATAGCCACTACGTCATAGTACTCGGCTCCCGTATCACTTACAGGCACTTCAAGTATTCTTAACTTGTCAGCACCGTAAGCAGTTATAAATGCGCTTCTTTGTTCCGGGGTTATTGCCGGAGACTTGCATAAGCTTACAGCTTTTGCAGCTTTTTCAATTTTTGTTTCCTGAGGATTTGTTCCTGTCATAACTTTAATTATTAAATTGGGTTATTGTGGTCTATATCTAAAACAAACAGAGTGTATTGCTTATTTAAGCCCATATCTCCTGTTACATCACGGCCTTGGTTCTGGAACTTGGCCACGATGGTATCATTCACCGGAACGTTAAACTCGTTAATGAAAGTCACGTTAATATCAAAAGGAGCGATATTAAGAAGGTTACCGCCTGCCGCCTGTTCTACAGGCACGATATCATGCATCATTACCGTCATTGTAGCCGTTGGCGTTATCTTACCTCTTGACCATGAAGTCGCTTTAGACTTCAATGTATGGTTAAGCTGATGCTCCTGCTCGGTGTCGTATGTTATTTCCACCACTTCAATAGATACACCGTTAAAAGTTACTTCCACGTCCGCACTATCGTACGCCTTTCTATTTCTGATTACTGTAGACATTATGCTATATTTGTTCTGAGGTTAGACGTTCCTGTTATCTCCCCGATAGTGCCGTAAGGAACTATTACGTAAGAGGTTTTTAATACCTTTTCTGTCACAAGGTCACTGTTTGGGTCTACAAACATTTCCCCGGCAGAAATTTCTTTCCTGCGTACCATTCCGGCATACACTTCATCACCAAGCCCTTTAAAGTACTTTAGCACCCCAACAGGCAGTTTACCCGTTGCCGGGTCAACCGGATAAGACTTTTTAACCTTTGGCAGTAATGCCGTCCTTAAAAGCCTTATACTCTTATCGTGAGTACGGCCATAAGCGATAGTGTGCTGATTGATATTGCCTTCTGCATCCTCAATAATCTCCACACATACGTGGTCATTATTCCACCTTACACCCTCCATACCTGAGTAAACAAAACCGAATATATAACCCTTGTTTTCAAGTGTCTGAAGGTCACTAAACACCTCCTCAATTTTCTGATGAGATGAAAGCCCAGGAGTAAGCCATGTTCCAAGAGTGGCAGAGGTAAGATTAAAATCCTCGTTGTCTCCGATGTTTTGCTCAACCCTTGCCTTAGAGACTGTACCCAGTGCAGTACCCACATCTGCAAATTTTCGTGCATTGTCGGTTTTAGTGTCTGCATGGTCATAGTCCTGACCGATTACAATACTAACCTTAGGAGCTGCCACATTCTCAATTGCTCTTAAATCGGCTGCGGCTGCGGCTGCGCCTGTGTAGCTGTAGCCCTCAAGAACAATATTTAAAGGGAAGTGGTTGTTATACGCCCAGTCTGCTAAAGCCTGAGCTTTAGGGATTGAGTTGTACACGTCATCCGGAAGACCGTTAAGGGGAACTATTTCGCCTACAGGGTTTACAGCTATTGCCAACTGTCTTACCTCTCCTTTGGCAGCGATAAGCAACTGTTTTGCTTTATCGGCATCCTCCAGTATTTCTGCAATGGTAGTGGCCGCAGGCACAAGCATAACATAAAGCTTTTGGCCTTCTCCTGCCATTCTGTAAAACTCCTTCAGGTGGCGTGTTGCGTTTACGTTATTAGTTGCATCAAAGGCTGCTGTAAATCCGGCAGACGCTACATCTACCGAATTGAACAGCGTTTTAACCTCCCCGTGAACAGTTGTATCAGTTGCAGCACAGGCAATAATAATGGCCGAAATACCGTCGCTTGCATTAAGCGTATTTGCTCCAACCTGACCGTTGGATATTCCTACTCCGTCTAAATTTGCCATATCTTACTATTATTGCGCGTTTGTATTGTCTTGTGCCGGGTCTTTTACAGGCTCTTTAGCAGGTTCCGTACCCGGAGCCTCAAGCTCTTTTATTCTTGCCTCAAGGGCATCCTGAACAGTTTTCCTGTCATCTCCTTCAAACTCTTTAAGAGCTTCCAGAGTCTCAGCTGCTTTAATCGCCTTAACAGTTTTTGCAACGTTGGGGCGGTCTGGCTGTTCCTGCGCCTTAGAAGATTCTGTCTCCGTTACTACCGAAGCTTTAGGTATCTCGGTAATGTCTTCAGCCTTTTTAACACTGTTACGCGCTAAATTGCTGCTCGTAAAAAATTCCCCTCTATCATTAATGTAAAGAGTTTTTACTGTAGGGTTGGCCTTAAATATATTAGCGGCCAACGCCTTGTTTTTATCAGTTAACTTTGCCATATTTTTTATATGTTTTAAACGTCTGCTGAAAGAATAGCACCCTGTGCCCTTGTCTTACGCGGCAGAACGATGTAGTTATGACGAACGTTGTACAACCAAGCATGGTTCTGGGTTGTAGGCTCATCAGTATAGTTTTTAGTAGAACCCGCAGCTCTGAACATATCCGGAGCATAGAAGGATACAGTTGCCTGTACATCACCTGCAACCACCGCAGCCCCAAAGCTCTTTTTAGTAAGAGTGGCCAAAGTGTAATAAGGCATATCCACGTACATAAATGTCAGGAAGCCACAAAGGCGGGTGTTAAGTAATCCTGCATCATCGTGAGCAAGGTGGTCAGTCGACTTATTTGCATTGATACACTCAATAAGTAAATCATTGTAATGGTCTGATGTCAAAACCAACACGCGTTTAGCTAAAGGAATCTTTTTGCTGTCGTATTGTTTTTTATGGTCTACAAGGTCTTTCATTATCAGACGTTTCCTTCCGGTACCATCATCCGGGCCACTTGTAACAAGAACAGGCGTTGTTGCAGTTTCGGCAGCAGGCCCTAAAGCATGAACCGCCTTATTGTGCTTGGTGTCCATAATGGCGTTTTTGTGCTTCTCCTGTACAAGGCGTATCTTGTCGTATGCGATGTACTGAATCTCTAAATCACTAACCCTCGTAGCTTTGGTTGTGAAAGAGTCCAGAGATATAGGGATATCGTTATCGGTCTGGTCTGCAAAGCCAATAGGGTACGTGGTATTGTTTATTAGTACCTCCGGGTCAGCTCCTACATCAACCAAATGGATCACTTCGTTTTCGCCCCTTGTAGCTACCACGTGCCTTGACTCATCCGGGATAAGGTTAAGGAAGCTTGCAGCTTCTGCATCCCTGAAGTCCTGAACAAGTACATCCGTCCAAATCTCTTGATTAAGACCTTCCTGAGCGATACCTCTGAAGAACATAGGGTCTATAAACTGTACACCCGTACCGCCCGCAAAGACAACAAAGGCGATTACTGCCGGGTTACACCCCACTAAAGGGCTAAAGAACATCCCCGCCACAATAGCAAGCAGGAGGTTCATTAAAATTGCTGAGATTGATAATTTACGCTTCATATATAATTACTGATTTTTAAAAGGTTTATTGAACTTTGCCTGATACAGCTCACCGAATGACTCCGGGTTCTTTTGCGCCAATGCCTCAAGCTCCTGTGGTGCTTCTTTTTGGTACTTATCCCAATCCCAACCCTCACGAGCTGCGGTTGTATCAGAACCGGAACCACCTCCTTTAACCTGAGAGCTTAGCGGGGTTCTTTTACCCAGACCCTCAAGAACCGTCTCAAGTGCCTGTATACCTGAAGCCTTGCCAATGCTTTCGTAAGTCTCTCTTTGAGCTGCCGTAAACTTACCCGCAGCCTGACCTGCATCAAGCATGTTTTTTATTTGAGTATCCCTTTGTTCGTTCAGGGTTTTCTCAAGGGTTTCATACTTTGTTTTTTCGGCCTGTAGATTGCTTTGCAGCGTGGCCGTCTTGTTGTTAAAATGGTCTTCAATAGCCTGAATGACCGCTGTGTCAGATGATTGTTCATTTACGCCAACCAGTCCGAACTTAGCAATTACATCTTTTTTCATTTCTAAAGGGTTTTTATTGTCGTTATTATTGTTGTTGTCATTCCCGGCCAATAGTGCGGCAAATGAGTTAAAAGTCGTTGTAAGGTTGTCTGTGGGGTTCTCAACCTCGGTAGTAGTTGTTACTGGCTCAATGATATCATCTATAAGCTTAGCCTCTTTTGCCTGTTCAGCATTAAACCAATTATCACCTACAAGCAGCTCTTTTGCCTGCTTTTCGGTCATGCCTGTTTTAGCGATAAGCTTTTTGGTGAAGTTCTTTTCAATAGAGCGTAACAGGTCGGCGTTTGACTCATGCTTCTTAGCGTCTCCCCAAGTGTACCCTGAAGGCGCGTGTATCATTAAAAAGCCGTTTTCAACCATATACACCTTGCGAGCGGCCAGAGTAAGTATAGCAGCCATAGAAGCGGCCACCCCGTCTATGTAGATATCGCAGGGAGATTTAGCGGTAAGGATTGAGTTGTACATGAGATTGCCGTCAAAGACAGAACCGCCATTACAGTGTAAGTGAATATCTATTACCGGGAACGTGCCGTCAATCCTTGAAAAAACATCAAGAAAGTAAGTGCCGTCTCCTTCCCAAATAGTCCCGTAAACAAAAATCTGATTGCCTTTAACTTTAATAATCATGTGTTGGTGTTTGCTTTAAATCTTAGGCAAACATCGCCCGAAAAAACATGCTGTAAAAACAATCCTGAAAGGGTTGCGATTTTCTCTGAAAGGGTTGCAAACATTTGATTTTAAAAGGGTTTAGTTTTGGAGCTTTGCTCCAAAACCACGCGCAATATGAGTGTACTTTCCAATGAGAAAAAAAGGGCGTTAGCCGAAAGGATGTTTATAAACGAAGGAATGAGCTGCAAAGAGATTTCCATTCAGATTGATGTGTCAGAACAGACCCTGAGCAGGTGGCGCAAAGGCAGAACCGGAGAAAAGGACTGGGACAACCGAAGGGCTGAGGTTATAAGCGCACCGCACGTAATCAAAGAAATATTACTCAAGGAGCTGAAGCTCGTAGCAGAAGGCGAAAAGCCTAATGTAGATGCAGACGCACTGGCTAAGATATCAAAGGTACTGGAAACAGTTTCCGGAAAAGTGTCTGTACAGGTGGTTTTAAGTGTTTTTCAGGAGTTCGACAACTGGATGGCAAGTCAAGAACCGGAGGTGGCTGTATCATTCCTTGAGTGGCACAAAAGGTTTATTTTATATAAAGCATCAGTAGAATGATAGACAAGAAGTATGAGAAGCTCATAAAGCAATATGAGCAGCATTGCACACGTATTGAGCAGGCAACATTTATAAATATACATGAGAACCCGGCAGACAAAAACAGGCGTATTAAAGAGCTTGAGAAAGAGTATGTCGACTGGTTTGAGTGGTATTTCCCTATGTATGCAAAATCTAAGTGCGCAAAGTTCCACAGAAAGCTTGCCAAATTAATTATCGAAAATGACATCATAAGCTTACTGGCCGAGATATATCGTTCGGGCGCAAAGTCAGTTCATATTGACATGGGTATCCCTTTATTCTTATATGTTACCAAGCGATTAAAATTCATGCTGCTTATAGGGAAGACCGACCAAAAATCAAAGAAACTTATAGCAGACATCCAAGCTCAGCTACAATACAACCAAAGATTTATAAACGACTATGGCCGTAAGTTTAAATATGGCGATTGGAGTTCCGGAGACTTTACAACTTCAGATGGGGTAAAATTCATGTGCCTGAGTATAGGACAAGACCCAAGAGGTTTAAGAGTAGGTGCGGAACGTCCGGATTATATTGCAGTGGATGACGTAGACTCTAAAAAACGATGTAAAAATGACAAGCTCAGCCGTGAAGCTTACGAGTGGGTATGGGAAGACTTACAGGGCTGTTTTGACGAAGGAGCTAAAAGACGAAGGTTCATTGTTGCTAATAATAATTTTCATCCAAACACAATTATAAATCAGGCCAAGAAAGAGTTTAAGAACATCATAGCAAAAGCTAAGGAAGCAGGCCGCCCAATACGTCATTTTATCGTATCGGTTAAAGCAGTTAAAGACCTTATAAGCTTTGAACCTTCATGGCCTGAAAAAACCTCGGCAGAGTATTGGAGACAAAAGTTTGATGAAACACCGGAACGAAGCTTCAAACGAGAGTATATGCATGAGCATGTTCAGGACGGGGAAATTTTTAAAAATGAACACCTAAGGTACAAGCCACGCTTAAAGTTACGGGAATATGACGGACTTGTTTTTTACGGTGACTTATCGTATAAGGACAACGGAGATTTTAAGTCGTTAGTCCTTGTGGGTAAAAAAGGAAGGGAATACCACAGGCTATTAGTTTTCTGCCGCAGAACCTCAAGAACCAACGCAGCAAAATGGCTCTATGATATGTACGAAAAGCACAATTTAGAAAACTACAATATAAGGTATTACATAGAGGGTCTATTTGCTATGGATGAGTTTGTAAATGACTTTGATACGGAGGGCGACTTACGAGGATATCATATACCTGTAGTGGCAGACAAAAAAAGCAAGACCGACAAGTTTGACAGGATTGAGTCAATGCAGGGAATATTTGAGAGAGGTAATATGTACACCAGTACCGAGATTCAGGAAGACCCGGACAGCAAAACCTTAGATGACCAACTGTTAGCTTTTGAGAAAGGAAGTACCGCTAATGATGACGGCCCCGACTCCTTACAATCTGCAATAGCTAAACTAAACGCTGTCACTTATGTGGACGGATTTGAGACACGTACAACATCAAGGAGAGATATTATTAACCGCAGCAAAAACCGATACTAATGGCAAGATTTTTAAACGATACCGATTATACAGCAATAGTGCGTAACGAGATTAAAGCAGCACTACTAAGCAATTATAACGATGCAAAGCTTCACACGGCCGAGAACATGGCCGTGTCACAGATTAAGAAATATATAGCAGGTAAACATCCGGTTGACAAGGTATTTGTAAACTATGACTCAAACGACCCCGGAGCGACAGACGGCAGGGATGCGTACATAGTAATGCTCACTATAGACCTTACACTTTACCACCTGTACTCATCTACCGCACCTAACCTAATACCCAAACACAGGAGTGAGCGGTACGGCGATGCTCTGGAATGGTTAAAAGGTGTAGCTAAAGGCGACTTTGTGCCTGACCTGCCCTTGTACGAAAACGAGTCCGGAGACGAAATGATAAATATTAAAATCAGGAGCGCACGACAAAGTGAAGACCAAAAGTGGTAACACATAACCTTTAAAACACCTTTAAAACGCATTTTTAACGCAATAACACATCAAAACAGCATGAAGATATTAGGTAGAGAGTTTTCATTCGGCACAGGCCGTAAAAACACGTCCGCACCTCAGGCAGCAAAAACAAGCGGCCGGGAACGTGTGAGCGATGCCGACAGGCGTATTATAGATAAGCTTGTAAAACAGTACTCCGACCGCTCCCGGAAAGATATACAAAAGTGGCGTAACGCTATCAAGTATGCCGAACATCCTGAGAAGCCCAGAAGGGATGCATTACAGGACTTGTACAATGACCTGAAGACAGACGGCCATTATAAAGCTCAGGTACGCATGCGTAAGTATGCTACCCTTAATACTGACTTCTCAGTAAAGAATAACAACGGAGACGTAAACGAGGAAGCCACCAAGTTCTTAAACTCGGCTTGGTTCTATGACTTTACATCCAAGGCACTGGACTCGATACTCTATGGAACCACCCTTATTGAGTTCTTAGCATTTAGTCAAAAGAAAGCGGAATTTAAGCTTATACCGAGGCGAAATGTGGTACCGGAACTCAAAGCGGTTTTTCCTGACCTTACAAAAGATGATTTCATAAAGTATGATGACCCGTATTATGAAAACTGGCTAATTGAGATTACCGACACAGAGACAGAGCTTGGCCTTATGAACGATATCGTGCCGAACCTTATCTGGAAGCGTAACGTTTCACAGTCGTGGGCAGAGTTCTGTGAGAAATTCGGTTTACCTCTTATTACGGCCACCACAAACTCAACAGACCCGAAGGTAATAGACAAGGTAGATTATATGCTTCAACAACTCGGGGAAGCTTCTACCGGGGTTTTCCCTATAGGTACCACTATCGACTTTAAGGAGTCTAACCGTACCGATGCCTTTCAGGTGTACAATGAGTTTATCAAAATGAATAAGACGGAAATCTCAACTGCTATCGTAGGAGGAAACATGATAACCGAGAACGGCTCATCACGAAGCCAGAGCGAAGTACATGAGCGTAACCTTGACGATAAGATTGCAGTAGCCGACAAGCGTTTTGTAACCTTTTTGGTAAACGATCAGTTGATTCCGCTTTTAATCAATCAGGGCTATTCGATATTTAAAGACGGAGATGTTCTTGAGTATGACCAGAGCCACAACCTTGAGCTTGATAAGTTTTGGACTATCGTGAACGGAATGATTGAAAAGGATTATGAGCCGGACATGGACTGGCTTTCTAAAACGTTTAGCGTTCCGCTTATCGGTAAAAAAAAAAGCTCCTTTAACACCGTAGCGATGCACGAGAGCATTTACCAGAACCTAAACCTGCCACAGTATCCGGATAAGTGTTGCGACGAACATATGTTTGCCGTTAACAAAAAGCTTCAGGATGCCATAAAGCAGCACCACGATAAGCTCACTCAGGAAGTATGGGAAAACAAAGACACTCTAAGCACAGAGGCGCAGCTCATGGCCGACGAAGGACTTGCATTCCTTAATGGCCTGCATGAAGGTTGGGGCAAAAGAAGAATGGAAGCCGGATGGAATGAGCCAGACCATTTAGCCCTGAGCATGATGGAGTACAACCTTTTTGAGTTTGCAGAAGGTAAGACTGAGGCAAGACTGGCCACGCTATCAAACCTGCTTATCAATAAGGACAAAGCACAGATAAGGAGCTTTGATGAATTTAAGGCAGAGGCTGCAAAGCTCGCAGACAACTTTAACGGCAACTGGCTTGAGACAGAGTATAACCTTTCGGTAGCTACCGGGCAAACGTCAGCAGCTTATTTAAGGTTCTTGGCCGAGAAGGACACGGTTACATCATTTGTACAGTATCAGACTGCCGGAGATGATAGGGTACGTGCGGAACACCAAGCCCTTGACGGTAAAATATTCTCACTGGACGACAAAGAAGCCATGAGGTTATGGCCGCCTAATAGTTACGGCTGCCGTTGTGAGATGGTACAGTACTTAGGTAAAACAGAAGGTAAAGTAACAGCCGGGAATGCTGCAAAAAAACTGTTAGGCGACAAATTTACCGACTCTAAGTTTGACATCAACCGGGGCGACCTGAAGGAGGTATTTACCAAAGCGCAGCAGTATGCTAAAATGGACGGCAAGAAGATAACTAAAATGACCTATGAGAAGGCGTACAACCTGCCTGCCTTTAAGGACATGAAGTCCCTACCTAAAGCAGAGCTTGACAAGAGCATCACGCCTGACAATGTTGGTGAACTGTTTAAAGAATCTGTAAAAGGTTTAATGGGATTTGAAGACTATTTAAAAAGGAAAACAGTACTAACCAAAAAGAACTTTAAAACTCACACTTCAGGCAAGTACGTAAAGGCAGACGAAAACAGGCATCAGCTATTCCCGCTTGTAAAGGATGTGCTTTTATCTCCGGATGAAGTGTGGTTAAAGCCACAGGCCAAACAAACAATGTATGTACGCTTCTTTGAAAACTTTGTAATGGTAGTGCCTGTAAATGCAGGTAACAGATACAACGAAGTAGGTACATGGTTTAAAATGAAGGTTGGCGAGGAGATAATCAGAAGCGGTATTTTAATACATAAAAATAGGCTTTAAATCGCCTGCTCTTAGAGATATTCTCAGGGTTGCGAATGCATTAACCCTAATATTAACCAGCACGATTTAAAGCCTTTAGTGATTACAAAGATATAAAATTATAAATATACTATGCCAAGCAAATTAGAATTATTAATGGAGCTTAAAAATAAGCTCTTTAACACTAAGCTAAAACAGGTGCAGGAAAAGCTTGGAAAGGCGACCGACTACATGAAAGGCAAACTAAGGAGCCTGAAAGAGTATACGGTGCGTTCCTTTAAGGCTATGACAGAGCAAATGCCTCTTTTTGGGCGGGCGGTGGAGTTACTCGGTAATCCTTACGTCTTGCTCGCCTCCGGTATCGTGGCCGTAACCGGGTTACTCGCTACCGGAGTTAACGAAGCAGGTAAGTTTAATGCCGAGTTCCTGAACATTAGGCAGCTTAACCTCGACAAGACCCAGGAACAACTTACCAACTATAAAACCCTAATCCGGGACTCTGCATTTGAGACAGGAAAGGCTGCTACCGATACGGCAAAGGCTTATTATGATATCCAGTCGGCATTGGGCTACTATGGTAAGGATGCCAAAGAGATATTTACACAGGTGGCCAACTTTAGCACCGCTACAGGAGCCGACCTGAACGACTCTATTAATGCCACAACAAAAGCCATTAAAGCCTTTGGGCTTGGTGTGGGAGACACCCGGATGTTACTGGAGAGTAACGCACGGGCGGTACAGGTAGGTATTACCACCTTTAAGGAACTGGCTCAGGTGCAAACGGAATATGCCGGAGCTGCTAAAGGTGCAGGTCAGAATGTAGATGTGGCCAACAAAATTTTTGCCGGGTTCACATCAATTGCAAAAGGAAGTGCCGAAGCCGCTAACATGACAAAGACAGCCTTTCAGGGGCTTACTCAGGAAGCCACAATAAAAGGGCTTAAATCAATAGGCGTTAGCCTGTATGACAATAAAGGGCAGGTAAGGGATTTAACTAAGGTTCTTGAGGAGGTAAACACCAAGTTCCAACGAATGACCCCTAAACAGATTGATGAGCTTATCAATAAGATAGGAGGCCCCGAAGGGTTAAGAGCTTTATTCGTTAAACTTAAGACCGGAGCTGATGACTTCTTTAACACCTTCAACGCTTTTGATGCCTCAAGCTTTAACCTTGACGATGCACTGAAGAACGCTAAAGGAGACTTTAAAACGCTTTCAACCATCGTTAAAAACAAGTTTAACACGGTAATGATAGGCTTAGGTGAAAAGATACTTCCTTCAGTAGCTCATGGCCTTGAGTTTTTAGAAAAGTTACTGGACAAGGTTTACAGGAATATGGATACTATAATCGTGGTTGTAAAGAGAGCAGCTTTGGCGTTTGCAGTATTCAAAACCACTAACCTGCTTGTGGCCTCATCGGTAGGTAAAGTGGCAATGGCATTTACAGGGGGATTGTCAAACGGCATTAAAGCGGCCACTACAGCTATGAAAGGGTTTAATACTGCATTTAAGTCTAACATGGTGGGGCTTATAGCATCTATGATTGCCACACTTGCAGTAAGTATCTCCGACCTGAAGTTTCAGAGTGAGGAGTTTCAAAAGTTCCTTGAGAAGGAAAAGACCTTTGACGAGAAGCGTGCAGGGCTTGTTAAAGGCACAAAGCTTGATTTAACCAAGTCTACACTGGCAAGTATTGATAAACGACAGGCAGAGGAGCTTAAAAGTACTGCACAGGGAAGGATACAGGAAATTGATAATTCTGTCTCTACCTTAAAAGCCACCTTAAAGGCAGGAGAAAACCAAAATGCAAAAAATATCAACAGTCTTTATAGACAGCTGAAGGAAGAACAGAAAAACCCTAATCAGTCATTCCCTGAAGTGCAAAAAAGGATAAAGAAACTCAAGTTTGACATAGACCAAAACATTAGGGAGATTACAGGAGGTTACACTTCCGACGACCTGACCAGTATGCGCAAAAAGAACGAGCAGATCCTGTCGAACCTTTCCGGGCGCAAATTAGTGGCAGATGATGAAAGGGGTAGCAGCGGTAGCTCTATGGCCAGTGAACAGGTAAACAGTGTAAGTGAAAGAGCTTCACAACCCCGCAGTATTACTATTAATATTGAAGCTCTTAACAAAGGCGGCATTAACACCTCAAAAACCACACTGGCCAACAAAACACCGGAGGAAATTGAGGAGTGGTTTAATGAGGCTATGATGAGAGTGCTTAGAGGTGTAGAGTTAAGCTATGAGTAGTAATATTTTTATCAAGCTTAAAAAGCTAAGCCGGATACATGAGGGCTTTGTCCCTAAAGCGGCCACAATAGCGGTTAACTTCAGCAAAGAACGCTTTGTTCAAAAAAACTGGGTTGACCGCAGCCGTGAGCCGTGGGAACCACGTAAGCGTAAAGACCGGGGTTCGTTAATGGTTAGAACCGGGCGGTTAAAACGTTCCATCCGTAAAATACGGGTTGGCCGCACTTACTTTATAATCGGTACCGATGTGCCTTATGCTCAGGCACATAATGACGGCCTTACCATTAACCGGACGGTTACGGTAAAGCAACACCAAAGAGCCGTAAGGAGAGGGCGCAATCAGCGTAAAGTAACCGTACAGGCACACACCCGGAAAATGGAGCGTACATTTAAAAAGAGGCAGTTTTTAGGGGAATCTCATGTACTAATGAGAAGGATTGAAAGAACACTTGAAAACGATATTAAAGCAGTTATAAAATAGTTTTAAAATGAAAGAGTTTTACAAAGAGCTTACCTCCAAAATTACAGGAGAGGAAGCCATAGAGAAGTTTACGGAAAAGAATGTTAAGGCCGTTGCAATGGTAGACCTTTACAAAGGGCAGTATTTGTATGAAAAGGAATTTGAACAGCTATTGCTCCCGGCCGTATTGGTAGAGTACAATATAAATCATGACACGAACACGGCAACCATTAGCCTGCATTGCTGTTGGGAACAGATATATGAAACCGATAATAAAAGTGCCGACAGGGAAAGTGCCTTACTGTTTTTTGACTGGCAGGACGTTCTATATGACCTCGTGTATCAGCTTGAAACAAAAAACACCGGAAAGCTAAAGCTTATTACTGAAGGACTGGCTCAGGATGAAAGCCCTACAACGGTACACATTTTTAGCTTTGAATGCAGTTACATGGGCAGGGTTAAAAAAGCTATAGACGGTTACAACCAAGCCAGTGGCGAAGATGTAACCACCACCGGAACCATAAAGACAAATACACAGCAGGTTGACTTTAACTTTGACTAAGAAAAAGTAAAACATTAACACTCATTTAACAGTTTAAAGCGGTATTATTTTTTTAATTTGTTCTTATTCAACCAATTAAATGTTAATCTTATGAAGAAAAAAACCTTACTACTTCTAACTTTTTTTGGAGCTGTAGCCACAGCTTTTCCTCAAACTCGTAAATGTGCCTGCGGCAGTTATTCATCAGGCCAAACAATTGAGTATACTGTTATAGATAGCGGTAGAGACTGTTGTGACGAAAGAGCTGTAGGTGTAAATAATGCTTACGCGTTTAAATGGGAACCTGCAGGCGCCAACAACTTTACTTTGGTAGAAACCATTACTTACCCGACAAGCCAACTTGCACAGAATGATTGTTGCGATGAAGACGCAGCTTAAGTTTAACGATTAAAAGAAAATACATTATGAAAAAAATATTTTGCATTTTAGCTTTTACATCTTTATTTGTAGGTTGTTCCGATGATAAAGATACTACTACTGAAGACACCTCTCTTAAGTCAAAGGTAGTTACTGAAGAAAGAGCCGGGGGGATGATTCCAAGGGACAGGATTATTTATAACACCCTTTCTGATGCTGAGAGTATACCTCTAACTAAATTAGAAGAGTTGTATAAAGAAGACGTAAGAACTGCTGAAGCTGATTATACAACCAACCTTAAAAACATGTGGTTAACTTTAATAAACCACAGAGTATATAATGAAGGTACTGAGGAGCAAAAATTGTTTTGGATTAATGAACAGATAGCTCTTGATAACAATCTGCCTCATTTTACAGGCTTTTATAACCTGCTTGCTTCATCCAAATTATTAAGTAATGCAGAGAAAGATAAAATTTTGAAAGATTTTATTGAAAAGAATGAAAAAGCAATTAGTGCCGTTCAATGGACTACACCTAAAAAGAAGAAGGCTAAGGAGATGGAACTTACCTACGCGACGAGTGTATATCAAAAACTCATATCCACACAAAAATAAAAAAAGCCCTCATATGAGGGCTTTACTTTTTCTTACCAAAGGTTTTAATATTTGGATTTTCCATAAACAATACAAGCTCTGAAGATTGATTATAATATTTCGCATCGAAACCTTTTAAACCTTTTATCTCTACATAGTCTTGTACTTTTTTAAGAGTCGGTTTATCCCAGTTCAGTTCTAAATAAAATCTATCCTTATTAAATTTATATTTATCAACCCTTACTGTTTGAACTTTTTCTTCAGTATAAGTTACCTCTATCTTTAATTCATTTTTTAGAGTCCATGAATAGGTCGTATATCCTAATAACGATTCTAAATTTCGAGTCTCCTCATCAGAGCTAATTACCTCTACAGGCTTCCCGTACTTTGACGTTAATTGCGCTTTGGACTTAAAGACAAAATCTTTAAGAGTTGCTCCGGTCAGTTCCTGAGCTTGTAAAGTTACTGCCGTGCTGAGCAGCAAAAATAAGGTAAGGATTTTTTTCATATTTCTGTTTTTAAGGTTGTACTGGTTCTGCTACCACTGCAATAGTATTGCAGCTATTACATTTACTTTCCCAATGCTTGTTTTTAAGGTAAGTTTCTATGTTCTCACTGCCGCAGCTTTCGCAATAATCTGTTATCATAGGTTATAAATGAGGTTCAAAGTTAGCAAAAAAAAGAGGCCTAAGCCTCTCTTTATCTATTATGGATTTACTTTACAAGTTCTGCAGGTGAGTTTCTAAGTCGTCCAGTGACTTGATTTGCACTACACAGTAAGGCTGTTCTCCCGTCACTATCTCAGCAGCTCTTAGCTGTTCTACAATCCTACTGGCTCTCATATAGCCTATTTTTAACTTCATTTGAAGTCTTGCAGGCCTTACTTCTCCTGTTTCGACAACTATTATAGCTGCATCTTTAAAGAGGTCATCTACCTCAATTTGTTCAGTTTTTGTCATGTTTTAAAACTATTTTAAAGGTTGTGCTTTTTGGGTTTTGTAGAATACGCCTATCTCGTTTCGGGTGTTGTTTTGCCATATCGACAAGACAATAAAATCAAGCTCCTTTATGTAGTTGCTAAACCGTATCTCTCTACCATCCGGGAGGTACACAATATACCAACAGTCGCCATTATTGAAAACCGAATATTCCAGAAGGTGTAAATCAAAGTACTCGCCTGTATAATCACTAAGGTTTAGTGTGATGTTGTCTTCAGCTATTTTTATCAGCACCTCTTTGCCGTTTTGCGCCGTGTAGTCTCCTAAGAGTTCTACCGGAACAGGATCATGTGATGTAAAATCTATTGGTTCATCATCGTAGTAATCTTCTACCGGGCTGCATGATGTGATAGCTATTATCACAATAACAAACACTACAGCTGCTATTATTTTTTCCATGATTTAAGAGTCTTTTAAAGGTTAATATTTATTCCATTCGTTCTCCCAATACCTTTGGTTGAGGTAAGTGGTAGGATTTGCCTTCTCTCTTTGAAGGTGTCGCCTTAAATGAGCATCATAAGGCTTAATGCCTGTTAGTGCGGCAATTTTATCGGCTTTAGACATCCGTTTCCAGATGTTAGCAGCCATAGGCTTTTTGCCAACCTTAAAAGCATAGGCATCCCAAAAGTGGTCAAAGCTCAGGTCAAGTTCACCGCCATGTACGGTAAAATTATTTATGGACATAAAGGTTCTAATACCCACCTCATTGAATGGGAATCTACCGTTATATAACCACTTCTTTTGCACATCGTTTAGCTCTCCGTCTAGCTCATACGACTGTAAGCTTCCGTTTAAATCGTATTTAAACACCAGTGAGCCTTCAAAGCTCGTCCCGGTTATGGTGTAAGTTTTTAAAGTACTCATTATGCTAATTTTTGATTGATTATTCCAATTATATCACGTGTTATCCTCCTGTTGTCAGTTTCGGTGTAGTCAATGAAGGTTAACAAGAACTGGTGCAGGGCAAAAGCTTCGTAATACTGTAATGAAATTTTGAATTTCTTATCTGATACCCGCTTATCTATAGCTTTTTTAAGAAGCTTATCTGCAACCTGAGACATAAGGTAAAAGGCACTTTTTTCACTTTTAAGCAAACCTCTTGACATTATAGGCAGGTTGTCTGCAATCAGCTCATTTATTATAGCTAACTGAAATATTGAAAGCTCTATTTTTAGTTTCATGCTTCAAGATATAATCCTGTTGATACCTGACTGTTGTACTCGCCACCCTGAACGCCTGACAAGGCCATCCTGTCTTTACGTTCCTTATCGGTAAGCGTTGAAAGGTCTACCGTTTCCAGTTGGTCTGTATGGTAAATCTTACTTGCTACCACATACTTTCTGAAAAACAAATCCTGAAGCTCAGCACGCCTTTTATTCTTTGTTTTAACTGACCTGCATCTGTTTATTTTAGGCAGGCAAAGCTTTTTATACTGTGCTTTCATGTGCCTGCGGAAATACTCGTATGCTGTATCTATAAGGATAAAATCAACATATTCAAGCTTCATAACTACCTCACGACACATCCTTGTATCCCTGTAAGCTGCCACTTCTTTGCCTTTTAAGAAATATTCTATCAGTTGTGAAAGCAGCATAAGCTCCAAATTGGTAGAATATTTAAAAGTGTATCGCCTGAGCTTTATTGCTGCTATGGCCGACTCATCTAAGTTGTACTTTTTTAAAAGCTTGTCAAGGGCTTTTTTAGCAGCTTCACGCTCTCCCTGTTCGCCTCGGTTCACAAGCTCGTAAACCTTAGCAATTTTGTTTTGTACTTCTTCTGTCATACTAACTTTGTGTTATAGGTTTGTCTAAATGCGCCCCGCAGGCTGTACAGGCTGTTACTGTAGTTTCACACGTGGCAGAACTGTCCAGAACCTTAGTGTACCGGCTCTCGTGAGCGCATGCTTTTTCTTCGTTATTCTTCATCCGGAAATAGTTTAGTTTGATTGTTCTCTGCTTCTTTAAGCTTTTTTAGTTCCCTTTCGGCAGGTATGCCCAGGTACTCGTCAAAAGTGCGTTTAGAGATGTGGTAATGAGGCAGGATGTACGTTTTGTAGATGTGTACATTAGTCATACCAAGCGACTGACAGTCTTTTGTAAGGTTCTGTATCTCTATAATGCGGGTGTAATAGTTTTTCTTGTTATAGGCCACTAATTAAAGTTAGGTTTAGGAAGCCCTTTAGAGTGGAAATAAGCCTTTGTCCCGGCTTTTGCCGCCGAACGGCTATAATTACTCTCTATGCCTCTAAACTGCTTTACAAGGCGCTCTAATTCGTCAAGCTCATACTCGTTCAGTCGCTTTTTGAGTATGCTGCTGTTTAACATGAAGCGGTTAAACACTTTCCAGTCGTTTGGATTGTGTATCCCGGTTCTTTGAGCGATGGTTAATACTTCACTTCTTAACTTCCTTTTGGCAAGCTCCGTGTTTGCATCAAGGTTAGTCCTATATCTGTAATCGTTGTCGAGCTTTTCGCACAGCTCGTCGATTTCAATACTTAACAAATCCTTACTGCTTTGGGTTCTGCCGGAAGTCCATGCATAAATTAGCTCATGGCGTTGCTTTTCGTCAATGCCATACTTGCTAAAGAGGGTCATTAGTTTTCTTGTTGTTGCCATGATTTACATAATTTATTAGCTCCGCTCCCGGTCTCGAACCGGGATGAGTGCCACTGCGGATTGTTACTTACTTAATTCTGTTTGAACAATTAAGCGATTAGCGATGTAATTAAAATCAAGAGGATCTATTTCCTCTTCTGTAAACTTGATGTAAATGTGTTGTGGAGCGCTTGTTGCTAACACGCGAATGAAATCACTCATGTTGTCGCCCTCTCTTAGTTCATCTAACCCTATATAATTTTCACTCTCTTCATCAAATAGGGTTTGAAGTGCCGACAACACCTTACCTGCGTACTTAATTTGTTTTTCTATGTTCATTTTTAGTATTTAAATTTGTTCCCTGAGCGGGATTCGAACTCGCAGTAAAAGGCATTCCAATTTGCCTTCAGGGATAACCAACTACCTAACTAATCATACTTTTCTGCAATGTCTACAGCTATTGTAAGTAATAAAGCTGCGACAAAAGGCATCCAAATTGGGCTAAGAACCCAACCCCAGTTCCAGTCAATTAGCTCTGTTAATTTTAGAGCGATGAACAGTACCTGTATTACTGTCCAGAGTTTAAATTTGCTTTTTTCCATATCTATGATTGTTTTAAAATTTGCTCCCTGAGCGGGACTCGAACCCGCACGTACCTCCTCCTTTAGGATTACAAAGGATTTACACCTTTCGTTGCACTCGCCCTCTCGTGGGCTATCGTCTACCAATTTCGACATCAGGGAAAACCAACTAACCAATTTTCCTTTTGTTCCGATATGTCAATGAACTTTATTTGCTCCCTGAGCAGGACTCGAACCCGCAGTAAAAGGCATTCCAATTCGCCTTCAGGGATAACCAACTAACCAAATAAACACACTACTTATAAGCTCGAAAACTGTACGTTTATATCCTGCCACTTTCCGTTTTCATCAACCGCATAAGCTCGGCAGTAAGTTGATGAGCCTGTAACTCGCTGACAGTCTACAAGCTTATCAAACTCCTCTATCAGGGCGGCATCACCTAAGTCATTTACCTGCTTGCGGGCTTTGGTTAGGAGCTTGGCATCGTAATCGCCTTTTGAGTTCTTCATCAGGATGCCGTCCAGAAGGTTGTAAAAGCCCTTATTCCTGTCCTGAAACTTCGCCCTGAATATGTCTCGTATAGAGTTAATATGAACAATTGCCTCCTCTGTGAACTCAAAGCGTTCCTGACGCTCTACCTGCACCTTCATTTTGCCGTCATCACTTTTAAAAGTGAAAGTGTTTTGCTCCTTCAGCTCTTTACCGTTAACCTCAAACATCTTTTTAAACAGCTCGTTTGCCTGAGTGATAGTGTCAGCCTTTAGCTTGACAAGCAGCTCACTTGCTGCCCTGAACTGGCTCACAGTGTCACTAATAAATTTTTCCTTTTGTTTCTCAAAAGCTGCCTTTTTAGCTTTGTTCTCGGCATCCTTTTGCTCCTTACGATAGGCAAGTATGCGCTCAAGCTCTGCATCGCTTAATCCTTCAATGTCAATAGGCTTGTTTGTTAACCCTTGCTGAATCTGAGAACCTACCGTTTCAGCTCTGTTTACCTCAATATCTTCTACCTTTGTTTTCATGTTATTTCTAATTGTATGTTGTAATTAAATTTTGTTTTTAACTCGTTTAAATACCTGTTGGTTTGCTCATCGTTATAAGGCACATTACTGTCCTTTTGTTGGGGTCATAGCGATAAAGTTTCTTTATCCTTTGGTGCAGCTTATACCTTCGGTTTTGCTGAGCGGCTGTCATACCTTAATTTTTCGAAGTCCGCTGTTTTCCAAATCCATAAGCTTGTTTACATGGTAGTCACGGGACTGCTTGTTAAGCCTGTAATCATGTGTACCTTCGGGGTTCGCTAAAAGCCATTCATTAAGCTTGGCTATTTTTCTCTCAAGTTGGTCGGCATTCATTTCCATTGGTTGGCGTTTTTGTTGGTTAATTCTGTCGTACATTCTCTGAGCTATAGCTCCGGCAATACTTAACACTGGTTTTCCTGACGGCGTGGTTAAGATTAAGTGCCTCTTTTCCGGGTTGTAGATGTAGTTTGCTGTCATAACTAAGCTTTTTGGGTTATTAACTCTCTTTTTATTACTCGCTTAACCCTTCTCATGTCCTGTACAACCTGTAAGATTTGCTTTTGACCTTCCTGTCCTATAGTCACAGGCAAAGGGTTACATTCTTTAAATATCTTTTGTGCTTTAGTTTTGTCGTGTATGCCGTTAGCCTGACATATCATTTCGATATCTTTAGCTGTAGAACCTATAAGGGTTACATAGTTTCGGCCAAAGCGGCTGTCTATCTCGTCATAGCCTTTAGAGTTAAGCCTTACGCCGTTTTTAATCTCTTTTTTAAGGTTCTCAGTGCCACATATTACAAGCCCCACCTTATCTTCAAGCTCATTAAAAAACGGTATCAGGTAACGAAGTGCCGGAGCTTTAAGCTTGTCGGCCTCATCTATGATTAAAAGAGGCTTTTCAAAGGCTCTCTCATTAAAGAAGTTGATTATTTTAGCACCTAACTTGTAAACCGATACTGCGCCTCTTGGTATCTCTATCCCAAGACTTGTAGTCAGTTCTGTTAAAAACTCACGTTTTGCCCATTCGTTTGCCTTTATTCTGTACACGCCCGGCATAGTTTTTACAAATACCTCAATAGCGGCAGATTTACCCGCTCCGGCTTTTTCTGATATTGGTATAAACAGGCTTTGTTCTTTAGCGTCGTTTAATACTGTCCAGATGGTTTTAAAGTTGGTAGTTTCGGCAATTTGCCAACCTGAGAAAACTACATTTAATCGGCCTGCGACCTTCATCCACATTTCAGGCTTAATAAGGTTCCAGTTACCGTTTATCATATTGGAGATTGTCGCATTTGACACATCGCATTTAACAGATACTTTGTTCCCGCTTCCTAATGCTGTTATTTCACGGTTTATGGCTGTTACAATCTCGCTTTTTTGTACATTTGTCATGGTTTACTTGAGTTTTGGTTAATATTGATTTTTAGTAAAGGAATTAATATCGATCTCGTGGCTGTTGGTTGTATTGTAAGTGCTGCCAACAGCTTTTTTTATACCTTCGTTTTCTATTTGTGCTGATTGAAGCAGTAGAGCTGTCTCCGCTCTTTCGGCATCCTGTTTGTTTGTAAAGCGTCCCATAATCAGGCTCACATCATCATATCCGGTTTTCTCCTCAAGTTCTGCCTGTTTTCGGGCTTCAATATCTGCAAGCCTTTGTTTTGCCTCTGCAAGCTTATTGTATTCGGCTTGAGGGCCGTAAAGTTGTGGTTTGCTGAACTCCTGAGCTTCGCCAAGATGCACAAGGAAAGCCCCTTTTGATTTGAACAGGTACACGAAGCTTAAATCTTCCATGTCGTAACTGATTATTACCTCTGCCTCGTTGCTCATTACCTCATAATCCACTTGGTAAATGCGCTCTGTTTTCTGAATTTCTGTCTTAATAAACCCATTACGGATTTGAAGTTTCTTTTTAAGACCGAAAATCATTGAGATTTGATAGTTTTCTAACCATTGTACGTGAGGTTTTTCACTCTCATCATGCATTAGCTTAGGTGTTTTATTCAAATCTTTATTCTTGCGGGAGTAGTAAGAGTATGGAGTGGTTCTGTAAGCCTCTACAATACCCTCAGCCTCGTTATATGCTGCGGCAAGGTCAAACCCGGCCTTATTGCTTTCTTTTTCAAGTTGGGACAGGTACTCAGGGCTGCGGTGTGCGTGCGTCCTTCTTGATTTGATACCCTCACCGTAATAGTATTGGCTGTCCATCATAAATACTGACTGTAAGGTTCCGAACCAACGCTCAAGTGATGCCTTTGCATTTGCATTGTGCGCAATGGTAACTTTTACAGCCATTTGCTCTAATGAGCTTATAAGTCTTTTGGCCTCATCGGTATTGTGTCCCGGAAAACGGTCAAATACTAACTCGTAAGGAAGATACCCGGCAGACTGAACCGCCATTTTAAGGGCATTTATAACGCTCCAACGGTTCTCGCTATAGTCAAAGCAATAACCAAGTACATCGCCGCTGTGAACATCTCTTACAGCTACTATGTAAAGGAACTTTTTAGCTCCGTCATCTGCCTTGTGTGATATGATGTTAACACGGGTAGCATCTACCTGCCAACAATCTCCCGCAAAAAGTGCGTTTTGTAGTGGTACATAGCCCTCATAAATAGAGGCTTTTGTAGTACCCTTACCAAACCTTTGAGAAGCGGTAAGGAACTTTGTATTATGCTGCTCGTAAATGTTTTGGCCAAACCACCTGCGTGAAGGCACTTTCTTACCAAGCAGGCGGCACATATCCTGTATTTTTCTTGTTTTAAAGTCGTTTGAATAGTTTTGCCCCATTGCTGTAAGCTGCATAGCCCAAGACAGAACCTCCGGGTCGTTGTACTCAAGAGCGTTGGTGTTCCCGGCACGTGGTAGCTGTATCACTTCTGCAATAGCTGCTCCTGTCTCGGTTACTTCGGCAATCTTTTCTTTAAGTATCCTGTAATTTTTAGGAAGGTAGCGCAGCTCGTGTTTTTCAATAAGGTCAGCAAGAATCTTGTAACCTTCATTAGCTGTCCTGAACTCGTTTTCCTGAATATAGGTAATACAGAACTCAAGAACCGTACAAGCTTTGGCAAGTGCCTTTTGTTGTTCTTTAGTACAATCTATATAGCAATGCAAAAAGTCTTTTTCATTAGCCTTTATATAGCCTTTAAAATAGCTTTCAAGTAATTGATTATCCTGTTGAGCTTCAAAATTCTTAAAGCTCTCTACAAGGTCATTCTTATCTCCAAACAAATCTCTGTAAAACTTAGGGCTTCTGTTTGGCAGATAGTCAATATCATAATAGAACTGGCTGTTAATTTTTGCCCATCTCCAACTTTTACCGGAGGCAGGCAAAATATTAAAGCGTTGGTAGCAGTTTTGAACCGTCTTTCTATAAACACTGCGAACCTTCCATAAATACTCTGTAGTAACTCCACAAACTTCAACGACTAAACGCTCATTAAGCCAAACAGTTTGGCCATCTGAGGTTTTTCTTAAAAGTATGTCGTTTGGTTTGAAGTTCATTTTACTGTTACTGGTTCTAATTGGTTGCTCCCGGAGTGGACTCGAACCACTCTGTAGGCCTTTCGGGAAAATCACTACATTTGAGGTGTCTAATCTTAAATCGTAGTAACTATGGATGATAACCTCACCTTTAGGGAGGATAAAATGTTTAATTATTTGTTCTCAAAAATTCTCGCTTTACAAACCGACCTATTTTTACAGGAGCAGATAATAAAAGCTTTAGCCACTCAGATAACCGGAAAGGAAGCAATCGGGAAGGTTTTGTTTGACGAGGCTGCAAAGCAGAAAGAAGCCGTTTTTGCAAATCTGACCGAGACTTTAATAAATGAGCTGAAGTCAGAGTCTGAGGAATTTGGCTCTTACTTAGAAGGTCTTTTACGTTAATTGTAATTAGCCTCATTTTGCTTCTTTTTAAAGGGCTTTGCTGCTTCCTTTATTTTCTTTACTGTTTTCTGTCTCTTGGCTGTAAAGCCATCACCGTCATATAAACCGCTAAGTACATCACGCACATATCTTGGAGTGACGTTTGTCCTTTCTGCAACTATTGTCGCCGCACCGTGGTAATAGCTGTCAGTAAATTTTTTTCGTGTACTCATATTTTTTGATTTACTTTGTTAATTATTACAGGAACAAATATACTAATATATTCGTATTTATAGCAAAAATGAACGAAAAAAACGAAAATGTTCGTACAAGAATAAAGAATTTTGTTGATAGTCAAGGGATTACGCAGAGAGATTTTTTTGAAAAAACAGGTCTTTCACGTGGTTTATTGGACACTGACAAGCTAAATAAGGACGTGGGAGCTGATAAAATTACGAATATATTAGTTGCTTTTCCTGAATTAAGCTCTGACTGGCTTATGACTGGATTGGGTAAAATGATTAAAACCAAAACAGCAAATAACCTTACCGATGAAAACAGTAAGGAAAACGGTAAGGATTTTGGCAGTAAACCAAATATGCAAAAAAACTTACCTTATATTATTGAGGGTGGAGACATCGCCGAAATGGCAAGTGACTGGAATGAGCATAAGAAGTATAGCCGGGAAACGATAAAGAACCTACAGCGGCCGGATAGCCCTAACTTAGACAGGAGTAAAGGGTTACAGGTTAATCCTTATATACTTAGGACAGACAGGAGAAAGGAGATGCAGGTAATACCTATATATAATATGGAAGCATCTGCCGGGCTTGTACACTTACTGGACAATCCTAACAGTCAAAACCCAATCGACTATATAAGCATACCTAATTTACCTAACTGTGACGGAGCTTTGTTTGTTACCGGAGATAGTATGTATCCTTTACTAAAAAGCGGCGACATAGTGGCTTATAAGAATGTACAGGATATAAAAAACGATATTTTCTGGGGAGAGATGTATCTTGTGTCGTTAGATATGAGCGGCGAGGAGCTTGTGACAATCAAGTATGTGCAGAAATCGGAGAAAGCAGGCCATATAAAGCTTGTAAGCCAAAATAAACACCATCAGGACAAAGAGGTTCGTCTAAGTAAAATAAGAGCCTTAGCACTTATTAAAGCATCAATACGATACAATCTTTTGTACTAAGGCCGTTTTTCGCCAAAAATAAAATGGGTAATTAAAGTTTTCGCCAAAATTAGGATAAGGCTTCAACCAAAAATTAAAGAGTAATTAAATCAAATTCAACCAAAATTATAATTAATCCCTTTATTTACTTGTATTTTTAGTTTTACCCCTCAAGTATTTTTAGCATTATCAGATGTAAATCTTAATTTCCAAACACGGTCGCCGTTAGGCAGTTCTGTCCAGGTACCACTATTAGTTGTGGTATAATCAACATCGGTCAGGATAGCAAACTCATATAAGGGGGTTTTGGCATCTGTTGCAATTTTATCTTCAACATATTGCTTTTCAATAAGAGGCAAATATACCCTGGAGTCGTTTTGCTGACTTCGTTCCTGTCCGTAGATTTGGACAAGGCTTAAAATAAGAAATAAAAAAAGTATTGTTTTTCTCATAAATTAGATGCATTATAAAAATAATTGGCTTAAAATTAGACATTTATTCTTCTCTTCTTATAAATTTTTATAGGTTTAGTATATTTTTCCTAAATAGCTAAATAAGGTCAATTAAATTGACGAATTTTTATCACATTGATTTCCTTTATTTCAGATTCTGCAATTTTCCAATTTAGGAAATCGAAATACTTATATGATATAAACTGCTCCTGTTAAAATGATTTTAATCCTATAAATTCACTTAAATAAAAAAAGCCCATACAATGTATGGGCTTTTTTTATTTATCAATATTACCTATTTCGTTCGTCTATTATTTCAGATAGAATCTGATAGGATTTAATCCTGTCATTATGATCATAAAAGTTTGACACGACCATCAGTTCATCTACACCGGTTTCATTCAGGAATCTATCCACCTGCTTCGCAACAGCTTCTTTCCTTCCTACAAAAGAGTATTTAAGCATTTCCCTTACTGCAGGGTTATGCTGAATCATCATCAGTTCATCCGTCATTTCCATAGGTGGCTGTAAAGGTTCTCTTTTTCCTGTAAGTATGCCTAAAAACATCCTTATCAGTGACGTATAGTTCCTTTCAGCCTCATCATCGGTATCGGCTGCAATTACATTAACACCTGCAATGGTGTAAGGCTTATCAAGATACTCAGAAGGCTGGAACTCTTTTCTGTAAATATGTAGTGCTTCTTCCAGCAACCCCGTCGCAAAATGACTGGCAAAAGCATACGGAAGTCCCATTTTTGCAGCAAGGTGAGCACTGTCTAAACTCGAACCTAAAATATATAATGGTACATTAACCCCTTCGGCTACTACAGCACGTACCTGCTCCCACTCGCTTTCTGTTGAGAAATACTGTTGTATTTTCTCAATCTCAGCAGGAAAACTGTTTACCGACTGCATTCTGTCACTTCTGATAGCGTGTGCCGTTAACTGGTCGGTTCCCGGCGCCCTTCCTAATCCTAAATCAATTCGGTTAGGATATAGCCTCCCGAGCGTACCAAACTGCTCAGCTACTATAAGCGGTGAATGATTAGGCAACATTATACCTCCCGATCCTACACGGATTGTTTTTGTATTTCCTGCTATGTGCCCTATAAGTATAGAAGTGGCAACGCTGGCTACATGTACCATGTTATGGTGTTCTGCCAACCATAGCCTCTTGTACCCCATTTCTTCGGCCTTTTGTGCTAAAGTAACACTGTTTTTAAATGTTTGTTCTATAGTAACGCCACGCGATACAATGGCAAGCTCAAGTATCGAGTAAGCTATTTTTTTATTTGTTGTTTCCATAATTTATTGTGCGTTTCCGCAACTATTCATATTAATATTGTTTAGACTCAGCTTATTTAGTGAGTTTAATTAAACAACATTACTTTCTCCTATTATTACCTGCCTGTGTTTTGCGCCCCATGCTGCAAGATCATGAATAAGGTTTTGCAGGGACTGCCCATAATCCGTAAGGTTGTATTGTACCGATATCGGCTGGGTATCTAAAACAGTACGTTTAATAAGCTTATTAAGCTCCAATTCCTTCAGCTCTTTACTTAATTGTTTGTTAGATATACCATTAAGATCATTCAGTATATCAGAAAAGCGTCTTTTATTATAGTAGCACATGGTAGATATAATGGATATTTTCCATTTCCCTCCCAACACGTCCATTGTGTCGTGGATAGCCATGATTTCTTTCTTGTGGCAAATGTTTTCTGTCATAAGTTACCTGGTTACTCTAAAGTTACTGTTACTTTTAGTTACAAAGTTACAATAATAAATTAATGTAATTTACTTTTGTACTGTTAATAATTAAAAATCAAAAAATGAGTTTAGTAAACAAGAACGTAGTAATAACGGGCGGAAGTACAGGAATAGGTCTAGCAACAGCAAAAGCATTTATTAATGCCGGAGCAAACGTAATAATAACAAGCAGAAGTGCCGATAACCTGCAAAAGGCTTCAGATGAAATCAATAATCCGAATTTAAAGACTTTAGTGTCTGATACCTCAAACCTTGATGGTATTGCAGTTTTGGAAAAATTTGTTGCAGAAAACAACTGGAAACTAGACGTACTTTTCCTGAATGCCGCAATCGCCACATTCGGACCTATAGCACAAACAACCGAAGAAGATTTTGATGCTCAGTTTAATACCAATGTGAAAGGTCATTATTTTACATTACAAAAATTAATGCCTCATCTGGCTAATGGTTCGTCGGTTATATTCACCTCATCAATAGTGGCAACAGCTGCCGGTATAGGAACCAGTATATATTCTGCTACAAAAGGAGCCATAAACAAAATTGCCCAAATTGCAGCAAACGAACTGGCTGAAAGAAAAATACGTGTAAACCTTGTTAGCCCGGGACCAATACAAACACCGGGACTGGATAGTGTAGCGAATGTTGAAGCTAAAGAAAATTTAGCGGCATCAACCGCGCTACAACGCCTTGGTACTGCCGATGAAATTGCAAATACAGTAGTGTTTTTATCTTCCGGCCAAGCAAGCTTTATAAGTGGTGCAGACATTACTGTTGATGGTGGCGCCATTACTTACATGTTGAAGTAATAATCAGGTATCAATCTAAAAAAATAAAGCCCATACAATGTATGGGCTTTTTGCTTTCTCTTACTCAACCGATTTAAACTGCTTCATTTCGTTTAAAGGCTCTATCGTGGTATATTCTTTCCATACAGAAGGATCGTAACTTCCTAACTGCATATAATCAAATTCGGGTTCCTGAGCGGCTTCATAATCGCCTTCTGTTATTGCTGATTCCGACATAACAAAATATTCTTCTTTCTCAAACTCATCCATTTCGGCTTTAAAGTCAAAACCTACCTTGTCTTTATCACCCTCTGTTATCTCTATAAATTTCAGCGGCCTGTTTATATATATGTACTGTCCGTTTTCCTGAGAAGCATATTGCAGGTAATATTCCCCCGATTCCCTCTTTTTATATACCAACGTACCTTTATCAAAATTCTCAGCCTGCTTAATACCTAAAATAAGTTTTAGATTAATACCACTAAGCTTCTTTCCTTCCACTAAAGTATAATCCGCCCTTACAATAGCATAGTCTTTCTCGGAAACATACAACGTTCCTGTATACTTAGCCCTTCTCTTGTTGGGCCTGAATTTGATTATAAAAATACGGTTGTTTTTATCGTCACTCTCGGCAACTCCGGCATAGCTGTATTCATATAATTCGCTTAACTCACTGCTATTAATAAAGTCAAATCTGCCATTGATTAAAATATTTGTTCTGTACAAAAAAGTCCAGTTATATGATCTTGCTGCTTTCTGGTTGGTCTTTTTCTCCGCGTCCTCAAGTTCACGATATTCACTATCAGTAACAAAACTATTGTTTGACACTATGGTATCCCTCACCCCTATAAGTCCGCTTTTAATCCTGTAATGTTTTGTGGCGTCTAAGTGCTTAAATAAAACCTGTGCACCTAACTTTTCCATATCATCCAGGGTTACCGATCGGTTAGCATCCTTAAATTTTACTGCTTTTACGACTTCAAGTTTTTGAACCGGCACCGGCTTTTCCTTATGTATTTTTGTAGAAGTATAATAGTTATATAACCTATCTGTAAACTGCTTAGGAGGATAGTTTATCATCTTTGCGGCAAACTCATCCAGTTCCTTATTAGCATCCTTAATTTGCTGCTTGCTGTATCCCGTAGCCTGTGTCATTTCAAGCTTAACCTGTTTAGGCCTTATTACTGTTGACTCACGAAAAAAAACAGTATTTTTTGTTGGTTTACCTGAATCTGTATAATTGGCTTTAAGATTCTTCCTGACAGAAGCCATTATACTATAGGCATCAATTTCTGTATTGGATATGTATACCGTTTCCAACTCAAAAGTCCCTGGACGCATTTTTATAAGGAAGTTAATATTCTTTAATTCCCCTACGGTTAGATTCTCGGTATAATACCCTAAAAAAGAAACGGTTAGTGTAGTCTTCTCATCATTATTTTTTGGAGGTATGCTAAAATACCCTTCAGAGTTACTTACTACACTATCTTCTCCGTCAATTTGAACATTGGCATAAGAAAGGCTCTCCCCTGTCTCTGAATCAATAATTTTAGCGGTAATGTTTTGAGATAATACAGTTTGAATACCTAACAGAATAGTAAGGCAGGTAAATAGGTTTTTCAGCATGGTGTGATTGTTGGTTTTTAAATCTTCATTTTATGCTAAGTTAAACGGATTACCTGTTTTTTTGTTGTTGAGATTCCCCAAAAACTTATGCCTTATAAAAAAAAAGCCCCTGATAGTACAGGGGCTTTTTTAAAAATATCTCTGATTATTCTTTTATTAGTTTGTATTGTGCTGACCCCTGACTGGTTTTTACAGTTATAAGGTATACACCTGCACTTAAACCACTAATATTCATATTCTCCATATTCTGGTTAAAAGACATTAGTTCGCGCCCTTGTAGGTTATATATGGCAACCATTTCCGGAGCTACGTTATTCTCACTTTTTAAATGAAGAACATCATTAGCAGGGTTAGGATATAATACAATGCTGCCGGTTAAAGCATAATCGTTTACTCCCATCAAACTAACTATCTCTGTTGTAACGCTGTTTGTTATAATAGGTAGGTTGTAATCAAAATAAATGTTAACCTCGTTACCATGAATAATATCACCAACCTCAAGTCCGGCAACAGGTTTTATTTTATAGGCTATAAAACCATTACTACCTGCTTCATCCTCACCTTCAAAAGGAAGGTTGATGTTTTCAAAAATAAACTCTACCTGATTACCATCAGTAATTTCTAATCTATATTCATGACTTGAACTTATCGGTCTAAACGTATTCCAGTCTACCTCTTCACTAAGTACATCCTTAACCCTTATATTTATGGCGCTTGCAGTTCCTGTATTTTGGAATCTTATAATATAGTCAAGATATTCATCTGTCTGTTCAGGATATATTTCGCTCCCCTGTACCACTCGCTTATCATTAGGATCATAAGAGTTTACCACAATTTGCTCAAATTCAAAAGTATTATCTTCAGGAGTATAATCATTTTGGTTAGGGGTTACAGTAGCTGTAAAATTTAAAACATCATCACCATTTACTGTAGGTGGGGTAAACGTTTGCATAATAATATCAATTGTCCTGCTTTCAAAAGGCTGAAAATCGGCCAATGTAAAAGTCAGTACATTTCCTGAGTTTGATGATGCAGCCGGAACAGCACTTACAAAAGACTGCATTGCATCGTTATACTCAAAACTTACCGTTACTATAGGGATAGACTGTATCCCTAAGTTCTCGATTACTAACTGATATTCTGCCTCAAATCCAGGACGGGCATCAGTTACAGGCAGGATAGTTATATTTAAATCCTCTACTAACTCGTTAGCTGTAATACAAAAATTAAGTTCTTCTGTATCTCCTGTGCCTGTAAAGGTAACTGTAGCTGTTTCTGGAGATACAGTAAAATAATTATTAGCAATAACCTCTATTTCATACGTACCTGCTACAAATGTGTCCATTTCATAATAGCCGTCAGTATCTATTGTTGTAATATAATTAAAATTACCGTTAGTTGCTTTTATTAAAACATTTGCTGCCGGCACATCACTATTGGTACATCCATTATTATCTTCATCAAAAAACACATATCCGTTTATTGGATTTGCTTCGGTCTCACAATCATCAGACTGCTCGTCCTCAGATATATTCCATCCCAAATCATTAATTAGATAATTTCTGACTACAGAATCACAATAAGAAAGATAATATGATATCAACAACTGATTTTCTATTTCCTGTTCGGCAAATCGAAGTAAAAGAGCGTCATAATTCACTGTACTCAGATTAGTTCCAGATACAAAATAAACAAAATTAGCTTGTACCCCTGAAAAGTCCCAATCTGATAAATCCTGATTAAAAGATAAAGCTCCATTAAAAGCACTATTCATATCAATAACATTAGAAACATCCCAATTATTTAAAGGCTGATTAAAATTATTTGTGTTCGCAAATATTGAATTTATATCAGTTACATTGGAAACATCCCAATCTCCTACAGGTTGGTTAAATAATTCTGCACCACCAAACATATATCCCATGTTAACAACATTGGATACATCCCAGTTTGCTACTTCACCATTAAATACATCTGCTCCAGTAAACATTCTTTCCATTGTTATTACACTGGAAACATCCCAATTATTTAATGGTTGGTCAAAATTATTAGCATCAGTAAACATATACCTCATATCGGTAACACTGGAAACATCCCAGTCATTTAATGGCTGATTAAATACATGTGCATCATTAAACATATATCTCATATTCGTTACACTAGACACGTCCCAACTATTCAATGGCTGATTGTAATCATATGCTCTGTAAAACATATATGACATATCAGTAACACTTGAAACATTCCAACTATCTAGAGATTGATTAAAGACTACAGCATTAGCAAACATACCTTTCATGTTAACAACACTTGAAACATCCCAATTGTCTAATGGCTGATTAAAATGACTGCTTACAGATTCTATACCTCCAAACATTTGTTCCATATTAGTAACACTGGATACATCCCAACTGTTTAATGGTTGGTTAAACACGTCATTTTTATTAAACATAAAAGACATGTCGGTCACATTTGAAACATCCCAATTATCTAATGGCTGATTAAACATTTGCGTGTTATAAAACATTTGCTTCATATTAGTAACACTGGATACATCCCAACTATTTAGATTCCCATTAAAATTAGTAACATCGGCAAACATGGCTTCCATATTAGTAACATTAGAAACGTCCCAATTATCAAGGGAAGTTTCACCAATAGGAGCCTCTCTAAATAAATCTTTCATATTAGTAACATTTGAAACATCCCAATTGTTTAGATTTAAAGGAAATTCAGGGTCTGAATTAAGGTTAGAAGCTCCATGAAACATACCTTCCATACTTGTAACCTGACTCAAATCAGGAGTATCAGTAGCAGTTATAATTAGCTGATAGCACGAAAAAAAAGCATGTTCCATACTGGTCCATTGCACATCTCCCCATTGCTGAATATAATACAGCTTAACCGCTGATGCAGGCATTGTTGAAAAATCTATTCTTCCAAATGTACCAGATATAGTTACGGTATGTAATTCCTCACCGCCAATAGACTCAAAAACATGGCTACAAGGCCCGGTTTGATTGGTTAACACAGTTCCATCTCCAAAATCTACAGTATAGTTATTACCAGCCTCATTAACTATCGGTATATTTATCTGATATGATGGTGCTGTGGCCTGCCATACCGTAACAAATGGTTCCTGAGCATAAATAAAAGAAGTTAAGAACAAAAAAAATAATGTAAGGTGATTTCTTTTCATAATGGTTGTAATTGGTTTAATAGATGCAAGATAGTATTTTATGTAAAATTTTTTAACATTTTTATATACAAAAAAAATCCCGTATTATATACGGGACTTTATCAATTTAAATTCATAATCGTTATTTAAGCCATAACACCTTTTAGCTTGCTGGTATACTGCACCAACATAAACGAAACAAACGAAGCCGCTATACCAAAAAAGTTAGCATCAAGGGCAAATGGCAGTTTCACCTGTGTTATTATTAAAACAAGCGTTGTGAGTCCGCCTACAATCATGGCTGCCACTGCCGCCTTTGCCGATGGTTTTTTGAGCAGTAAAGTACCTAATACAGGTACTAATAACCCCGAAACCATAAATGCATAAGAGTAAAGCATCAGCTCCAGCACATTTCGCATATTGGTTGCCAAAATTATAGCTAGTGCACCAATTACAAGAGTTATTATTTGCGAGTATTTTATATGCCCGAACTTTCGGGTTCCCTTAAAGTATTCCAGTATATCGGTAGTAAAATTACCCGATGCAGCCATTAAGCAACTATCGGCTGTTGACATAATAGCCGAGAAGTATGCTGACAGCATCAGTCCCATTAACCCAACAGGTAATATCGTCCTTAAAAATAACGGAAGTCCAAGCTCGGGATCAATGTGAGTTCCGGGAGCATAACCTATTGCTTCAAATAATCCCTGCTCATAACCTACCCTGGCAAACAACCCTAAAGCGATGCCCATAAACGCCATTATAGGCCATTCAAACAATCCGGCAACAAACCATGCCTTTTTAGCTGTTTTTACATCTCTGGAAGCAAATATTCGCTGATAGAGTGTCATACCCACAAACCATATAGGTACTATGGTAATAAACCAGTTAAACAGCTGTACAAAAGACACATTGGTTAACGACATAAAACCGGAAGGTACCGTTTTACTAATAGCTTCCCAACCACCTATGTATACATATCCCATTGGAATCCCTATAAATATAAGTCCGCCCATTAATATTATCCACTGGATGGTATCGGTATAAATAACTGCCTTAATTCCTCCTACAGCCGTATACACCACAGCAATAACTCCCATTATAAGTACTGCCATATTTATGGATACCGACGGAAAAGTAGCTTCTACCAGTTTTGCTCCGGCAAGTATTTGTGAACTGGTAAAACCTACATACCCTATAAGCGAAATAAATCCTGCTATAAGAGCTACCTTAGTATTATAATGATGTGCCAGTGACTGCGGAAAGGTTAAAAACTTATTTTCCTTTGCTATGGGGTAAACCTTAGGTATTAACAGTACTGCACTTAACCAAGCCCCTAAAAGGCCGGTAAACAGCATCCAGCTTCCCGAAAGCCCCATCATAAAACCAAGCCCTCCTAGACCTATCGAGAATCCTCCGCCAACATCAGTAGCTACTACCGAAAGGCCTATATGCCCGGCGGACATGTTCCTGCCTCCCACATAGTAATCGTCTTTTGATTTGTTACGCCCCATAAAGTAGAATCCTACCCCAAGCATGGCAACCAGATAAACAATAAATATTACTAAATCAATAATGTGAATTTCCATTATGTAAGTGTTATATGTGTTAATCCTCAGGATGTATAAATAATCCCCTTTGTGTTAATACTATTTAAGCTAATAGCCCCTTTTGCAATAAGTCCCTATTACCACACAGAAAATTTATTTTATGGTAATATAGATAAGGACTGAAGGGCTGCAGAATGCGATATGCAATTCCTTAAAACCATTGAATATCAGCAAATATACAATTTTAGACCCGCCTAAAAAAACCTAATCTGGCATTAAATCATCACAAGCATTCTTACAACTCTGATTTAAAAAGGATTAGAAAAAAGAATACCCCGATATTTTCATATCGGGGTGCCTTATAAAAACTAACACAAATTATTATAATTCCCAGCCAAAAGTAGCCTGGAAAACATAATCTTCTTTATTGGCCCCTTCCGGCGGCCTTTTATCATAGTTATAGGTTGCTCCCATCTTTATAAAAAAGTCAAGAGGCAAATCATATTTTACATCCAGTTTAATATCGCTCCTCACCCTGCGAGACTCCGTTAAACTCGGATAAACAACAGCATTGGTAAGCAGGCTAAAATCTTTAAAATCAAACATATTCAGTTCCATTCCCACAAAAGCCTCTGCACTGTTTCGGTTAGTGCCTAAAGCCTCTTCGTACCTTTCATTGTTCCATGCCAAACCTACTGCACTACCAAAGTAAACCCTGTTTGTATGTACAAAATATTTACCAACACCTGCTTTAGTAGTAACCCTTAATTTAAGCTGCTGCTCATTATTGGATAATATTTCTGAAGAAACATTTATAAAATAATCATGGTTAAAAAAATATTTAAGACCAAGACTGGCATCCGTACGATTAATATCTTCGCTTTCGTCCTGCCGTGTTTTTATGGCATTATAGCTTCCTGCAACACTCCAGTAATTTGCTGTATACCCTAAAGTACTCCTTACACTTAACTGTTTAAAGTTGTTACTTTGCGTAAGGTTTAACCCTATAGACAGTGACGCATCTAAACGGGATACAAAGCCCTGTTTAACAGACTTTACATACACTATATCATCTATTGTTGTATAGATATAGTCTTTTGTAATAATGTCATGTAAAACTACCCTGCCCCCGTTAATAGAGTCCATTTGCAGCTTACTGTTAATTCTCTTTCCTTCTTTTAATGTAATTAAAAAGGTTTGATCGCTGGAAAGCTTTTTAATATCTATCCATTTTAATTTAAAATCACTATCACTATAATCGGTTTCAATAATAAGGACACCTCTGTCCATTTCTTTTATTTCACCAATAAGTCTGTCCTTATTTTTAAGGATTATAGTATCGTTCTGTGCATAACCGGTTCCATAACTACACAGCCATACAAACCCTATAAGGGCTATACGTAAATGTAGGGAAATACTGTTAAGCCAATTTTTTGTGTGGGTCATCAGCTTGTTTTGTGGGGTAAAACTTCTTCTATTTTCCTAGTCTTATTAACACCTTTACATTACCGTTTTTAAACAGTAAGTAATATTAATCTACATATTAAATGTAAGTATTAAAATTCACTATTTAACAAATAAAATACTACTTTAACAAAAAATTAATTACTGTGTAATGAAAGAAAAAAATTACAATAAAAATATATAGAAACAATGCTTACACCTTACTTTTCCTCTTTAGCATCTACTACCTCGTACATATTCTTACCATCAATCTGAACAGGCTGATAATAAGTTTCGCCATATTTAACATAGGTTTGGTCGCCCATTCTCACTTCTTCCCCACCTTCAGGAAGATGTTCTACAATAGTACCTGCTGTGGGAGGTACAACAGTATAACCATCACCTGATTTTTCATAATAGGTACCACCGTAATAATAGTTGTTTGTGGTTTCGTTTACCGTAACGGTTTCCGATCCTTCAGGGAGGACTTTTATGGTTGCACCAACGGGAGCCTGAACCACGGTATAACCTCCGTCGCTCTCTACTTAATACACCCCTTGATCGTAATGGTACTTTTGATTTTCTATAGAAATAATAATTGCAGTCGTGGCCAGTGACGCTACAAAATAACCCCACGGATGCCATACAGGTCCCCAATAAAACGGACGGAAAGGATGATAATAGTATGGTCTGTAAGCATAAAAACCAAAACCGCCATAACGATAAGGCGGCCTTACATATGCTGCCCTGTTAGAGCGAACTACCGTATTCCTGTTATTAATATGATTATAGTGTTTACTATTATCAATATTAATGTTTACATTATTATTATTTCCTCTGTTGCCTGAGTTATTTACCCTATTACCGGAATTATTACCTCTGTTACCTGAGTTTCTGTTACCGGAATTCCTGTCGTTATTGTTACCTATCTTATTATCACCCCCTCTGTTATTTGAAGAGATATTATGATTGGTAGTAGACTTTCTGTCGGGCGATTTTCTGCTACCTCCGTTAATGGTTCGTTTAGGCTGTGAATGTGCCTGCTGTGTTGATCGGGACGGAGCCTGCCTAGTAGGTGCTTTTCTGGATGGGGCCTGTCTTGACGGGGCACTTCTGGAGGGTGCACTCCTGTGGGCCATTCCTCCTCCTCCACCGCCTCCGGATCTGTGTGGTATTCTCTGGGCTTCCATTTCAAATGGAAAAAATAGTACTAAAGCCATAATCATGGCTGCTACATACCTTAACGTTTTGTTTGATAGTGTTTCCATGGGATAAAGCTTTTAATTACTGTTCGTTTTTTGATAAGATAGTTATTTCATGGGAGCCCGGTGGCGGGATAAATTCAAATAAGACATCCGGCAAATCGGGATTAAGTTTCCAATCCGAAAAAGATGCCAGGTATTGCGGGCTTCCTTCCTTATCCTTATATGTTATGGCAAACTTTAAAGGCAGGGTTAGGGCATCATCCGATATCCATACCTGAAAAGTCATCTTGTCGTTGTCTGCAAGAATGTGAAAACAGTTTTGTCCATGTATATTTTTACTGCCCAAGAAAGCTATTGTAGGAAAGTTTTCCAGTATATCATCTGTAATTGCAGGATAGAAAAAATCTGAAGCAGGGAACTCTATCTCATAATCTTCATGAATTCTGTCTATCATTACCAGTGTAGAATCGGGAGCATCTATTACAGAGTAGTTATTCTCTTTATAGGAATAATATACCATGTGTTCGCCATTATACCAGTATCCTTTATGAAAATCGTCGCTACGGGCCTGCACAAGCATTTTAGAAGGCCCTTTAAAGTACACTTCATAATTAGAGAATTTCTTTTCAAGGCCATAAAGGCCTTTCTCATCAACCGAAGTAGTCAGATTAAAACTACAGGAACCTAATTCACCTATAACATCGCTCATTCTGTCTAAAACAAGCACCGCTACAGAATCCACTTTAACCTTTTGAGAAAATACAGTAAAAGGGATAAAGAAAACGAAGAGTAATAATTTTCTTATCATAATGGGTGATTTAATTGTTACTTAAATATACCTAATTATCAGATATTTAACATCTACCCAAATCGTTTTAACAAAAAATTATACTAACAACAGAGAATTGTTTTAAAACAAGAAAACTCTTATTTCTTTATCGAAAACAGGTAAACCCAACAGATGAAAAACAACTGTAAAGGAATCCTGAACCATAAGTACACAGGTCCGTTACCACTAAAGTCGGCAGTTTTTAAATTGACATGATGCAGGGCTGCATAAATATTAGACGGAAGGATAAGAATAAAGAAAATTATAAGTATTATTCCTGTTCGCTTCCTGTATTTTGGAAACAATAACAAAAGTCCAAATGCTATTTCCATAACTCCCGTAAGGTAAACCACAAACTCTTTATACGGAATAAAAGGAGGCAGCATCATACCCATACCTTTGGTAAACAAAAAATGGCCTATAGCTGTAAACATAAGCATGGCACACATGGCTATGTTACCACTAACCTTCCATTTATAAGTTTTCTTTACAAGCTTAAAATACAGGGCACTCAAAACAAAAAACACCGATAGTACTATAACAACATCCATAATTTTACTTTTTAAAGCAAAATTGAGGCTACCGTACTACATTAAAAATGATGTATGTTAGTTTCGAGAATATTGTTTCCTTATACGGCTAAGACTTTCCGGTTGTATACCCAAATAGGAAGAAATATGTTTTACCGAAACAGAAGCTACTATTTTAGGATTCTTTTTCAATAATCGGGCATACCGCTCTTCTGCTGTAAGCGAAAGGAGCTCCATTTCTTTTTCAAGTCGCCTGGCATACTGTATTTCTGCCATTTTTCTGCCTACGGTAGCCCCGTTAAAAGAACCGGTATAAAATTCCTGTAGTTTATTATAGGGTATAGCTATTACATGTGCATCCTCAAGGAATTCGATAGTAACCACACTGGGTTTTGAGGTTATTAACGAATAGAAAGCAGTAACAAACTCACCTTCAAAATGAAAGGCAACCGTAAATTCTTTTCCGTCACGGTTAAAGTAATTACGCGTGGTACCTTTCAGTAAAAAGTAAACATTATGTTCCTGCTCTCCTTCGCTTATAAGGAAATCTCCTTTGTAAAATGATTTGTATTGAAGTATTTCGGCAAACTGTTCCCATTCCATATCCGGCAAAGGATGAAGGCTAAAAACAACCTGACGCAATTTTTGTAATGAATCCATACTTCCCTATTAAGAGAGCCTAAGGTACATATTTATTACATCTTAAAGGCATTCATTACATTAACCTCATAACTGTTTTTATCTAAGAAAAGTTGTAATGTAGATCCGTCGGGCGCAAACCAGGCAAGATTAACCCTTGCATCACCTGACATTATTAATCTGTTTAGTCTTGCGGTATCGCTACCTGTCCCTTCTACCTTTACACTCTTATAAACATCCGGTCTGCCAACATCAAGGTTATTTTCAACTAACATACGCTGTATTGTAGCTACAGCTTCGTCAATACCTTTCTCGGTTTGTTCAAACTTCATAGTGGCATCGTTTGTATTGCCTATCCTAAACCACTTTTGGTAATCTTTAGCATTAGAAAAGTTCCCTCTTACACTAAGTCCTGACGCTCCAAAAGATTGTGCCTGTACAAATGCTACACTAAGTAAAAATAAAAGTGTGAATACTGTTTTTTTCATGATTCTTTTTTATTTAGTTACTAATTAAGTATCACTAAGTTAGCCATTATAAAATGTCTTTGTTTTAATAAAATCACAAAATACGGCTTCTTAAAAACCGCTATTCACTAACTTGCTTCGCTAAAACCCACATTATGTCTTCAAACTACATACTCGACTTACAGGTTACCGACAAGATATTTGGCACTGACGATATTATGTATAAAGATTTTGAGCGCTGTACGTTTACCAATTGCGATTTTACAGAATGTAATTACTTAGGCGTAGCTTTTATTGACTGTGAATTTGTAAACTGCAATTTTACCGAAGCCAGGATAAACTATGTATCGTTGAGGGATGTGATGTTTACCGGGTGTGATTTTACCGGAGTAAACTTTGCTATGGTAGATTCGCTGCTGTTCAAATTTGAGTTTAAGGATTGTATACTTGACTATGCCAAATTTTATACCCTGAAAATGAAAAGTACCGTGTTTACAGATTGCCGAATTATTGCCGCCGACTTTATGAGTGCCGACTTAACCGGAGCCATTTTTGACAATTGTGACCTGCATAAAAGTGTTTTTATGGATACAATTGCTAATAAAACCGATTTTTACAGCAGTTATAACTTTACAATAGACCCTGAAAAGAATAAATTGAAAAGGGCAATATTTTCACAATCAGGACTTAAGGGACTGCTCACAAAACATGAGATAATAGTAAAGTAAAATAAAGCAGATTTTTGTAGTGTTAATCAAATATTAGCAATACATTTGCCGCTCATTGCTGGTCATGTTATGGACCAACAATTTAAAGACCCAGGGGCTTCCACCCACGGGTCTTTTTTATTTATAGGCATTTATAATGTTCACCTCATAATTACAGGCTCCAAACAGCAACTGTAAAACAGATCCGTCTTCCAGAATCCATCCCTCATTTATTCGTGAATTTCCTGCCTGTATGGAGTAATGCATTTTTCCGGAATCCTTTCGGTTAAGGTCACTTCCTTCAAAGCTGTTAAAAATATCAGGGCTTTCCATGCTTTTACCGTTATCGGCAAGCATTTTTTTAACCATGTTTACGGCAGTGGTTATACCTTCGGGGGTTTGGTTAAAGCGCATGGTAACATTTCCTGTGGTGCCCTGCCGCAGCCATACGCCATAAATAAGCATATTAATATCGTAAGTGCCGTCTACCCTTATTTCAGAATTACCGAAACTTTGGGCATTGGCGGCAGCTAGCGAAAATAATAGTATCAAAAAGATGTAATACTTTCTCATAACTCCCTTGGTTTTGGTTGATATTCAGTTTTCCTGACAATAAAATTAAGAAATATTTAGTACGTGAAATATCACTAAATCATTTAATTATGGTAAAATCAATATAAAACCGACGAACTGCACACCTCAACTTTTTTACAAAAAAAATCCCTCCGTTTCGAGGGATTAATATTCTTTATTAAATTGGGTTATCATCAATTCGGGATTTCCTTTACAGTACTCTACTTTTACACTATCTCCTTCTTTTACAGAATCAAAAATGTCAACTTCCTCACTGGCTACATATAGTTTACCATCAACTATATATTCAACTTTTATGTTCCAACCCTTATACTTATATCTTTTTAGTACTTTAGCATATGTAAAGGCAGGGTTTCCCTTTATTTTATTAATTTCTTCTGATGTTTTTATATCCACATAATATTCACCTATAGATGCTAATCCATAAAAAAATGCTAGCACAAAAATTGTAAGGATAATTTTTTTAAAAAATTTCATAAAGAATCAATATTAATTATAAAATCCCTCCGTTTCGGGAGGGATTTTTAATATCTATTATGCTTCTGTATTAGAATACAAAAATTGGTCTTTCACCCATCATTGCATTTACCTCATCAGCTACCTCTTCAATAACTTCTTCGTTAGTATGGTTCATAACCACCCTATCAATAAGGTCTACCACAGTTTCCATATCAGCCTCAACTAAACCACGTGTAGTGATTGCAGCTGTACCCACACGGATACCTGATGTTACAAACGGAGACTTATCATCAAAAGGAACCATATTTTTGTTTACAGTAATTTCAGCTTTCACTAATGCGTTCTCAGCTTCTTTTCCTGTAATATTTTTGTTTCTAAGGTCGATAAGCATCATGTGGTTATCTGTACCTCCGGAAATAATGTCATATCCTCTCTTAACAAAAGCTTCAGCCATTGCTTTAGCATTTTTTTGTACCTGAAGTGTGTAACGGAAGAACTCATCGCTTAAAGCTTCACCAAAAGCAACAGCCTTAGCAGCGATAATATGTTCTAACGGCCCACCCTGGTTACCCGGGAATACGGCAGCATCAAGTAAAGATGACATCATTCTTACCTCTCCTTTAGGAGTTGTAATACCCCATGGGTTTTCAAAATCTTTACCCATAAGTATCATACCACCTCTTGGCCCTCTTAGCGTTTTGTGAGTTGTAGTAGTCACAATGTGGCAATAAGGTATAGGGTCGCTTAAAAGTCCTTTTGCAATAAGCCCTGCAGGGTGAGAAATATCAGCAAGAAGTATAGCTCCTACGCTGTCTGCAATCTCCCTGAAACGTTTAAAGTCCATATCACGGGAATAAGCCGAAGCACCTGCAATAATCATTTTAGGTTGCTCTTTAGTAGCTACTTCCTGTATTTTATCATAATTAAGTCTTCCTGTCTCCTTTTCTACTCCGTAGAATACCGGGTTGTATAACCTTCCTGAAAAGTTTACGGGAGAACCGTGAGTCAAGTGACCACCATGAGAAAGGTCAAAACCTAAAATTTTGTCACCTGGCTTAAGGCACGCATGGAAAACAGAAGCATTAGCCTGAGATCCTGAGTGCGGCTGCACGTTTGCATACTCAGCACCAAACAAGGTTTTCGCTCTGTCTATAGCTATCTGCTCGATAACATCCACTACTTCACATCCGCCATAATACCTTCTTCCGGGATACCCTTCAGCATATTTATTAGTAAGTACAGAACCTGCTGCTTCCATTACCTGGTCGCTCACAAAGTTTTCTGATGCAATAAGTTCCAGTCCGTTTATCTGCCTGTCCTGCTCTTCAAGAATCAGGTCGAAAATTTGTTCGTCGCGTTGCATTTTATATTTTTTCGTTAATTTGCCGTCAAAAATACAAAAAATCGTTTGTCAAAACGATATAGCAAAGTATATTTGATACTTGAAAAACAAAATAATACACAAACATACAGATATGACATTAACAGCAAACGACCCATCCAGAAAATCGTGGCTTAATGTACCACAAGACAGCGATTTCCCTATACAAAACATTCCGTTTGGCGTTTTCATAACAAAAGATGATGTAATAACGATAGGAACAAGGATAGGTAATTATGCGATAGACTTAGGTGCACTGCAGCAATTAAACTACTTTGAAGGTATTGAACTTACAGACGACATGTTTATGCAGGACACGCTAAATGACTTTATTTCTGACGGAAAAAAGACATGGCGCCTTGTAAGAAATCGTATTGCAGATATTTTTGACAGCAATAACCCAGAATTAAGAGATAACGATAAACATAAAGAGGTCGTTATCTTTAATATAGAAGATGTGGAAATGCAGCTTCCCGTACTTATCGGAGATTATACCGATTTCTACTCAAGCCGCGAGCACGCTACTAACGTAGGTAAAATGTTCCGCGACCCGGATAATGCACTTTTACCAAACTGGCTTCACATCCCTGTAGGTTACCACGGCAGAAGCTCTACCATTGTACCTTCGGGCATACCGGTTCATCGTCCAAACGGGCAAACACTTCCTCCGGGAGAAACACAACCGGTATTTGGCCCTTCTAAGCGTGTTGACTTTGAGCTGGAAATGGCTTTCATCACTACAGATGCTAATATTATGGGAGAACCTATTCCTGTTGATGAGGCAGAAGACCATATTTTTGGTATGGTACTGTTTAACGACTGGAGTGCACGTGATATACAAAAATGGGAATATGTGCCGCTAGGGCCATTCCTTGCCAAGAACTTTGCTTCTTCAGTATCTCCGTGGATAGTAACGCTTGATGCCCTTGAGCCTTTCCGTGCTGCAGGTCCTGAGCAAAACGACCCTAAGCCGTTAGAGTACTTACAGCAGGAAGGAGAGCATGCTTTTGACATTAAACTACAGGTAGCAATCGCTCCTGAAAATGGTGGTGAAACTGTAATATCTAACTCTAACTTTAAATATATGTACTGGAGCATGGCACAACAACTTGCTCACCATACAGTAAACGGTTGCCGTGTTAACTCAGGCGACTTAATGGGTAGTGGTACAATTTCGGGCCCAACTCCTGATAGCTTCGGGTCTATGCTTGAGCTTACATGGGGCGGACAAAACCCGCTTAAATTAAGCGACGGTACAGAGCGTAAATTTATTGAAGACGGAGACACTGTAATTATGCGTGGTTACTGTCAAAACGATAATATAAGAATTGGCTTTGGTGAGGTAAGCAGCAAATTATTGCCGCCTTTCAGCAAGAAATAATACTTAAAGCCCCTCAATCGAGGGGCTTTTTTATAACTACCTTTGTTTTTTAAAGCTAAAAAAATTAATATTTAAAAATTTTACCCTAAAAAAAATTTCAAATATTAAATCAAAAAACCTTTTTATCATTTATTACTTAAAAATAAAGGCTTAACAAAAAAATTAACAACCATCGTTTAAATTTAGTTATACATTTGCAACGATGAATAAAAATATTTTTAATACTAAACTCCCTAAGGGTCAAGCTCCTATCCGGTTAAACTACCGGATAATACGGTTGGTATGATAATACCGACTCATTTAGAGCACCCTTTATTTAGTATTAACTTTATTTTTAATTGAATTGAAAACAAACTCTGTTTTTTTAAGGTCTCAGTCAAAAGGCCGTTCTTTTATCAGCAATCTTAATTCTTTTCAGAATCGACGACGTTTCAGGCCGTAAGGTCTGCAATATTACTATGTTCCGGTCCGTCCGGTTCTTTTCCAAGGTTTATTTTATTGATTATATATTAATTTATTTCTATTAGTACTGAAATGAATATATCTATCGTGATAGCTCATGAAGAGCATTACAAGTTTGCAGAAGAGATATGCGAAACCATAAATGCTTCTGCCATACAAAGAGGTACAGGTATAGCCCGCAGAACCCCTGAGTATGTTATGAAGAAAATGGAAAACCGCGATGCGGTTGTAGCCACTGTAGATGGTAAGTTTGCAGGTTTCTGTTATATCGAAAGCTGGTCACACGGGAAGTTTGTGGCCAACTCAGGGCTTATTGTACATCCTGATTACAGAGCGCTTGGCCTTGCAAAAAAGATAAAGGAAAGAGTATTTAAATACTCTCAGGAAAAATATCCGGGAGCAAAGATATTTGGTATTACAACAGGCCTTGCCGTAATGAAAATCAACTCTGATTTAGGGTATAAGCCTGTACCATTTAGCGAGCTTACAGATGATCCAAGTTTCTGGAACGGATGTCGTGGCTGCTCAAATTTTGACATACTGGAACGCAAAGAGTACAAAATGTGCCTTTGTACCGGTATGCTGTATGACCCGGCAAAAAAGAAAACAGAAGAAAAATACACGTTTAACAAAAAAGTGCTGTTAAGGCTAAAAAACATAAAGCTGGCACTTTTCCTTAAAAAAGAAAAAGTATAATGAAAAAAGTAGTTTTAGCCTACAGCGGCGGCCTTGATACCTCATACTGCCTTAAGTACCTAAAAAATGAACTTGGGTATGAAGTACATACCATACTTATCAATACAGGAGGTTTTACTCCTGAAGAATTAAACGGTATCGAGACAAGGGCTTACGAATTGGGCAGTGCGAACCACGTAAACCTTGACATTATAGATAAATATTATGAAAAAGCCATTAAATACCTTGTGTATGGTAATGTGCTTAAAAACAATACCTACCCACTTTCGGTAAGTGCTGAAAGGGTTTTCCAGGCACTGGAAACGGTAAAATATGCAAAAAGCGTAGGTGCCGAAGCTATTGCTCACGGTAGTACCGGCGCAGGTAACGACCAGATTCGTTTTGATATGGTATTTCAGACTATCGCTCCGGAAATGACCATCATTACCCCTATACGTGACCTTAAGCTAACGCGTCAGGAAGAAGTGGCTTACCTGCAGCAAAACGGTGTGGAATACAGCTGGGAAAAAGCACAATACTCCATTAACAAAGGTATATGGGGTACGAGCGTGGGCGGTAAGGAAACGCTAACCTCATCGCAACCGTTACCGGAAGAGGCCTACCCTTCTCCTTTAACAAAAACACAACCTGAAAAAGTTGTGCTTCATTTTGAAAAAGGCGAACTTACAGGTATCAACAATGAATTTAACAAGCCTTCGGTTAATATCCAAAAGCTTGAAGAACTGGCTTCTGCCTTTGCTATAGGCAGGGATATACATGTTGGCGACACCATAATAGGCATTAAAGGGCGTGTAGGGTTTGAAGCCGCAGCACCGCTTATAATCATCAAGGCACACCACCTTTTAGAGAAGCATGTGCTTGGTAAGTGGCAACTGTACTGGAAAGAGCAACTGGGCAACTGGTACGGAATGCTTTTCCATGAAGGGCAATACCTTGATGCTGTAATGAGAAACATAGAGGCGTTTTTAGAAGACACTCAAAAAACAGTTACAGGTACAGTAACAGTAAGCCTTAAGCCTTATCATTTTACACTTGACGGTATTGAGTCGGCACACGATTTAATGAACACCAAGTTCGGGCAATATGGGGAAGTTAACAATGCATGGACATCGGATGATGCCAAAGGCTTTATCAAGATATTAGGCAACGCGCAAAACATTTATGCACAGGTAAACGGAGAAAGCTATGATTAACATTGGTATTATAGGCGGATCAGGATATACGGCAGGCGAACTGTTACGACTGCTGGCAAACCATCCGCAGGCAAATATTGATTTTGTTTACAGCACTACAAATGCGGGTAGTTCGGTAGCAAGTGTACACCAGGATTTGTATGGCGACCTTGAGCTTAATTTTACCGATACAGTTAACCCAAATGTAGATGTCGTTTTCCTTTGTTTAGGACATGGTAAATCAATCGCTTTTCTGGAAGCCAATGCCTTTTCAGAAAGCACAAGGATAATAGATTTAGGAAACGATTTCCGTTTGGAGAAAGATGCTACCTTCAATAGCAAAAGCTTTGTTTACGGTCTTCCGGAACTGAATAAGAACCAGATTAAATCAGCCCAGTATATCGCTAATCCCGGTTGTTTTGCCACAGCAATACAGTTGGCTTTATTACCATTAGCCGCAAATGGTTTGCTTAATAATGCAGTACACATCAATGCTACTACAGGCAGTACAGGTGCAGGGGTTCAGCCATCAGCTACTTCACACCACCCGTGGCGTATTGGTAACATGTCACACTATAAGGCTTTTGAGCATCAGCATATGGGCGAAATCATACAAAGCCTTGGACAGCTGCAAAACGGTTTTGATCAGGAAGTATTATTCATACCAAACCGTGGCGATTTTACCCGTGGGATATTTGCGACACTCTATACCAAAGTGAGCAGAAGTTTTGACGAGGTTACAACACTGTATACAGATTCTTACAGTAATGAACCTTTTGTTAGGATAACTACTGATAGTATTCACCTGAAACTGGCCGTACAAACCAACAAATGCTTTATAAGCCTGGAGCAAAAAGGCGATTATCTTTTAATAACATCAGTAATAGACAATCTTGTAAAAGGTGCTTCGGGGCAGGCAATACAAAACATGAACCTGATGTTCGGTCTGGAGGAAACCACCGGACTACAGCTTAAGGCAACAGGTTTTTAATTAATTCTAAAAAAATAACATACAATGAGTTTATTCAATGTATACCCTATATATAATATAACTCCGGTAAAAGCACTGGGGGCAAAAGTTTGGGACGATAAAGGACAGGAATACCTTGATTTTTACGGAGGCCATGGTGTTATCTCTGCCGGGCATTCACATCCGCTTTATGTAAAGGCAGTGAGCGAGCAGGTAGCAAAACTGGGCTTTTATTCCAACTCTATCGAAAATCCGTTACAGGAAGAACTGGGTAAAAAACTGGTTAGCTTTTCAGGTTATTCTGACTACAGCCTTTTCCTGTGCAACTCGGGTGCAGAGGCTAACGAGAATGCCCTCAAACTGGCATCGTTCCATAACGGTAAAAAGAAAATCGTTGCTTTTAATAAGGCCTTTCACGGACGTACCTCTGCCGCAGTTGCTGCTACCGATAACCCATCGATAGTTGCTCCGATTAATGCAGGGCATGAAGTGGTTTTCCTTCCGCTTAATGATGAGGAAGCTTTAAAAACAGAACTGGCCGAGGGTGATGTTTGCTGTGTTATTATAGAAGGCATACAAGGCGTTGGCGGACTGGACGAGGGCACTACCTCTTTCTTTAAGGCTATAGAAAAAGCCTGCAACAATAATGATGTGGTACTAATACTGGATGAAATACAGAGTGGTTATGGGCGTTCGGGGAAATTCTTCGCACACCAACATCACGACATAAAGCCGGATGTTATTACTATGGCAAAAGGTATGGGTAACGGATTCCCTATTGGCGGTATCCTTATCTCCCCTAAGTTTAAGGCATCCTTCGGTTTACTGGGAACCACTTTTGGCGGTAACCATCTTGCATGTGCAGCAGCAACAGCCGTACTGGATGTTATAAAGCAGGAAAACCTTATGGATAATGTTAATGCCATGAGCTCCTACTTTAAGGAACAGGCTGCACTTATACCACAGGTTAAAAACATAAAAGGACGCGGACTCATGCTGGGGCTTGAGTTTGATTTTGACATAAACGAATTACGGAAAAAACTGATTTATAACGAGTTTATATTCACCGGTAGCGCATCTCAAAAAAACCTGTTGCGCATACTACCGCCACTGTCTATAAACAAGGAGGACATAGACCGCTTTTTTATCGGTCTTAAAAATGCATTAAAGGATTTATAAGTTATTTTTCAATTAATTACAAAATGAAACACTTCACTTCGGTAGACGACATTCAGGATCTAAACCAACTGATTGCGTTAGCTAAAAACATAAAACAGGCACCATTTGCCAATAAAAAAATAGGGGAAAACAAGATCCTGGGGCTATTGTTTTTTAACCCAAGCCTCCGCACAAGGCTAAGTACACAAAAGGCTGCCCTTAACCTTGGGATGGATGCCATTGTAATGAACCTTAATACCGAAGGCTGGGCACTGGAGTTTGAAGATGGCGTAGTAATGGACGGCAATAAAGCCGAACACATTAAAGAAGCCGCACAGGTTGTATCGCAATACTGCGACATTATTGCCGTGAGGAGCTTCCCTACCCTTACCGATAAGGAAAAAGACGAGGAAGAACAGGTAATTTCTGCCTTTAAAAAATATGCATCTGTCCCGGTAATAAGCCTTGAAGGTGCTACCGAGCATCCTTTACAGGCTGTAGCCGATGTATTAACCATAGAGGAATACAAATCCGTAAAAAGGCCTAAAGTGGTGCTTACATGGGCTCCGCATCCTAAAGCACTGCCTCATGCCGTGCCTAATTCTTTCGTTAAGGTGATGAAAAAGGCCGATGTTGATTTTGTTATCACGCACCCTGAAGGTTATGAGCTTAATCCCGAATTTACCAAAGGGGTTACTATTACACACAATCAGGAAGAGGCTTTTGCCGATGCCGACTTTATCTATGCAAAAAACTGGAGCAACTATATGGATTACGGGCAAATAACCTGTAAAGACCCTTCGTGGACTGTAACAGTCGATAAGATGAAACTTACCAATGACGCTAAGTTTATGCACTGCCTTCCGGTAAGGAGAAATATGATTGTTACTGATGAGGTTCTGGACAGTGAAGCATCTATCGTGATAGCCGAAGCTAATAACAGGACGTATGCTGCACAGGCGATACTTACCAAAATTCTGGAGCATGGAGAATAAGCCAAAACTTACCGTCGTTAAAATAGGCGGCAATGTAATTGACAGTGAACCGGCTCTTAAGGCATTCCTTAAGGATTTTGCAGTACTAAACGGTTACAAAATACTGGTACATGGCGGCGGCAAAATTGCAACTAAAACAGCCGAAGGCTTAGGTATTACTCCCGTTTTTCATGAAGGCAGGAGAATTACCGATAAGCCCATGCTGGATGTAGCGGTTATGACCTATGCAGGGCTTATCAATAAAGATATAACCGCACAGTTACAGGCATTGCAAAATAATGCTCTGGGTTTTACCGGAGCAGACGGTAACATGATACTTTCCGAAAAAAGGAAGAATGCGGCTGTCGATTTTGGCTGGGTAGGCGATATTGTTTCGGTTAACCATGAACTGGTAAAGGTATTGTTACTGCAAAATGTGGTTCCTGTGTTTTGTGCTATTACTCATGATGGCAAAGGGCAACTGCTTAACACCAATGCTGATACTATTGCCAGTGCTTTGGCTGTAGCCTGCAGTAACGATTTTGAGGTAAACCTGCTGTATTGCTTTGAGAAAAAGGGAGTGCTTAGCAATGCCGATGATAACGATTCGGTAATAAAAAAACTTACTTTTGATACATACACTCAGTTACGAGAAGAAAAAATAATCCATTCAGGTATGCTGCCTAAACTGGAAAACTGTTATGATGCCCTTACTAAAGGGGTATCGACAGTATATATCGGCAGTCCCGAAATGATAAAACAGGGTGACACAACCTGTACACAGGTATCGCTCTAAAAAAAGTATTTATGAGTTTAAAAACAATCCATACCCTAACCGAAGAAGCAATTTCCCTGCTAAAATCGCTTATTGCCACTCCGTCTTTTTCATCGGAAGAAGAGAATACGGCAAAACTGATTGAGGCCTGGTTTAGTAATAACAACATTCCCTTTAAACGAGAAAACAATAATATATGGGCTTTCAATAAGCATTTTGCCGAGGGTAAGCCTACCCTGCTGCTTAACTCACACCATGATACCGTAAAACCTAATCAGGCTTATACGTTAGATCCGTTTGAGGCTATTGAGAAAGAAGGCAAACTGTTTGGACTGGGCAGTAACGATGCAGGAGGCTGCCTGGTATCGCTAATGGCTACCTTCACCTATTTTTATGAGGCCGAAAACCTGCCTTATAACATTGTAATGGTTGCCTCGGCAGAGGAAGAAAGCAGCGGACCAAACGGCCTTAACAGTGTGCTGAAACATTTACCCGAACTGGATTGTGCCATAGTGGGCGAGCCTACCGAGATGCAGCTTGCCATAGCCGAAAAAGGATTACTGGTACTGGATGTAACCGTAACGGGAACTCCGGGGCATGCTGCACATCCTAATAACGATATGGCTATTTACAATACTTTTAAAGTTATGGAATGGTTTAGGGAATATACGTTTGAAAAGGTATCGGAAGTGTTAGGTCCGGTTAAAATGACAGTTACACAAATCAATGCAGGGAAACAGCATAACGTGGTTCCGGCAGAATGCAATCTGGTTGTGGATGTAAGGGTAAACGACTGTTATACCAACCTGGAAGTTCTGGAAACCATAAAATCAGGTATAGAATCGGATAAGGTAAAGGTAAAGCCAAGATCGATGCATCTCAACTCATCATCCATTGCAAAAGAGCATGCTCTTGTACAGGCAGGAGTAGCATTGGGCAGAACAACCTATGGTTCACCTACCCTTTCAGACCAGTCGGTACTAAGCTGCCAGTCGTTAAAACTGGGGCCGGGATTATCTCTACGCTCACACTCGGCAGATGAGTTTATTTATATCAATGAAATTAAAGAAGGAATTGAACTGTATATAAAAATACTTTCCCAATTCCTTAATTATACTACCAAAACGGCTGAGGAAGCCACATTAAAACAACAGTAATGAAACTTTGGGAAAAAGGCATACCAACAGATAAGAAGACCGATATATTTACCGTAGGCAACGACCGCGAACTGGATCTTGTACTGGCAGAATATGATGTTATCGGGTCTATGGCACATGCCAAAATGCTTGGAAAAACAGGATTATTAACTGATAAGGAAGTAAGTGAATTACTTACCGGACTGGAAGAAATACTGGCAGAAATTAAGGCCGGAAACTTTGTTATTGAAGACAGCTTTGAAGATGTACACAGCAAAGTGGAATACCTGCTTACCGAAAAGGTGGGCGATGCCGGAAAAAAAATACATACGTCACGTTCCCGCAACGATCAGGTTTTAACCGATGTTCACTTATACCTAAAAGCGGAGCTTACAACGATAAAGCAACAGGTAAAGGAACTTTTTGACCTGCTTATGGCTATGGCAAATCAGTACCAAAACATACTGTTACCGGGATATACGCATCTGCAGGTGGCGATGCCCTCATCATTCGGGATGTGGTTTTCTGCCTATGCAGAAAGCCTTATAGACGATGTTGTTATGCTGAATGCAGCCCTTACCGTGACCGACCAGAATCCGTTAGGTTCGGCAGCAGGATATGGGAGTTCGTTCCCCATAGACAGAACCTTTACAACAAACGAACTTGGTTTTGCTACGTTAAAATACAATTCGGTAGCAGCACAAATGAGCCGCGGAAAAACCGAAAAGACCACAGCTTTTGCACTGGCATCGGTAGCCGGGACATTATCAAAACTGGCTATGGACATTTGCCTGTACCTGAGTCAGAATTTTAATTTCATAAACCTGCCACAGCACTTAACCACTGGGTCGAGCATTATGCCGCATAAAAAGAACCCAGATATTTTTGAGCTTATTCGTGGTAAGTGTAACAAAATACAGGCATTGCCTTATGAGCTTACCCTTATAACCAATAATTTACCCAGCGGTTACCACAGGGAATTCCAGTTGCTAAAAGAAGGACTTTTCCCTTCTTTACAAACGTTGAAATCATGTCTGGAAATGGCACATTATTCCATTAAGGAAATTAAAATTAACAACAATATACTGGACGATAAAAAATATGATTACCTGTTTACGGTAGATGCCCTTAACGAACTGGTAACTCAGGGTATCCCTTTTAGGGATGCTTATAAAATTGTAAGCGAACAGGTAGAAAACGGGACATTCATTTCTCCTAAAGCTACAAAGCATACTCACGAAGGCAGTATAAATAACCTGTGCCTAAATGAGATTACACAAAAAATGAACAAAGTGGTTGAATAACCACTTTGTTCATTTTTTACACTATACCCTTTACAACACCTGCATCAATGGCTCCGTGTGAGGTATCATAAACAGCCTTACCTTCTTTAATAACAATTAACTGAGGCGACTGATGCATTACATCAAATCGTGTAGCAATTTCGTTAGAAATATCCCTGTGAGATAAAAGGTCTAAAAAGTAAGGTTTAGCCTTATCGGTATCAATGGCATAATCCTGTTCAAACTGCTTTAAGGCCATACGGCTAATCGCACAGCGGGTACTGTGTTTAAAGATGATAACGGGTGTCTCCTTAGACTCCTCCACTATCTCATCTAACTGTTTTATTTCTGTTAAATCATTCCACATTTGTGGATTAGAACCGCTAACTTTACCGTTAGAATCGCCAAATATCTTATCAAAAAAACTCATAATCGTCATGTTTTCAGACACTTTGTCTGTTTTAAAGTTTGTTTTAAAGCAAAAAACAGACATTTCGTCAGATTTTACTTATTGGAATATAAATTGAATAAAGCATATCAAATTTAAACAATTCGAATATGAACTTTAATAATTTTACCATAAAATCTCACGAAGCCATACAAAGGGCACAGCAAATTGCCCAAAGTTATGGCCATCAGCAAATTGAAAACGAGCACATTGTAAAAGCTATTCTTGAAGTAGATGAAAATGTGACTCCGTTCTTACTTAAAAAACTTAACGTAAACGTACAGCTGTTCCAACAGATACTGGACAGTACACTACAAAGCTTCCCTAAAGTATCGGGTGGCGAGATGTCGTTATCACGTGACGCATCAACTGCCCTTACCGAGGCTTCAAACATTGCCCGCAAAATGAACGATGAGTTCGTTTCCATAGAGCATTTGTTGCTAGCCATCTTTACTTCAAAAAGTAAAGTAGCCCAAATACTAAAAGACCAGGGCGTTACCGAAAAAGACCTTAAAGCAGCCATAGAGGAACTACGCAAAGGAGAAAGGGTAACATCGGCCAGTGCGGAGGAAAGCTACAACGCCTTAAACAAATATGCAAAGAACCTAAACCAGTTGGCTAACGACGGTAAACTGGATCCGGTAATTGGCCGTGATGAGGAAATACGCCGTGTGCTTCAAATCCTTTCAAGACGCACCAAGAACAACCCGATGCTTGTGGGTGAACCCGGTGTGGGTAAAACCGCTATTGCAGAAGGTTTGGCACACCGTATCATTCAGGGTGACGTACCGGAAAACCTAAAGAATAAGGTAGTTTACTCGCTGGATATGGGTGCACTTATTGCAGGGGCTAAATATAAAGGTGAATTTGAGGAAAGGCTTAAATCGGTTGTGAAAGAGGTAACCTCTGCTGAAGGTGATATCGTACTGTTTATAGATGAGATCCATACCCTTGTAGGTGCCGGTGGCGGTGAGGGTGCTATGGATGCCGCAAACATCCTTAAGCCTGCCCTGGCGCGTGGTGAGCTAAGAGCCATAGGTGCTACTACTCTTGATGAGTATCAAAAATACTTCGAGAAAGACAAAGCGCTGGAACGACGTTTCCAAAAGGTAATGGTAGATGAGCCGGATACCGAAAGTGCCATCTCGATACTTCGTGGTATTAAGGAAAAATATGAAGCTCACCACCAGGTACGTATTAAAGACGACGCCATTATAGCAGCTGTGGAACTTTCACAACGCTACATTACCAACCGTTTCCTTCCGGATAAGGCTATCGACCTTATGGATGAAGCCGCTTCTAAGCTGCGTATGGAAATCAATTCCAAACCGGAAGAGCTGGATGTACTGGACCGTAAGATAATGCAGCTTGAAATTGAGATAGAGGCCATTAAACGAGAAAATGATGAGACCAAACTAAAGTCGTTAGGACTTGAACTGGCTAATCTTAAAGAAGAACGCAACGAGATATATGCCCGCTGGAAAAGCGAAAAAGATATTGTAGACAACATTCAGGCTTCAAAAACAGACATTGAGAATTATAAGCTGGATGCCGAACGTGCCGAACGTGAAGGCGACTACGGTAAAGTAGCCGAGCTTCGCTACGGAAAGATTAAAGAAGCTCAGGAAAAGCTGGATGAAATGGAAAAACAACTACAGGAAAGCCAAAAAGGTAACAGCCTTATAAAAGAGGAAGTTACGCATGAGGATATTGCCGAAGTAGTTGCCAAATGGACCGGTATACCTGTTACTAAAATGCTGCAAAGCGAGCGTGAAAAACTGCTTAGCCTTGAAGACGAACTTCACAAACGTGTTGTAGGTCAGGAAGAAGCCATACAGGCTGTGAGTGATGCCGTAAGGCGTAGCCGTGCCGGGTTACAGGACCAAAAGAAACCAATAGGTTCATTCCTGTTCCTGGGTACAACAGGTGTTGGTAAAACAGAGCTTGCCAAAGCACTTGCCTCTTACCTGTTTGATGATGAAAATGCGATGACACGTATTGACATGAGCGAGTATCAGGAGCGCCATAGCGTGAGCCGATTAGTAGGTGCGCCTCCGGGATATGTAGGATATGATGAAGGCGGACAGCTTACCGAAGCTGTAAGGAGAAAACCATACAGTGTGGTATTGCTTGACGAGATTGAAAAAGCCCATCCTGATACCTTCAATATACTGTTACAGGTACTTGATGAAGGGCGCTTAACAGATAATAAAGGCCGTTTAGCCGACTTTAAGAATACCATCATTATAATGACCTCTAACATGGGTAGCGGTATTATACAGGAGAAATTTGAAAACCTTAAAGGCAGTATTGAAGCAGCTACGGAGGCAGCCAAAACCGAAGTATTGGGATTACTGAAGCAAACCGTAAGGCCGGAGTTTATAAACCGTATAGATGATATAGTAATGTTTACTCCGCTTTCTGCTGAAAACATCAAAGAGATTGTAAGCCTTCAACTTAAATCGGTTACCAAACTTCTGGCTAAGCAAAACATTACGCTTGATGCCACACCGGAAGCTATTGATTACCTGTCTAAAAGAGGTTATGATCCTGACTTTGGTGCACGTCCGGTAAAACGTGTAATACAAAAAGAGGTGATGAACGAACTGTCTAAGGAAATTCTTAGTGGTAAGGTTACTACAGACAGTATCATACTACTGGATAGCTTTGACGGCAAACTGGTTTTCAGAAATCAGACAGAGTTATCTGACAAACAATAAGAAATAAACTTTTTAAATAAAAAAGGGACACTTTACAGTGTCCCTTTTTGTTATTATAGGCTTAAGCGATAAACCTTATCTAAATCGTGATTATCACTCACGTTAACTTCAAGATCTTTTACAATACCCGAACCTACACCATATACCCAACCATGCAGGTGAAGTGACTGTCCGCTTTTCCATGCTCCCTGAACTATTGATGTCTTAGCAAGGTCAAACACCTGCTCTTTTACGTTTATCTCTACAAATGCATTAAAACGCTCATCTTCGTTTACTATAGAATCAAGGTATGTTTTGTGATGACGGTAAACATCTTTAATGTGTCTGATCCAGTTATCAATCAAACCGATAGAAGCATTACCCATAGCTGCTTTTACACCACCACATCCGTAGTGACCGCAAACAATTACATGTTTTACCTTAAGTACGTTAACGGCATAATCAAGTACGCTAAGCATGTTCATATCTGAGTGAACAACCATATTAGCAATATTACGGTGTACAAAAACCTCTCCCGGCTGTGCTCCCACAATTTCATTTGCAGGTACGCGACTATCACTACAGCCTATCCATAATAAAGGTGGAGACTGTCCGTCTGCTAATCTTGAGAAATACTCAGGATCATTATCTATTTTACTTTGTACCCAATTCCTGTTGTTCTCTAATAACTGTTTATAAAACTCGCTCATAATATCTTCGTAATTTATTTTCTGTGTTTTCTATTTTTATTCTGCTTTTTCTTTCTTGTTCTTCTTTCCGTGTTCAAAGAAAACATGTCCTTCGGTATTATCCAAATCATATGCTTCTTTAAAACCAACTAATTTAACCTTAATATTGTCTTCCTTAGCACGAATGTTCGTAAATTCTTTAATAAGATCCTGTACGTCATGGGCTATATAAACCGTATCCGACGCGTTTATTATTACTTTAGAATTTTCCGGTATATCGTTAAGGGTCGATTTTATTGCTGCCTTGTTAAGAAAAGAAACTTCCTGTGCAAGGTCTATATGTATTATATCTCCTTCTTCATATTCCTCTTTCCTAAAATGATAAGCCCTTTGCAGGTTACCTTTAAGGATAAATATGATACTTATTGCCATACCCAGTGCCACACCTTTAAGCAGATCTATAGCTACAACCGCAATCAATGTTGCTAAGAAAGGGATAAACTGATATTTGCCTTTTGCCCAAAAAAGCTTAAGCTTAGCCGGGTTAGCCAGTTTATAACCTATTAGGATAAGCACTGCTGCCAATGTTGCCAATGGGATTTTATTTAAAACCATTGGTATAGCCAATACACATATAAGTAACAGGAAACCGTGAATAACAGCAGACATTTTTGTTTTTGCTCCTGAGCTTGCATTTGCAGATGAACGCACTACTACAGATGTAATAGGCAATCCGCCAATGAAGCCGCTAATTATATTACCAATACCCTGTGCCTTAAGCTCCCTGTTCGTATCCGTATAACGCTTTTGTACATCCATTCTGTCGGAGGCCTCTATACATAAAAGCGTTTCAACAGAAGCCACAACAGTTATTGTTCCGGCACTAATCCAAACATTTTTGTTTGTAATTGCAGAAAAATCAGGGGTTACTATAAAGCCGGCAATATCACTAAAAGATTGTGGTACAGGCAGTGTAACAAGGTGCTCACTGCTAAGTGCAAAATGGCTTCCGGTACTTATAAATATCTGATTAATTACAATTCCGGCAATTACAGCCACAAGGGCTCCCGGCAGTATCTTCAGCTTTTTAAGTGCAGGCACCTTATCCCAAATAACCAGAATAAGAAGCGATATAATTGTAATGATAACCGCTCCGCCTTCAAAACGCAACAGGATATCCGGAATATCAGAAAACGGATTTCCCCCGTCAAGCCTGAAAAGTGAGTCGCTACCATCGTAAGTCTTGTCATATCCAACAGCATGTTCCATTTGCTTAATAATGATGATAACACCAATACCTGCAAGCATCCCTTCAATTACATTAGCAGGGATATAGTTTGAAATACTACCTGCCTTTAAAAAACCAAGAATAACCTGCAATACCCCCGAAAGGAAAACTGCAAGCAAAAAGGCCTCAAAAGAACCTAAGGTAGCAATTGCTGTTAATACAATAGCTATAAGTCCGGCAGCCGGACCCGATACACTTATATGAGAATTACTAAGGGAGCCTATTACAATACCCCCTACCACACCGGCAATAATTCCGGATAAAGGTGGAGCACCAGAAGCTAAGGCAATACCCAAACAAAGGGGTAAAGCCACTAAAAAAACCACAAGACCTGATGGAAAATCAGCTTTAAGGTTGGCAAAAAGATTTGTCTTTTTTGTCATGACCGATAAGATATAATACAATTAAAATTATTAAATACCTGTAAACACAAGCATTTAATCTAATAGCCGACAATAGCGGCAATAATTGGATTATACGTTCTCGGGAGGAGGTGAAAAAATATCTCCAAAGGCATTAGTATGCCTAAGGAGATTTTTTGAGTTTATAACTTTAGATTTTTTTTCAAGTATAACAAGAGGAAGCTCTAACTCAATTTGAGGTCCTGCTTTTATCTCTTTTATTTCTTTGTGAATTTCTTCCTCATTAAGACTGTAAATCATAGAAATATCGGCATCATCATCTTCCATTAGGCTAATAATTGTAGGAGCCGAAAGGAAAGTGATAAATAAGAATAATACTATTTTTACAAGAAATTTCACTCTGCTAAAGTAACGATAAATTTTTAATCGTTCTAAATAATTACAGAAGCTTGTTGTTAAATTTCTTCTTCACTCCAAGCTTTCATCATCCAGATGGTTTTTTCCTGCTCGGTAATAAAGTCACTCATCATAGAGTTAGTACCTTCATCATTTATCTTGTCTGTCTCATCAAGAATAACCCTTTCTATTTTAAGCAGGTCACTTAATGAGGTCATAATAAGCTGAACAGCATCTACATCTTTAGAAACATTTTTACCTACTTCAAGTCGGTTATTTTTAATATAATCCTCAAAAGTATGTAAAGGTGTTCCTCCAAGTGTAAGTACCCTTTCTGCTATCATATCTATTTTTAGCTGGGCATCATTATATAGTTCTTCAAATTTTACATGCAGGTCAAAAAAACGCTTACCGCGAATATTCCAGTGTATCCCTCTCAGGTTTTGGTAGTATACCTGAAAATTAGAAAGCAGTATATTAAGTTCTGCTGCAATTACTTCTGTCTCTTTTACCGGCAACCCTAGTATATTCGTGGCTTCTGCTTTTTTCTTTTTCGTTGTCATATCAAGTTTATTTAGTTATTTTTTGATTTAGCTTTCCCTCAAAGTTAAAAAAAATAACCCTAAAAAAATATAAGCGATATCGATGATTTTTATAATTTTATCATAAAAATCTATCGTAACACATCTATAACTATAAACAATGACTATAACACAACTCAACTATGTACTCGCTGTAGCCGAATACAAAAATTTTACACTTGCAGCCGAAAAGAGTTTTGTAACCCAGCCTACCCTTAGTATGCAGATACAAAAACTGGAAGAAGAGCTGGATGTACAAATTTTTGACCGCAGCAAAAAACCTATTCAGCTAACCGAAGTAGGCCAGCAGATAGTTACACAGGCTAAGAACATAGTAAACGAGTCGATAAGGATAAAAGACATTGTTGACCAACAGAAAGGCTATATAGGCGGAGAATTTAAAATAGGTATCATCCCTACGGTTATGCCTACCCTTTTACCTATGTTCCTTACCAATTTTACAAATAAGTACCCTAAGGTAAACCTTATTATAGAGGAGCGCCCAACGGAAGAGATTATAAAAATGCTTAAAAGCGGACAGCTGGATGCAGCTATAGCGGCTACTCCCCTTAACGAAGACAGTATTAAGGAAGTGGTACTTTACTACGAACCATTTGTAGCCTATGTGCCGGAAAACAATCCTGCCTACCAGAAGAAAGAATTTAGTGTAGAGGACCTGGAAGCAAACCTAAGCAACATTTTATTATTACAGGATGGGCATTGCTTCCGCAATAATGTGCTTAACATCTGTAAGGCATCATCATTACCGGCAGACAATCATTTTCAGGTAGAGAGCGGCAGTTTTGAAACTATGATAAAACTTGTGGATGAAGGACTGGGCATGACATTACTCCCTTATCTTCATACGGTAGATATGAGCGAAAAATCGACGGCTAAACTGCGTCATTTCCCTGAGCCGAGGCCTTCAAGGGAAGTTAGCCTTATCTACTCAAAAAAGGAGCTTAAAATTCATATTATAGAAGCATTACGCACTACAATTTCCGGCGTAATAAGAGGAGCCATTGCTTTTCACAATGTAGAGATAACCAGTCCGGTTCATAAAAAATAAAGCACAAAAAAAGGAGCCTTATGGCTCCTTTATCGTTTTTTATTGTTCAACATATATTAGACAAGCTTTTAATTCGGGCTTTTCAGTCGTAAAATTATAGAGCCAGTCAATAAGTTGTTCAACTTCGTAAGGTAGTAACGTTTTGATTGCTTTTTCAACTTCCTTACAAAACAATTTCGGATCAAAACTTACGCTTTCCAAAACCGTCTTTGTATAAGCAAACATACTTCTGGGCATAATTTCATTTAAAATTATTAATGTTAGTGTTTTTATAAGAACGCATGTAAAGATAATAATAAAATCGAACTTACAATATAAATTAACTAAAACGTTTGCGTTAAAATTTTCATTAACTTAATATTTTAACAATTTTTTAATGTTTAAATGCTCTTAGCATTTCGCGTTTTCCGGGTGGCCCGGGAAGTTTTTCTGTTATAAAACCCGCTTCCTGCATAGCTTTTTTAATACTTGTTCTGCATGCATAGGTTACAAGTACGCTATTGGGTTTTAATGCCTTATACATTATGTGAAAAATTTCGGCTGTCCACAATTCAGGTTGAGCATGAAACCCAAATGCATCAAAATAAACAATATCATACTTTTCAACGTCGTTTATCTCGTTAAAGAACTGTTTCCTTTTTAGTAAAGTAAATTTATCATTTATTTGTGAGGGAATCTCCCAATCTGCCTCATGCATAGCAGTAAAAACCTGCTTCTCGTTTTCGGCATTAAGCTGCTCCACATAGTTTAATAGCTTTACCTCATCGTTACTCACCGGATATGCCTCTACCCCTGTATAGTTTATTTCCTGCCCGTTTTTTACAGACTCCAGATAGGTGATAAAAGCATTGAGCCCTGTACCAAACCCTATCTCTAAAACAGAAACAGGCTGCCCTTTTGTTAAGGCCAGCCCGTTTTGTATAAATACATGATAAGCTTCACGAATAGCTCCAAATTTAGAGTGGTAACTCTCCTTCATCTCAGGAAGGTGTATGGTTACCGATCCGTCAAGCGTTTGTATAATTTCTCTTTTCAATTACTTAATATAAAGTTTCTTAATCCTCGGAATAGGTCCGCCGCATTTCGACTCATGGCAAGCAAGGCAGGATGTTACCCCTTCATTAAAACGTTCCTTTGCATGAACTGTATCAATATAAATGCGCTGCTGTGCTTCAATAAATTTATCGGCATGCTCCTTAAAGAAATCATCCCTGTCGGTTTCATCCGTCATAGGGGCCATGTAAATCTTTAAAAAATGTTTCGGGAAATCCCCTATAGTGTCACCGTCAATAATACGCTGCCTTAGCCTCATATTGTCAACATACATCTGCTCCATTAAAGCAGCCATTTGAGACATCTCATACATTTTAAACTCCTTTTCCTCTTTTGCAGGAGCCTGCTCTTTTTTTACAGTTTCTTTATCGGCCTCCTTATCCTTACACGAAACGGCAAGAAATAAAACGGCAGACAATACTAAAAAGGCCTTCTTCATTATTTGCTTATTAAAACACCATCGGCCATAAAGCCATACTTAACTTCCGGCTTAGTGATCTTAGCTATTTCAGCTTCCGATTTCCCTCCGTCTTTAGCATAGTGCTTTAACTGATCTACAGATATTTCGCTAACAAAAGCTTTACCTGTTACAACTGCATCCTGCCCTGCTGCATTTAACGGAACAAAAAAGGCATAGTCCTTAAACTTTACAAAAGACTCTTTTTCGTCTGCCAGATTAAGTGACATCCAGCAGCCTTTCTTTTGGCAAACGTCGTTAATCTTAGCGGCAAACTTTACATTAACGGTATCGCCTGGTTTAAGGCTTTTATATTTTTTAAACATCTCCTCCTGTGTAAGGGCATCGTTAGTATTTATCTTATCGCCAAAAGATGCATAAACCTTACCGTTTTCCTGTACCTCAACAGTAATATCCTCGTCTTCATTAATAGTATCGGTATCTACCTCCATGGCACCGTTTTGAGTTTCTATAACAGTATCTTCAGATTCCACATGAGTCTCCTTGTTCTTACAGGCAACAAAAGCAAGCATTGCTACTGCAGCTAAAAGCGATTTCTTCATTTTTTTAGTTTAATTAAGTTTAGTGTATGCAAATTTATACAGAAAATAGTAATACCCGCAATTTATAGCTTTTAATTTATTTTGCTTACTTACAATATTTTATGGTAGTTTTGCTGCGTATTTTTTAACACAAATGGCTATTTGGACATTTTTTTAGTAAATTTGCAAGAACACTACTATTTAACTAATCTATATAAATGAACGAAAACGACATTACAGTAAACCTTGCCTCTACCTCTAAAATTGACTCCGTTGATTTTGAGAACCTGACTTTTGGCACTGTGTTTACCGACCATATGTTAATTTGTGACTACAAACAAGGCGTATGGGAAAAACCTGTTATTAAACCTTATGAACCTTTTTTAATAGATCCTTCTGCTAAGGTATTCCATTACGGTCAAGCTATTTTTGAAGGTATGAAAGCTTATAAAGACGAACATGACGATGTATGGCTTTTCCGTCCTGATCAAAACTTTGAACGCTTTAATAAATCGGCAGTAAGGCTTGCAATGCCTGAAGTGCCTGAAAGCGTGTTTATGGACGGACTTAAAAAGCTGTTACAGATTGAAAAGGCGTGGGTTAAAACAGGTAAAGGAAACTCCCTATATATCCGCCCGTTCATGATCGCTACAGGTCCAGGTGTAGTTGCTGCCCCTGCTAATTTCTATAGTTTTATGATTATACTTTCGCCTGCCAAGTCTTACTACTCCGGTGAGGTAAAAGTTATTATAGCCGAGCATTACAGCCGTGCCGCTAATGGTGGTATAGGTGCTGCTAAGGCTGCGGGTAACTATTCGGCTCAGTTTTACCCAACAAAACTGGCTAACGAAATGGGTTACCAGCAAATTATATGGACAGACGATGCTACGCATACCAAACTTGAGGAAGCAGGTACAATGAACGTTTTCTTCAGGATAAACGATACATTATACACAGCGCCTACAAGCGAAAGGATATTAGACGGTGTAACCCGTAAAAGCCTTATAGATATGGCTAAGCGCGAAGGTATTAATGTAGAGGTTCGTTCGGTATTAGTGGAAGAACTTGTAAAGGCTGCCGAAGACGGTTCCCTAAAAGAAATATTTGGTGCAGGTACTGCCGCTGTAGTTAACCCTATTGTGGGCTTTAGCTACAAAGAAAAATATTATGAACTGCCTAAGCTTGAAAACCCAATAGCTTTACAGCTAAAAGAAAAGCTTAACAACATACAATACAAACTGGCCGAAGATACTTTTGGATGGACAGTTAAAGTATAATTTAATAATAAATATAAAAAAAGCCTTAGCGATTGCTAAGGCTTTTTTTATTTAAGTATCTCCTCAAAATTAGGTTTAAAGTAGTTAGGCCCCTTCATAACCTTACCGTCTTCGCGGTAAATAGGTTTTCCGTCCTCCCCTAACTTACTCATATTACTGCGCTGAATTTCATCAAACACCTCTTCTATTTTATACTGAAGTCCGTGCTCTATAATGGTACCGCACAAAATATAAAGCATATCGCCAAGGGCATCGGCAATCTCGGTAAGGTCGTTGTTTTGCACAGCATCAAGATATTCTTCGTTCTCCTCTTTCATAAGGTTAAACCTAAGCATGTTTACGGCTTCTCCCAGGCTTGCTTTAGGCATTTCGCTTACTCCAAGTCCAAAGGCAGTATGAAACTCCTTTACGGCGTCTAATTGTTTTTTCATGGCTCATTGTATTTTAAGCTTTAAAAGTATCGAAAATTAAACAGGCTTATTGTAGCTTTGCAAAAAAGATTTCAACATGTTTACTAAAGGACAATTATACTTTGCCGCATTTTTTATTGTTGTGTTTGTGGCAGCCATGATATACGTTTACAGAAAAGACCTTAGCCTGCATAAAAAATACTACAAAGGCTCTTACTGGATATTAATTGCCTTTCTTGCTTTTATAGGTGTTTTATTCTTTATAAAGTATTTTGTGAAAGAATAATGATATAGAAAACAAAATTTTAAATCCTCCATTTGGGAGGATTTTTTTATATTCGTTACATTATAAACCACAAAACACTTTACCATGAAATTAAAGAAATTTTCAATTCTATGCCTGCTTCTGGGAAGCTTCATATCCTTTACATCATGTGAAAATGAGGCTGCCGAAAACGAAACTATCACAACCAAATCCCTTACTAAAGTTTATGAAAGCACCGGGGAATACAACAGTAATCTTGACGGTTGGTTTTCTGTTTACCTGCCCGATTTACCGGCTGGCAGTAACTACAAGTTTTATACCGACCAGATATACAACCTAAGCCGTAACGACGGTGTAACTACCGAAAATGCAATTGTTATTTTTATGGAGATTGAAGGTATAGACGATTATAACCTTACAGAAGAAAGAGGTGTTGTACAGCCTGCTGTACAGTTTAACTTAAACAACCTTATAGACGTTTCAGGCAATGCCCCTCTTGACACCAGTAAAGATATAACCCTTATTATTGCACACGATGATGAACTGGATATTAGCTGGGTGGTAGACTCTTACTTTAATTCTTCTTTTAGGCTAAAAATTCCCGCAAAGATTGGATTTGGAGGGCTTAAAAAAGTATAAGTAAAATTCTTGTTAAAAAATTAAAATGAAAATCCCCACTAATGGGGATTTTTTTATTAACTTATGTTCCGCAATTTTGCATGTAATCAACCACTAAAAACAAAGAATTATGGGTAGAAATTCAATTAATGACATTAACATTATTTATGATGGAATAGGATCATACAATCCTACAAGTAAAAGCGCCACTTATAAAGTTGTACTGCCAGTTCTAGGTTCTGGGCAAAGTTATAGATTCGGAGATTCTAATAATGATATCTTTAATTACACAGACCGAGGTAACGGCGTAAGTAATCTAGTGTTTATACATGTTTCTGTTGATGGTGTAGATCCTGATACTGACTTAAGTGCTGTTAATGATCCAAGTAATGTTTATCTGGAAACCTATACATTCAATTTATCAAATGCTATTAAAAAAGGACCGGATGATTTCGATTTTGCTCAAGATATTACCGTTATAATATGTCATGATGACCAGTATGACTTACCTACTTTTATGCAAACCCTAAAAAAAGCCAAAAGCACTCCTGATTGGTGGCCTAATAAATTAGGCAGTGGACTTCTTAGGAAATTATAATTAAATGTATAGAGTATTAAATATATTATTACTACTGTCTGCCTTTATTCAAACAGGCAGTAGTGATTTATTGAAAAAAGTAAAAGAAAAACTAGACAACAATGACATAATTGAAGCTCAAAAAACTATAGAAAAAATAACTGTGGAAGAGCTTTTAAAAAGTGAAACTGCAGAATTTTATTATTTTGATGGAAGAATAAAAGAAAGCATAAATAGACCAACAATTGCTTTAAGCGACTATCTAAAATCAAAAAAATTATATATAGAAATCGATAGTCTTGATAAGGCTATGGAAATCAACTTAGATATCGCTTTTCTTATATGTAGCCAAGAGTTTAATAAAACTGACTATTCTAAATATATAATTGAATATCTAGAATATGCTAAAAAAAGTAAAGACCCTGTTAAGTTATCACGAGGTTATGGATATTATGCTATGCTTAAAGCCAAAAAAAATCAAGCTGATGAAAGTAAGGATTTTTACAACAAGGCATTAAAATATGCTCTGGAAGGTAATGACAAAGAACTAGAATCAGGAATATATAACAATTTAGCTCTTTTATACAATGAAAGTTTAAACAAACCCGACTCTGCACTTTACTATCTAAAAAAAGATTTAAAATACCAAACAGAACAAAAAAATTATCCTGCGTTATTAGAAAATTATTGCAATCAGTCTTCTTCATATAAACATAAAAAAAAATACTTTGAATCTATAAAGTATCTAAAAAAAGCTGATAGTCTTCCTTTAGAATATTCTTTGCCTGCAAAACAATATATTTATGAAGAATATTATAAAAACTATGACTCTTTAAAAGATTACAAAAACGCATACAAATATGCACTCCTGGCTAAAAAATTTGCCGACAGCGCTAATGTAATAGAACAAAACATTGCCATAAACGATATACAGACCAAATACCAAACACGCGAAAAAGAACTTGAAAATGAAGTATTAAAAGGTAAAGTAAAAACAAATAAAGCTTTGGTATATATAGTTGTGGGGCTGCTTATTGCCAGCCTTATTATAGGTTTCCTTATCGTTAAAAACGCACGCCGCCGTGAGCACATCTCTAAACAGGAAAAGCTTATTGAACAGCAAAAGCTGGAAAAAGCGCTTAAAGAGTATGAGCTTAGCAGTATAGACCTTATGCTGGAAGGCCAGGAAAAAGAAAGGCAGCGCATTGCAAACGACCTGCACGATAACTTGGGCAGTATGCTTGCTACACTCAAAATAAATTTTGAACACCTTCGCCTGCGTAAAAATGAACTGCGCGAAGAAGAGAACAAACTATACGACCGCACCGATGAGCTTATAGAAGAAGCTTACCAAAAGGTGCGCCGCCTTGCCCATGCCAAAAACGCGGGGGTATTTGCTAACGAGGGGCTTATACCAACTATTAGGAAAATGGCCGAAAAAATATCCATCCCCGGCAAGTTATCCATTGAGATTATGGCAGTTGGCTTTAATAAAAGATTGGAAAATACAATAGAAATTGCTATCTTTCGGATGGTTCAGGAGCTGTCAACCAACATTATAAAACACTCTCAGGCTACTGAGGCGTCCATACAGCTTACTAACCACGACGAAAATATCAATATCATAATAGAAGACAATGGCGTGGGCTTTCCCCCTGCCAAAACACATACCAGCGATGGTATGGGGCTAAATACTATAAGAAAAAAGGTTGAACAGCTTGGCGGTACTTTTACCATAGACTCAACTCCGGGTAAAGGGACTACCATTATAATAGATTTGCCGATATGATACGATTAGCTATTGCAGAAGATCATCAGTCGCTTATAGACGGTATAAAGATATTCCTGGAATATGAGGATGACATTAAAGTTGTGGGCGAAGCTAACGACGGCGAAAAGCTATTGGAAATAGTTCATGCCAAAAAACCCGATATTGTACTTACCGATATACGTATGCCTAAAATGGATGGTATTACGGCTACCCGCGAAATAAAAAAGGATTATCCAAACTGTAAGGTTATTGCCTTTAGCATGTTTGAGCAGGAAGAGGCGGTTTCTCAAATGACCGAAGCCGGTGTAGACGGCTACATAATGAAAAACTCCTCTCTTAAGGTAGTGCTTGCTGCCATAAGGGCCGTTATGAACGGTGAAACCTTTTTTGACGACTCTATAAAAAGTGCCGAACCCAAAAACGATGAGGGAGACTTACCCCTTAGTAAACGTGAAAAGGAAATTGTTGCCCTTGTAGGACAGGGAAAAACCTCTCAGGAAATTGCCGACCTCCTTTTTATAGGCAAAACCACAGTAGATACTCATAGAAAGAACATACTTAAAAAATTGAGCCTCCATGGAAAAAGCGAACTCTTACGATACTCCATGGAACGGAAGTATGATTTTTAGTTTTGGTAGAATTAAAATATCATTTTTTGATTTTTTTTGTAGTAAAAATACCCAGTAATGGGTATTTTTTTGCTTTGCATATTACCCCAACTTTGTAATAAATAACCTTAGTATTAACCTACAAATCAATTTATTATGAAGACAATGAGAAAACTTTTACTCTTACTTATGCTGTTAAGTGTACCTGCAGCTTTTGTTTCTTGTGAAGAAGAGGAAACAACAGACGTTAGCAATGATGCCTGCCTTGATCAGCTGGAAACATTATCTGACATTCTTTACGAAAAAACTCTGATTTTCAGTAACAATGCAACACCTTCTACATGTAGTGCAGTAAGAACCGCTGCCCTTAATCTTATTAACGCTGCCGAAGACTGCGGGTATGGCTATCTGTACACAGAGCAAACCCAGTTTTGGTTAGATTATGACTGTAGTGTATTTGATTAATTTTTTTTTACAAAAATACATACTACTCAAAAAAATATAAAAACTTATAGTTCATTGGGTTAGTTTAATTTGAGGGGAGAAAAATACCCCGTTGGGGTATTTTTCTTTCTAAATTGGCATCAATGTTGTAAAAGAGGATTTAATACTTTTTAACAAGTATTAACAAGTACCTTTTTTAGTAACTTTGAATTATTAACCAAATTCGCAGAATTTATGAAAACTTCTTACAAATTTATTTTAGCCTTTGTATTAGGAATTACCCTAACTAACTGTGCACCACATGTTCAACGTGTAAGTGAAGACAGTGTAACTGACCTTAGCGGAAGATGGAACGAAACAGATTCGCGCCTTACTGCCGAAGAAATTACTGCAGAGCTTATGTCTCACTCATGGTACAGCACTTATGCTTCCGAAAACGGAGGTAAAAAACCTGTTATTATTGTAGGTATGATTACCAACAAATCGCATGAGCATATTGCAACAGAAACGTTCTCTAAAGACATTGAAAAAGAAATCATCAATTCAGGAAGAATGAAACTGGTACAGGCAGGTTCTATGCGTGAGGAAATAAGGGCAGAAAGAGCCGATCAGCAAAACTATGCTTCACAATCTACCATGAAAAAATTCGGTCTTGAAAACGGTGCCGACTTTATGCTTCAGGGTACAATCAACTCTATTGTAGACCAGTACTCTAAAGAAAAAACAATCTATTACCAGATAGACCTTGAGCTTACTAACATTCAAACAAACGATAAAGTTTGGATTGGTGACAAAAAGATCAAAAAATATCTGGGTAACAAAAAAATGTAATCCCAACCCAAACAAATCATGAAAGCAACCAAAAACATACTTTTAATGCCGGCAAAACTGGCATTGCTACTGTTATTGATTAGCTTTCAATCCTGTAGTACCTACAACACTAAAACCGCAGACATTGAAAGCGACCTGTTTAACGGAGATTTTAGCAACGCAATAGCGAGCATCGAAAATAATAAATTTCTAAACAAAGACAGAAACAGACTTTTATACCTGCTTGAAAAAGGAAAAGTAGAACATCTTAACGGCAATTATGAAAACAGTAACGCCCTTTTAGAAGAGGCTTACATCATGATTGAAGACAGGATGACTAAAACAAATGTTGGCCAGGCCGTATCGGCAAAGTTTACTAACCCGATGGCCGAGCCTTATAAAGGTGAAGATTTTGAAAAGGTAACCATTCACTATTACAAAGCCTTAAACTATTTTCAGTTAGGACAACCTGCCGAAGCACTTGTGGAGGCAAAAAGGATTAACATAAAACTGTATGAGCTTAATGAAAAGTATAAAGAGAATAAGAACAAGTATAGCGAAGATGCCTTTTCACAAATTCTTCAGGGTATATTATATGAATCTACCGGCGATATAAACAATGCGTTTATTGCTTACAGAAATGCCGAAGAGATATATGCCCGCAACGGAGATCAGTTTTTTGGGGTACCTACCCCACTCCAACTGAAAAAAGACCTGATGCGTACCTCTAAGGCAATGGGCTTCCAGGAAGACTATGAAACTTATAGAAAAAAATTCGGTTTCCCGGAAGATCCAAAACCAACCCCTCCTGCAAAAACAACCAAAAAAGGTAAAGGCAAAAGCAAACCTGCTCCAGAGCCGGTAGCTGTTGCACAACCGGTAGCACCTGTTGCAACCGGAGAAGCTATTGTATTTTGGGAAAACGGACTAGGCCCTGCTAAAGACCAGATAGTTATTACCGCCAGTGGTGCAGATGGTTTCTTTTACGGCACCTACTATGACGGAGCTACTCAGGAAGAGATTTTTATCCCTATTCCGGTAGGTTTTGATATTGGGTCTGTAAATGCCATTGCTATCCCTAAATACCGCCAGAGGTACAGCTACTATTCAAGAGCAGCTGTAGAGGTTGGTAACGAAGATGTTACTTTTGAGCTTGCCCAGGACTTTTACCCTATAGCAAAACAGTGCCTGAAAGACAGGATGCTGCGTGAAACCATAGATCTTGTTGCAAGGTTTGCTACTAAAAAAGCAGCCAGCGCCGGCTTAGGTGCTTTAGGTAAAGAGCTTTTTGGTGATACCGCAGGAGATCTTATGAAATTAGGTGGTGATATTGCAGGGGCTGCTACAGAAAAGGCAGATACCCGTAACTGGCAAACGCTTCCGGCAACCATCAGTTATATTCGTGTTCCCCTACAGGAAGGTGAAAACAAGTTCCTTATCAAAAAACAGGGACCTCAGGGTATAGATACCGACACTTTGTACATCCCTTACAAAAAAGGATTGCAGATAGTAAATTACTTTGACCTTGGCAGGACTCAGTTATTACCGCCTCCGGGATCTGCAGCATCTCAGGCAGTAACAAAAACGGATACCCAGCTAAGTGAGGCAAGAACGTCTTTACTGGCTGCAAAATCGGATAAACCGGCTGATATACCTGCAAAAAATTCTATAAGCATCCCTGCCGAAACTACGCCATTAACTCCTGTAAAGGAAGGTATAACGGTAACAACAGTAGTAAACAATTATGTAAAAGCTGCCGGTGGTGAAGATAAGATTAAAGGTATAGAAACCATGGTAATGAAAACTTCATCGGTAAGCAGTTATGAAGGTAAAACTACTACTGTTACAATGGTTACTAAAATGGATAAAACCAATAACTGCTCTGTTAAAAGCTTTACAGACGGTCAGGAAAGTTTCTCTATGGTTGTGAATAACAATGGAGGTTATATGGTAATGGGGGGCTCACGTACTAAACTGGATAAAAAGACATATGATAACGTAAAAAACGGACGTAATTTTTACCAAAACTTTATTATCCCGTTAAGCGATCCTAATTCCAAGCTGGAAGGCATTACCTCCATCAACAATCAGGAAGCTTATGCTGTTAGTTATAAAGATGCTACTTACGGCACTAAAATGACCAATTATTATTGTACAAAAACGGGCCTTATTATTGCCAGTAATGCTAAAATTGACAACACAAGCAGTACATCATACTTTACCGATTACAGAGAAGTAAACGGAATTATGTTTCCTTTTAAAACAACAACGGCAACTAATGGTGTGTCATCTGAAATGGTAACTACAGAACTGTTAGTAAACCAAGGAGTTTATGAGACCGACTTCCAATAAAAAAACCACGCGTATGAAAAGAATTATTTTGCTGATTGTATTTGCTTTTGCTTCACATTTGGCAACAGCACAAACCGATAACGGATGGCAGCCGTGGCAAAAAACAAGCTGCTATTCTAAAATATCTTTCCGATTAAAGTATGACGGAAAGAATGGCGAACAGCATCACTGGAAAATCCAGTTTAAAAGTGATTACCAAAATCTTATTTCGTTTAACTATAATGTTACCGATAAGCTTCAGCAGTACACTATTACAACACATCGCAAGGCTTTGAATGCCAAACAGCAAAGTGATGAAATGGACATTTACACTAAAGAGGAAGACATCTTCCTGTTAGTAGATAAGGTAAGCATGACGCCTTATCCTGAGGACTTTATAGAGTGCGAATAAATTTCAAAAAACGTTATAAAAACTCCGTTCAACGGAGTTTTTTGCGTTTTGGTATATAATTTTAACAGTTATTTGCTTTCTTACAGGAAATTTATACTTTTACATTAAATAATAAGTCTTTACGCCTGTATGAAAATTGTCAAGTACCTTTTCCTTCTGCTATTGTTGGCTGCGGTTGCAGGAGCAGTATTCATAGCCACTCAAAACGGAAAGTATGACGTTACCCAGGAACTTATTATTAAAGCACCTAAAAATGTAGTTTACAGCTTTGTAAACGATTTTAAAAACTGGGAAAACTCAGGCATACTTACAAGAGATACTACAGCCGTTTATACTTTTTCGGATAATACCACAGGAGCAGGAACTTATACCAACTGGAAACTTGACAATAAAACCGGAAATGTAAAAACCATAAATTCTGCCGTAAATGATTCTATTTACCAAAATGCAGAGCTTAACGGACTACAATCTGAAGTATACTGGTCTTTTAAAGATACTTTAAAAGAAGCTACCAAAGTTACCCTTCGTATGAAAGGACAGCTAACCTTTATGGAAAAGGCCAATGCCATTTTAAAAGGTGGTGCCGATGAAAAAGCTTCAAAATTACTTACACACAGCCTTAACCGCATTAACTATATACTGGTAAACCGTATTAACTTTTTTGAAATTAAGGTTGATGAAATTGTTATAAGGGAATCAGCTTACTACATAGGTGACTCTACAACCTGTAAAATATCGGAAATGCCACAAAAAATGGCAGCGATGTTCCCTAAACTACAGGAATTTGTAACATCAAATAACATAGCTACAAAAGGCAAACCTTTTACTTACTTCCATACTTTTGATACTGATAAAGGCCTAACATCATTTACCGTATGCATACCGCTGGAAGATGAAATGCTTATATCTGACGGAAGTGAATTTAAGGCCGGTAAAATAAATCGATTTAATGCGCTTAAAACAACCTTAAAAGGCGACTACAAACACCTTAAAAAGGCTTGGGATGCTGCATTTAAACATATTGCAGACAATAAGCTTGAAGAGAATTTTGAACAGCCTTACCTGGAAGTATACACTAAAGGCCCGGCAGATTCAAAAGACCCTTCACAATGGGTTACCGATATCTACATACCTGTAGGCCCGGCATTACCTGAAGAGGTTGTTATAGAAGTACAGGATTCTACAGCTACTGTTACTGCCGTTGCACCAACTACAAATACAACGGTAAGAAAACCTGCCACTGTAAAGAAAAAGCCTGAGGTTACACCTATTAATGCACAGCCCGCTGCTGCACAACCTACAGCAACATTGCCTAAGACGGCTAAAAAAGATACAGCAACTGCTAAGAAAAAAGAGGTAGAAGATACCACAACAAAACCTTAGCAAGAACAATAATATCCCAACAGGGATACTAACTCTAACACCAAAAACAAAAAATCCCCTAAAGGGGATTTTTTAATGCTTTATAATGTGCTTTACTACTGTTTCGGCTGCATGAAGCCCAAACAGGGCCGGCATCCAGCTGTTAGTACCAAAGAATGATTTCTTAAAGTTTGAACCATCCGTCATTTTAAGACTGCTCTGATCCGGCTCTTCGGTAGAGAATACTACCTTAACCCCTTTAGAAATACCTTCCTTTTTAAGACGCTTTCTTATATTTTTTGCCAACGGACAATATTCTGTCTTGCTAATATCAGATACCTTTACCTTAGAGGCTAAATATTTGCCTCCTGCGCCCATATTACTTATAATCTTAACCTTTTTACGCTTAGCAGCTAAAATAAGGTTTAATTTAGGCGTAATGCTGTCAATACAGTCAAGCACATAATCAAACTCGGTAGTTACAAGCTCAAAAGCCCTTTCCGGAGATAAAAACTCCTCTACCCTTGTTAAGTTAAGCTCAGGATTGATATCCATAAGCCTGTCACCTACTATTTTTACTTTTGGCTGCCCAACGGTTGAGTGCAGTGCCGGAAGCTGACGGTTAATATTTGTAATATCCACAACATCGCCATCTACTATGGTCATGTTGCCCACTCCTGCCCTGGCAAGAAATTCGGCAGCAAACGATCCTACTCCTCCAAGTCCCACAACCATTACTTTTGCATTCTTTAATCTATCAAGCCCTTCCTTTTTAAATAAGAGCTCTGCTCTCTCGGTCCATTCAGCCATTCTTAAAAACGGTTTTAAAATTATTGCTTACTATATTCCTTAATTCTTCTATACTAATATTTTTTGCGGCGGCTGCCTTTTCATATACCTGTTCCAGTCCTTCCTCGATGGTATCAGTCTCCATAAAGAACTTATCGTTAGGAACCGTTACAAATACCTGAGATAGCTCTGGATTTCTTAACAGATACTTGCCAAATGAAATGTAAAAGCCATTATCCAGTAATTGCCTGACTACCTGTGAATTTTTAGAAAACCCGTGAATAACCATCGGGACATCAACATTTAACCTCTTTTTGGTTTCTATCACTTCCTGATAAGCCGCCACACAGTGCAAAATTACGGGTTTTTGATGTTTTTTTGCTAATACTAACTGCTTTTCAAACACTTTCTGCTGCTCATCCATTGGCATTTCTATGCGTTTGTCCAGTCCGCATTCGCCAAGGGCAAGGCAGTTATCCATTGCCAAACGGGCATCAATTACCGTTAAATGCTCGTCCAGCTTATCTACATCTATATACCACGGATGTATACCTGTAGAAAAATAAGGCACATCAATATCCTCATACGGATAGCGGTTTACTACTTCCAGTATATTATCATTAGCGGTGTAGTTATGAGTGTGCAGGTTGTATAGCATTACTATTCTGGTTCGTGATTTATAACTTCTTTTATTATTGCATGAGAACCGAATTTACTTAAATAAATTTCAAAAATAATATTAGCACTTCCTTCCTGGTATTCCCTAAAAATATCAAGAAGCAGGATATCATCTTTTAAAGATACTTTAGCAATTTCATCCATCCAACCGTCATGACTATCATATGTAATGTAATCACTTACATAATAGTCATTCTTATTCTCTATGGGAATAAATTCCTCTTTTTCAAATTTTGAGTTGTACAATACCATTGGGCTTTCACTTCCACAAAAGGTAAGCCCTTCGTCATCAGAAACCCCTACTTTAAAATTCTTTGTTGGTATTATCTTAAACTGTACATCGTTAACAGTAAAAACAGTTTCCCTACTCATATCATACTCATACACATTCTTACCATATACCCATCCCTTTACATGTGGATGACTGACTTTTACAAAATTATGCAACTTGCAGTAATCATTATCTCCGGTAAGGTCATACCTATTCTTCGAAATACTGTCTGTACTTACAATCAAACCATACAAGCCTGCTGCTTTTCCGGTTTCCTTCAAGTTTTTGTTATATATATCTAGCTCCCCTTTCAGTATAAGTACTTTATTATTGTGCTGTAAAGGCTGTATATATTTAGGAACGTTTACCATTTCTTTTTCTTTCCCATTGGTTTCCTTAGACTCAGCTGCAATTGTATTTTCCCCAACAGTCATTAAATCTTCCTCCTTGGCTTCTTTACAGTTAACAAGCAGTAAGGAAAATAATAATAGTAAAATTTTTTGCATTAGTATTAAATTGATTTTAGCCTGTTTCTTGTCTTTTAAAAAGTCTCAAACACTTCTTACAAAGCTACGTCTTTAATCTATTTTTACTATAGGTGGTGTTACTGCATCTGGGTAGCCTTTTGAGTGGCATACCGCCCTGTAAGAGTCTCCTTTAACATCTGTAATCTCACAGTAAAGCGTATCAATTAGAATAGGTCCTATATCCCCTTTTACTACGTTAGGATTATAAAGCTTATAAGAACAATCTGAAGTCCATTCCAAATCAAACTCAACCATTACTCCATTGCCCCTGTCTTCTTCAATCTGTTTGTTTTTTTTACGTGTTATTATATACGCTTTACCATTTCCTTCGTCAAGAACAAAAGTTCCTTTTTTAAACTTTTCGCAGTCAGACGAGCCCATTAACAAGAGCATCCCTGTCAAAAAAAATATTTTATACATAATTAAATAAGTTGGTTTTAGATGATTATTATATACTGGTTATTCTATTTTGTCTCCGTTTGTATACTTACAAGAATGTCATATACTTTTTTTACGTTTGGAATACACTCAAAACTTGGAGGAAAATTCCTGGTGTTAAATATAGTCCTATTCCCAAATCTGCTTCTAAAGTCATCATAACCAAATAATACAGTACCCGAACCATTTTTATTTTCTCTAAATGTAATATGTGGTAAGACCTTAATGTTTAAAGACTTTACTTCCTTTTTAAAAATCCCCGACCTTATTAAAACCCTGCTCTCTGTAATGCCATAAATAGTATTCTTTCGGTTTTTAGCGTCGTATATAAATCGACCTATTATAAAATACAACCCCATAACAACAAAAAAGAGTCCGAAAATCGCAAAAACAGGAATACCATAATAAATGACCGTAAACTCCCAGAAAAGAGCAAAACCAAACCAAAAAATACTAAAAGGAATAACAAAAATATCAGATGTCCTGAAAATTACACCCTGTTTGGGTTCACCAACCCATAGCAAATGTTCATTAACGCCTAAGTGGCTTTTTAACTCATGCTGGATATCATTATGCATCATAAATTGTAAGGTGTTACTTAAATCAAAGTGCAATATAACTTTTTTAGCAATAAAAAAACTGACGCTATTATGCGCAGTTATATAGCATCTATTAAATTTTAAGTATTTCCCCTGTTTTCTTATTTAAGATAAAATCTTTCCAACCTCCAGGCGGATCTAACTCTGCCTGAACCATAATTCTTTCTGGTGTAAAACTTTCTATTATTACACCATCAACAGCAAAAGAATTACTTTGCCAAAGCACTTTACCTGACTTCTCTATACAATATAAAGACTCCATATCACATACATAGAATCTTTCTTCATGAAAATGTAAACTCCCAAAATATCCCTTTAAAGGAAGTACTAACAAAGCATTTTCATCAATTCTGTCATACAGATAAAAATTATCCTGATATCCTACTGCAAGAAGATTTTCGGTAACAATGACTTCTTTAAAAGGACCTCCTAAATATCTAAATCTAATCTCAAAAACTTCATCTTTAATAACTAAATATTCATAATTAGAAAACTGTAAAGATTCTTCTCCTGAAATTAAAGCAGGTTGTTTATTGAAGTCCCGGGGAACAGAGGGCTGAAAATTAAAATCCATTTAACAAATATACACTTTACCCAATAAAAAAACCCAACACTATTATGCGTTGGGTTTATATATAAAATCTGACAATTTTTATTTTGAAATAACTCCCGAACCTATCAGTTCGTCGTCTATATACCAGGCTGCAAACTGCCCTTCTGTTATGGCCGACTGCGGTTCGTTGAACGCAACATACATACCGTCTTCAAACATATACAGGGTTGCTTTTTGCAATGGCTGGCGGTAACGTATTCTTACCATTACATCCATCGTCTCACCATCTTTAAGGGTAAGGTCTTCACGTACCCAGTGTACTTCTTTGCCTTTAATAAACAGTGCTTTTCTAAACAGTCCCGGGTGATTATGTCCCTGCCCGGTATAAATAGCGTTACTGTTTACATCCGTAGCGATAATAAACAACGGTTCTTTTGTACCCCCTACATTAAGGCCTTTACGCTGCCCTATGGTGTAATAATGTGCGCCGTGGTGCTTTCCTACCTCTTTACCCATTTGCGGCGTATACTCAACGTTTTTAGCCTCATAAGCCAGTTGTTCGTGTATGTTTGCAAACTGAGGTATTTCCTGAGCATAAGTTTCCTGTTCAGCCGATATTTCATAAATAACACCTTCTTTAGGCTGCAGCTGTTGCTGAAGGAACTCCGGCAGGCGTACTTTACCTATAAAACAAAGCCCCTGAGAGTCTTTCTTCTCTGCGGTAACTAAATCCATTTTAGCAGCTATTTCACGCACCTGAGGCTTGGTTAACTCCCCAATAGGGAATAATGCCTTACTTAACTGCTCCTGTGAAAGCTGACATAAAAAGTAAGATTGGTCCTTATTACCGTCTACACCTGCTAAAAGCTGATAAACTTCCTTACCATCCTTTTCTATAGTGCCTTTACGGCAATAGTGTCCTGTTGCCACATAGTCTGCTCCCAGGCTAAGGGCAATCTTCATAAACACGTCAAACTTAATTTCGCGGTTACAAAGCACGTCAGGGTTTGGAGTCCTACCCTGCTCATATTCGTTAAACATATAGTCTACTATACGCTCTCTGTATTGTTCACTAAGGTCTACCGTTTGAAAAGGTATACCTAATTTTTCGGCTACAAGCAAAGCGTCATTGCTGTCTTCCAGCCACGGACATTCGTTTGAGATGGTAACCGAGTCATCATGCCAGTTTTTCATAAACAGGCCTATAACCTCATACCCCTGCTCCTGCAACAGGTATGCCGCAACGCTCGAATCTACACCACCCGAAAGCCCAACTACTACTCGTTTCATTTTTAATTCCTTTCCTGAAAAAATTTATGCAAAAGTACTACAAATTTCTGTTAGTCCCTTGTTACCTCTTTAGGCATTATCATAAATTCCTTTTTTACCAGTTTCTTATTGTCATAATACTCCCAGTATCCGTATTTATATCCTTTTACAAATTCTCCTTTAGAAGATACATTACCAAACTTATCATAAAAAACAGCCTGCCCGTTAAGCTTACCGTTTTTATAGTTAGAATCTTCCAGTACAGTACCCTTTTCATTGTACTTTTTGTAAATACCATCCTGCACACCCTCTTTATAACCTTTTTCTTCAGCAATGGCACCATTAGCAAAAAATATCTTTGTTAAGCCATTAAGCTTTCCTTTAGAATAGTTTTCAAGAGACATTATGGTTTTCCCGTCAGGGTGGTATACTTTCCATTCGCCTTCACGAACTTTATTTACCTCTTTACCTTCGCTAACCTTATTACCCTTCTGGTCTATAAAAGTGGTATAGCTAACACCATTACCTGCAGAAAAATCGCGGGTAGCAATTAGCGATCCTTTTTGGGTATCATCATAAAACTTAAAAGTACCTTTTTCTACGCCATGATCAAAAGTACCTTCATAACGAAGCCTCTCGGTGGTTTCATAAGTACCTTTCCAAACACCGTGGCGCTTACCTTTAGCATCAAACTTATTGATGTCGGTTTTACTTTGGGCATTAAGCCCTATAGTAATAAAAAATGCAATAAGTACTGCAAAGTATCTCATAATACAAATCTGTTTTTTATCTAAACTTAAAATATACTGTTTTTATTACGTGCAAACAGCAAGCCAATTTATTAAAAAAAGCACTCCGAAGAGTGCTTTACCATTTATCTTTTATTTTGCTTTTGCTGCTCCTGCGCCTGTTCCATCATTTCCTGCATCTTCTGCTGGAAACGGCTTTGCTTTTTAGGCTTGGTTTTGTTTTCCTGGATTTGAGCATGTAACTTATCTTCTTTTACAATGTAATTTTTAATTACAAACATAATACCTATGGTAATAGTGTTAGAAATGAAGTAGTATAAACTCAGTCCTGATGCATACATATTAAAGAATATAAGCATCATTATTGGGGAAATGTAAATCATTACCTTCATGATCTTGCTCATATCCGGCATACCTTCCTGTGGTGGTGCCGACATACTCTGGTCACCTGTAGTCATTTTCATATAGAAGAAAATAGCTATTGATGCAAGTATTGGGAACAAGCTCACATGATCTCCGTATAAAGGAATACGGAAAGGTAAGTGATAAATTGAGTCATATGATGATAAGTCATCTGCCCAAAGGAAACTCTTTTGTCTTAAGTCAAAGAACGACGGGAAGAACTGGAATAATGCATAGAATACAGGTATTTGCATTAATGCCGGTAAACATCCTGCCATTGGGTTTACGCCCGCTTTATTGTACAGCTTCATTGTCTCCTGCTGCTTTTTCATCGGGTCTTTTTTGTACTTCTCGTTTACTTCCTGTATTTCAGGACGTATAACTTTCATCTTAGCCTGAGAAAGGTACGATTTATAAGTTACCGGAGACATTACAATCCTTACAAGGATAGTAAACACTATAATTCCTATACCGTAAGGTAAGAACGAACTTAAAAAGGTGAATACAGGGATAAAGATGTAACGGTTAATCCAGCCAAAAATACCCCATCCTAAAGGAATTACCTCATCAAGGTTTCTGTCGAAATTATTAAGAATCTTATAATCCGCAGGACCATAATACCAATCCATGTTGTAACTAATCTCACCACCTTCAAACTCCAGAGGCATTTTAGCTGTAAACTGTTTAGTAAATATAGTATCCTTAGTTTCTTCCTTAACCAGGTTTTCAGAACTCATATCAGCAGTTTTGAATGCCTTATCCGTTAAAAGGATAGAAGTAAATAAGTGCTGTTTGAATGCTATATAGGTTACATCTTCTGCTTTTTCACTGTCACTGCTACCATCACCAAAGTCGTCATCCTTACCATCCTCATATTCATAAACAACTTTAGTATATCTGTTTTCATAAGAGATACTCTTCTCATTACGATAGGTCTTCATACTCCACTCTAAGTCCAGTGGCTTAGAAGTATCAAGCACCTGAGATAAGCCCTGTGTACGGATAGAGAAATCAACCATATAATCGTTAGGTTTCATCTCATAACGATACTCAAGGTAAGCATCTGCTCCAGCCTTAAGGCGCATTGTTAACACCTGGTTTTCTCCGCTCTTACTTAAAACAGGCTCAAAGTACATATCCCTTGTGTTAAGGATACGGTTATCTTTAGTTTTAAATTGAAGATTAAAGTCGGCATTATTGTCTTTTATAAGCTCTACCAGCTGCCCTGAATCCTTATGGAACTTTTCATATCCAAGCGGAGTAGCCTCTGCAATATAACCACCCTTGTTAGCTATCTTAAGTGAAAGTAAAGCATTTTTAAGTTCGGTTTCACCATCTTTAGCTGTTGGTAAAGAAGCTCCGTAAGCAAAAGCACCTAAAGAACTTTTAAGGTTTACTTCCTTAATAGAATCTGCCGAAGTAGAATCCAGCTCTGTTAAAACTGCAGTCTTTTCGTCTGCAACAACACTCTGTTTTTCTTTTTCAACCTGTTCCTGTGCTTTCTCCTGGTCCAGCTCCTTTTTAGTGTCTTCGGTTTTGTTGTAAATCATCCAACCTAGTACAACTGCAATAAGAGCAAAGCCGATGGCCGATCTGTAATCTATTTTCTTTTCTTCCATTTATTTAAGTTATTACACCTAAGTGTGGTTCCTTTTTAAGGGAATATGTTATCTTATTATTCGCACTTTTTCTTAACTGCAGCCTTAACAAAGCTTACAAATAACGGATGCGGGTTAGCTACCGTACTCTTATACTCAGGGTGGTATTGTACCCCAATAAAGAACGGATGATTTTCTAGCTCAACTACTTCTACAAGACCTGTATCAGGATTAATACCCGAAGCGATAAGGCCTGAACTCTGCATTTCGTCAAGATAAGCACCATTAAATTCATAACGGTGACGGTGACGCTCTAATATATCTGTGCTTCCGTATATTTTGTTTGCAAGAGAACCTTCTGCTATGTGGCATTTCCATGCACCTAAACGCATAGTACCACCCATCTCTGTAATGTTCTTTTGCTCTTCCATTATATTAATTACAGGATATGGAGTGCTTTCATTCATCTCTGTAGAATTAGCTCCTTCCCAACCCATTACGTTACGGGCATATTCTATAACTGCCATTTGCATACCTAAACAGATACCAAAGAAAGGAATTTTATTTTCCCTTGCATAACGAACAGTCTCTATTTTACCTTCAATACCTCTTCCTCCAAAACCGGGAGCAACTAAAATACCGTCTAAACCTGCAAGCTTTTTAGCTGCATTGTGCTCATCAAGATATTCTGAATGGATACTGATTACATTTACTTTAGTTTCGTTTACGGCACCCGCATGTATAAACGCCTCAAGGATTGATTTGTATGAATCCTGAAGTTCTACATACTTTCCTACTAAACCAATGTTTACAGTATGCTTAGGGTTTTTAAGCTTGTAAAGAAAATCGTTCCATTGCTTTAAGTCCGGCTTGTTTTTCTCTGCAAGGTCAAGCTTTTTAAGCGCTACCCTGTCAAGGCCTTCCTCAAGCATTAGGTTAGGAACATCATATATTGTAGAAGCATCTATCGACTGGATAACCGCTTCTCTCTTAACATTACAGAATAATGCAAGCTTTTGTCTTAAATCAGACGAAAGCTCATGCTCTGTACGGCAAACAAGGATATCTGCCTTGATACCGCTTTCCATTAATGTTTTTACAGAGTGCTGTGTAGGCTTTGTTTTAAGCTCACCTGCAGCCGCAAGATATGGCACAAGCGTTAAGTGAATAACAATACCGTTATTTTCACCAAGTTCCCATACTAACTGCCTTACAGACTCGATATACGGTAGTGACTCGATGTCACCAACAGTACCTCCTATCTCGGTAATAACAATATCATAGTCTCCCGTTTTACCAAGCTGCTGCATGCGTTCCTTAATCTCATTGGTAATGTGCGGAACAACCTGTACTGTTTTTCCTAAAAACTCTCCTCTTCTCTCTTTCTCAATAACCGAAAGATATACCCTTCCTGTCGTAACGTTATTAGCCTGTGATGTAGGAACGTTTAGAAAACGCTCATAGTGCCCAAGGTCAAGATCCGTTTCGGCACCATCATCAGTTACATAACATTCACCATGTTCATACGGGTTAAGTGTACCCGGATCCACATTGATATACGGATCAAATTTCTGAATAGCGGTTCTGTAACCTCTGGCCTGCAATAATTTCGCTAAGGAAGCAGCTATGATTCCTTTCCCTAAAGAAGAACTTACACCTCCTGTAACAAAAATATACTTCGTTTGATTCATTGTACTGTTGTTGTGTTGTTGCTGTTGTAAAAAACGTGGCAAAAATAAGCAATTTTATCCGATTATAAGTAATATGGAAATGAGGTAATTTGAAAATTTGAAAATGCTCCCCACAAAAGGCAGAAAAAACCATCAAAAATTCATGTTTAAGAAACACTTCTTTAACAAAAATTCATTTTTCTATGGTTTCGGATATTGATTCTTAATATTCCTTATCAGTTTTTCAAGTCCGTTAAGTTTTAGTTCGTATATCAACTGAAGCTGCTGCCCCAACTGCCCTGCCGGAAAACCTTTATTGTGGTACCATACCACATAATGCTCTGGTAAATCTATAAGATAACGCCCTTCATATTTACCAAAAGGCATTTTTGTATGTGCTAATTTTATCAGCAATTGTTTTTGTTCGTCCATAAATAAAACTGAACAGCAAATTTAGCAAGTTAAACCCACTTAAAAACAAAAAGCACCCTCAAAAAAAGGGTGCTCTTTCCTGACCAAAGTGCCACGCGAATGAAACACTTTACATAAACCAAAGAATCTAAAAAAACTTCGTAAGTCGAATTTAGATTCATTATTAAACAAAAAAAATACCCAACAGTGGGTATTTTAGTATAAGTTCTAATCGAATATTACCAGTTAAATATTATTTCCCTTTCAATATCAGGGTGAAGGCTAAAGTGTACCGGGCACCTCATCGCTACTCTTTCCAGCAACTCCCTGGATTTTTCATCTGCATTTGATTTAAGGTTAAAAACAACCTTAATCTTAGAAATACGCCTTGGGTCGGCAGCCATAGTTTTTGTAACCTCAGCTGTAGAGCCTTCCAAACTTATCTCCATATCACGGGCTTTAATACCCATAATGGTAAACATACAGGTTGCTAATGCATTTGCCACAGTATCTGTAGGGGAAAATGCCTCGCCTTTTCCGTTATTATCAAGAGGGGCATCTGATATGATCTCGCTACCCGACTGAAGGTGAATGGAAGATGTTCTTAACTCTCCCAGATAAGTTACCTTGGATGTCATAATTAATTTGCCTGTTTTATGCTTAAATCCTCTTCGTAGTTAAGGATATAAACTCCGTTATTATAATTACCTCCGTTTAAAGTCCTGTAAACAAATTTGTTCTCTGTTTGTTGAGATGCCTTTGTTGCTATTGTTTCTGCAAAACCTTCAGGCTGATACATACGCAGAATAACATCCAGAGTAACATCAAAACCCCTTGAAGCAAACTGATTAGGCATTACACCGTTTTTCGCTTTAAACTTTTTTATAAATCCGGCAGCCATAGGATTTTCGCTGTCGTTAGTTACCGACGGATATAACATTCTTAACCTTGTAAGTAGCTTTAAAGGCACTTCCTCATTATCCAGAATATCTGTCCTCTCCATTACCGCAAGCTGAATCTGGTAGTCTGCCATTAGTTTTGAAAGTACTCTTACCGTGTTAGAAACCTTTCCGGCACTTTCAGTATCAAGCACTATATAATTCATTTTTGAAGGATCTAAAAGAGGTTTCATTATATCCTCTGTAATAGTACCGTCTGCAAATTTAACTCCGGCATAATTATTTCTTATAAACTGCTTAGAGCTTAGTTTTTTCTCGTCTATAACAGCTATTACATTACCGCTTTTAAACTTAAGATAATCAAGCATAGCCATTCTTACCATATCCTGAGTAGGTACCGACTGATATAGGTTTGGCAATGGTTTACCTGCTTCCTTAGATAACGGAGATATTATAGGAATCCCGGCTAAAATTTGTGCTGTTTTCTCAACATTATTCTGGAAGAACGGACCTATAACCGCATCTACCCCTACAAGACCACCACGAAGGTTGTCTATAGCCGAGCTCGTGCTTGATTCCTGCGAGTCAAGTATTTTTACTTTTACAGGTATCCCCATAGCCTGTGCAGAATCTATAGCGATTAATGCACCTGCATAAAAATCAAGGGTCATGTTAAGAAACTTGTTAGTTCTAACCCTTTCTTTCTCACTTTCATCATCAGCCCCTTTATTAATATTAAAAGGCAGTAGTAATGCAAGTTGTTTTGTTTGTGCTTTGTTTAAAGTTACAGACAGGTTAGAAATACCCGGAGCATATGATCTTGTAGCACCAAATACAGTTCCTGAATCGGGATTAGGATTAGGCAGTTTTAAAACCATCCCTTCCTTAAGGCCGTCTTTAGCATCTGGGTTTAATGCTACTATCTCCTGCTCTGTAATCCCCACCCTTCTTGTAAGGCTGTAAAAAGTTTCTTTAGGCTGAACCGTATATTCTATATATTGGTTCTCCGGCTTTTTAAGCTGAGCTCCCGGAGCTATTTCTTTAGCTATTATAGAATTCTTGTCCAGTTTTAGTTTATAGCCTAACGGCAGCGGACTATCTTTAACTTCGGGATTAAGCTCTTCCAGTAACTGAAGACTCATTCCATAGTCTTTAGCAATGGAATATTTTGTTTCACCAGCCTCTACTGTATGGTACATATAAGAAGGAGCATCCTTTTTCCACAGTTGCTTTTCTGCCCTTTCAGCCTGAGCCTCAACACCACTCCCCTTTACGGGGATTATAATTTTTTGACCTATCTGCAAACCATTTGTTACAATCTCAGGATTTGCCTTTTTTAAATCTTCTTCAGATACATTGTACTGTTTAGAAAGGCCATAAAGCGTTTCTTTAGGCTGCACCTCATGTATAGGATTTGCAATTTTAGTGGATTTCTCACTTACAGCAACATCAGTCTTAACCGGAACTCCTCCTGCAGTAGGAACAAGTAGTATTGCTCCTTCGTTAATACCGTTTTGAGAATCTGGATTAAGCCTGTAAATATCATATGGGGTAACTTTATATTTTTTTGCAATATCTGTTACTGTCTCTCCTTTTGCTACCTGGTGCTTTTTATATTTACCCTGAGCATAAGCAGAGCCTGAAAATAACGCTAGTGAAAAAAATAAAATTACAATGTACTTCATGTTTAAGTTTGGTTTATTTATAACATTTAGGTGGATGCAAATTTAGCTTTTGTTACAACTGCTAAGGCCTAAAATATGATAAATTTCAGTTAAAACACTAAACCTATCAAAAAAGCCTTAACCTCAAATATTTATCCCTTATTAAAATCCTCAGGTTTTATATCTTTCTTCTTCTTTTTTGGCGGAGCAGGCACCTGTATAGGGCCTCCTTTTTCCTTTTCCAGCTTTGCCTTAAACGCATCAAGATCTTTTTTGTGCGACTTATGCAAAGGAATCTTTAATACTCCTCCACCCTGTTTTGAATCATATCCTCCTACAGCCCATTCATTATATTCATAAATATCCTTTGGGTCTATCATGTACTTTTTAGAGATCATTATCATTCTCTCCCCAGGCAATATTTTATGATCAATAAAAAACGCATCAGGATCTTCTTCTTCCTCTCCATCATCTGAATACACTTCTTCGGTATCATATTCGTCGTCATTTTCTTCGTTGCCGTAATTATTCTGTGCAAGAAGGGAATTATAAGGCAAACAGGCGAAAAAGGCCAGTAGTAATAATTTTTTCATGGCTTATATTTTTTTAGTAGTTATGAAATCTAAATTAAAAGATTTTTCGCGATTTTATAAATATCTGCTTAACTATTTACCAAAACCCTGCCATAAATAAAATAAGCCCTCACTAAAAGTGAAGGCTTATTTATTATATAACTTAAATATCTATTTTCTTATTCCCATTCAATTGTGGCCGGTGGCTTAGAGCTGATATCATAAACAACCCTGTTTACACCTTTTACCTTATTGATAATTTCGTTAGAAACCTTCATCAGGAACTCATAAGGAAGATGAACCCAGTCTGCAGTCATACCATCTGTAGATTCTACAGCCCTAAGTGCAACTACTTTCTCATAAGTTCTCTCGTCTCCCATTACACCTACACTGTTTACAGGTAATAATATTGCACCTGCCTGCCATACTTTATTATACAGGCCGTGATCTTTAAGACCCTGGATAAATATATGATCAACTTCCTGAAGTATACGTACTTTCTCCGGAGTGATATCTCCTAAAATCCTGATTGAAAGACCTGGCCCAGGGAATGGGTGTCTTCCTAAAAGCTCAGGATCAATTCCTAAAGTAGCACCTACTCTTCTTACCTCATCTTTAAAAAGCATTCTTAGCGGTTCTACAACCTGAAGTTTCATAAAGTCCGGTAATCCACCTACATTGTGGTGAGATTTAATGGTAGCTGAAGGTCCTTTTACAGAAACCGACTCAATTACGTCTGGATAGATAGTACCCTGAGCTAACCATTTAACATCGGTAAGTAAGTGTGCCTCATCATCAAATACTTCGATAAATACACGACCGATAGTTTTTCTTTTAGTTTCAGGATCTTCAATACCTGCAAGCTCACTAAGGAACCTTTCAGATGCATCTACTCCCTTAACGTTAAGCCCCATATCCTTGTATTGGTGTAATACATTTTCAAACTCATCTTTACGAAGAAGTCCGTTGTTTACAAAAATACAGTATAGGTTTTTGCCAATTGCCTTATTTAAAAGTACTGCAGCAACAGTAGAGTCTACCCCTCCTGAAAGTCCAAGTACTACTTTATCATTTTGAATTTTAACCTTAAGCTCCTCTACAATATCTTCAACAAATGTATCTGGAGTAAAGTTTTGAGGCACTTCTGCAATTTTTACTAAAAAGTTCTCCAGCATTTGTTTACCATCTGTAGAGTGGTAAACCTCTGGGTGAAACTGTATTGCATAAGTTGTTTCGCCTTCAATTCTGTAAGCTGCATTTTCCACATCCTTAGTGCTTGCAAGCCTTACACCATTAGTAGGTAATTGCTTGATTGTATCACTGTGGCTCATCCATACCTGACTACCTGCAGAAACACCTTCAAGAAACTGCTCATCTTCCTTAACATAAGAAAGGTTAGCACGACCATACTCACGTATATTACTAGGGGCTACTTCACCTCCGTGGAAGTGAGCAAGATACTGAGCTCCGTAACATACTGCAAGCATAGGCAGTTTACCTCTAATCTCAGAAAGGTCAGGATGCGGTGCATCTTCTGCCCTTACCGAAAACGGGCTACCTGAAAGTATTACAGCTTTATAAGACGATAAATCACCCGGTGGGTTGTTGTAAGGGAAAATTTCGCAGAAGATATTTAACTCGCGAACCCTTCTCGCAATAAGCTGAGTATATTGCGATCCGAAATCTAGAATAAGTACATTGTGTTGCATGCGCAAAAGTAATCCAATATTTTGAAACTGAAAAATGAGTTTTTATGTTTTTTAATTTGATTATTTTTTAGCAGGTTTATCAACAAATATGCACCATTAGCACCCAAAATCAACCTGAGTTTTCATCAAACAAAAAGTTATTTTACAGGATTGTTTTATCTAAAAATGTCAAAAGCAAATGCCTTACTCATAAAAAACACTCAAAAACGGCAGATTACAATTTAGTAACAAAAGAAAAAAAATCAAAACATGTAATTTAATATCATTTTTATATTTTTAACAAAATTTTAGCTTTTAAATGACCACACCCGAAAAAGACCTATGGGATAAAATCTCAAACTTCAGGTTAGATGACCCCGATGCATCCTTTACATTTTCGGCACGCCTTGCAAGGGAAAACGGCTGGACAAAAGAATATACCAACAGAGTTATAGAAGAGTATAGGAAGTTCATTTTTTTATGCTGTGTATCTAAATCTCCCGTAACACCATCCGATTCTGTAGACCAGGCATGGCACTTACATCTAACCTATACAAAATCATACTGGATAGACTTTTGCCGTGACACCCTGCAAAGGGAAATACACCACAACCCAACCAAAGGAGGAGGTGCTGAAAGGAAAAAGTTTAATAACAGCTATTCCGATCTTCATGTAATTTACAACGAGATGTTTGGTTCCATTCCGCCAGAGGACATCTGGCAGGATAACAAAACCCGTTTTACACAAATTAATTTTCAAAGGGTAAGTATAGATAATTACTGGCTTATTAAAAAACCTTCTTTGTTAGCACAAAAGCTTTTAAAAGTATCTTTTGTTGCCGTTGTGATAGCTATAAGTATTCAGGCTTCAGGCAACGGCATACCTTTAACTGTAATAGTTATTATATTTATTATAATAGCTTTAATCAATGCCTTTAGGAAAGGAGGAGGCAACGGAAACTCAAATAGTGGGTGTACTACTTCCTCTTGTTCCGGCGATAGCTGCAATAGCGGATGCAGCTCTCACGGAAACAGCGGATGCGGATCTGGCTGTAGCGGATGCGGAGGCTGTGGCGGAGATTAATATTCCACCTGTTTTATGTTAAAAAATTAAACTATTTTCACTATCTTTAATCAATCAACCCACTACCAACATGAAATTACTTTATTCCTTACTAATATTATTTCTTACACAGTCTTTTTATGCCCAGGATTTTGAATTAAAAAAACCTGACTTCGATCTTATTGAGAAAAATGTAAAAGACAAAAACTCTCCTTATTATTTTGATAAGCTTTATGCCCGATATATAGTCGCTGACAGTACTATGACTTTAGAAGAACGCAGGCATCTTTATTTTGGCTATTCTTTTCAGGATGAATATGCACCTTATGAGCGTTCGGACGCACAACAGGATCTCAACAAAATTTTACAACAGGAGGAATTTACCAAGCAGGATTATCAGGACATACTGACCCTGTCTTCTAAGATATTAAAAATATACCCCTTCAGTATAAGAATGATGGAATACAGGATATTTGTTTATAAGGAGCTGGAACAATATGATGATGCCATAAAACAAACCGTACAGGCCAATATAATACTCGACGCTATACTGAGTACAGGTGAAGGCACATCTAAAGAGTCCAGTTTTTACGTAATTAATGTTATGAACGAATATGAACTCTTAAATATATTAGGGTTTGAATATGGCGGACAGCAAGAACTCGTTGATGGTCTTTATGATTATTTAACCCTAAAAGAAAACTCTTACTATATAGACGGACTATATTTTGAAGTCTCGAGATGTCTTAATTCTCTCAAATTTTAGCTAAAATGAAATATACAGTTGAAATTGAAATCGAGCTACCTGTAAGTAAGGTTATCGAGCTCTTTGACAACCCCGACAACATGAAACACTGGATGGACGGGTTAGCAAGCTTTGAACTTCTTAACGGTGTACCCGGGCAACCGGGTGCAAAATCCCGCCTGATATTCAGGATGGGTAACCGTAATATTGAAATGCTGGAAACCATAACCGTAAAGAAACTACCGGAAGAATATACAGGAACCTATGAGGCAAACGGGGTTTATAATGTGGTAAAAAACAGATTTATATCTTTACCGGGAGACAGGACGAAATATGTTTCTGAAAACTATTTTGAGTTTAAAGGCTTTATGAAAATAATAGCCTTTATAATGCCGGGATCTTTTAAAAAACAGTCCTTAAAATACCTTTATGACTTTAAAAGGTTTGCCGAAAATGACATTAAGCATATAAGCACCATACAACTAAACGGCACTAGCTAAACACGGTAAAAGACTAATAAATATTCAACCAAAGTACAACCTCAGTAGGGCAACACCTAATGAGGCTTTTTTTTTGAATACCTCATTCGCTAAAACAAACTTATAAAGCAAAAAACTGTAAATTCGCAGCATGATGACTTCACACGATATTGATAAGATTAAGAGTTTACTGGCTTCTCCTAAAAAAATTGCCATAATACCACATCGTAATCCTGATGGCGATGCCATGGGTTCAACACTGGGACTACGTCACTTCCTTAAATTAAAAGGGCATGATGCAACGGTTATTTCTCCAAATGAGTTTCCTGACTTTTTAACTTGGTTACCGGAATCGGATACAGTAAAAGTATTTGAAAAAGATACTGAAACAAGCACGCGTATTTTACAGGAAGCCGAAATAGTATTTACACTCGACTTTAATGTGCTTAGCCGTACAGGAGATACAATGGAAGCGGTACTAAAAGCACTTACGGTTCCGTTTATAATGATAGACCATCATCAAAAACCCGATAGCTATGCTGCTTATATGTTTAGCGACACCAGCTATGGTTCTACCTGCGAAATGGTGTATCATTTTATAAACATGCTTAATGAAAAAGACCTTATAGATAAAACCCTTGCTACCTGCCTTTATACAGGTATTGTTACCGATTCGGGTTCTTTCAGGTACCCATCAACTACAGGTACCACACACCGCATCGTTGCAGAGTTTATTGATAAAGGCATAGACAACAGCGAAATTCATAGCCTTCTATACGACAATCATTCTCATAACCGTATACAAATTTTGGCAAGGGCTTTGCAGAACATGAAAGTAATGCCGCTTTACAAAACGTCTTACACTTACCTTACTCAGGACGAACTAAACAGTTTTGGGCATGCTAAAGGTGATACAGAGGGTATTGTAAATTACGGGCTTAGCATGAAAGATATTATGTTTACGGCTATGTTTACAGAAAACAAGGATGAGGGAATAATAAAAATATCCTTCCGTTCTAAGGACGGCTTTGATGTTAACCAGTATGCCCGTGAGCATTTTAGCGGCGGCGGACATATTAATGCTGCCGGAGGTAAATCTACAGATACTCTGGAAGCTACAATACAAAAATTTATTGCTACATTAGCACACACTAAAATAGACTGACAAAAATGAAGAAGACATTTTTATTGCCTTTAGCTTTTATTGCAATCCTTATAACAGCCTGTTCAAAACAACAGGCAAGGTATCCTGTTTCTCATAGTTCGGGTACTTTTATGCAGGAGTCTATAGAACGCAACAAGGCACTTATTGCTAATGAGGAGTCGGCTATAGATTCTATTATTAAAAAGAGTCCGGAGCATAAATACCATGCAGCCGACAAAGGTTACTGGTACCGCTATGATATAGAAAACACTACAGATACCATTACACCTAAACGTGGTGACATTGCCTATTATACTTATGATATAAAAGATATAAAAGGTAATGTGATTTATACCGAACAAGAATTAAAACCTCAGGTATACTATGTAGATAAGGAAGATATCATGGCAGGCCTTAGATATGGTATAAAGCTTATGAACAAAGGTGAGAAAGTAACTTTCCTGTTTCCTTCAAACCTTGGTTACGGCTACAGGGGCGACCTAAACAAGATAGGTACTAATCAGCCTTTAATGTGTACCGTTACCCTTAACGACATTAAGCCGGACGACACAAAGAAAAATTAATCAAAATCTATAAATGAAACCAATGACAAGTTTATTCTTAAGCCTTGTTGCTTTACTTTTTTCTTGCAAAAATACCGATGCTGTCGCTACAGACCCTAAACTGGGAGACGGCCTATATGCTGAAATTACAACCAATAAAGGTAAAATCCTTTTACAGCTTGAGTATGAAAAAACTCCGCTTACGGTAGCCAACTTTGTTTCTCTTGCAGAGGGAACAAATGAAATGGTAGTAGGTGACAGAAAAGGAAAACCTTTTTATGACGGTTTAAAGTTTCACCGTGTTATTAAAAGCTTCATGATCCAGACGGGAGATCCTAACGGAAACGGTTCTGGCGGACCGGGATACAAATTCCCTGATGAGATTACAGATCTTAAACACGATAAAGAAGGTATCCTGTCTATGGCTAACGCCGGTGCTAACACAAACGGAAGCCAGTTCTTTATTACACATAAAGCTACACCTCACTTAGATGGTATACATACTGTTTTTGGCCACGTTATTGAAGGCCAGGATGTGGTAAACCTAATTGAGAACGGTGACGATATGATTAGCGTAAAAATTATACGCGTTGGTAAAGAAGCTAAGAAATTCAAGGCTGATAAAGTTTTCAAGGAGTACTATGAAAAAGCTGCTGAAGAGCAGAAAAAGAAAGCTGAAGAACTTGCTAAAGCCAAAACAGATATGGCTGCTTACATAAGCGAACTTAAAACTACAGGTACTAAAACTGCTTCAGGGCTTGTTTACAAAATTTTAGAGAAAGGTTCTGGACAAAAACCGCTACCTGGATCTGAAGTATATTTAGATTACAGTGGCTTCCTTGAAAACGGAACCCTGTTTGATTCAAGCGACGTGGAAACTGCTAAAAAGTTTGGTAACTACATCCCTCAAAAAGATGCTGCAGGTGCTTATGCTCCAATACCTTTCCAAACAGGTAAGAAAACAGGTATGATTCCTGGATTTATTGAAGCTATTGAGCAAATGAATATAGGCGATAAACTTATAGCTTACATCCCTTCACACCTTGCTTATGGTGAAAGAGGTGCAGGTGGTGTTATCCCTCCAAATGCTAATATTACATTTGAGATAAAATTACTTGACAAAATGCCTGAAAAGAAATAATATCAGGCTCTGGTATAACAAAAAAGGACATCATAACCGATGTCCTTTTTTTGTTGTCTTTATCTAAAGTTTAAAACTTCCAGTCAAATTCATCATTGCTATTAAATACCGCACCTACCTCTAAGGTATTAACCTCTTCAAACTCTACCTGAAAAATAACCCAGTTATCTTCATTAAAATAGTTATCGGTAATATCATAAGGTTCTTTTTCAAAAGAGTTCACCTTATTATCCTTCATTAGCGATGCCACTTCAGCCCACTTCTTCCCTATTACTTTGTGCGAAAAAAGTTCAAGGTCAGGATGCGATGAGATAATGTATCCAAGTCTTAAGTCTTCATCCTCATAAAAGGTAAGTCTCATTTTCCTGTCATTATATACATAAATAATGTTCTCCTCATCGTCTTTATATTCTCTGTCAGGCTCGCCATATACGGCCTTTACATCATTTTGTTTCATCCCGAACAAAAGCTTATCTACTCCGCTCTTTAAGTTTACTTTCATGTCCTGTGTAATTAAATTTTTATTAAAGGTAGTAATAGTTTTCATTCAAAAAATCTTCAAATCAAATTATTTACGCAGGGTTAATTATCGTTTTAAGTTTTATTTAACTATTTCACTGCAAAACCATTAAACAATTAAAATCGTAACTACAAATAATACAAACCAAAAATGTTTAATGATATGGACAAAAAATCTACTCTTTTAAAAATTATTATAGTAGTATGCCTTTTCCTTGGAGTTTCAGCCAATGCTCAGGTATATACTGTAATAAATTCCAATAACAGTGGCGCGGGGTCACTGCGACAGGCAGTACTGGATGCTACGGCGGGAAGTACAATTAACTTTGCAATAACCACCAATAACAACACTATTACACTTAGTAGTTCAATAACTATTGATAAGGAACTTATTATAAACGGTAATGGAGATGATGCTACTATTATAAGTGGCGGAAACAGCAACAGTATTTTTGTTATTACAGATGCATCGATGGTAACCATTAACAATATATCTTTTACAGGCGGTGCCGCATCAGATAATGGTGGGGCACTTTCTATATCAGGTACCGATGTACTTATAAACAACAGCTCCTTTACTAACAATACGGCAAGTGGTGCTACAGCCGGCATGGGTGGTGGCGCCATTTACATTACAGGGATGAGTGATGTTACTATTAACGCATCAACCTTTACCGGTAACGAGGCCGATGGCACAGCAGGTAGCGGAGGAGCTATTCTGGTAGGTACAGGAAGTAACCTTACCGTAAACGACTGTGTAATTACAGGTAATGCTGCCGGTCGTGCAGGTGGTGGTATAGAGGGCAACTCAGGTGCAGGGACTACCATTACCCTTACCGATGTTACACTTAACAATAACATGACAGGATCAAGCCCCGGTAATGGCGGCGGACTACATATTACCGGAGCAGGAAATACTGTAATTACAGGAGGTACCGTAAATAATAATATGGCAGCAGCCGAAGGCGGCGGACTTTGGAACGGAAGCGGTATGATGACCATAGAAGGTACTGTAATAAGCGGAAATACTGCCAGTGGTGCAGGTGCCGATCAAGGTGGTGGAGGTATTTACAACCTTAGCGGTATGCTTATGATAAATGCCGAAACAGTTATAAGTAACAATACTGCCGATGGTGCTTCAGGTTCAGGAGGTGGTATACTTAACGACGTAGGTGGTACACTTACCATTACCGAAGCCGAGATTATAGGCAATGTGTCTAATCGCGCAGGCGGTGGTATAGAAGATAATTCAGGGATGGCAGGTGCTGTAACATTAAATGATGTTACTATCTCAAACAATACAACAAACAATTCGCCTGGTAACGGTGGCGGACTTCACGTAACCGGAATGGGTAATATTATCATAAATGGCGGTGTGGTTTCCGGAAACGAGGCAGGAGCTGAAGGTGGTGGTTTATGGAATGGTTCGGGAACCATGAACATAGATGGAACACTTATAACAAACAATATTGCTAGTGGTGCAGGAGCCGATCAGGGCGGTGGTGGTATCTACAACCTTAATGCAGGTACTCTTGTAATCGCTAACGCTACAATTAGTAACAACACTGCAGACGGAACACTGGGCAGTGGCGGTGGTATACTTAACGATGTAGGATCGCAGCTTACTGTTACCGATTCCGAAATTTCAGGAAACATGGCTATCAGAGCTGGTGGTGGTATAGAAGACAACTCAGGTACAAGCACAATTATACTTACCAATGTAAACCTTAGCGGAAACTCAGTATCCGGCCCTCCGGGTAATGGTGGTGGTCTGCACATAACCGGATCTGGTAGTGCGACCATTACAGGCGGTATGGTTAACAATAACTCTGCTTCGCTACAGGGCGGTGGTTTATGGAACGGAAGCGGAACCATGATTATTACCAATGTAATGATTGAAAATAACGAAGCCGAAGGTAACGCAGCTACAGATGGCGGTGGTGGTGTATTTAATGTGAGTGGTATGGTTCAAATTTCAGACAGTACCATTTCGGGCAATCTTGCTACAGGAACAAGCGGCAGCGGCGGCGGTATTTTTAGCGGAGCTGGTATGGTAACCATAGACGATACAAGTATTACGCTTAACAGTGCTAACCGTGCAGGTGGTGGTATTGAGATTGTGGACGGAGATCTTACTATAAATACATCATTCCTTAATGAAAATAATGTTAGCGGAAGTGCAGGTGCTCCTAATCCGGGGAATGGTGGTGCACTACACATTAGTGGTGCTGCTATGGTAGAAATTAACGGAGGTACTGTAAATCTAAATGTTGCTGCACGTGAGGGGGGCGGACTTTGGAATCAGAACGGAAGTATAATGACTGTAAACAACGTAACCATAGATGGTAACGTAGCTGCAGGAGTAGCTGCCGATGACGGTGGCGGAGGTATATTTAATAACGGAGGTACATTAAATGTAAATGCTTCTACAATATCAAATAACAGTGCTACCGGATTATTGGGACAAGGTGGCGGTATACATATAAATGCAGGTTCTGCAAATGTGGTTAAAACCACTATATCGGGCAATACTTCACTAACAAACGGAGGTGGTATTTATAACAATGCCGAACTGATGATAAACGCTAATACCATAACCTTAAACTCGGCTACTATAAGCGGTGGTGGTATATCTAACAACTCTATGATGGCTCCTACTGTAGCAAATACTATTGTGGCAGGAAACCTTTCGGTTGTAGCGGGTGCCGATATATATGCCGAAGGCGAAATGGTAAACTCAATGGGATATAACCTTGTGGGTATCGCCGAAGCAGAAGCTTATGTTAGTGCTGAGACCGATATTTCAGGATCATTAACTACTCCATTAGAAATTGAACTTTTAGCATTAGGTGATAACGGAGGGGATACTTTTACACATAAACTGGGATGCCCAAGTGCAGCTGCCGATATGGGAGACCCTAACGACAACTCTCAGGATCAGTTAGGTCAGGATGTATTTAACGGTCGCAGGGACATTGGTGCTTATGAATCGCAGGAAACCTGCTCTTTAGATACAGAAGACTTTGTAGCATCTGTAAACCGAAGCATGGTATACCCTAATCCATCGGTTAACGGAGTATTTAATCTTGAGTTGGCACAGGAGCATGGCAGCAATGCACAAATAGCCGTATATGACCTTGCAACAGGCAAACTGGTTATGGAAATGCAGGCAAACGGAATGATTGCCGAAGTGGGTATGCAGCAATTTGCATCTGGTACTTATGTAATGCAGATTGTTAGCGATACAGCTACCGAAACCCACAAACTTATTATTGGAAGGTAATTGGTGTAATATATCTTAATTTAATGGTTGGCAAAAAGGGCAGTTTAAAACTGCCCTTTTTTATTTATATCAATTCGGTTACTATTTTTAATTTCTTTCCTTTTTTAACGACGATATCAGAACCTTCTGCCAAAAATACCGAGACAGGCTTTAGTGCTTTCAGGAAATCAAACTGAGGTCCGTAAACATTTTTAAAGTCTACATTAATCTCATAATCCTTTACAGGATAAACCTGCCAGCGCGGATGCACCACTTCATATTCCGAAGTTACGCTTTCATTTACTTTGGTATAGCCCCAAAAATGTTCGGTAATAAACTCTTCTTCGCTGCCCTCTTTTATATCCGTAGCTTCTATGTCTGCCGTAACCCTAATACTGTTCCAGTCGTCTTTCTTCCAACCATATTCTACCATTAACGAATCGTCACGCTCTATCCAGCTATGGCGGGTAGGCAGCGTTTCATAGTTTTCGTTGTAAAGCATATTAGCTACAAAGGTAAGCGCAGGTCGGGGTACTATTTCCTTAATGAATACCACTCCCCTTTTATAATCTTCGGTATTGCCGTACTTTACATAAAACCGAAGGTTTATCTCTTCAAAATTAATATGGAAAGGGATTTTAAGCTTCAGTACTTTTGTATCCACAAACATAAAGCCCACAAGGCTTATATAGCAGGTATCGTTAAAATAATCGAGTTCGGTATTAAAAGGTACGTAAGGCTTCAGAATCTTTGGATCTACAGCATAATTCATCATTACAAGCTTACGCCATTGTGCATTAAGAAAGGTATTGTTCATTGGTTTGGTAAGGTTAAATCACAATTACATAGAGATTCCTCGATTTCGCTATCGCTTCATTCGGAATGGAATTCCATTTCGACCGAAACGAAGTGTAGTGGAGCAATCTAAATAAACTCCAATATAAGAAATAAAAAAATCCGCCTCAGTGGGCGGATTAAATATTTTAGTAAGTAAATGTACCGTATTCGCTGGTAATGGTAAGCTCTTTCTTATCAGAAGCCTCTACCCTTCCTACGATTTGTGCATCTACATTAAATGATTTAGAGATTGAAATAATGTCTTCGGCAATTTCCTGCGGAACATAAAGCTCCATACGGTGACCGCAGTTAAACACCTGGTACATCTCTTTCCAGTCGGTACCACTCTGTTCCTGTATAAGCTTAAATAATGGCGGTACAGGGAAAAGATTATCTTTTATTACGTGTACATTATCTACAAAGTGAAGCACCTTAGTTTGTGCACCACCACTGCAGTGTACCATACCGTGAATATCGTTTGGAGTATATTTATCAAGTATCTTTTTGATGATTGGCGCATACGTACGTGTAGGCGACAGTACAAGCTTACCGGCATCTATAGGGCTGTTTTCAACAGCATCGGTAAGTTTGGTTTTTCCTGAGTAAACAAGCTCTGCCGGAACAGCAGCATCGTAGCTCTCTGGATATTTTTGAGCCAGGTAATTATCAAACACATCATGACGTGCAGAAGTAAGTCCGTTACTTCCCATACCACCGTTGTATCCTTTTTCGTAAGACGCTTCACCATAAGAAGCAAGGCCCACGATAACATCACCGGCTTTAATGTTAGCGTTATCAATAACATCCTTACGTTTCATACGTGCAGTTACTGTAGAGTCTACTATAATTGTACGAACAAGGTCGCCCACATCGGCAGTCTCCCCACCTGTAGAATGGATGGTTACACCAAATTTCCCTAACTCCTCAATAAGTTCTTCGGTACCGTTAATGATAGCCGAGATAACCTCACCCGGAACAAGGTTCTTATTACGCCCTATGGTAGATGACAACATAATGTTATCTACAGCACCTATACAAAGAAGATCGTCTATGTTCATGATAAGGGCATCCTGAGCTATACCTTTCCATACAGAAATGTCTCCCGTTTCTTTCCAGTACATATAAGCCAGTGACGACTTAGTACCTGCACCATCGGCATGAATGATAAGGCAGTACTCCTCATCGTTTGTTAGATAGTCGGGTACAATTTTACAGAAAGCTTTTGGAAATAAGCCTTTATCTATGTTTTTAATAGCATTGTGAACATCCTCTTTAGAAGCCGAAACTCCCCTTAGGCTATAGCGTTTGCTGTTATCAGAACTCATGAAATAGGGTTTGTATTGCTGAGTGCAAAGATAACTTTAATTTGTTAATGTGGCAATTGTTTAATTTAGCAATTGCTATGTTTAAGTAAAGTGATATATTAGTTGCGTAATAGTTAAAAATGGACAATCAAGTACACGATATACTTTTAAATTTTGATGAGAAAGGCAAATATGAACACCCTTCTTATTTTAACTATCATACTCTGTATAAAAAGGTTACTTCTTTGAAAAAAGATTTAGACTGTTTTTTCAATATAGATTTCATAGTAGATAATCAGATACAGGATGCAAGTTTCTTTTGCGATTTAAAAATACCGAAACAGCTCATTGAAAACTATAAAAATGAATTAGGCTACTCTATACGGATAAGTAATTTTGGGAAGCTTGTGACAATAAATTTTGAAGAAGAGCTTATAAATGAAATGGCTGACCGAATTAAACGAATTCTAAAAAAGAGCGGTTTCACATATATTAGTTATAACCATCTTGACACTATTTATGACGGTAGTTTTGAAGATTTTAAAAATGTTTATACCAACTATAAACCAACTTGGTACACAAGGTATTTTGATTACATTTAGAATAATATGTATAAGATTTCTCAATTTACTCTTTACGAATCGGAATTAAACTTTACGTCATAAAGATTTCTTTGACCTCTTAATGAATGGAAAAATCATTAAATTTTTAAAATCCATCATTTAAAATAAAACAGTAACTTTATTCTATGGATTTATTTAACGAACAAACCGACTGGGGTAAAGCGCTTAAACCACTTATAGCCAAATATAAAGGTGCAAAGCATCCGTTAGAATATAAAAACATTTACCAACTGTTGGTAATGGTTGTGCTTTCTGCACAGGACAGCGATGCCCATATCAATAAAGTTGCACCTAAATTCTTTAAGGAGTTTCCTAACATGAAAGCTTTGGCAAAAGCCAATACAGAAGAACTTACCGCAATACTGAGCGAGGTGCGTTTTCACGGCAACAAAATTGCCTGGTTACAGGACATTGCTTCTACCGTTAAAGAAGACAAAAATATCCCTATGACCATGAAAGAGCTTACCGCACTTAAAGGTGTAGGGCGTAAATCGGCAAATGTGATAATGCGTGAAGCCGGTGTACCTGTAGAAGGCATTATGGCCGATCTTCATGTTATTCGTGTTGCTCCCCATTTAGGCATAGCTCAGGGGAAAGATGCTGTTAAGATAGAAAAACAGATGATGGAGGTTATTCCGAAAGATATGTGGGCTGATGCCGGTATGGCGATATCTTACCTGGGTCGTGAAACCTGTAGGCCCAGTAACCCAAAACACAGTGAATGCGTTATGAAAGACGTTTGTGAATACTATCACAATGAAAAGAAAAAGTAAATAATTTATTCAGTGTAGTCATCATGACTAAAAATTTAAAACTAAATACAAACCTAGATATTGCAATATTAAAAAACCTAAAAAAATAAGCAGGTAAACCCACCATTTTCTATATGCCGATTTCAGAAATATTCTAAATATAATTGTAAGTACTGCTGCAATACAAAGACTAAAAACAAGTACTACTACTAAAAGTGGGGTTATATCTTTACACATTAAATCAATTTTATCTATATCGGCAATATAGTAAAAAGTTGAGGCCAAACCTTTGGTGAAGTTCTAACATTCCATAAAAAAAGGGACTATCCTATTCAGATAATCCCTTTTCCATTTATAATAGATAAATTAGGAATAAATTTTAATAAGGTCGCCTGCTTTTGTAAACGACGCTGTTAACCCTATACCGTCTTTCATCAGTAACAGTTTATAATTACCTTCGTCAGACTTATAAGCTTCTTTAATCTCATAATCACCATAGTTTTTATGAATTTTATCAAGAACCTCTTTAGGTATTTCCGTTACTTTAATCTTTTTATATACGTCCTGCTCCTGTTTTAAAATACAAACTGTATTACTTTTTACAGTAACTCCTGCTGAGGCTGTAATAGCAGCCAGTAGCAAGGCTGAGGCCAAAAATAGTTTTTTCATGGTATAGTTGTTTAGTTGAATTTCAGTCTAAAGTTACAATAACTAACCACAGGCTGTATTAAAATATTCCTAAAGTTTAAAAATGATATCCTATTCTAAAGTGGAGATTAAGTACTGTTCCTTGATCAGACCCCCATGTATAGATACCTTCCTTCTTTTTAAATACATAACCATACCCCAAACCTATAGCTGCTTCATAATCAAAGTGTTCACCTATAGTCCTGCGTATGCCCCATGTAGGTACAATTGATAAAATATTACTGTCTAAGGAATAACTGGTTTGTTTATTAGTATCAATAAAAAACCAATCAGCGTGATATGAAATAGGTAGTGAAAGAAAATTTCCGCTATTTTTCTTGATGCCTTTACCCTTTCTTATTCTGCTGTTTAAATTGTAATACCAACGGGTTTCTGCAGTAATAACCGGATTATATGACCAACCATCATCTATATTGGACTTACCTCTGTAATTACCACTATACCAATATTCCGTTGTAATTCCGGCTTCAGCTCTGAGAGTCAATTGATTAGTCAATTTAAATTCATGATTAACCCATGCTCCAAAAGGTCCGGCCTGAATTCCTGTAACTGATTCTTCCACGCTGGCTTTTGATCCGTTAGTTTCCTGAGCATTAGCTTTGCCTAAGCATAGCAAGGTTATTAGTGTAAGGCCTAATAATCGTTTTTTCATGATAAGTAATTTATAGTTAATGATTTTTTAATTTTTTAACAGGAAAAATCAAATACCATGCCTTTATTATGGATACAGCAAATTAAGGTGTGTTTTTATCAGGTGTATTTTACAAACACATACAAAACAAAAAACCCTATCCGGTTATGGATAGGGTTTTCAAAAGAAAGGCGGTGACATACTCTCCCACAAGATGCAGTACCATCTGCGCAGGCGGGCTTAACTTCTCTGTTCGGAATGGGAAGAGGTGAGCCCCGCCGCAATAACCACCTTAAGTCGTTATGTTGCTTTGGGCAACATGATTACAGGTACAATGTAACTGTAAACAAATATCTTAACATACTGAGATAAAGAATAGTATACTTAAATTAGAAAGTTTCTCCCCTCCCCCTGGAGGGAGGGAAAGAGCGTACATAAGCTTACGGGTTATTAGTACTACTCGACTATGACATTACTGCCTTTACATCTATAGCCTATCAACGTGGTCATCTTCCACGACCCTTAAAAGAAATCTCATCTTGTGGTGGGTTTCGCGCTTATATGCTTTCAGCGCTTATCCCTTCCAAACGTAGCTACTCTGCGGTGCCCCTGGCGGGACAACAGATACACTAGAGGTTTGTCCAACTCGGTCCTCTCGTACTAGAGTCAGATCCACTCAAATTTCTAACGCCCGCAGTAGATAGAGACCGAACTGTCTCACGACGTTCTGAACCCAGCTCGCGTGCCACTTTAATGGGCGAACAGCCCAACCCTTGGGACCTTCTCCAGCCCCAGGATGTGACGAGCCGACATCGAGGTGCCAAACCCCCCCGTCGATATGAGCTCTTGGGGGAGATCAGCCTGTTATCCCCGGCGTACCTTTTATCCTTTGAGCGATGGCCCTTCCATACGGAACCACCGGATCACTATGCTCTACTTTCGTACCTGATCGACCTGTATGTCTCTCAGTCAAGCTCCCTTATGCCATTGCACTCTACGCACGGTTACCAAGCTGCTGAGGGAACCTTTAGAAGCCTCCGTTACTCTTTTGGAGGCGACCACCCCAGTCAAACTACCCACCAAGCAATGTCCCGCACAAAGTGCGGTTAGGCCTCAGATAAGCAAAGGGTGGTATTTCAACAATGACTCCACAACGCCTGGCGACGCCGCTTCAAAGTCTCCCACCTATCCTACACATCACTTATCCAAGGTCAATACTAAGCTATAGTAAAGGTGCACAGGGTCTTTTCGTCCCACTGCGGGTAATCGGCATCTTCACCGATACTACAATTTCACCGAGCTCATGGCTGAGACAGTGTCCAGATCGTTACACCATTCGTGCAGGTCGGAACTTACCCGACAAGGAATTTCGCTACCTTAGGACCGTTATAGTTACGGCCGCCGTTTACTGGGGCTTCAATTCAATGCTTCTCCGAAGATAACATCTCCTCTTAACCTTCCAGCACCGGGCAGGTGTCAGGCCCTATACTTCATCTTACGATTTTGCAGAGCCCTGTGTTTTTGATAAACAGTCGCCTGGACCTTTTCACTGCGGCCAGCATTGCTGCTGGCGACCTTTCTCCCGAAGTTACAGGTCTATTTTGCCTAATTCCTTAGCCATGAATCTCTCGAGCACCTTAGGATTCTCTCCTCGACTACCTGTGTCGGTTTACGGTACGGGTGCTTATAATCTAAGTTTAGAGGTTTTTCTTGGAAGCCCTTAGGTACACTATCACTTTGTCCGAAGACTCCGTGTACTATCGCATTTCACCAAAACCTGCGGATTTGCCTACAGGCCTTATAGCTAGGTGCTTCAACGAACTATTCCGTCAGTTCGCGGTACTTTCATCACTCCGTCACCCCATCACAATTATAAGCAGTACGGGAATATTAACCCGTTGGCCATCGACTTCCCCCTTCGGGTACGCCTTAGGTCCCGACTAACCCTCAGCTGATTAGCATAGCTGAGGAAACCTTAGTCTTTCGGTGTGCGGGTTTCTCGCCCGCATTATCGTTACTTATGCCTACATTTTCTTTTCTATCCGCTCCAGCAATACTCACATATCACCTTCGACGCTGAATAGAATGCTCCCCTACCACTTACGCCTAAACGTAAATCCATAGCTTCGGTAGTATACTTATGCCCGATTATTATCCATGCTCGTCCGCTCGACTAGTGAGCTGTTACGCACTCTTTAAATGAATGGCTGCTTCCAAGCCAACATCCTAGCTGTCTGGGCAGACAAACCTCGTTTATTCAACTTAGCATACATTTGGGGACCTTAGCTGATGGTCTGGGTTCTTTCCCTCTCGGACATGGACCTTAGCACCCATGCCCTCACTGCTGGTAAACATTATATAGCATTCGGAGTTTGTCAGGAATTGGTAGGCGGTGAAGCCCCCGCATCCAATCAGTAGCTCTACCTCTATATAACTATATCCAGCGCTGCACCTAAATGCATTTCGGGGAGTACGAGCTATTTCCGAGTTTGATTGGCCTTTCACCCCTACCCACAGGTCATCCGAAGACTTTTCAACGTCAACCGGTTCGGACCTCCACTATGTGTTACCACAGCTTCATCCTGCCCATGGGTAGATCACACGGTTTCGCGTCTACCATTACTGACTAAAGCGCCCTATTAAGACTCGCTTTCGCTACGGGTCCGTGACTTAATCACTTATCCTTGCCAGCAACGGTAACTCGTAGGCTCATTATGCAAAAGGCACGCCGTCACCCCACTAAAGGGCTCCGACCGCTTGTAGGCGTATGGTTTCAGGATCTATTTCACTCCGTTATTCACGGTTCTTTTCACCTTTCCCTCACGGTACTGGTTCACTATCGGTCTCTCAGGAGTATTTAGCCTTGGCGGATGGTCCCGCCGGATTCAGACAGGGTTTCACGTGCCCCGCCCTACTCAGGATACCACTATGTATTATATCTCTTACTCATACGGGACTATCACCCTCTATGGTGCAACTTTCCAGATGCTTCTGATTCAATTTACATACAATGTCGTGGTCCTACAACCCCAGTATTGCCGTAACAACACTGGTTTGGGCTAATCCGCTTTCGCTCGCCACTACTCACGGAATCACTTTTGTTTTCTCTTCCTCCGCCTACTTAGATGTTTCAGTTCAGCGGGTTTGCCTCCTATCGGATACTATATCTTCAATATAGTGGGTTGCCCCATTCGGATATCTGCGGATCAATTCGTATGTGCCAATCCCCGCAGCTTTTCGCAGCTTATCACGTCCTTCTTCGCCTCTGAGAGCCACAGGCATCCCCCATACGCCCTTATTTTGCTTATTGTACTTTATATGTGTGTTATAAATAACACACAACTGTGCTTTCTATATTTTTCTACTTGTATTTATCTCAATATGTCAATGAACGTGTGGCATCTCGCCACTGACAATAATATCAGCGACTTTAGCCGGATGTGGAGAATATCGGAGTCGAACCGATGACCTCCTGCGTGCAAGGCAGGCGCTCTAGCCAGCTGAGCTAATCCCCCGTTTTTCAGTAAGCAGCTAACTCTTTTCAGTTAACAGTTTAAAACGGTCACTAAAAGTGTAACTCAACTTCTAAAATTTCCTTTGTATCTAAAATAAGAAGAGATTTAGTAGTCCCGGGCAGACTCGAACTGCCGACCCCTACATTATCAGTGTAGTACTCTAACCAGCTGAGCTACGAGACTATATTTCTTTAGAATCTTACCTACTTAGCAACTCTGTTACTCAGCAGCTTTCTTCCAGCTCTCTTACTTTAAATTTTTGAACTAACAGCGAGAGTAAGTCTTTTACTTATCACTCATTACTTAACCTAACGATCGTGTCTCTAGAAAGGAGGTGTTCCAGCCGCACCTTCCGGTACGGCTACCTTGTTACGACTTAGCCCCAGTTACCAGTTTTACCCTAGGCAGCTCCTTGCGGTCACCGACTTCAGGTACCCCCAGCTTCCATGGCTTGACGGGCGGTGTGTACAAGGCCCGGGAACGTATTCACCGGATCATGGCTGATATCCGATTACTAGCGATTCCAGCTTCATGGAGTCGGGTTGCAGACTCCAATCCGAACTGTGACCGGCTTTATAGATTCGCTCCCTGTCGCCAGGTGGCTGCTCTCTGTACCGGCCATTGTAGCACGTGTGTAGCCCAGGACGTAAGGGCCGTGATGATTTGACGTCATCCCCACCTTCCTCACGGTTTGCACCGGCAGTCTTGCTAGAGTTCCCGACATTACTCGCTGGCAACTAACAACAGGGGTTGCGCTCGTTATAGGACTTAACCTGACACCTCACGGCACGAGCTGACGACAACCATGCAGCACCTTGTAAAGTGTCCGAAGAAAAAACTGTTTCCAGTCCTGTCACTCTACATTTAAGCCCTGGTAAGGTTCCTCGCGTATCATCGAATTAAACCACATGCTCCACCGCTTGTGCGGGCCCCCGTCAATTCCTTTGAGTTTCAAACTTGCGTTCGTACTCCCCAGGTGGGATACTTATCACTTTCGCTTAGCCACTCAGTCTTGCGACCGAACAGCTAGTATCCATCGTTTACGGCGTGGACTACCAGGGTATCTAATCCTGTTCGCTCCCCACGCTTTCGTCCATCAGCGTCAATATAATGTTAGTAACCTGCCTTCGCAATTGGTATTCCATGTAATATCTAAGCATTTCACCGCTACACTACATATTCTAGTTACTTCACAGTAATTCAAGCTCTACAGTATCAGAGGCAGTTCGACAGTTGAGCTGCCGGATTTCACCACTGACTTATAAAGCCGCCTACGGACCCTTTAAACCCAATGATTCCGGATAACGCTTGGATCCTCCGTATTACCGCGGCTGCTGGCACGGAGTTAGCCGATCCTTATTCTTACGGTACCGTCAGCCCTCTACACGTAGAGGGGTTTCTTCCCGTATAAAAGCAGTTTACAATCCATAGGACCGTCATCCTGCACGCGGCATGGCTGGTTCAGACTTGCGTCCATTGACCAATATTCCTCACTGCTGCCTCCCGTAGGAGTCTGGTCCGTGTCTCAGTACCAGTGTGGGGGATCTCCCTCTCAGGACCCCTACCCATCATTGCCTTGGTATGCCGTTACCATACCAACTAGCTAATGGGACGCATGCTCATCTTGTACCGAAGTTCTTTAATATAGAAAAGATGCCAGTTCTATATACTATGGGGTATTAATCCGGATTTCTCCGGGCTATCCCCCAGTACAAGGCAGATTGCATACGCGTTACGCACCCGTGCGCCGGTCTCAAGGAAGCAAGCTTCCTCTACCCCTCGACTTGCATGTGTTAGGCCTGCCGCTAGCGTTCATCCTGAGCCAGGATCAAACTCTTCATCGTATGTTTTTAATATTTTTACGATCTTTATTGCTAGGTCTGTGTTTTTCGATAAATCGAGTTTCTTACTCTCTCTTTATGCTGTCAATCCAATATGTCTATGAACGTATTCTTCTGTTTTATTCTCACCTCAATCACTCAGCCTTTCGGCGTTTGTTTCTCAAAGCGGCTGCAAAAGTACAACTTCTTTTTAATCCCGCAAGCTTTTTTCAAAAAAAAATTTCTTTTTTATTTTTAAAGCTTTTCCGATAAAGAATCAGTGATTGCGGCTCGTTTCATCTCCGAAACGGGAAGGCAAAGATACTATCTTTTTTCCTTAACCTGCAAATCTTTTTTCTTATTTTTTTCAGATTCTTTTAAGCTTTTCTTCACTTAAAAAGTAAAGCTCAAAATGCGGTTTCATTATCTCAAAGTACGTCGCTCGTTTTGCGGTTGCAAAGGTAGACAAGTTTTTCATTTCTGCAAATATTTTCTGAACTTTTTTTTCGAAGCCTTTTTAAGCTCCTCCCTTTATTTAAAAGGGTTTCCAGATAATATCACTCTCCAAAAGAACTCGCTGTTATTGCGGGTGCAAAAGTAGCAAACTTTTCTTTTCTCACAAACTTTTTCCGAATTTTTTTCTGATTATTTTTTCTCAGTAATTCCACTCCTATAATAAGCGGTCCGGTAAGCTGTTTTTCTAAGAACGTGTGCCTCTAATGCGGGTGCAAAAGTAGCCATCTTTTCCACTAACGCAAACTTTTAATGCCCTTTTTTTAATCTTTTTTTAACCTTATTTCATAACTAACTGAAAAGGTGGTTTTTGACCGTGAAAGTTTTTTTTAAGTAAAGTGACAAGGGAAAAGGGAAAAGGGAAAAGGGACTCCTATATACATAATAGTGTGGTATTCTTTACTCCTGTATAATATATATAGGAACAACACCCCTACTCTATTATATATATAGTGAATCATTACTTAATTAGAATGTTCATCGTAGTAGCGTACTGCCAGATATATATTTTCGAAGCTAAGGAAACCTGATTTAAAACATTTGAGAACATCGGGTTTATCTGCAAATAGTTTATTAAGCAAATCAAGCCAGTCTTCGTCCATTCGTAAAAGATGCATTTCTTTATCTTTTTCTATAAAATAACACGTACCCTGATGACCGGTAGCATATCCATAAAGTTTCAAACCCTTACCTTTATATAGTAACAACAGCCAATCTTCTTTTGAATCCAATGTTTCTACTTTAGGCTTATCCCTGTACTCATATATATACTGACCTCTTTTATACACCAAACCAACTTCTCCCTTAAACTTTATTTTCTTTCCCTGTTTAGGGATAATATAGCGGGAACCAAGCAAAGGTTCATGTACATCTCCATATATAGTGTCGTTATTTTTTACAATATAATCGTTCTGCGCACTATCTAAGGAGTCCTTTTTAGCTTTCAGCCCGGTATAGATACCATCTTTTGGTTCTTTATTAATAGTTACATAGCCATTATATCGATAACCTTTTAAATTATCAGCTTCATATCTGGTATAGGACCCTGTCCCATCATTACTTATTTTTAAGATATAAGCCTTAAACAATTCTTCTTTTACAGCTCCATATATAGTATCTCCGTCTTTTGTTATCACATAATCTAAAAAGAAGCCATCCATATATCCGTTTGACTGCTGAGCGTAACTGGCTTCGGCAGAAACAAACAATGAGAAAACAATAATTATTTTCTTTAACATCATAATTGCAAGACTAAAGATTGTTTTAATCTAAAAAGCTAAGATCAAAAAGGTAGCTGTTTAGGTGTTTATTACAGTATATAGTTATTTCTTTTTGAATATACAGTTTAATAAGAAGTGTTTCCCTGTCAAAAGGCAGGTTATCTACCTTAAATGTTTTTGTTGTACCATTAGCTTTAGCTTTCGCTTCGATATTATAATATTTATTTTGTGTTGCAGTTTGGGCATTACGGCAATCCAATAAGGAATTTAGCCCCTGAGACCTGTATCCGTTTGATGATGGTTTTACAGAATAACTCTTCTTTTCCTTAACCTTACAATCATCAAAAGTGACGGTTATTTTAATACTATCCTCTTTAATATACGCTTCACGCCTCAATCTATCATTCTTTTGGAATACTGAATATTTAAGTTGTAATACATAAACCCATAAACATAACAGACAAACTCCTCCTATAATAAACCATAGAATATAATCTCCGCCTGTAATATTTAAAGATAAAATATACATATACTTATTCTTTTCCTCTCATCTTTAAACTTTTTTCTTCATCGTCATAATATGTTGAAGAATGCAATAAATCCTTTTTTACAAATATCTCATCACCTTCTATTACATAATCAGCTTTTAATTCTTTAAGAAAAAACTCAAATGCCTCACAACATTCATTAGGTGGATTGCAAATAATAATTTCATCGCGTCTTGACCTTGTCAATCTATATGACAATTTACCACGATCTTCAATTTTTAAAGCTTCAAGAACCCTGTCAAAGTCATCGGTAATTAAATACCCTCTCCTATCCAGGTAATTAACAATATCCTGATAGGTATACTTAGTTTCCATTGTTTCATTACCTATTGCCAAGTATTCTTCATGTTCTCCATATTCCATTAAGAAAGACACTGAATTACTCATAGAGAACTCATCTTTTATTATATCATATACTGCCGGCCCCGGAACGCCTACATAATAAAACCCCAAAGTTTTCATTAATTCAAAATCTGCCGGTCTTATAAAGACAAATATTTTAAGCTCACTTTTTATTTCTATACAATCATTAATATAAAAATCAGCCCTGCTACCTCCGCATTCTGAGATAAAAAACTCTTCAGCTCTTTTTATTAAAGTGTCATCCATATATTCTGAAATAAACTCAAATATAAAAAATAAACCCAAGCATACTCCCTTCCCAAATCACACCACATGCTTTTCATATTTAATAATTAACGGTATGTAAAATTTTCAATCCTGTAAATACATACTAATATTATGTTAAGCAATGTCTTACAATTTTATAAGCTGTAAGAATTTACTAATTTTAGGCATTCTCACTTTTAAAGCATTTAAAAATGAGGCAAAACAATATAAAGACCTCCCGCAACTACTCCTTATATATAGGAGTTACCCTTGCGGTTAGCACATTTGGTATATTTATGAGTTGCAACGATAAATTTGTTGAGAGCCAAACCGTATTTGACCTTCCTGTGGATAAAACCATGCAGGAACTTTTAGCTGGTTATGATACCGATGGTGATAAGAAAATAACAAAAGACGACGCGCCTAACAAAGACTACTTTATGGTAAGTACTAAAGGCGACACCGTTATTATAAGGAACACCTATTATTTATCTAACCTTTTACAGGAGCTTGCCATTGCACACGAAAATGCGCAGGAAAGCGCCCTTATAACCTTAAGACAGATTCAGGAACCTCCTGCCGAACGCATTTCGCGCCGCATACGTACCCAGTTTTGGGACGACCTTACCCGAACAATAGACGAAAACGGCATTAACCGTATTACGGACGACGATAAAATGCATGACGAACGCAGGCGTATTTACGTTCCGTATGATGATAATGTAGGGATTGCTTACTTTAAGAACCTACAGAAAAAAATGCCCAATCTTGATGTGGTAGTCCTACCTAAAGAGATTACGGCAGAATATGTACAGTCCATTAATAACAATCCGGGAATATTAGCCCTAAAGATTGAGAATAACAAAGGAGTGCCCTTTGTTGTTCCCGGCGGAAGGTTTAACGAAATGTATGGCTGGGACAGTTATTTTGAAGGCATAGGCCTTATTATAGACCACAGACTTGACCTTGCCAAAGGCATGGTAGACAATTTTTGCTATCAGATAGAGCATTACGGTAAGATTCTTAATGCTAATAGATCGTATTACTTAACGCGTACGCAACCGCCTTTTCTTTCCTCTTATATAAGAGAGGTGTACAGTGCCATGCACCCTAAAGATAAAAAATGGCTGGAAGAAAGTCTGCGTACAGCCATAAAGGAGTATGAAAATGTATGGATGCACGGTAAACGCTATACTCCCGAAACCGGACTTAACCGTTTTTATGCCGGAGGGATAGGCATACCTCCCGAAACAGAACCCGGACATTTTAAGGCGGTATTACAGGAATATGCCGACAAGTATAACATGTCGGTTTCAGAATTTGAAGAACAATACAAGGCAGGCACTATAAAAGACAGCCTTTTAGACCGCTATTTTGTACACGACCGTACCCTCCGCGAAAGCGGCCACGACACCAGCTGGCGACTGGACAATATAGCTGCCGACCTGAATTGTGTTGATATTAATGCACTCCTATATAAATATGAGAAGGATTTTGAGTTTTTAATAGGCACCTATTTTAAGGACAGCTTTACCGTAAACGGAAAAACCTATACTTCGTCTTACTGGAGTGAAAAGGCAGAAAACCGCAGGGAACTGATGCAAAAATACCTGTGGGATGAAAATGCGGGCTGCTATTTTGATTACAACTTTAAAAAGAATGAAATTACCGATTATATGTCGGCGACAAATTTCTTCCCTTTATGGTCTGGGTTATGCACCCCACAGCAGGCTCGTAAAATGGTTCCGGTACTTATGAGCGAACTTAAAGCCAAAGGCGGTATTCTTGCCTCTTCTAAAGCTTCCCTTGAAAAATATAAAACCAACGATGTACAGCGACAGTGGGACTACCCTAACGGATGGGCTCCGCATCAAATGCTGCTCTGGAAAGGACTTATAAATTACGGTTACGAAAATGAGGCCCGCGAACTGATTTACCGCTGGCTCTGGACCATTACCCAAAACGCCGTGGATTACAACGGTACTATTCCTGAAAAATATGACGTGGTAAACACCACCCATAAAGTATATGCGGAGTATGGTAATGTAGGTACCGAGTTTGCTTATATAACCAAGTCGGGGTTTGGGTGGATGAATGCGTCCTATCAATACGGGCTATCACTATTACCACAGGAGTACATTCAAAAACTGGATAATCTTGAAAATCCGGATGTGGTTTTTGGGGAGTAATAAATAGTAGTGTAAAATAATAATTCCATTAACTTTTCTTACACCCGTTTGGTAATTTAAAAATTAGATTAACTTTGAAAGTATAATCAAAAACCAAATTACCATGAATGATGCGCATTTTCACCTTATTGTAAACCACATGCCTATTATTGTCCCTATTATAGGATTACTTGTAATGATTGGCGGATTTATTTCTAAGTCGGAAGCAGTTAAGCGTGCTGCTTACTTTATTTTTATACTTGCAGCAGTTTGTGCACTGCCGGCAATGGCTTCGGGCGAAGGTGCCGAAGAAATTGTAGAACACATGCCGGGTGCCGATCATCATTTAATTCATGAACACGAAGAGTTAGCCGAAACGCTAGCCATGCTTTGTTATATACTGGGCGGACTTAGCCTTGTAGGGCTTTGGGCAAGCTTTAAAAAGAAATCGTTTGGCAATATCGTTTCTGTAATAGTATTAGTATTTAGCGTTGTAGTTATTTACTTCGGTTACCAGACAGGTACAAGTGGTGGCGAAATTACTCACGAAGAAATTAGAGCCGACTTTAAGGTTGAAGAACACGAACATCATGACCATGAGGGACACGACCACGAAGGTCACGATCATTAAGATATAGTTTATAAAACAAAAATCCCCGCTCAATTGAGCGGGGATTTTTGTTATCATTTAAATAATACCTTATAGATACAGATCTCTCCATTACACTGCGTTTCGGTCGAAATGGAAAACATATGTTCTCTAAATGAAATTTGTTCCATTTCGACCTTGTGGAGAAATCTCAAATTTCATTATTCAAAAATCTCCAATCCGGGTTAACCTCATTAATCAGATTTTCTTTTTTACTTCTACTCCATTTTTTAAGTTGAGTCTCTCTGTCAATCGCTGCCTGAACTTCCGTATAATGTTCCCAATAAATAAGGTTAAAACATTTATATCTTGCCGTAAAAGATTTTGAATGCGCTTCAGGGTATTGATGAAAATGCAACCTGTCTTTTAAATCGGTTGTAAACCCTATATATAATACACTCTTACTTTTATTCGTAAGAATATAAATATAATAGTTGTGTTTATCAACAGTTTGAAACATATCCAAATGTAAGGATTTTACCTAGATTTCTCCACTACACTGCGTTTCGGTCGAAATGGAAAACATTAATTCGTAAAATAAATTTTAAGATTTCTCGATTTCGCTTCGCTACACTCGAAATGGAAGACACACCTTCTCTCCAAACAAATCTGTTCCATTTCGACCTTGTGGAGAAATCTCAAATTTCAACTTTTTAAATATTTAAATTTAGTATTAAATTCCACAAAATCTAATTACTTACTATATTGCCTTTGTATAGTTAATACGCTATATTTGCATTCTATAAATTTTTAATAATGATAAATATTACATTACCGGACGGTTCAGTCAAGAAGTTCGACGCAGGGGTAACTCCCCTGGATGTTGCCATGAGCATTAGTGAGGGATTAGCAAGAAACGTGATTTCTGCATCTTTTAATGGTACAACAGTTGAAACCAAGACCCCGCTGACGACCGACGGTTCATTAATATTATATACCTGGAACGATAAAGAGGGTAAAAAGGCTTTTTGGCACTCTACTTCTCACGTTTTAGCACAGGCTCTACAGGAAATGTATTCTGGCATCAAGCTTACTATTGGCCCTGCTATAGACAATGGTTTTTATTATGACGTAGACTTTGGCGAGCATACCATTACCGATAAGGACTTTAAAGCTATTGAAGACCGCGTGCTGGCCATTTCCAGAGAAAAACACGAGTTTAAAATGCGTTCTGCCACTAAAGCAGAAGCACTTGAATTTTATAAAAATGAGAACAACCCTTATAAGGTTGAGCTTATAGAAAACCTTGAAGACGGTACCATCACTTTTTGTGATCACGCTACTTTTACCGATTTATGCCGTGGAGGACACATTCCTAACACCGGTATAATTAAGGCTATGAAGATTATGAGCGTTGCCGGTGCCTACTGGAGAGGTGACGAAAAGAACAAACAGCTTACACGTGTATACGGTATATCTTTCCCTAAACAGAAAGACCTTACCGAGTACCTTGAGCTGCTTGAAGAGGCTAAAAGACGTGACCACAGGAAACTGGGTAAAGAGCTTGAGCTTTTTGCGTTCTCATCTAAAGTAGGACAGGGATTACCTTTATGGTTACCTAAGGGCGCTGCCCTTCGTGACCGTTTAGAGCAGTTCCTTAAAAAGGCGCAGAAGAAAGCAGGATATGAGCAGGTGGTTACTCCGCACATAGGGCAAAAAGAGCTTTATGTAACATCGGGCCACTATGCAAAATATGGTGCAGACAGCTTCCAGCCTATCCACACTCCAAACGAGGGTGAGGAATTCTTACTAAAACCAATGAACTGTCCGCATCACTGCGAGATATACAATACAAAACCATGGTCTTACAAAGACCTTCCTAAGCGTTATGCTGAGTTTGGTACTGTATACCGTTATGAGCAGAGTGGTGAGCTTCACGGCTTAACACGCGTTCGCGGATTTACTCAGGATGATGCACACATCTTCTGTACTCCGGATCAGCTTGACGAAGAGTTCAAAAAAGTAATCGACCTTGTACTGTATGTATTCAGTTCACTTGGTTTTGAAAACTTTAGCGCACAGATTTCATTAAGAGATCAGGAAAACAGGGAGAAATATATAGGTAGCGACGAAAACTGGGAAAAAGCAGAAAATGCTATTATTAACGCAGCTAAAGACAAAGGCCTTAACACTGTGGTTGAATATGGCGAGGCTGCGTTTTATGGGCCGAAGCTGGACTTCATGGTAAAAGATGCATTAGGCAGGCAGTGGCAGTTGGGTACTATCCAGGTAGACTACAACCTTCCTGAGCGTTTTGACCTGACTTACAAAGGTGCCGATAACGAACTTCACCGTCCGGTTATGATTCACCGTGCGCCGTTTGGATCTATGGAAAGATTCATCGCAATTTTGCTTGAAAATACAGCCGGAAACTTCCCGCTTTGGTTAATGCCGGAGCAGGCTATCATACTGTCTCTTAGTGAGAAATATGAAAATTATGCTAAAAAAGTTTTAGATTTGCTGGAAAATCACGAAATTCGCGCCCTAATTGATAACCGAAACGAGACAATTGGTAAGAAAATACGTGAGGCCGAAGTTAAAAAGCTTCCGTTTATGCTGATTGTAGGTGAGGAAGAAGAAAAGAATGGTACGATTTCTGTACGTAAACATGGCGATGCAGGTAAATCGAACCAAACAATGACAATTGAAGAGTTTGCTTCTTTAGTAAAAGAAGAAATAAATAAGACACTAAAAGCATTCTAAGTTTAACTTAAAATTTTATAGCCATAGCAATAAGAAACAACAGAGGTTACCAACCTCGAGTAGAAAAAAAAGATCCTCACAAAATTAACAAGGAAATCAGAGTTCCTGAAGTAAGACTTGTGGGCGAAAATGTAGAAACGGGAGTATACAGAACATCTCAGGCCCTTCAAATGGCTGAGGAACAGGAACTGGATTTGGTAGAAATTTCGCCAAACGCAGCGCCGCCTGTATGCAAGATAATGGATTATAAGAAGTTTCTTTACGAGCAAAAGAAACGCGATAAAATGCTTAAGGCAAAATCTTCACAAATTACAGTGAAGGAAATTCGTTTCGGACCTCAGACTGATGAGCACGATTACGAGTTTAAAAGAAAAAATGCCGAGAAATTCCTGAAAGAGGGTTCAAAGCTAAAAGCTTTTGTATTCTTTAAAGGACGTTCTATTATATACAAAGAACAGGGACAGATTCTTTTATTAAGGCTGGCTCAGGATCTTGAAGAGTATGGTAAAGTAGAATCTATGCCGGTACTTGAAGGAAAAAGGATGATAATGTTTATCGCTCCTAAGAAAAAGAAATAAGACTGTAAAGTCTAATAGTCATAAGGTCGAAAGTCTAAAGCAGGGGCTTGTTATTTACAACAGGCTTATTACTTTATGACTTTCGGCTTTAAGGCTAAAAAAAAAGTAGTAAGTAAGATAATTTAATACAGGAAGAAAATGCCTAAAATGAAAACTAAATCCAGTGCCAAAAAGCGCTTTAAAGTGACAGGTTCTGGTAAAATCAAAAGAAAGCACGCTTTCAAAAGTCACATCCTGACTAAAAAATCTAAAAAGCGTAAGCTAGCTCTAACTCACTCTACTCTTGTTCACAAGACAGATGAGAGAAGCGTAAAAGAGCAATTAAGACTTATCTAATATTTATTTAAGTCCGGTTAAAACAATTTAATAACCCTGGAGTATGGCTTTAAGTTTTCTTTATATAAAGGAACGCCTACTACAAAAAAACATTTAAAATTATGCCAAGAGCAGTAAATTCAGTTGCTTCAAGAGCTAGAAGAAAAAGAGTATTGAAGCAAGCCAAAGGATTCTTTGGAAGACGTAAAAACGTTTGGACAGTAGCTAAAAACGCGGTTGAGAAAGCAATGGCTTACTCTTACCGTGACAGAAAACAAAAGAAGAGAAACTTCCGTGCATTATGGATCATGCGTATTAACGCTGGTGCAAGACTACACGGTATGAGCTACTCTCAATTCATGGGTAAAGTTAAAGCTAACGGTATTGAACTTAATCGTAAAGTTCTTGCTGACCTTGCTATGAACCACCCTGAAGCTTTTGCAGCTATCGTTAATAAAGTTAAATAATTTACGTAAAACAATATATATCTTACTTACACAAAAAACCCGCTCAATGAGCGGGTTTTTTATTGATGTTATATTGTCAAAACATTATGTTTTAAGTTTCTTTTTCCTTGCTGCAGGGAACAGTACATTATTAAGAATTAGCCTGTAACCCGGTGAATTAGGATGCAGGTCCAAAACCGTAGGTGCATCACCTACCCGGTGCTGGTAATCTTCCGGGTCATGCCCTCCGTAAAAGGTAAACATTCCTTTCCCTTTTGTACCGTGAATGTATCTTGCTTCTCCGTTTTGCAGGTTCTGCCCCATAATCAATACATTTGATTTGATTAAGTTCTCGTCAAACGATGTCGTTTGCCCCATAAAGCCTTTTACAAGCTGTGTATGGTTTTGGCAAAGCATGGTAGGGATTGGGTCCCATTTAGCCGAATACTCCATCAGGGTAAAGTAGTCGTTATCCATAAGCACCTTGCGTTTGGTAGTCATATCAATATCGGAGAATTCATAAACTATAGGATTACGCTCTAAGGTATAATCCTTAAAAGCAAATGTTTTGCTGTAATCTATTCTCGACTGATAATTAGGATCGCTAGGATCATTATCAAACATAGGTTCGCAAATATCCACTCCTTCTGCCGAAAGCGCAATATCAAAACTATCAGTTGCAGAACACATAGCAAACATAAAGCCACCGCCTATTACATAGTCTCTTATCTTATCGGCAACCGCCATCTTTTCTTCCGACACCTTGTTGTATCCCAGTCTGGCAGCCAGTTCTTCCGCCTCCTTCTTCTGCTCTATATACCACGGCGCGTTACGGTATGCTCCAAAAAACCTACCGTATTGCCCTGTAAAGTCTTCGTGGTGCAAATGCAGCCAGTCATATAGTAAAAGGGCATCATTAAGCACTTCCTCATCATAAATAGTCTCAAACGGAATCTCGGCGTAAGTAAGCACCAAGGTTACAGCATCATCCCACGGTTGTTTTCCCGCCGGGGTATATACCGCAATCTTAGGTGCTTTTTCAAGAATAACGGTCTCCATATTTTGAGACGGACTGCTAATTTCATCCTGAATGGCATTAGCCTGCGCGTCTGACAGTATTTCAAAACTAACCCCTCTTATCTGGCATTCGCGCCTTATCTCCTCGGCATCCGGAAGCAAAAAAGAGCCTCCTCTGTAATTAAGCAGCCAGCTTGCCTTATAATTCTTCTCTAAAACCCAATAGGTTATCCCGTAAGCCTTTAAATGGTTTTGTTGGGACGTCTCATCCATTGGGACTAAAATCATAGAGGCACGCCCTAAAAACGGCGTTAAAAGAAATAATAAGAGTATGTAGTGTTTTTTAAGAAGCATTTTTAAAGCAGATTTTATTCAAATATAAGGCAAAAACAAGGTTTTGCACAGCTATTTCTTTTTCTTTTTGGCAGAAGCTTTTGCCAACGGATTGTATTCCAAACACAGGTTAATCCAAAAGTTAAGGTTATCCCTGCCTGCTATGGCGTTGTTTTCAACATACACAAAACCTTTATATGGCTTACCTTTCATTTCCATAGCCCTGCAACCGGGTTTCTCCACCATTTCCTCATGAATTAACGGGTTAATGCGGCACATTATTTCGTCGTTGCTTACACAAATACACATTTTACCGTTTACCATAAAGGCAACCCCGTTAAACATTTTCTTTTCTTCCACATCCGGATTGGGCGGCAAGGCCAGTAATAAAAGCCCCCTTACCCTATCCATTAAAATTGCATCGGCCGGCATACCTGTTTTTATTGCCAATTTACAATATTAATATGATTATCAGAAAATTACGTATATAAAAAAAGTGCATCGACTGATGCACTCTATATCTTATTTGTGGTTAACTAATATTCCCCTGTCCCAGGCTCTTCAACCGTAACGTGCTCTGCACCGTTTACTTCAATTTCCAATAGGGACAACTCTTCTTCTGTTTGGGATTTAAATAAATCGTTCTGCATATCTGTATGGGGTTAATTGGTTACTTATTATTTAGAACGGAACATCGTCATCATCATGCGCTCCTCCTCCGCTGTTCATGTTACTGCCAAAAGCATCGTTTGCCGAAGGCAGGTTTTTAATAAACGACGTACTGTCGTTATCATTCATACTTGACGGCAGCTCATCAAACGGCGAACCGAAATCGTCAAGGTTATCAAACTTACCTAAACTACCGACGAATTTAAGCCTGATGTTATCCAGTCCACCGTTACGGTGCTTAGCCACGATAAACTCAGCCTGACCTTGTGTTGGTGATCTTTCCTCATCATCCCATTCATCAATCTTATAGTATTCAGGTCGATAAATAAACGATACGATATCCGCATCCTGCTCAATCGCACCCGATTCCCTAAGGTCAGACAGTAAAGGTCTTTTACTCGATCCCCTGGTCTCTACCGCACGCGATAGCTGCGACAGTGCAATAACCGGAACGTTAAGCTCTTTTGCCAGCGCCTTAAGGTTTCGTGAAATGGTTGATATCTCCTGCTCACGGTTACCTCCGTTCTTTCCGGCAGCACCTCCGGCAGTCATCAGCTGAAGGTAGTCGATAATAATCATCCTGATACCATACTGCGATGCAAGTCTTCTTGCTTTTGCCCTAAGGTCAAAAATAGAAAGCGATGGTGTATCGTCTATATATAATGGTGCTTTTTCAAGGTTCTTAACCTTAATACTTAGCTGTTCCCATTCGTGCTTTTCAAGCTTACCGGTACGCAGCTTTTCTGAAGAAAGTCCTGTTTCACTCGAAATCAAACGTGTAATAAGCTGTACCGAAGACATCTCCAGCGAGAATACCGCAACACCGTGGTTAAAATCGATTGCAATATTACGCGCCATAGAAAGTACGAATGCGGTTTTACCCATACCGGGCCTTGCCGCAATAATGATAAGGTCACTGGGCTGCCATCCCGATGTAAGCTTATCAAGGTCATGAAAGCCGGTAGCAACACCACTCAAACCTTCTTTGCCCGCAATTTCCTCAATACGTTTCTTTGCCTGTATAACTAAGCTTTGTGCCGTTTCAGAACTTCTTTTAATGTTACCTTGGGTAACTTCATACAGTTTAGATTCTGCCTGGTCTAACAGGTCAAAAATATCTGTTGTCTCGTCATAAGCCTCTTCAATAATCTCACTTGAGATTTTAATAAGGCTTCGCTGAATGAATTTTTGTAAAATGATTCTTGAGTGAAACTCAATGTGAGCCGAAGACGATATCTTTTGCGTAAGCTGAATAAGATAAAAATCTCCGCCGGACAAATCCAGTTTTCCGTTCTTTTTTAACTGAGCGGACACTGTTAATAAGTCAATTGGCTGTGTGTCGTTAAATAACTGTACGATGGCCTCAAAAATGTTCTTGTGGGCCTCCTTATAAAAGGCATCGGGCTGTAATATATCTATTACCTCGTCTACACCTTTTTTATCTATCATCATGGCACCTAAAACAGCCTCCTCAAGGTCCAGCGCCTGCGGTGGGAGCTTGCCTTTCTCTAAGTTGATAATAGCAGTTTTATCAACTTTTACCGGGTTTACGTTCCTGATGTTTTCCATAGTGCTAATGTAATTAAATTTAAAATGGATGAGTTAAGCAATTGTTAAGAAGCCTATGTTAACAAACTGTTGATAAACAGTTAACTAATTGTTTATAACCTAAAAAAAATCCGAAGCGGCAAGGCTTCGGATTCATTATGCCGTTAAAACAAGGTTATTCTTTAAATTCCCCCATTTTACTATACTTATCCATCCTTTGCGCAACAAGTTCCTCTGTTGATAAGTCTTTCAATTCATTATATCCTTTTAAGATGTACTCCTTAACGCTCTCAAAAGTAGTTGCTCTATCGTAGTGAGCACCACCCAGCGGTTCAGGAATAATATCATCAATAAGGTTTTGTTTCTTCATGTCGTAAGAAGTAAGCTTAAGTGCCTCAGCAGCCTGCTCTTTATACTCCCAGCTTCTCCATAAGATTGAAGAACAAGACTCAGGAGAAATTACAGAGTACCATGTGTTTTCTAACATGTACACTTTATCTCCCACACCTATACCAAGTGCCCCACCAGAAGCACCCTCTCCTACTATAACGGTAATAATAGGTGTTTTAAGGCGTACCATCTCAAAAATATTTCTTGCAATAGCTTCACCCTGTCCTCTTTCTTCAGCCTCAAGCCCTGGGTATGCACCCGGAGTATCTACTAAAGTAACTACAGGAATACCAAACTTCTCAGCCATTTTCATAAGACGTAATGCCTTACGGTACCCTTCTGGGTTAGCCATACCAAAGTTTCTGTATTGCCTTGTTTTTGTGTTGTAACCTTTTTGCTGACCAACAATCATGAATGACTGACCGCCTATTTTAGCTAGTCCGCCTACCATTGCTTTATCATCTTTAAAGCCGCGGTCACCAAAAAGTTCTAAGAAAGTACCTTCAGCCAGCGCATTGATATGATCCATAGTATACGGACGGCTTGGGTGTCTTGAAAGCTGAACCCTTTGCCACGCTGTAAGGTTCTTGTATATAGTCTTTTTTGTTTCTTCTAGTTTTTTCTCGATTTGCTTACATGTATTAGATACATCCACATCCGATTCCTGACCAATAATAGTACACTTATCTAATTGGTCTTCAAGCTCTTTAATCGGAAGCTCAAAATCTAAATATTCCATAGTACAGGCAGATTTTTAAAGTTTGTTCGAACTACAAAGATAGAACTTTACCTTAAGAATGAAAGAATTAAATCTCTTTAAGTTTCTTTTTAGGGTAATTCTTTATTACACCATTGAGTATCACTGTAGTAAGTATAATAGCCGCACCAAAATAAAATGCGGAGCTCATGTGCTCATTGTCTTTAAATACTATTAATGCAAGAATTATCCCATATATAGGTTCCATGTTAATGGTAAGCATTACCGTATAAGGGCTTAAAAACTTCATCACTTTTACCGAAGCAATAAAAGCATACGCCGTACAGAAGGTAGCCAGTACAATTAGCCATGTCCAGTCTTGCGCTGTAAGTACAAAAAACTCTGTAGTAAAGCTTCCTGCAAACAGCAAGTATACCGAAAGGAAAAACACACCTCCCAACAGCTCCCAAAAGGAAACCTGTGTAGCATTATATTTTACAGCATACTTACCGTTTATAACCGAGAAGGTAGCTGAAAGAAAAGCCGAAGACAATGCCAGTAATATTCCGTACAGGTAGTCACCCTCAAAACTGAATATTATATAAAGTCCGCCAATAACAAAAAGGCCAAACAGCACCTCATACCATATAACTTTCCGTCCGTACAGCAACGGTTCCAAAAGCGAGGTAAAGAAAGCGCCTGTAGAAAGGCAGGCCAGCGTTACCGATATATTAGAGACTTTTATCGCCTTAAAAAAGGTAAACCAGTGCATGGCTATAATTAATCCGGCAAATAAAAAACCAGCCAGGGTTTTCCATTCTACTTTTAAGGATGTTTTTGTAAAACGCGCATATAAGTATACCAGAATTACGGCAATACCCATTCTATACCAAACCAGCGGTAAGGCATCGAGCGTAATAAGCTTACCTATAACAGCGGTAAAGCCCCAAATAAAAACTATGAAATGGAGATGTAAATAACTCCTTAATTTATCGCCTAGCATTGCGTAAGAGGAATATAGCTAAAATACCAAAAGTTACATTAGGGAACCATACTGCCAATAACGGAGGGATGCTCGATTTCTCGGCCATGGTACCAAATACCTTATCAAAAAACACAAAAGTAAACGCCAGTGCAATACCCAGTGCCAGGTTAACCCCCATACCTCCCCTGCGTTTCATGGAAGATACAGCTACGGCAATAATAGTAAGAATAAATGCCGATACCGGAATACTGTATTTTTTATACTTTACAACCAGATAACTGTTTATATTACCCGATCCTCTTTTCTTTTCCTTATCAATAAACTTATTAAGTTCACCAAGTGTCATTGTCTCTGCTACATATATTACCGGAGTAAGCTCATCCGGCTCAAAAGAAAGCTTCATAACCTTTTGCGGCTCACTCTCTAGCTTATCGTTCATTTCCCCAACAGTCCTTTTATTGTAACCATAAAGAAGATATGTACTGTCTTTAGGATTCCAGGTAATGGTGTTGGCATTAATTTTTGACACCAACTTTTCACCCTTAAAGGTTTCAAGATTAAAGTTAGAGCCTGAGTTTTGTATGTAGTTAAAAGTACCTACATATATATACTGTGTATCGTTAATCTGTTTATACACCTGCTCGTTTTCCCTAATTTTAGGATTATTCTTTAAATAAGTATACCTAAAGTCGTTAAAACCCTTACTTGCCTTAGGTACAAAAAACACACCCATTACAAGTGCCAGTAATGATATAATTGATGCACCTATAATATAAGGCCTTAAAAATCGCATGAAAGAGATTCCCGACCCCAACACAGCAATAATCTCTGTATTATTCGCCAGTTTTGAAGTAAACCAGATAACCGAAAGGAACAGGAATATAGGGAAAAGCATATTGGCAAAATACAGGGTAAAATCGCCATAATAACCGGCAACTTCTGCAAAAGGCACATTTTTAGCCAGTATTTTATTGATTTTCTCCGATACGTCTATAACAATCCCTATGGGAATAAACATAAGCAGCATTACAAAAAATGTTGCCAGGTATCTTTTTAAAATGTACCAGTCTATTATCTTCACTCCGGTGCTTTTCTTTAATTAATGGTTATAGCCTCTGGCTCATTTGTTTTACCATTTTGTCTTTCCACTCACGGAAATCTCCTGCTAAGATATGCTTTCTTGCCTCACGAACCAACCACATATAAAAACCTAAGTTATGTATGGTTGCGATTTGTTTACCAAGAAACTCATTAGCTGCAAAAAGGTGCCTTAAATAAGCTTTAGTGTATTCGGTATCTACAAAAGTGATGCCCATTTCGTCAATAGGAGAAAAATCATCTTCCCATTTTTTGTTTTTGATGTTAATGGTACCGTTTGCCGTAAACAACATACCGTTACGGGCATTACGGGTAGGCATAACACAGTCAAACATATCTATACCAAGGGCAATGTTTTCTAATATATTAATAGGTGTACCTACACCCATAAGGTAACGTGGCTTGTCTTCCGGAAGTATATTACAAACCACCTCGCTCATTGCATACATTTCTTCCGCAGGCTCCCCTACCGATAATCCTCCGATGGCATTACCTACAGCTCCGGCATTTGCAATATATTCTGCCGATTGCGCCCTAAGGTCGGTATAAGTACTACCCTGAACAATTGGGAAAAATGCCTGATCGTAACCGTATTTTACCGGAACTTTTTCAAGATGCGCAATACAACGATCCAGCCAACGGTGTGTCATATGCATAGAACGTTTTGCATAACGGTAATCACAAGGGTATGGCGTACACTCGTCAAACGCCATGATAATATCGGCACCAATGGTACGCTGAATTTCCATTACGCTTTCCGGTGAAAAGAAATGGTAAGAACCGTCAATATGTGATTTGAATTTAACTCCTTCCTCTTTAATCTTCCTGTTACCTGATAATGAATATACCTGATAACCACCGCTATCGGTAAGTATATTCCTGTCCCAGTTCATAAACTTATGAAGTCCGCCTGCTTTTTCAATAATCGGGGTTTGCGGGCGAAGGTATAAATGGTATGTGTTGCCTAAAATAATATCAGGATTAATATCATTTTTAAGTTCGCGCTGGTGTACCCCCTTTACGGTTGCCACTGTACCTACCGGCATAAATATAGGAGTCTCTATAGGGCCGTGATCGGTAGTGATAAGTCCTGCTCTGGCTTTAGTCTGAGGATCTTTGGTAATTAAATCAAATTTCATATTCCGTTTTTACAAGGCGCAAAGATAGGCAATAGATATGAGATTTTTGTACAGGAAAATAAGATATGAAACAGCATAAACAACTTATAGAAAACAAACAAAAACAAGTGCAAAAATATTACCTTTTTGAACCTGTTTACTGAAACTATATTTTCAGGATAATAACATACATATAAATTATCCCAGGATAAAACCAACTATAACCAAAACCCTAAACCAGACTTTATGCAAAAAAAGCCTTTAGAAAATGAATATGAAAATGAATATGAAAATGAATATGAAAATGAATATGAAAATGATAATAATTATGAAAATGAAAAGAGGGGTATGGGGAGAAAAACAAACCGCTAAAAACGATTTACTGAAGCCGCTTTTTCAGTAAGTGAAATTAATTTGCCAATAGAAAAAATAAGAATTACTTTTGCACCCAGTTTAACTTATTAGAAAAATGAAGCCTAACACACAACAACTAAATGATTTAACGATTCAGGTAAGAAGGGATATCCTTCGTATGGTGCATGCGGTAAACTCGGGACACCCGGGAGGTTCGCTTGGCTGTACTGAATTTATGGTAGCGCTTTACCAGGTTTTAATGGACCGCAAGGAAGGTTTTGACATGGATGGCATTAACGAGGATATCTTTTTCCTTTCAAACGGACACATATCTCCGGTATTCTACAGTGTACTTGCAAGAAGCGGATACTTCCCTGTATCTGAGCTTGCTACATTCCGCCACATTAATTCAAGACTTCAGGGTCACCCTACAACTCACGAAGGTTTACCGGGAGTAAGAATTGCTTCAGGTTCACTTGGGCAGGGGTTATCAGTAGCTGTTGGTGCGGCTCAAACAAAAAAACTTAACGGAGACAGCCATCTTGTATACAGCCTTCACGGTGATGGTGAGCTTCAGGAAGGTCAAAACTGGGAAGCTATCATGTATGCTGCTGCTTACAAAGTAGACAACATTATCGCTACAGTTGACCTTAACGGAAAACAAATTGACGGATCTACTGACGAGGTTTTACCAATGGGTAGCGTTAAGGCTAAGTTTGAAGCTTTTGGATGGGAAGTATTGGAAATTGAAAAAGGAAACGACATCGAGGCTATAATTGCCGGAATGACAGAAGCTAAAGCTAAAACAGGAAACGGAAAACCGGTTTGTGTACTGCTTCATACCGAAATGGGTAACGGTGTAGACTTTATGATGCACACGCACGCATGGCACGGTAAAGCTCCTAACGACGAACAGCTTGAAAAAGCATTCGCTCAAAACCAGGTAACTTTAGGAGATTATTAGTAGTTAGATTTAAAATTGAATGATTTAAAGATTTAAACCGCAACACGCAATTTTAAATTTTTAATCTTTAAATCTTAAATGCAAAGCAAAATGAAAAAATACACAAATACAGGAAATAAAGACACTCGTTCAGGTTTTGGAGCAGGACTTACAGAACTTGGAAAAACTAATGAAAATGTTGTTGCCCTTTGTGCTGACCTTATCGGGTCGCTAAAAATGGACGACTTTAAAGCAAACCACCCTGAGCGTTTCTTTCAGGTAGGTATTGCAGAAGCAAACATGATTGGTATGGCTGCAGGTATGACTATAGGTGGTAAAATTCCTTTTACAGGTACTTTTGCCAACTTCTCTACAGGTAGGGTTTATGACCAAATCCGTCAGTCTGTTGCTTATTCAGATAAAAACGTAAAAATATGTGCTTCTCACGCAGGTTTAACACTGGGTGAAGACGGTGCAACTCACCAGATACTTGAAGATATCGGCTTGATGAAAATGCTTCCGGGCATGACTGTAATCAATACTTGTGACTACAACCAGACTAAAGCAGCTACTATTGCTATTGCTGAACACCACGGACCAGTTTACCTACGTTTCGGTCGTCCGTCTGTTCCTAACTTCACTCCTGAAAACGGAGAGTTTGTTATTGGTAAAGCGGTTTTACTAAATGAAGGTACAGATGTAACTATTGTTGCTACAGGACACCTTGTATGGGAAGCTCTTGTTGCTGCTGAGGCTCTTGAGGCTAAAGGTATCTCTGCAGAGGTTATCAATATCCACACCATTAAGCCACTTGACGAGGAAGCTATCCTTAAATCGGTTGCTAAAACAGGATGTGTAGTTACAGCAGAAGAGCACAACATTCTTGGTGGTCTTGGAGAAAGCGTTGCCCGTACACTTGCTGCAAACAACCCTGCACCACAGGAGTTTGTTGCCGTAAACGACAGCTTTGGTGAATCAGGAACTCCGGCACAGCTTATGGAGAAATACAAACTAAACAACGAAGCTATCGTTGAAGCTGTAGAAAAAGTAATCAGGAGAAAATAATCTTTTCTCACACCATATTAAAATCCCAACCCTTTCGGTTGGGATTTTTTATATTATACAGTAATGAAATTGCAAATGCAAAAGCAACATTAAACAAAAAAAGCCCCACAAATTGCGAGGCTTTTTTATACTTTATCTTTAGTTCCTATTGCTCCGGGAAGCAGGTTGGATCAAGATATATAGGCTCTCCTGAATCTTCACAAACAGGAATATTTTCAAAATCATACAACTCATCGTCAGTTCCCGGAATGGTAATTTCTATTCTTGTAGAAATACCGTCTCCGTCGTCATCAGCATCCTGGAAGTTTGGCGTACCGTCACCATCGCTGTCATAATCATAAACATCAATACTGTCAGGACCTACTTCAAGATACGTAGGGATACCATCGTTATCAGAATCATCCTGTTGCATATCATACAACTTAAAGCTGAAAACAAGCGGACTGTATGAAGGTATACCTACCTGAGAAGAATCGTAGTAACCAAAATCTGAAGGAAGGAACATTACCCCTGCCCCAAAATCGGTAAAGCTTGCAGGGTTAGGGTCGCCTGGTGTATCATTATAAAAACCGGTTTTAAATAGCGGTATAATTTCCTGCCATCCTTCAATCATAACAGGAAGGAATAAAAACTGATCAGGATACGGACTGTAATCAAACTGATAATCATCCATTCTCCAGCCTCTGTAAGCCACTTTTACGCGGTCGTAACGTGTTGGCATCTCGTTACCCCCTTCGTTTAAAACAAGGTAATATAATGTATATTCAACATCATTAAGAGTTACAAGCTTGGTTTGTAACGGATATTCCGTTTGATCCCAAATAGATGTTTGAGGATTATCTGCTGTAATAGAATCTATTTCGACAGTAAAGTTTTCATCTACACTAACAATATAATGAGTATGCAGGTATTCTTCTATTTCAACTTTTTCTGTAGCATATTGTTCAGTATAATCCCTTGGCGGGGCAATACTGGTATCGTCATCTTTTTTACAAGATGCTAAAAAAGCCAAAGACAAAAGGCACAAAGCCTTGAAACATCTCTTCATTTTAATTTTTTTTAATGGGCGCAAGATACAATTTTCATTTATTTTTGTATTGCTTTATAACAATGAATTTAAGGATTTAGTATGAGGATAGATAAATATTTATGGTGCATTCGTTACTATAAAACCCGTAATATAGCTACAGAAGCATGCAAAAAGGGACACATTACCATAAACGGGCAGCCGGCAAAGCCGTCGCGCGATGTTTTTGCTACCGATAAGATTACCGTAAGGAAAGACCAGATAAACTATAAGCTTACCGTTTTAGATATTCCGCCTAACCGTGTGGGTGCTAAACTGGTAGACATATACCGTAAAGACGAAACTCCGGCTGAGGCATTTGAACACCTGGAACTGCTTAAACTGTCTAAAGATTACTATCGTGCCAAAGGAACCGGGCGACCTACCAAAAAAGACCGCCGCGACCTTGACGATTATTCCGATGACATTGATGATGATTTTTTATCGGGTGAAGAAAATGAAATATAGCCCGTAAAGCTTCGTTTTACACAAACACTTTTTATCTTTGAAGAACTAAAACAGCACACATGAAAAACATAATCCTTACACAACAGGAAATAGAACATAAAACCAAACGTATAGCTTACCAGATATATGAGACTTTTGTAGACGAGAAAGAGGTTGTAATAGCAGGTATTGCCACAAACGGTTACATTTTTGCCGAAAAGCTTGCCAAAACCCTTGACACTATTTCCGATCTTAAGATTACCCTGTGTGAAGTAAAAATAAACAAACAAAACCCAATAGAGGCCGTACAAACATCTATTCCGGCTGAAGAGTATACAAACAAGGCTCTTATACTTGTAGACGATGTACTAAATAGCGGTACTACTCTTATTTATGGCGTGAAGCATTTTCTTGATGTTCCGCTTAAAAAGTTTAAGACTGCAGTACTTGTAGACCGTAACCACAAACAGTATCCTGTAAAAGCCGACTTTAAAGGCCTATCGCTTTCCACTTCATTACAGGAACACATACAGGTAGTATTTAACGACAACGAGGCCTACGCTTATCTAAGCTAAAAAAGGCTCATTATCTCATTTACAACATCTTCGGCAGACTTCCCGTCTGTTGACACCACATGCTTTGCCTGGTAGTAAAAGTAACTACGGTCAAACAAATGCTTGGCTACAAACTCCTCCTGCTCCTCTTCGGGCTGTTTATCAAACAAAGGCCTGGGTTTATCATCTTTCCTTAATCTGTTTACCAAAACAGGTATCCCCGCCTTTAAGTATACCGAAACAACATCGTCATTCTTTAAAAACTCATGATTACCGGCATAACACGGCGTTCCTCCCCCTAAGGCCAGTATAAGCTCCTGTTCGTCGCTTAAAACCGCTTTAAGGGCTTCATGTTCCATTTTACGGAATTTTATCTCTCCGTCCTCTTCAAATATCTTCGAAATGCTTTTTTGCGCTTTTTCCTCGATAATTTCATCCAGATCTTTGTAGGGAATTCCAGACGCTTTTGACAATAACTGAGCAATTGTTGACTTTCCCGAGGCCATGTAGCCTAACAGCAAAATTTTTTTCATATAATAAATCCCTATAAATTAAGGCGTTAAATAAATTAATAAAAAAAAACTCAAATTTATGACATTTTCGCTTTGAATTATAAATAATACATGCGTATATTTGCACCCGCATTCAGGGAATGAATAATGACTCGATAGCTCAGTTGGTAGAGCACAACACTTTTAATGTTGGGGTCCTGGGTTCGAGCCCCAGTCGGGTCACTAATAAAGACCAAAGTTATTTATCCCTGAAAGCAATGACTCGATAGCTCAGTTGGTAGAGCACAACACTTTTAATGTTGGGGTCCTGGGTTCGAGCCCCAGTCGGGTCACAAAAAAGTTAAGCGTTCTTTTATGCTTAACTTTTTTTTTGCTCTATACCTAACGGCCATGTGGAGGAATTGGTAGACTCGCCATCTTGAGGGGGTGGTGCCGCAAGGCGTGCTGGTTCGAATCCAGTCATGGTCACAAAAAGACAAAAAAGCCTGAGAATACAGTTTCTCAGGCTTTTTGTTTAATATGCTTTTTTATCGAATTGTATCTGAATCTTTAGCCCTTTCTCCCGATGCATTTTTTAGCCAATCCCTGATTTGCATACAACTATCAGGGCTTTGAGTACAAACATTAAAATATCCTAAGCGAATTTTGCCCTATCAAAATTAATACTATAGTTATGAAAAAAATGAATTTAGGAAGTCAGGGTCTAACTGTGCCAATTATAGGTTTGGGTTGTATGGGTATGACAGGTTTTGAAGATGGAAATATGTATGGAGAGGCAGATGAGCAGGAAGCTATTGCCACCATTCACAGATCACTGGAATTAGGCGGTAATTTCTTAGATACTGCCGATTTGTATGGGCCTTTTAAAAATGAACAGTTAATTGCTAAAGCAATAAACGGCAACAGGGACAAATATATCATTGCATCAAAGTTCGGTTGGGAAATAGATGACAATAACAAAGTAACCTGGGCTATTAACGGTAAGAAAGAGTATGTAAAAAAAGCGGTAGAGCGTTCACTTAAAAACCTCAATACAGATTATATCGACTTGTACTACATGCACCGACTTGATAAAAACACACCTATCGAAGAAACCGTTGAGGCGATGAGCGAACTCGTAAAGGAAGGAAAAGTAGGTTATTTGGGACTATCAGAAGTATCTTCAGAAACTATAAAAAGAGCTCATGCGGTTCACCCCATTACGGCTGTACAAAGTGAATACTCTTTATTTGAGCGCACAACAGAAGAACGTGGTATATTGAACACGCTAAATGAACTTGGAATAGGCTTTGTCGCTTACTCACCATTAGGACGTGGTTTTTTATCAGGACAGATAAGAACTATAGATGACTTACCGGAAAATGATTTCCGCAGGGCTATTCCCCGTTTTCAGGAAGAATATTTTTATAAGAATATTGAGTTGGTTAAGGCAATTGAGAAAATGGCTGAAGAGAAAGAAATAACCTCATCACAGTTGGCACTTGCCTGGATTATGAACAAAGGTATCTTACCTATACCTGGTACTAAACGAAGAAAATACTTAGAGCAAAACATAGCGGCTACCGAAATCGAATTGAATGAAGCAGATATAACTAAACTTGAAAGTATTGTGCCTTTAGGGACTGACACCGGTAATCCATACGATGATTTTAGTATGGGGCTAATTGATTAACACATTGATGCGGTTGCATTTTAAATATGCAACCGCTACTATACTCTTTAAAATGTTTAAATTAGTATTATGAATACAATCAAATCAGTTTCAGAATTTCACCGATTACTCTCTTTGCCGGAGCCACGCCATCCGTTGGTAAGTGTAATTAACCTTGACGAAAGCATATTTCTGGAAGATGATGTATGGAAAGGTTTTGTAAACAGCTTTTATTGTGTTGCCCTCAAAAAGGAAGTAAAGGGTAAAATACGATACGGTCAGCAACATTATGATTACAATAAAGGCGTTCTTAGCTTTACTGCTCCTAATCAGGTTCAGCAATTGGACTTGAACAATGTAGAATGCGGATCAGGCTACCTGCTTATTTTTCATACTGACTTTTTGCTGGCCCATCCACTGGCAAGCAACATTAATAGCTATACCTTTTTCTCTTATGCAGTAAATGAGGCATTGCATCTTTCTGCTGAAGAAGAAGATGACCTTATTACAATATTGAATAAAATTGATAAGGAATGCCAGCATATTGATAAGTATACTCAGGAAATCATCCTATCTCAAATTGAGTTGTTACTCAATTATTCCAATCGATTTTACGAGCGACAGTTTATAACACGCAAAAACCACAATCATCAACTGCTTGCCAAATTTGAACGACTTGTTGATGAGTATTTTGAGAGCAATACAACAACACAGCCTGAATTGTTAACAGTACATCGCATAGCCGAATTAATGAATCTGTCTCCAAACTACCTGAGCGATCTGTTACGCATGCACACAGGACAAAACACACAACAGCATATACATCAACGGTTAATTGAAAAGGCAAAAGAAAAACTCTCAACCACAAATTTATCGGTAAGTGAAATTGCATATGCATTAGGTTTTGAACACGCACAATCGTTCAGTACACTATTTAAGAGGAAAACCAGCTTGTCACCTCTTGAATTCAGGCAGACATTTAACTGATAATAAAAAACAACTAAAAGAAAAACACAAATAAGTAAACCCGTTTTGTAACGGGTTTTATTTTTTAATACCTTTCCTGTCTCTCCAAAACATAGCAGGTTTCGGATTTTATAACCGCTCAATCAGTAAGAAATTTGCAGTATAAGATTCAGAGAAATGGAAACACAAGATCAACTTAATTACGACAGAATTGCAAAAGCTATTGAGTATATAAAGGAAAATTTCAAATCGCAACCCAATTTAGATGAAATTGCGGATAAGGTTCACATAAGCCAGTCGCATTTTCAAAGAATGTTTACGGACTGGGCAGGTACAAGCCCTAAAAAATTCCTGCAGTTTATAAGCATAGAGCATGCAAAAAGAATCCTGAAAGAAGAACAGGCTACATTATTTGACACAGCCTTTGAAACCGGACTTTCAAGTACCAGCAGACTGCATGACCTGTTTATAAACATTGAAGGAATGACCCCTATGGAATACAAGAATGGTGGTAAAAACCTGCAAATCAACTACAGCTTTGCTGAGAGTCCGTTTGGGTCATTAATAGTCGCTTCCACATCAAAAGGTATTTGCTATATGGCTTTTGAAAATAATGAAGAAACGGCATTGAAAAACCTGCATGATAAATTTCCTAACGCTGCATTTCACAGAAAACTGGACTTAATGCAGCAAAATGCATTGTTCATTTTCCAAAACGACTGGAGTAAGCTAAACAAAATAAAACTGCATTTAAAAGGCACTGATTTTCAGTTAAAGGTTTGGGAAAGCCTTTTAAAAATCCCTATGGGTGGTCTTTCTACCTACGGCAGGCTGGCAGAAAACATTGGTAACCCCAATGCATCAAGAGCTGTAGGAACTGCTATTGGGAGCAATCCTGTTGCTTATCTTATCCCCTGCCATCGTGTAATACAATCTACAGGCAACTTTGGAGAGTACATGTGGGGAAGCACCCGAAAAACTGCCATTATAGGTTGGGAAGGAGCCAAAACCCATTCAGAAATCTAACAGTCAGACAAATGCAGGACATCATTCAAAAAATAGAAAGCATAGATTGGAAAAATATTACCGAATCTATGCATCAAAACGGTTATGCTATTATACAAAACTTACTCAATGAAGAACAATGCGATCTGTTAAAAGCCAATTATAACGATTCAAACCTATACCGAAAAACAGTAATAATGGCGCGTTATCGCTTTGGCTTAGGTGAATACAAATATTTCAATTACCCGCTACCGGACATTATTCAAACCGTTAGGGCAACTATTTATCCCTATCTTGCGCCTATTGCCAATGCTTGGTTTAAAGCCCTGAAAATTGACAGGGAATTTCCATCACTGCACGAGGAGCTGCTTAAACAATGTCATGAAAACGGACAGGAAAAAGCTACTGTTCTGATTTTAAAATATGGCAAAGGCGGTTTCAACACCTTACATCAGGACCTGTATGGAGATATTTATTTCCCTATTCAGATTGTTTTTATACTGGATGAACCTGACAGTGATTTCACAGGAGGCGAATTTGTACTCACACAGCAAATACCCCTAGCCCAGTCTAAAGCGATTGTTTTAAAGCCGGGAAAAGGTGATGTATTGATTTTTACCACTAATTTTAAACCTGAAAAAGGCACTAAAGGCTATTACCGGGTTAATATGAAACATGGTGTAAGTGAAGTAAAATGGGGCAACCGACATAGTTTAGGAATAATTTTTCACGATGCGGTAAGTTAATCATGATCCAGCATTCTGAAATATCAAATACGTTGTTAAGGGCCAAAATTAAGGCCGGAGAAATAAGCTTTGGCGGAAATAAAAAGCTTAAAATTTACGGGCGGTTATCCTGCAAATCGGGAAAACGAATGAAACAGGAAAACAGGGTTTTCTTTGGTTCTGAACAGGAGGCCATAAAAAATCAATTCCGTCCCTGCGGGCATTGCATGAAAACAGAATACAAAAAGTGGAAAGATGGACTTATTTAACCAAACTCCCGACAAAGAAAGAAACTGGCTTCCGTATGACGGAACAGTAAATTATTACGGTAGGATAGTAAACAAACAACAGGCAGACTTTTACCTGAAAAGTCTTTTAGAAACTATTGAATGGCGAAATGACGAGGCCGTTATTTTCGGTAAGAAGATAATAACCAAACGAAAAGTAGCCTGGTATGGAGAAAAACCATTTGAGTATACCTATTCAAATACCACAAAACATGCTTTGCCGTGGACGAAAGAATTATTAGAACTAAAACTTTTAGCCGAACAGGAAACAGGAGAAACATTCAACTCATGTTTACTCAATTTGTATCATAACGGTAGCGAGGGAATGGCCTGGCATAGCGATGGTGAGAAGGATTTGAAGAAAAATGGAGCGATAGCTTCTTTGAGTTTTGGAGCAGAAAGAAAATTTGCCTTTAAGCACAAGGTAAGCAAAGAAAAAATAGACTGTTTTTTGGAACATGGCAGTTTATTGGTAATGAAAGACACCACACAAACGCATTGGCTTCATCGATTACCTCCTGTAACAAAAATTACCTCTCCCAGAGTAAATCTCACTTTTAGGACAACTGAAGAGTAAAGAAAATAATTACAAGTTCATTAATGTTCTTGAATCACCGGAAAACGATGAATTCATGCATTCTGAAAACGCACTAAACGTGATGCTAAATATGTTCAGCACTAATAAATAAAAAGTTATTCCATTTAACATTTTTATAAATCTTCAATAAAATGAAGCTTTTTTATCATAAAGACACTTAAAATATTAACATTTTTTTTAACTTTACCACACCCATCAACTTTATTCTATAGATAGAATACACTGTAGCAAAATAAATATACAAGCTTAAATAGAATATATTTAAAGCTTAGATTACTATTGTATTAATAATAAAGTTATTATGGCAAAACCATTTGAATCTGACTTAGTTTTAAATGAGCATATAAAAGAATCTAACTTAAGAGTTTACCACGTTGGCTTTGAAGCTAATAAATTTAGACTCACCCCATTAGTTGAAGTAATTAGAAAAGTTATTCCTGAATTTGCTTTTGGATATCATGCAGGGATGAGTATTCCATATACAGAAGTAATTGAAAGAATAGTTGAGGCAGCTAATACTGTATACTTAACTGATAAATACCAAAAAAGAGGTGAGTTTGGAGAACTTATTCTCCATTTATTATTAAGAGATTTTTGCAATACAATTCCATTAGTATCGAAAATTTATTTCAAAGATGCTCATAATGCAACAGTACATGGTTTTGATGGTATCCATATCACAGATGATGGAAGTACAAAAAAGCTATGGCTTGGAGAATCTAAACTTTATAAAGATGGCATAGAAGGAGTAAAGGAATTAGCAAAAGATGTCTTAAATCACGTAAAAGGTGATTATTTAAAAAAAGAATTTGAACTCATCAGAAGAAAAATACCACAAGAGATACCTGATATTGAATACTGGTTAGATTTAATGCACAAACATAAAAATCTAGATAAAGTTTTCGATAGCATAATAATACCATTAGTATGCACATACTCCAGTCCAATTTTCAAAGATCATAACGATAATACAGAAGAATATTTTGATGCAATAGAAAAAGAATGTAGAGCTCTCTTTGACACTTTCAATAAAAAAGTTGAAACAGAGGTAGATTTACTTTTATTTCTTTTACCAGTACCTGATAAAGATGATTTGAATAATGAATTAGATCAAAAACTAAAATACATGCAAAAAATATGACTTTTAATAATTACGAACAGACTTTAAAATTCATAGAAAACAAAACTAGTTTCAGTTTTGAAGAAAGCTATGCCTTAGCAAGTTTTGCAAATAAATTATATAAAAATCATGAACATGAAGGCCGAGATATTATTATCAGACTACTAGATAAAGAACAAGCATTTAATCTACAATGTAAGCCTTTTTTAAACGATTTAGTCGAATTATATGGATTGTATCCATATGTTGATAACCTTTCCTTAACAGGAAGTGCAGCTCTAAGATATGAAATTCACAAATCACCCTTTCTCGAGAATGTATATTTACATGAAGAGCAACTTACAATTTCAACAGCCCTGCAAAATAATAAAAGTGTTGTATTAAGTGCGCCCACTAGTTTTGGAAAAAGTCTTTTAATTGAAGAAATAATAGCAAGTAAAAAATATCAAAATATTGTTATAATACAACCTACTTTAGCATTACTTGATGAAACAAGAAAAAAGCTTTCGAAATATAATGATAGTTATAAGATAATAGTTTCTACGTCTCAACTCCCATCACAAAATTTAGGAAACTTATTTTTATTTACTGGAGAAAGAGTTGTAGAATACAACATGTTTACAAAAATAGATTTTTTTATCATTGATGAATTTTATAAACTGAGTCTTAAAAGAGAAGACGATAGAGCAATTACTTTAAATTCTGCTTTACATAAACTTTTAAAATTTACCAATAAATTCTACATGTTAGGCCCTATGATAAAGGAAATACCGAATGAATTTAAACAAAGATTTGAATTACTTTGGATACCTTCAGATTTTAGAACTGTGGCTGTTGATGAAATTTCGATGGAAATTTCAGAAAAAATAAAAAGTAGAGAAAAAGAAGAAATAAAAAGAAAAGAATTATTTGAATTATTAAATAAAATTGAGGAGCCTACATTAATTTATTGTTCTTCACCGAAAAAGGCTACGGAATTAGCCATCCAGTTTGTGAAATATATAGAGAACAAAAATAATTTTTCTTCAGAAGAAAAGAATTCATCTACAATTGAATGGTTAAGGGAAAATATTAATAATCAATGGTTCCTAATAGATGGCTTGAAAAAATATATAGCTATTCATCATGGAGCTATTCCAAGACATCTTGGTAGCACTATAGTAGATTTATTTAATCAAGGTAGTATTAAATATCTTTTTTGTACATCAACATTAATTGAAGGTGTAAATACATCAGCAAAAAATGTAATCTTATTCGATAAAAAGAAAGGAACAAAAGATATAGATTTCTTTGACTATAAAAATATTGCTGGGAGAAGCGGAAGAATGAACAATTATTATATTGGTAATGTTTATAGATTTGAAGCAAGACCAACACAATTAGAACTAGATGTAGATATACCAATTTTTTCTCAAGATGATGCCCCATTAGAAATATTAATTAACTTGGATGAAAATGAATTGAAAGAATCCTCAAAAAGTAGACTAGCTCAATTTGATCAATTTGATGATGAGTTTAAGGAGATACTAAAACGAAATTCTTCATTACCCTTAGAAGGTCAAATTAATATTCTAAATGAAATCGAAAGTAATCTTAACAACTATCATGAATTGTTAAATTGGACATATCCAAACTACTATAACTTAAAAACGGTAACAAAACTATGTTGGGATAATTTACTTAAAAAAGGTGATAATAAAGCAGGTATTATGAGCTCAGATCAATTAGCAGTTTTAACACAAAAATATTCAAAATACAAATCTGTTAAAGGTATAATTGAAGAACTAGAAAAAGAAGAATATTGGGTAAATAAATTTGAAGATAAAACTGAAAGAATTAACCATTTATCATATTATGCTTTAAATATAACAAGACATTGGTTTGACTATAAACTCCCCAAATGGATTTCAGTTATAAATGATATCCAACATTATGCTTTTTCAAAAAAAGGACTTGCATATGGTAACTATTCATATTATGCATCACAGTTAGAAAATGGTTTTTTACCTCCTAACTTAGCCGCTCTATTAGAATATGACATACCCCATTCAGCAATTCAAAAAATCCAAAAAGAGTTAAAAATAAAAGATATATCAACTGAAGATTTAATTAATAGCTTTAAAAGAGCTGGTAAAAGACTTGAACAAATTGGATTAATAAAATATGAAATTGATAAAATCAATTCTATAAATTAATACTTACTCATAAAAAAAGCAGCCTATCCAGCTGCTTTTTTCTTTATTACTAATATTTATCAAAATCAGGGAAAGGCAATCCCTTACCTGTTTCACACAGCATTCTAAGGCTTCTTAAGAAAAGTGCCCAGGCATAACTGCAGGCAGCAAATTCCTGAGTATAGTTTTTCCAGTTATCATGATGGAAAACAAGTATGGCGCCTTTTTTATGCGGCTCAAGATCAAAAGTAATGGTTGTACCTATCCATTCTTCCTGTGCTTTAAGGCAAAGCCATTTTACTTTGCTGTAGGCCTTAAGCTCTTCTACTTTCATTTCTTTAAAATAATCAGGTCCAAAGGCAAACCTGGATACGGTTCCTGTTACAGGTTTTGCAATAGTATCGGGTGTCCACCATCCGGCGAGGCCTTCCTGTTTTGTAAGGTTACCGTAAACCGTTTCTACAGGAGTTTCTATAAGCAGCCTGTGATAGATGCTTTTTGAGCCGGTTTCCGAAACCGGATACTTTTCTTCTCCCGTAGCAGTATCCATAGGCGTTGGGCTACCCTTTCCTTTTTCTATCAGGTCCTTTAGGCTTCCCTGAATGTAATGTGTCCATGCATCATTGCAAATCTGGTAACACTCATAATCAGGAACCAGTCCCTCATGAGTAAACTTCACCTGAGTCTTTCCTTCTTTCTCAGTTATCTCAAAAATGATTTTGGTATCTGTCCATTCGGTTTCATCTTCAGTAAATTTAAAGTAGTTGTCCAGCACATGCCAAACCACTTTTTTATCGGGTATCATCTCAATAACCTTCATTCTTGCACGATGAACATCTACATAATGATATAAAAATTCACTGTTTAGTTTATCTGTATCACCGTTTATGTTTTCTGACCACCAGCCACGCACATTATTTATAGCCTTGTAGGCCTGTGACGGAGATGTATCGGTAATTATAGTTGTTGTAAAATCCTGATTATTCATAATTTAAAATTTTTAAAGTTTAATTCTGTTTTTCTATTAAGAAGCTTCATGTCAAAATTACTGACAGATACCCTACATAAAAAGGTGTGAATTAGACATTGTTTCGGGTTGATTTGGACAACTCAATTATATACCTTTGTAATACAGCATTACTCAGTATATCAACACATTAAAAAACAGAGCAATGAAACATCTCACCATATTAGTCCCGGATGCACAGGTTTCTCTCAATACCTTTACCTGCATCATAGGAGCCTATGATATCTTTAAACGTGCAAATGAGTTTTGGAAAGAAAACGGCAAAGAGCAACTGTTTAAAATACAACTTGCAGGAGTATCCGAAAAGACAGAAATAAATAATGGTCTGTTAACCCTTAAGCCGGAAACAAACATTTCCTCTATAAAAGAGACCGACCTTGTGATCATCCCTGCCATAAGCCACGACTTTAACCAACCTGAAAAGGGAAACATTCAGCTAATAGACTGGATTGAAAAACAGTATAAGAATGGTGCAGAAGTAGCCAGTATGTGCAGTGGCGCGCTTATTTTAGCCTCCACCAGACTACTGGACGGTAAAAGCTGCTCCATACACTGGAATACAGCCGATAAACTAAAGCGGTTATTTCCTAAAGTGATAGTAAAAACCGACAGGCTAATAACCGATGAACACGGTATTTATACCAATGGCGGAGGTTATTCCTTTTTAAATCTTATCCTTTACCTTATAGAAAAGTATTATGACAGGGAAACTGCCATTTACTGCTCCAAAATATACCAGATTGAAATAGACAGGCAAAGGCAATCGGAATTTACCATTTTTAAAGGGCAAAAGGCTCACGGCGATGATATAATTGAAAAAGCACAGGTTTACATTGAAGAAAACTTTCAGGAAAAAATATCTATGGAAGAGCTTTCACAAAAGCTTGCTGTGGGAAGAAGGAATTTTGACAGGCGCTTTATAAAGGCTACAGGAAACACTCCTGTAGAATACCTGCAAAGGGTAAAAATTGAATCGGCTAAAAAGGCTTTTGAAACTACACGTAAAAATATTAATGAGGTAATGTTTGAAGTAGGCTATGCCGATGAAAAAGCCTTTAGGGAAATATTTAAAAAAATAACAGGCATGTCTCCTTTAGAATACAAGAAAAAGTATAATAAAAAGGCCATGAGCGAGTATTAAAAAAGAATCCCGGCAATTGCCGGGATTACTTCAATATATAAATTTTAAGGATTATGCTAAATCAAACCTGTCGGCATTCATTACTTTGGTCCATGCTGCCACAAAATCTTTTACAAACTTCTCTTTAGCATCCGATTGTCCATAAACCTCAGCAATAGCCCTTAGTTCTGAATTTGAACCGAATATAAGGTCAGCACGGGTAGCAGCCCATTTTGCCTGCCCTGTAACACGGTCTCTTCCTTCAAAAAGCTCTAAATCATCTGCTGTGGCTTTCCATTCGGTACTCATGTCCAGCAGATTTACAAAAAAATCATTTGTTAACTGCCCCGGTCGCGCTGTAAACACACCATAGTTAGAACCATCATAATTAGTATTAAGTACACGCATACCTCCTACAAGCACTGTCAGTTCTGGCGCTGTAAGAGTTAGCAGTTGTGCCTTATCTATCATCAGCTCTTCGGTAGTAACCTTAGAATTGTGTTTACGATAGTTACGGAACGGATCGGCAAACGGCTCAAGGAATGCTACAGACTCAACATCTGTCTGTTCCTGCGAGGCATCCATACGTCCTGCTGTAAACGGAACTGAAGTATTATACCCGGCATCTTTAGCTGCTTTCTCAACGCCTGCATTACCGGCTAGTACAATTAAGTCGGCAAGTGATATCTTTTTGTCTCCGCTTTGAGAGCTGTTAAAGTTTTGCTGTATTTTTTCCAGTACTCCAAGTACTTTTTGCAATTGAGAAGGATTATTAACCTTCCAGTCTTTTTGTGGCTCCAGGCGAACACGCGCACCGTTTGCTCCTCCCCTTTTATCTGAACCACGGAAAGTTGAAGCCGAAGCCCACGCAGTTGAAACAAGTTCGGAAACGCTTAGTCCAGAGTTCAATACTTTTTCTTTCAAATCGGCAACATCACTGTCGTTAACCAGTGTATGGTTTACTTCAGGAATAGGGTCCTGCCAAAGCAGTTCTTCCGCCGGAACTTCCGGTCCAAGATAACGCGCTTTTGGCCCCATATCACGATGGGTTAGTTTATACCAAGCACGCGCAAAGGCATCGGCAAATTCATCAGGATTCTCAAAAAAGCGTCTTGATATTTTTTCATACTCCGGGTCAAATCGAAGCGAAAGGTCGGTAGTAAGCATGGTTGGCCTGTGCTTTTTAGAACTGTCGTAAGCATCAGGTATAAATTTATCGGCATTTTTAGCTACCCATTGGTGAGCACCACCCGGACTTTTGGAAAGTTCCCATTCAAACCCAAAAAGATTTTCAAAGAAGTTGTTACTCCACTTGGTAGGTGTTTTTGTCCATGTTACTTCAAGTCCGCTGGTAATGGTATCAGGTCCTTTACCTGACTTGTAACTGTTGCTCCACCCGAATCCCTGCAGTTCTATACCTGCCGCTTCCGGTTCTTTATCCACATGATCGGCAGGGGCAGCACCGTGAGTTTTACCAAAGCTGTGCCCTCCGGCAATTAATGCTACGGTTTCCTCATCGTTCATTGCCATACGGCCAAATGTATCGCGTATGTCTTTTGCCGCAGCAATTGGGTCGGGATTACCATCCGGACCTTCAGGATTTACATAAATAAGTCCCATTTGTACTGCTGCCAGTGGATTTTCAAGATTACGGCTATGTTTATCGCCATCGGCATCATCGTCTGAAACCAATACGCCATGATTTTCCGCCACACCTTCCGAACCGTGTGCATAACGGATGTCGCCACCTAACCAAGTCGTCTCAGCACCCCAGTACACATCTTCTTCCGGCTCCCAGGTATCTTCGCGCCCTCCGGCAAAACCAAAGGTTTTAAAGCCCATAGACTCTAGGGCCACATTACCGGTAAGGATCATTAAATCGGCCCATGATATTTTGTTACCGTATTTTTGTTTTATTGGCCACAACAGTCTGCGTGCCTTATCAAGGCTCACGTTATCCGGCCAGCTGTTAAGCGGAGCAAAACGCTGCTGTCCTGCGCCCCCTCCGCCACGTCCGTCACCTACACGGTATGTTCCGGCGCTGTGCCATGCCATACGTATAAATAAGGGACCGTAATGACCAAAATCTGCAGGCCACCATTCCTGAGAATCTGTCATTAAAGCATGCAGGTCTTTTTTAATAGCATCAAGGTCAAGGGTTTTAAAAGCTTCCGCATAATTGAAATCTTCTCCCATAGGGTTTGATTTCTCAGAGTTTTGTCGAAGTACACTTACTTTAAGCTGGTTAGGCCACCAGTCCTGGTTTCTTGTTCCGCCTCCGGCTACATTGCTTTTCATGCTGCCATTATGAAACGGACATTTACTGATGTCGTTTGAATCGTTTCCCATATTCTTAAATAATTTTATGATTGGTAAATACTTTGCTTATTCGCATATTATGTAACATCCTAAAGTTAGGACTTTATAAAACATCATCAAAGATTATGGGAATCAATTTATTCTATATCAGAATAATAAAAAACTATTTTTCAAATCGGTAAAAAATAATACTTAATCTGAAGACTTTAATTTTAAAAGAAAAATTAACTTTATTACACTTTAAATAAAATAAAATGGATGCTAAAGAAATATTAAAAGGACATGTCTCAAAAATTATTTCCTTATCAGAAAATGAATTTGACTATTTCTTTTCTCATTTTAAATTTCACAGCTTTAAAAAAGGTCAGGCTATAATCTCTGAAGGTGACAATGTGGAAAATGAGTACTTCGTACTAGATGGTTGCCTTAAATCTTTTTATGTTAATCCTGAACTTAAAATTTTTATTCTACAGTTCGCCATGCCAACATGGTGGGCATCTGATTACAATGCACTTTACACAAACACCAAAGCATCGCTTAATGTTGACTGTATTACAAATACTGAAGTATTGAGCCTATCTAATGAAAATAGAGAAAAATTGTGCAAAGAGTTTCATCAGGCAGAATACTTTTTTAGATGGCGTACCAATAAAGGATATGTTGCATCTCAAAAAAGACTCCTTTCATTTATGAATAATGACACCAGACACCGCTATGAGGAACTCCTGGCTATGTATCCGGAACTGTACAATTTGGTACCTAAACACCTTATAGCTGCCTATCTTGGGGTTTCCCGCGAAACACTAAGCCGTTTATACAACTCCTAATCCGTGATGTAAGTCACCATATAATCATTATACTTCAAATGTGATGTAGGTCACCCTCCTTACCGGACTTTAATAACAACCTTTGTCTTGTAATTAAGTTAATAACTAAATTTTTAAGACAATGAAAACATTTAAAATCAATACCCAAAACAGTACTGTTGAGTGGGTAGGCCGTAAAGTAACAGGAGCACATAACGGCACAATCGCTATTAAGGAAGGTCAGCTTGACTTTGCCGATAATTATCTTTCAGGAGGGAATTTTGTGATCGACACAACTTCCATTAAAATACTGGATGTAACTGACCCGGATACTAATGCACAGTTTGCAGGTCATTTGGCTTCTGATGATTTTTTCAGTATTGACCAGTATCCTGAAGCCTTTATGAAAATAAGCCATGTTGAGCCACGTGAAAACGGTTCTTACCATGTAACAGGAAATCTTACCATTAAAAATTTTACCCACGCTGTAAGCTTTGATGCACAAACAAACAATAGCGATAATACAGTTACTTTTTCGGGTAAAATTACTATTGACCGTACCAAATATGGTATAAAGTTTCGCTCTGGTAATTTCTTTACTAACCTGGGAGACACACTTATATACAACAACTTCGATTTAACTTTTTCACTAACTGCTCAAGCCGTAGCCTGAAGCTAAAAACTAAAGTCATGCCATACATTAAAATTGAACTGACACGTGAGGGTGTTAGCCGTGAGCAGAAAAGAGAATTAATTGCAGGAGTTACTAATGTAATTACTAATGTACTTAATAAAGACCCTAAACTTACTCATGTGGTAATTAGTGAAATAGACACTGATAACTGGGGGTTTGACGGAGAGCAGGTCTCGGACCTGCGTGAAAAAGGAATTACTGCCGATAAAAAAAACTGATATGAAAAAGCAGACTATAATCATTACCGGAGCTTCGTCCGGAATTGGGAAGGAAACAGCACGTTATTTTCTGGAAAGAGGAGATAATGTGGTTATAAACTCTACTACCCCTCAAAAACTGGAAGCTGTATTCCATGAACTTGGCGCAGGTTCTAATCTGGCAATGGTATCGGGAAATGTATATGATAAAAGTGTGGGAGAAGAACTGGTAACAACTGCCATAGAAAAATTTGGAGGTGTGGATATACTTATTAATAATGCAGGTGTTTATGAAACCAGGCCTTTTCTTGAAGTTGATGAGGCTTACCTTGACAAATACCTCAACACCAATTTAAAAGGTACATATTTTACCACACAAGCGGTACTTCCACAAATGATTAGACAAAAAGACGGTGCTATTATTAATATAGGAACGCCCTTAGTATACCACGGATTGAGTGCTGCCCCATCTACAGCTCCTGTATCGAGTAAAGGTGCGATACATGCCTTAACCATACAGCTTGCTACAGAATTTGGTAAAAACAATATTCGGATCAATACTATAGCCCCGGGAATTATCCGTACACCTATGCATGGTGATAATGCCGATAAAGCTGCAGGTCTTCACTTAATCAACCGTGTGGGAGAGGTAAATGAAGTGGCACAGATGATATATGCAGTTGCCAAAAACAAACTGATTACCGGAGCAATAATAAATGTTGACGGAGGTATGGGTGCCGGCCATCATTTAAATTAATAAGCATTAAAACCCTTTTATTAACCGCATTGATGTTTTGTATACTACAAAACATCAATGCTCAAAAAACCGAAAAAATGGAAACTACAGAACAAGATAGTTTAGCTATTGTCAAAATACTTGAACAGGTATATTTTAAAGGATTGTATGAAGGGGACGTTAATCTGCTTAAAGATCTATTTAATCCAGGTACACTACTGTTTGGCGATATAAACGGGCAACCATATGCCAAAACACTGGAAGAGTATTTAGAAGGCGTGGCTAATCGTGTGAGCCCAAAGGATTCAGGCAACGTTTTTAAAGGGAAAATCATATCAATAGATGTGATTAACACTATAGCAATGGCAAAAGTAAATGTAAAAATGTATACCTTTAATTACTATGATCTACTTACTTTCCATAAGCTTAACGGCAAATGGGTAAGAGTAAACAAAACCCTTACAAATGTAAACGAGTAAATAATTTAAAACCCTAAATCATGTGGTACGATAATAAAATAACCCAAATGCTGGGTATTAAATACCCAATAATGCAGGGACCGTTTGGCGGCGGACTGTCTACACCAAGACTGGCAGCTACTGTTTCAAACATGGGAGGCCTTGGAGGATATGGTGCATATACCATGAGCCCTCAGGATATTTATGAGATTGACAAAGAAATTAAAACTCTTACCGATAAACCTTATAACTTAAACCTTTGGGTCTCTGATACCGATGCCGTAAATGGTAGCGTAAGCAATGAAACCTATGAATATACCAAACAACGCTTTAAACCTTATTTTGATAAGGCCGGGATTGAATTACCTGAAAAACCGGCCCCTTTTCAATCAAGGTTTGAAAATCAGTTACAGGTTATACTTGATATAAAACCTAAGGTATTTAGCTTTATGTTCGGGCTTTTGCCTCAAGATGTAATGGAAGAATGCCGTAAACGCGGTATATTATTGGTAGGTGCCGCTACAACACTTGATGAGGCAGTTGCGCTAAATAATTCGGGGGTTGATATGATAATAGCCTCAGGATTTGAAGCCGGCGGACATCGCCCGTCATTCCTGGCACCTGCAGAGCAGTCTACAACAGGGACTTTTGTATTAATACAACTTATTAAAGAAAAAGTAAATGTTCCTGTTATAGCGGCAGGGGGTATCGCTAATGGCCGTGGCATTGCAGGCGCATTAACTTTAGGTGCCGATGCAGTACAAATAGGTACCGCTTTTTTAGCCTGTGAAGAATCCGGTTCTTTACCTGCACATAAGGAATCCCTTTTCTCGGATGCAGCTAAATACACAATGTTATCCCGTGCTTATACAGGGCGCTTGGGCAGAGGTATCAATACACAATTAGGAATTGAACTAATGGGTAAGGAAAGTGATATACTTCCCTTCCCTTTACAAACAACTTTCATGTCTTTTTTAAGAAAGGCTGCACTGGAAAAACAAAAACACGATATGGTTCTTTTTTGGGGAGGACAGATAGCTCCTATACTTAAATACCGAAAAGCAGATGAATTAATGAAATCTCTTATTACAGAAACTACTGACATACTGGCTTAGTATTCACTAATAAATAAAAGCCTATTGAGGCTAAAAAGGAAATCAAAAAGTATACTTTTTGATTTTTTTATGCGTTAGCTTTTTATTACAGACAGCAAATCACCTTACATGAAACTATTTTTTAAAGCTTTATTGATTACACTTATACTTCAAGGCTGTCAAAAACGCAAAGGAGACGACAAACAGTTTTCACAAAACAAACCTAACCACTTTACTAAAGAAAACGATACACTAGTTATAAGGACTCAAAAAAACAAAGGAGGACGATTTTTTGGTTCGGGAGTTCATCCGATAGATCTTAAAGATACAACCGGTACATTTCTATACCCTGTTATTTATCCTAAAACCATTGAGAACATAAGAAGGGGCATCCAGCCAATAGATTTTCGTTCAAAAACACCATATTATATTAACCTGATAGCGGGTACAGCAGGAAAACAAAGGGTATTTATTGTAGACGCGAACGATAATCATGATTTTACTGACGACTCCATTCGACTTTACAGGGATTTTGACTGGGCTTCAAACAAAGACCTTGTACAGTGCAGGTATGAAATCTCTAACGGAAAGCAAATTGTAAAAGATTCGTCATGGATTAAGATTGGTAATCTTCACGATGATTTAGGGTTGGGCAGAAGCGAGTACTTAACAGCTACCATTAATATTAATAACAAGAACTACAAAGTAGGTGTTGGAAATACATATAACGGAGCGTTTACATATGATAATGATGCAAACATGAACGGAACTAAAATAGCCTTATTGTCAGATGGTGTGAAAGTAAAAGACACTATATACGAAAGAGACCATATAGGAGTGGGACAGTACATTAAACTTAGCGATAATTACTATCGCTTTGATAATATTACCAATAACGGTGAATATATTACACTTATAAAAGATAACAGCTTTATAAAAAAGACCGGGACAGAAGTGGGCATGCTTGCACCGGCTTTTTCTGCTACCACTACTACAGGAAGCATTATTAACAGTACAGACCTGCACGATAAGATACTAATTATTGTCAATTCCTGCGGATGTGGTGGTGATGTGGCCTCCACAAAAGCTTTTTTTGATATAAGCAACAAATATGGCAGTAAGGTTCATGTAATTAGAATGGACTCTGCCATAAAAGAGAGAAAAACCGGCACAATACAAATAGATACTGAACTTGAAGCTAATAAGGATATATACACAAAATACAGAGAAACATACTGTTCCCGTATATGTTATGTAATTGGAAAAGACAATCGTATACTCGATAAATTTATAGTAACTGATTGGAAAACCGACTTACCTAAAATACTGGAGAACTCAATATAAAAAACAGGCCTGATTAGGGCCTGTTTTTATTTTATACCTGTTGCCAGAGCATTAGGTCCGTACCCAAAATAGTTTTTAAAGGCGTATGAAAAATGGGAAAGATTTTCAAAACCTACTTCAATGTAAACATCAACAGGCCTTTTCTGTTTTTCTAAAATAGAATAATGTGCCAGTTTCAATCTTTTTTCGGTAAGCCACTTTTGAGGTGTTGTATTGTATATCTTTTTAAAATCCCTCCTGTAAGTGGCAAGGCTGCGTCCGGTTAGGTAAGCAAACTTTTCCAGTGTCATATTAAACATAAAATTACGTTCCATAAAATCGGACAGGTTTATTTTACCCGGTTCTTCAAAATTGGCGAGAACGCCGTCAACACTGCTATCGGTAGACCTTAGTATTCTTACAGCCTCCTCTATTTTAAGGTTTGCTATATCTTCCGGCAGGTTTTCACCTATTTCAAAATAATATATAAGCGATGCAAAGCAGCTTTCCAGCAAAGGGTGTTTGGTAAACCTGTATACCTTTTGTAAGGGTTGTGATTTTGCTGTAGGTTTATTTTTAGAATAAAAATCCTTTAGCCGATCTTTAGTTAAGTACATTGCCACGGCCTTATGAGGTTTTCCGTCTTTAGGATAATTGATAACAGTAGCCAGCTGGTTTCTCGGAATAAGGAATATATCCCCTGCGTTAAAGGTATACACGGCATCGGCCTGTATAATTTTTGTTTCCCCCGAAATAAACCATACCAGTATATGGTGCTCAAATACCACCTCTGTTTTAAAGTACTTCCCGTTAAATTCAGAAAGCTTAATATCGGGAGTTATGTAATGTGTTTCAAATTCCATATAGCAATAAAATTACTAAATAAATCAAGCCGGAATACTCCGGCCTGAATGAATATAATTACTCAACAGGAAAAACTACTCCTGTCATCTCTTCGCTAAGCTTCCATAAACGCCCGGCATTATTTGCATCCAGCGAATACGGTTTTACCCCAAACAGGGTTGATGGTGTTTCAAAATCATGCTCTATAGTACCATCATCAAGTACTGCTATATCTGCATTTTCACAATACACACCTCCTATTCCGTTTAACTGAGGGCTGGTGGCACACCAAACCGAAGTTGCTGCTCCCTGTTCTACTGTTTTCAGTTTTACGGCAACTTCAGGCTTTATATTACCGTTTTCATCGTGAGTGCCCATTTGCTGAAATAATGCCATAGGAGCCACACGACCTAAATCGGTACCGTTTACAGAACCCGGATGTACCGAAAAGGCTCTTACATTATGTTTTTTAGCCCTGCTATCCAGTTCTACCGTAAAGAGATTATTAGCCGTTTTAGAGCGGCCGTATCCCTGTAGGGTTTCATATTCGGTATTCAGAAAATTAGGATCTTCAAAATCAAACGGGGAAAACTGATGCCCAAAAGAAGTTACATTTACCACTCGGGCATTACCGCTGTTTTTTAGCGCAGGCCATAATCTTGCTGTTAACTGAAAATGCCCTAAATGATTTGTTACCAATTGAGATTCATACCCTCTTTTATCCCTTTGAAGCGGCACCCACATAATACCTGCATTATTAACCAGTATATCCAGAGCATCATGCCCCATAAGGAATATATCTGCAAAAGCATATATTGAATCTACATCCATAAGATCCATTTGCTCAATGGTTACATTATTTATGCCTTTCAGGTTTTTCTTTGCCTTAGCGACATCTCTTGCGGGAACAATTACTGTTGCACCTGCCGCTACAAATGTTTTAACCGTTTCCAGCCCTATACCGGCATAGCCCCCCGTAACAATAGCCACCTTACCGGTAAGGTTAACACCTGTTATAACATCGTGTACTGTTGATGTTTCATTGAATCCTGAGTAAAGGGGATTTTGTAGTGCCCCGTTCATGTTGTCTTTTAAGTCCATTTTTATATTTTTTTTATTGGACAAAGTTAGGCTCAGGGCTTGCTGAAGGCTTTGTTTAAAGTGTCATATTACTTTGCTCAGAGCGTCAATTACAGATATAAAAAAAGCTCCGCAGACAGTGGAGCTTTTTTATTTGACCAAACATTGCGTTAACGATTGATGGGTTGATTTGTTGAATACAAAGATGCAACCAAATCACTGTTTTTACAATACAGGAAAACACTGAATTTACTACGTAAAAACACGTAAATCCTTTACAGCAGGGCACAAAAAAAACCCGCCTTGTCCCCAAAGCAGGCTTATAATAGAACAAACATTGCATAACCGTCTAGTCGGCTTTACCATACAAAGGTGATATAATATTATTTAAAACACAATACAGGAAAACACTAAATCTGTTATAATAAATTACGTAACACAAAAAATAAAGCCACTAAATGTTTAATTAAACATTTTTTAATTAACTTTGTTTAAAGTTTTTAAAAAAACAATGAACAGCGTAAAAAACATATTCAACATAAAGGACCTTGAAAACCTATCCGGCATCAAGGCTCATACTATACGCATTTGGGAAAAACGATACAATATCCTTGAACCCATGCGTACAGACACCAACATACGCGTTTACGATATAAAAAATCTTCAGAAACTGCTCAATATCACTACTCTTCACAATTTTGGATATAAGATATCAGCTATTTCTAAAATGCCTCCCGAAAAGATTCCGGTACTAGTTAAAGAAATACTTTCCAAAAGCAGTCTTGCAGATCATGTACTTAATAATTTTAAACTGGCCATGATGAATTTTGACCAGTCATTATTCTTAAACACTTACAACTCACTGTTACAGGATAAGTCATTTAAAGAGATATTCTACGATTTTTTCCTTCCCTTACTTAACGAGATAGGCCACTTATGGCAAACAAACACCATAACCCCTGCTCACGAGCACTTTATAAGCTTTTTGATTAAGCAGAAGTTAGCATCCAACACCGAAAAAATACAAACTACACCTCCTACAAAAACTGACAGGACATTTGTTTTATACCTGCCATTAAACGAAATACACGAACTGGGATTAATGTTCCTTAACTACGAACTCAGTCTTAATGGATATAAAACCGTATATTTAGGAGAAAGTGTACCTCTTGAAAACCTAAGAGACGTTAAAACCTACTTCAGCAATATTACGTTTATAACCTATACAACCGTCGAACCAAACAACAACGAAATAGCCGACTATGTAGAGGAACTTAAAAAGCATGTGATAAATGACGATGAGACCAGGCTTTGCCTTTTTGGAAGGAATGCTCAATATTTAGACGCAGAAATATTAAACCCCAACATAAGAGTCTTTGACTCTATATCCGATTTTACCAACAAACTTTAATTTAACAAAAGCTTTATTGTTTTTGTTTAATATTTTTTTAATTTTATTAAACAAATGAACGCTACTATTAAAATAATCGGTTCAGGATTTTCCTCACTTGCTGCCGCTGCCTATTTAGCCTGCGAAGGTAACGACGTAACTGTTTACGAAAAGAACGATACGCTTGGCGGCAGGGCAAGACAGCTGAAAAAAGACGGTTTTACTTTTGACATGGGGCCTACATGGTACTGGATGCCCGATGTTTTTGAGCGTTTTTTTGAGGATTTCGGCAAGAAGCCACGCGATTACTACCAGCTTAAAAAACTATCTCCTGCCTATAGTGTTTATTTTGGTAAAGAAGATTATATAACCATAGCAGATAACCTGGAAGACATATACAGGGTATTTGAAGAAAACGAACCCGGCAGCAGTACAGAGCTTAAGAACTTTATCAGTGAAGCAAAAAGCAACTATGATATTGCTATAAAAGATTTGGTTTATCGCCCGGGTTTATCCCCACTGGAACTGGTTACCCCACAAACCATAGCAAAACTCGGGCAATTTTTTGGAAACATTTCAAAAGATATCCGTAAAAAATTCAAGAACAAACGTTTGGTACAAATACTGGAATTTCCCGTTTTGTTTTTAGGTGCAAAACCCAGTGACACCCCTTCGTTTTACAGCTTTATGAACTATGCCGACTTTGGCCTTGGTACCTGGTATCCTAAAAACGGGATGTACAGTGTCGTTGAAGGAATGGTTGAGCTAGCAAAGGAACAGGGAGTGAAGTTTGTTACCAATGCATCCGTTTCAAAAATAGGAGTATCAGAAACAGGTTGTGCCGAATATATAACCGTTAACGGTGAAAAGTTATATGCCGATATTATTTTAAGCGGTGCCGACTATCATCATACTGAAACACTTTTAGATAAAAGGTTCAGGCAGTATAATGAGGATTACTGGCAAAAAAAGGTATTTGCCCCTTCTTCCCTATTATTTTATGTAGGGTTTGATAAGCCTGTGGAAAATGTAGAGCATCATACCCTGTTTTTTGATTCGGATTTTGATACTCATGCCATAGACATTTATGATAACCCAAAATGGCCTGACGAACCTTTATTTTATGCCAGCTTCTCCGGTAAAACAGATACTGATGCAATGCCTGTTGGTAAAGAAGCTGGTACCTTTCTAATACCGCTTGCACCGGGAATTGAAGATACACCTGAGCTAAGGGAAAAATATTTTGAAAAGATAATTACAAGACTGGAAAACCTTACTCAGCAAAGCCTAAGAGACAGCATATTATTTAAAGAATCGTTTTGTGTAAACGATTTTGTAAAGGACTATAATTCATACAAAGGAAATGCTTACGGACTGGCCAATACACTTATGCAGACTGCATTTTTAAGGCCGGGGCTAAAAAGCAAAAAAGTAAAGAACCTGTTTTTTACAGGTCAGTTAACTGTTCCCGGACCGGGAGTACCGCCTGCACTTATATCGGGCAAACTCGTTGCGGGACTTATAGAAAAACAACTGGACAAAGAACCAAAGAAATCCTTAACGAAGCACTATGAAATCAATATTTGACAAAATCTCCTATGAGTGCAGTAGAAATGTAACGCGTGCTTACAGTACGTCGTTCTCCTCTGCAGTAAAAATGCTGTCGCCACGCATAAGGCAGGACATTTACAATATTTATGGTTTTGTAAGGTTTGCCGATGAGATTGTGGATACTTTTCACGATTATGATAAAGAACAGCTATTCGACCTTTTTGAAGAAGACCTAAATAATGCCCTTAGGGATAAAATAAGTCTAAACCCTGTTTTAAACTCGTTTCAGCATACCGCTATAAAATATAACATACCACAGGAGCTTATAGATGCCTTTATGAATAGCATGAGGCAGGATTTGGTTAAAAAGGATTACACTACCCTTTCTGAATACAATGAGTACATATATGGATCGGCAGATGTGGTCGGGCTAATGTGCCTAAAAGTATTTGTAAATAACGACGATAAGCGCTATGAAGAGCTAAAAGGCCCTGCAATGCGCTTAGGTTCAGCCTTTCAAAAGGTAAACTTCCTAAGGGATTTAAAAGCCGACACCGAGGAGCTGGAACGTAATTACTTTCCTTCACTTAACCTCAACGAAATGACCGACGAGGTTAAAAGACAGATTATCGAAGAAATAGAAGCCGATCTGGCAGAAGGTTACAAAGGGATATTAAAACTGCCTGTGGAAGCTAAGTTTGGTGTTTACACAGCCTATGCCTATTACAGGAAGTTGCTTAAAAAGCTAAAAAATACTCCCCCACTTGAAATAAAAAGCAGGCGTATAAGGGTACCTAATTATCAAAAACTTGGACTTTTAGCACAGTGTTATTTAAATTATCGCCTTAACTTTATATAAAATTATAAGCCATGTGGATTTATATACTTGTTTTTATACTAACCTTTTGCATTATGGAGTTTATGGCGTGGTTTACCCATAAATTTATAATGCATGGTTTTTTATGGAGCCTGCATAAGGACCATCATCGCAAAGACCACGACTCATGGTTTGAGCGCAACGATGCTTTCTTTATCTTTTATGCCCTGGTTAGTATAGGCTTCTTTTTACTTTGGAAATACAGTATACTTGATATAGGGCTTGCCATTGGCTTAGGCATTTTAGCTTATGGTATTGCCTACTTTTTTGTACATGATATTTTTATCCACCAGCGGTTTAAGTTTTTAAGGAATGCCAATAACCGTTATGCAAAAGCCGTAAGAAGGGCACATAAAATGCACCATAAGCATTTAGGAAAAGATCAGGGAGAATGTTTCGGTATGCTCATCGTACCGTTTAAATACTTTAAGAAATAAAAAAATCCGCTGCAATGCAGCGGATTTTTCTTTTATAATAATCTTAAATTAACCTTTATTTCCATTTATCTGATTCAGTGCCGGCTGTAGCTGTGCCATATCTACCCCCGATTTTTCAACCAGCTGCATTATTGTAAGTACATCGGTTGGTGTCATTTCGTCACCTAAAACCCTTATCAGCCCAAAAACACCGTCCTTGCGAAGGAAAACCACAAACTCATCGATATCGTCATTCTCACCCAGCATATTTATACTGGCCCCTTCTTTTCCTGAACCCACCCTCATAAGTTCCTCATAATCTCCATTTTTAAGAATGCTCTTTACTTTTGTGGTCTCTTCTTTATAGTGCACTACATTTGTATCTGTAGAGTCTGACTTGAATATAAGTATATTAAGCTTCCTTACTGCTTTAAGGGCCTTTTCCTGATCTGCCGAAAGGTTATCAGAACCGGCAGCTTTAATAATATCGGTACCCAAATCAAAAGCCATAAATTCATTCGACTGCGACTTCTCTACAAAATACTTTTGCAGCGATGGCTTAGACTCACACGACACAAGGGTTAGCACCGCCATAACTACAAGTCCGAAAAGATAATAAATGGTCTTCATGGTGTGTTATTTAGATTTTTTAGACGATGCTTTTTTTATCTCTTCACCACCCGGTATTTTCATATAATCTGTAAGGAAAGATATCTCCTTAATATCAAAATTACCGGTAAGCGACATCAATACGGTTTCTTCGTCTCCTCCGTCCATAAACATAAGGAGTTCTTTAACCTGAGAAGATGTAGCACCAGATTTTACATAAATCTTGATACTCCTTCCACCCTCATTAATACGCATCAGTTCTTCCAATGGATATTTTTTAAGATAACTATCCACTGTTTTTTTCATTTCCGCTTTGTGCTTAGCGCTTTCGGTGGTAAAAACCTTAAGGTTATCCAGCCTTTTTATAAGGTCAAAAAATTGCTGTGAGCTTTTATTATTAGGGTCAGACTTAACGTTCCCCATAAGCTCAAACATCTTTTTATTGACCAGTACCGATACTATTTCATCCTCATCCTCGAACTTATCGAACATGGACTGAGCAAAAAACAGCGTTGGCATAAGCACTAACACAAAAGTTACAATTATCTTTTTCATACGTGGTATTTAAATTAAGTTTATGGCAATTTATTATAGTTTCACTTTTCCGGTAAAGGTAACAAGAACTGTCTCGTCTTTCTTACCACTGTCTACAAATACTAACACTTCTTCAATAGTTTCATCACTCCTGTTATGTCTTGCGTAAACTTTTACGGTTTCACCGTCGTCTTTTACACTAACAAGAGACTCCATGTTATTATCCCTTACGTATTTTTTTACAGCATCGGCTATCTGATTCTTGTACTTTTTTACTTCAGTACTGTAAACCTTAAGCTGTTTTAAATCTTTGGTAAACTTTGTTACCAGGTTTTGTTCATCTTTAGCAAGTTTAAGGTCATCACCTGCAAGGTCCAGCATAGTTTTATCCAAAGAAACAACATCAATACCGTCTTTGTCATCAAACTGATCGAATGCGCTCTGTGCATAAAACAGCACCGGAGAAAGCATCATTACTAAAATGGCTATTAATTTTTTCATTGTTTTATTTTTTAAAAATTGTTTTTCTTGAGTTCTCATACTCTTCCAGGTAGTTTATACTGTTTACTCCCTTATTAACGTTTTGAGAAAGCATGTTAAGTGCTTTTTGTGTTTCCCTTAAGGCAATTTCGGGATCATCAAAAGTACCAAGGTCTTCCTGCGGTTCTTTGTTAATAAAGGTAAACACGCCAAATGCTATAACAACACTTGCTGCAACCGATAGCCATCCTACATAGCGTTTTTTAGTTTTTAATGGTATCGTCTTTTCAAAGCGTTGTTCGCCTGCCTGGGCAAAATATCCAAACATAGACCTGTACTGCTCCAAATGAGGCGCCACATTGGATGAAGAAAAATACATCTTAAGCTGGTTTTCTTCGGCAATACTGGTTTCTGCGTCAAAATATTTATCTAGTAGTAATTCAATTTCTCTTAATTCCATAACTGTGCATTTTTGTTAGTTCCTCCCTCAACATCTTTCTGGCGCGGGACAGGGCTACCCTCACTGCCGACTCATTCATATCCATAATTTTTGCAATCTCTTCAAACTCATATTGCTCCACATCCCTCATCTGCAAAATAAGCCGCTGCTGTTCGGGGAGCTTATTCATAAGTTTTTCTGCCCATTCCCAGCTGTCACGGTCTTCTGCCTGTTGCTGCAGTCCGGGCTCCCGGTCACTGTAATTAGAATGTACTAATCTCATTTCTGTTGCCCTTTTAGACTTTAACTGATCCAGACAGTAGTTTTTTGTTATTGTCATGGCCAGCGCTTCTACACTCGAATAGCTCTCCAGCTTATTCTTGTTTTTCCAAAGTCGTACCATAACCTCCTGTGTGGCATCCTCGGCTTCCTCATTACTTATAAGGAGCCTTTTTGCCAACCGGTATACCCGGTCTTTAAAAGGAGTGATAATATTTACAAACTCCGACTGGTTCATTACATTAATGCTGGTTGTTATTGGTTTTATAATAGGAAGACGAATACCTTTATTTTTTGTTACAAATAATATTAAAAATATTAAATTTACGTTTTATATACTTAAAAACTGCTTTCATGAAAAAGATAAGTACCATCCTCACCTTATTGCTTGTTTCGGCTTTTGCCTTTCAAAGCTGTGACGATATGGACGATAATGCCGTTCCTGTTAACGACTTTATATGGAAAGGACTTAACCTTTATTATTACTGGCAACCGGATGTGCCGGACCTTTCAGATAACCGATTTGGCAATCAGGGAGAACTTAACGCTTATCTACAGGGCTTTTCAAGTCCTGAAGCGCTTTTCAACAGCCTTAAATATGTAGATCCTACCAGTACAGCGAAAAGCGACAGATTTAGTGTTTTAGTATCAGATTATAATGTACTGGAAGCCGCACTACAGGGGGTTGCAAAAAGCAATGGTGTAGAATATGGACTTGTATATACTGACGAAACCCAGACATCAATTTTTGGATATGTTCGTTATATACTGCCTGATACCGATGCTTCTACCAAAGATATTCAAAGAGGGGATATTTTTTATGCAGTAGATGGGGTTGGCCTTACACCGGACAACTACCGTAACCTTTTAGGAAGTGACACTTATACCCTAAATCTTGCTGATTATACCGATGGCACGATAACTCCCAACGGAGAATCGGTAACGCTTACTAAAACACAATATGCAGAAGATCCTGTTTATTTTAGTGATGTGGTATATAATGAAGGCGGCAAAACCATAGGTTATTTAATGTATAATGGTTTCTACAGTCCTTATGATGCTGAACTGAACAGTGCTTTTGGTAATCTTGCCGCACAGGGAGTTAACGAACTGGTACTTGACCTTCGTTATAACGGAGGCGGATCTGTAAGGACAGCGACTTATCTTGCCAGTATGATTACAGGACAGTTTAACGGACAACTTTTTGCAAAGGAACAATGGAATCCTAAACTGCAAAGTTATTTTGAAGACAATAATCCCGGGGCACTTACCAATAACTTTACCTCATCGTTATCAGATAATACCAGCATTAACCACCTTAATCTAACCAGGGTTTATATACTGGCTACAGGAAGCACTGCTTCTGCCAGCGAGCTTGTAATAAACTGCCTTAAGTCTTATGTAGATGTGGTTGTAATAGGAACTACCACTATAGGTAAAAATGTGGGATCGGTAACGTTATATGATTCTCCTGATTTCACTAAAAATGATTTAGACCCAAGCCACCGTTATGCAATGCAGCCTATAGTGCTTAAAATTGTAAACAAGAACGGCTTTGGTGAATATGAAGAAGGTATAGAACCTACCATAGAAATGCCTGAAGATTATGACAACCTTGGCGTAATAGGCAGTCCGGATGAACCTTTATTAGCTACTGCCATAAACCAAATAACAGCAGCAGGCAGAATGCCACAGCAGCCACACAAACAACACAGGTTATTTAAAGGCTCTAAAAACCTGCAGCCGTTTAGTGAGGAAATGTTTATAGAAGAAGCTCCTAAGGGACTTGACCATCTTATAAAAAACTTATCTGAATAAAAATAAAAAAAGGCTTCCCGAGGGAAGCCTTTTCAACTTAAACAAAATTACCAATTTATAATCTGGTGTAATTATTAGTTATTAAAGTAGAAGCTGTTAGGCCCTACTCCTACATCATAAGTATTTATAAGTGTTCCGTTTGATCCGTAAACATAAACTTCGCTGTCTGAAGAGAAATCGCCACCATCAGCAATATAAATTCTTCCGGCATAAACATTAAATCCGTACATAGCTCCCCATGCAGAGTTTGACTCATAGCTAAATGCAGCTTCAATAGGTAGAGTATTGCTGTTTACAGAAAAACTATACACTGCAGTATCAACAGTAAAGTAAATATTCCCATCCTGAATAGTCAGGTTTTTAGCACCTGCTAAAGCCTCAGTAAGCTCAATAGTACCGCTTACAGTGTTGTTAGAAAGGTTGATTCTGCTTATTTTAGAGTCCCCCATTACATAAAGTGCTCCGTCCTGCTCATCAAAAGAGTTTGGCGAATCTCCAAGTTCAATTACAGTATCAACAGTATTGTTAGCCGGGTTAAATACAGTTATAGATGTACCGCTACCGTAATATCCGTTAGCTATATAAAGTTTTCCGTTCTCTGCAAGTACTCTTTCTGCATAATTATTAAGATCTACAGTAGTAGTACTAAAATCTTCAAGATTAATTACAGTAAGGAAATCGTCTGCAAGCCCGTAATCGTTAGTATTTGTTACATAAGCCTTACCGTTTATAACTACACCATAACGCGGATTAGTAAAATCAGTATCTATACTTGCTACAAATTCAAAAGTATAACGGTCTACAACAGTAATTTTGTTTGCCTGCCCTGAGATGATAAATGCATAATCATCACTAAAGAACATAGACTGAAGGTAAGTACCTATAGCAGGAGCATCCGGATTTACAGCAGTATAGATATCCTGCTCTAAAGCACCATTATTACCAATAAAAGACACTGTCCCTGAAGACGGGTTACTGTTACCTTCGTTAAGTACAAAAGTTCCGTTTGCATAAGCACCCGAAGCTACAGGAGTGTTATCGTCATCACTGCTACATGACACGAAAAACAAAGAACCTGCTAATAAAGCGAATAGAGAATTCCTAAGTTTCATAGAATTAGTTTTAGTTAAAGTTTAAGGGTTATATATATATTATAATTTATGCCGGGCATTTGCCTGCTGTCAACATTTACATAGTCTGCATTCCAAACATTAAGCACCTGTGCGCCGAGCCTGTATATTTTTGATTTTCCGAAATTATACTCCACGCCCACATTACCTGTATTGTAAGCGTCTATATTATATCTTGAGTTATTGTCTGATCTTGTAAACACTTCCCCTACATAAAGAAACTGGTAGTAGGCAGATAGTTTTTTATAGTTGTAGGACAGTGCTCCCGAAGCTTTGTGATAAGGAACATAAATTAGCTGATAGCCTGTGGTTTCATCTTCCGATTTGGTATAACCATACACGGCATTAAATGCAAACCGATGGTTATTGAATTCTTTGGTGTATTTAAAGGCAGCTTCAAGGCCATAGGTACGAACCCTGTCTGTGTTCTGTGGTCGCCAAACACTGCCGGTAGGCAGCCATCTAAGCATATCCTTAAGCTTAATGTAATATCCGGTAAGGGTTAATGAGGCATTTTTTACTGTAAACTCATTACCTATTTCTCCCTGTACAGAGCTTTCCGGTTTTAAGTCGGTATTCCCGCTACCCTGCCAGTATAAATCCTGAAAGGTTGGTATCCTGAAGTTTTTGGAGCCGTTTACCCTAACCAGGTAAAAATCGGAAACCCTGTATCGTACACCTGCCGAATACAATAGCGGACTATCATAATTATTGGTAGCTTCTTTTCTTAAGCCTGCTTCATACAAAAGTTTTTGGGTAACCGCATGACTAAATAATAAACTGGCAGAACCAATACTCCTTTCGGCTCCTTCAAGATTAGAACCATACCCTTTGGTTTGTGTAAAATTGAAAACCGAATTAAGTTTTATCTTATCGTTTATCTGGAACAGAAGGTCGTAGTTACCAATTACCGATTCTGATTTTCCGTAATCATAACCTTCGTCATAAATGTTGTCATAGTACTTGTACTTCTCACTCAGGAAAGCCCCCTTAAGCTTAGAGGTAAATCTGCCGTAATTACCTGTCCATTCCAGCATATTACGGGTATTGAGATTGTAGTATTTCGTTCTGGTTTCAGAAGGGAAAATAAGCGAGAAATGCCTTTCGCCGTCAAACAGGTAGCTATAAAGGGTAAGGATATTGGTTTGATTGATTTTATAACCCACTGTTGCCGAAGCACTATTGTTATAATACTGACCGTTAAGATTATGTCCGTCCTTACCTACATAGTCATAATCGTTATCAGAACTGTTTCGGGTAATGCTTAATGCGGCACTAAACTTATCATCGGCAACAGTACCGGTATAGTTAGCCCCAAACGTATTAAAGCTTCCGTAATTTGTCCTTACTGAATTGGTGAATTTCTTTTTATACTCCAACTCATTGTTAAGGTGAATACTCCCCCCTATAGCGCTGCTGCCGTAAATAACGCTTCCGCCACCTGCCCTTACATCAATAGCATTAAAATCGCGGGTATTAATTACATTAAAATCGGTTTGTCCGTTAAGCTGTGAGTTGATATTAATACCATTCCAAACCACCGCAGTCTGCTGGGCAGTAGTCCCCCTGAAAGATGGTGAGGATACCATACCCAGCCCGTTTTCCTTGAAATAAACTGTGGTGTTATAATTCAGTAACGAAGTAAGCGACGACTGGTTGATATTGATAACCGAATCGTTAAGGGTTAGTATCGATTGTGTATTCGTAAAGTTTTTTAGTTGGGTGTCCGATATAACCACTTCCTTCAACTGAACAATAGCATCCTGTTGCGCCCAAATATACTGGCACAGTAATACTGTAAAAACTAGGATGATCTTTTTAAGCGTCATAATTTCCTGAACCTTTTTTCCCGAAGGTTCGAATAATTGTTAACTCCTAAGGCAGGTCTCCTGGCTTGCGTACTGTTGTTCACCTTCCCGCCCATACAGGCAGTGGCATGCAGTTAACAACAGCCTCCCAAAAGGGATAAGCTTACAGTTGCGGGAACAGCTCAGGTATTACACCTGATTCCCTTTTAATGCAGTGTGCTGCCAGCACACTACAACCTTAAGTTGGGTGCAAATATAGGATTTATATTGAAATTTATACATTTGCAGCAGTTTAATATTTGTTATGAAAATCCTACACTACCCAATTATTGCTTTTTTACTGTTGCTTGCAACAGGCTGTAAAAAAGAGCAAAAAACGACTGATAAAACCGCTTCAACTGTTGAAAATTCAGTTACTTATGCAAACGGACTGGAGATATACAAATACAACGGATTTTCTATAGTTAAGGTTACAAATCCGTGGCCGGATGCCGAGGAAAGCTATACTTATGTAATGCAGCAAAAAGGCGGCGCAGTGCCCGATAGCCTTAAAAAATATATGGTACTTGAGGTACCTTTGCAATCGGTTGTGGTAACTTCAACCACACATATCCCCTCACTGGAAATGCTTGGGGTAGAAAATACTCTGGTAGGCTTTGCCCATACCGATTATGTTTCGAGCGAAAAGACCAGAAAACGTATTGACGAAGGCTTTGTTAAGGATGTAGGTGTAAACGAAAGCATAAACACCGAAATAATGATAGATCTTGCTCCAGATGCTATTGTAGGCTTTAGTATCAGTAGCAATAACAAGTCGATGAATACGCTTGAAAAAAGCGGACTGAAAGTATTATACAACGGCGACTGGACAGAGCAGAATCCGTTAGGAAAAGCAGAGTGGATTAAGTTTTTCGGGGCTTTGTACGGTATGGATGACAAAGCAGACGAACTGTTTAAACAAATAGAAAAAGATTACCTTGAGGCTAAGGAAATTGCCAAGCAGGCAACAGACAGGCCAACTGTTCTTGGCGGGGCTATTTATCAGGATCACTGGTACCTGCCACAGGGCGACAGCTGGGCAGCATTATTTTTAAAAGATGCCAATGCTGATTACCTTTGGAAAGATTCTAAAGGAACCGGTAGCCTTAGCCTGTCGTTAGAAACGGTACTGGATAAAGCTCAGGATGCAGAATACTGGATTGGCCCAAGCCATTTCACGTCGTTACAGGAAATGACAGACAGTAATCCGCATTACGGGCAATTCAGGGCGTTTAAGGAGCAAAAGGTATACTCCTTTAGCAGTAAAAAAGGACCTACGGGCGGAGTGATTTATTATGAGCTTTCGGCAAACAGGCCAGACCTTGTACTTAAAGACCTTATAAAAATATTACACCCGGGATTACTTACAGACCATAAACTTGAGTTTTTTGAACAACTTAAATAATTTGCCTTGCTGTACACCAAACGATATACATTACTTTTTTCCTTACTGGGTATAGCCCTAGTAGCTGTATTTTTGGTAAACATCAGCCTGGGGTCGGTAAACATACCTGTAAAGGATGTGGTGCAAAGCCTGCTAGGTAACGGTGCTTCTAAATCTACCTGGGAATATATTATCGTTAACTACAGGCTGCCTAAGGCCATTACCGCAGTTATTGTGGGCATGGGGCTTTCTGTAGGCGGACTTTTAATGCAAACGCTTTTCCGTAACCCGCTTGCCGGTCCTAATGTGTTGGGGTTAAGCTCAGGAGCGAGCCTTATGGTGGCGATGGTTATTTTAGGCGGAGGTATTGTTCCTGTTGTGGGTAGTTTTTTCTCTTCCGCTTACGGACTTGTACTTGCCTCTACCCTTGGTAGCTTCATGGTATTGCTGGCTGTACTTTTAGTTGCCCAAAAACTAAAAGATACCATGGCGATACTTATTGTAGGCCTCATGTTTGGCAGTTTTGCCAGTGCTATAGTTGGGGTATTAAGTTATTTTAGTAATGCCGAACAGTTACAAAAATTCACCTTTTGGGCATTAGGCAGTTTAGGTAACCTTTCGTGGGAAAACATTGCCATACTTTCGGCGACCTGTATTATTGGTTTACTTATGGCAGTTGCCTGTATAAAACCATTAAATGCCATGCTATTAGGTGAGCGCTATGCACGTAGCATGGGTATCAACTTTAGCAGAACCCGCTTCATCATTATATTATCCACCAGTATCATAACCGGCTGTGTTACTGCTTTTGCAGGGCCTATTGCCTTTATAGGACTTGCGGTACCGCACATGGCAAAATTGTTATTTAAAACAAGTAGCCACATGGTGTTGTTTTGGGCAACACTGCTTGCAGGTGCTATTATTATGCTTATTTGTGATACCGTTACACAATGGCCGGGCAGTAGCTTTGTATTGCCTATAAATGCTATAACCTCTATTATTGGTGCACCTATAGTTATATGGCTGCTATTCAGGAAAAAGAAAGGAGCTTTCAGTTAAAAATGAGCAGTATGGAAAAAGTTTTAACCGCAAACGGATTGAGCATTGGCTACCCTGAAAAAAAATCGGGAGCGGTAATAGCCCATGATATAAACCTTAACCTTACAAAAGGAAGCCTTACTGCGCTTATTGGTGCAAACGGAATAGGTAAGTCTACCCTTTTGCGTACACTTACTGCCATACAAAAACCCATAGCAGGAAACATACATTTAAACGGAAGGGAACTGACTTCTTACCATGCAAAAGAACTGGCCCAAAACCTGAGTATAGTGCTAACGGAGAGCCTGCCGCCAAGCAACCTTACCGTTTTTGAACTTATCGCTTTAGGAAGACAGCCTTATACCAACTGGCTGGGAACACTTTCTCAAGAGGATATTACACAGGTAACCAAGGCCATACAGCTTACACAAATTGAGCATCTTGCCGATAAAAAGCATCATGAAATAAGCGATGGGCAATTACAAAAAGTGCTTATAGCACGTGCCCTGGCTCAGGATACGCCCATAATAATTCTCGACGAACCCACTACCCACCTTGACCTTCTGCATAAGGTAAGCCTGCTTCGCCTATTAAAACGGTTAACGGCAGAAACGGATAAGTGTATACTTTACTCTACCCATGATTTGGATTTGGCTTTGCAGTTAAGCAGTAACATTATTGTAATGACCCCTCAGGAAGTAATTCAGGATACACCTGCTAATTTAATTAGCAAAAAAGTATTTGACCGTTTATTTAACGACGACAGTATTACTTTTGATGAAGAAAAGGGTGGTTTTATTGTAAAGGATTAGTCTTCGTCAATACTCTCTTCTGTTTCCTCTTCATATTCATCATCTGAATCTTCATAAAAAGGATCGGGTTCAAAATCAGTCCTGTTACTGTAAATAAACTGAAACTCCCCTAAAGGGTTACCATAGTAAAACTCATTATCACTAACTACCTTAACGTAGTTTTCTTTATCATACACGTCATAAAACAAGCCATCCTCTCCTTTTTTGTATAAATTAGTACCTTCGGTAATATATTCAAATATCACTTCGGAATCAGTCTGACTTACTTTTATCTGATCTATACCATCTATTGTGGTATAAATGCCGGGTACCAGCGTTTGTGCAACGCCAACAACAGCATTCAGCAAAAACAACACTACTAAAACAGCCTTTGCCATAGTAAGAAATTTATGGGTTATCCTATCAAAGATAACGCAAAAACCAGCCCATAAAATACCCATTACTAAGTATTTTTCTTACGCCTTTTAACAAAAGGTAAACATAGCCCCGCTTATAATTTCTGTAACTTTACTATAAATCAAAATCTAAATATTATGGCTAATCAGTTTACAGTAAAATATCCGGGTGATAAAACCGAACTACTCAACAAGATAAAGAGTACCGTAGGCGATAAAGGCAATTTAGCCGGAAACGACCAAACCGGTAATTTTGAAGGCAATACCCCACTGGGGAAATTTGCAGGAACCTACTCTATAGAAGGTGACGACATCACCATAAGCATAGACAAAAAACCTTTGCTGATATCTAACAGCAGGATACAGGAAGAATTTGAAAAGGCTCTTAAAAATTCCTGATATGAGGATAACCTTACTATTACTCTTTTTTTATTGTGTTGCATGGGCACAGCCTCCGGTAATGGAATTGCAGTCTTATGGATTTGATCCAATAGAAGTAAGTATACCCAGCATCCCTAATGACAAACTTATAAAGCTTACACAAAGTTGGGCCAGGGAGTATAACTTTGGCAAAAATACTGTTGATATTACTGAAGTGACAGACAACTCATTAACCATAAGCTCTTTTAAAAAGAATGCATTTTACTACCGTAACTATGGGGAGGTTTTTTATTTCAGGATACATTACAACATGAAAATCGAGTTTAGCCAAAACAGCTACAGGCTAAGTTTTAATGTTGATGATATTTATACCGATGGCAACGTACTTATAGAATATAAGCTACCGGACTATTTTGATTCCTCAGGAAAGCTGAAGGACGGATACAGCGCACTAGATGATTCGCTTGAAAAAACAGTTAATAATATAGTGCAGTCACACTACGATTTTATTGTCAACTACAGGTAGCGCTAAGGCTTTGTTAAATGGCTTTTGTTTTTGTGATGTAAGTGGTAATATTATGACAGAATAACCTAAAAATCAATTGCTATGACACAGGGAGGAACAGATGACCCAAAAGATTTAGGGTCTAAAAAAATTGACAACAGGGAAAAAATGAGTCCTAAAAATGAAGGCTTTAGCGGCGAGAACCTGCCCAATAATTATGACCCTTCTAAAAGGAAACTAAAACCCGAAGTTGAAAAAGATGAGGAAGGCAACATGGAGATACAAAAACGTGCCCGAGATGTAGATGAGGAAAATGCAGTGCCCGTAAGCCAAAGTGATAAAACTACTCGCGACAATGGTAGAGTAATAGACAAAAGCCGCGGTACTGCCAATGAGGCCGAAGATATGGAAACAGCAGAAAACCGCGATTTCAATTCGGATACGGAAGAGGACAGATACCCGTCTTCACATCCTGAAAACAAACGCAATCGAGGAAATATGGACACATAAAAAAGCAGGATAAAATCCTGCTTTTTTTTTAATTATAATCGGTTTCCTTTACGAATTGTATGTTAGCATGCATTTTAATTTCTTCTCCCAATACCAGTCCGCCTGCTTCTGTAGTATCGTTAGAATGTATATCAAAATCATTACGGTTTACTTCTCCGGTTATATCAAAGCCGGCTCTCATATTTCCAAAGCCGTCTTTAGCTTCTCCACCAAATAATACTTTAAAGGTTATTGGTCTTGTAATGCCTTTTATGGTTATGTTACCGGTAAGGTCATACCTATCCCCATCAATGTGATTAAAAGATTGAGACACAAACTCCATTTCAGGATAGTAATCAGCATTAAAGAAATCGGCTGACTTTAAGTGTTCATCCCTTTCTACATTATTGGTGTCTACACTGTAAACATCAACAGTAAGTTTAAACTCGGCATCGGTAAAATCATCCTTACCGGCATACATGGTACCTGAAAACGCCCTGAAATACCCTGAGATATTTGCTATAACCAAATGCCTTATCTTAAACTGTATATCAGAATGGGATAGATCCAGTATCCATTTTGCTCTTTCCATAGTAGTATGTTCATTTTTAAAATTGGTTAATATGCATTTTTAGTTTCCTTTTTATAAGGATAACCTTATAATACAACTACTAATTTACTCACTATTACCCCCTCTTTTACAACTATTTAAGTGAATTGTTTGTTAAACTTTCCTTTACAATTGCTAAGACTCTAAATGTTAATATGCTTTATATAGCGCGCTTCCGCATAGTGTTAAAGCTTTTTCTAACATTTCCCGTAAAAAGTAGTGTTAATTGGCTACTGTAGCCAGTATATAGTGGCGAACTTTGTATATAACCAAAAAATAAAAGAGTTATGGGACATAATGAAGAAGACCAAAGACAAACTCCCGCTCCTAAAGTTTCAAGTGGGGAAGATTTGAGTGAAACTGACATTAAAGGAACAAAAAAATATGTTTCTGAAGCTGAAAAGGTCTCAGAAAGAAAGGAAAGAGAAAACAACAATAATAATTCAAACTAACATATTATGACTGATAAAAATGAAAATACCGGTCATTTAGGAAACAAGTCCGACGAGCCTGTAAGGGCAAGGGGACGTAATGCTGACCGTAGGGAATATTGGGAAAGGGACAACAGGTCCTCTACAGAACGTAACCTTGACGATGCAAGGCAAATGCACTCCAGAACTTTTAATGAAGATGAAGGCACATGGCGCGAAGAACGCAGGGCTAAAGGAGATACAGACCGTAACTGGAATGAAAGTGATCAGATGCAGCGCAGCCCCGGCAGAGACATTGATGAGGAAAGAAGAACGCACGGACGTTATAATGATGACGAACAACATTATGACCACGACGACCGAAGAAATATCTAGGAGTTAGAGAAAGATTTTTTTGTGTGGGGTTCCAACCCTAATTCTATGTAAGAAGCCTGCTTTTAGAGCAGGCTTTTTTTTATTTTATACCCTGTTATTATCGGGTTTCCAGTTTCTAACCGATTTCTTTATAGAATTTGGCGACAGGTTCTCGTCTATTGCCCTTTGCAATAAGGCGGGAAGCTCATCATCGGGAGCAAAACGAAGCGCAAAAAGCTGTCCTTTGCTAAGATTCTCTTCATAAGGCTCCAGCCTGTTGCCGGTAGTTGCATAATAACGGTAACGCAGTTCCAGTAAAACTATCCTGTCCTGCAGCGTTAAGGCATAATGTTGCCTTAGCATAAAGCTTACCAGTGTAACCGATAAAAAAAGAAGGAACATAAATAGCCATATAAGCCAGTCTTCGTTATTAAAAGCATATCCTACACAAATACCCATTAATAAAATCATTACAGGGTAAAACACAAAATGGTGCGGTGTGTAAAAACGTATATGATTTGTATAGTTCTGTTCTTTCATGATAATTATTTTATGTCGGTAATAAAGTTCGCTATTAAGTTAGCAAGCTTATCCTGACCTTCTTCTGTTGTAAGGTAACCTCTGTCTTTTTCTGAAGTAATAAAGCCCATTTCAAAAACAAGCGCCGGAGCTTCTGCTTTTTTAAGCATATAGAAACCCGCTTCTTTAGTTACCACATTATAATCTTTTCCTATTTTATCGGTAAGCTGTTTTGCATACTGTGCCGACTGTTCTTTCTGGTCGGATTCATTAGCTATAAAAATTTCCATACCTGAAACAGTATTTTCAGGATTTCTTGCAGCATTAAGGTGTAAAGATAAAACAAGATCGGGCTTAATCTTATTGATGGTCTCTACTCTTTCGTTTAAGTTGACGAATTCATCTCCTGTTCTTGTAAAATGAATTTTTACATCCTTGTTGTCTTTATTAAGTACTTCAATTTTCTTAGCGATAATTGCAGCAATATCTTTCTCCATGTAATCATTATATACAGCTCCATAGTCTTTACCGCCGTGTGCGGCATCTATAACTACGTTAAATTTTTTTTGCTGAAATTTGGTAATGCAAAAGCAAAACATATTAGTACTCCGATAGCGAAAAGATTTCTGATAAGGTGTTTTTTCATAATTAGCTGGTTTTGAGTTTATGTGTATACTAACACCACCAAAAATATATAAAAAAATGTGCGCTTTAACGTACAAAAATGACCTTTTATCGGATTCTTTGGCTTTTCTTTGACGTATCTATCAGTTTTTCCAGTCGGGATATCTGTGTTTTTTCCTGCTTGGCAGAAGTAACCCAATGCTTCATAAGATTTTTATAATAAGGCGCCTGAGCATTAAAAAATTCCCAGGCAGCTTTATGGTTTTTAAAGATTTTTTCCTGCTCATTGGTAAACTCTGCAGGAGCTTTCCTTTCATGGGAATATATTTTAGTTTTGCCCTCTTTCAGTTTTTCATAAGCTGCTATCCCCATAGGCTTAACCAAACCGGCTGCCAGCAGCTCTTCCATCTTTTTTACGTTTACTGCACTCCATATACTGGTTGTCCTTCGCGGAGTAAACCGTATGGAATAAGCTTCTTTATCAATAGTACGCCTGATACCGTCTATCCAACCAAAACATAGCGCCTCATCTACCGATTGTGGCCATGTAATACTTGGCTTTCCGGTACCTACCTTATAAAAACCGACAAGCAGCTCAGCGGCTGTTTCATGATTCTCTTCCAGCCATTCCCTAAAGTGGGCAGGAGTTTTAAAAAAGTGTGGTTTCATGGATAGTTATTAAGGTAGCAGTAATGGGATAATTTCGTTCAGTTTTTTTATTTCATAAAAATTATCGTGTTCAATTTCATGATCTATAAGCTCGTGTGCCCATGTAGTATGAAACGGAACATGACAGGCATACCCGCCAATATTAAGCACCGGCAATACATCCGACCTCAATGAATTCCCTATCATAAAGAACTCATGCGGTTCTATATCCAGCCTTTTTAAGAGCTTGTTATAGTTAAGTTCTTTTTTATCGGCCATAACCTCTATGTGGTGAAAGTATTCCCCAAGGCCTGAATCATGCAGCTTACGCTGTTGGTCTTTAAGGTCGCCTTTTGTTGCTACGACCAGTTTATAATTCCCATGAAGTGCCTGTAGGGTTTGCTCTACCCCTTCTAATAATACTATGGGCTTTTGCAGGAGTTCCTTACCCAGTTCCAGTACCTTATCGATATGTTTTATGCTAACAGTACCATCTGAAACCTCTATGGCTGTTTGTATCATGCTTAGGATATAGCTTTTAATGCCGTAACCATACAGCGGAAGATTTTCTATCTGGTGTTTAAAGAGTGCTTGCGACAGGCTTTGATGGGAAAGATAGTTTTCCATGAGTCCGCAAAATTTCTTTTCGGTCTCTTCAAAATAGGGTTCGTTTATAAAAAGGGTGTCGTCGGCATCAAAGGCAATTACTTTTAAAGATTTCATGGCTTTACAAATGGTTTTCTACAAATTTAAAGATTTAGCTTAAACCTTACATTGAATAATAAAGCCATTCTCAATTTTATGCACCATTATACAAATGCCTTAATAAAACTTATCGTATCTGTACAAGCTCAAACAGCCCCGGGTAATCTACAACAAAACCATCCTTATCTACCTCAATATCTGCCGTAAAGCCTTTCAGGTTATCAAAGCGGTAAAGCTGCTCGTCCAACCTGGTATATTTTTGCCTTTCCCTTCTTGCCTCATTAGCCAGTATATCTACATAAATAAGGCTAATCTCTTTGCTTTCGCCTTTCAGTAAATGTAAATTATTTACCGGAAGCGTGTTTGTTAACGGAGTTAGCGATATATCAATATAGTTACAGCCCTCAAAGTAAAAATGAGGCAGGTTCTTTTTGCATTTCCAGTGTTCGTTATCATCTAAACCAAGGGAATATTTATAGGTCTTATCAGCCACATTAGCCGATATCTCAAACGACCTTACTTCCCAGTTATTGTTAAGTGTTAACCAGTATTCTGCATAAACAGGTTTTCTTTTAACCCAACCTTCAATTTCAGAATGTACCGAGATAGTGGTATCACGGTAATTTACGGCACAATGTTCGTCTGTGTCGTTTTTTATTCCCTTCCATAAAATACTCAACTGCATATCCGTGAAAATTAAAAGCGGTTTAAGCTTGAGCCAAAACCGCATCTAATTTACTATTTTATCAGCAATTAATCATTAATAATGAGACATTTAACGCCTTGCCTTTAGTACACCCACTGTACTACCCGATTCGTTAACCAAAGCACCCACCATTACCTATATAAAGGTTGGTTTTATCATTATCGGTAAGCATCATTTTATATCCCGATCTGTTTGATCTAACGAGTCTGGCCACTAAATATACCTTATCTCTTTCCACCTGAACCAGGTTACCTTTTACCGTAAGGTAATATTTGCCCTTAGGATCATCACGAAAGTAAGCGTCACTCGCTATGTTCTTATCATATTGTGCACTTTGCTGTATCCTTTCCTCACGAGTCAGGTTTCTCTCTACTAAAACCTGTTTCGGTTGGGTTACCTCTTTTGGTTTTTCGGCTATTACTACAGGTTTTGGTTTTTCCGGCTGGGTTTGCACTACGGGTTGTGCAGCAATAGCAGTCCCTCCTCCTGCCCTATTCATCCTGCCGCAATGGCAATAAGCCTGTCGCTTTTAGGCGGATGAGAATGCGACCCCTTAATACTGGCTATGGTACCCATTACTGCCTGTGCATCGGCAAGAGTGGCTCCCAACCTGCCCAATACAAAACCGGAAAACTCATCGGCATCCAGCTCGGTTTGTGGCCTGCTGCCCACATTGTCCAGCGTATGCCCGTTAAGGTGGTGGCCTATTTCATGTGCCAGTATACTTATGGCTGCCCAGTCACTACCCGTTACCGAGTTGATGTTAGCCATAAACTTTGGGTTATATAATATATAGCGTTTGCCTTTTAAAATAACGGCAGCTGCATTAGGTACATTTGCAGCACGCAATTCAAAATTAGCTTTAAGGCCAATTACCGACATAATATTTTTTACTGCCGACTCTGCCGAGGCTTCGGGTTTATAGGCATGGATATCACCCGTAACAGCTTCTCCGTAATAACTGCACATTTGGGTATATTTTGCCGAAGCAAATACCTTTTGTGCACTAACTCCGGCCGTACTGCATAGGGCAAAACTTAATAGAAAGGCTTTTAAAATCTTCATTTGGCTTAGGAGAATAAATTTGACATTTGGTTTTATATAACATAATACTAACGGAATAAATTAAAGGGTTAGTATACTTTTTAACACCCTTACTAACTATAACGTTATTTGTTAAATAACTGTTAACAGCAAATTTAAACAAACGTTTAATTTAAACAAACGTTTAACTTTGCAGAGAATTTTGAATTCTATATCATGACAGAATACAATGATAAGCAGTTAGAGATACTCAAAGCAGCAGAGATACTGTTTGCCAGCGAGGGCTTTGACGGCACTTCTATAAGAAGTATAGCTAAGGCTGCTAAGGTTAATATTGCAATGATCTCTTATTATTTCGGTTCAAAAGAAAAAATGCTGGAAGCTCTTATTATATACCGTACATCGGATATGAGAATGCAGCTTGACATCATTTCTAAGGAAGATCTTACTCCTTCCGAAAAAGTAGACCGACTTATAGACCTTTACATTTCCCGTATTAATAAGAACAAGTGTATGTACCAGATACTGCACTTTGAGCTTTCCACCAAAAAAAGAATAATGGACATGAAGGCATTTACCGATGTAAAACGCCAGAATATGGAAGCCTTTACCAAAATTATTAATGAAGGGCAGGAACAGGGAATATTTAGAAAAGATGTAAATATTAATCTTATACCCCCTACTATTATGGGTACACTGGTACATTTCCAGATGAACAGGCCTTTCTTTGAGGCTCACTTAGGAATCAGTACCGATGAGGCTTACGAAAACTATATAGAAAACGAGTTAACAATTCACATTAAACAAACCATTAAAGCACTTTTAGTTCATGAAAACTAGATATTTACTGCTGGCCGGGGCGTTATTTCTTTCCGGCATTACTGCAATGCAGGCTCAGGAGAAAAAGTCGCTTACCCTTGATGAGGCCATAGGTCTGGCAGTTACAAAAAGTAATGAGGCGACACTTGCCGATACTAAGGTTTCCACTTCAAAGTATGAAATGGAAAGCGTAAAGAATAATATTTATCCTGAAGTTAAACTTTCAGGGCAATACCAAAGGCTTACAGATCCTAACATTACTCTTAAAATCCCTACAGGAGACAGTAATGACGGAGAAACGGCTTCAGGCTCACCAAAAGTAGACCAGCTTATGTTAGGTATGGCAACTGTGGGTATGCCTTTGTTTTCGGGCTTTAAGCTTAAAAATAGCATAGAGGCTTCAACCGATGCTTATAATGCTGAAAGCTTTAATGCAGCGCATACTAAAGAACAAATTGCAATGCAAACCATTGTATTGTATGTTAACCTTTATAAAGCTCAGGAATCTATAAGCCTTATACAGGAAAACCTGAAAAGCGCTAACCAACGTGTTACTGACTTTACAGCTATGGAGCAAAATGGCATTATTGCCCGTAACGACCTGCTTAAAGCACAGTTACAGGCATCTAACATTGAGCTTTCTCTTGAAGATGCTAAGAAAAGAGCTTCTACCATTAACTACCAGCTGGTAACATTACTAAAGCTTCAGGAAGGTACACAGCTGGAACCAAACTCTTCTTATTTTGAAGAAGCTTCTGAATTAAACACTGCTATTACAGAACAGGATGCCATAAATCAGAGGAATGACCTTGAGCTTTAAGATGGCAGCAAAAAGCCAGCGAAGCCAACATGAAGGTTGCCAAAGCTGACTACTACCCTACAGTAACACTTTTAGGTGGTTATGCAGCTATTGATATTAAAAACGTATTTCAGGTAACCAATGCAATTAATTTTGGTGTAGGTGTTTCTTATGACATTTCTAATCTGTTTAAAAACGGTAAGCACGTTAAAACTGCTGCCAGCCGTGCAGAAGCTACAAGACAGGAAGTGGAAATACTTACCGACAGAATTAAGGTTCAGGTACAGGATGCCCTTGAAAACTATAACCTTGCCATTAAACAAAACAGGGTTTATACACAAGCCGTTGCCCAGGCGGACGAAAATTACCGTATAGTAAAAGATAAATATGATAACGGCCTTAGCGATACAAACGACCTTTTAGAGGCAGATGTTCAACAGCTACAGGCAAAATTAAACGAAACATTCTCTAAAGCAGATATTACTCAGCGTTACTATGAGCTGCTGAATGTTTCAGGAAAATTAACTAACTCTTTCAATCTTACTCAAACAAAATAATCCTCCATCATGGAAAAAAAGAAAACAAATAAAAAGTTCCTTTTCATACTTATAGCACTTGTAGCTGTTGGCGGAACTTATGGTACATACAAATACCTTCACTCGTTAGCTCATGAAACTACTGATGATGCACAGATAGAAAAAAACATGAGCCCTATTATACCTCGTGTTACCGGATACATTACTAAAGTATATGTAAAAGACAATGACTTTGTAAAAAAAGGCGATACGCTTTTTGTTATAGACGATAAAGATTATGTAGTAAGGGTTGAAGAAGCTAAAGCTGCACTTGCCGCTGCCGAAGGTAGTTTTGCAGTTGCTAAAGCCGATGTAGGAAGCGCTGTTGCTAACGTATCGGTTTCTGAGGCCTAACGTACAGTCTACAAAAGGAAACATAGAAGCTGCTAAAGTAAGGCTTTGGAGAGCCACCAACGACTTTGAGCGTTACGAAAACTTATATAAAAATCACTCCATAACTAAACAACAATTTGAGCAGGCGCAAGCCGCAAAGCAAGAGGCTGAAGCACAGTTAAACGTGTTACAGCAACAACAGGCAGCCAGCAACTACCAAAAAAATGCGATTATCTCGAAATCGAATGTGTCCAACAAACAAACGGAAGTTGCTGCTGCTAACATTGAGAAGGCCAAAGCCGCTCTTGATGCTGCAAAACTTAATTTGGATTACACTGTAGTTACCGCTTCTGTAGACGGACAGGTTTCTACTATCGATTTACAGCCGGGACAGCTAGTAGCTCCGGGACAAGCCCTGTTTTACGTTATAAATAACGAGACATGGGTAGTGGCTAACTTTAAGGAAACTCAGCTTAACAAAATGACCGAAGGTCAAAAAGTAGTTGTGAAAGTAGATGCTTATCCTGATACCGAGTTTGAAGGTGTATTAACATCTTTCTCTCCTGCTACAGGGTCTCGTTTCTCTTTACTTCCTCCTGATAATGCTACAGGTAACTTTGTTAAGACAGTACAAAGGCTACCGGTAAAAATAAGCTTAACTGAAAATAACGATAAAGAAAAAGTAAAACTACTTCGTCGGGTATGAACGTAGAAGTAGATGTACATATAAAATAATATGGCAGCAACAGTAACACAGGATGACAGCCTGGTAGAATATGGCTTTAGGCGGGTAATTATTACCATTACCGCGGTACTGTGTGCCCTGCTTGAAATTGTAGATACACAATTGTAAACGTAGCATTAAACCAAATGCGCGGTACACTGGGTGCAACCCTTACCGACATTGCGTGGGTAATTACTGCCTATGCTATTGCTAATGTTATTATTATACCAATGACAAGCTGGCTGTCTCAGCAGTTTGGACGACGAAATTATTTTGCCGTATCTATTATAGTATTTACCGTAGCTTCGTTTTTATGTGGTAATGCCACTAATATATGGGAGCTTGTATTCTTTAGGTTCATACAAGGTATGGGTGGTGGTGCTCTGCTGGTAACAGCACAAACTATTATTACCGAGAGTTACCCGGCCGAAAAAAGAGGTATGGCACAGGCCATATATGGTATGGGTGTAATTGTAGGACCTACATTGGGTCCGCCGCTTGGTGGTTATATTGTAGATCACTATCACTGGGGATGGATATTTTATATAAACGTTCCGTTAGGTATTATCGCTACCCTTCTTACACTTATGTATGTAAAGAGCCCTAAATATGGCGAAAAGCTTAAACCTAATCAGGTAGACTGGTGGGGTATTGTTTTCCTGGCCTCGTTTATCGGTTCGCTACAATATGTGCTGGAACACGGACAGCAGGATGACTGGTTTGCCGATCCAACCATTATAATGCTGAGTATTATATCTGTATTTGGATTACTGGCATTTATATGGCGGGAAATGACCTACCAATACCCTATTGTAAACCTAAGCGTCCTCAAGGACAGTAACCTGCGTATAGGTACTATAATGTGTTTTATACTTGGTTTCGGTTTATATGGTTCAACATTTATCGTCCCTATATATACACAGTCGGTTTTAGGGTGGACAGCTCTTGAAACGGGATTATTATTAATACCCAGTTCATTAACAACAGCCTTCATGATGCCTATAATAGGTAGGTTAATACAAAAGGAGTACCACAAACCTATATGGTTGCCGTTGGTTTCCTTGTGTTCTTCTTCTTTACCTTCTGGATGCATAACATCATTACTAATGATACGGGAGAAGAACACATGTTCTGGCCACTTATTATGCGAGGTATGGGACTTGGATTACTATTTGTACCTATTACCACACTATCACTTTCTACCTAAAAGGTAAAGGTATTGGTGAGGGAGCAGCATTTACAGGTATGATGCGCCAGCTAGGTGGTTCTTTTGTATCGCCATCATTACCACTTTTTTTCAAGATTTGGCCAACAGCACAGGGTAGATTTAATATCTCACCTTGATAAAGCAAGCTTTGCGGTACAGCAACGTGTAGAAGGATTAAAACACAGCTTTATGGGCAAAGGTTTCTCTGAAAGTGAATCGTTAGCTAAGGCATATCAGATACTTGACTTTAACGTAACTAAGCAGGCAACCATACTATCTTATATGGATGTATTTATGTACCTGGGTATACTATTCTTATTATGTATACCGTTTATACTGCTTGTTAAACGCGGAAAAGGTAAAGTAGATATGAGTGAGGCAATGCATTAAAATTGTTTTTGGTTATTTAATATAGTAACATTAGGCTTTTGCCAAAGTGTTCAAACAAAAAAACTCCGAAGTTGCCTTCGGAGTTTTTGTTTGAACACTTTGGCAAAAGCCTAATGTTACTATATTAAATAACCAAAACAATTTTAATGCATTGCCTCACTCATATCTACTTTACCTTTTCCGCGTTTAACAAGCAGTATAAACGGTATACATAATAAGAATAGTATACCCAGGTACATAAATACATCCATATAAGATAGTATGGTTGCCTGCTTAGTTACGTTAAAGTCAAGTATCTGATATGCCTTAGCTAACGATTCACTTTCAGAGAAACCTTTGCCCATAAAGCTGTGTTTTAATCCTTCTACACGTTGCTGTACCGCAAAGCTTGCTTTATCAAGGTGAGATATTAAATCTACCCTGTGCTGTTGGCCAAATCTTGAAATAAAAGTGGTAATGATGGCGATACCAAAAGAACCACCTAGCTGGCGCATCATACCTGTAAATGCTGCTCCCTCACCAATACCTTTACCTTTTAGGGTAGAAAGTGATAGTGTGGTAATAGGTACAAATAGTAATCCAAGTCCCATACCTCGCATAATAAGTGGCCAGAACATGTGTTCTTCTCCCGTATCATTAGTAATGATGTTATGCATCCAGAAGGTAAAGAAGAAGAACACAAGGAAACCAACGGCAACCATATAGGTTTGTGGTACTCCTTTTTGTATTAACCTACCTATTATAGGCATCATGAAGGCTGTTGTTAATGAACTGGGTATTAATAATAATCCCGTTTCAAGAGCTGTCCACCCTAAAACCGACTGTGTATATATAGGACGATAAATGTTGAACCATATAACCGAAACCAAGTATAAAACACATTATAGTACCTATACGCAGGTTACTGTCCTTGAGGACGCTTAGGTTTACAATAGGGTATTGGTAGGTCATTTCCCGCCATATAAATGCCAGTAATCCAAATACAGATATAATACTCAGCATTATAATGGTTGGATCGGCAAACCAGTCATCCTGCTGTCCGTGTTCCAGCACATATTGTAGCGAACCGATAAACGAGGCCAGGAAAACAATACCCCACCAGTCTACCTGATTAGGTTTAAGCTTTTCGCCATATTTAGGGCTCTTTACATACATAAGTGTAAGAAGGGTAGCGATAATACCTAACGGAACGTTTATATAAAATATCCATCCCCAGTGATAGTGATCTACAATATAACCACCAAGCGGCGGACCCAATGTAGGTCCTACAATTACACCCATACCATATATGGCCTGTGCCATACCTCTTTTTTCGGCCGGGTAACTCTCGGTAATAATAGTTTGTGCTGTTACCAGCAGAGCACCACCACCCATACCTTGTATGAACCTAAAGAATACAAGCTCCCATATATTAGTGGCATTACCACATAAAAACGAAGCTACGGTAAATACTATAATAGATACGGCAAAATAATTTCGTCGTCCAAACTGCTGAGACAGCCAGCTTGTCATTGGTATAATAATAACATTAGCAATAGCATAGGCAGTAATTACCCACGCAATGTCGGTAAGGGTTGCACCCAGTGTACCGCGCATTTGGTTTAATGCTACGTTTACAATTGTAGTATCTACAATTTCAAGCAGGGCACACAGTACCGCGGTAATGGTAATAATTACCCGCCTAAAGCCATATTCTACCAGGCTGTCATCCTGTGTTACTGTTGCTGCCATATTATTTTATATGTACATCTACTTCTACGTTCATACCCGGACGAAGTAGTTTTACTTTTTCTTTATCGTTATTTTCAGTTAAGCTTATTTTTACCGGTAGCCTTTGTACTGTCTTAACAAAGTTACCTGTAGCATTATCAGGAGGAAGTAAAGAGAAACGAGACCCTGTAGCAGGAGAGAAAGATGTTAATACACCTTCAAACTCGGTATCAGGATAAGCATCTACTTTCACAACTACTTTTTGACCTTCGGTCATTTTGTTAAGCTGAGTTTCCTTAAAGTTAGCCACTACCCATGTCTCGTTATTATTTATAACGTAAAACAGGGCTTGTCCCGGAGCTACTAGCTGTCCCGGCTGTAAATCGATAGTAGAAACCTGTCCGTCTACAGAAGCGGTAACTACAGTGTAATCCAAATTAAGTTTGCAGCATCAAGAGCGGCTTTGGCCTTCTCAATGTTAGCAGCAGCAACTTCCGTTTGTTTGTTGGACACATTCGATTTCGAGATAATCGCATTTTTTTGGTAGTTGCTGGCTGCCTGTTGTTGCTGTAACACGTTTAACTGTGCTTCAGCCTCTTGCTTTGCGGCTTGCGCCTGCTCAAATTGTTGTTTAGTTATGGAGTGATTTTTATATAAGTTTTCGTAACGCTCAAAGTCGTTGGTGGCTCTCCAAAGCCTTACTTTAGCAGCTTCTATGTTTCCTTTTGTAGACTGTACGTTAGCCTCAGAAACCGATACGTTAGCAACAGCGCTTCCTACATCGGCTTTAGCAACTGCAAACTACCTTCGGCAGCGGCAAGTGCAGCTTTAGCTTCTTCAACCCTTACTACATAATCTTTATCGTCTATAACAAAAAGCGTATCGCCTTTTTTTACAAAGTCATTGTCTTTTACATATACTTTAGTAATGTATCCGGTAACACGAGGTATAATAGGGCTCATGTTTTTTTCTATCTGTGCATCATCAGTAGTTTCATGAGCTAACGAGTGAAGGTATTTGTATGTACCATAAGTTCCGCCAACAGCTACAAGTGCTATAAGTATGAAAAGGAACTTTTTATTTGTTTTCTTTTTTTCCATGATGGAGGATTATTTTGTTTGAGTAAGATTGAAAGAGTTAGTTAATTTTCCTGAAACATTCAGCAGCTCATAGTAAACGCTGAGTAATATCTGCTTTAGAGAATGTTTCGTTTAATTTTGCCTGTAGCTGTTGAACATCTGCCTCTAAAAGGTCGTTTGTATCGCTAAGGCCGTTATCATATTTATCTTTTACTATACGGTAATTTTCGTCCGCCTGGGCAACGGCTTGTGTATAAACCCTGTTTTGTTTAATGGCAAGGTTATAGTTTTCAAGGGCATCCTGTACCTGAACCTTAATTCTGTCGGTAAGTATTTCCACTTCCTGTCTTGTAGCTTCTGCACGGCTGGCAGCAGTTTTAACGTGCTTACCGTTTTTAAACAGATTAGAAATGTCATAAGAAACACCTACACCAAAATTAATTGCATTGGTTACCTGAAATACGTTTTTAATATCAATAGCTGCATAACCACCTAAAAGTGTTACTGTAGGGTAGTAGTCAGCTTTGGCAACCTTCATGTTGGCTTCGCTGGCTTTTTGCTGCCATCTTAAAGCCTCAAGGTCATTCCTCTGATTTATGGCATCCTGTTCTGTAATAGCAGTGTTTAATTCAGAAGCTTCTTCAAAATAAGAAGAGTTTGGTTCCAGCTGTGTACCTTCCTGAAGCTTTAGTAATGTTACCAGCTGGTAGTTAATGGTAGAAGCTCTTTTCTTAGCATCTTCAAGAGAAAGCTCAATGTTAGATGCCTGTAACTGTGCTTTAAGCAGGTCGTTACGGGCAATAATGCCATTTTGCTCCATAGCTGTAAAGTCAGTAACACGTTGGTTAGCGCTTTTCAGGTTTTCCTGTATAAGGCTTATAGATTCCTGAGCTTTATAAAGGTTAACATACAATACAATGGTTTGCATTGCAATTTGTTCTTTAGTATGCGCTGCATTAAAGCTTTCAGCATTATAAGCATCGGTTGAAGCCTCTATGCTATTTTTAAGCTTAAAGCCCGAAAACAAAGGCATACCCACAGTTGCCATACCTAACATAAGCTGGTCTACTTTTGGTGAGCCTGAAGCCGTTTCTCCGTCATTACTGTCTCCTGTAGGGATTTTAAGAGTAATGTTAGGATCTGTAAGCCTTTGGTATTGCCCTGAAAGTTTAACTTCAGGATAAATATTATTCTTTACGCTTTCCATTTCATACTTTGAAGTGGAAACCTTAGTATCGGCAAGTGTCGCCTCATTACTTTTTGTAACTGCCAGACCTATGGCCTCATCAAGGGTAAGCGACTTTTTCTCCTGAGCCTGCATTGCAGTAATGCCGGAAAGAAATAACGCCCCGGCCAGCAGTAAATATCTAGTTTTCATGAACTAAAAGTGCTTTAATGGTTTGTTTAATGTGAATTGTTAACTCGTTTTCTATATAGTTTTCGTAAGCCTCATCGGTACTGATTCCTAAGTGAGCCTCAAAGAAAGGCCTGTTCATCTGGAAATGTACCAGTGTACCCATAATAGTAGGGGGTATAAGATTAATATTTACATCTTTTCTAAATATTCCCTGTTCCTGCCCTTCATTAATAATTTTGGTAAAGGCTTCCATATTCTGGCGTTTTACATCGGTAAATGCCTTCATGTCCATTATTCTTTTTTTGGTGGAAAGCTCAAAGTGCAGTATCTGGTACATACACTTGTTCTTATTAATACGGGAAATGTAAAGGTCTATAAGTCGGTCTACTTTTTCGGAAGGAGTAAGATCTTCCTTAGAAATGATGTCAAGCTGCATTCTCATATCCGATGTACGGTATATAATAAGAGCTTCCAGCATTTTTTCTTTTGAACCGAAATAATAAGAGATCATTGCAATATTAACCTTAGCAGCCTTAGCTATACTTCTTATAGAAGTGCCGTCAAAGCCCTCGCTGGCAAACAGTATCTCTGCTGCTTTGAGTATCTCTAACTGCTTATCATTGTATTCTGTCATGATATAGAATTCAAAATTCTCTGCAAAGTTAAACGTTTGTTTAAATTAAACGTTTGTTTAAATTTGCTGTTAACAGTTATTTAACAAATAACGTTATAGTTAGTAAGGGTGTTAAAAAGTATACTAACCCTTTAATTTATTCCGTTAGTATTATGTTATATAAAACCAAATGTCAAATTTATTCTCCTAAGCCAAATGAAGATTTTAAAAGCCTTTCTATTAAGTTTTGCCCTATGCAGTACGGCCGGAGTTAGTGCACAAAAGGTATTTGCTTCGGCAAAATATACCCAAATGTGCAGTTATTACGGAGAAGCTGTTACGGGTGATATCCATGCCTATAAACCCGAAGCCTCGGCAGAGTCGGCAGTAAAAAATATTATGTCGGTAATTGGCCTTAAAGCTAATTTTGAATTGCGTGCTGCAAATGTACCTAATGCAGCTGCCGTTATTTTAAAAGGCAAACGCTATATATTATATAACCCAAAGTTTATGGCTAACATCAACTCGGTAACGGGTAGTGACTGGGCAGCCATAAGTATACTGGCACATGAAATAGGCCACCACCTTAACGGGCATACGCTGGACAATGTGGGCAGCAGGCCACAAACCGAGCTGGATGCCGATGAGTTTTCCGGTTTTGTATTGGGCAGGTTGGGAGCCACTCTTGCCGATGCACAGGCAGTAATGGGTACCATAGCCAGTATTAAGGGGTCGCATTCTCATCCGCCTAAAAGCGACAGGCTTATTGCCATTGCGGCAGGATGGAATAGGGCAGGAGGGACTGCTATTGCTGCACAACCCGTAGTGCAAACCCAGCCGGAAAAACCAAAACCTGTAGTAATAGCCGAAAAACCAAAAGAGGTAACCCAACCGAAACAGGTTTTAGTAGAGAGAAACCTGACTCGTGAGGAAAGGATACAGCAAAGTGCACATATATGATAAGAACATAGCGAGTGACGCTTACTTTCGTGATGATCCTAAGGGCAAATATTACCTTACGGTAAAAGGTAACCTGGTTCAGGTGGAAAGAGATAAGGTATATTTAGTGGCCAGACTCGTTAGATCAAACAGATCGGGATATAAAATGATGCTTACCGATAATGATAAAACCAACCTTTATATAGGTAATGGTGGTGCTTTGGTTAACGAATCGGGTAGTACAGTGGGTGTACTAAAGGCAAGGCGTTAAATGTCTCATTATTAATGATTAATTGCTGATAAAATAGTAAATTAGATGCGGTTTTGGCTCAAGCTTAAACCGCTTTTAATTTTCACGGATATGCAGTTGAGTATTTTATGGAAGGGAATAAAAAACGACACAGACGAACATTGTGCCGTAAATTACCGTGATACCACTATCTCGGTACATTCTGAAATTGAAGGTTGGGTTAAAAGAAAACCTGTTTATGCAGAATACTGGTTAACACTTAACAATAACTGGGAAGTAAGGTCGTTTGAGATATCGGCTAATGTGGCTGATAAGACCTATAAATATTCCCTTGGTTTAGATGATAACGAACACTGGAAATGCAAAAAGAACCTGCCTCATTTTTACTTTGAGGGCTGTAACTATATTGATATATCGCTAACTCCGTTAACAAACACGCTTCCGGTAAATAATTTACATTTACTGAAAGGCGAAAGCAAAGAGATTAGCCTTATTTATGTAGATATACTGGCTAATGAGGCAAGAAGGGAAAGGCAAAAATATACCAGGTTGGACGAGCAGCTTTACCGCTTTGATAACCTGAAAGGCTTTACGGCAGATATTGAGGTAGATAAGGATGGTTTTGTTGTAGATTACCCGGGGCTGTTTGAGCTTGTACAGATACGATAAGTTTTATTAAGGCATTTGTATAATGGTGCATAAAATTGAGAATGGCTTTATTATTCAATGTAAGGTTTAAGCTAAATCTTTAAATTTGTAGAAAACCATTTGTAAAGCCATGAAATCTTTAAAAGTAATTGCCTTTGATGCCGACGACACCCTTTTTATAAACGAACCCTATTTTGAAGAGACCGAAAAGAAATTTTGCGGACTCATGGAAAACTATCTTTCCCATCAAAGCCTGTCGCAAGCACTCTTTAAACACCAGATAGAAAATCTTCCGCTGTATGGTTACGGCATTAAAAGCTATATCCTAAGCATGATACAAACAGCCATAGAGGTTTCAGATGGTACTGTTAGCATAAAACATATCGATAAGGTACTGGAACTGGGTAAGGAACTCCTGCAAAAGCCCATAGTATTATTAGAAGGGGTAGAGCAAACCCTACAGGCACTTCATGGGAATTATAAACTGGTCGTAGCAACAAAAGGCGACCTTAAAGACCAACAGCGTAAGCTGCATGATTCAGGCCTTGGGGAATACTTTCACCACATAGAGGTTATGGCCGATAAAAAAGAACTTAACTATAACAAGCTCTTAAAAAGGCTGGATATAGAACCGCATGAGTTTCTTTATGATAGGGAATTCATTGAGGTCGGATGTATTGCCGGTGCTTAATATTGGCGGGTATGCCTGTCATGTTCCGTTTCATACTACATGGGCACACGAGCTTATAGATCATGAAATTGAACACGATAATTTTTATGAAATAAAAAAACTGAACGAAATTATCCCATTACTGCTACCTTAATAACTATCCATGAAACCACACTTTTTTAAAACTCCTGCCCACTTTAGGGAATGGCTGGAAGAGAATCATGAAACAGCCGCTGAGCTGCTTGTCGGTTTTTTATAAGGTAGGTACCGGAAAGCCAAGTATTACATGGCCACAATCGGTAGATGAGGCGCTATGTTTTGGTTGGATAGACGGTATCAGGCGTACTATTGATAAAGAAGCTTATTCCATACGGTTTACTCCGCGAAGGACAACCAGTATATGGAGTGCAGTAAACGTAAAAAAGATGGAAGAGCTGCTGGCAGCCGGTTTGGTTAAGCCTATGGGGATAGCAGCTTATGAAAAACTGAAAGAGGGCAAAACTAAAATATATTCCCATGAAAGGAAAGCTCCTGCAGAGTTTACCAATGAGCAGGAAAAAATCTTTAAAAACCATAAAGCTGCCTGGGAATTTTTTAATGCTCAGGCGCCTTATTATAAAAATCTTATGAAGCATTGGGTTACTTCTGCCAAGCAGGAAAAAACACACATATCCCGACTGGAAAAACTGATAGATACGTCAAAGAAAAGCCAAAGAATCCGATAAAAGGTCATTTTTGTACGTTAAAGCGCACATTTTTTTATATATTTTTGGTGGTGTTAGTATACACATAAACTCAAAACCAGCTAATTATGAAAAAACACCTTATCAGAAATCTTTTCGCTATCGGAGTACTAATATGTTTTGCTTTTGCATTACCAAATTTCAGCAAAAAAGAATTTAACGTAGTTATAGATGCCGCACACGGCGGTAAAGACTATGGAGCTGTATATAATGATTACATGGAGAAAGATATTGCTGCAATTATCGCTAAGAAAATTGAAGTACTTAATAAAGACAACAAGGATGTAAAAATTCATTTTACAAGAACAGGAGATGAATTCGTCAACTTAAACGAAAGAGTAGAGACCATCAATAAGATTAAGCCCGATCTTGTTTTATCTTTACACCTTAATGCTGCAAGAAATCCTGAAAATACTGTTTCAGGTATGGAAATTTTTATAGCTAATGAATCCGACCAGAAAGAACAGTCGGCACAGTATGCAAAACAGCTTACCGATAAAATAGGAAAAGATTATAATGTGGTAACTAAAGAAGCGGGTTTCTATATGCTTAAAAAAGCAGAAGCTCCGGCGCTTGTTTTTGAAATGGGCTTTATTACTTCAGAAAAAGACAGAGGTTACCTTACAACAGAAGAAGGTCAGGATAAGCTTGCTAACTTAATAGCGAACTTTATTACCGACATAAAATAATTATCATGAAAGAACAGAACTATACAAATCATATACGTTTTTACACACCGCACCATTTTGTGTTTTACCCTGTAATGATTTTATTAATGGGTATTTGTGTAGGATATGCTTTTAATAACGAAGACTGGCTTATATGGCTATTTATGTTCCTTCTTTTTTTATCGGTTACACTGGTAAGCTTTATGCTAAGGCAACATTATGCCTTAACGCTGCAGGACAGGATAGTTTTACTGGAACTGCGTTACCGTTATTATGCAACTACCGGCAACAGGCTGGAGCCTTATGAAGAGAATCTTAGCAAAGGACAGCTTTTTGCGCTTCGTTTTGCTCCCGATGATGAGCTTCCCGCCTTATTGCAAAGGGCAATAGACGAGAACCTGTCGCCAAATTCTATAAAGAAATCGGTTAGAAACTGGAAACCCGATAATAACAGGGTATAAAATAAAAAAAAGCCTGCTCTAAAAGCAGGCTTCTTACATAGAATTAGGGTTGGAACCCCACACAAAAAAATCTTTCTCTAACTCCTAGATATTTCTTCGGTCGTCGTGGTCATAATGTTGTTCGTCATCATTATAACGTCCGTGCGTTCTTCTTTCCTCATCAATGTCTCTGCCGGGGCTGCGCTGCATCTGATCACTTTCATTCCAGTTACGGTCTGTATCTCCTTTAGCCCTGCGTTCTTCGCGCCATGTGCCTTCATCTTCATTAAAAGTTCTGGAGTGCATTTGCCTTGCATCGTCAAGGTTACGTTCTGTAGAGGACCTGTTGTCCCTTTCCCAATATTCCCTACGGTCAGCATTACGTCCCCTTGCCCTTACAGGCTCGTCGGACTTGTTTCCTAAATGACCGGTATTTTCATTTTTATCAGTCATAATATGTTAGTTTGAATTATTATTGTTGTTTTCTCTTTCCTTTCTTTCTGAGACCTTTTCAGCTTCAGAAACATATTTTTTTGTTCCTTTAATGTCAGTTTCACTCAAATCTTCCCCACTTGAAACTTTAGGAGCGGGAGTTTGTCTTTGGTCTTCTTCATTATGTCCCATAACTCTTTTATTTTTTGGTTATATACAAAGTTCGCCACTATATACTGGCTACAGTAGCCAATTAACACTACTTTTTACGGGAAATGTTAGAAAAAGCTTTAACACTATGCGGAAGCGCGCTATATAAAGCATATTAACATTTAGAGTCTTAGCAATTGTAAAGGAAAGTTTAACAAACAATTCACTTAAATAGTTGTAAAAGAGGGGGTAATAGTGAGTAAATTAGTAGTTGTATTATAAGGTTATCCTTATAAAAAGGAAACTAAAAATGCATATTAACCAATTTTAAAAATGAACATACTACTATGGAAAGAGCAAAATGGATACTGGATCTATCCCATTCTGATATACAGTTTAAGATAAGGCATTTGGTTATAGCAAATATCTCAGGGTATTTCAGGGCGTTTTCAGGTACCATGTATGCCGGTAAGGATGATTTTACCGATGCCGAGTTTAAACTTACTGTTGATGTTTACAGTGTAGACACCAATAATGTAGAAAGGGATGAACACTTAAAGTCAGCCGATTTCTTTAATGCTGATTACTATCCTGAAATGGAGTTTGTGTCTCAATCTTTTAATCACATTGATGGGGATAGGTATGACCTTACCGGTAACATAACCATAAAAGGCATTACAAGACCAATAACCTTTAAAGTATTATTTGGTGGAGAAGCTAAAGACGGCTTTGGAAATATGAGAGCCGGCTTTGATATAACCGGAGAAGTAAACCGTAATGATTTTGATATACGAAGATATGGAAACAGCAGAAAACCGCGATTTCAATTCGGATACGGAAGAGGACAGATACCCGTCTTCACATCCTGAAAACAAACGCAATCGAGGAAATATGGACACATAAAAAAGCAGGATAAAATCCTGCTTTTTTTTTAATTATAATCGGTTTCCTTTACGAATTGTATGTTAGCATGCATTTTAATTTCTTCTCCCAATACCAGTCCGCCTGCTTCTGTAGTATCGTTAGAATGTATATCAAAATCATTACGGTTTACTTCTCCGGTTATATCAAAGCCGGCTCTCATATTTCCAAAGCCGTCTTTAGCTTCTCCACCAAATAATACTTTAAAGGTTATTGGTCTTGTAATGCCTTTTATGGTTATGTTACCGGTAAGGTCATACCTATCCCCATCAATGTGATTAAAAGATTGAGACACAAACTCCATTTCAGGATAGTAATCAGCATTAAAGAAATCGGCTGACTTTAAGTGTTCATCCCTTTCTACATTATTGGTGTCTACACTGTAAACATCAACAGTAAGTTTAAACTCGGCATCGGTAAAATCATCCTTACCGGCATACATGGTACCTGAAAACGCCCTGAAATACCCTGAGATATTTGCTATAACCAAATGCCTTATCTTAAACTGTATATCAGAATGGGATAGATCCAGTATCCATTTTGCTCTTTCCATAGTAGTATGTTCATTTTTAAAATTGGTTAATATGCATTTTTAGTTTCCTTTTTATAAGGATAACCTTATAATACAACTACTAATTTACTCACTATTACCCCCTCTTTTACAACTATTTAAGTGAATTGTTTGTTAAACTTTCCTTTACAATTGCTAAGACTCTAAATGTTAATATGCTTTATATAGCGCGCTTCCGCATAGTGTTAAAGCTTTTTCTAACATTTCCCGTAAAAAGTAGTGTTAATTGGCTACTGTAGCCAGTATATAGTGGCGAACTTTGTATATAACCAAAAAATAAAAGAGTTATGGGACATAATGAAGAAGACCAAAGACAAACTCCCGCTCCTAAAGTTTCAAGTGGGGAAGATTTGAGTGAAACTGACATTAAAGGAACAAAAAAATATGTTTCTGAAGCTGAAAAGGTCTCAGAAAGAAAGGAAAGAGAAAACAACAATAATAATTCAAACTAACATATTATGACTGATAAAAATGAAAATACCGGTCATTTAGGAAACAAGTCCGACGAGCCTGTAAGGGCAAGGGGACGTAATGCTGACCGTAGGGAATATTGGGAAAGGGACAACAGGTCCTCTACAGAACGTAACCTTGACGATGCAAGGCAAATGCACTCCAGAACTTTTAATGAAGATGAAGGCACATGGCGCGAAGAACGCAGGGCTAAAGGAGATACAGACCGTAACTGGAATGAAAGTGATCAGATGCAGCGCAGCCCCGGCAGAGACATTGATGAGGAAAGAAGAACGCACGGACGTTATAATGATGACGAACAACATTATGACCACGACGACCGAAGAAATATCTAGGAGTTAGAGAAAGATTTTTTTTGTGTGGGGTTCCAACCCTAATTCTATGTAAGAAGCCTGCTTTTAGAGCAGGCTTTTTTTTATTTTATACCCTGTTATTATCGGGTTTCCAGTTTCTAACCGATTTCTTTATAGAATTTGGCGACAGGTTCTCGTCTATTGCCCTTTGCAATAAGGCGGGAAGCTCATCATCGGGAGCAAAACGAAGCGCAAAAAGCTGTCCTTTGCTAAGATTCTCTTCATAAGGCTCCAGCCTGTTGCCGGTAGTTGCATAATAACGGTAACGCAGTTCCAGTAAAACTATCCTGTCCTGCAGCGTTAAGGCATAATGTTGCCTTAGCATAAAGCTTACCAGTGTAACCGATAAAAAAAGAAGGAACATAAATAGCCATATAAGCCAGTCTTCGTTATTAAAAGCATATCCTACACAAATACCCATTAATAAAATCATTACAGGGTAAAACACAAAATGGTGCGGTGTGTAAAAACGTATATGATTTGTATAGTTCTGTTCTTTCATGATAATTATTTTATGTCGGTAATAAAGTTCGCTATTAAGTTAGCAAGCTTATCCTGACCTTCTTCTGTTGTAAGGTAACCTCTGTCTTTTTCTGAAGTAATAAAGCCCATTTCAAAAACAAGCGCCGGAGCTTCTGCTTTTTTAAGCATATAGAAACCCGCTTCTTTAGTTACCACATTATAATCTTTTCCTATTTTATCGGTAAGCTGTTTTGCATACTGTGCCGACTGTTCTTTCTGGTCGGATTCATTAGCTATAAAAATTTCCATACCTGAAACAGTATTTTCAGGATTTCTTGCAGCATTAAGGTGTAAAGATAAAACAAGATCGGGCTTAATCTTATTGATGGTCTCTACTCTTTCGTTTAAGTTGACGAATTCATCTCCTGTTCTTGTAAAATGAATTTTTACATCCTTGTTGTCTTTATTAAGTACTTCAATTTTCTTAGCGATAATTGCAGCAATATCTTTCTCCATGTAATCATTATATACAGCTCCATAGTCTTTACCGCCGTGTGCGGCATCTATAACTACGTTAAATTCTTTTTTGCTGAAATTTGGTAATGCAAAAGCAAAACATATTAGTACTCCGATAGCGAAAAGATTTCTGATAAGGTGTTTTTTCATAATTAGCTGGTTTTGAGTTTATGTGTATACTAACACCACCAAAAATATATAAAAAAATGTGCGCTTTAACGTACAAAAATGACCTTTTATCGGATTCTTTGGCTTTTCTTTGACGTATCTATCAGTTTTTCCAGTCGGGATATCTGTGTTTTTTCCTGCTTGGCAGAAGTAACCCAATGCTTCATAAGATTTTTATAATAAGGCGCCTGAGCATTAAAAAATTCCCAGGCAGCTTTATGGTTTTTAAAGATTTTTTCCTGCTCATTGGTAAACTCTGCAGGAGCTTTCCTTTCATGGGAATATATTTTAGTTTTGCCCTCTTTCAGTTTTTCATAAGCTGCTATCCCCATAGGCTTAACCAAACCGGCTGCCAGCAGCTCTTCCATCTTTTTTACGTTTACTGCACTCCATATACTGGTTGTCCTTCGCGGAGTAAACCGTATGGAATAAGCTTCTTTATCAATAGTACGCCTGATACCGTCTATCCAACCAAAACATAGCGCCTCATCTACCGATTGTGGCCATGTAATACTTGGCTTTCCGGTACCTACCTTATAAAAACCGACAAGCAGCTCAGCGGCTGTTTCATGATTCTCTTCCAGCCATTCCCTAAAGTGGGCAGGAGTTTTAAAAAAGTGTGGTTTCATGGATAGTTATTAAGGTAGCAGTAATGGGATAATTTCGTTCAGTTTTTTTATTTCATAAAATTATCGTGTTCAATTTCATGATCTATAAGCTCGTGTGCCCATGTAGTATGAAACGGAACATGACAGGCATACCCGCCAATATTAAGCACCGGCAATACATCCGACCTCAATGAATTCCCTATCATAAAGAACTCATGCGGTTCTATATCCAGCCTTTTTAAGAGCTTGTTATAGTTAAGTTCTTTTTTATCGGCCATAACCTCTATGTGGTGAAAGTATTCCCCAAGGCCTGAATCATGCAGCTTACGCTGTTGGTCTTTAAGGTCGCCTTTTGTTGCTACGACCAGTTTATAATTCCCATGAAGTGCCTGTAGGGTTTGCTCTACCCCTTCTAATAATACTATGGGCTTTTGCAGGAGTTCCTTACCCAGTTCCAGTACCTTATCGATATGTTTTATGCTAACAGTACCATCTGAAACCTCTATGGCTGTTTGTATCATGCTTAGGATATAGCTTTTAATGCCGTAACCATACAGCGGAAGATTTTCTATCTGGTGTTTAAAGAGTGCTTGCGACAGGCTTTGATGGGAAAGATAGTTTTCCATGAGTCCGCAAAATTTCTTTTCGGTCTCTTCAAAATAGGGTTCGTTTATAAAAAGGGTGTCGTCGGCATCAAAGGCAATTACTTTTAAAGATTTCATGGCTTTACAAATGGTTTTCTACAAATTTAAAGATTTAGCTTAAACCTTACATTGAATAATAAAGCCATTCTCAATTTTATGCACCATTATACAAATGCCTTAATAAAACTTATCGTATCTGTACAAGCTCAAACAGCCCCGGGTAATCTACAACAAAACCATCCTTATCTACCTCAATATCTGCCGTAAAGCCTTTCAGGTTATCAAAGCGGTAAAGCTGCTCGTCCAACCTGGTATATTTTTGCCTTTCCCTTCTTGCCTCATTAGCCAGTATATCTACATAAATAAGGCTAATCTCTTTGCTTTCGCCTTTCAGTAAATGTAAATTATTTACCGGAAGCGTGTTTGTTAACGGAGTTAGCGATATATCAATATAGTTACAGCCCTCAAAGTAAAAATGAGGCAGGTTCTTTTTGCATTTCCAGTGTTCGTTATCATCTAAACCAAGGGAATATTTATAGGTCTTATCAGCCACATTAGCCGATATCTCAAACGACCTTACTTCCCAGTTATTGTTAAGTGTTAACCAGTATTCTGCATAAACAGGTTTTCTTTTAACCCAACCTTCAATTTCAGAATGTACCGAGATAGTGGTATCACGGTAATTTACGGCACAATGTTCGTCTGTGTCGTTTTTTATTCCCTTCCATAAAATACTCAACTGCATATCCGTGAAAATTAAAAGCGGTTTAAGCTTGAGCCAAAACCGCATCTAATTTACTATTTTATCAGCAATTAATCATTAATAATGAGACATTTAACGCCTTGCCTTTAGTACACCCACTGTACTACCCGATTCGTTAACCAAAGCACCACCATTACCTATATAAAGGTTGGTTTTATCATTATCGGTAAGCATCATTTTATATCCCGATCTGTTTGATCTAACGAGTCTGGCCACTAAATATACCTTATCTCTTTCCACCTGAACCAGGTTACCTTTTACCGTAAGGTAATATTTGCCCTTAGGATCATCACGAAAGTAAGCGTCACTCGCTATGTTCTTATCATATTGTGCACTTTGCTGTATCCTTTCCTCACGAGTCAGGTTTCTCTCTACTAAAACCTGTTTCGGTTGGGTTACCTCTTTTGGTTTTTCGGCTATTACTACAGGTTTTGGTTTTTCCGGCTGGGTTTGCACTACGGGTTGTGCAGCAATAGCAGTCCCTCCTGCCCTATTCCATCCTGCCGCAATGGCAATAAGCCTGTCGCTTTTAGGCGGATGAGAATGCGACCCCTTAATACTGGCTATGGTACCCATTACTGCCTGTGCATCGGCAAGAGTGGCTCCCAACCTGCCCAATACAAAACCGGAAAACTCATCGGCATCCAGCTCGGTTTGTGGCCTGCTGCCCACATTGTCCAGCGTATGCCCGTTAAGGTGGTGGCCTATTTCATGTGCCAGTATACTTATGGCTGCCCAGTCACTACCCGTTACCGAGTTGATGTTAGCCATAAACTTTGGGTTATATAATATATAGCGTTTGCCTTTTAAAATAACGGCAGCTGCATTAGGTACATTTGCAGCACGCAATTCAAAATTAGCTTTAAGGCCAATTACCGACATAATATTTTTTACTGCCGACTCTGCCGAGGCTTCGGGTTTATAGGCATGGATATCACCCGTAACAGCTTCTCCGTAATAACTGCACATTTGGGTATATTTTGCCGAAGCAAATACCTTTTGTGCACTAACTCCGGCCGTACTGCATAGGGCAAAACTTAATAGAAAGGCTTTTAAAATCTTCATTTGGCTTAGGAGAATAAATTTGACATTTGGTTTTATATAACATAATACTAACGGAATAAATTAAAGGGTTAGTATACTTTTTAACACCCTTACTAACTATAACGTTATTTGTTAAATAACTGTTAACAGCAAATTTAAACAAACGTTTAATTTAAACAAACGTTTAACTTTGCAGAGAATTTTGAATTCTATATCATGACAGAATACAATGATAAGCAGTTAGAGATACTCAAAGCAGCAGAGATACTGTTTGCCAGCGAGGGCTTTGACGGCACTTCTATAAGAAGTATAGCTAAGGCTGCTAAGGTTAATATTGCAATGATCTCTTATTATTTCGGTTCAAAAGAAAAAATGCTGGAAGCTCTTATTATATACCGTACATCGGATATGAGAATGCAGCTTGACATCATTTCTAAGGAAGATCTTACTCCTTCCGAAAAAGTAGACCGACTTATAGACCTTTACATTTCCCGTATTAATAAGAACAAGTGTATGTACCAGATACTGCACTTTGAGCTTTCCACCAAAAAAAGAATAATGGACATGAAGGCATTTACCGATGTAAAACGCCAGAATATGGAAGCCTTTACCAAAATTATTAATGAAGGGCAGGAACAGGGAATATTTAGAAAAGATGTAAATATTAATCTTATACCCCCTACTATTATGGGTACACTGGTACATTTCCAGATGAACAGGCCTTTCTTTGAGGCTCACTTAGGAATCAGTACCGATGAGGCTTACGAAAACTATATAGAAAACGAGTTAACAATTCACATTAAACAAACCATTAAAGCACTTTTAGTTCATGAAAACTAGATATTTACTGCTGGCCGGGGCGTTATTTCTTTCCGGCATTACTGCAATGCAGGCTCAGGAGAAAAAGTCGCTTACCCTTGATGAGGCCATAGGTCTGGCAGTTACAAAAAGTAATGAGGCGACACTTGCCGATACTAAGGTTTCCACTTCAAAGTATGAAATGGAAAGCGTAAAGAATAATATTTATCCTGAAGTTAAACTTTCAGGGCAATACCAAAGGCTTACAGATCCTAACATTACTCTTAAAATCCCTACAGGAGACAGTAATGACGGAGAAACGGCTTCAGGCTCACCAAAAGTAGACCAGCTTATGTTAGGTATGGCAACTGTGGGTATGCCTTTGTTTTCGGGCTTTAAGCTTAAAAATAGCATAGAGGCTTCAACCGATGCTTATAATGCTGAAAGCTTTAATGCAGCGCATACTAAAGAACAAATTGCAATGCAAACCATTGTATTGTATGTTAACCTTTATAAAGCTCAGGAATCTATAAGCCTTATACAGGAAAACCTGAAAAGCGCTAACCAACGTGTTACTGACTTTACAGCTATGGAGCAAAATGGCATTATTGCCCGTAACGACCTGCTTAAAGCACAGTTACAGGCATCTAACATTGAGCTTTCTCTTGAAGATGCTAAGAAAAGAGCTTCTACCATTAACTACCAGCTGGTAACATTACTAAAGCTTCAGGAAGGTACACAGCTGGAACCAAACTCTTCTTATTTTGAAGAAGCTTCTGAATTAAACACTGCTATTACAGAACAGGATGCCATAAATCAGAGGAATGACCTTGAGGCTTTAAGATGGCAGCAAAAAGCCAGCGAAGCCAACATGAAGGTTGCCAAAGCTGACTACTACCCTACAGTAACACTTTTAGGTGGTTATGCAGCTATTGATATTAAAAACGTATTTCAGGTAACCAATGCAATTAATTTTGGTGTAGGTGTTTCTTATGACATTTCTAATCTGTTTAAAAACGGTAAGCACGTTAAAACTGCTGCCAGCCGTGCAGAAGCTACAAGACAGGAAGTGGAAATACTTACCGACAGAATTAAGGTTCAGGTACAGGATGCCCTTGAAAACTATAACCTTGCCATTAAACAAAACAGGGTTTATACACAAGCCGTTGCCCAGGCGGACGAAAATTACCGTATAGTAAAAGATAAATATGATAACGGCCTTAGCGATACAAACGACCTTTTAGAGGCAGATGTTCAACAGCTACAGGCAAAATTAAACGAAACATTCTCTAAAGCAGATATTACTCAGCGTTACTATGAGCTGCTGAATGTTTCAGGAAAATTAACTAACTCTTTCAATCTTACTCAAACAAAATAATCCTCCATCATGGAAAAAAAGAAAACAAATAAAAAGTTCCTTTTCATACTTATAGCACTTGTAGCTGTTGGCGGAACTTATGGTACATACAAATACCTTCACTCGTTAGCTCATGAAACTACTGATGATGCACAGATAGAAAAAAACATGAGCCCTATTATACCTCGTGTTACCGGATACATTACTAAAGTATATGTAAAAGACAATGACTTTGTAAAAAAAGGCGATACGCTTTTTGTTATAGACGATAAAGATTATGTAGTAAGGGTTGAAGAAGCTAAAGCTGCACTTGCCGCTGCCGAAGGTAGTTTTGCAGTTGCTAAAGCCGATGTAGGAAGCGCTGTTGCTAACGTATCGGTTTCTGAGGCTAACGTACAGTCTACAAAAGGAAACATAGAAGCTGCTAAAGTAAGGCTTTGGAGAGCCACCAACGACTTTGAGCGTTACGAAAACTTATATAAAAATCACTCCATAACTAAACAACAATTTGAGCAGGCGCAAGCCGCAAAGCAAGAGGCTGAAGCACAGTTAAACGTGTTACAGCAACAACAGGCAGCCAGCAACTACCAAAAAAATGCGATTATCTCGAAATCGAATGTGTCCAACAAACAAACGGAAGTTGCTGCTGCTAACATTGAGAAGGCCAAAGCCGCTCTTGATGCTGCAAAACTTAATTTGGATTACACTGTAGTTACCGCTTCTGTAGACGGACAGGTTTCTACTATCGATTTACAGCCGGGACAGCTAGTAGCTCCGGGACAAGCCCTGTTTTACGTTATAAATAATAACGAGACATGGGTAGTGGCTAACTTTAAGGAAACTCAGCTTAACAAAATGACCGAAGGTCAAAAAGTAGTTGTGAAAGTAGATGCTTATCCTGATACCGAGTTTGAAGGTGTATTAACATCTTTCTCTCCTGCTACAGGGTCTCGTTTCTCTTTACTTCCTCCTGATAATGCTACAGGTAACTTTGTTAAGACAGTACAAAGGCTACCGGTAAAAATAAGCTTAACTGAAAATAACGATAAAGAAAAAGTAAAACTACTTCGTCCGGGTATGAACGTAGAAGTAGATGTACATATAAAATAATATGGCAGCAACAGTAACACAGGATGACAGCCTGGTAGAATATGGCTTTAGGCGGGTAATTATTACCATTACCGCGGTACTGTGTGCCCTGCTTGAAATTGTAGATACTACAATTGTAAACGTAGCATTAAACCAAATGCGCGGTACACTGGGTGCAACCCTTACCGACATTGCGTGGGTAATTACTGCCTATGCTATTGCTAATGTTATTATTATACAATGACAAGCTGGCTGTCTCAGCAGTTTGGACGACGAAATTATTTTGCCGTATCTATTATAGTATTTACCGTAGCTTCGTTTTTATGTGGTAATGCCACTAATATATGGGAGCTTGTATTCTTTAGGTTCATACAAGGTATGGGTGGTGGTGCTCTGCTGGTAACAGCACAAACTATTATTACCGAGAGTTACCCGGCCGAAAAAAGAGGTATGGCACAGGCCATATATGGTATGGGTGTAATTGTAGGACCTACATTGGGTCCGCCGCTTGGTGGTTATATTGTAGATCACTATCACTGGGGATGGATATTTTATATAAACGTTCCGTTAGGTATTATCGCTACCCTTCTTACACTTATGTATGTAAAGAGCCCTAAATATGGCGAAAAGCTTAAACCTAATCAGGTAGACTGGTGGGGTATTGTTTTCCTGGCCTCGTTTATCGGTTCGCTACAATATGTGCTGGAACACGGACAGCAGGATGACTGGTTTGCCGATCCAACCATTATAATGCTGAGTATTATATCTGTATTTGGATTACTGGCATTTATATGGCGGGAAATGACCTACCAATACCCTATTGTAAACCTAAGCGTCCTCAAGGACAGTAACCTGCGTATAGGTACTATAATGTGTTTTATACTTGGTTTCGGTTTATATGGTTCAACATTTATCGTCCCTATATATACACAGTCGGTTTTAGGGTGGACAGCTCTTGAAACGGGATTATTATTAATACCCAGTTCATTAACAACAGCCTTCATGATGCCTATAATAGGTAGGTTAATACAAAAAGGAGTACCACAAACCTATATGGTTGCCGTTGGTTTCCTTGTGTTCTTCTTCTTTACCTTCTGGATGCATAACATCATTACTAATGATACGGGAGAAGAACACATGTTCTGGCCACTTATTATGCGAGGTATGGGACTTGGATTACTATTTGTACCTATTACCACACTATCACTTTCTACCCTAAAAGGTAAAGGTATTGGTGAGGGAGCAGCATTTACAGGTATGATGCGCCAGCTAGGTGGTTCTTTTGGTATCGCCATCATTACCACTTTTATTTCAAGATTTGGCCAACAGCACAGGGTAGATTTAATATCTCACCTTGATAAAGCAAGCTTTGCGGTACAGCAACGTGTAGAAGGATTAAAACACAGCTTTATGGGCAAAGGTTTCTCTGAAAGTGAATCGTTAGCTAAGGCATATCAGATACTTGACTTTAACGTAACTAAGCAGGCAACCATACTATCTTATATGGATGTATTTATGTACCTGGGTATACTATTCTTATTATGTATACCGTTTATACTGCTTGTTAAACGCGGAAAAGGTAAAGTAGATATGAGTGAGGCAATGCATTAAAATTGTTTTGGTTATTTAATATAGTAACATTAGGCTTTTGCCAAAGTGTTCAAACAAAAAACTCCGAAGGCAACTTCGGAGTTTTTTATGTTTTATAAGTTTCTATCTTGTAAAAACCAGCTTATTGCCTTTAGATAATTTGGCGTCAAATTTATAGCCTTCATAATCAAAACCTTTTAATCCGCTAAGGGAACGTATATTATGGTCTATTATATAACGTACCATCATACCCCTCGCCTTCTTGGCAAAAAAGCTTATCATTTTAAGTTTACCGTCTTTGTAATCCTTGAATTCAGGAGTAATTACCGGTACTTTTAAAGCTTTTGTATCTACCGCATCAAAGTATTCCTTACTCGCAAGGTTTACAAACAACTCGTCGTCCTTTAGCTCATCATTTAAGGCCTGAGTAACCGTTTTTTTCCAAAACTCATACAGGTTTTTACTTCCTTCTACAGGTAGCTGAGTACCCATTTCAAGTCGGTAAGGCTGAATCAGGTCAAGCGGTTTTAATACACCATAAAGTCCCGATAGTATCCTTAGGCTATCCTGTAGCTTATTAAGCTTGGTTGTTGGTATGGTATAAGCATCAAGCCCCACATATACATCCCCGTTAAAGGCATACATTGCCGGGCGTGCATTTTTAGTGGTAAACGGTGTTTTCCATTCCTGGTTGCGCTGCCAGTTAAGTTCGGCAAGTTTATCGCTTATGTCCATAAGCTTGCTTAATTCAGCGGGCGATTTTTCTTTAAGTTTTTTATGAATAACCTCACTTTGCTCTAAAAAGGCAGGTTGTGAATTTTTTCTTGTAGGTAATTTTGTTTCAAAATCAAGCGACTTTGCAGGAGATATAACGATCTTCATATACTAATTTGTTATGTTTCAAAGTTAATGATTGTAACATTATCGGCAAAACATATACGAATACTATAAATAAGGAGTTTTCTTATTTAACCATTAACCAACTAAAATAAAATGACAGACTACATTATCAGGACGGAGCACCTTACTTTTCACTATTCCAAAAACCGAAAAGCCCTGGACAATGTTTCCTTAAATGTTCCTAAAGGTTCTATCTATGGTTTTTTGGGTCCTAACGGAGCCGGAAAATCGACAACCATGCGATTATTAACAGGTATACTACCGCAACAGAATAATTCCATTTACTTATTTGGAAAACCGTTGCATAAAGAGCTTCCCGCTTCCTTTAAAAAAATAGGTGCGCTGGTAGAAAGCCCGGCACTTTACCTTCACCTTAGCGGATATGACAACCTTAAATACATTGCAAAACTTCGCGATGTACCCGAAAGCAGGATTAATGAGGTACTGGAACTTGTAGACCTGCAAAGGGATGGCAAAAGAAAAGCAAAAACTTATTCCCTTGGGATGAAACAGCGCCTTGCCATTGCCATTGCTCTACTGGACGAGCCGGAGCTGCTTTTACTGGATGAGCCTGTTAACGGCCTCGACCCTAACGGTATTCAGGATATAAGAAGACTGCTGGTAAAACTTAACAGGGAAAAAGGGATTACCATTTTTGTATCGAGTCACCTTCTTGCCGAAATCGAGAAAATGTGTACCCATGTTGGTATTGTTAGTAAAGGTAAAATTCAGTTTGAAGGTACTATGGAAGAACTTTCCAAAAAATCCGGTCTGTGCAAAATACGTATAACCATAAATGATGCACCGCGTTGGCATGAACAGTTAGTAAAAGACAATCCTACTGTTTTACTGGAAAACAATTCTCAGCTTTCACTGGAACTACCAAACCGCGAAGAAATTCCGGGCTTTACAAAAAACCTTGTAAACAATGGTGCCGAAGTCTATGAGATAAAAATTCTGGACGGCCTTGAAGAATGGTTCATGGCACTCGTAAACTAATATTAACCTTACCAACAACTATATATAATGCAAACTTTTTTAACTGCCTTAAAGGCAGAACATCTTAAAAGAAAAGGGACGGGTGTATATTTAACCTCTATAATAATTGCCGCGATTATCCCAATAATTTATGCTATTATAACTATTATTGAAAATAGAAATATAAAACCGGGACTACCTTATAATTATTTTACCCATACACTTGATGCAATTGTTGAAGCTTTTGCCGGATTCTTTTTTCCGCTTATCATCATAATTTCTGCCAGTAGGCTTACGCAACTGGATCATAAAAATGGTGGATGGCAGCTTATGGAAACCCAACCAATTAAAAAGCTGTCAATATACTTCTCAAAGTTTTCCATATTACTTATAACCAATCTAATTGCTATAGCCACCTATATTATTGTAACCTTTATAGGGAGCTATATAATGTATTCGTTCCTAGATACTCCGGATACTGTTTCGTTCTCTTTTGAGTTTTCTCATGTATTCTGGCTGGTAATAAGACTATTCCTTGCATCACTTACACTTAGTGCACTGCAATATGTTATTTGTGTATTACTGCCAAGTTTTATATGGCCTATTTTAATAGGTGTTGCTATTATTTTAGGATATCTTATTGCTGTAAACTTTATGGTATTCCCGGCATGGTACCCTATGGAAATGTTATATCAGGTAAGCCGTAATCCTGAAGGAAGCCAGTTAGGTTACTGGATTACCTATTCTGAATGTGTTTCTGTTATTTGCAGTCTGTTATTACTTTACATTGGTTTTGAATGGTACAAACACAAAAACTTTGTAAGGGCTTTTGCAGGCAACGGAGCTCGCACAGGCAAACTTGCAGGTGTGGTTATTGTTTTGGGAGGGCTTTTGTGGTATACTCTAATTCCTAATGTTATGGAACCCTATGGTAAGACAGTTATTGCAGGAGAATTTGAAAGTGAAAATAATTTTGACACCTTATATCTGGTTGATAATTTTGTAAATGATACCATAGCTGTAATACCGGTAAAAGACAACAAATTCAACTATCATATAGATAAAAACCTGCCACTCGACTTTTATACACTTAACATGCCTCATGACTTAAAAGGAAATGTAGTGATAGGCAATAACGATAGTGTTTACATTAAAATTAAAGCAAATAAAGATGATGCAGTTGCTGAATATAGAGGTACAAGACTGGCAGAGAATCAATACAAAAAAGAAAAATATACCTTATGGAGTAATGTGAACTACATGCTTCAAAACAACAGTGAACTTGACAAACCCGATTATTTCATACGTGAATTAGTTAAGGAATGGAAAGGTGAGATTGAGGGATCTAAGAATTTTAAAACTACAGATAATTATGTACCGCGTGAAGATTACCGCCTTCAGGAAGAAAGGCTTATTACCATAAAATATCTGGTTTACTGGAACTCTTATGTAAAAAAACGTATAGCCTTATATCCGGATCAGCAAACTTTACCTAATGACGGTATTAAAGAAATGATGGCAAAAGTTCCCCTGGATGATGAAGGATTGTTAAGCGATCAGGACTACTTTAGTTACCTTAAAAACCAGATAATAGCTGATAATAAAGAGGAACTTGATGAAAACACTAAGACCTTACAGGGTATTGAAAAACTTGACAAAGGTACTTTTAGGGATAAAATGCTTTACTGGCAAATGAGAGAAAGCCTGCAACAGGCCTCTAACACTACAGAGAGGGACAGCCTTATGGCAAAGTATACGCCTCTTTTTACAGAAGGCAGGTATATTACACTATTGGCTTCTAAAGTAAACCTTTATAAAACACTTGAAAAAGGAAATAAAGCTCCTTTGTTTGATGGCGTAAGCAATGATAAGAAAAACTACACACTGGATGACTTTAAAGGTAAATATGTTGTTATAGATGTATGGGCCACATGGTGCGGACCATGCAGGGAACAAAGTCCTAAATTTGAACGATTTGCTTTTAAATATAAAGATGAACAGGTGCAGTTTATAGCTTTAAGTGTAGACAGGCGCATAGACAACTGGTATGTGGAAGTAAACCAAAAATCGAAAAGTGTATTACAGCTACATGCTAATAATGTAAGCAAATTTATGAAGGAATATAATGTACAGGGTATACCAAGGTTCATTCTTATTGATCCTGACGGAAACTTTGTAAACTCTGAATTACCTTATCCGTCGGAGGCAAACTTTGAAAAAATGCTTAGGGACGCCCTTAACTTAGGAGAAGAAAAATAATTTTATCTTTGCCCTAAACAGTCCCCAACATGTTTAAGGCTTTAAAGAAACATAAAGATTTAACACTATACAGTTCCAGCCTTGCGTTGCTGCTTTTATTGCTACGCTGGCTGGAATTTCGTTTTTTAGTGCTTAGTACTTCCCTTGACATTTACATTGGTATTATTGCGGCCGTTTTTATGGGGCTAGGCATTTGGCTCGCCTTAAAGCTATTTAAGCCCAAAGCAAAAACCATAGTAGTGGAAAAAGAAGTATACATTACCCCTACTCCGGAATTTGTTCTTAACCAAAACGAACTGGACAACCTTAACCTTACCGCACGCGAACTTGAAGTTTTAGAACTTATGGCAAAAGGAATGAGCAATAAGGAAATTGCCGACCAGCTTTTTGTATCGCTAAACACAATTAAGACACACTCAGGCAAACTTTTTGAAAAAATGGAGGTTAAACGACGTACTCAAGCCGTTGAAAAAGCTAAAAGACTGAGCATCATACCTTAAAACCTATCACCCAAAAGTTGTAACTTTATAAAAAACAGCAAAATCACCCGAAAGGATGAGGCTGTTTTATGTGATATTACCCATTTTTGCACCATAAACAAACAATAAAAACAAATAACAGGTATGACAAAAACTATCTTAACTTACGGTTTAATCGGAGGGGTAATAAGTATCATCGGGTACATAATTACTTTCCTTACAGGACATGAAGACATGACAAATGCCATGATTATTGGCTTTGCATCCATGATTGTGGGCTTCTCTTTAATTTTTGTGGGTATTAAAAATTACAGGGATAAACAGGCCGGGGGGTCTATTACATTTTTAAAAGCATTAAAAATGGGACTGCTTATGTCACTTATTACCTCAACTATATATGTTTTTGTATGGCTTATAGTATTTTACAACTATTACCCGAATTTTGCACAACAATACGGGGATAAGATTGTTGAACAGATGAGGGAAGCAGGAAGTACTGCAGAACAAATAAATGCCCAAATAGCCGAGAATGCAAAAGTTGTTGAGGACTACAAAAATCCTTTGATGGTAATACTTTATACGTATGTTGAAATTTTATGGGTAGGAATAATATTTACGTTACTAGCTGCCCTAATACTTAAAAAGAAACCTAAACAAAATAAAGAAGAATTTAAGGCATGGGCAGAATAACAGGAATAGGCGGATTATTTTTCCGTTCGCAGGACAGTACGGCATTAAGCCAGTGGTATGAAAAGTATTTCGGGATACATTCGGTAGGCAGTGGCAAAATATGGGAACAGGAACAGGGTCCTACGGTATTTGCTCCATTTAAGGCAGATACCAAATATTTTAGCGAAAACCAGCAGTTTATGGTAAACTTCAGGGTTGAAGGACTGGAAGAGTTCCTTGAAATGCTAAAAGCCGATGGAGTACGAATAGATGAAAAGCGCGACGAAGCGTCATTTGGTAAATTTGCCTGGGTTTATGATCCGGAAGGAAATAAAATAGAATTATGGGAACCTATTCCCGAAAATGAATAAATAAAGAGCTGTCTCAAGAGTGTCATTTCGAGCGTAACGCAGTGAAGTCGAGACCCGAGGCTAAAGCCGAACAGGTAAGACAAATCTCAAACCCATATTTAAAGATTTCTCCACAAGGTCGAAATGGAAAAACAGTACATTTTGCTTTTGAGACAGCACTTTTTTTGTACCCTTAAATAATTTATATTTGTTGTAAACTCTTACAGCATGGACAAGTATTCGCAAATAAATGAAAGCATTAGCCGCTATGTTTCTTTTTCTAAAGAGGAACTGGATATTTTAAATTCACTGCTTGAATACAGGGAAGTACCAAAAAAAACCATCATGCTTCATGAAGGGGAAATGTGCAACTTTGAGGCTTTTGTAATTAAGGGCTGTATAAGAAAGTACTATATAGATGCAGGCGGGCAGGAAGTTATCCTTCAGTTTGCTGTAGAAAACTCATGGGTTAGTGATATTTCTTTTAGTATTTATGAAAACAGGCCCAGCCATACATTTATTGAAACATTAGAGGATTGTGAACTCCTTATCTTTACTCCCGAAAGCAAAGAAGAGCTTTTTAAAAAAGCCCCTAGGTTTGAAAGGGCTTTCAGAATACTGTTATACCGTAATCTTGCCGTTACACAGGACAGGCTTTTTAATACCATAGCTAAAACGGCTGTGGACAAATACCTTGAGTTTTTAGACCACTATCCTACCCTGCCACAGCGTGTAGCTCAGCATTACATAGCTTCTTATCTTGGTATTTCTGCTGAATTCCTTAGTAAGGTAAGGGCCAAGATTGCAAAACACTGATAGTTATTTTAAATTTTAAATACTGAATTTTAAATTGCTATAGACAACTTAAACTTTTTGCCTAAAATGTATTTCTTGTCCTAGTTCAATGTTTTGGGTTTTAGTATTACGCAACTTTGTACTGTAATATTAAAACAACCGCTACTATGAACCGAAAAGATTTTATAAAGAAAGGACTGATGGGCACAGGAATGTTTGTTGCCTCATCTGCTGTAGGCGATGCGCTTAAAAATGATATAGACGAAATACAACCACTGGAGCCTATAGGTTACAACCATCTACCTAACGAAGATTCTAAAATAACCGAAAGTACAGTTCTTCATAAAGCAAACACACGCGGCCATGCTAATCATGGCTGGTTAGATTCGCACCACACTTTTAGTTTTGCCAACTATTATAATCCCGACAGGATGCACTTTGGTGTACTAAGGGTACTTAATGACGACCGTGTAGATCCGGGAATGGGTTTTGGTACTCACCCGCACGATAATATGGAAATCATTTCCATTCCGCTGGAGGGAGACCTGGAACATAAAGATAGTATGGGCAATACCGCGGTTATAAAAAATGGAGATATCCAGGTTATGAGTGCCGGTACTGGTATTTACCATAGCGAATACAATAAAGAATAAAGACAAGCTTACCAAGTTTCTTCAAATATGGGTATATCCTAACAAAAGGAATGTTACTCCGCGTTATGACCAGATAACACTAAAGGCAGCCGACAGGCAAAACAAACTGCACAGATACTTTCACCAAACCCTAACGATGCAGGTGTATGGATACATCAGGATGCATGGTTCCACTTAGGAAAGTTTGACAAAGATAAAAGCACTAAATATGACTTTAAGAAAAAGGGTAACGGTGTATATGTGTTTGTTTTAGAAGGTGACTTCAGCATTAACGGTATAAACCTTAACCGCAGGGATGGACTAGGTGTATGGGACAGTAACAGTATTACTATAAAGGCTTTAAGTAAAGGTGCCGAAATATTAATAATGGATGTACCAATGACAGTTTAAAAATCAGTAACTTAATACAGAAATTAAATCAATAACAATTAAAAATTAATAAATTATGTCTGCAACTAAATGGGTAATAGACCCTTCACACTCAGAAATAGGATTTAAAGTAAAACACATGATGTTTACTAACGTTTCAGGAAGCTTCCAGAAGTTTGATGCTTACATTGAAACTAACGGAGACGATTTTGAAAACGCTAAAATAGAATTTACCGGAGAGGTTGATTCTATCACAACAGGTAGTGCCGACAGGGATGGACACCTTTTAAGCGCCGACTTTTTTGACGCTGCACAATTCCCTAAATTAAGTTTCTCTGCTACTTCTTTCACTAAAGAAGACGAAGGAGAGTATACTCTTAAAGGAGACCTTACTTTACACGGGGTTACAAAACCGGTAAAACTTGACGTAGAATTTGGCGGACTTGCAAAAGACCCTTGGGGTAATACCAAAACAGGTTTCTCTATTACAGGTAAAATAAACCGTAAAGACTGGGGCCTAAACTGGAACTCAGCTCTTGAAGCCGGTGGTGTTCTTGTTGGTGAGGAAGTTAAACTTGCTATAGAATTACAGTTTATTAAACAGTAACTGGTTTACCTTTATATATGTTTCCCGAAACCTGCGGTTCCTTTTAACGGACCGCAGGTTTTTTTATTGTTTCTATTATTATTTTAAATTTGCCATCTGTAAAAACTCATGAAAGTAAATTTATATTTAGTACTGCTTTTCGCGCTGGCTTTATCCTGTTCCACAGGAAAAGGCACGCAGGAAACTATACAGGTTTATAACCCAAACGATTTCTTAGCCAAACAAACCTCAAAGAACAACTTTAAAGTTATTGATACCTTTTGCATTAATGAAACCGAAAGGGCTGAAAGGGATATAAAAAAAGGAAAACTTGTTCTTCATGACACATATATTGACTTCCATAATACTTATGAAGTAAAAAGTTATTTTTTTGGTGTACCAAGAAAAGGGGTTATTGAGGAACTATCAAAATTTAATATAGTTATTGATACCATCTCTATACCTGATTTGTACGCCCTTTATGGTGAAGCTAGTAATTCATTTAGAAGTAATTGCTATCAGGAGGTCATGAAAACAGAGGTAGAAAATTTATTAGAAGGGCATTCCCTTTCAATAGATACTTTAGTTAAAAGAGCTGAAAGGCAATTTGTAATAGATAATCCGGATAAGGTTTATTGTTTACCTGACAGGGACAGATCTTTAGATGAGAGCAACGAATATGAAAATTTCATTACTAAAAGCAGGGTTTACTATACCGAAAACTTTATATATCCTGAAGGGTATCATCCTCAAAAAGAGGAACTAAAATCATACACTACTGCCGATTTCATACTCATGAAAGATGGCTCCATAGAAAACCTTACAGTAAAGGCTACATTTCAAAATGCTGAAAATTTAAAATACAAATCCTATTTTGAGAATGGACTTAGAAAGTTTGTATTAAAAACCAAATGGATACATCCTAAATACTCTGGTATTGTTAGAAATAGTGAAATGCATTTTAATATCTATTTTAAATAAAAACTCCCGAGTAAATCGGGAGTTTTTATTTATGTTAATTCTGTTTGAGATTTCTCCTTCGTCGAAATGACAACCTGTGTTAGTTTTCAAATCAACAAATAACCAAATCAACGAATCATAATGCTATTCGTGATCCTCAATGGTATGCGATTTAGAGTACGTTCTCCATTTTTCAATACACTCAACCATATCCTGAGGCACTTCACTGTCAAAGCGCATAAACTCTTTTGTAGTAGGGTGCTCAAAACCTAATGTCTTGGCATGTAGCGCCTGTCTTGGTAATATTTTAAAACAGTTGTCTATAAACTGCTTGTATTTGGTAAAGGTAGTTCCCTTAAGTATTTTATCTCCGCCATAGCGTGCATCGTTAAATAAGGTATGCCCTATGTGCTTCATGTGAACACGAATCTGATGGGTACGTCCTGTTTCAAGCTGGCACGAAACCACAGTTACATAACCTAAACGCTCCAGTACCTTGTAGTGCGTTACTGCGTGTTTACCCTGGCTTCCGTCGGCAAATACAGCCATTTGCATACGGTCTTTAACATGGCGGTCAATATTACCTTCAATAGTGCCTTCTTCCTCCTCTATATCTCCCCAAACAATGGCGATATATTCCCTTTCAGATGTCTTATCGGCAAACTGTTTGGTAAGGTGCGTCATAGCCTGCTCGGTCTTGGCTATAACCAAAAGGCCTGATGTATCCTTATCAATCCTGTGTACCAGTCCCGGCCTTTCACTACTGTTCATAGGCAGGTTCTCAAAATGATAAGCCAGCGCATTTACCAGCGTACCACTATAGTTACCATGTCCCGGATGCACAACCATACCCGGCTCTTTGTTTATAACAAGAAGCTGGTCGTCTTCATACACTATATCTAACGGAATGTTTTCCGGTGTTAAAAGAAGCTCATACGGCGGGTGCTCCAGTAATACACGCACCACATCGTTAGCTTTAACCTTATAATTGGATTTTACGGCAACATCGTTTACAAATATATTACCATCGGCAGCAGCCTGCTGTATTTTGTTCCTGGTGGCATTTTCCATCAGGTTCATTAAAAACTTATCTACTCTTAGCGGGGCCTGTCCTTTACCTGCTACAAATCGGTGATGCTCATAAAGCTCGTCATCCGGCTCCTGCTCTGTTATAACCTGACTCATTTATATCTTTCTGCTTATTTATTTTTCTTCTTCCGAGCTTCAAGGCATATTATCCCTATCATCGTCAGAGATGTTGTAACCTGTTTTTCCGTCGCCAAGTACAAGGTCAATCTTAGATGCCTTCTTAACCTTATCACCAGCCTTAACTTTTTTACCGTTTTGTCTCATTTCAAGAACTACGTCTTTAGCAAGGTACGGTTTATAAGTAACCTCACCTATTTCAAGGCCTACACTTTTAAGCATAGACTCTGATGCTCTTTTGGTTTTTTGGATAAGATCCGGCAGGTTAATATCATCATAACCGCCTGCATTAAGCTTAATGTATATCTTACGGTTTTCTTTTACATACGCCTTAGGCAGCGGATCCTGCTGCACTATAGAATAGGCAGGGTAATCCGGTTTGTAGTCAACCGTATCTACAATAACATAAGTTAATGTTAGAGCTTCCAGCTCTGCTTCGGCCTTATTAACCAATTTCTTTGTCAGGTCGGGCACCTGAATTTTCTGATCGTGGTTAGTGGTGCTGTTAAGCCATTTCATAACGGCAAATACCACAATTACAGTAACTATAAGCGCTATAATTATCTGCTTCAAGAATGCTTTACTGGTCAAAAAGTTTTTAAGGCTCATTTACTATGATTTTTAGCAAAGATATAAATAATACTAAACTTTATAAGTTTAGACAAATAATGATATTTTTGTGTAAGCAAAACCTAATACTTAACGCATTTAGAATGAAAAATGTTGCCATTATCATGGGCGGATATTCCAGTGAATATCAAATTTCCCTTAAAAGCGGGAATGTTGTGTACCAATTTCTGGACAAAACAAAATACAATCCCTACCGCCTGCACATCCTTAAGGATAAATGGGTAATGGTAGACGACGAGAGTAACGAATACCTTGTAAACAAACATGATTTCTCTGTCGATTACAACGGAAAAAAGGTAACTTTTGATGCGGTATTCAATGCCATTCACGGTACACCCGGCGAAGACGGACTAATGCAGGCTTACCTACAGTTGCTTAATATTCCGCAAACCTCATGCGATCCCTACCAGGCTGCATTAACCTTTAACAAGAGGGATTTGCTTTCGGTTTTAAAACCATATGGAATTAAAACTGCGGTATCGCATTACCTAAATCTGGGAGATGAAATAAACGAACAGGCTATTATTGATAAGGTAGGATTACCATGTTTTGTTAAACCAAACAGATCGGGGTCAAGCTTTGGTATCTCTAAGGTTAAAACAAAGGAAGAGCTTAGTCCTGCAATAGAAAAAGCATATAAAGAAGATAACGAGATTATCATTGAAAGCTTCCTTGACGGTACAGAGGTATCGGTAGGTGTAATTAATTATGGCGGAGCGGTTACTGTACTTCCTATTACGGAAATTGTATCTGAAAACGACTTTTTTGATTATGAAGCTAAATACCTCGGGCAGTCGCAGGAAATAACTCCGGCAAGAATATCCGAGGAACTTACACAAAAAGTAAACAGCGTGGCAAAACGCGTTTATGAAATATTAAGAATGGACGGCTTTTCTCGCAGCGAATACATCATTGTAAACGATGAGCCTTACCTGCTTGAAATGAATACCGTACCGGGACTTACTACCGAGAGTATCCTGCCTCAACAGGCACGCGAAGCGGGTATTTCGTTACCACAGCTATTTGATAATGCCATAGAACAGGCTTTGGCAAAAAAATAAAATATATGAAAACAGCAGTATTTCCGGGATCGTTCGACCCTATTACCCTTGGGCATTATGATATTATTAAAAGAGGCGTTAAGCTTTTTGATAAGGTTATTATAGCTATTGGGGTTAATGCCGAAAAAAAATACATGTTCCCGTTGGAAGAACGCAAACGCTTTATAGAAGAAGCCTTTAAAGACCAACCTAAAGTAGAGGTTATTACCTATGAAGGCCTAACCATAGACCTTTGCCAAAAAGTTGGCGCACAGTTTATACTTAGAGGGCTTAGAAACCCGGCTGACTTTGAATTTGAAAAGGCTATTGCACACACTAACCGCGAACTGTCTAAAATAGAAACCGTATTCCTGCTTACGGCAGCAAGAACATCTTACATAAGCTCAAGCATTGTAAGGGATGTACTGCGCAACGGTGGCGATTACACTATTTTAGTTCCCGATTCGGTTAGGGTAAAATAATGATTATGAAAAAATCGCTTGTATTAATCCTGTTCTCCCTGCAGCTTATGGCACAAAATAACGACAAGTACCTTACTCCGTATGAAAAAGGCAACGGCAACCAAACGGCAACCTATGCCGAGACCATTGCTTATTTTAAAATGCTTGATAATAGCTTTGAAACTATACAGATGGTACCCATGGGACTTACCGATAGTGGTGAGCCGTTACATATCGTGATTTTTGATCCTCAAAAGAACTTTGATTTTAAAGCGATACATAAAAACAGGGCTGTTTTATTATTAAACAACGGTATACATCCGGGTGAGCCCGATGGTATAGATGCTACAATGATGCTATATCGTGACCTTGCCACAGGTAAACTAAAAGCACCCGATAATACGGTTATTGTAAACATCCCAATATATAACATAGGCGGAGCGTTAAACCGTAACTCTCACACCCGTGCTAACCAGAACGGACCGGAGAGCTATGGTTTTAGAGGGAATGCCCGCAATTATGACCTTAACAGGGACTTCCTGAAATCGGACACTAAAAACAGCAGGAGTTTTGCCGAGATTTTCCAAAAGGTGAACCCTGATGTGTTTATAGACAATCATGTTAGTAATGGTGCCGATTATCAATATACATTTACCTACATCGCTACCCATCACCAAAAACTGGGCGGGGAACTGGGTCCTTATTTTAAAAATGATATGCTGCCGGCGATTCTTGCCGATATGAAAAAACATGGAACAGAAGCGACACCTTATGTAAACATACACGACCAAAAGCCTGATGGTGGTTTTGAGCAGTTTATGGATTACCCAAGGTATTCTACAGGGTATGCGTCTATGTTCAACACCATTGGCTCTATGCCCGAAACACACATGCTTAAGGATTATGCGCCGCGTGTTAAGGTAACTTATGATTATATGGTAGCTTCTATAGTTTATATAGAAAAGAACTATAAAAAAATTAAGCAGCTCCGTGCCGATAACCTTAAAAACTACCAACCGGGTATGAAATATACCCTGCTATGGGAATTGGACAAAACCAAAGTAACCCAACTGGAGTTTTTAGGTTATGAAGGTGATTACAAAACAAGTGAGATTTCGGGAAAACCAAGGTTGTATTACGACAGGTCTAAGCCGTTTAAAAAGAATGTACCTTACTATCAGGAATACAGTCCGGTAAAAGAGGTTACTATCCCTGAGGCTTATATTGTTCCTAAATCATGGTGGAATGCCATAGAGCTTTTAAACCTTAACGGCGTAGACATGCAGCCACTGGACAGGGATATGGAAATTGAGGTGGAAAGTTACCGCATAACCGATTATAAAACGAGTTCTAATGCTTATGAAGGTCACTACCCTCATAACAGCACTAAGGTCTCTGTAAAAACAGAAAAGGTTCAGTTTCATAAAGGCGATTTTATAATCAGTACCAAACAGCCTAATGTAAAATACCTGCTGGAAACCTTAGAGCCTGAAGCACCTGACTCCTACTTTAACTGGAACTTTTTTGACGCCATACTACAGCAAAAGGAATATTTCTCTGCTTATGTATTTGAAGATACCGCAGCCAAACTGCTTAAGGATGACCCTAAACTGAAGGCGGCCTTAGAGAAAAAGAAACAGGAAGACAAAGCATTTGCCGAAAGCGGTGAGGCACAACTGGACTGGATTTACAGACAATCGGTTTACTACGAGAAATCTTATTTACAATATCCCGTTTACAGGAAAATGAAATAATAAAAAAAAAATCAGGCTTAACAGCCTGATTTTTTTTTTATTTGTAAGAAATATTTTTCTTTATTTTTATGGAAATTACTTTTCCATGACTTTCACCTTACACTTTCGTTTATTTGTTTATCTCGTTTTAGGTTTTATAGCAGCTACCGTAGTAGGTACGCTAACACATGAACTGGGACACATAGCTGTTGCCAAAATGTTAGGCTATAAAACCGAACTACATTATGCTTATATGGTACACTACGATAGCCCTCATGAACTAGAGTTTTACGATTTTTATGACCAAAACAGTAAAGTTATTACAGGTAATAAAGACCCTGAAATAATCAAAAAGTTTAAGGAATTAAGAGAAAGAGATAAAAAAGAAAATCTTTTAGTCGTCCTTGGAGGACCATTACAAACCATGTTAACGGGTACTATAGGTTTTTTACTGCTTTGGTTTAACCGAAAAAAAATAGGCAACAAATTAACATTAGTTCAATGGGTACTTGTATTCCTTACTTTCTTTTTGTCAAGACAGGTTTATAATTTCCTGTCAGGAATATTGTTCTTAATAATTAAAGGAAAATGGGGTCACGGTGATGACGAAACCAGAATATCACAACTCTTTGACTTACCTGTATGGTTTGTAGGACTAGCAACTGCATTAATAGCTGCAGTTTTTCTGGCAATAACAGTTTTTAAGCTAATACCAAAACAACAACGCCTAACTTTTATTACAGCAGGTATTATTGGCAGCGGCTTTGGAGTTCTTATTTGGTTAAAGTATTTTGGTCCGGTTATCCTTCCGTAGGTACCTTCATGTTCTCAAACAACAGTTTGATATTTTCATAAGAATTGGTCAAAGCCTCTTTAATCTGCTCAGGGTTAAGCCAGGCCACTTTTTCTATGCCTTCGTTTTCCTGTGCCTGTAGTTTACCCTTGTAATCGGTTTTCATTTCATACCAATGCGTTACCTTTAGCTTATAGTTGCCGTTTCTTTTAAAAACATGATAGGTTTTTTGCAGCTTTTGGGTAATCTTAAGGTTCTTTACGCCGGTTTCTTCCTCAACTTCGCGTATTGCGGCATCTTCTATGCCCTCCCCTTTCTCAATTCCGCCTTTAGGCAGGTCCCATTTTCCGTTACGGAAAATAAAAAGCACCTCCCCTTTTTTGTTGTATACGAGTCCGCCTCCGGCCTTTGCCACCGGAATTTTCTCTTTAAGCTTCTTTAAGGTTTCCTTTTCATCGGGATGATAAAGAAAAGCTTTTTTAACCTTATTATTAAACATGCTTATAATAAGCTGCTCAATATCAACACTCTCTAACAGAAACATTTTAAAATCTGTTTCCTTCTCCACCTGGTTAGTTAAAAAAAGTGGCTTATCGTTAACAAAAACTTTATACATTTGTACTATGATTTTTAATACAGATACCGCTAAAAAAACAGCCGAATTGCTTTTACAAATAAACGCAATTAAATTAAATCCTAAAAATCCTTTTACATGGGCTTCCGGATGGAAGTCTCCAATATATTGTGATAACAGGATTACGCTGTCGTTCCCCCCGATAAGAAACTTTATCAGAGAGGAGTTTGCAAAACATATAGAGAAGGAATATGGTAAGCCTGATGTAATTGCCGGAGTAGCTACCGGAGCCATTGGTATAGGTATGCTTGTGGCAGAACTTATGGGGCTTCCGTTTGTTTATGTTCGTCCTGAACCTAAAAAACACGGACGCCAAAATCAGGTAGAAGGCTTTTTACAAAAAGGCCAGAACGTGGTTGTGGTAGAAGACCTTATCAGTACCGGAAAAAGCAGCCTTATGGCTGTAGAAGCCTTAAAAGAGGCAGGTGCTAACGTAAAAGGTATGGTTGCCATCTTTACTTATGGTTTTGATATATCGGTACAAAACTTTAAAAATGCAGGGGTAAGACTAAATACTCTAGGTAATTATGACACGCTTTTAGACTTAGCGGTTGCCAAAAAATACATTACCGAAGACGAGCATGAAACCCTTAAGGAGTGGAGAAAAACCCCTGACACCTGGGGACAGTAATTAATTTAGCTCAAAACATACTATGAATTTAGAAAGCCCTAAAGTAACGGTTGAAAAACCTGCACAATATATTTTTGACGCACTTAGCGATGTAAAGAATTTTGAAAAACTTATGCCGGAAAACATTGCAAAGTTTGAGGTTACCGGAGATGATTCTTTTATTTTCGCATTAAAAGGCATGCCTGAAATTAAACTTAAAATGAAGGAGAAAGCTGCTCCAAACAAACTGGTTCTTGGTGCTGCAAGCGATAAGCTTCCTTTTACCTTAACAGGTAATATTGATTCTGTATCAGATTCTTCAAGCGAGGTTCAGCTAAAGTTTGAAGGTGAGTTTAATGCTATGATGGCCATGATGGTAAAAGGGCCTATAACCAAATTCATCGAAACACTTGCAAACAACATGCATAAGCTGTAACCAGCAATAAATACAAAACAAAAAAGCCTTTTAGTTAGCCTAAAAGGCTTTTTTTATTACTTTTATCAAAATGAAATTTTTTAATTATCAGATGAAAAGAATTATTACTGTTTTAGTTTTCACTTTAGGATTATTAAGCGCTACTGCCCAGGATGCCAATACCCAAAAAACAATGCTTACTCAGGTAAACAAGATGGGAAATGCATTTATTACAAAAGACTACAGCAGGTTTGCAGACTTTACATACCCAAAAGTCCTGAAAAATATGGGCGGAAGGGCTAAAATGATTGAAAAGATTAAAAAGGAGGTTGAAGGACTGGAAAAAGACGGCATGACGTTCTTATCTATGGATTACGGAACACCTTCAAAAATATACAAAGTAGATAATACGCTGCAGTGCACACTGGTACAAATGATAAAACTAAAAGTTGAGGGTGGTACCCTTACAAGTAATTCTGTACTTCTTGCAATTTCAGAAAATGAAGGCAAAAACTGGTATTTCTTAGACACGGCAGGTTTTAACCTTCCTACTATGAAAACACTTATACCAAACCTAAGTGACGAACTGGAAATTCCCGGAAGAATGGATCCCGTTTTTGAACCGGATGAGAAAAAGGAGTAATGTCTAAAATTATTGCTCATATAACCGATACGCATCTTGGCGACCCTACTGCCATAGACAGGGGGGCTAACCCAAAGAAGAACCTTAAAGCCGTATTAGAACATATAGCTTTAGACAAATTTGACGATATTGTTGTTACCGGTGATCTTGCAGACAAAGACGACCTGCACTGGTTTTTTGAAAAACTGGAAAACTATAAGCCCGGATTTAAAATAACATTAGGCAATCACGACATTTTTTCTCAGGTAATTCCTTTTTACAAAAATACCAAAACAGAGGGTGAAGATGAATTATATTACTCTCATGAGGATGAATTCTATAAATACATCTACATGGATTCCTCTTCGGGTGAAATAAGTGAACCTCAGTTAGCCTGGCTTTCACAGGAAATAAATACCCTAAAACATATAGTCCTTTTTGTACACCACCCTATTTTAGGCTTCCCTACAGGGATGGACACAACCTATCCGCTTAAAAACAGGGATACAGTAAACGATATACTACAGGAAAGCAGGCATAACATAACTGTTTTTTGTGGCCATTACCACATGCCTGACAAACGAACTGACAGAAAGATAACGCAATACATTACACCCTCTACAGCGTTTCAGGTAAAGAAGAATTCACCAACCATAGAAATCAACACCAACTCTTTTGCATACCGAATAATAACGCTGGAAGAGAACAGTATAAAAACAAGCCTTGTAACTAATTTCTACGACAGGTTTACGCAAAAATCCGGTTAAAAATTTTATAAAGTAATACCATACTACCACTGTTTTAAGTAACTTACCATAAAACTCACCTAATTATGAAAAACTCAGACGACTTTGAATTTGAATACAACCTGGATGACGATATGGGAATGCAGGAGCTGGTAGAGATTCATGTTGGCGATTTAAATCTGCCAACGGGAAAAATCATTGCTTCCGATCCTTTCTTTACTTACGACCAGCGTCCGTTTAAGCGCAGTGTACTGCCAGACAAGTACCCGGTATACATTTACATGGCACAAATAGACGAGGAGCATTACAGGGTAGCTTATGCTAAAATTAAGTTCAGGACCGAGGAAGCCTCAAAATGGGTGCTTGCCGTTACTGATGATATTACAAAAGAAGAACTTAACGAACTGGGAGAAGATGAATTTTTCGGATTCCCTGTAGACTCCGGTCTTGCCTGTTTTCTTGATGAAGAAACCAATGCACAGCTAAATGCAAAAATGGATGCCCTTTTAGAGAAAGACCCTGAATCGAATTATTATGATGAAGTACTTTCGGAAGAGTTTAAAGCCTATTCGTCAAAAAATAAGTTCTCGAGGAATTTAGGCGACTGGAACGACCATCGCCCAGATAAGGATTCTGACAATAACGTAATAATGTTTTCATCTGGCTGGGGAGACGGCTACTACCCTTCTTACTGGGGATTAAACGAGAACGGAGACAATGTAGAGCTTGTAATTGATTTTCTGATCAATGAGTTTGAAGAAGATGACAATGATGAGGATTATGATTAATAAAGCATTTGCAGCTCTTTAATCTTAAACTCTGCCATAGTGTCGTCCTCAAGTAGTAGCTCAAGGTTTCCGCTTCTTGTAACACCCTGTATAATACCCATAAATTTTTTGTCATCCTTTTCAAAAGGCATTGGCACCCCTTTTTTATAAAGGTTTTTATGGTATGTTACCCATAAAGGGTCTACATTTTTATGAAGCAGCGAAGCTACATTGCGTTTAAGGTTTGTTACAATACTTTCAAGAACATCTGTCTTGTCAAACTCATGCCCGCAAACAACTGCCAATGATGATGCTTTAGGCAACCCCTCAAAATCTGTTTGATTAACATTAAGCCCTATGCCCACAACCGAAAAAATTTCACCGCTGTTCTTAATGCTGTTCTCTATAAGTATGCCGCCAATCTTTTTATTGCCTGCCAAAATGTCGTTAGGCCATTTAACCGAAAGTTTATCAACATTGTGCTTTTCAAGTGCCTGCAAAATACTTACGGCAACAGCAACGTTGAGATTAAATATCTCGTTGATACCAAGAAGCAAATCTTTAATTAACACGCTAAAAGTAAGGTTTTTACCCGGTGCGGTGTTCCATTTGGCTCCCATTTGCCCTTTACCCTTAGTTTGGTTCTCGGCAACAACAACAGTAAAATTTTCCAGATACTGTGCACCCGACAGCGTTTTTAAATAGTCGTTAGTGGAGTTAATGGCATTGAGTTTGATAATATTCATTAAAAAACAAAATAACTTTTTTTAATACCTTATTAGGGTCAAAAGTAAATACAAAAAATGATAACTTTGTAGAATATATAAAATTTTAAATGGCAAAAAAGAATATAAGCACCGATGTATTGTTAGCAAACATCATTAAAGGAATCGAAGAAGTTAAGGGTAGTGATATAGATATTCTGGATTTAAGAGCAATCGATAATACCGTGTGCGATTACTTTGTTATTTGCAACGGTACCTCAAATACACAGGTGAACGCTATTGTTCACTCAGTTCAAAAAACAGTTTCCAAAGAGTTAAAGGACAAACCATGGCATGTTGAAGGAACAGAAAACGGCGAATGGGTACTTATGGACTATGTAAACATCGTAGTTCATGTATTTCAAAAGCATATTCGTGAGTACTACAACATAGAAAGCCTTTGGGGTGATGCCAAAATTACTTCAATAGGAAACAACTACTAATAAAAAAAAATTCATGTCAAAAGATAATAAACCAAATAAGTTGAAGGTAAGCCCATGGCTTATATACGGCGGTATTTTCTTAATGTTTCTGGCTATTAATTTTTCATTGAACGGTTCAATGTTAAACAGGTCAAAAACAATTTCGCTTTCAAAGTTTTATGAATATCTTGACAGCGGACAGATAGATAAAGTTGTTTCAAACAATAGCCAGGTAGAAGTTTACCTTAAAGAAGAAGCTTTAAAAAGCAAAGAACACGAAGGTGTAAGTGAAAATTTCCTTGGAGAACTAAATAAAGGACCCCAATATAATGTAAACAAAGGACCTAAAAATGAAATATTCGACCAAAAGCTTTATGATGCAAGGTCCGAAGGAAAAATAAACGATTATTCTGTTGAACCTGAAAGCATGATGGGCGACCTGTTGCTTACATTACTACCAATTGTTGTACTTATAGCATTATGGGTTTTCATGATGCGAAGAATGGCAGGTGGCGGTACCGGAGGTGGCGGAGGCCAGATATTTAATATAGGTAAATCTAAAGCCAAGCTTTTTGACGAGAAAAACGACATTAAAGTAACTTTTAAAGATGTTGCAGGCCTTGAAGGTGCTAAGGAAGAGATACAGGAAATCGTAGAGTTCCTTAAAAATCCTGAAAAATATACCAGTATAGGTGGTAAAATACCTAAAGGAGCATTACTTGTAGGCCCTCCGGGAACAGGTAAAACCCTACTTGCAAAAGCCGTTGCCGGCGAAGCTAAAGTACCTTTCTTCTCTCTTTCAGGTTCTGATTTTGTGGAGATGTTTGTTGGTGTGGGTGCTTCAAGGGTAAGAGACCTTTTCAAACAGGCTAAAGAAAAATCTCCTGCCATTATCTTTATCGATGAGATTGATGCGGTAGGACGTGCACGAGGTAAAAACAACTTCTCAGGCTCTAACGATGAGCGTGAGAACACACTTAACCAGTTACTAACAGAAATGGATGGTTTTGGCACTAATACAAACGTAATTGTATTGGCAGCTACTAACCGAGCCGATGTACTGGATAAAGCATTAATGCGTGCAGGACGTTTTGACAGGCAGATTTACGTAGACCTTCCGGATATCAGGGAGCGTAAAGAGATTTTTGAAGTACACTTAAAGCCGCTTAAAAAATCGGAAAATCTGGATACAGAATTCCTTGCAAAACAAACACCGGGATTCTCCGGTGCCGATATTGCAAACGTTTGTAACGAGGCTGCACTTATCGCTGCAAGAAAAGACAAAAAATCAGTAGACAAACAGGATTTCCTTGATGCTGTAGACAGGATTGTAGGTGGTCTTGAAAAGAAAAATAAAATTATTACTCCAGAGGAGAAAAGAGCTATTGCCGTACACGAAGCCGGTCACGCAACTGTAAGCTGGATGCTTGAGCACGCTGCACCGCTTGTTAAGGTTACTATTGTACCGCGCGGACAAAGTCTTGGTGCTGCATGGTATCTACCGGAAGAGCGTTCTATTGTAAGGCCAGACCAAATGCTTGATGAAATGTGTGCCACAATGGGCGGACGTGCTGCCGAAAAGGTCATCTTCAACAAGATATCTACAGGAGCACTTAGCGACCTTGAAAAGGTTACTAAGCAGGCAAGAGCAATGGTTACTATTTATGGACTTAACGATAAGCTGGGTAATATTACCTACTACGATTCGTCAGGTCAAAGCGAGTACAATTTCTCTAAACCATACTCTGAAGAGACAGCAAAGGTTATTGACGGAGAAATATCAGTACTTATAGAAGATCAATATAAGAGAGCTATAAATATACTTGAAGAGAACAGGGATAAGCTTTTAAAACTGGCTGATATCCTTATCGAAAAAGAAGTTATATTTAAAGACGACCTTGAAGATATTTTCGGTAAAAGGCCTTATGAAAGACCAGATGCAGAAGTAGTTACAGAGGCATAAGCTCCAATAATCATAAATTATAGTAAAAATCTTAATTCAGTACCCATATTGAATTAAGATTTTTTTATCTTTGGTTGAAATCTACAGATAAACGCGAATAATTAGGTATGAGTCTTTTCAGAAAAATTTTTGGTACCCCCAATGATGCTTCAAACGAGGATAAAAACATGGAAACCAGTCCGTTTTTACCCGAGAAAGAAATACCTGCCGATGAATTATTCACCCACAACTTCAGAAAAAACGGCGGAAAATTTTTATACTGCGACAACCTTACTGAGGTTCACGACCAGTTTTTGAACATTTTAGAGGAAAATGACTGGTTTGAATGTGAAGCTTTATGTTTTGAACCTAAGCTTTATAGTTTACTGGACGAAAATAAACTTGAATACAACAAACCTTCTAAGCCGCTCTTTTTATTAGCAAGCTGCGAGAACCTTATTGCCGACGAGGGCTCTATACTGTTTTCATCAAACCAGATAAAACAGAACAAGCCTAACGAGCTGCCTCCAAATATTGTGATATTTGCTACAACCAGCCAGATTTTAAATTCTAAAAGCGACGGCCTTAGGGAGATCAAGAAGAAATACGACAGGGAATACCCTACCAACATCACCACTATTAAATACTTTGAAAAAGCCAAAGAAGAAGACTTCCTTCATTACGGAAGTGCGGCAAAAAACCTGTACCTTCTTCTGTTGGAAGACATGTAATAATGAACGAAAGCGTAACAAGGACACTATCAGGAATTGTATACATAATCCTGCTTATAGCCTCTACCCTATATTCCGAAATAAGCTTCCTGGTCCTTTTTGGGCTTTTTATGCTTCTGTCGGTTTTAGAGTTTTGCAATCTTGTTAGCTTCAATAAGCTTCATGCCCTGCTTTTAGCAGCATTATTCATTATATATACTCTTTTCGCAAAAAATAATCTAGGAAACAACATTACCATAAACCTGGCTACATTAATAATTTCGGTCACCTTAATACTGGACCTGTTTAAAAATGGGGCATCAGGCCAAAGAAACGATACTGCGAAAGCAGTACTGCTTATCGGTTATGTAATACTCCCTTTTGTATTACTTGCCAAATATCCTTTTAAAGGGGCAGAATACAATCCTTACCTTATAATAGGTGCGTTTATAATAATATGGACTAACGATACTTTTGCCTATATAATAGGCAAAACAATGGGCAGGACTAAACTGTTTGAACGTATTTCACCTAAAAAAACCATAGAAGGCTTTTTAGGAGGATTAATATTTGCACTTATAGGAAGTTACATACTTAGTATCTTTTATAATTTTCAGTCGGCTGCCGTATGGATGGGCGCCGGAACTATCCTTGTAATCTTCGGTACACTGGGCGATTTAGTGGAATCTAAATTTAAGCGTGTTGCCGGTGTGAAGGACAGCGGTAATATTATGCCTGGTCACGGAGGTATACTTGACAGGCTGGATAGTATTATTTTTGCAATACCTTTTCTATTTTTGTATTATCAAATAATAAATTATGTTTCATAAAGAAGGAGCCAAAATCATTTTAGGGTCGCTGGTAATTACCGTAGCAATTGTTTTACTTGCAGAAAAGTTTATAGACAATTACTGGCTATTAAAATTTATAGAAGTATTTGCACTTGTATTCATGGTGCTTATACTACAGTTTTTTAGAAACCCTAAACGCCCTGTTGATGCAGCAGACCATACTATTATTGCTCCGGTAGACGGTAAAATTGTAGTTATAGAAGAGGTTTATGAGCCTGAGTATTTTAAAGACAAACGTTTACAGGTTTCAATCTTTATGTCTCCCATCAACGTACACGTAACGCGTTATGCGGTAAACGGACTAGTTAAATTCAGTAAATACCACCCTGGTAAATACCTTGTGGCATGGCATCCAAAAGCCAGCGAAGAAAACGAGCGTACAACTGTAGTTATAGAGAACAGGATATTTGGCGATATACTGTACAGGCAAATTGCAGGTGCACTGGCCAGAAGGATTGTTAACTACGCTAAGGAAGGTATGCATGTGGTTCAGGGTACTGATGCCGGTTTTATAAAATTTGGGTCAAGAGTGGATTTATTCTTACCTTTAGGTACAGAAATAAACGTTGAGCTTAATCAAAAAGCTATAGGCGGTAAAACCATAATAGCAAAAAAGGCCTAAATGCAGGAGAAAGATTTAGACACCCTGTTTCATGAAGCTTACGAAAAGGCTTCAAACATGACAGAGGCTTTACCTCAGGATGTCATGCTGAAGATTTATGCTTATTACAAACAGGCAACACTGGGCGATGCTAATAAAAGCTATTATCAGTCTTACGATCTTAGAAATGCTTTTAAAATGAATGCATGGATGCAGATAAGGCATTTAAGTGCAGACGAAGCCAAACAGTATTATATTGATCTTATAAATTCTCTAATTAAATAAAATTACTATCATGAAAAACGTAAAGATGTTCTTTTCAGCTTTAGTATTGGTTGCATCACTGCAATCATGCAAAGAAAAAAGTGATCTGCAGGAAGTAGTTGAAGTTCCCGAAGCAGAAAAAACCGAAGCACCGGCTATGGGTAATCCTGATGATGTTAAGGCAGAAGGAAAATTCCAAATGGTTAAGCTTGGTTATGCTTATGATGCTCTGGAACCTTATATAGATGCTAAAACCATGGAAACCCACTACTCTAAACACCATGTGGGCTATACCAACAAATTAAACAAAGCCATAGCAGGAACTCCTCTTGAAAGCAAAACTATCGAGGAAATCCTTAAAGGTATGGACATGGAAAACAAAAACCTTAGAAATAATGCCGGGGGGTACTACAACCATAACCTGTACTGGGAAATTATGGCTCCAAATGCAGGAGGAGAACCTAAAGGTGCCCTTGCAGAAGCTATAAACAGAGACTTTGGTTCTTTTGACAGCTTTAAGGAAAAATTCAGTGATGCTGCCACTACACAATTTGGTTCAGGATGGGCTTGGTTATATGTAGATGCTAACGGTAAACTGGCTGTAGGGCAAACTCCTAACCAGGATAACCCTTTAATGCCTAATGTTGGTATCTCAGGAACTCCTGTATTAGCGATAGACGTTTGGGAACACGCTTACTACCTTCACTATCAAAACAAAAGACCTGACTACATCTCTAATTTTTACCATGTTATAAACTGGGATGCAGTAGCTAAAAAATTTGATGCTGCTACCGCAAAATAATATTTTACCGTTAAAAATATAAATCCGCCCGTGTGGCGGATTTTTTTATTCAAAAAATGAATGCTTCAATTGACTTTTTGAAAAAAAAAGCAGACTTTTGAAACTCTTAACATAATCTTAAAATGAAACGTATAATTCCTTTTGCATTACTGCTAATAATGGCTTCATGCCAAAAAGAAGAAAAAAAAGTTGTAGACCACGAAAAAAGTGACTGGGCAAAATATGAACTTAAAGGCAATGTAGAGAGCCTTAGTGAAAAATCATACGAGCTTGTAAACGGCACTATGGAACGAGGAAAACCAATGCGTGAGGTAAAATACAGCCATGATTTTGATCTTTTCTTTAACGATGAAGGAAAAGTGATCCTTGAAAAAAAATGGCTAAAAGGTGACACTCCGTATGAAGAAACCACTTTTGACGGAAAGGACAAAACACTTTCTATTATTCAGTACATGTCGGGAAAACCTTTTATGAGTACTGAGTATGTGTGGGATAAAGCAAACAACAATACTTCAATCATCAAAAAGAATTCGGGAACTGAAACCCAGTTAACGAGAAACGAAATGACTTATGAAAACGGTAACATGGTTGAAGAGCTAAAGTATAACGGACAGGATATCCTTATGGACAAAACCGTTTATCTGTATGACGAAAACGGCAACGTAAAGGAAGAACACTCTTACCTTAAAACTGAAACCGTACAGTTTAAAAACATAAATGAGTATAACGAAAACGGAAAAATCACTTCTATTGTTCGTTATAATAAAGATAACGGCATAGAATACACCACTACTTATGCTTATGATGGCGACAACCTGATTGCAAAAGAAACTACTGACGGAGACGGTAAAGTAAGCAGTGTTAACAAGTATACTTTTGACAAAGGTAATTTGATAAAAGAATACATGTACGACGGCTACGATAAGTCTGAAAACACTACAGAGCATCATTATGATGCTAATAACCATAAAATAGGCACTATAATGCGCCAGGATGGCAAAATCACTTATAAGGCCGGATATGCTTATGACGACAAAGGAAACATCTCACTAATTACCATTGCAGACGATAAGGAAACTGTTATAGAGTCTAAAAGCTATAAATATGAATATGATGCTAAAGGAAACTGGACATCAAAAATCATATCTATAAACGATAAGCCATCTATTATAGTAGAAAGAACTTTTAAATACTTTGAATAATATATTCTTATAAATAAAAAAAGAGCAGCTTAATAGCTGCTCTTTTTGTTATATAGAAATTCTTTTATTTAAGACTTTCAAGACTTTGCTGTATTGTAGCAATTTTAGCTAATGCATCAGCCTCTTTTTGGCGTTCTATGGCTACAACCTTCTCAGGTGCACCACTAACAAACTTCTCGTTAGAAAGCTTTGCCTGAACCGATTTTAAGAAGCCTTGGTTGTATTTAAGTTCTTCTTCCAGCTTAGCTATCTCTTCCTCAATATTTACATTACCAGAAACAGGAACAAAATACTCGTTAGACTTAACCCTGAAAGTTAGTGCCCCATTTACTTTATCTGTAACATATTCCAACCCGGAAACATTCGCAAGCTTTTCGATTATAGTATCAAAAAAGTCAGAAGACTTATCATTATTAATAACCTTAAGCTCTATAGTATCCTTAAATGGTATGTTCTTGTCTTTTCTAATAGTCCTTATACCTGCAATAACCTCTGCGGCATGGTCAAAATCAGCAATAAGCTTTTCGTCATACTGTGTTGCTTCCGGCCATTTTGCAACTATAAGAGCTTCATCAGCTGTCCTCTCTGCAATATGCTGCCATATCTCTTCGGTAAGGAAAGGCATGAACGGATGAAGCAGCTTCAGGTTGTTTTCAAGCATTTCTATAGCCTTATTAAACGTAGCCCTGTCAATCGGCTGCTGATATCCCGGTTTAATCATTTCAAGGAACCAAGAACAGAAATCATCCCAAACCAGCTTATAGATAGTCATAAGTGCATCAGATATTCTGTATTTCTCAAAATGATCCTCAATTTCCGCCAGGGTTTTCTGTAGCTTAGCCTCATACCATTTTATCGCTTTTTTAGCATATTCCGGTTGCTCAATATCGCTTACCTCCCAGCCTTTTATAAGCCTGAAAGCATTCCATATCTTGGTGGTAAATCCTTTACCCTGGTTACATAACTCCTCATCAAAAAGAATATCGTTTCCGGCAGAAGCACTTAAAAGTAATCCTACACGAACACCATCTGCACCAAACTTATCAATAAGGTCTAGCGGATCTGGCGAGTTACCTAACGACTTAGACATTTTTCTTCTTTGTTTATCCCTAACAAGGCCTGTAAGGTAAACATTGGTAAACGGCTTCTCCCCTGCATATTCATAACCTGCAATAATCATCCTTGCTACCCAAAAGAAAAGAATATCCGGCCCTGTAACAAGATCGTTAGTAGGATAGTAATATTTGTACTGCTCATTTTCCGGATCCATTATTCCTCCAAATACAGCCATAGGCCATAACCATGAAGAGAACCATGTATCAAGAGCATCAGGATCCTGATTAAGGTCTGCAACAGTAAGAGATGCATTACCAGTTCTCTGTTTAGCAAGCTCAAGAGCTGCTTCCGGAGTTTCGGCAACTACAAAATCTTCTTTTCCGTCTCCAAAGTAGTAGGCAGGTATTTGCTGCCCCCACCATAACTGACGCGATATATTCCAGTCACGAATGTTTTCCATCCAGTGACGGTAAGTATTATCAAAACGCTTAGGATAAAGTTTAACCTCTTCCGTTTCTAAAACTGCTTTTATGGCTGGCTTAACCAAATCTTCCATCTTAAGGAACCATTGGTCAGAAAGCCTTGGCTCAATAACAGCCTTAGTCCTTTCAGAAGTACCTACTTTATTAATATGGTTTTCTATTTTTTCAAGATTTCCTATTGCCTCAAGTTCTTTGGCAATTTCATCCCTTACAACAAAACGGTCCTTACCTGCATAATGAAGTCCGTAGCTGTTAAGCGTAGCATCTTCATTAAATATATCTATAATCTCAAGGTGATGCCTTTCGCCAAGCTCCTTATCGTTAACATCGTGAGCTGGGGTTACCTTTAAGCATCCTGTACCAAACTCCATATCAACATACTCATCGAATATAATAGGAATTACACGGTTTGCAATAGGAACAATAGCCTTTTTACCTTTAAGATGCGTATAACGCTCATCGTTAGGATTAATACAAATAGCAGTATCCCCTAAAATTGTTTCAGGACGTGTAGTTGCAATAATTACAAAATCTTCCGAACCTTCAATCTGGTATTTCAGATGATAAAGCTTACCCTGTCTTTCTTCATAGATAACCTCTTCGTCAGAAAGCGTTGTTTTAGCCTCCGGATCCCAGTTAACCATTCTGTAACCTCTGTAAATAAGTCCTTTATTATATAAATCAACAAACGAACGGATTACAGAAGCCGACATATCAGGATCCATAGTAAACTTAGTACGTTCCCAGTCACATGAAGCTCCCAGTTTTTTAAGCTGATCAAGAATTACACCTCCGTATTTGTCGGTCCATTCCCATGCATGCTTAAGAAACTCTTCACGCGTAAGGTCACTTTTGTTTATACCATCAGCCTTAAGCTTAGCAACAACTTTGGCCTCGGTAGCAATAGAAGCGTGATCGGTACCCGGCACCCAGCAGGCATTAAAGCCTTTAAGCCTTGCCCTTCTTATTAATACATCCTGAATGGTATTGTTAAGCATGTGCCCCATGTGAAGCACGCCTGTTACGTTTGGCGGAGGTATTACTATGGTGTACGGTGTTCTGTGGTCCGGTTCAGAATGAAAATAGTTGTTCTTCATCCAATAGTCGTACCATTTCTTCTCAACTGCTTTAGCATCAAATTGTGCAGGTATCGTCATAACTATCTGTAAAATAATATCTTAAAAGATTTATGGTCTGATTTTTGTAAAATGTATGCAAAAGTAACCATATAAGTACAAATTAAAAAAAAGAGTACTGAATATTTGCTCTTTATTTAAAACTATTTACTTTTACTAAAATTACTAAACAAAAAATTAACCAAAATGAAAAAGTTTTTAGGATTAATAGCTATACTTTTTATCAGTTTAGCTGCAAATGCCCAAACAGGCGCCCGAATGGAATTGAAAGCCGATACCATTGACTATGGCACTGTTAGCAAAGAAACAGACAACGGGTTAAGAGTTTTTGAATTTACAAATACAGGTGATGAACCACTTATTATTAAAGATGTAAAATCTACCTGCGGATGTACGGTTCCAACAAAACCTAAAGACCCTATTCAACCTGGGGAAACAGGAAAAATTGAAGTAAAATATAATATGAATCCGGGACCAATAAGAAAAACCATCACTGTATATTCTAATGCAACAAATTATCCTGACGGAGTTGTGGCACTTAAAATAAAAGGTGAAGTGGTAAAACAGGAACCGGCTAATATACTGGAAAAGAAAAAATCACTTCCTAACCAGTAATTTAGGTATAACAAATAAAAAGCCCCTGCAGTAGCAGGGGCTTTTTATTTTCAGTAAATCCATTAAATTTTGCTATAAGTCTGAATAAGATGAATTTAATATTATTAAGTTTCTAAAAAAAGTCGCAAATTTGCGCATCAAAAAAATTAAAATTCAATACAATGCCTAAAGTTTCAAATAAAGGCCAGCAAATGCCTGAGTCTCCAATAAGAAAATTGGTTCCTTATGCAGAGGCTGCAAAGAAAAAAGGCCACAAGGTATATCACCTTAATATAGGCCAGCCGGATATCAAAACTCCGGAAGTTGCTTTGGAAGCTATAAAAAACAATTCGGTTAAGATATTAGAGTATAGCCACTCTGCCGGATTTGAAAGTTACAGAAACAAACTTGCCGATTATTACCAAAACCATGGTGTATCGGTTAATGCTGCCGATATTATTATTACAACAGGTGGTTCTGAAGCTTTACTTTTCGCTATGGGTAGTACTATGGATCAGGGTGACGAAATTATTATTCCTGAACCGTTCTATGCTAACTATAATGGTTTTTCAACAGCTTCAGGGGTTAAAGTTGTTCCTGTAATTTCTACAATAGACGAAGGTTTTGCACTTCCTCCAATTGCCGATTTTGAGAAACTTATCACTCCTAAAACAAAGGCTATCCTAATATGTAACCCTGGTAACCCAACCGGATATCTATACACTCAGGAAGAAATACAACAACTTGCAGAGCTTGTTAAGAAACATGACCTTTTTCTAATTGCTGACGAAGTTTATCGTGAATTTACTTATGACGGAGACAAACATTACTCTGTAATGAATGTACCGGGTATTGAGGAAAATGCAATCATGATTGATTCTGTTTCTAAAAGATACAGTATGTGTGGTGCAAGGATAGGATGCATTGTTTCTAAAAATAAAGAAGTAATGACTACTGCCATGAAGTTTGCTCAGGCAAGGCTAAGCCCTCCTACTTTTGCTCAGATAGCAAGTGAGGCAGCATTAGAAACACCTCAAAGCTATTTTGATGAAGTTATCAGCGAATACAAAGAGCGCAGGGATACTTTAATCTGTGAGCTAAATAAAATAGAAGGTATTAAGGTTGCCACGCCTAAAGGTGCTTTTTACTGCATCGCTAAGCTTCCTGTTAAAAATGCAGATGACTTTGCACAGTGGTTACTTGAGAAGTTTGACTTTAACGGAGAGACTGTAATGGTTGCTCCTGCTGCAGGTTTCTATTCTTCACCTAACGTTGGTTTAGATGAAATCAGGATTGCTTATGTTCTTAAGAAAGAAGATCTTATCCGCTCTGTAGAGATTCTTAAAGAAGCTCTTAAACAATATAACAACTAAGAAACTTTGATTATAAAACGAAAGGGATGCACAATGTGCATCCCTTTTTTATTCTATTTAATTTATAAAACAAAACAGGCAGCCGAAGGGCTGCCTGTTTTTTTTTAATCATTTATTTATTGTCTTATCTCTTCAGTGAGAAGTGTGCCTTGAACTCCTTAACAACCGGTTGGCCGTTAACCGTCTCACGGTAGGTTACCGTGAACCAGTAGTCCGTAGCTGGTAGCGGTGTACCGTTGAAGGTACCGTCCCAGCCCTCACTCTCTTCGGTGGCACTGATCTGCTTGATCAGCTTGCCGTAACGGTCAAAGATGTACACCTTAGCATCAGGCTGGTTCAACCCTATGATGTTCCAGGTATCGTGGTAACCGTCACCGTTAGGGGTGAAGTAATGCGGGTAGTCCACAAGGCTTACGCCCTCTATGGCAATCTCATCACACGCAAACTCCGTGCTAACATCCCTTACATATACCGTATGGGTGCCTGCAGGTACATCGGTAAACACATTGCTGCTCTGCCACATGCCGTCCTCATCAAGCTTGTACTCGTATTCTCCATACCCTTCAACAAACACCGTGATAACCTGGTTGTCGCTGAAGTAGTTGGTCACCTCATAACCAACACCAACAGGGCTGGCAGGGCCGCTCTTCTGAACCTGGAAGGCTGCTGAGATATCAGAGATACAGTTCAGTGGTGCAGGGCCTGTTACCTCTACAGTATAGTTACCCTCGGCTATCGCCTCATAGGTAGGAGATGCCGGGTCATAATCGGTCAGTTCCACTCCGTCAAGGTACCACACAAAGCTGTAGCCCATACCGCTCGGGATGCCGCTGTCCAGGGTTACTGTCCTTAACACATCGTCGGTAGTGTAGTCCACACAGATCGTATCACTGCCGTCCACCGAGGTGATCACAGGCTCAGGCAATCTTTCCACTATAAGGGTGATCTCCGTGATGTCATGGCAACCGCTGATGGTCGAGGTGTTGGTCACCCTTGCATAGATGGTCATAACATCGGCAGTGGTGTTCACATACACCGTAGGGTCCGCTATAGGGTTGGTTGCATTATCTGCATCCTCAAAGCTCTCATAGTAGGCAACACTGTAGTCCGCAGGGTCCTGCGCTCCCAGTATCTCCGCATCGAAGACACTAAGGTCAAAGGCATGCATACCGTCGTTTGTACCGTCATCATCACAGGTAGACAGCGATGGGTCGGCAGGGGCGTTGGCTACTGCGGCCTCCTCCACCAGGAGCTGCATCGGTGCGGTGGTGGTACAGCCGCTCTCTATGTGCTGTACCCATACAAGGATATCCTGTGGCGTGCTTATGTTGTTGTACTGGTTCGGCAGTGCTGTGCCCGCATCAAGGGCTGCCTGATCAAAGTAGAACCTTACAAGGTAATCGTTCGGGTCGGCATCCTCTCCCAGTATCTCAGGGATGTGGCTGCTTAGTATAAAGGTGGCAAAACCATCGGTGTTCTGCTCACAGATCGCATAGGCAGGAATCGCCCCGTTCTCGCCCAATGCAGGCAGCGGGTTAACGATAAGCTCAAGCTCAACGATCTGGTAACATACAGCATCATTCGGGTTGCCCGTGTTGGCCTCTACCCTTACATAGATGTAGCCGTACCGCTTACAAACTGCGTAGGGTCCGCTATGGCGTTTATATCCTGGTCCGCATCATCATAAGTAAGGTGGTAGCTTAAGATAAGGTTCGGCTCGTTGTCCATGATATCTGCTGCTGCCTGGGTAAGGTCAAACTCCTCCTGGCCGTCCCCCGCATTGTTGTCATCACATAACACAAGGGCATCAGGGGTCGTATTCGGTGTAGGTAACGGAAGTACCTTTATGGTCATGGTAGTGTAGCTCTTACACCCTGCAAGGGTGATAACCTCTACCGTTAATGTCATCGGGTTGGAGGTGTTCACATAAGCAGTAGGGTCGGCAATCGGTGTGGTTGCCCCGGCTCATAGTAGTTAACCGTGTAGCCAAGGCCTACCCCGAATGGGCCCAGTATCGTGTTCTCCATTACCGTAAGGTCAAACTCCGTGGTCATATCATTCGGCAGGGCCTCGTTACATACGCTAAGTACAGGCGGACGTGTTAAGGCAAGCGGGATATTGATATGGATGGTGAAGCTCTCGATGCTGTAGCAGCCCGTGGCAACATCCTCAATCCTTACATAGATAACCTCTCCGTCCTGGGCCGTGTAGCCAGCAGCGTTGGTAATCCTCGGTGCGCCGTTCTGGGCTGCCGTAAGGTTATTGAAGTAATGGATGATATAATCCGACGGGTCCGCATTGCCTAAGTGCTCCAGTATGTAGCTGTCCTGAACCGTAAGGTCCACGGCTGCCATGGCATCCTGGTCGTTGTTGTCCGTATCACAAAGGGTGATGTCCTGAAGGTCCGCATCAATCTGAGGGGTATCCACAACAATAAGGTTAAGCGCATAGGCCGTAGCCGTATAACAGCCCGTTACCGTGTTCTCCACCCTTACATAGATGGTCTGGTTATAGGCATTGGTATTGGTATAGTTGTCCGTATTAGGGATGGCGTTGATACCCAGTTCCGCATCCTGTGCCGTCTCGTGGAAGGTTACAGAAAGGTTCTCTCCGTTGTTGATCATATCCTCAACAAGGGCATCAAGGTCAAACTGGGCATGGCCGTCACTGTCTGGGTCACACATGGTAAGGTCTTCCTGGGAAGGGGGAACCACTATCGGTAGCGGCTCTACCCTGATATCAAGCAATACGATCCTGTAGCAGCCCGTAGCCTCAAAGGTAACCCTTACATAGATCGCCTCGGCATTGCTCTGGTTGGTATACGCCTGCGGGTTCTGTATTTCATTTATGTTAGCATCAGCATCCGCAAGGGTATGGTGGAAGGTAACATTGATTCCCGTCTGGACCCCGATGATCTCAGGGATCTTAGTGGTAAGGTCAAACTCCTCAACCTCGTCAGGCTGCCCTCCTATAGTGTTCACATCACATAATGTGTATGGTGTAGGCTGGGTAGCAACAGGTAGCGGGTTGACGATAAGCTCCAGTTCCACGATGTCATAACAGCCCGTTGCATTGTCCGTTACCCTTACATAAACAGGGGAATCGGTATTGGTAGCCGTGTAGCTGCCCGGGGTCGCAATGGCAGGGGTATTGGCCTGTGCTGCCTCAAGGGTCGCAAAATAGCCAACCGTGTACAGTGCAGGGTCCAATCCGCCAAGTATCTCAGACTCTCTTGAAGGAAGTACAAAGATACCCTCACCGTCAGTATCATCCGGACCGTTGTCGCATAGTGCATATGGTGCCGGTTCGGTGGCGATAGGCGCCTGGTGAACAATCAGCTGAAGCTCCTCGATGTCATAACAAACCGTAAAGGCCGAAGATACCCTGATGTAAAGCGTCTGGGTGTTCGCCTCGATATTGGTATAGTCAACAGGGTCAATGGCATTGGTACCAAACTCCGCGTCATCCATGGTCTCGTGCGCAGTTACCGTAACATCGGTAAGCTGTGATTCTATATAGTCAATTACCGACTGTACGTCGAAATTCTCAAAACCGTCATTGTCAAAGGCACATTCCTCAAGGGCTGTCAGTGCAGGGGCAATAGGTGCAGGGTCAACATGAAGGGTATCTGAACTGCCGTCCAGCAGCCCGTTACACTGCTCTGTAACCTTGCCCATATCTGGGCCATATCAGGGGCAACATAGATATCAGGAAGCTGCGTGGCAGCATCGCCTGTCTCTGCCTCTATCTGGCTGCTATAGTAACTAACCGTTACCGATGATACTCCCGAAGCAAGGGCTGAATCATGGCTGTGAAGGTCAAAGTCTGCCTGGCCCGGTACCTCCTCACACTCGTGGAAGTCCGTCTGCGCGCTGTCATAAATCGGAAGCGGGGTTACAACCAAATCAAAATCAAAGACATCATAACACGTGGTTACCGTGTTCTCCAATCTTACATAGATCATCTGAGGGTTGGAAAGGTTCGCATAAGTTGTCAGGTTAACGATAGGGTTGGTAGCCGTCTCAGCATCATTAGCCGTCTCATAGTAGCTTACCGCATAATCAGGGTTACCACCCCGTGATCTCTAAATCTTTTGTGGTTAAATCAAACTCCTCTACTCCGTCAGGGGTCATGTAGTTTCGTCTGATCACATAATACGTAGTCGGTTAACGGCGCTGCTGGAGCAGGGCTTTGGTTAACAGTTAAGTCCATTGGAACCACTACATAACAACCTGCTAAAGAAGAACCTGCTTCTTTAACTCTAAAGTATATAATTTGATTTATAGCCTGACTATTTGAAACATAAGCAGGATAGTTCTGCGGGTTAGTACCGGCATCGGCCTCTGCCTGAGTTTCGTGAACTGTAATATCAAGCGTCATTGCTGGTTCAGCAGCAATAATTTCATTAACAGCATCTGTTAAATCAAATGATGCCGTACCATCATTAGGGTTATCATCACAAATTTCCATTGATGCAGGGCTAACCACATCATTTGGTAATTCAGTAATATTTATATCAAAACTGGTAACATCAAAACAAGTATCATCACCTAAAGTTGAAACTCTAACAAAAATAGTACCTTCTTCAGCATTATAATTTTGAGGATCAGCAATAGCAGGAGTGTTAGCGTTGGCATCAACAAGAGACTCAAAATAAGCTATAGTATAGGCATTCTCATCTAATCCTGCCAGAACGTCACTGTTTTGAACGGTAAGATCGGTCATTACAAAACCGTCACCATCATCATCACAAAGATTAAGATCATTCGGCTGACCTGCAACAGGGGCTTCAGCTATAATTATTTCAAAACTGGTTGTGTTTGAACATCCAGTCAGTGCATTTTCCATTCTGACATATATCGTAACACTAGTAGTTGTAGAAAATGCATTATCCGGAATAATAGGGTTAAAACCTTCTTCCGCATCCTCCTCTGTGAGGTGATATGTTACCGGATACTGAAACTCGTTCCCTCCCATTCTTACAAGAGGAGAATTTTGTGATAAGTCAAAAATATAAGGAGGAGGGTTTACCGCACAGATAACAAAATCTTCAGGCTCACCTAATTCAACTTCATCAATTTCAACAACAACAGGCTGAGTTTTAATTACAGGCTCATTGTTTCCACAAGGAGTATAAGTAGCACGTGCAGTATATGTAGTAGTTTCAGTAGGACAAACACTCATAGTAGTATCTGTGCTCACAACTGTACCGTTACTATCAAGCCATTCAAAAACAACTATAGAACTTCCATTAGGTGTAAAACGCCAAGCTTCATTTGTCGCACTCCAGCTACCTGTATTACGCCCAGGAGGAGTTACACCTTGGGTACCTCCGGCATTTTGTACACCAATAACACCATTACCACCATTCCAGCTTGGACAAGGAACTCTTCTTTGCACATAAACCTCAATAACATTTGTTGTTTCATACAACACTATTTGTGAAGTTTGCGCACCTATAGTTGCATCGTTTTCACAAGTCCCTGAAAACTGAGCTACTTCAGAGAAGTTAACTACCAGTGTACGACAAGGGGCACTACCTAAAATAGCATAGTTTATATTAGGATTTGCAAAACTATTATCTACACCCGGATCAATATCCTGATAAACACCATAAATAGCATTTTTGATAGGAAAACCTGCATTAGGAACCAATTGATTAAAAGACCACGGACAACCAGGTCCCGGCGAAAAATTTGTAGTATCAAAAGTAATAACACCATTAGACCCTACAAGAGCCTGTGTATAATTTTGACCGTAAAAACAAAATGAAAACGGTAATGTAACCAAAGGAGACCAAACATCATCTGTGTTTGCAGATACCTGAGTACCTCCAATAAAAGGATAAGGAGGTGCATAAGCGATAGAAGACACATCATAAGATGTAGTCGCTCCTGTATCAAAATAATCTGCGGTTAATTCGGTACATTCTCCCGGATGACATAAAGGGGCCGGTGCAAAAACACTAACATCCGGACATCCTGGAGCCTGTGAAAAACCTTTGAAGCATACAATACTCGTAAAGAGTATTAATAAAAGGTACTTGTTTCTCATTTTTCTAACTTGTTTTTTGAAAAGGCGAAATTTACACAAAAATAAAGCACTACTTTAAAAAAATTACTTTTTTTTAATATAACGCTTATATATAACAGTTATTACCCCCTACACCCTACCCTGTTTTATTTTTTTTTTATAAAATTTTATTTTTTAACCAAAAGAACAGCAAGTTTAAGGAGTTTGTTACAAACATAACACAATGCACTAATCCCGCAAATGGAGCTATATAAATAGTAACATAAAAATTAGCTAACTGCTACAGCCTTTAAAATCAACTTTTATAACTATCTTTGCCACCTGACTTTTTTAAGTATATATTAATTATTGTATCAATGATTGCTAACGAAGATTTAAAAGACGATATAGGAGATAACCATATTGCTACAAGCTCGGCTACACCCTTAAGGCCAGACGCTTTTGAAATGAGTGACGACCAGAAAATAGAAGCTATTAAAAAAGATGTTGAGAGTATTTTAAATACACTTGGTATGGACCTTACAGACGATAGCCTGAAAGGTACCCCTAACCGAGTTGCCAAAATGTTTGTAAAAGAGATTTTTGGCGGACTTAACCCTACAAGAAAACCGGGATCATCTACATTTGAAAATAAATACAAGTATGGTGAAATGCTGGTAGAAAAAAATATAACAATCTATTCTACCTGTGAGCACCACCTGTTACCTATAGTAGGACGTGCACACGTTGCCTACATATCTAACGGAACGGTTGTGGGCCTTTCTAAAATGAACCGAATTGTGGATTACTTTGCTAAAAGGCCACAGGTACAGGAAAGACTTACCATACAAATTGTGGAGGAACTGAAAAAAGTTCTTAAAACGGAAGATGTTGCCTGTGTTATCGATGCTAAGCACCTTTGTGTTAACTCAAGAGGTATTCGCGATATTGAAAGCAGCACCGTTACTTCTGAATTTGGAGGAAGATTTAAGGAGGAGCATGTTCGCAGAGAGTTTTTAGATTACATAAAACTTGACACACAATTTTAATCCTATTATTTTTATACCGTTACTAACGGATTCAATTTAACCATATGCAGTTGTATAAAAACCAGGCTTTAAAAATTTATAATTCGCTAAGCGGAGAAAAGGAAGTGTTTACACCTATACATGAAGGTGGCGTAGGTATGTATGTTTGCGGCCCTACAGTATACAGTAATGTACATTTAGGTAACTGTAGAACATTTATTTCTTTTGACCTGGTTTTCCGTTACCTGAAGCATTTAGGCTTCAAGGTACGTTATGTACGTAATATTACTGACGTTGGGCATATTGAAGACGATGCTGATGACGGTGAAGATAAAATTGCAAAAAAAGCAAGAATAGAAAAACTGGAGCCTATGGAGATTGTTCAGCAATACTCGGTAGACTTTCACCAGATTCTTGAAATGTTCAATAACCTGCCGCCAAGCATTGAGCCAACAGCAACAGGACATATTATTGAGCAGATTGAGACTATCAAAAAAATAATAGACAACGGATATGCCTATGAATCTAATGGTTCGGTGTATTTTGATGTGGTTAAGTTTAATGAAACCAACCACTACGGAAAACTAAGCGGAAGGAATCTTGAAGACATGATTGCCAACACCCGCGACCTATCCGGACAGGATGAAAAAAGAAACCCTCAGGATTTTGCACTTTGGAAAAAAGCCGAGCCACAGCACATTATGCGCTGGCCATCTCCGTGGGGAGACGGTTTCCCTGGCTGGCACCTTGAGTGTACATCTATGAGTACAAAATATTTAGGCAATCACTTTGACATTCATGGTGGTGGTATGGATTTAAAGTTTCCTCACCATGAGTGTGAAATTGCCCAAAACGAAGCCTGTACAGGTCAGTCTCCCGTAAACTTCTGGATGCATGCCAACATGCTTACCCTAAACGGTAAGAAAATGTCGAAGTCTACAGGAAACAATATCCTGCCAAGAGAAATCTTTTCGGGAAACAACGCTATACTAAGTAAGGCTTTTTCGCCAACGGTAACCCGTTTCTTTATACTTCAGGCACACTACCGCAGTGTACTTGACTTTAGTAACGATGCCATTATCGCTGCCGAAAAAGGTTTTAACCGCCTTATGGAAGCAATCGAGTCTTTACCGGGTATTACAACTTCTGCTACATCCAGCATTAATGTTGCTGCATGGAAACAGGAGTGTTATGATGCCATGAACGACGACTTTAACAGTCCTATATTAATAGCGCAGTTGTTTGAAGCCGTTAAGCACATAAACCTGTTAAAGGACGGCAAGGAAACCATTACAGCAGAAGATCTTGCTTCACTAAGCGGCACTATGCATTCTTTTGTTTATGAAGTATTGGGACTTGTTGATGAAAAGGCAACTTCTAATAACAACGATAAACTGGAAGGTGTGGTAAACATGCTTATCGGCATGAGAAATGAAGCAAGAGCCAACAAGGACTTTGCCCTTTCTGACCTTATAAGAAACAGACTTACAGAACTTGGTATTGAACTAAAAGACAGTAAGGAAGGCACAACCTTTACCCTTCAACAATAATACATTGACTTTTAAAAAGATAATAATAGCGCCCTTTATTTTATTAATACGCTTTTATCAGGGCGCTATTTCTCCTTTTTTACCTTCGGCATGCCGCTACACCCCTACCTGCTCACAATACACCATTGAAGCTTTACAGACACATGGCCTTTTTAAAGGCGGATGGCTTGGCATTAAGAGAATTGTAAGTTGCAACCCATGGGGAGGCCGCGGATATGACCCTGTCCCCGAAAGAAAATGCCGCCATAATCATTAATTAACGATTTTAAGGCTTGGCAGTCTTTCACATTTATTTATTTTTACAGAAATTAAACCAATAAAAATGATACACGCTTTAAGCTTTGTATGGAATCCGCACGAAGGCATAGACCTTGGATTCTTTCTGCTTCGTTATTACAGCCTTACATGGGTTGTAGCCTTTGGCCTTGGCTTCTTCGTAATGAAAAAAATATTTGAACGCGAAGGCGAAAGCATGGAAAAACTGGATAAACTCTTTATATATACTATAGTTGCCACCATGATAGGTGCCCGCTTAGGACACGTAATATTTTATCAGCCGGAATTATTCAGGGAAGATTTCCTTAATGTGTTCCTACCTTTCCGCACAACACCAAAATTTGAATTTACAGGCTTTGCAGGACTTGCGAGCCACGGAGCAGCGATAGCTATCATACTTACTATTTTCTACTACAGTAAAAAAATCATTAAGAGGCCAGTGCTATGGATGCTGGACCGCATAGTAATACCGGTAACAAGCGGTGGTATCTTTATCCGTATAGGTAACTTTATCAACTCTGAGATATTAGGTAGTGAGACTACTGCAGATCTTCCAACAGCAGTTAAATTTATAAGAGGTGAAGATTACCCTGGTAAGGCTGATGCCATGAAACTTACCCAAACCAACGATTACAACAAGGCTTATGATATGATTCAGCATGACCCAAGATTTTCTGAAACTCTTGCTGCAATCCCATACAGGCATCCTGCTCAGTTATATGAAGCTTTTTGCTATATTTTTGTATTTGCCATTATCTATTACATGTATTGGAAAACAGATTCAAGAAAACAGCACGGACTTATTTTTGGGGTGTTCCTTGTATTACTATGGACAGTGCGTTTTGTGGTGGAGTTTGTTAAACAAAGTCAGGGAGGATTTGAAGGAGAAAACCCTATCCTGCTTACAGGACAATGGTTAAGTATACCGTTTATATTAGCAGGTTTCTACCTGATATTCACAGCCAAGAAAAGAACAGAAACTCTTTAATTACAGAGTACATCATAATAAAAGCCCCGCAAATGCGGGGCTTTTATTTTTATATATTATCTCATTAATCAGTTAATGTAAAATTGTAAATAATCTTACCTATCTGTTTGTCCGGAGCGTCAGAATCAGGTTCCCATGTTGTATTCATCGCTGCTATTTTTGCCTGCTCTAATAAACATGCTGCATTGTTAGTGGTTCCTCTTGCTCCCGGTTTAGCACTTATCACCTTACCGGAACGGTCTACAGAAATCTCAACCACTACCTTACCCTGCTCATTACACAAATACTTAGGCTGTGGTTTTGCAATAGCATTCCTGCCTCCTAACTGATAGTTACCATTACCAGTACCAACAGTACCTTTTCCTCCGTTACCATAACCTCCCTGAAGCGATCCGTCAATTTTACCCTGGTCGCCAGCCTGATTACTATCACCCTGCCCCTGTGTTGCCTTACCTTCGCTTTTCGGTCCGTTTATAAGACTGTTAAGTGCATCGGTAGTACTCTTAGACGGCGTTGGCGGTTTAGGAGTCTCTTTAGGCTTTTCAGTTGGCTTAGGGGTTTCCTTTTTAGGTTTGGTATCGTTAATAACAGGGGCATCATCTACATCCTGAGTAACTACCTCCTCTGTAACAGGGTTTGACTCAGGAACCGACTGCTGCGGCTGCGGTGCCGACTGTATAGGCTCGGTAGGCTGCACATCGCCCTGACCAAAATCCGTAGTACCAAAGTTAATGGCAATACCATTTTCAGGGGGTGGATCCATATACTTCATACCAAGGAAAAAGCACAGAATAAGCAGTATCGCAAATATCGTTACTGTTATTGCAAATGATTTCCTTTCGTTTTCTGTTTCCAAATACTTCATTATTCCTATTATTTAGGATTAACTGCCAATACTATTTTAAATTTGTTTCTGTAAGCTATATCCATTACGCTTACCGCCTTTTCAATAGGCACACCTGTTTCGGCGCGCAATACAATAGCTTTGCCTTCCTGCCCTGCCAAAAGTTCAATAAGCCTTCCTTCAAGAGCTTCTTCTGCAATAGGGTCTTTATCTATAAAATACTCCAAATCCTTATTAATACTTACCGATACATTCTGGTTATTCTCGGTCTTACCTTTTGCCTTTGGCAGGTTAATGTCCAGGGCATTGGTAGTAACCATTGTAGAAGTAAGCATAAAGAATATCAATAACAGGAATACAATATCTGTCATTGACGACATATTGAACTCCGGAGTTACTTTGTTTCTGCTTCTAAAATTCATAATTATACCGGATCATTTAATAAGTCCAGGAAATCAACTGCGTTGGCCTCCATCTGGTTTACAATCTTATCTGTTTTCACTACCAGGTGGTTATAACCTATATAAGCTATAATACCTACAATAAGACCAACCACGGTAGTTGTCATTGCTGTATAAATACCGCTGGCAAGAGCGTCAACTTGTATCTGTCCGCCACCGCTTGCTATCTCATGGAATGCAAGTACCATACCAACTACGGTTCCAAGGAAACCAATCATAGGTCCTGCACCCGAAATAGTAGCCAATATACTCACGTTCTTCTCTAGATTATATATTTCAAGCTTCCCTGCACTTTCAATAGCAGTGTTAATATCCTCAAGTGGCTTACCAATTCTTGATATACCTTTTTCTACCAGTCTTGATACCGGAGTATTTGTATGCTGACATAAAAGCTTAGCACTATCAAAACGTCTGTGGGTAATATGATCCCTAATCTGATTCATAAACCCTTTATCTTCTTTAGAAGCTGCCTTAAGTGCAAGTATCCTTTCTATATAAAGGTAAATTGCCACAAACAAAAGAACTGCCAACACGATCATGATGATCTGTCCTCCGAGTCCGCCGCTTGTTAGGAGTTCCCAAATAGATAATGTTTTTTCTGTTGCCTGCTCATCTAATAGAGCTTCCTGAGCCACTGCCAAACTATCGGCGGCATTCTGAATGTTTACCATAGAGAATTAAGTCTTAAAATATTTATCTTTTAAATTTTAACGCTAATATAGGCTAAAAATTGCTTAATAGCCACAGCGCTAACATCTCTTTTAGAAATAAAAAAACCTGCCTGAAAATCAGGCAGGTTTTATATATAATTGTAAAAAAACTATTACTCAGCCGCGTTGTGCGCCTCTTCAACAGCTTTTTTGTCTTTAGCTGAAACTGTATCTACAAGGATAGGAGTAGCTATGAATAGTGATGAATAAGTACCCACTATAATACCCACAAGCATTGCGAATACGAACCCACGGATAGACTCACCTCCAAATATGAACATAATTAATAATACTACAATTACAGTTAATGAAGTATTGATTGTTCTTGATAAAGTAGTGTTGATTGACTGGTTAACGATACTGTTAAAGTTACCTTTAACATTACCACCAAGGTATTCCCTTACCCTGTCAAATACAATTACCGTATCGTTAAGTGAGTAACCAATTACCGTTAGGATAGCCGCAATAAAGTGTTGGTTCATTTCCATTTGGAAAGGAGCTATAGAATATCCTACTGAATAGATACCTAATACAATGATAACGTCGTGAGTTACCGCTGCAACAGCACCTAAACTAAACTGCCATCTTCTGAAACTGATCATTAGGTAAAGGAACACAATAACTAATGAACCAAGTACAGCCCAGTAAGAGTTAGTCTTAATATCTTTTGCGATGGTAGGACCCACTTTTGAAGCCTGAAGTACACCAAGCTCCTTACCTTCATAAGAGTTTACAAACTTCTCATAAGAAATATCAGTAGTATAGAATTTCTTAAGGTTATCATATAGTATCTGGTTAACTTCTTTATCAACTTCAACACCGTGAGCATCTACTTTATATTTAGTAGTTATCCTTAACTGGCTGTCGCTACCAAATACTTTTGCATCAACTGCACTACCAAAAGCATCACTTAAAACTGACTTAACTTCTTCTACAGATACTTTATTTTCAAACTTAACCTGGAAAGTACGTCCTCCTACAAAGTCAATACCCTGATCAAGTCCGTTTACTGCAAACGACACAAAGCTACCTGCAATAAGAATACCTGAAATGATATAAGCAAGTTTCTTTTTAGCAAGGAAGTTAAAGTCAAACTTAGTAAACCAGTTTTTAGTAATTGATGTATTAAATGCAAGGTTACTGTTTCTGTTTGCAGCCCAGTCAAGTAAAATTCTTGTAATGAAAATCGCTGTAAACAGTGATGTAAGTATACCTATAAGTAATGTAGTTGCGAAACCTTTTACAGGACCTGTACCAAATATTAATAGTACTAAACCTGTAAGGAATGTAGTAACGTTAGCATCGATAATAGATGACATAGCACCCTTCCAGCTAAACGCATCCTTAATAGACTCACCTAGTGTCTTGCCTATTCTAAGCTCTTCTTTAGCCCTTTCATAGATAATGATGTTAGCATCTACTGCAGTACCCATTGTTAATACGATACCTGCAATACCAGGTAATGTAAGCACAGCACCTAAGCTTGCAAGAACACCAAACAGTAAAAGTAAGTTAACTGCAAGAGCAACGTTTGCATACCAACCTGCTTTACCATAATAGAATATCATCCAGAAAGAGATCAGTAGTAAACCTACTAATGAAGAAGTGATACCATTATCGATAGCTTCCTGACCTAATGACGGACCAACAACTTCTGACTGCACAATATCTGCAGATGCAGGAAGTTTACCAGCTCTTAGTACGTTAGCTAAGTCTTTTGTCTCAGTTACATCAAATGAACCAGAGATTTGAGAGTTACCTCCCGAAATAGCTCCTGTAGTAACTGTAGGCGCAGAGTAAACAACGTTATCAAGAACGATAGCTATGTTACCACGCTCTTCGTATGCTTTACGGGTTAAGTCTTCCCAAATTCTTGAACCTTTAGCATCCATTTGCATAGATACGATAGGTTTACCTAACTGGTCAAAATCATCTTTAGCACCAGTAATAACACTACCGCTTAAAGGAGCAAGGTTTTCTTTGTTTCCTTTAAGAGCGTATAATTCAACAACACCAGGGTTGGATTTATTTTCTTTACCCCATGCAAAACGTACAAAACGTAAATCACCTGTCAGGTTAGCACGGATATCTTCTCTTTTAAAGTAACTATTGATTTTAGCAGTATCTTTTGTAGCTGCCATACCAATTATAGGACTCCCCTGGAAACCAGGCTGGAATATTTCAAATAATGGGTTGTTACCTTTTTTTGCTGCTGCAGAATCTTCAGCTTTGTCAACTAAAAGTGACTCTAAAGAAGAGTTTACAGTATCTTTTGTTTCTGCTTTAGCTTCTTCAGCTTTTTCAGTTTGTTGTAAGATTTGGCTTGCCTGACCTAAGAAAGGAGCAAGATCGTCTAACTTATAAACTTCCCAAAACTCAAGCTGAGCAGTACTTTGTAGTAATTTTTTAACCCTGTCTATATCTTTAGCGCCCGGAAGCTCCACAAGAATTCTTCCTGACTGACCAAGTTTTTGAAGGTTTGGCTGTACAACGCCAAATTTATCTATACGTTTTGTTAGTACACCAAATGCACTGTCGATAGCATCGCTAACTTTTTTCTTAACCTGAGCCTTAACTTCATCATCAGTCATGCTGGTTTTAACTTCGCTAAAGTTTCTGTTAGCAAAAATTTTAGGAGAAGAAAGCTTTATGCTACCGTTGGACTCTTTTTCAAAAGCAACAAAAAACGCGTCAAGATAATCCTGATTACCCTGCTGCTCTTTTGTAGCAACTTCTAAAGCCTTGTTGAAAACGGCATCATCAGTATTATTAGCTAAACCTTTAAGGATATCTTTTACAGATATCTGTAGGATAACGTTAATACCTCCTTCAAGGTCAAGACCTTTGTTAATTTGTTTGTCTCTTACCTGATTGTAAGTATAACCAAGAAAAACATCCTCTTTGCCTATTGAGTCAAGATAAGCTAATTCTTTTGTAGAATCGCCGTTAGCAAATGCCTTAGCATCGTCCTGAACTTTATTAGAAACAAATGTGAATGAAAGCTGATAAATACTTACTGCCGCTAAAATAATTGCGAAAAATTTAATAAGTCCCTTATTCTGCATTAGTACTAAAAATTAATTATTCCATTTTTTAAAAACGAGCAAATATATAATTCTCCAAATGATTAACCAATTAATTTGCTAATTATATCACAAAAAAAAGACCGCATAAAGCAGTCTTTTATGATATATTAAGAAAATGTTAAGCCAATACTGATTTCAAAGCGTCGTTCATGCTCCTTACAGCATCGGCACTTTTAGCAAACAATCCCTTTTCTTTCTCGTCAAGATTAATATCTACAATTTCTTCAATTCCGTTTTTACCTATTATGCATGGCACACCCATACAAATATCACTTTGCCCGTACTCTCCTTCCAGATATACCGAGCAAGCTATCATTTTCCTCTGATCGTTAAGGATACTATCTACTAGATAAGCTACCGAAGCTCCCGGAGCATACCATGCCGAAGTACCTAAAAGGCCTGTTAATGTAGCACCCCCAACCATAGTATCGGCAGCAACCTTATCAAGAACTTCCTGAGAAAGGAAATCCGATACCGGGCTACCATTGTATGATGCGATTCTGGTTAACGGAATCATGGTTGTATCGCCATGCCCGCCAATTACCATACCCTGAACATCGTTTGAAGGCTTGTTTAATGCCTGAGATAGGTAATACTTAAAGCGTGAGCTATCTAAAGCACCGCCCATACCAATAATCCTGTTTTTAGGCAGTCCTGTAGCCTTAAGGGTTAAATATGCCATTGTGTCCATTGGATTAGACACAACTACTATTATGGCATCAGGAGAATATTTAAGTACGTTATCAGCAACCGATTTTACAATTCCCGCATTTATACCTATAAGCTCCTCCCTTGTCATACCCGGTTTTCTTGGAATACCCGATGTAATAACAACCACATTACTGTTTGCTGTTTTAGAATAATCGTTTGTACTTCCCGAAACCCTTGTATTAAATCCAGTAGTGGTAGCACACTGCATTATATCCATCGCCTTACCTTCTGCAAAGCCTTCTTTAATATCTAATAAAACCACTTCACTGGCTATTCCTCTGTAAGAAATCACGTCTGCACATGTAGCGCCTACATTACCGGCACCTACAATTGTTACTTTCATAGTATAATATTTTTTAGATTGGTTAATTCAAAAAAGTTATTGTTCCTAACAAATATAACAAAACCAACCATTTAAAACACATCAAATTATCAATATTACAGCATTATTTATCTATTAATACTATTTTGAAAATAAAAAGGGGTATCGTATTACCGATACCCCCTTTTTGGCAGATATTTTACTAATAAGCTTACGCGTCAATTTTAGCGTAAACTGCATTTTTCTCAATAAATTCCCTTCTTGGCGGAACCTCATCACCCATAAGCATTGAGAATATCCTGTCTGCTTCCGCAAGACTGTCAATACTTACCTGACGAAGCGTCCTGAACTCAGGATCCATAGTAGTATCCCAAAGCTGTTCAGCGTTCATTTCTCCAAGACCTTTATAACGCTGAATAGTTCCACCGCCACCCATTCTTTCATTAATCATATCACGCTGAGCATCGTTCCACGCATACTCTTTCTTATTACCCTTCTTAACAAGGTAAAGCGGTGGAGTAGCTATATAAACGTGTCCGTTTTCTATAAGTTCCTTCATGAATCTGAAGAAGAACGTTAGGATAAGCGTAGAAATGTGGCTACCATCAACGTCGGCATCACACATTATAACTACTTTATGGTAACGAAGTTTTTCTAAGTTAAGCGCCTTACTGTCTTCTGCAGTACCTATGGTAACACCCAGTGCTGTAAAGATGTTTTTAATCTCATCATTTTCAAACACTTTATGATGCATTGCTTTTTCCACATTAAGGATTTTACCCCTTAACGGAAGAATAGCCTGGAAGTTACGGTCACGGCCCTGTTTTGCAGTACCACCTGCCGAGTCACCCTCCACAAGGAATATCTCACATTTTGCAGGATCCTGCTCTGAACAGTCAGATAGTTTACCCGGTAATCCGCCTCCACCCATAACGGTTTTACGCTGCACCATTTCGCGGGCCTTTTTAGCAGCATGGCGTGCCTGCGCCGCTAATATTACCTTTTGCACAATTATTTTAGCATCGTTAGGGTTTTCTTCAAGATAGTTTTCAAGCATTTCGCTCACCGCCTGACTTACAGGTGCCACTACCTCACGGTTACCTAATTTGGTTTTTGTTTGCCCCTCAAACTGAGGTTCAGAAACTTTTACCGATATAATAGCTGTTAAACCTTCACGGAAGTCATCTCCTGAAATTTCAAACTTAAGCTTATCTAAAAGCCCCGATGAATCGGCATATTTCTTTAAGGTATTGGTTAATCCCCTACGGAAGCCCGATAAGTGGGTACCACCCTCATGTGTATTAATGTTATTTACATAAGAGAAAATATTCTCTGTATAGCTGGTATTGTAAACCAATGCCACCTCAACAGGAACTTCACCCTTATCCGTCTCCATACTGATAACACTGGCAATAATAGGCTCACGGTTACCGTCAAGAAACTTAACGAATTCCTTTAAACCTTCCTGAGAATGGAAAGTTTCCCCTAAAAATTCACCTTTGTCGTTTTTCTCTCTTCTGTCAGTAAGCGTAATACTGATTCCTTTGTTAAGGAAAGAAAGCTCACGCATACGTGCAGCAAGTGTATCATAAGAGTACTCTGTAGTTTGAGTAAAGATAGTAGCATCCGGCTTAAAAGTTACCGTAGTACCTCTTTTGTCGGTCTCTCCTACCTGTTTAACAGGATAGATAGCCTTACCTCTTTCATACTCCTGCTCATATACTTTTCCTTCACGGAAAACAGTCGCCTTTAAGTGATCTGAAAGTGCATTAACACACGATACACCTACACCGTGAAGACCACCCGATACCTTATAGGAATCTTTATCAAACTTACCTCCGGCACCAATCTTAGTCATTACCACCTCCAGGGCAGATACACCTTCTTTTTTATGCATATCAACCGGTATACCACGGCCATTATCCTCTACAGTAATGGAATTATCTTCATTAATTGTAACATAGATAGTATCACAATGTCCGGCAAGTGCCTCATCAATTGAGTTATCTACAACCTCATATACAAGGTGGTGTAGACCTCTTGTACCCACATCTCCAATGTACATGGAAGGACGCATCCTTACGTGTTCCATTCCCTCCAGGGCCTGAATACTGTCTGCCGAATAATTGTTTTTCTTTACCTCTTCGCTCATAAAATCTGTATTCTTAATGAAATTTTAAGTTAACGAACAAATATATAAAAACACAAGGGATATTACTACCAAAACACCATATTTAGCAGCTAAGTTATTAACAAGTTATTAAATTTTGAATTTTTATAACAATAGTTTCAAATAGCACTTTAAACACTACTAAAACGCTATCCCGCTAATTAAAAAACAGTTAGCAACTCCCTAAAATAAGAACACCACGCAAAATGCGTGGCGCTTACAAACAAACAAACTAAAATTCCAAAAAAATCTGAAATTATCTTAAACTTCCAATTTCATTTGTGCTATAGCGGTATCGGCCATAATATGTGCCGCATTTGCCCTACCGCTGGGATCGGTATTTTCCTGCCATTTAGGAATCCATTTCCTAACTGTTTGCGCAGCACTCCTCTGCGGGAAATGCTTACTGAAAACCGACCTGTAATAATAGGCTTCTTTAGTAGCTGGCGTATTATACGGAAAACGCTCTTCTGCCCTTTCCATTTCCTCATCAGTTACCATTTTAGAGCAATATTCAATAAGGGTATCTATCCAGTTATAACCTACACCGTCTGAAAACTGTTCTTTTTGCCTCCAAAGCACACTATCGGGAAGATAAGGCTGCTGCGGAGTATCAAATGCCTTTCTTAAAATATATTTTTCTATACCATCATAAGTCTTAGGCTGTTTTTCTTCAGGCTTTATGGTAATGGCAAGTTCAAGAAACTTTTTATCCAGGAACGGAACCCTGGCCTCTATACCATGAGCCATTGTTGACTTATCTGCACGCAGCAAATCGGCCGTAAAGAGCTTTTGTACCCTTTCTATGGTTTCTTTCTGGAAATCGGACTCAGAAGGCGCATTACGGAAATACAGGTAACCTCCAAAAATCTCATCTGCCCCCTCACCTGATAACACTACTTTAATTCCTTTTTGAGCAATGGCTTCGGAAAGGAAGTACATAGGCGTACTCGCCCTTACAGAAGTAACATCGTAGGTTTCCAGATGCCAAATAAGCTTATCCAGTATTTCTATACCCTGCTCAATGGTAAAATATATTTCATGATGCTGTGTACCCAAAAACTCAGCCACTCGTTTTGCAGCTACAGTATCGGGAGCGTTGGCATCAAGACCTATAGAAAACGAATGGAACTCCTTTCCCTTTTCTTTCATTAACCTTGCCGCTATAGATGATGTTAATGAAGAATCAAGCCCTCCGCTAAGCAACACGCCAACAGGAACATCACTCATAAGTCTTTTATCTACAGCCTGGGTAAGCGTTTGCCTTATTGCATCATAATTTACCGTTTCAACGGCATTGGCAGCATCTTCCCATTTTGGCCTGTAATATTTTACAAAGCCTGTTTGAGGGGTATAATAATGCCCCGGAGGGAAAGTAGAGAATGTCTGGCACTGATCGGCCAATGCTTTCATCTCAGAAGCAAAATAAATCCTGCCCCTTTCATCCAGTCCGTAATACAATGGTTTTACTCCAAGCGGATCGCGCCCGGCGATATAATCGTCGCCGTTAACAACCACAAAAGCAAACATACCATCCAGCAATTGACAGAACTCATAACCAAACTTCTCATACAGATGTACTATAACCTCTGAATCAGAATGTGTTCTGAAAGTATGTCCTTTAAGCACTGTATCCCTAAGCTCCTGATGATTGTATATTTCGCCATTATGCACCATCCACGCCTTATCAGTTCCCTGTATAGGCTGCTTACCTGTATTAAGGTCTATTATGGATAATCGCTCATGACTTAATATATGCCCGTTCTCTGTTACATGTAGATCACTTTCATCCGGTCCGCGATGGGACATTCTTTTAGAAAGTTGTTTAACAAGGGCTTCATCTTTTCCCCTTCCGATAATTGCTAAAATTCCGCACATACTCTTCTGTTTTTATCTCATTCAACTGTTTTAAGTTGCTTTATATAAGACAAATTTGAGTTTTAACTTTCATTTTTAAAACGCAAAATAAATTTTAACTTACATTATTAAATAAAAAACATTTAATTAAAACAATTTTAAAAGTAAAAAGTAAAAATTATATATTCTAAGATTACAGATTTAAAAATAATGGAATCGTTATATTTGCTTTCCTTACCCTAGACGTATTATGATAAACAATAAAAAAATAACAGTTGTACTTCCTGCTTATAATGCTGAAAAAACACTGATAACTACTTATAATGAAATCCCTTTTGATATTGTTGACGAAGTGATTCTTGTTGATGATAACAGTACCGATAACACCTATAAGCTTGCTAAGGAAATAGGAATTAAACACGTTATAAAACACGATAAAAACCTAGGATATGGAGGAAATCAGAAAACCTGTTATAACAATGCCTTAGAAACAGGTGCCGATATAATAATCATGCTTCATCCTGATTACCAATATACACCAAAACTCATCCATGCCATGGCATATATAATAGCAAATGAGGTTTATCCTGTTGTGATTGGATCGCGTATATTAGGTAAAGGAGCAATTAAAGGGGGTATGCCGTACTATAAGTACATTGCCAATAGATTTCTTACATTCACTCAAAATGTATTGATGAACCAAAAACTTTCTGAATACCACACTGGTTACAGAGCTTATTCAAGAAATGTTCTAACAGAAATAGATTATAACAATAATTCTGACGACTTCATTTTTGACAATGAATTTCTTGCTCAGATATTTAATCGGAAGTATGAAATTGCCGAGGTTACATGCCCTACCAAATACTTTGAGGAAGCTTCATCTATAAACTTTAAGAGAAGTCTAAAATATGGTTTTGGAGTATTAGGAGTATCTTTTAAATACTTTTTAAACAATACGGGAATTATTAAATCCAGATTATTTAATTAAAATGAAAATGCAGCATATTTCGATAACTAAGCAGAACATCTGTCTTTATCTTATACTGGCTATTAATTTTCTTTTTGCTTTAAAGTACTTGGAACGTATTACTGAATATGCTGCTTTAATAGGTTTTTTTATTATAGTTATTCAGTTTTCCATTTGGAAAAACAAAAACCGATTTAAATTCCCTTTTAATATTAATTTACTGAATATAGGTATAATTTGCCTCTATGTGGTAACCTCCATTGTCCTATTGCAAAAAATTCCTGCCGAAGACCTGAATGTTGACCGATGGAGTGTTATAACATCATTTTGGGACGCATACTTAAATGGGGATTATGTTTATTTTGCCGAATCTCACCAAAATAATTATCCTGGCCCCATGCCCTTTTATTTCATTATAGCTTTTCCTTTTTATTTGATTGGGGAATTAGGCTTTATGTCTTTATGCGGACTTTTATGTTTTTACGGATTGATGAGATATATTAATATTAGAGATTACAAGCAAACGGCAATATTATTACTCCTTATATCATCCTTATTCTACCTATGGGAAGTTACATGCAGAAGCAATGTTTTTTTAAACGGTCTATTAGTTTTATTTTCAATTCTATACTTTTTAAATAAACCGAAAGATGGTAATTATAAACATCTTTGCATTAGTGGTATTCTAATAGGCTTAGCTCTTTCAACAAGAAATGTTTATATAATACCATATATAATAGCCTTTATATATGCTTTACGCGTAAAAAAAATAAATATAAAACAGACTGTATTTACAGGCATAATAGCTCTAATTACTTTTACAACTACATTTATTCCTTTTGTAATAGGACATTTTGAGGAGTTTAAAACAATGAATCCCTTTATTATTCAATCAACCTTTTTAATTCCGTTTGAATATACAATTGGCTTCATATTATTTGCTATAGCTATTTCCTTTTTATGTAAAACTAAAAATGATGTTTATTTTTTCAGCGGCATTACACTTAGTGCTATCATCAGTTTTTATTACCTATACCATATCATTAAAGAAGGTTTTACAGAAACTTTTTATAACAGTTCAGCTGATATATCTTATTATATCCTTGCTACTCCTTTTTTGTTTTATTATTTACTATTATCAGAAAAAAAGGTCTCTTAATAAATTTCATGGATTAGATAAACTGTACCATTTATCTCTATCTCACTCCCTTTTTCACTACCTAACAGCTTACTACCCAACGGAGATTGTGGAGAGAGTGCAAAAATGGTAGTACCTTCTACCACTATTTTAGGGAGTGCGGCACTTAAAAACAAATACATATTATTTGCCTTTACAAGGCTACCCAATATGATTTTTGAGGGAGCAACGTCAGGTTCTATTTTATCCAGTATCGATTTTTGTTCCAGTATTTCCTTAAGCTTATGATTAAGTTTTTCCTGTTCCAGGTGCATCATGGAAAGGGCTGTTTCATGTTTATCTCCCGCCGATCCTTTTGCATCGTTAGCAGCCCCTTCTGTAAGAGCATCTATCATATCCCTGAAAGCGTCTTCCTTATCCTGAACCTGTTGCTTATAGTAGTTTAAAACCTTTTGCTTTAATTCTTTCATATATCCCTTATAAAGCAGCAAAGCTACACAGGATTTTACTCCTATATAGCTTTACCGGTATTTTTTATTTCTTATCCTTAGAAATTAAACTTGTATGATGCCCCTAAAAGGAACTGGAATCCCTGTACAGGATAGTTAACCCATTTCTGATAGTTTTGGCCTGCAATATTATTAAGTTTCAAGAAACCTGTAAGCCTTTCATTATACCTGTATCCTACATGAGCATTAGCATCAAAATAGCTGTCCAGAGTTACTGTTTGAGAATCTATGTTCTGATCAAAACTCAGTTCAGGATATATCAGGTCTTTTCTTTCACCTACAAAAAACACGTTAGCTCCGGCATACCATTTCTCAGTAATATCCACATCAAGATCAGCTCCTATACGTATTGAAGGTAGGTTCCACGCTTCTTTCATGTCGGTATCATAACTATTGAAAGTCCCATTAACACCAAAACTAACATTATTAGAAATATCGGCCTTAAGCTCTCCAAAGAAACTGATTGTTCTCAACCTGTTATAAACAACACCAAAACTGTTGTTATAGTGATAATTATCCAATTGATCTTCAGAACTAGGTATATACAATGAATTCCTAAAAAATGCTTTGTCATCTTCATTCATATACGATCCGCGTATATTATAGGCAACTGTATTGGCAAGCTTACCTTTCAACCCTACATATATATCATATTGCTGATTAGTTGGAGTTACAAGTAAATCAGGTGACACAAATGGGTTTTGAGAAACAAAATCAGCATACGAGTTCTGTTTTAGCGAGCCTTCTGCACCGGCATAAGCAATCATTAAGTCGCCCACAACTTTATAAGATGCCTTAATCTGTGGATAAACAAAGAATTTACCATCATTTTCATCATCAATTTTTCCTGAGCTATAGAACAAACCGGCACCCAATTGTACCGATAAATCATCTCTCTGAAAAAGTATACTTGGCTGAACGCCAAAATTTAAATGACTATATGTTAGTTCTTCACCAACAACCCATGGCCCCTGTTCAAAAGTACCACCTACATAATCGGCAATAAAGTCTACTTTGATTTTTTCTTCAAGCACATCAACATCTAAAGATGGCTTTACATAAAAACGATTTTCCGCCGAACCGTATCCGTCCCAAAAGCGCTTATATAATACCGAAGCATCCCTAAAGAAACTGTCTTCCGCAGCTATATTACCTCCTAAATAAAAGGTATTGTAGGTTTGTTTAGGGTCTATTGCCGCTATTTGCTCATCGGTAAAATCCACATACTCCAATGGCAGTCCGTACCAGTTATAAACCTGGTTCTGATACCCCATATCGGCATTCCAGCTATAATCTTTCTGTCTGTTGCCGTAAGTTAAGTCTAAACTGGTATTATAGTACTTATCATCCAGCACAACGCCGTCTATACCTCCCTGTGAAGAGATGTGACGAAGCATACCTCCCACATACTCGTTTCGATTCAGATTTTCGGTAACAAAAAGTTCTGCATTAATAGTACCATAGTTACCTATACCTAATGATGCATAATTATTAAAAGCTGTTTCCTTTTTACCCCTTTTTACTCCTGCTGCTTTACCTTTTGCCGGTGTAAATGTTGAGGCTACAGGGAAAGAGAAGATATTGTATTCTATCTCTTTTTTCTGAGCATTATCCTCATCCTCCATTACAGGAGTTTCCTTTACTTTAAAAGCATCCGAAATTGTTGGTGTATATGGCTTAACCACATTTACCACTTCGGTTCCTATGTTCTCGTCTTTCTTTTGGGCCGTGGCTGCCTGAAAACCTGCCAGGGCTAAAACAAAAGCTATTTTATATTGAAATCTGATTGTCATAACTAAATTTTAAAAGGCTGGTTATACTTAATTTTGGATGGATGAGTTTGTTTTAGACTCTTCTCCTTTAATCCTGTTCAGTTCGGCTTTTGCCTCTTCCACTACATCAGGATAATCTGTAAAGTTCTTAATTACACTCTCCAATATATAAGTAGCCTGGAAACTGTCTTTTAAGCCATAAAAGTTCTTAGCCATAACCACAAGGCCTTTAGCTCCAAAATATTTATAACCCGAATAGTCTTTAGAAAGCTTTTGTATTGCCGCATTTGAAGCATCATACTTACCTTCTTTGTTTTTAAAGTAAGCATCATAATACAGTGCTTCTGCCGCCAGCTCACCTTTAGCTATAGTTTGCAGTTTAGCATAAGCTGCTTTAGCCTTTTCCTCATTATTGGTCTTAATAGCCGAACGTGCAATTATAATTTGGGCATCACTCTTAATCCTGTCTTCTGTTTTACTGTTTGCAAGTACCTTATCAGCATACACAACCGCATTAGCATAATCTTTTTGGTCGTAATAGCACTTCATAAGGTTAGACTGTGCAAAAGTTACATTTTGAGGGAAATCTGCCTCTGTTTCCAGTCTCTTAAGTACCGGCAGCGCTTTTTCATAATTCTTATTCTTAAGATGTATTTCTGCAAGCCTTGCCAGTGATGGTTCAGTAAACTCGTTTCTTGATTTAGAAACCACATACTCATAATTAGGCACCGCATTGTTCTCAAGCTTTTCTGCATAGTACGACTGAGCTAAGTAGAAGTTTGCCTTTAATGCAGATATACCGTTAGGGAACTGTGCCAGATAACTTGTTAGCGCAGATATAGCCCCTTTAGTATTGTTTTGAAGGTATTGCTTTTCTGCTGCCTCAAAAGCTGTATTATCAAGGTCAGAATCGCTTACATCAACAAAATCAAGTGTTTTTACCCATGCCGCATACTCTTCTGTCCTTCCGCTGTCTACATAAATAAGACGGGCCGTACTTACGGCTTCCATAGCTTCAGGAGTATTAGGGAATTCGGCAACTACTTTCTTAAATTTGTCAAGCGCCTGCTTATCGTTTTCTGCATTATAGTAAATAAGTGCCTGACGCATCATTGCTTTAGATACGTAAGAGCTGCCTTTATATTCACTTATAAGCCTGTCATACGTTTGAAGGGCTTTTGTTGTATTCTTTTCGGTTACATAAGTATTACCTAATTCATACAATGCATCATCGGCATATTTAGATTTAGGGTATGACTGTACAAATTTGGTAAGGTCTTCAATCTTTTTCTCATTTCTGCCCACATAACCATAACTGATACCTTTTTGGAAGAAAGCATAATCTGCATCAATACCTTTCATGTCGATTGCCTTGTTGTAGGCTTCCATTGCAGGCCAGTATTTTGTAGAAACAAAGTAACTGTCTCCCAAACGCAGGTAAGCATCATTAAGCCTTACCTTATCGTCTTTAGCAGCATCGGCATACTTCTGGAAAAATTCTGCTGCCTTTTCATACTCCTTTAATTTAAAGTAAGTATATCCAAGATTATAGTTTATATGCTTATACTCCGGTGTAGATGCAGCCTCAGTAAAGCCTGTATACTGTTTAAAACTCAACAAGGCTTCATTAAATAAACCTAAAGTATATTCAGTTTCTGCTTTCCAAAAAGTAGCCCTTGCGGTAAACCTTGGGTCACGCTGCTCTGCAATAGATTTCTTAAACAATTCTAATGCATCGTGGTAGCTACCATCTGTATATAATTCAAGTCCGCGGTAAAAAGCCACTTTCTGATAGGCCAGCCTGTTTTCAGGCGACTTGTTCTTTTCAAGCAGCGTTAAGGCCTCCTTGTAATTTTTTGATGTGATATAAGAATCGATAAGCAACCCCTGAACCTCCTGCTTAAAAGGAGTTTGCGGGTACTTGTCCATAAACGCCTTAAGTACTTCCGGAACACTTTGATAAGGATTACCTATTTCGTAACTCAGCTTAGCATAATTTAAATAGGCATCTTCCTGAATTTTGGCGTCAAAATCCATTTCCGATGCTGTTTTAAATGCATTTAAAGCCTGTTGCTTCTTATCGGTTTTAAGGTAACTTTCCCCTAAATGGTAGTAAGCATTTTGAGCTACAAAATCGTTACCATCTATAATTTTATTAAACTGAGCGATGGCGTTTTCATAATCTCCCTGCTTGTAGTAAGCATACCCTAGCTGATAATAGTCGGTATTGTTCCATTTACCTTTCTTGCCACGGTATTCTTTTAAATAAGGTATTGCCTTATCATACTGCTTAAGGTTAAAGTGACTCTCACCTATTATCTTATTAAGCTCTGATTTTTCCATAGCGTTTGATTTGGCCAATTGCGGTTCACCCAAATCGATAGCTTTTTGAAAATTACCCAGCTTAAAGTTCATGTCAGCCTGAAAATAGGACATTTTCTCTTTGTATTCGTCCTGATCTTCTACCTGCTCAAAATACTCGTTTGCATTTTTATAGTTATCGCTCTCATAGGCTAAATACCCCAAATAATATTTTGCCTGAGAACCATACTCTTTTGAGTTAACTACCTTGTTAAGGTATTTTTCTGCCTGCTTTTTGTCGCCTGCATTAAAAAAACTGTATCCTTTCTGGAAATTATATCTTTCCCTGTCGGCATTAGACATGGAAGCCTCATCGGCTTTGTCATACCATTTTAAAGCCTGCGGATATTTACCCTGATTAAAGTAATACCCTGCCACCTCAATATAAGCCTGATTTTGCTTGGTACTGGTAGGATAGTCTTCCACAAAGTTTTCCATAAGCATATCGGCATTCATCTGCTCAAGTCTTATGGCACAATTTGCTATATAGTAAGCACAGTCTGCCTGCACTTCCATTTCACTGTTAGTACTCTTGGTTTTTTCAAAAAGAATCTGGGCAGCCTGATACTCCTTTTCGTTGTATAAGGTAACAGCCTTATCAAAGTCTTTAAGGTCGTTTGTGTAGATTTTAGATTGCTGTGCCGATAGACTAAGGGCACAAAACGGTACTGAAAATAATAGTAACCTGTTTAGTTTGCGCATATTGGTTTTTTATTTTATGGGTAGCCAAATATATCAATTCTTATTTTTATTTAACGCGTAAATAAAGAGTTTTAGTATTACTTTAATAAAATGGATACACGTATAGAAAAGGTTAAATTGTATATTGCAAAAAGAATAATTTTTTGAATAAAACCGTTTACTTTATTACTTTTACCAAATAAACAACAAAGACTATGTCCCAACCCGTTCTATCGTTAAAAAACGTAAATGTATACCAGGATAATAATGCCGTACTTACCGACATAAACCTTGACGTTTATCCGGGAGAATTTATCTATATAATAGGTAAAACAGGATCGGGGAAAAGCAGCTTTATGAAAACCCTTTATGCCGACCTTAAACTAAGAGAAGGCTACGGTACTTTTGTAGACTATGATCTTGCCAAACTTAAAGAACGTAACATACCATACCTAAGGAGAAAAATAGGTGTTGTTTTTCAGGATTTCAAACTACTGCCGGACAGGACTGTTTTTGACAACCTTCTTTTTGTACTTAAGGCTACAGGCTGGAGTGAAAAAAGGGAAATGGAAGTAAAAATAAACGAGGTGCTTGATAAGGTAGGTATGAAAAATGCCATACACAAAATGCCTCACCAGATATCGGGAGGTGAGCAGCAAAGGGTTGCTGTAGCACGTGCCCTGCTTAATGACCCAGAGGTTATTATTGCCGATGAGCCAACAGGTAACCTTGACCCGCAAACCAGCGTAGAGGTTATGCAACTGCTTAAAGAGATTAATCAAAACGGCAAAACCATAATCATGGCAACACACGATTATGCCCTGCTGATGAAGTTCCCTTCTAAAACGCTTAAATGTGATAGCGGTACCCTGTTTGAGGTAGTACAGCGAACGGTTTAATTATGGACAAAAAGCTGTTGCTTATTATTCCGTTTTACAACGAAGCATCCAGAATTGAGCGAGATACTTTTACTCAGGCTTTTACAAGTCATGCCAACTGCGACTTTTTATTGGTTAACGATGGTAGTTCTGACAATACAGCTTTAATCCTTAATAAACTTAGCGACAAATTTCCTAATGCAACTGCCTTAGACCTTAAAAAGAACGGCGGAAAAGCAGAAGCTATCAGGCAGGCTGTATTATACAGCAAAGACAAAAGCTACACTCATATAGGGTATCTTGATGCCGATTTAGCCACTCCTTTTGATGAGTTTTTCAGGATATGGGAGTTTGCCTGTAAAAACCCTAATTACACCTTTGTAATGGGCAGCAGGATAAAAAAACTGGGCAGCGATATAACCCGCTACTCTTACAGGCATTATTCCGGAAGGATATTTGCAACCATTGCCAGCAAACTGATACTTAAAGCCCCAGTATATGATACCCAGTGTGGTGCAAAAATTATAACCCATGATCTGGCAGCAACATTATTTGAAAAACCATTTATAACCAAGTGGGTTTTTGATTTGGAGCTACTTTTACGCTACAGGGAAATTGAAAAAAATTACCTTCACAAGATATTTGAATACGGCCTTAGCATATGGATAGAAAAAGGAGACAGCAAAATAACCTTTAAAGATTTATTAGGCTTCCCTTATCAGCTTGTAAAAATACACTTTGCCTATGGTAAGTAATATAATAAATACCCTCACTAAAAGGCCTATTGCCACTATTATCGCTTTTTGCTTTATCAGCAGGCTGATTATTGTATTGCTTTATCAAAACATCACTATTTTTCCTGATTCGTCAGGTTATACAGAACTGGCAGAACGTTTAGCCGATTTTAATCTGGAAGGCTATCTGGGAACGCGCAGCCCCGGATATCCTATACTTCTTGCCCTTACAGGAAATTCACTAATTATTGCTGTAGTCGTTCAGTTTGTCTTAGGAACCATAAATGCCATTTATCAGTATAAAACTTTACAGCTACTAAACTTTACAACTAAGGCATCATTAATTTCAATACTGATATTTAACAGCTTGCTTCATGTAATTTTTTATGAAACCAATATCCTGACAGAAAGCTTTACACTATTTTTTGTTACGCTGATATTTTATTTTATTACAAAAGGATTATATACAGAACATAAACTAAAAAACAGCATCATATTAAGCCTGCTTATAGGCTTTCTTATACTTATAAAACCGTTCTATATATTTCTGCCGTTTTTAATTTACGGATTTTATACCCTGAAGAATTTCAGTGTTTCAAAAATCATCAATATTCGCCTTATCCTGTTTATATTTCCCCTCCTTTCTTTTTTAGGATGGTCTTATGTAAATAAGGTTAATACAGGTTATTTTGTTTCAACTACCTATTGGGGAATTAACATAGCGCAAAACTGTGTTTATTTTGCCGAAAAGTGCCCTGAAGAATATAAAGAGATAGGAGATACTTATGCCGACTACAGAGAAAAAATTATTGCTGCAGATAAAGATGTAGCCATGACCATTTGGTTTGCAAGGCCGGAACTTATGGGCATGACCAAATTATCTTACCTGCCCGACTTTTCTGCCAAACTAAGCGAATACAGTAAAGCCACAATAAAGAAAAACCCTATTGACTATTCTAAGCAGGTGTTTGTATCATGGAGAGATTTTTGGAATACTGCCATTTACTGGAATTACAAAAGCTTTAAAGTAGCACATGCTAATCAGGCTCTTTACCTTTTATGGCTGACACAAAGTTTTTTACTCTATTTAATCAAACTAATTTTTGTATTGCTTATACCCTACCATATAGTGCAGTTTTTTCGCAAAAAAGAAATCAATCCTGCAATTATTATTACAACAGTAATTTTTGCTGCCTCAATATTACAGGCTATGGCTACTTATGGCACTAATTCAAGATTTAGCTACCCTTTTGAGTTTTTAATGATTATTGTTGTACTGCTTACTTTTGGAAAAAAGCTAAAAACTTAATAATTACTTCTTTTTGTATACATGAGGGTTTTCTCTTACCCCTTTTTTAAACATTTTACGAAGACCCATCCTTAAAAAGGTATCTAAACGTAATACCACATCAGTAATTTTATTCTCTGGTCTTCCTCTGAAAGAGGTAACATGAAATGAATCGGTTTGTTTTAAAGGTTCACCGGAAAAATAATAGTTTGAAACACAACACCTGAATCCATCATAATTTACCGGGGATACCGAATGTAAAGAATGGCTATGTGTCGCCATTACAGCAAGTCTGTTAAACTTACTATGCACGGTAATTTGCCTGGCTTTTAATCCGTTTGGCCAAAGCTCAAGATTTCCACCATATTGCTCTTCCCAATTGGGAGTTACATAGTATAAAAGATTTAAAACCCTCCATAATGCCCTGTCCTTATCGTGAGAATTATCAAGATGCGGATTTAAAAACTGCTTATGCCCCATCATAGAAATACCACCCGCATAAAGATTATCATCTGGCAAAATATCTTTCAACCCACATATTTCTCCTACAAGCCTAACAATTTTTCTATCCTGAAAAGCATAAATAATCTCCTCCAGAACCGGATTATATTTATCCATTTGTGCAGCAACATACTTATCTTCCCTTATACTTTTTTTAAGCACCATTTCCTCAGACTTAGGAAATGCTTTATAAATTTCCAGTGCCAATTCTTCCGGTAAAAGGTTATCCAGATAAAAATGACCTATACCTGCGGCAGTTTTATTATATTGCTCAGTAAGCTCCTGTTTCTTTTGAAGGATTGAATTGTATATAAGCTCAGAGTAAGAGTGTCTGTCCATATGTAAAGATTTTCTCCAAATATAAACATTAGCTGATAGAATGTATACTACTTAGTTTATTACATTTGCAAAAACTGTTTTAAATGCTGTCTGTTTTAATTCCTGTATATAATTATAACGTATTTCCTCTTGTAGAAAATTTACTAAAACAATGTTTAAGTGAAAATATTGTTTTTGAAATTATAGCTTTAGATGATGCTTCAAAAAATGAGGGTACGATAAAGGCTAATCAGGAAATAAACAATCTAGACAACTGTAGCTACGAGGTGCTTCAAGAAAACTTAGGACGAAGCGGAATAAGAAACTTACTGGCTAAAAGGGCGCAATATAACTGGCTGCTATTTTTAGATGCCGATACTATGCCCGTAAACAACACCTTAATTTCTAAATACATTCCACACTTAAACGATGAGGAAAAAGTTATTTACGGAGGTATTATATATCAGGAAAAGCAACCTGAAAAACAGGAATTGTTGCGATGGGTATATGGCAACAGTCGTGAAGCTCTATCGGTTAAAAAAAGAATGTCAGACCCTTATCTTAGCATGCTTACCCTAAACTTTGCCATAAAAAAGTCGGTTTTTAAGAAAGTTACATTTAATGAGACGATACCAAATTTAAGGTATGAGGATATCCTTTTTTCATATGATCTTTCATTAAATAAAATTACAATGGAGCATATTGCTAATCCGGTTTATCATTTGGGTCTGGATACAAGCTATATATGCCTTATAAAAGCTGAAGATTCCATAAAAGGCCTAAAATATTTACTTGATCACCAACTTTTAGACGCAAACTACATGAGGCTGTCTAAAACATATGTCAATTTAAAAAAGTTTGGCCTTACCGGTTTACTAAGTTTATTTTTCAGGGCAAATAAATCATTTATGCAAAAAAATCTGCTTGGAGGAAAACCTTCTCTTTTTGTTTTTGATTTGTATAGATTAGGGTATTTAACGTTACTTCAAAAGAGAGGTAAATAAATCATTCCATTTTTGCATAATCTCAGGCAAAAAAAATCTTTGAGAAGAGTTGTATGCATTTTTCCCCATTTCCTCACGCATTTCCTCATGCTCTATCAACTGTAAAACAGCATTTGCAAAAGCCTTCTCATCACCATCATCAATCAAATAGCCATTATAACCATTAATTATAATACCAGAAGGGCCGGTTGGACAGTTATAAGCTATACAAGGCACTCCTACGCCCATAGCTTCTATAAGAACCATTCCGAAACCTTCATATCGCGAAGTCATTAAGTATAAAGAAGCCTCATGATAAGCTTTAAGTATATTTTTTGTGGCATCAAAAAATTTTACATTCTCATTTATCCCAATACTATTTGCTAATTCTTCCAGATTTATATCAATATTTTTATCTCCATAAATATGCAGTTGCCAATCAGGATGTTTATCCAAGACTTTTTTCCATATTTCAAACATCCTGTCATAACCTTTTTCATACACATGCCTACCAACGGCAACTACTGTTTTATTTTCCAGTCGGCTTAAACTTTCATTAGTAAACCATAACGGATTTGGTATAACTACAATATTCTTCAGATTCCATTCCTCTTTTTCGCTAGGTGTTAGTACTACAAACCTATCAAACGCAGATGAACAAAAAGAGATAAAAGAGAAAATAATTTTATCTCTCACAAATTTAAACAAACCATCCCCTTTACTTAATATCCTCTTTGCAACATGAAGTTCATATATCAAAGGATAATCTTTCTTCATTATAAAAGGGAGAAGAAAGCTCTTTAATCCATTATCACACATTATGATAATATCTGGATTAATATCTTTTATCTTATTTTTTAAAAGTTTTGAATACGATTTAAAGTAAGCAAGACCCTTTGCAGGACTTATTTGATGAAAATTTATTGACGGATTGAATTCATGAATGACCTCTTCTCCAGGCTCTGCATTAGATATGAGTATATCAATCTTATAATCACTATGCTCAATAAGGTAATCTGTCTTAACAGCCAGTACCTTCTGCATTCCCCCGGCACCACTCACCTTTGTAGTTATATAGAGTAACCTCATTTCTTAAATTCAAGAAATTCATTAAAATCTCTTATATAGTCTTCTTCAAGATATACATCTGATGCCAGCACCAAACAAACTGCACCGGAAGAGAAGTTTTTAAGCTCTCTCCAAATACCCGTAGGTATTAACAGCCCTTTATGAGGTAAGTTAAGGGCTACAGTTGTTTCGTCTTTTCCATCATGCAATACCACATCAAAACTGCCACTGAGTGCTATTAAAAACTGCTGAAGATTTTTATGAGCATGCCCTCCTCTTTCTGCACCACCAGGAACGTCATATAAATAATAAACCCTTTTAAATTCAAAAGGAAGAATATCTTTTTCAATTACTGAAAGGTTACCCCTCCTATCCTCAATTCTGGGTAATGAAATTATCTGTAAATCGTTAATTGTTATATTGTTCTTCATATTCTGTTCAGGTCTTTTTTCCCTTTCGCAGCAGCTCTCCACGCTGTTTTTATATCTCCAAATTTAATTTTTCCCTGTTTCAAGTCAAAAAATATCTTAACAAATAACCACATAAAATAATTCTTATGAAATATTTTATAGATAAAAGCGCCCTGTACATAGTACTTTTCAGAAACTGATATTTTTAAATTAGTATGCTCTTTAGGATGTTGCAATAAAACCTCAGGTTCCATTATAATCTTAAAGCCTCTGTTTAGCAAGCCAAAAATAAAAACACCTTCCTCTCCCATTGTAAACTGAGCACCTAATCCAAATCTTTCATCAAATTTTATTTCATCATGTATAACAGTTTTATTTAACACCATTTCTACCGACATTATACTTAAAAGCTGTAATGTATCAGGATTTATTAATCTTGCTTTGGGATATTTTTTAAACAAAGTTCCCTCGGGATTTACAACCCTAAAACCAGCAATTGCAGTATCGGGATTTTCATTAAACACTCTGAGTATTTTTTCCTGAAAATCATCCTTATATTGTATATCGTCATCAGCTATAACACATAGCTCCCCTTTTGCATTTTGCAGGGCCATGTTACGGCTTTTACTTAATCCTTTTTCAAAAGAATTAATTACCCTAACGCTTGGATAATCCGACTGAAGCAAATTATTCTGTGTTGTCTGATTTATAACCAATATTGAATAATCAGAGAAATGAGAAACAAACATTGGTTTTAAGAAGTCAAGTGAACTACGGTTCATAGTAGAAACCAAAATTTCGATATCCGATTTTTTAAAACCTTCCTGCAATTGTTTATATATTTACACAAATATAAAAATTTCCCTACTCACTAATGAAAATACTTTTACTTGGCGAATATAGCAGGCTTCACAATTCCTTAAAGGAAGGTTTAACCGCTTTAGGCCATAAAGTAATTATAGTAGGAACAGGAGACAACTTTAAAAAGTTTGATACTGACTATTCAATATACCCAAAGCTTTTTAACGATTATTGGTTTTTAAGAAAATTTAAAAATCTTATTTACAAACTAACCGGATATAATTTAGAGGAGACTGAAAAAGGATATCGGTTTAATAAACTATTACCTAAACTAAGAGGTTTTGACCATATACAGTTAATTAATTCTGACGCTGTTGAATCTCAGCCTAAGCATGCTTTAAAGCTTTACAAAAAGCTTTTAAACCAAAACAGGCAAATGAGTCTGCTAATTTGTGGAGACGATACACCTATTATAAAGTATTGCCTTAGCGGAAACCTTAAATACTCTATACTTACCCCATATCTTGAAAAAAGAGCTCCTGAAAGTGATTTTACATACTCTCTTAAATACCTTAGACCTGCATATAAAAAGCTTTTTGAATGGGTAAAAAACAATTCCGCTTGCCTTGTAACTTCCGATTTGGATTATGAGGTACCCATGAAGGCAATGGGATATAAAACTAACTTTATACCAAACCCTATAAATACGGATACCATAACGTATAACCAGCCGGATATAACGGATAAGATTGTCATCTTTTTAGGTATTAACCGATTGAGCTATGTAAAAAAAGGAATTAACTTTTTTGAAGAATCCCTAACCATAATACAGGAAAAATACAGAGACAAAGTAGAGATTATAATTACCGAGAACGTACCCTATAACGAATACATAAAACTGTATGACAGGGCACATATATTACTGGATCAAACCTATGGTTATGACCAAGGGTATAATGCCTTAGAAGCTATGGCAAAAGGAAAGGTAGTTTTTACCGGTGCAGAGGCCGAGTTTTCCCAACAATATAATCTTACAGAGAGAGTAGCCATAAATGCGTTACCCGATACAAAGGCAATTGTTAACGAACTATCTTACCTTATTGAAAATCCAAATGAAATAAAAGCGATAAGCCTAAGAGCCAGAGCTTTTATAGAGAAAGAGCATAACTATATTAAAATTGCAGAAAAGTACCTCAAGGCTTGGAAATAAAAAAAGCCCCGCAAAGCGGGGCTTTTAATAATTTGTTTAATTTTTCATTAATTTCTCTGTAAAGATTTCTCCTTTTTGAGTTTCTACAGTTACAATATATATACCTTGCCTGTAGTTTGAGATATCTAAATCAAACGAACTTTGAAGAGGACTACCATTATACATTGTTACCCCTTCAATAGAAGTAACTGTTAGCCTTGTAATTACTCCATTATCCAGCTTAATTGTAGAAACACTGTTACTAGGATTAGGATACATTACAAAACTTTTAAGATATTCATTATCACTTAAATCGTCATCATCATACATTTTTGATGTCAGTTTAGCTGGTTTTAAAGATATCAATTCACATTCTTCAATTTTGACAACAACAACACTACCAGCTCTTAAATGTGTATTAGCTTTTAAATAAACTGCATTGCCTGCTTTAAAAGTAATATTCTTTCCAGAACTTACAGAGTAATTATTATTTGTAGTTATTGTATTATCAACTTCATAAGAATAGCTTGCATTCGTTTCAATAGTTGATAGTGTAATATCATCTATACATGATGGTACAAATAAAGTAGAAGGTTGTAACTGTGGAAAAGCATCTATAGTTTCTCCATTCAGATAAACATAATTAGTTTGTACCGATGAATTTTGAAAAGAATTAGGATTCTGTACTTTATGAATATAGGATGTATTCCCTCCAACTAAAACATTTCCATGTTTGTCTTTTTGCAAGAAAGATCCCGAAGCCTGTAAAGAGGGGTTTGCATATTGATATAAAACCCTTGGAGCAGTTGAAAGTGAGGTAAGGTCTTTTACAATAATAGTACCAACTGATGATATTACATACATTTTTGAATTATCGGGAGACAACTCAAACCCATTTTCGCTATAAGAGCCTAGTGAGATTTGCTGATAATTAGATAGCATTCCTGTCGATTTATTAAAATCAAAACTATTAACATAATTCCCTGTTGATGAGGTATAAAGTTTTGTAATGCTTGGATTAGAGTAATCAGGCGCTATTCTCATCATATTGTTATCTCCTTGATAAACAGTTGGAGCATACGATGCTACAGGAACAGAACTTACTCCGCTTTGAGTAACTGAAAAACTAAATATTTTCCCTTCAAATTCAACAATAACCCAATAGCCGGTTCCCGCAGCATTTTCAGAATAAGCTATTGCTCTTTGATTACCATCATTGTCAATTTCTACACCATTGTTATCCCTTAACATTTTTGCTTTTGTATTATCATATGAACCAACTTGACTATTAAAGTCAATCGCTTCTCCTAAAGGATTATTGGTAAAATCTACAATTGAATACATATAAAAACTATGAACCGGACAACAAAGAATTTGCTCAGAATATCCCCAAAAAACATAAAATTTATTTATGTTTCCCGGATAAGGAAGAATTATGCTACTTTTACCCATTGGCAGGCCTCCTCCTTGATAAAGTACAGTTTCTATAAGATCATGATTTCTATCCCTTAATTCATTATTTCCTTCATTAAAATAAAATAACAAATTACCATTAGCATCACTTATTGTTGCTCCTCCATTATATTCCGGATTCCCTTGTCCAATTGTATTTATCTGAACAGGATCTGTAGAAAAATCAAAATCTAACGAACCCATTTGCCAATGATTATTAGGATCTTGCGCAAAGCCTAATAAACTAAGCAAAATGCATATATATAAACATACGTTTTTCATAATATTAGTTTTAATAAATTAAACGTAGTTATTTCTTTTCATCAATCAGAGTATTTACTAAAGCCTTTAATTCTTTAAGCTCTTCTTTAAGTTGCTGATTTTCTTTATTCTGTTGAATTAAATAAAGAGTTAGTTCTTCTATTTTTTCCTGTTGTATTTTGGTCATCTCACCAAGCTCAATACCTTTAGCCTCTACTTCTTTTGCTGATGGAACATTTGGCAAATGTCCGTTTTCTGCAATAAATGCCTCAACCTGTTCAAGTGATTTTAGGTCATAATCATTTTCAAAAACATAATCTGCCCAGGTATTATAAACTTTTACCTCATGTGCCCTAACTTTACCGGAAACAGATAACTTATAAACATCACTACCATCTATGTAAGAAGAAGTACCAATGCAAACATATGAGTTAGGTTTTGCCATTCTCATAACAAAATTTTGTACACCGTCATCTGTAACAGCAAAATGTTCTGTTTGTGTTTTATCAAACAATATAAATTGTGAATTACCTCCTAATTCAGCTCTAAAACGAAGTCTACTCCAATCTTCACGGTCATTTACACCAAACCAAACAACAGGTTTAGGATCCATATTTGAAGAAGGCATATCTAATAAATATAATGTTCTCATGCCACTGGGTGCATCAACCAAAGTACCTGCAGCAAAAGCTAATGATGCTTGTACCCTTTCAGTATTAGTAGCAAAGTTAGAACCATTTGGCGCAGACTTTGTAAAGTAACCTGCAGTAGCCTTAACATTTCCATTAATATCTAGTTTTTCTGTAGGAGAAGTTGAATTGATCCCTACATTACCTGATGAATTAATATATAATCCAGAAGTAAGAAGACTAGGCCTAAAATGTAAAGAATAAGTACCTAAAGTAACTGTTCTAGAACTTGTAAGACTACTACTACCATTGTAAATTGTAGTTTGTGCTTTTGCAGTTACTGCAAACAGGAAAAGTACACCTGTAATTAAAATTTTTTTCATGATTAGTGTGGTTTAAATTAGAACACTAAACTATGAAATAGATTTATTCAAAACTCTTCAAAAAAGAGATAATTAAAATTTAAATAGCTGTATTTTAAATAATTAAAACTTTTTTTTTAGTATGTGCCTTTAAAAAAGAAAAAGTGGACTATTAATAAATAAATATTTTTAAAAGTTAAAATATTGTTAAAGTGATTAGGCGAATATTTTCTTCCTAAAAACCACTAATAAAAGTCCTAAATATAAAGCATAGGTAAAGGCATGAGCCATAACAGCACCTTCTGCTCCATACTGTTTTATAAAATATGTTGCAGATAAATACAGCGTTACAAATGAAAAAATCTCAGTTGCTATAAATGCCTTTGTCATTTTCTTGGCAAAAAACTCATACCCTAAAATAATAGAACATGCTTTTAAAAAGTCGCCCGCTAACTGCCATTTAAAAAGTGGGCCAACAGGTAAAAACTCGTCACTTAAGAGAGTTGTAATAATTACATACTTAAAAACAAAAACCAGAAACAGTCCTATACCAAAAAGTGGCATTACCGTTTTATAGTAACTATAAAATACAGTTTTGGTTTCTTTATTGGTTATCGCCGTACTTAACTTTGGTAAAAAATAGACCGTTAGTAAAGTGGAAATAAACATAAGATAATAGGATGAAAAACGGTTAACCGCTTCCCAATACCCCCCCTGTATCTCCCCATACAAATCAATTATAAGATTTCTTATGTACAAAGTAACCAAAGAACCCGTAACTACAGTAACCAGAGTCATTAAACTGTAATAAAACAGATTTTTAAGTATCGTAACCTTAAAAAAAGGTTTTCTGATAAATGTTGAAAGAGATATTTCTCCCCTTAACATAATAAAGGAAAAAATAAAAAGTAATGCCGGGCTAAGTGCTACAGCTATTAACGCTCCGTTTAGCTGATGGTAAATAATAAGAACGGCCGAAAGTAATACCCCAAAAACATTTCCTGAAATATTAACCTTTATTACTTTTTTATAATTACCTAAACCGTTTAATATAGAAATTAAAAAGATATTCCCTGCATACCAGGGCATAGCAAAAGCTATCATTTTAAAAATCCATTTATAAGCTGCATCCTTAAAAAACACTTCGCTAAAATAACCGGCACCAAAAAAAACACCGATACTTAGTACTGCTACTACTCCTAACAAAACAAAAAAAACAGTACTTAAAATCTCTTTAAGCTTTGTTTCCTCTTTCTGATGTTCGGCTACATATTTAACAATACCGTTTTGAAAGCCAAGTGTAGAAACTGAATCGGTTATGGAAAGTACGTTTCTTAAATTACCAATAAGTGCGAGTCCTGCAGGGCCAAGAAATTGCGCAATGATTTTTGAAATTATTATGCCTCCCGCCAACCTTATCCCCACACTAAGGGAGTTAAGGGAAAAAACCTTAAGAACAGGATTGCCTTTTATCTTATTGATTAACTTCAAATTCCAAATAATTTTAGAGCTATTCAGTTATTGTTACCTCATAAAAATCCTGGATATATACATTACAGCCCAGCTCCTCTTTCTGCTTAAGTAATCCGGCATTATATCCGTCTGCTTCTGTAACAGTACCCATATCAAAAAAACGTTTGGTATTACTAAACTTTTCAATAAGGGTTATAAAAAGGTAGTCCAACGCCCTTAACTCTTCGCCCCTACCTGTAGTAGCACCATATTGCGATTTAACAACTGTTCCCGAATCAAAAAGGGTTATTCCTGATACTATTTCGTCATTATAATAAACATTATACTGAAATATGTTTTCAGGAAAACGGCTTTGCAATAGCTCTATTTCTTCAAGAGTGTGTACTGGCTTTGCATTATGCCTAGCTGCAAGTCTGGGAACAAGAACGTTTTGCCAAAAATCTTTAAAATTATTATCCTGCCTTATTTCCATTCCCAAACTGCTTACCCGCCTGTAATGTTTCATTTTACTTTTGGAAATTGTAAGCGGAAGCGAATAATCAATCGCCAGGTTCATATCCCTGCGGATAATATTAGCGCCTTTACTGAAAAGGGCATAATCAGCTTCAAAAGCAGGATATTTATGGTATATGGGCAATATTTGTTTTATGATACCTTTTTTAAATCCTTTTTCTGAAAGGAATTGAAAGGCGGCATTAACAACCTGCTCTGTTTTTTCTCCCAGGCTTTTATTCTCTAACAGAAACCCTCCGTATGTAAGCCCCTGATGGGAATATATAATATCATCTTTACTGTTAGCCGGAAAAAGCGCTACCACTTTATCATTTTCAAACACAAGTAATGAGTAATCAATAAAACGGTCGCTGTGATACTCCATAAAATCACGATGAAACAAAAACGTACCGTTTTTAGAACGGCTCACGAAATCATTCCATTGTGTGTAATAATCAACCGTATATTTCTCAACTCTGTACATGCTTATTTTTCTATCTTTTCAAACACCTGTTCTCCCTTATCATTTATGTAAAGATAAAGTCCCTGAGGTTCTTTAAGACGCACATAGCTCTTATCTTCCTGCAAATTTTCAAGATAAGACTTATCCTGAGACAGATAAGAAAACAATACCCTAAAAATATTCACATTCGTTTTCAGTTCTTTGTCATAAGCATCCGCTTCGGCATCATTCCATTTTATTGCCAGCAAAGCCCCAAACATAGAGTTTACCTTGTATTTATTTGTCGTTTTGTAATTAGACTGCAAACTATAGGCAAAACCTGCAAAACCACCATGATCAGCCCCTATAATTATTATTGCACCCGGGTCTTTCTCTTCAAGGTAAGTAATAACTTTCTCTAACCAAATATTGGCTTCATTAACTCCGCTAAGGTATTTATCCTTTTCTTCCTGTATTGCCTGTTCTTCAGCTATTGAGCGTTCGTATACACCTATATGTCCAGGAGTGAATTTTTCAATAAAGAAAAAGTTACCTCCGTCACTAATATTTTGAGTATTATTTTTAAGCGATTCAAAAACGTCATAATTAACAGCCCATCCGTCTTTAATAACAGGTATTTCCGAATAAGATATATTACAGTAATCGTAACCTAAATCAGGCCTGTTCATTATCAAATAAGGCTTTTCGCTTATAAGATGAGTTTTGTAATTATTATTCTTAAGCGTTCGCAGTACGGCATTATCTCCCACAATTATTTCCCTTGCCCTGTATTTTTCAACATCGGCTGCACTGTAGTGATGTTTCATAGAGAACATGGAGGAATTTGAAAGCAGTGTAGAATAATAATTAGACCTTTGGTTATCATACACCTTAAAGCCTTCCTTGTCAAGATAGTTCCAAAAGGCAGTATTATCAAAGTTATAAATGCTATCCCTAAAGTTTACCGGATTAGTGTAACCGTCCGGCTGAATGTAATAGATATTTGGCCTCTTTTTAAAGACTGCCATTTCTATATTATCTGGCTGTTTTTGCCATTGTTTATCAGCTTTAGAGAAAACAATTCCTAAAATTGGTACCAGATTAAAAAAGGAAAGAAAAATAAACAGTATGATAAAAAGCTTGTAATACTTTTTATATTTTTTTGATATAAACCATGCTGCTATTATTATTAGCAACAGCGTACCTTTTTCTGTAAACTGTAAAACAATAAGATCAAAAATAAAGTAAAACAATATGCCCAGCATCCCTACAAACAGGTAGTTTCTTCTATACTCGCCAAGCTTTACAAGAGGAAGTACCTTGTATCCAAAAAATAAAACCGTAACGGGTATAATTATATAAAATGCCGCAAATAAGGAAAGCTGTACTAATGAATTAGCTAAAGCAAAGTTCTTAGAGTAATAGAACAAAAGCAGGTATAAGCCTACGCTAAATCCTGCCAATATGGGAGTATCCTTATCAGAATTGATAAAATCTAAAATCTTTTGCCTTAGTTTTTCAATCATGTTTATTTTCTTTTTAGTAAATACATCGTCCTTTGTGTATTAGGTATAAGTTGTTTTTCTACTATATCAAAATACACACTGTATTCCTTTTCAAAATCGGTAATGTTATAACCGTCAAAATGACCTTTAAACTCACGTTTACTGTTTAAAAGGAAGTCTACCCAAGAGTCTCCCCTGTCCGGAAACTCAATAATAAGATAAGGCGTTAAAGAAGCAAACAGATTTGCCGACATACTAAACGGCACATTTCCCGTAAGGGATATATGATGTATAAGGGCAAGTGCCATAGCCATATCATAGTTACCTTTTTTAATCCTATCCAGCAAGGAATCCCTTTCGGCATTGTTGAGTCCTATTCCGGGAACCGGATTCACCAGGTCGCTAACCAGTGGTAATATATTACTCTCTTTGTTTTTTAAGACCTGTAGGTAGTTTTGGTCTACAGCATTGGGGTCAATGTCGGTTACCAGTATTTCCTCTGCCAAATCTTTAAGCACTCGCGAAAAAGTACCGTCATTACCGCCAAAATCAATAAGCTTAGAAGCATTTACACTTCCATACCATTTTCTAACCAAATCCTTTTTGTAATCAAAAGCTTCAGCATCATAATTGGTTATACTATAATAGTCTTTCCACTCTGTCTTTTCATTAAGCTCAAGATCTTTAATGTAGTTGTAGAGCGAATCTAATATCTTGATTTGTGCCTCTTTTGAAATATTTATTTTCCTTTCTTTTTCTGCACCTACACTATTGCTGTACTTGGCATCATACTTAGCCGTAAGATAAATATTGGTATAAATAACCGGACTAAACCTGCATTTAAAAGGTAACATTTTTGCAGCCTTATCCAGCGGAATACCATCTATATGCTGCATAAGCAGCTTAAGTATATCGTTACCATAATACTTTGCCAAAAGTAATGGGGCAAAAAAATGCATTAAAAACTGCCTGTAGGCTCTCCACGGCTCACCATCTGTATAAAAATCAAAAGAAAGGCTGTCTACAAAAACAGGCTTTCCTTTATGAAACGTAATATTAAATGCTGTGGCATCCTTAAGCGAATAACCATTTTGAATACAGTATTTCTGCAGTTTTAAGGTATGAAGCGCAGCATGTTTGTACTGATTAAAACTCCATTCGTATGGATAGGAAAAAAACGGAATATTTTCAGGCCTAATTACAATTCCATTATCATCTGCCTTTACTTCTTCATGCGGGATAAGAAGACCCGCTTTAAAAAGCTTATCATAAAACCCTTTATTCTTAAGCGAATTATATTGCTTAAAGTATACAGGGTTTACCTGTCTTAATACAGTATCATTCTCTGTAAAAATATATCCCGACGGATCCCTGAACGAAGAAGCATGCCTATTTTGTGTCTGCATCAGATTTGTCTTCTATATCAATATCTCCCATTAGGTCCTGCTCCTGCTTCTTACCAAAAACAGATTTTATTTTTGTGGTAATCCTTTTATAAAATAAAGCTATGGAAGCTCCAACCGCAACAAGCAGCTGCACTATTAAAGCACCTGTACCGGGATCGAAGTATAAAAATATATGACTCATAATTCTCTTTTGAACTGGTAAAAATAGAAAATTATCCGGCACATAGGGAATTTATGAGGTTTAATAATCTAAAACGCTGTATTTGTTATACATTTAAGCAAAAAAGGACAGCTTTATCAAATATTTTCTATTTTTAAGCAAAAATAAATTTGCCGTGAAAAGAAAACTACTCTCCATTTTTTTAATGTTGTTTGCTGTATCCTCTTTATACAGTCAGGTAGATATTCAATTATACGAGCAGTTTAACGGTAAATATGATTTTACTTTTGTAGGTAATACGCTCAACACCATACCAAACGGCGCCGGACTTGACTGTAGCATACTAACCTCATCTTCGGCAGAGCTTAACTTAAATCCGGATGACCAGATATTTAAGGCCTATCTTTATTGGGCAGGTTCAGGTACGGGTGATTTTGAAATACAGCTTAACGGACAGGACGTAGTGGCAACACGTACTTTCCCTGTGGTATTTGTTAGTACTTCCGATTTAATTCCCCGTGATTTTTTCAGTGCCTTTGCCGATGTAACCTCTTTAGTTCAAACCACAGGTAACGGTACCTATACGGTTTCTGAACTTGATCTTACCGATGTAATTAATAATGACGTCCCTCCTTCCTCTAACCTGTATTGCCAAAACGGGACAAACTTTGGAGGATGGGCCATTTTTGTTGTTTATGAAAATGACAACCTCCCCTTAAACCAGCTTAATCTTTATGACGGGTTACAGTTTGTACCCACATCTATAGACATTACTCTTCCCAGCCTTAATGTAATAGACAATATTGGGGCGAGCATAGGCTTTATTGCGTGGGAAGGCGACGCCAATATTGCTAACAACGAAGTACTATCCATTAATGGAAACGTACTTGGCAACCCACCGTTAAATCCCTCTAATAATGCCTTTAACGGCACTAACAGTGTTACCGGAGCCAGCGATATGTACAATATGGATCTTGATATTTACAATATCCAGAACATGATACAGATTGGTGATGAATCGGCAGAGATAAGCCTGCAGTCGGCACAGGATTTTGTAATGGTAAATGCCATTATAACCAAACTTAACAGCCAGCTGCCCGATGCTACTATTGAAGTTACCGATGTAAGGCAAGAGTGTAATTCTTTAAGTCTGGACGTAGATTATACGGTATACAATACAAACAGTACAGACCCGCTCCCGGCAGGAACTCCTATAGCCGTCTATGCTAATGGCATTTTGGTAGGGACTACACAAACACAAACAGAATTACCCATAGATGGTAATGAAAATGGCACTATTACCATAAATCTACCGCCGGATACTCCTGTTGATTTTGAACTGGTATTTGTTGTAGATGACAATGGTAACGGAACAGGAAGTATTACCGAAACCAACGAAAACAATAATTCCTTTACGGTTAACGTAACACGATGGGTATCTCCTCCCCTACAGCAGCCTGAAGACATAACTGTTTGTGAAACGGCTAATAACAGCGGTATAGGGATTTTTGATTTCTCGGCTTATGAAGAAGACCTTAAAAACTCGCCAACGGATATTGTTCGTTTCTATACATCACAAGATAATGCCAATAATGATATTGACCATATTACCAATCCGGAGAATTATACATCTAACGGACCGGCACAGGAAATTTTTGTTCGCCTGGAGGATGAACACGGGTGTTATACCATTGGCTCATTCTTTCTTTATGCAGTAGACTGCCTTTTCCCCGATGCAACCATAACAGCGTATGATGTGGTTAAAACCTGCGACTCGAGGATAATTGAAGTATCTTATACAGTTTATAATTTAGATAGTGACGATATACTGCCTGCCGGAACACCAATATCTATCTATGCAAACGGACAGTTTATAGAATATACCGAAACCTTAATGAACATACCTATAGGCGGTAGCGAAGAAGGAACAATAACACTTACCATTCCTGATGCCCTGCCTATGGATTTTGAGCTGACCTTTGTTGTGGATGATACAGGCGATGGCACAGGCATAATACAGGAAACAGACGAAACAAACAATACATATACTATCTCTGTATCTTTAGTAGCATCACCAACCATAACAGGACTGGAAGATATTATCTCCTGTAATGAAGGTTACGGATTGGGTACTTTTGATTTTTCTGATTACGCACAGTCATTAAAAAATGACCCTGACGATACAGTTAATTTCTATCTTACACAACAGGATGCAGAACAGGGTGTTAACCCTATAAATAACACTACAGGCTTTGTTACTACAACTAACCCTCAGGAAATTTTTGTTCGCTTAAATGATGAGTTCTGCTACACTATAGCATCATTTTTGTTGTATACAAAAAACTGTCCGCCGCAAACCTATAATTATGTTACCCCTAACGGCGATGGTATAAACGATACATTTTTTGTAAGAGGGCTTAGAAATATATTCCTCAATTTTAAAATGAAAATTTATAACCGTTGGGGAAGGCTTGTATGGGTAGGCGATCACAGTATGGAAGACTGGGACGGGGTTGCAACCGAAGAAAAAGTAGGTTCTGACAACAATACCGTACCGGTAGGCACTTATTATTTTGTGCTGGAACTGAACGATCCTGATTACCCTGAACCTATTGTGGGCTGGGTATATGTAAGCAAATAACCACACCGATGGAAATTAAAGACCTGAGTATTAATGAGGATATCCTCAACCTTTTTAATTATACACTAAACGACGATGCTAAAGCAACCGTAAAAAACCTATTGCTTAAACCTCTCGAAACAAAAGAACAAATACTATACAGACAGCATGTTCTAAAAGGCTTTCTCGAAAACATTTCCCTTTTTGAAACCTATTCCTATTCCCGTATAGACTTCAGGCAGGTCTACATTTTTTTACAAAGTTTTGATGATGAGGAGTTCCTTGAAAAAGGACTAAAGCTAAAACTACATTTTTCTAAACAAAAACATTATGATTATCGTAGCCGCTGTGTACAACTTATCATGCTTTTTCACAGGCTGCATAATCATTACATTAAAAATATTGTTACAGTACCTTTCCCTGAAGAGTATAAAAACGACATAAGGCTTATCGACGATTTTTTAAGCAGCTTTAAACTGGATTATTATGAAAACCTCATCAGGGCCCACAAATTCGGGGTTAAGCATATAGTACAGATTCTCAAACTCATCTCAATTAAAAAAAGAAAAAAGGAAATTGTAGCTTTTCAGGATGCCTACACCCTTTTTGAAGCCTATATATCTATAGCCAAGGGGATAATACGACACAAACTTGCCTTTCCTGAAATATCTGAGAAACAGGTAGCCCTTACCCAATTTTATCATCCCTTATTGGCTAATCCGGTAAAAAACTCCTTTGAGGCAAACAGCAATGTAGTACTTATTACAGGCCCCAACATGTCGGGCAAATCAACCCTGCTAAAAGCAATCAGTATTTGTATTTATCTGGGCAATATAGGTTTTGCGGTACCGGCACAGGCGGCGAAGATCCCTAAGTATGATAACATATCGGTATTTATCAATCTTAACGACGACCTTCAAAGCGGCTACAGCCATTTCATGACCGAGATTATAAACCTGAAGAAAGTGGTGGAGCAGTCGGGTACAGATAAACCCCACTATGCCGTTTTTGACGAACTGTTTAGGGGAACCAATATTGATGATGCTCTTGAAATAAGCAAAGCAACGCTTAAAGGCCTGCTTAATTTTAAAAACTCATTGTTTTTTGTATCAAGCCACCTCCACCAACTTACCGAAATGGAAGAGATACAAAACGGTAGTATTGCAACCTATTACTTAGACTGCAACCTTAAAGAAAGTACTCCGGCATTTACCTATGAGCTTAAACCGGGTTGGAGCGATATTAAAATAGGCCGTATACTTTTTGAGAAAGAAGGCCTTAATGAACTCTTACAGCACAAACACACTTTATCATGAATACAAAAAAGTGGCAGGAATTTGCCGAACACATACAGGGAGAATTTGTAAAAAAAAGTTTTTGGCATACCTCTAAAGTAGAAAAGAACTACAAGGGAAACAGAGTTGTATTTGAAAACTACACAACAGGAGATGAAACAAACCAAACCTGTACAAAAGTAACCGCGTTTCTTTATTTAAAGAAGGATTTTGTGTTTCAGGTATACAACAGTAATTTCTTTACAACCATTGCTAAATACTTCGGTATGCAGGATATACTTATAGGCAGTCCTGACTTTGATAAAAAATATATCGTAAAAAGTAATGATGGCTTTAAGATAAAACAACTATTAAGGACTCCCGAAGTAAGAAATGAAATTGAAAACTTTAAGTATATTTATATAACTCTGTCCAAAAGCAAAACCTTTTGGAACAGAAAAGCACCCGAAAATCTATATGAGCTATGTTATAATACCCACAAAGACATTAAAGATTTTAGGGAACTGGAAACCATTTACCATTTACTTACTGTGGTAATAAATCAGCTGCAGGAAATGCATCTTATTGAAGATATAAAACAATAAACATACCTTATGAAATCTCTACAATGGCAGGAATTTGCAAAGTATATTAATGGTTCTTTTACAAAACATCATTTTTGGCATTCCGCCAAAGTTGACACAATTTATAAGAACCATAGAATAATTTTTGATAATTATACTGTTTACAAAACTGTTTCAAGTACTACAGTAACCCAAACTTATACGAGGGTGATTACTCCTCTTTCATTTAAGCAGGAATTTTATTTTGAAATCTACCGTAAAAGTATTTTTAGCTCCATCGCTAAGCTGTTCGGAATGCAGGATATTGAGACAGGACATCATGAGTTTGATAAAGACTTTATCATAAAAAGTAATAACGGCTTTAAAGTAAAACAATTACTAAACAGTCCCGAAGTGAGAAAATCTATAGAAAGCATTCAAAACATTAATTTATCCATTTCAGATAATGAAGGTATTTGGGGAGATAAGCTTCCTGAAGGACAGGCTGAACTTTCTTTTTATTGTGAAAAAGAGATACATGATTTTGAAAAACTAAAAGAAATTCAGATACTTTTTCACACTATACTCGACCAATTTCAAAATATGGAGATTATCAATAATTAATCCCTGCTTAAAGGCGGCAACGACCATTTAAACACAACCGCCATAAGCCTCGTAGCTATAATAACTCCCGATGTAAGTATATAAAGTAATCCGTCGGGTACATGCAGTGCTTTTAGGAGAAAGAAAACACAGCCTCCCAAAATACAGATAGTGGCATATATCTCTTTCCTGAATATTACAGGAATCTCGTTACATAATATATCCCTGGTTACTCCGCCAAAACATGCTGTCATGGTACCCAGTGCTACACATATAACAGGGTGCAGGTTTATTTCCAATCCTTTTTCAAGACCAATAAGCGTAAAGACTCCAAGTCCTATGGTATCAAAAAAGAAAAGGGATGTGCGTAGCTTGTCCAGTTTTTTCCTGAAAATAACCGCCAAAAAGAATCCTGCAATAATTACATATACATAATTAAGATCCCTCATCCACCCTACAGGCGATCTTCCTATCAAAACATCACGCAGGGTTCCTCCGCCTACTGCGGTAACAAAGGCAATAACAAAAACCCCAAAGGGATCCATTTTTTTATTAATCGCGGTCAAAACTCCGGAGATGGCAAATGCCATAGTCCCGAAAACATCAATCAGGTAAAAAAACATTACATTTTTTGTGTGTAGTAGTTGTAGTCTTTTATAATAGTATCAATAAAAGCCATTGGGCTCTTAGAAACCGATTTAATTCCGGTAACTGCTTCTATCTTATACTCCAGTTTATTGATAACATCAAAATCAGCACTCTTAACGGCTGTTTCATAAGTCTCTTTAATAATCCTCATATCATTATCACTAAGCCTGATAACTAACGGATAAGTAGGTACATAATCGTTCTTAAGCTCTTTAAGTATGGTATGGTCTATTGTAATTTTGTTTTTAAGATCTATTACTGCTGTACCGGCAGCCATATCTCCCAATCTTTGGGTTTTGTTACTCACTATCATTATAACTAGCCCTATAAAGCTTAATGGTGGTGTAACCTCTATTATCCTGAAAATCCATCGAAGAACATAATCTATAAACCCCGACTGATAGCCGTCTATTTTAATCACCTTAATCTTTAAAACCTTCTTCCCTACTGTCTGTCCTTCTAAAAGGCTTTCAAGCGTTAAGGCATAAAACAACACGGGTAAAGATATTAGTCCGTTTATAGCTGCATCTACTGCACGATCATCTCCCTTATACCAGTCTCCGGCATTTAAAACCCCATACATTATAATGTAATAAGCTATAAAAATAACAAAGTCAATAAGATAGGCCAGTATCCTTTCGCCAACAGAGGCCGTGTTAAAATTTATATTTACATTTTGTGTTGTGGTTATGGATAATTCTGACATATTTTTTTATTTTAGCTTCCCTATGAGAGAAGCAGCATTTATAAAACAAAATAAAGAAAAATGGCTTGAATTTGAACAGGCTATTTTTGGTAAAGCTAAAAAAAATCCTGATGAGTTAGCCAGCCTGTATATACATTTAGTTAACGATCTCTCTTACGCACAAACCTATTACACTAAAAGTAAGACAGTTACTTACCTAAATCATTTAGCTGCAATTACCTATCAAAAAATTTATAAGACCAAACGTGAAGAAGGCAACAGGTTTATAAGCTTCTTTAAAACCGAAGTACCCCTTATTGTTTACCAATACAGGAGATATGTACTTTATGCCTTTATCATGTTCTTTATATTTACCGGAATAGGCGTTTTATCGGCTATGAACGACGGTAGTTTTGTAAGGCTTATTTTAGGAGACGGTTATGTAAACATGACTCTGGAAAATATAGAAAACGGGAATCCTGTTGCGGTTTATAAAGATGGTAGTAACTGGGGAATGTGGTTTTACATTACCTTAAATAACCTAAGGGTAGGAATTACATCATATGTACTGGGGGCTTTTGGAGGCCTTGGTACAGGTTATGTATTGCTCTCAAACTGCATCATGCTGGGCTCATTTCAGTATTTCTTTTATGAGCATGGCGTGTTTTGGGAAAGTGTACGCGGTATATGGATACACGGTTCTATGGAAATCTTTGCCATGGTTATTGAGGCTGCTGCCGGTTTGGTATTAGGGGCATCTATACTGTTCCCTAAAACATATTCAAGGATGGCTTCCTTAAAAATCGGAATAAAAAACAGCCTGAAAATAGTAATAGGCACCATGCCTTTTACCATAATGGCAGGTATACTGGAAGGGTTTATAACCCGCTATTCACCGGATATGCCTAACTTTCTTAGTGTTGCCATAATACTGGTTACACTATCGTTAATATCATTTTATTTTTTAATATACCCTTATCTGGTTTATAAAAACACACACCTTAAACATGTTTCAACTCTACAAGCAGCGTAATTTTGGCGCTCTTATAAGTGATACTTTCACTTTTTTTAAGGCACACGGCAAAAACTATCTTAAAAGCTATTTTATTATAAGTGGCAGTATACTACTGGTAATATCGCTTGTTACATTTCTGTTAGCTAAGTTCATTTTAGGAGGTGACGAAGTAACCCGCTCTATGATGGATAACGGCACGTTTTATATTTTGGCTTTTTTAGGATGTTTTGTCTATTTAGTATTATCTCTTGTATGTTATAGTGTTGCCGTTTTCTACCTAAAAGCAATTCAGGAAAAAGAAGCTCCGGAAACAAAAGAAATTATAGCCCTGTTAAAAGCTAAACTGGGAAAAATAGTTCTTTTTCCTATAGCTTCGCTTATCTCATTTATACCTCTGATAACTCTGGTGCTTATTGTATCAGGTGCTGTTTCAGCGCTTATATTTGCTACTTTAGGACTTTTCGGTTCTATTTTAGGATTCTTTGTATTTGTTGTAATGGGGTCTTTCATGGCTAGCTGGGTCCTGCTTTCTTTTTATGACAACCTAACTAAAGATAATGGATTTTTCACCTCTATGGGTAATGGGTTCACAATAGTACTTAATGGCTTTTGGAAAAATGTAGGTGCAACTGCTATAATGGGTATTATAGTTTTTGCTGTTCTGTTTTTTGTTACCGTTCTTCCGGAGATAATAGGAACCTTTACATTACTGGATCAGGCTAATCCTGAAGTGTTTGACGGAAGTACAAGTATCCTTTCCATAATAGGTACAATCTTTACTGTACTTTTAAGTTTTGCAATAACAAATCTGGCTTTAATAGGCCAGGGAATGATTTACTATAGTAATGAAGAAGAAAAAGGAAACAATTCTCTTCATTCTCAAATAGATTTAATAGGAGGAGAAAGTGAATAAACTGCTTATTTATATTATTTTAATCTGCTTCCCTGTATTGGTATCGGGTCAGGCTACCGTAAACGATTCTGTTTCTGTGATAACAGAAGCAGCACTTTCGGCTACTGATACCGTTAACTATACACAAAGGGAATTTGAACCCGGCTTTAAAGAGCGCTATAAAGCCGATGAATTTATTTATGAAATAAAACCTAAACCTAAAACGGCATGGGACCGCTTTTTGGAATGGTTAAGAGATTTGCTGGACAGCATTTTTGGCCCTTCAGACGAAGAAGTTGCCGAGGAAAAAGGCGGAATAAGCTGGGGAGAAATAATAACTAAACTAGTTGCTGCGATACTAATCATTTTTGTGATTTATGTTATTGCCTCATCTATTGCCGGTAAGGAGATTTTCTGGATATTTAAACGTTCGGGTAAAAAGATATCAATTAACGAGATTATGAACGAAGATCTCGCTCAGGTTAACTTTAAAGATTTAATTAACGAAACCAAACAATCAGGCAATTACAGGCTGGCAACCCGCTATTACTACCTATGGTTGTTAAAGTTGCTAACTTACAGGGAAATTATAGAATGGCATCCTGATAAGACCAATTCAGACTACCTGTATGAAATTAACAACCCTGGCCTGAGAAAAGATTTTGAATACCTGTCTTATATATACGAATATATATGGTATGGAGAATTTGCAATAGATGAAGAAGCTTTTACTAAAGCCGAAAAAGCTTTTATTAAAACCTTAAATACGCTGTAATATGAAGAAACCAATTATTATATGTAGCGTATTACTTGTTGTTGTTCTAACACTTATAGTGTGGGCAGAAAACGCCGGGCCAAAAGCTATAGACTGGACACCCTCTTATCAAACCAATGATAAGATTCCTTTAGGACTTTATGTAATGAATAAGGAATCTAAAACGCTGTTTAAAAACAGTAAGGTAACCAAATTCTCTGAAACACCTTATGAGTTTTTAAATGCCCTTTATGATTATGATGTAAGTGATTATACCGAAACCGGAACTTTTATTAATATAGAAGCATACAACTCTATTGACACCGAGTCGGCACAGGAACTATTGTACTTTGCAGAATACGGTAATACCGTTTTCCTGAGCATGAAAGATTTTCCCGATGTAATATTAGACTCCCTTAAGATAGGTACCTCTTCGGGATATCACAAAAGAGATTCTATACCTCTAACTTTTGCAAACAAGAAACTTTCTTATAAAACCCAATCGCTTTCCGAAGGGGTAAGCTTTTTCCATTTTAATAAGATTGATACTTTAAACACTACTGTTTTAGGATATCAGGAAGTAAATGAAACCACTAAACAGGCAAATTTTATAAAGGTAGCTTACGGAAATGGTTATTTTATATTGCATACACAGCCTGCAGTATTTACTAATTTCCATTTGCTTAAGGGAAAACACCATACCTATGCCGAAAATGTTGTGTCATACCTGCCTAAAGGAAATATTTATTGGTATTCGCATTCTTTCCTTAATAACAGGCAAAGCAACTCTATTATAAGATATATACTATCTCAGCCACCATTAAAGAATGCATACTACCTGAGCCTTTTAGGAATTTTGATATTCATGATATTCAACGCAAGAAGAAAACAAAGAATAGTGCCTATAGTACCTCCGGTAAAAAACACTACCGTAGATTTTACAAAAACCATAGGTAACCTTTATTTCCAGGAAAGGAACCATCATACTATTATAGATAAAAAAATTATCTATTTCCTTGAACATATAAGAACTGTTTACCTTATAGATACTTACAGCCTTGACAGTACTTTTGTAGAAAAACTGCATCAAAAAACAGGTAAGCCTGTAGAAGATATTGAAAAAGCCGTAAGTTTGATAAAAAGGCACAGGCATAATTTTGACAGCACCGAAGCCGACTTAATAGAAATAAATAAAGCAATCGAAAATCTAAGATTATAATGGAATCATTCGAAAACAATAATGCAGAAAACAATCCGGAAAACCTTACAAACACCGAAAACCTTACTCCGGACACAACTAATACAGAAACTCAAAGTGATAATATAAACTTTAGTACCAGGCTTGATTTAACCGAATTACAAAACAGTATTGCACAGGTTAAAGAAGAAATAGGCAATGTAATTGTTGGCCAGCACAAAATGATAGACAGACTGCTTGTGGCTATACTGTCTAACGGTCACGTATTACTTGAAGGTGTGCCGGGTGTTGCAAAAACAATAACTGCTAAATTACTGGCAAGAACCCTTACGTTAGGATTCAGCAGGATTCAGTTTACACCAGACCTTATGCCTTCTGATATTTTGGGAACTTCGGTATTCGATCTTTCAAAATCTGAGTTTAACTTTAAGAAAGGGCCTATCTTTTCAAACTTCATCCTGATTGATGAGATTAACAGGGCTCCTGCCAAAACTCAGGCTGCTTTATTTGAGGTAATGGAAGAAAGACAGATAACCATAGAAGGAAAAACCCAGTTAATGGAGTCTCCTTTCCTTGTAATAGCTACCCAAAACCCTATTGAGCAGGAAGGTACTTACCGCCTGCCGGAAGCACAGCTTGACCGTTTCCTTTTCAAAATAACCATTGATTACCCTAAGCTTGAAGAAGAGATTTCTATACTTCAAAGAGAAAATGCACTTCAAAACAAAGAGAAGCTGCAGGATGTGAAAAAAATACTTTCTCAGCAAGACATCATTAAATACCAGGGATTGGTAAAACAGATTGTTATTGAGCCAAACCTTATAGAATACATTGCTAAAATAGTAGCAAATACACGTGATAACGCTTTCCTTTATTTAGGGGCTTCTCCGCGTGCTTCTATAGCAATACTTAATGCGGCAAAAGGTTATGCTGCTTTAAGAGGAAGGGACTTTGTTACTCCTGATGATATTAAAGATTCTGCCGTACCGGTATTACAGCACCGTGTGGTTGTAGCTCCTGAAAGAGAAATGGAAGGACTTACAAGCGAGCAGATAATCAAACAGATAATTGACAGTGTAGAAATTCCGCGTTAATGAAGTGGCTTAAACAAATATATCTTAACAATTTCTTTTTCTATGTGTTTTCAGGACTCATGGTAGTCTTCATACTCGCATATTTCTATCCGGCACTGTACCGCGTGGCGTGGCTGCTGTTTTATATTTTCCTGGGGTTTACTGCCATGGATTTCCTGATGCTTTTTACCAATCAGAAATTGAGTGCATCCAGAAATACACCCGAAAAATTTTCTAATGGCGACGAAAACCCGGTTACGGTAAAAGTTACCAGTGGTTATGCTTTTCCTGTGTCTGCAAAGATTATAGATGAGATACCTTTACAGTTCCAGATGCGTAATTTTGAAATAAAAAGAAATTTAAGCACCGGTAAGGAAGACATATTTGAATATTTATTAAGACCTGTAGAAAGGGGCGAATACCATTTTGGGAAACTCAATGTGTTTGTAACATCTCCGCTTAAACTGGCGTGCCGCAGATTTTCTTTTGATGAAGGGCAAATGGTACCCACCTACCCTTCTTTCATCCAATTAAGAAAGTACGACCTTATGGCTTTTTCCAATACGCTAATGCAATACGGGTTAAAAAAGATAAGACGTATAGGTCATACCATGGAGTTTGAACAGATAAAAGAATATGTTTCGGGAGATGATATACGTACCATAAACTGGAAAGCCACAGCAAAGAAAAACCAGCTGATGGTAAACCAGTTTCAGGATGAGAAGTCTCAAAACGTTTATATGGTTATAGACAAGGGGCGTGTAATGAAAATGCCTTTTGAAGGCCTTAGCCTTTTAGACTATGCCATTAACGCTACACTCGTACTCTCTAACGTAATCCTTAAAAAACAGGATAAGGCCGGTATGTTTACTTTTTCTAAAAAAGTAGAAAACCGTGTAGCTTCTGAAAGGCGCAACTCTCAAATGCAGAAAATAATGGAAAACCTGTATAATGTAGGCACCGACTTTTTTGAAAGTGACTTCAGTACGCTATATGGAGACATTAAGAAAAATATTAATCACAGGAGCCTCATAATACTGTACACAAACTTTGAGACTATGGACGGCCTTAAAAGACAGCTTCCATACCTTAAAGGAATAGCAAAAAACCATTTGCTTGTAGTTGTATTTTTTGAGAATACAGAGCTTGATGCTTTTGTACAGAAAAAAGCCGAAAACGTTCAGGAGATATATGATCAGGTAATAGCCGAGAAATTTGCTTTTGAAAAAAGGCTTATTGTTAGCGAACTTAGAAAATATGGTATCTACTCTGTACTAACCAAGCCGGAGAACCTTACTATAGAAAGTATAAACAAATACCTGGAGATAAAAGCAAGGGGTATTTTGTAATACTTATACTTTGTACCTTTGCTGCTTTATACGACTGCTAATATGAAACAGATTTCCAGTACTCAAAACCCGTTTATAAAATCGTTAGTGCAGCTTCAGGAAAAAGCGAAGGCACGCAGGCAAAGCGGTACTTTTTTAATAGAAGGCCAGCGCGAAATAATGCTTGCAACAAAAGGCGGCTATGAACTGGAATCGGTACTTTTTGTACCTGAAATGATTAGCGAAGCAGAGGTTAAACAACTGGCAGGAAGGCAGGCTAATCTTACAGAAATAAACAGGGAAGTCTACCAAAAACTGGCTTACCGCGATACTACCGAAGGAATTTTGGCAGTTGCCAAATCAAAATCTTTACGCCTTGAGGATCTACAGTTAGGCGACAATCCGCTTATACTTGTAGCCGAGGCTACCGAAAAGCCCGGTAATTTAGGGGCTTTATTACGTACTGCCGATGCCGCAAACCTTGATGCCGTAATTATAGCCAATCCTAAAAGTGATATGTACAATCCTAATATTGTACGTTCCAGCGTAGGCTGCCTTTTCACTAACCAAATTGCTACGGCAAGTACACAGGAGGTTATAGATTTTCTTAAATCTAAAGGAATTGCCATTTATTGCGCTACACTTCAGGATTCAACTTATTACCACACACAGGACTACTCTACCCCTACTGCATTGGTTGTAGGAACCGAAGCCACTGGGCTTACTCACGAATGGAGGGATGCGTCTACCAAAAATATTATTATACCCATGCAGGGCGAGATAGATTCTATGAATGTATCTGTCGCTGCAGCCATACTTATTTTTGAAGCCAAACGGCAAAGAGGTTTTTAAAATATAATACCTATGAACCACACCATTACTATTTCAAAAAACTTTAAGCAAAAAACCGTTATGGCCATATTAGCCATAATCCTGTTTGTTATTACTTACCTTGTTTTAATTGCTGCTGCTCTAGGCTTAACCATTCTTTGTGGCTATGGAGCGATTATGCTTATTGCATTAAGACCTTCATTAATAACTATAATGCTTGGGTTGGGACTGGGTAGTATGGGACTACTGATACTTTTTTTTCTTATCAAGTTTATTTTTGCAGTAAGCAAAAAAGAAGAACCCGACTATATCAGAATATATGAAGAAGACGAACCTGAATTATTTGCCTTAATTGAAGATATCGTTGCACAGGTTGGCACATCGTTTCCTAAAAAGATTTATGTATCCCATCAGGTTAATGCTTCGGTGTTTTACAATTCCAGTTTTTGGAGCATGTTCCTGCCTGTAAAAAAGAACCTGGTAATAGGTATGGGATTAATGAACTCTGTTACTGTTGACGAATTTAAAGCCATTATGGCACACGAATTTGGGCATTTCTCCCAAAAAAGCATGAAGGTAGGCAGTTATGTATATAATGTAAACCAGATAATACATAACATGCTTTACAAGAACGATTCGTTTGATGAAGTGGCTAAAAGCTGGTCGGATGTAAGTACCTATTTTGCACTTTTTACTTTGTTAGGCATACAGGTAATTACCGGAATAAAGTGGATTCTTAAACAGGTATACAATGTACTTAATCTTAGCCATTCGGCACTTTCAAGAGAAATGGAATTTCATGCTGATGAAGTGGCCGCTTTGGTAGCCGGCTCATCACCTGTAGCTTCATCATTAGTAAGACTTGATTTAGCATCTATTTCATTAGAACGGGTTTTGAATTTTTATAGCGGAAAAATTGAGCAAAATATAAGGCCTGTCAATATTTATCCGCAACAACAGTTCCTAATGTTTTTTATAGCAACCGAAAATAAACTGCCTATAGAAAACGGATTACCTATGGTAACCTTGGAGAATAAAAGCAGGTTAAATTTATCGAAATTAAAATTTGATGACAAATGGGCTACTCACCCAAGTGATGAAGACAGGGTTAACAGGGTTAAAAACCTTAATCTTACAAGTAATACCATAAACAATAACCCTTCCCTTTCACTTATTAAAGATGCTACACAATTACAGCTAAAGGTAACATCAAAACTGTTTTCAAAGGTTCCCTATACTTCTCGGGAAACTAAAAATCATGGCATTGAAGATTTTGAGATTGAGTTCAACACGAATGTCAGCAAAAACTCTTTTGATAAAAAGTTCAACAAATATTTTGATGACTTCCTTACACCTGATATAGACCTTAACGATATTATAGAAACCACCACCACCGAAAAGGAACTGTTTAGTGAAGAAAATGTAGAACTACACTACAACATTAAAGGACTTGAAAGTGATCTTGCTATAGTTAAACAGATTTCTCATAAAGAAACCCCTATCAAAACTTTTGGTTTTGACGGAAAAAACTACAAAAAACAGGAAGCTGCAGTACTAGCTGTGAGTATTGAAAATGATATTGAACAGTTAAAGGAAAAAAAGCAAAGGAACGACAGGAAAATATTCAGTTTCTATTACCATATTGCCTTACAGTCAGGCAAAGCAGAAGAATACAAAAACAGGTATAAAACATTTGCTGCCTTCACTAAAAAAGGTGATGAAGAACTTAGGGCTATTGATGAAATAAAAGGGATGACCCTGTTTCTTAATGAAACGACAACATTTAAAAAAATCGAGTCCAACTTCAGGAAGCTTTTCCCTAAAGAACAAATACTAAGAGAGAAAATAAGACAACTCCTTAATAATAGTGAGTATGAATCTATACTAGTTCCCGAACTGAAAGACAACCTGAACAAATATGCTTCCTACAACTGGACGTATTTTGAGAATGAAAGTTATAAAAATGAAAACCTTCAAACTTTCTTTAACGGGATAGATGCTTACGTTTTTGTGCTCCAGGTTAAATGCCGCATGCTGAAAAAAGATTTTCTTGACTTCCAGGCTACTTTGACTTCTATATAGTATTACCTATCTTTGAGCATTAACGTTTTTACTATGCAGTCAAAATTTTTAGCTTTATTTATCCTTTTCTCTCTTACTATATCAGCTCAGGAAAATGAGGGTATCTCATGGAAAGAAGCTTCCATTAACGATAAGATAAAACTATCCTTATCACTGGCCGACTTTGAAAACAGATATAAAAAAGCCGATAGTATAGTAAATGGCTACGCCTACAGCTGTGCTGAGAAAGCTGAAGTTGAAGTAAAGCTTTATTACTACAAAGGGATATGTTTTGAACTGCAAAAAGACAACACACTTAAATTCAGCAGTATTGATTTTTCTGTTCGCAAGGCTATGTACTTTTCCATAAATGAAGACTGGTTTGATCATACTACCAGCCTTAAAAGCTTTCATCGTTCTTTCCCTGAACAGGCTGAGTATGTTGAAGACATTTATGATGAAGTGACCGGAGAAGAATACCAGAGTGTGGTTATTTTTCCGCGTGACCTTTCGGAAGGCTACGAATGGAACTTTAATTTCAAAAACGGAAAACTACACTCCATTACTTACATTGAGAGCTGCAAATAATGCCGGAACCCAAAACCTATTATAACCCTGTAAACGGGGAATACACCAAAATACTGGAAAGCGCTGCCGATACTAATGGTGAATATTCGCATCTGGAAGTTTGCCTGAAACCGGGAGGAGGCAATCCGCCCCATTACCATAAAAAATTTACAGAAGAGTTTTTTGCAGTTAAGGGCTTGCTGGGCTTGCAGTATGAAAAGGAAGATCTTCACTTACAGCCGGGAGAAAACAGATTGGTTCCTATAGGTACGGTACACCGCTTTTTTAATAACACCGATGAAGAAATAATCTTCAGGATTATTTTACGAAAGGGACAGCCGGGCTTTGAAAACTTTATAAAATCGTTGTTTGGACTGGTAAACGACGAAAAAACAACCAAAAGGCAAACACCTAAAAATCCGCTTTATGCGGCATTGCTTTTAAAATGGGGCGATACCCACTTAAAAAACCCATTTTTTTACCTGCTTACACCTTTTGCAGGAATGGCATATTTTTTGGCTAAAGTAACAGGTGCAGATACACGACTGAAAAACAGGTATTGCCGTTAAACACTATAAATTCAGGCTATTGAATTATCATATTTTGTGATGGCAACCCTATTGCAGATGTTAATTTATTTAGTTATTTTTAATCATATTGTACAGGACTATGATAGAGATAGATATAGAACAGGAAAATAAGGCAATTGCCAAGGAATATAAGGAACTACTCCGAATCAGTTACCAGACACTTACCGAAGAGGACAAGAAGCTGATACGCAAAGCTTTTGACGTAGCAGTAGACGCGCACAAGGACCAGAGAAGAAAATCGGGCGAAGCCTATATCTTCCACCCTATTGCTGTTGCAAAAATTGTAGCCGCTGAGATAGGTTTGGGCGCAACTTCTATTGCCTCTGCCCTGCTGCACGATGTTGTAGAGGATACCGACCTAACTGTTGAAGATATCGAGAGGATGTTTAATCCTAAAATTGCTCAGATTGTTGAAGGGCTAACCAAAATAGCACAGGTTAAAACCGATCAGGAAATATCGATACAGGCAGAAAACTTCCGTAAAATGCTGCTTACCCTTAATGATGACGTGAGGGTAATACTTATTAAGATTGCCGACAGGCTGCACAACATGCAGACTATGGAGTCTATGGTAGACTACAAGCAGGCAAAAATAGCATCGGAAACACTTTATATCTATGCTCCGCTGGCACACCGCCTGGGCTTATATAACATTAAGACTGAGTTGGAAGATCTGGGCCTTAAATATACCGAACCGGATATTTACAATGACATTGTAAGTAAAATGAAGGAAAGCAAGGAGGAACAGGATGCTTACATTAAATCCATTTCTGATGTGCTTAAGGATTCGCTTAACGGCGAAGGCATCGACTATGTTATAAAAGGAAGGCCAAAATCCATCTATTCTATAAGAAGGAAAATGCTGGCTCAGGGCGTTACTTTTGATGAAGTTTACGACAAGTTTGCCCTGCGCATTATTTATAAGGCACCACCACAGGAAGAAAAATTCCTGGCATGGAAAATATATTCTATAGTTACCGATCATTACAGGCCCAGCCCCAGCCGTTTAAGGGACTGGATATCGTCACCTAAATCTACCGGATATGAAGCCCTGCACATTACTGTTATGGGACCAAAAGGCCGCTGGGTTGAAATACAGATACGTAGCGAGCGTATGGACGAGATTGCCGAAAAAGGTTATGCGGCCCACCACAAATATAAAGGTGTGGGTGGTGAAGAACACGGGCTTGAAACATGGCTTAACCTTTTAAAAGAAGCACTTGAAAACACATCAGGGAGTGCGGTGGATTTTGTAGAGGACTTTAAGCTTAACCTTTACTCTAAGGAAATCTATGTATTTACCCCTAAAGGCGACATCAAATCGTTGCCTAAAGGAGCCACATCACTTGATTTTGCTTTTAGTATACACTCAGAGATTGGGGTTAAAACAAGAGGTACCCGCGTAAACGGTAAGCTTGTACCGTTAAACCACGTGCTTAACAGTGGTGACCAGGTAGAGGTTATTACATCGGCTAACCAAAAGCCTAATCCGCACTGGTTAGATTATGTAACCACATCGCGTGCCCGAAATAAAATTAAGAACGTACTTAACGAGAGTACCAAGAAAATTGCCGAGGAAGGTAAGGAACTGCTTACCCGTAAGTTACGCCACCTTAAGGTAACCCTTAACGAAACCATAGTAAACGAACTGGTAAACTACTTTAAGCTTAAAACCAGTCTCGATTTGTTTTATCGTGTGGGTGTGGGTACTATAGACAACCAACAACTTAAGGATTATGCCGCGCTTAAGAGCAACACCTTTATGAATTTCTTTAAGGGTAACAAGATTAAGCGTACGCCAAGTGTACAACAGGAACAGGTAACTAAAGACGAGATAAGCAGAAACTATGACCTGTTGGTTTTCGGTAAGGATCAGGACAAACTGGACTATAAACTTGCTAACTGCTGTAACCCTATTCCGGGAGATGATGTATTTGGGTTTGTAACCATAAACGAAGGGATAAAGGTTCATAAAAAAGATTGCCCTAATGCCATCAGGCTACAATCTAATTATGCTTACCGTATTATGCCTGCAAAATGGATAGACTCATCTCAGGAAGAGTTTAAGGCTACCCTTAAAATTACAGGTATGGATACACTGGGGCTTGCCAACGAGATTACGCAGGTAATTTCAAACAACATGCATGTTAATATCCAGAGTATTTCCCTTAGCGGTAATGCCGGCATATTTAACGGACAGGTTTCGGTAATTGTTCAAAACAATACCATCCTTAAAAAACTTATGGAAAACATTAAGAAGATAGACGGTATTGATAAAGTGACCAGGATACCTAATAATTAATGTGGTTTAGCAAAAAACATAGAGAACCTATAAATCCATTTTCTTATCATGAAAGTGGATTTAGTTTCAATGAAGAACACATTAACTGGAATGACATACGCAGGGTAATCGCTTTTAAGGAAGACCTTATAACTGTAGACTGCATATATATTACCATTGAACTGGAAACAGATGAATATTTCAGCATACACGAAGACACACCCTGGTATGATGAATTTATGAAAAAGCTTGAAGAAAATATACAAATAAGTCAAACGTGGTTTTCTGATGTGGCTTTTCCTCCCTTTGAGAGAAATGAAACCGTAATTTATGATAAGAGTAAAATCACTTTTAATCAATAACCTTTTACTTCACAAAATTTAGCTTATCTTTGCACTTTGATTCACAAACTGATGGAAGAAAATAAAAACCAGGAGATTGTAAAAAATGTTTTCACGAAGTTCCTTGAGGATAAGGGGCATCGCAAGACCCCTGAGCGTTATGCCATACTTCAGGAAATATACAACAGCCAGGAACATTTTGATATAGAATCACTTTATATCAAAATGAAGAATAAAAACTACCGTGTAAGCCGTGCCACGCTATACAATACCATAGAACTTCTTTTAGACAGTGGTCTTGTTAGGAGGCACCAGTTTGGCCAAAACCAGGCACACTACGAAAAATCATATTTCGACAAGCAGCATGACCACATTATCATGACTGATACAGGAGAGGTTATAGAGTTTTGTGACCCAAGGATACAAAGCATAAAAAAAACCATAGAGGAAATATTTGGTATTGAAATTCATAACCATTCTTTATACCTTTACGGCCAGAAAAAACAGCCTGCAGCCGAAAATTAAATTGCAGTAAAATACGGCATTGGCAAACCAACTCCTAATAAGCGGTTGGTTTTTATTTTGTAAAGAACACGACAATAACAGCATAATATAAACAAACAAATAATACGGAATGACTGTAGATTTGCTACTTGGATTACAATGGGGCGACGAAGGCAAGGGAAAAATTGTTGACGTACTCACTTCAAAATATGATATTATAGCCCGTTTTCAGGGAGGGCCAAACGCTGGGCACACTCTTGAATTTGACGGCATAAAACACGTTTTGAGAACAATCCCATCAGGAATTTTCCATAAAAACTCCATCAACATTATTGGTAATGGTGTGGTTATGGATCCGGTTGTTTTTCAAAAAGAACTGGAGGGCCTTGAAAAATTTAATATAGATATTAAAACAAGACTGCTTATTTCCAGAAAAGCACATCTTATTTTGCCTACACACCGTTTACTTGATGCTGCATCTGAAGCTTCAAAAGGTAAGGCAAAAATCGGTTCTACATTAAAAGGTATTGGTCCTACTTATATGGACAAGACCGGTAGAAACGGTATCCGTATAGGTGATATTGAATTAGCTGATTTTGAAGAGCGTTACAGAGCTTTAGCTGATAAGCACGAGGCGATGATTGCATTTTATGATGTAGACCTTCAGTATGACCTTAAAGAAATGGAACAGGAGTTCTTTGCTTCGGTTAAAGCATTAAAAGAACTTACATTTATAGACAGCGAAGAATACCTGAACAAAGCACTAAAAGACGGGAAATCAATTCTTGCAGAAGGTGCTCAGGGATCGCTTCTTGATATAGATTTTGGTACTTATCCGTTTGTTACTTCATCTAACACTACTGCTGCAGGTGCATGTACCGGTTTAGGTATTGCTCCAAACAGGGTTAAAGATGTGTTTGGTATCTTTAAAGCATATACTACACGTGTAGGTAGCGGACCTTTCCCTACTGAGCTTTTTGACGAAGTGGGAGCTACTATGGCAAGAGTTGGTAACGAGTTTGGTTCTGTCACAGGACGTGCAAGACGTTGCGGATGGTTAGACCTTGTTGCACTTAAATATGCCGTACAGGTTAATGGTGTTACCCAGCTTTATATGATGAAGGGTGATGTACTTTCAGGATTTGATACCCTAAAAGTTTGTACAGCTTACAAATACAAAGGACAGGAAATAGACCACCTTCCTTACAACATTGAGCCGGAAAACGTAGAGCCGGTTTATGTTGAGAAAAAAGGCTGGAAAGCTGATCTTACAGGAATGACTACTTATGAGGAACTTCCTGCAGAGCTTAAGGAATACATTGAGTTTATTGAAAAAGAACTGGAAGTGCCTATCAAAGTTATTTCGGTAGGGCCGGACAGGACTCAGACGATAACAAAATAATACAGTAAGCGCTTTGGGAAACTAAAGCGCTTTTTTTATACACTTTGGTTCGGTTATTGCTTTTACCCAACAGTTATAAACATCTAACCTATTGTATTGTATTTTGCGTAAATTTGCATCAAATTTTTACAACTTGAAAAAACTGTTTTTTACTATTATCTGTATTCTGACACTTAGCAATACCTCAGTATTTGCTCAAGATAAGATTAAGATAATTCATACAGACTTTACAGACCGAAATCAAAAGGAAATACCCGGTGCCGCGGTACTGCTTGCAGGTAACGTGCAGGTAGAGCACAACGGTTCTAAAATATGGTGCAACAAGGCCTATATACTTGAAAACGAAAACTACCTAAAGGCTTTTGGTGATGTAAGGTTCAATCAGGGTGATACCCTGCACATGAACAGTGAATATGCCGAATATAACGGAAACAAAAACTTCGCTTATGCTTCGGGTAAGGTAGTTATGCGTTCGCCGGACATGACCCTATCAACAGATACTATCTATTTTGACAGAAATAAACAGGAGGCCTATTACAACTCCTACGGTACTATTGTTAGCGGCGAGAACACTCTTAAAAGTAAGTCTGGAAGATTTTATGCCAACCAAAAGAAATACCAGTTTCTAACAGCTGTTACACTTACAAATCCTAAGTATGTATTAAAATCAAATCATCTTGATTATTATACAAACTCAGGACATGCCTACGTTTTTGGTCCATCTACAATAACCAGCAAAGAGAATTATATATATACCGAGAACGGTTTTTATGACACCAAAAAGAACTTTGCCCACCTGTTGGACAATTCATACATAAAAAACGACACCCAGATTATAGAGGGCGACAGTATTTATTATGACAGGAACAGGGATTTTTCTTCTGCTACAAACAATGTAAAGGTTACCGATACTGTAAACAAATTTATAGCAAAAGGACATTATGCCGAAGTATACAAAAAACAGGACTCCCTTTTCCTTACCAAAAGAGCCCAAGTGATTACTCTGGTTGAAAAAGACTCGCTATATACCCATGCTAAACAAATAGTTATTACTGGTAAAGAAGGAGAAAGAATTGTAAGAGGCTACAACAATGCACGTTTCTACAAAGTAGATATCAGCGGTAAATGTGACTCTATCCATTCGTCAGAAAAAACAGGACTTACACAACTTATAGGCAGGCCTGTAATTTGGAACGGAGAAAGCCAGCTTACAGGCGATGTAATGCACCTCATTTCTGATACTAAAACCGAAAAGCTAGATTCATTAAAGGTCCTCAACAATGCCTTTGTGATACAGCTGGATACCATATCAGCCAAAAAGAATCCGTCCAATCCTAATTTCAATCAGATAAAGGGACTAAATCTTTATGGTAAGTTTAAAGACAACAAACTCCATATTGTAGACCTTATAAAGAATACCGAAAAGATTTTATACAATTATGACAAAGAAGATTTAATAGGTATCGATAAAAGCAAAAGCAGTAAGATAAGAATGATATTTGAAAACAACGAACTGGTTAATGCCATATCGTATACTAATGTTGACGGAACTACATATCCCGAAAAAGATTTTCCTGAGAACGTAAAAAAATTCAGGGGATTTGAATGGCGGGGCGATGAAAGGATAAAAAGGAAAGAGGACATTTTCCCTCCGGAAGAACAGGAACTGCATGAGCAGATAGTAAAAGAAAGCGAAGAAAAGAAAAAGGAGGAAATAAAACCTATGGAAGTGCTACAGGAAACGCTTGATTATGACAAGAACAATCCTAAACCCAAACCCCCTGTAATAAAAGAATAAGCGGCATCTCTAATAAGTCACCACAATGATCAACGATTTTTTAAAGTACCAGGCGCAAACTTCCCCTTACCCGTTAGGAACGGAAGTTTCTCACGCCAAAGGCTCCTATATATATGACACTAACAACAAAGCCTATCTTGACTTTGTAGCAGGTGTTTCGGCCACAAGTCTTGGCCACCAGAACCAAAGGATTAACAATGCGATTATAGATCAGCTGAATAAATATTCGCATGTTATGGTATATGGGGAGTATGCACAACATCCCGCTACGGAATTGTGCAGGCTGCTTGCAGAAAACCTTCCTCCCAGCCTTAATAAAACATACCTTACCAATTCGGGTACCGAAGCTACCGAAGGTGCTTTAAAGCTTGCCAGAAGAGTTACAGGCCGCAGTCAGCTTATCTCGTGTTATAATGCCTATCACGGCAATACCATGGGCTCTATGAGCGTTATGGGATTTGAAGAGCGCAAGCAGATTTTCAGGCCATTAATTCCGGATGTGGACTTCATTACATTTAATAATGAGGAAGACCTGCAAAAGATAACCACAAAAACCGCAGGTATAATACTGGAAACCATACAGGGAGGTGCAGGATTTGTACAACCTCATAACGATTTCCTTAAAAAAGTAAGGCAGCGTTGTGACGAAGTGGGTGCCGTAATGATACTTGATGAAATACAACCCGGATTTGGCCGTACAGGAAAACTGTTCGGTTTTGAAAACTATGATGTTGTTCCCGACGTAATTGTTATGGGTAAAGGCATGGGTGGCGGAATGCCAGTAGGTGCTTTTACAGCTTCAGAAAAAATGATGGACCTGTTAAGCCACGACCCTAAGCTAGGACACATAACAACCTTTGGAGGGCATCCGGTAATTGCAGCTGCATGTTTAGCTACTTTACAGGAACTGACAGAAACCGACATAATGGCACAGGCACTGGAAAAAGAAAAACTTTTCAGGGAACTGCTTGTTCACCCTCTTATAACCGAGGTGCGCGGAAAAGGGTTAATGCTGGCTGCAATGACGCCAAGGCCTGATATTACTGACAGGACGATATTAAGATGCCAGGAAAAAGGGCTTATTTTATTCTGGCTGCTTTTTGAAGGCTGCGCCATAAGAATTACACCGCCGCTAACTATCTCAAACGAAGAGATTAAGGAAGGATGTGGCATTATTATTGAAGTATTAAATGAGATTTTAGCAGAACAATAACAAGATTAAAATTGTTAATTAAATTGTTCAAAACAAATCGACACATATTCTTATTTAGTGTTACATTTCGTAACTTTAAGAAGGATAATTATTAAACTATTAGGCGTATGAATTTGAGTCACGAAGAAGAAGATCACAGTTTATCCTTATCAAAGTTCGAATCGATGTTGAAAACCAACAAAGTATTCTTCTTTGACTCCGAAGAGTTTGAAGACATTATACTTCATTATCTCGATACCGGAAAAATTAATTTAGCTAAGAAGGCCTTAAAATTAGGTTTGGAACAGCATCCCAAATCAACAGGCTTAAAATTAGTACAGGTTGAGCTTTTAGTGTTCGATGACAAGCTCGATATAGCCGAAAGGCTTTTAAACGACCTTTATGCAATCGAACCTACAAACGAAGAAATTTACATCCAAAAAGCCAATATATATTCTAAAAGGGATCAGCACGATAAGGCTGTTGAGCTTTTAAACGTTGCCCTTAAGTATACCGACGATTATGCCGACGTATATTCACTTATTGGTATGGAATACCTGTTTATGGATAACCTGGAACAGGCAAAAGAAAGTTTTATAAAGTGTCTTGAAGAAGATACTGAAGACCACTCTGCATTATACAATGTAGTGTATTGCTTTGATTTTTTAGACCAAAACCTTGAAGCAATTGATTTCCTTAACGGTTTTATAGACAGAAACCCATACAGCGATGTGGCATGGCACCAGTTAGGACGCCAGTATTTTGCCGTAAACAATTTTGAAAAAGCCTTATGGGCGTTTGAATATGCCACACTTATAGACGAAAGCTTCCTTGGTGCTTTTCTTGAAAAAGCAAAAACCCTTGAAAAGCTTAAACGCTATGAGGAGGCTATTGCCTGTTATAATATAACAATGGAGCTGGATGACCCAACATCGTTTGCATTACTGCGTGTAGGTAAATGTTACGAGCGTTTGGGCAATCATGAAAAGGCACTTAAGTATTATCTTAAAACCGTTCATGAAGATCCGCTTTTAGACAAGGCATGGATTGCGATTACTGATTTTTATATCCGTCGTCAAAACTACCAGAAAGCACTATACTATGCCAACAAAGCCATAGGTATAGACAATGAAAATAAGCTGTACTGGAAACGCTATGCTGTAATCAACAAAGCGCTTAATTTTCATGAAGAGGCAGAAGAAGGTTACAGAAAAGCCGTTGAGTATGGTGATTACCAGCTTGACACATGGTTATTCTGGACAGACACGCTTCAGTTCTTAGGAGAGTATGAAACAGCAATCATTACTTTATTACAGGCTGCCGAATACTTCCCGGAAGAGTATGAAATAGAATACCGTCTTGCCGGACTGTACTTTTTACAGCATCAGGAAGATAAAGGCACATTCCATCTTAGTAATGGTTTAAGGTTAAATTACAAAAACCATGTATTGCTTGAGGAGTTCTTCCCTACCATTTGGGATACCGAGGCAGTACAGCAAACCATTAAAAAGAACAGAGCTAAATAAGTGACATAAATTAACAATTAAGATACAGCCTGATAACAAAGAAATAGTAATCTTTGTTATCAGGTTTTTTTATATTGAGCCAACTAAAAAATGAAAGGTATTTTGAAATCAAAGTCCAAAAAAATATATGGTCTTGTAGGCAGGGGGATAAGCTATTCTTTTTCCGCCAAGTATTTTAATGATAAGTTCACCAAAAAAGAGATGGACAACTGTTATTACCAGAATTTTGATCTGGAATACATAAGTGAACTTCGAAATGTCTTGGACGAAACCAAAAAACTTAAAGGCCTGAATGTAACAATACCATACAAGGAAGATGTTATCTCTATGATGGATTCTCTTTCTAAAACAGCGCGCATTATAGGCGCGGTTAATACCATAACCATATCTAAAAAAGGTAAGCTTAAAGGATATAACACGGATTATTTCGGGTTTAAAAAAGCGCTAAAGCCATTACTGGAGCCACACCATGAAAAAGCCCTTATATTAGGCACTGGCGGGGCAGCAAAAGCAATAGCCTATGCATTAAGAAAACTTAAGATTGAATATGACTTTGTTTCCAGAACCGGAACAGATGTTATTTTCTCTTATGACGACCTTGATAAGGAAATTTTTGATGAGTACCAGATCATCATCAACACCACACCTGTGGGCACCTACCCTAATGTAAATGAATATCCGGCTTTAGACTACAGCCTGTTTACCGAAAAACATATTGCTTTCGACCTTGTTTACAATCCGGAAGAAACTGCCTTTTTAAAGAAAGCAGCTGCTCATGGAGCTACCATTTCAAACGGATATAAGATGCTTGTTTACCAGGCAGAGAAAGCATGGAAAATCTGGAATAAATAATATTTTAAATAACAGAATCATTTTATAATCAAAAACTTAACTAAATATTCAAAAACAGACTTTATTTAACATAAAATCCCGTTTTTTTTTGAATTTACAAGAGGCTTTACTATCTTTCGGGTGTAAAGCGCAATATAAACCTTAAGCATTTAAAAAATGTTAGAAGAAAAGAATGATAACCTGCATGATGCAGATGGACAGGAATTAAAACAACTGAACAGTGCTATAAACAAGAATGAACTGGCCAACGAACCTAACGCCGAAAATAAAGGCCTTGATGAGTTAGGCGACATTCACGAAACTGAAGGGCAAATGCCGTTTGCACCACAAGAAGTGCTAAACGCAGGCCTGGAAGAAGATGGCACACCTAAGAAAAAAACAGCCGTTGAAGCAATAGAAGATTCTAATGCTGAAGACAGTGAGGATGATTCTGCTGCTGACAGGCACGATATACCTATGCAGAATTATGAAGCTTTTTCAATGGAGAAACTTACCGATGAGCTGGAAAAACTCGTTGCTCATGAAAAAGTAATGTCTGTTAAGGATCATGTTGAGGAAATAAAAAAAGAATTCTACTCTAAATACAATCACCTGATTGAAGAAAAGAGAGATGAATACAGCCATGACAATGATGGTGACACATCGGGCTTTGATTATCATTTCCCTTTAAAAAACAGGTTTGACGCTTATTACAACCAATACAGAGAAAAAAGAAACGCTCACTATAAAAGGCTTCAAAATGACCTTAAAGGTAATCTTGAAACAAGGCTTGCCCTTATTGAAGAACTTAAGAATCTTATAGACGGAGATGAAAATATAAGCGATGCACTTAAGCATATAAATGATATACGTGAACGCTGGAAAACTGCCGGACCTATACCGCGCGACAAATACAACCACGTATGGAATAACTTCCATTTCCATATAGAGCGTTTTTACGACCACCTTCACCTGGACAGGGAAGCAAGAGACTTAGACTTTAAACACAATCTCGAGCAAAAACAAAAAATTATTGCAAGAGTTGAAGAGCTGATTCAGGAAGAGGACATAAACAAAGCCTTTAGAGAGCTACAGTCGCTTCACAAAATATGGAAAGAAGAAATTGGCCCTGTATCACGCGAGCACCGCGAGGAGATATGGAACCAGTTTAGCGACCTTACAAAGCAGCTGCATGACAAACGTGAAGCTTCTTATGCTAAGGTAAGAGAGAAGGAAGAAGAAAACCTTAAAAACAAAAAAGAGATTATTGCCAAAATTGAAGAGATTGCTAAAGAAAAAGTAAGCTCTCACAACGGATGGCAGGGACAAATAGAAAAAGTTGAAGCTTTAAGGTCTGCATTTTTTGAGGCAGGCAAAGTGCCAATTGAAGTTAATGAAGATACCTGGGCAGCCTTTAAAGGCGCTGTCAGGGATTTTAACGCTAACAAAAACGCTTTCTATAAGGATATAAAGAAAGAACAGCAGGATAACCTTGGTAAAAAGATGGCTCTTGTTGAAAAAGCTGAATCATTAAAAGACAGTGACGATTTTAATGCCACTACTCCTATAATGAAACAGATTCAGGAAGACTGGAAGAAAATAGGCCATGTTCCAAGAAAATATTCTGATAAGGTATGGAAAGAGTTTAAAGCTGCATGTAACCATTATTTTGACAGGCTACATGCTGTAAGAAACGAAGCCAATAAAGAGGAAATAGAAGCCTTTGACAAGAAAAAAGAATACCTTGACAACCTTAAGAGCTTTGAGCTTACAGGCGATCATAAAACCGACCTTGATGCTATTAAGCAACATATAGAAAACTGGAAAAATTTAGGCCGTGTACCGCAGTCAAGACGCCACATTGAAGGTAAATTCAATAAGATTCTTGATGCACTGTTCGACAAATTGAGCCTTTCTAAGAAAGATGCAGAGATGGTTAAATTCAGTAACCGTTTAGAGCAGTTGGCAGACAGCGACGATTCACGCAGAATTGAAAACGAGCAGATTTTCATTATGCGTAAAATTGACGAAGTAAATAGTGAAATCCTTCAGCTTGAAAATAATATTCAGTTTATCTCTAATGCTAAGGCCGACAATCCTTTTATAAAAGAGATTAATAAAAATATTGATCGCCATAAGGAAGAGCTTAAAACCTGGAAAGAAAAACTTAAACAGATACGAAATATCCAACAGGATAATTAAAACAAAAAACCTTCTCAACTTGAGAAGGTTTTTTGTTTTTTATAATATAGATACTATCCTTTTACAACTTTTTGGCTTCATTCCAAAACACATCCATTTCGGCAAGGGTCATATCGGCTAATGATTTACCTAGCTCACCGGCTTTACTTTCCAGGTAGGTAAAACGCTTTATAAATTTTTTATTGGTGCGCTCCAAAGCATCTTCAGGATTAACATTAAGAAAACGGGCATAGTTTATCATAGAGAACAGCACATCACCAAATTCTGATTCAATCTTATCCTGATTGCTGCCCTGTACCTCATCATGGAGCTCCTGTAGCTCTTCCTGTACTTTTTCCCAAACCTGTTCCGGTTCTTCCCAGTCAAATCCCACTCCTTTTGCCTTATCCTGAATACGGCTGGCCTTTACAAGTGCCGGCAGGCTTTTAGGTACGCCTTCCAGTACCGACTTCTTTCCTTCCTTAAGCTTAAGCTTTTCCCAGTTTTGCTTAACCTCCTCTTCGTTCTCCACCTTTATATCACCATAAATATGCGGATGGCGGTAAATCAGTTTTTCACATATTTCATTAGCCACATCAGCAATATCAAAATCACCTGTTTCACTGCCTATTTTGGCATAAAATACAATGTGCAGCAAAATATCGCCAAGTTCCTTTTTCACCTCCTGAAGGTTGTTATCCAAAATAGCATCACCCAGTTCATAAGTTTCTTCAATAGTAAGATGGCGCAGGCTTTGCAGGGTCTGTTTTTTGTCCCAGGGACACTTTTCCCTTAAATCGTCCATTATATCCAGTAACCTGTTAAAAGCCTCTAATTGCTGCTGTCTTGTATTCATAAATAATATGTTTTAAACAAAGATAAGGGTTTATAAAAAGCTATTTTAGGAGATTCCTAAAAATAAAAAAATCCTGCCGCTTTATGGGATAGCGACAGGACTTCGTTAATTTAGTAAGATAACTTTTTATTCTTCTGATTTAACCTCTTCGGCAGCCGGAGCTTCCTGTTCAGCAGGCTCATCTTTAGAAACAAGACCTTTAGCCTGAAGCATGTTATACCAGTTAAGTATTTTTTTGATATCTGAAGCATATACTCTGTCCTCATCAAACTCAGGAAGCGCTTCCCTAAAGTAATTAGTAAGGGTTGCGTTATCCTCTTTATGAGAAATTGCAGGACCGTTGTCTTCTTTAGTAGCGATAGCTCTGAATACTTCGCTTAAACGAACCTCTCCGTCATAAGTGTAAACAGATATCTCTGATAAAAGGCTAACATTGCTTCTTAAACCTACAGTTACTTTTTTACCGTCTGATAGAGATTCGGCAACAAAGCCTGTACGTGTTTGTAATTTAAGGGCATATAAACCCGGTTTTCCTGAAATTGATAATATTTTTTCGATGCTCATTGTTCTAATTTTTTTTAAAGGGAGACAAATATCTAATCTTTGGTCATAAAAACAAAAATTATCTGCCTTTTTTGGCAACAAATTTCATTTTATAATCAGGTCTTGTTTTGCCTTCCATTATATTTTGCAGTTTTTTCTGAATAAGTCTCTTTTTAAGCGACGAAATCCTGTCGGTAAAAAGTATACCTTCAATATGGTCATACTCGTGTTGTATTACACGGGCTGCAAGTCCGTCAAATACATCAGTATGTTTATTAAAGTCTTCGTCATAGTATTCTATTGTAATTCTTTCGTGACGGTATACATCCTCACGAACTTCCGGAATACTAAGACAGCCTTCGTTAAAGCCCCACTCCTCTCCTTCTTCCTTAAGGATAGTAGGGTTTATAAATGTTTTTTTGAAATTGCTTAATTGCTCCTGCTCCTCTTTAGAAAGCTCATCATCATCTGCAAACGGACTGGCATCAACAACAAAAATCCTTATACCAAGCCCTACCTGAGGTGCTGCAAGCCCTACTCCGTAAGCATTATACATAGTCTCATACATATCGGCAACTATCTGCTTAAGGTTTGGATCATCCTGAGCTACATCAACACATTTTTTCCTTAAAACCGGATCGCCATATCCTATAATCGGTAATACCATAATCTTATCCCTAATTTATTTTGGATTGAGCGCAAAAATAATAAATAAAAACGATACTCCCTTCTATAAGCCGTTTATAATGGAAAATGCTAAAGTTTTGTGAGAATTGACTCCTAAAGAAATAGAATGAATAAAGCATTTAGTACCTTTGCAAAACCATCCTACAGCGCATGATCGAGAAACTAAGACGCTTTGCAGACAGCACTAATTTTACTAAAGCAGTTATAGTAACCATAGCTTCGGCCATGCCGCTTGTTATACTTTCTCAGTTAGGTTATTTTGAATACGGTATTGCAGTGGCATTGGGTGCCTTCTTAACTTATCCTGCCGATATTCCCAGCAATTTACAGCACAAAGTAAGAGGATTACTTATTACAACCCTTATCGTATCGGGATGTACATTAATGGTAAGCCTTCTGCACCCTATACCCTGGTTATTTTATCCGTTTGCCGTAGCAATTATTTTTTTCCTGTCGATGATTTCAGTTTACGGACAAAGAGCCACTATGGTATCTTTCTCAGGATTACTGGCTGTTGCACTATCTACGGGGCACTTGCGTGAAGGTTGGGACATCCCCCTTTATACAGGGTTATCACTAGCCGGAGGACTTATATATACGGGTATATCCGTTTTATTTAAATTGGTAAGTCCGCACCGCTATACCGAACTACAAATGGTAGAATGCCTTAAGCTTACCGCTAAATACATGAAACTTCGCGGAGACCTTTGGGACAAGGACGCCGACAGGGAAGGTATAATAGAAAAACAGCTTAACCTGCAGGTCGAGATAAACACCATACACGAAAGCCTTAGGGAAATACTTATCCGTAACCGTTCTACGGCGGGTAGCTCTAACCGTAACCGTAAAATGTTACTGGTTTTTATTTCTTTGGTCGATATATTAGAGTTAGCACTTTCTACCTCGTTTGACCACAGTAAACTGCAAAATAAATTCAGTGAGCATCCCAAAGTACTGGGTACTTACCAAAACCTTGCCTACAATCTAGGTGCATCACTTAAAAAGATTGCCAAAAGCATAGAAAACAGAAAGAAATATATTTCCAAACACAACCTTATAGAAGATTTGGAAAGCGTAGACAAGGCTATAACATCTTATCGTGACGCACTGAATGAGGAAGAAGCTTCCGAAGGAGTGTGGATGTTATCTAACATGCTGCATTATGCCGAAAAGCAGGTAGAGAAAATCAAGATAATAGAACGTGCCTTTACCACAACCATAAACTTTAAGGATATAAAAGAAAGGGATAAGGACCTTCAAAAATTCCTTACCCCCGAATATTACCCTTTCAGGATACTAAAAGAAAACCTGAGCATGTCGTCTACAATATTCAGGCATTCACTAAGGTTAACCCTTACCATAATAATAGGCTTTATAATAGGTATTGTATGCAGTTCTGTACTTAAGTTGCAAAACCCTTACTGGATACTGCTTACCATTATAGTAATTATGCGTCCCGGGTATGGCCTTACCAAACAGCGTTCCCTCCAAAGGATTATAGGTACGGTTGTAGGCGGTATAATAGCTTTTGCCCTACTTAGTGTAATTAAGAGTACATCTGTAATTGCTGTACTGGCTATTACCGCTATGGTACTTGGGCTTGCCTTTACCTCTATCAATTATAGTATTGGGGCAACCTTTGTAACCATATACGTGGTATTCCTGTACGGCATGCTTACTCCTAACATTAGGGAAGTAATACAGTACAGGGTGTTTGATACTGCCATAGGGGCAGCACTAGCCTTTATAGCCAACTATTTCCTTTGGCCGGCATGGGAGTTTTTAAGCCTGCCTATGTACATCAAGAAATCTATTGAGGCCAACAGGGATTACCTTAACCAGATATCTGTTTTCTATAATGAAAAGGGAAGCGTATCTACCTCTTATAAACTTGCCAGAAAAAGCGCCTTTGTAGAGTTAGGAAACCTTATGTCGTCTTACCAGAGGATGATACAAGAGCCTAAATCCAAACAAAAACAGGTACAGCAGATATACAAACTGGCGGTACTTAACCACACCCTGTTATCATCACTGGCATCGTTAGGTACTTATATACAATCACACAAAACCTCTAAGGCTTCCAAAGCCTTTAACGTAGTGGTAGATGCGGTTATTAAAAACCTTGATCATGCAGTAACACTTTTAACGATAGATATGCAGGCAGAAGCAGCGCACCTTTCTAATAAGGAAGAACTGGCATTACGTTTTATAGAACTGAAAAACCTGAGGGCACGTGAGCTAAAGGAAAACTATATTACTGATGAGCAGGAGTTCCGCCTTAAAATGGAAGAAGCCCACCTAATAATTGAGCAACTGGTATGGCTCAACGGATTATCGGAAAAAATTGTGAAGGCAACAAAACAGCTGGAACTTAACAAATAAAAAAATCCCCATGAAAACATGGGGATTTTTTTGCAACTGTGAATTTCTATTTTTCATCAAGGCTTTCAAGCCCTAACATCTTCTCTGAATGTTCTCTTACTTCTTTAAGCAGCTCTTCGTTGTTGTTAAGCGACTGTCCGTAAGAAGGTATCATTTCTTTAAGTTTAGCCTGCCATTCTGCAGAAGCTACCTCTTCAGGGAAACAACGTGCCATTAGGTCCAGCATGATAGAAACCGCTGTAGAAGCTCCAGGAGATGCCCCTAAAAGCACTGCAAGCGAACCATCTGCACTGTTTATAACCTCCGTACCAAACTCAAGCTTACCTCCTTTTTCCTCATCTTTCTTGATAACCTGTACACGCTGTCCGGCAGTTTCAAGAACCCAGTCTTCCATTTTTGCATCCGGAAGATATTCTTTTAATGCCTCAAGCCTGTCTTCCTTAGATTGTGTTACCTGCTCGATAAGGTACTTGGTAAGCGACATATTATGGTAGCCCGCAGCAAGCATAGGGCCAATGTTATTTGCTTTTATTGAAGTAGGTAAATCGAAATAAGAACCATGCTTAAGGAACTTAGTGCTGAAACCGGCATATGGTCCGAATAAAAGTTCTCTCTTACCGTTTATCATACGGGTATCAATGTGAGGAACCGACATTGGCGGTGCCCCTACAGATGCCTTACCGTATACTTTTGCGTGGTGCTTTTTAATTACTTCTTCGTTTACACATTTAAGCCACTGTCCGCTTACAGGGAAACCTCCAAAACCATTTCCTTCAGGGATATCTGCTTTTTCTAACAGGTGAAGAGATCCTCCTCCTGCACCAATAAATATAAACTTGGTGTATTGTCTAAATTTATCACCCGTTTCAAGGTTCTTTATCTTTAGTTTCCACTTGCCGTTGCCAAGACCTGAACGTCTCATGCTCTTAACATCGTGGCCATAGTATATGTTTACCCCTTCCTGCTGAGACAGCCATGCAAACATATCGCGTGTAAGTTCACCAAAGTTCACATCGGTACCTATCTTCATGTTTGTAGCGGCAATAGGCTGCTTTTCATCACGGCCTTCCATTACTAATGGCATCCATGATTCTATGGTTTTCCTGTCGGTAGAAAACTCCATCCCTTTAAAGATTGGGAATTTTTGTAATGCTTCAAACCTTTTTCTAAGGTACTCCACATTTTCCTCACCCCAAACAAAGCTCATATGCGGAATACTCCTCACAAAATCCTCAGGGTTAGTAATTCTGTCCTTTTCTACCAGGTAAGCCCAAAATTGCTTTGATACTTCAAACCATTCGGCAATTTTTACAGCTTTTGCAGTATCTATAGAGCCGTTAGACAGCTCTGGGGTATAATTTAGTTCACAAAAGGCAGAATGCCCCGTTCCTGCATTGTTCCATGCGTCAGAACTTTCGGCAGCTGCCACATCCAGCCTTTCATAAATATCTATCTTGACCTCCGGCATAAGTTCTTTAAGGAACATACCAAGAGTGGCGCTCATAATTCCTGCGCCAATAAGAACCACATCCGGTTCGTATTGTATTGTAGTGGACATTGCGTAAAATTTGAGAGTGCAAAGTTACTTTGAATCCGTCAAAAAACTATCATAAAGCAACGTCAGTCTTTTGTTAAACTTAATTTTTATTAAAAGCTAACAAAAAGTTATATTTTTTTTCTCACTAAATAATCCTGAAGCAAAATTGTTGCGGAAATCTCATCAATTAAAGATTTATTTTGACGTTGCTTCTTTTTAAGACCACTGTCTATCATGGTTTGAAAGGCCATTTTGCTTGTAAAGCGTTCGTCAGCCCTTTCTAATTCCATATCAGGAAATTGCAGTTTAAATTTCTCCACAAAATCGTCTATCATGGCCGCACTTTGCGAAGGCTCGTTATTCATTTGTTTTGGCTCTCCAACAAGAACTTTTCCTACATTTTCCTTAGCAAAATAATCTTTTAAAAAGTCCATTAGTTTTGGGGTATCTACAGTAGTTAATCCCGATGCTATAATCTGCATTTCATCGGTTACCGCTATACCTGTTCTTTTTTGACCGTAATCTATCGCTAATACTCTTGGCATACTATTTTTTCCTTTTAGAACGAATTATCAAAACAACAATCAATACTACAATCAAGACAATCGATAGCCCTCCTAATTTCTCTCCTAATCTATATGCAAAAGATTCACCAGTAAACTGCCCCGGATTATTTTCTTCAATAGTTATACTCTTGAAATAATCTGTTTTCTCTTTTTCATTGTAGTCTAATGCATTAGTATAAGCAAAGCTATACATGTAGCCTCCTAAATACAAAACAATGAACTCTATTTTTTTATTTTTATTCTCTCCAAACGAAGAACGAAGTGCCTTAAAACCACTAATATCTACTATTGTTGTATCTAAAAGCTTATACCCGGAACTCTCCTCCGTTTTATCTACAATACCTTTATTTGTTTCTGTATAAAAGTCCTTAAGACTTTTAAAATCGTAAGGCATATCTTCACTATTTCCCACTTTTAACCTTTGAAATACAAAAACTGAATTCTCTACACCCGATACCGCAGCATTAATTTCAAGATTATCCATAATAGTATCCATTTTAGTTACAGGACCCTGCATTTTTACAGATACAAAATCATCAAATTTTTGTGTAGACAAAGTATCCTGTTGGGCAAAACAGGAAAGAGTAATCATAAAAAAGAATAATACCTTTAATTTCATTTTTTAATATTTCCCCCAAATATATCATTTTAATTGCCCTACCCTTAACAGTAAAGGAAAATAAACCTTTCTATCTCCTTTTTCCCAAACTTCTTTGAGCTCATCCCTTATAATATCAACAGGATTTGTATTATGCTCTTTAATATAATGCTGCACTGCCGACCATGTTTCCAAATACCCTGTAAGCTGCTCAAACTCCCAGGTAAACTCATTTACAAACCGAGGGATTTCCTGCTCATTAAAGGGAAAAGGTATCGTTGTGTAGTTTTCATCAAGATAACGTCGCTCAGGATCCCAATACGGTCCGGTTATATCTTCGTAAAAATGTCGGAGTATCTTATCGGCTTCTGCATTGGTATACAGCAGTCCGTAACCCATTACCGCAAAAATACCGTCAGGCTTTAATATGCGATACACCTCTTTGTAAAAAGCATCAAAATCAAACCAGTGTATAGCCTGTGCAACAGTTATAAGATCGAAACTATTATCATCAAACTCCGTTTTTTCAGCAGAACTTACACTGTAAATTATATTTTCTTTTTTGGCGGCATTATCAAGTTGCTTTTGGCTAATATCATTAGCAAATACTTTTGTAAAATACCCTGAAAGCAGGGCTGCTACCTGTCCGTTTCCGGTGGCTACGTCAAGTGCAAGCTCCCTGTTCTTAACCTGCGATACTATATACTCTATCATTTCCTGCGGATAGGAAGGGCGAAATTTGGCATACTGCCCTGCCTGAGTTGAAAAATTGTCTTTCATAATACTATTAATACGATACATAAAGATAATGAAACCGCCAATAATTTAATAGAATGTAATTAGTTTGTGATATTTGTTTATTCGCTTTTAGTATTGAAAAGCCTATTATTATCTTTGCACAAAATAAATTTTTACAATGAGCAACTTACAAACCATTATAGAGCAGGCCTGGGAAAACAGAGCGCTGTTACAGGAAGAAACAACTACCAGTGCAATTCGCGAAGTTATAGAACTGCTTGATGCAGGAAAACTTAGGGTTGCAGAGCCTGTTGAAGGCGGATGGCAGGTAAATGAATGGGTTAAGAAAGCAGTGGTTATGTATTTCCCTATCCAGAAAATGGAAACCCTGGAAGCAGGTATTTTTGAATACCATGACAAAATGCCTTTAAAACGTAACTATGCAGAAAAAGGTGTTCGTGTGGTGCCAAATGCAGTAGCACGTCACGGTGCTTTTATCTCTTCAGGTGTTATCCTTATGCCTAGTTATGTAAACATTGGTGCTTATGTAGATGAAGGTACAATGGTAGATACATGGGCAACAGTAGGTAGCTGTGCACAGATAGGTAAAAATGTTCACCTTAGTGGCGGTGTAGGTATTGGCGGTGTATTAGAGCCATTACAGGCTGCTCCGGTTATTATTGAAGATGGAGCTTTTATTGGGTCAAGATGTATTGTGGTAGAAGGTGTAAGAGTAGAAAAAGAAGCTGTTTTAGGCGCTAATGTTTGCCTTACTGCCTCTACAAAGATTATTGACGTTACAGGAGACACTCCGGTAGAAATGAAAGGTATTGTACCTGCACGCAGTGTGGTAATACCGGGTAGTTATACCAAAAAATTTGCTGCAGGCGAATATCAGGTTCCTTGTGCACTTATTATTGGTAAACGTAAAGAATCTACAGATTTAAAAACATCCCTTAACAATGCACTTAGGGAGTATGACGTAGCAGTATAATTAATGCTTTATATAAAACTAAAAGGGATTGCTAAGCAATCCCTTTTTTATTTCTTCTTACCCTTAAGCTTGCGCTTCAAATATTTCTTTTTGGTTATTTTTCGTTTAAACTGCAGTGTCTTACCAAGCAGTATACCATAAAGTTTGTCCGCCGACTGTCCGCTAAGTTCTGCATACTTTTCGGCAATAATCTTTACCATGGTACGTGAAGGCCAAAGCTTTTTAAAGTTATCCATACGTGCTTCAATACCCATATCCTCAAACTTCATCCTGTTAAGGTCTATCAGGTAAAAATCATATTGTGTATTACCCTTATTTACAATTAGTGTATTGCCCGGCGAATGGTCTAAAAAGTTAACCCTGCTTTCATGCATTTTAAAGGTAAACTCGGTAAACTGTTCCAGTATTTCCTTTCGGTTTTCAAACATAGGGTCGTGTATCAGTTCCCTAAAGGTAAAGTCATAATTTATATGCCTGCAAATGTAAAAGCTCTCTTTTAGTCCTGTTGCGGTACGTTCTTCTACATAAGCAATAGGAAACGGAGTAAGTATTTCGTGCTGCAAAAGGTATTGTGCATACTCAAACGAGCGCCTTGCCTTAGACGGCCTTAATAACGAATACACTACCGAATTCATGGCATTAGGCCTTTTAAAGTACTTTAAATTGACCTTTTCGTCTGCTAAAAAATTGGTTTTAATAATGTTTCGTGAGCCTTTAACAAGCATTTCCCCTTCGTTATGGAACTGCTGTACCAAATTGAGTATTAAGTCTTTTTGGGAAGCATAGTCGGGATGGGTGTAGATGTTTAAAGGCATAGGATAATTTTGCCTTAAAAGTAGAAAAAAAGTATTACTTTGCAATAGATTTAGTTGTATGAAGAAAGTACTTATTATCCAAAATAAGCGTATAGGCGATGTTTTAATCGCATCGGTAATTGCCAATAACTTTAAAGCAAAATACCCCGACAGTATAATTCACCTTATGGCGTATGATTTTACTGAAGGTGTGGTGATGAACAACCCAAACATTGACAGGTTTATTTCGGTTAAGGAAAAAGAACTTAAAAAACTCCCTGTACTTTTAGAAACCATACAGCAGATAAGAGCCGAAAAATATGATATTATTTTTGACTCTTACTCAAAAACCCAAAGCAGGATTATCTGTAAATTCTCGGGTGCTAAAATGACAATTGGCAACAAGAGCCGTAAAAAACTGGGTAACTGGGGGTATTACACCCATCCTACACGTCCGCTTAAGGAAGGTAGCCATATTTGCGGTAAAGCCATAGAAGACCGTATTCACCTTTTACAGATAGCAGGTAATTTTGAGCCTATAGATTATGAGCCACACATTTTCCTTTCGGAAGAAGAGAAAAAAGAAGACTGGCTAAATAAATACCGTGACAAAAAAGTTATCGTTTTAGGCGTTTTGGGTAGTACTCCGCAAAAATCGATGCCTTATGAGTATGTGGCGGAAATGTGTGATTTTATAGCCGAACACTACAATGTATACATCTTCTTTAACTATGCACCTCATCAAAAGGAGGAAGCCATGAAGATTTATGAGATGTGCAAATACAAAGAGAATATCATCCTTGATGTTTATCCGGAAACCATACGTGATTTTATTAAGGTAATGTACCAGGCCGATGCCCTTGTGGCAAACGAAGGCGGAACAGTACACATTGCTAAAGCATTAGGCAAGCCTACATTTACTATTTTCTCTCCTTATGTAAACAAGGCGCACTGGGCCAGTTTTGAGGATGGAAAATTTCATAAAAGCGTACACCTGCTGGAAATGAAGCCTAATCTGTATGACAGCTTTACCTATGATCAGCGCAAAAAAATAGAGAAAGACCCGCACGAACTTTACAAACAGCTAACTCCTGAAATGATACTGCCGGAGCTGGACAGTTTCCTTAAAAACAACCTATAGAGCAAAAAAAAGCATCGTTATTTAACGATGCCATATTCTGTCCATTTTCTTTTCTCGGTTCGGGTTACTTTCCTTATCGACCTGTTTTTATTTATCGATTCCGGAGTTGCATAACCTCTTGGGTGATCTAAGTGCAGGCATATAGTACTGTAACGAATCTGTTTTGGTATAACACCATAGTTAACCAGTCTTTCTCCCAGCTCCCTGTCCTGTCCGCCATACTGCATCCTTTCATCAAAACCATTAACCGCTTTTATATCCTTAATCCAACCTGATGAGTTATGTCCGTTCCAACTTGGCTTAGTAGTAGTCAACATATTAAACAGGGCACTTTTAATACCCATAGCATCTACCTTATTATTTTTAAATGAAGCAGACATACCGTTCTTTTTAAGCCATTCCACATCAAAACACCTGCCTGAGTAGATATCCTCTTTGCTAAGTGATTTAGAAAGCTCCATGGGTAGTTTGTGGTAACCTCCTGAAAGGAAATACCCCTCTTCACGAAACTTGATGTGCTGCTCTATAAAATCAGGACGCGGTATACAGTCGCCGTCGCTCATTAAAACATAATCAGTAGTACAGGCAAGAAGTGCTTTATTAAGTATTTGTGATTTTTGAAATCCGTTATCTTCGTGCCAAACGTGAATTATAGGGTAAGAAACCTCTTCCCTCATTGCATTAATCATTTCCTTGGTGTCTTCACGCGACCCATCATCTGCAATAACCATCTCAAACTCTTTATAAGTTTGAGTGTTATAACCCCACAGTACTTTTTTCAGCCATTCTACCGAATTGTAAGTACTAATTATTACAGAAATATTCTTTTGCATCATGCCGCAAAGATAATTCAATTTTTTTTAGTTTTGTGAAATTCAAACCCGCCATAGCTAATGAATAAACTTTCTGTAATTATCCCGGCATATAACGAAGAGGCCTACATAGAAGATGCAATCAAATCGGTAAGGGAAGCATATGAGATTATTGTTATTGACTCTTACAGTACCGACAGCACTAAAGAAAAGGCTCTTGCATTGGGATGCAAGGTTATAGAAAGGAAGTTTGACAATTTTTCTGCACAAAAAAACTTTGCCCTTCCTTATGCTACCGGCGACTGGATTCTGTTTATGGACGCCGATGAGCGCGCTACACAAAAATTATGGTTTGAAATCCAGGATACTATTGCTAATCCTAAAAATGAAGGATACAAAATAAAGTTTCTGCATTTTTACATGAACAGGTTTTTATACCATAAGGTTGACCGTGTAACCCGACTGGTAAAAAACAAGGATATTAAGTTTACGGGAGATGTTCATGAAAAACTGCATATAAACGGCAGTATAGGCGAACTTAAGAACTTTATGGTTCACTATACCTACAAAGGCTTTTTTAACTGGCTGCAAAAAAAGGATTCTTATGCGTGGTTCCAGGCAGGTATGGGCTTCAAGAAAGGAAAAAAGGTTACCTATTTCCACTTGATATTTAAGCCGATGTACCGTTTTTTCCACACTTACATAATAAAAAGAGGCTTTTTAGACGGTATACCGGGACTGGCACTGGCAAGTATTAATGCCTATGGGGTTTTGTCCCGCTATGCAAAACTGCTTTTATTACAACGAGGACTAAAATAATTTAAGCTTCCCAAACTTTAGCTTTAGCTTAAACTTAAACAGGCTGTACTCCCCTTTTACATCTATACGCTGTATTTCATACTTTTCCTTTAACGGGAAAGCATTTATACGATTTCCTATCTTAAGGGCCATTTTCATTCCATTTTGTTCAAGCAATTGCTTAAAATGCGATTTTGCAGGTTCTTTTTTAGGATAATTACCATAAGGATAAGCTACCGCAGGATATACCTCAAGGTTATTCTGACTGATGAAATCATTACAGTTTTTAAAATCCTCATTTATCTCCTCATCACTCATTTGGGCATAGCGCCTGTGCATAAAAGAATGATAGCTAAGCTCTATCAGTTCACTATCTAAAGACTGCAATTGCTCTACGGTCATAATAGGTTCTGAACCCTCATTCCATAGGTCCGATTTACCTACATAATTAAACGGTATAAAGAACGTAGCCTTAAGGTTATACTTTTTTAATAAGGGCATGGCAAACTCCAATTGATTTACCGTAACATCATCAAAAGTTATAACAATACTTTTCTCAGGAATATTTTTATTTTTTTCGAGTTCGGATAAATGAAAAGTAGTATACTTGTATGCGATATAGCTAAACTGCTCTTCCAGCTTTTGTTGCGAAATTGTCAGTCCTTTGCTTTTTTCGTTGAAAGCGGACACGTTATGATACATTAAAACTGGTAATTTAGCCATTATTTTTTAAAATTTTAATAGTGTAAAATTATTACATTTGCCAATATATACCATTTTATGCCACAAAATAATTTGAGTCAGAAAATAACCGCACTAGCTATTACTTTTAATGAGGAAGACAATATAAATAGATATGTGGAGAGTTTATCGTTTGCAGACGAGATTATTGTAGTGGATTCTTTTAGTACAGATGCTACTAAAGAAATGGCAGAAAAGCTAAATGTAAAATTCATCCAAAACGAGTTTAAGGACTTTTCCAGCCAAAGAAACTTTGCCATTGAACAGGCATCAAACGACTGGATATTGTTTTTTGACCTTGACGAAATTGTTACCCCTTCTCTTGAAAACGAAATAAAACAGGTGGTTGCCAATAATGATGGTGCTGTAGCCTATTTTGTAAAACGTAAATTTCACTTTATGGGTAAACACATACGTTTTGGCGGATGGAGAACCGATAAAGCAATAAGGGTATTTAACAAACAATATTGCAAGTACACCGGGTTAGTACATGAGGTTATAACCGCTAAAGGAAAAGTATCTACACTAAAGGAAAAAGTTGACCATTACAGCTATAAAAGCTTTGACAATTATAATGGCAAACTGAATCTTTACAGTAAACTACAGGCAGAAAACCTGTATAGCAAAAAAGTACGGCCAAATGCCTATCATTTTCTTTTCAGGCCGTTTTACCGTTTTTGCTGGCAGTATTTTTACAGGCTAGGTATACTTGACGGAAAAGAAGGCTTTATACTGGCTTACATACACTCATTTTCGGTATTTAAACGATACCTGCAATTATGGATGAAATACAGGAAAGTAGACTAATAAACTACAGGTACTGATCTACCCCCTGCTCACAGCGGATTATTTTCTTTTCTATAGTTTCCTGCTGTATCCTCTCGTTTGCCTCAAAATTGTCCCTTGAGTTTATCTTATGGTGAATATGGAAAACAATACCTGCATAACGCAGCCTTTTTGCTATAACGCCGTTATTGCCCATTCGAATAACAAGATCTGAGTCCTCCCTGCCCCAGCCTTCAAAACTTTCGTTATAACCGTTTACGGCTATAAAATCGCTTTTCCAGTAAGAAACATTACATCCCCTAAATTTATCTGAGTATTCTTTATGGGGTTTATACATTCCGGCTAAAAAGGGAATATGCAGGCTACGGGTTTTATTTTTTATCAGCTTAGAAAAAAAACTAAAGGAAGTGATCTTATTCTCCAACACCTCTTTTACGGCATCTTCAAGTATATTTACCCTCGCTCCGTATAAATACATATTGCGTTCTGCTGCATTAATATGGTCTTCTATAAAATTGCGGTGCATAATGCAGTCACCATCAATTTGTATAATATAATCACTGTCACTACCTGCAACTGCTTTATTAAGTATTTTGGATTTCCTGAAACCGTTATCTTCCTGCCAAAAGTGTTTTACAGGTATACTTATTTCATTTTTAAACTGCTCTATAAGCAATTTCGTTTCTTCTTTAGAACCGTCATCGGCAATAAGCACCTCATCAGGAAGTACCGTTTGCTCTTTAAGGCTTTTAAAAACCACCTTCAGGGCCTGTGGCCAGTTATAAGTAGATACTAGTAAAGAAGTACGCATAATTATGTTTTAAATACGGGCTTTTGCAAAACTATTGTTTTTTTTGTTATTACTTTACAAAAACAATAAATTGCAGCAACAAAAAAACAGCCTCACCTATGTTTGATATAGCAGTTATACTTGTTCATTATAACTCAGGAACACTTACTGCCGATTGTGTAAAATCGATAATTAAAAGTACCTCAAATACACTGAATTATCAGATTATAATCGTTGATAACTGCTCTGAATATGAGGATTACCAAAATCTTAAACAGGTATGCGAAACAATTGATTTCCCTAACATTCAACTGGTAAGAAGCAAAATCAATACCGGATTTGGAGGAGGAAACATGATTGGTGTTCAGCATGCAAACGCAAAATACCTTGCGTTTATCAATAACGATACACTATTTATAAACGATTGCCTTAACATATTAAAAGACAATCTTGAAAAAAACAATGATATAGGTATTGCCGGCGGACAATCATTCAAACCTAATGGTGACTTTATGATTTCTCTGGATCACTTTGCCTCACCTGCCCGCGAAATTTTCGGGCGTAGTTTTCTGGAGAAAATAAATCCGAAGCAATATCCTAAACGCAAAAAACGGTATATAGAACCTGTAAAGGTAAATTTTGTTCCGGGTAGCTTTATGTTTATACGTTCGGAAGATTTTAATGAGGTGGGCGGATTTGACACAAACATCTTTCTTTATTATGAGGAAACCGACTTATGCAAACGCCTAAGGAAAAAGGGCAAATATGCATACCTTATCCCTTCGGCAGAGTTCATTCACTATCACGGTGCAAGTACCGAAAAATCGATAGCAATAAAAAAGGAACTGCGCATTTCGCTGTTTTATATTATGCTTAAACACTATGGCATTGCAGGTTATTTTTTGGTATTTCTGTTTCTGCTTATCAAATATTTTTTCAGCAGTATATTTAAACCTAAAAACTGGCCTGTGTTTTTCCTTCTACTAAAAGGCGCACCACTTTCAGATTCACTTAAACTGAAACAAAAAATAGCAACGAATTAGATATAAAAAAACAGGTTAGTTAACCTGTTTTAATCATTAAAATATTTTTCGTAATAAGGCTTATAGCCTGGCTTTTTAATTTTGGAATGTTTAAACCACTGCCCAAAGTTCTTAAAGAAAAGTTTTGTTTTAGACAGTTGCAGGTTTTCATCTTTAGCAACAAGTTCTTTTAAATCTGCAAGCGACTTAGAAGGTAAGTAGCCCAACTCTTTCCATATTCCCGGGTCAAGATAAAAAACATCTTTAATGGTATGGTAATTATCTTTATTAGCCATTTTCCATTTATCAAGAAAGGTCATATTTATCTCATGCATATGCCCCCAGTTAGCTAATTTAAGCTCAAGCTCATCTTCGGTTCTGGCAAGGCCTTCATGCAGGATAAAAGTATCGTGGTATATTATCCTTTCTTTTGTGTTCTTGGCATTTTTGTAATTAGGATAATTAGTTGCCAGCAGTAACTTGGTAGGCTTATTTACATAAAGCAGCCCGTCTTCAAGATATTTGTATAAGTTAATATGGAAACCGGCAAACTGTATAGGGTGCTTTTCCGGATTATCCAGATAACTGTCATACTTTCTAAGCTCTTTTACAAATCGTGCAAAATCTATAAAATACTCATCACTATCGACCTGAATAAGCCAATTGCCTATACCCATTTTTAACCCCAGTAAATGCCTTTCACGTGTATCGTTTTGTATGGCATTAAGAGTAGGTATATAAAAGTTGTCTTTATAGAATTCAATTTTATTATCAACATCAAACTCCTCTATCCATTTAAAAAAGGAAGGATCTACCTCAAATTTGTTTCCTGACCAGGTATTAAAGTTTTCATCAAAGGCAATAAAAATCCTGTCGGCCCCATCATACACTGGAGGAATAGCCAGTTTGAGCTTCTCATAGTCATAGGACAAAAGGAATCCGACATGTATATTCTTCATAATAACATACTTTTAACTTGCCTACAATTGTTAAAGGGGGCAAAAATACCAAAATAATAATGGAATCATAATTTGTTTTAAAATATTATTTTTTAAACAAATCCATAGTTAAAAATAATATTTTTGCAATAATTTATGAGTTATAAGCCTTTCTCTAAAAATCTATTCAAATGAAAATATGCCTTATTAGCTTTGACCACTGGGAGTACGACAAACATATAGTAAGAGCCCTTAAAGACAAAAATATAGAGGCATACCATATTAATACCGGGAAATTTAAGTATAAATACCCCACACCTTTTCACAAGATCACTAATTTTTTAAGTAAAGTTGTTTTTAAGAGAAATATAAAAAAGATAAAGCAGCAACAATATATTTTAAAGGAGCTCAATAAGTTAGGTACACAGGACAAAATACTGGTTATTAACCCCGAACTTATACCTGTAGCTATTCATAAAAAAATAAAGAGTTACACTAAAGAGTATATTGCTTATCTGTATGACAGTTCCAAACGCTACCCTATAGACCATTTGCTGGATAATATTTTTGACAAAATATTATCTTTTGACAGTGATGATGTTGCCCAATACGGATTTTCGCCCATAAGCAATTATATCTATATGGACAAAAAACCGCTACAACAGCCTAATGAAGTTACTTATGGAGCATTCATGATACTTTCTGTAGACGAAAGGTTGCAGACGCTTAACGCAATAGCAAACAGGCTGGATACTATAAACATTAATTACAACTTTATGCTGGTAGGCAAACATAAACCTACTGGCCTAAACACTAATATTAGTTACCAAAGGGACATTATAAAGCTGGACAGGCTTGACGAATACATGAGCAATGCAAAGGTTTTTATAGATATTGTTAGGGTTAATCAAACCGGGCTTAGCTTTAGGGTGTTTGATGCCCTATGCTACCAGAAGAAACTGATAACGACTAACAAAACCATAAAGGATTATGATTTTTACAATCCGAATAACATACTGATTGTAGATGCTGATAATCCTATAATTGAAGCTTCGTTTTTTGAAACGCCATATGAGCCGTTAGACGAAAATATATACTATAAATACACTATAGACAACTGGGTTAACACTGTCTTTTTTGATAAAGGTGACACTATATAAATGGAAAAAAAACTATTATTTTTAAGTAACGGACGCTACGACCTTTATAAAGTTTTTGAAGAGGGATTCAAAAAATATTCGGGTTGTGAGGTAACCACCGTTCTATATAAAAACTACAAGTACAGGAATACATGGGAAAAGGTACAAAACTTTCTTTTTAAAATATTCCTGAACAAAAACCTTAAAAAAATTAAGGCCAGCGAACAGAACCTATACGGACTGGAAAGCCATTATGATTATCTGGTAATGATTTCTGCCGAACTGGTATTACCTCAGCATTTAAAAAAACTGACCAAAAAAGCCAGTCATAGCGTAGCCTACTACTGGGATTCGTTTGACCACATCCCGGCAGCCCATACCATACAGTATTTTGATGAGGCATTTACCTTTGAGCCTAAAGATGCCAAAGATTATAATATTAACCTTATCACTAACTTTTACTTCCACGAGGAAAGGTTAACTGATTATGACTATGACCTGTTCTTCCTTGCATCATACGATTCAAGGTATCCGCTTATAGCTAAAATAGCTAAAGCACTGGAGGCCCAAAACCAAAAAGTGGTGATAAAACAGTATGCCGAAACATTACCCGATGTTACAGATGCACCAAAATCGGTTGAATTTATAGACAAACACATCTCTTTTAAAGAAACAAAAGAGTACATGAGAAAATCCCGTATTATACTGGATATTCACAAGGATATACAGCGCGGGCTATCCTTTAGGGTATATGAAGCCATGGGACTCGGCAAAAAACTGATTACCACCAATCCGGATATAAAGGACTATGATTTTTACAATCCAAATAATGTTTTTATCTGGACCCCGGAGACAAAATCACTCCCTTCGGAATTTCTAAACACACCTTATGAGGAGCTTCCAGAACATATCTATAAAAAGTACAGTCAGGAAAACTGGGTTAAAACCCTACTCAATATTAAGGATTAATAGTATTTTTATAAAAATTTAGTCAATGATAAAATTCCTCGACATACAAAAAATAAACCTGCAGCACCAGCAGGAAATAGAGGAACGCCTGCTTAAAACCTTTAGGAACGGGTGGTATTTATTAGGCGAAGAAGTAAAAGCTTTTGAAGAGAAGCTTAGTGATTACATTGGCTGTAGCCATGCCATAGGTGTCGCTAACGGGCTGGATGCTTTGAGGCTTATATTTAAAGGCTATATTGAGCTTGGCATAATGCAGCCGGGAGACGAAGTTATAGTTCCGGCCAATACATACATTGCATCGATACTGAGTATTACCGATAACGGACTTATACCTGTTTTTACAGAACCCGACATTGATACTTACAATATAGACTTCTCACTGATTGAAGATAAGATTACCAAAAAGACAAAAGCCATAATGGTTGTTCACCTTTATGGTCAGGTGGCTTACAGTAATTTGCTAACAGAATTAGCAAAAAAACATAACCTGAAAATTATAGAGGATAACGCTCAGTCCATAGGCGCTAACTGGAATGGAACAAAAACAGGGAACCTGGGTGATGCTGCCGGTCTTAGTTTTTATCCGGGGAAAAATCTTGGAGCCCTGGGCGATGCCGGTGCTGTTACAACTAATGATGATGAACTGGCAAAAACCATACGCACACTGGCCAATTATGGTTCGCAAAAAAAATATGTAAATCAGTATAAGGGACTCAACTCAAGACTGGATGAAATACAGGCTGCCGTGCTTTCGGTAAAGCTTAATTACCTAGAAGCCGAAAACCAAAAGCGCCGGGAGATAGCACAATACTATAGTGATAACATTACTAATAGGGAGATTATACTGCCAAAAGTGAATGCAATAACAAGTAACCTGAAGCATGTTTGGCATTTGTTTGTTGTACGCACTCAAAACAGGGATAAGCTTCAAAAACATTTATCAGATAATGGCGTGCAAACACTTATACACTACCCTACACCTCCTTACCAACAGGAAGCTTACACGGAGTATAGCCATTTATCTTTCCCGATAACCGAACAGATACATAACGAAGTACTGAGCCTGCCAATAAGCCCCGTACTTACCAATGAAGAAATAAAAACGATTGTAGACATTTTAAACAGTTATACAAATTAGCCATGAGCACAGATAAAATAAATGAAGAGGTACACAATGCCTATGAGGTAATTAAAAACGGAGGTATCATTCTTTACCCTACCGATACCGTATGGGGAATAGGCTGCGATGCTACAAACGAAGAGGCCGTAAAGAAAATATACACCCTAAAGCAGCGTGAGGAAAGCAAAAGTATGATTGTACTTATGAATGGCGAGCGCATGCTTTACAATGTTTTTAATGAAATTCCAGAAGTGGCATGGCAAATACTGGATCTTTCTGATAAGCCCACTACACTTATACTGGATAACCCCAGAAATGTAGCTAAGAATATTATAGCATCAGACAATACTTTAGGCATGCGACTGGTGAAAGAACCGTTTTGCTACAAGCTAATGGAACGCATGAAAAAACCGCTTGTTTCCACTTCTGCTAATATAAGTGGGATGCCAACCCCTAATTCTTTTAAAGAAATAGACCATCATATTTTGGACGGAGTGGACTATATCGTAAATTTGCACCATGATAAAGTTGCCGCAAAGCCTTCTACAATTATCAAGCTTGGCAACGATTTACAGGTAAAAGTGATAAGACCTTAATGGAAAACAATACTTCATACAAAGAAGCTCTAAATAACAGGATATTTGAAATCGCCTCACAGGCCGCTGCTCAACTTAACTTAGAAAGTTATGTAATAGGCGGGTTTGTAAGGGATTTTCTTTTAAAAAGGGATTTTAAAAAAGATATAGATATCGTTGCTGTAGGCAGTGGTATTACACTGGCAAAAGAGATTTCTTCCCTATTGCCTAACACTCCTAAAGTTCAGGTTTTTAAAAACTATGGTACAGCCATGCTTCGTTTTGAAGAAAACAAAGGCGACTTTATAGATATTGAGTTCGTAGGTGCCCGTAAGGAATCTTACAGTAGCGAAAGCCGAAACCCTGTTGTGGAAAACGGCACACTTGAAGACGACCAGAACCGCAGGGACTTTACCATTAATGCACTGGCATTATCACTTAACAAAAATGACTACGGCAGGCTTGTAGATCCTTTTAACGGGATTCAAGACCTTAAGAATAAAATTATACGTACACCTTTAGATCCTGATATTACTTATTCGGATGATCCGTTACGCATGATGCGTGCCATACGCTTTGCCGCACAGCTTAACTTTACGATTGAGGAAGAGTCACTGAAAGCGATAAACAGGAATAAGGAACGTATTAAAATAATATCGGGAGAACGTATTGTAGACGAGCTTAATAAGATTTTGATGGCTCCTGTGCCGTCTATAGGCTTTAAGCTGCTTCATGAAACTGGTTTATTAAACATTATTCTTCCGGAACTTACCGCACTTCAGGGTGTGGAAGAAGTGGAAGGACAAACCCATAAAGACAATTTTTACCACACTCTGGAAGTAGTAGATAATATTGCTCCGAATACTGATGATGTTTGGCTGCGTTGGGCAGCATTACTACATGATATAGGTAAAGCACCAACAAAGAAATTCAGCAAAAAACACGGATGGACATTCCACGGGCATGAATTCCTTGGAGGTAAAATGGTAAAAAGGCTGTTTGAAAGGCTGCATATGCCGCTAAACCACAAAATGAAATATGTGGCTAAAATGGTTATGCTTAGCTCCCGCCCTATTGTACTGGCTCAGGATATTGTAACAGATTCGGCAGTACGCAGATTAATTTTTGATGCCGGTGAAGATGTAGATGATCTAATGACGCTTTGTGCCGCAGACATTACCACTAAAAATGCTCAGAAATTTAAAAAGTACCACAATAACTTTAAGATAGTACGACAAAAAATAGTAGAGGTTGAAGAAAGGGATCATGTACGTAATTTCCAGCCCCCTATATCGGGCGAAGAGATTATGGAAATATTTAACCTGAAACCTTCACGTGAGATAGGCCAGCTTAAGGAAGCCATTAAAGAAGCCATACTGGAAGGAGAAATACCTAACGAGTATCAGGCTGCGCATGACTTTATGATGGCTAAGGCTAAAAAAATGGGGTTAATAAAAAAGTAACTGAGCAGCAGAGTAGCTTCTATACATGATATAGATCATATAAGCCAAACCGTACTAAAAGTAACTTTGCGACTTTGTAAATCAGAAATTTTGAAACTCAAAGAAAAATGAAACTAAACTTTATAAAAACTGCAAAAACTGCCCTGGTATTGGTTTACCTTGTAATTGTGGCAGGTGCTTTAGTACGTATGACAGGTTCGGGTATGGGGTGTCCTGACTGGCCAAGATGTTTTGGCTATTACATACCTCCTACTGATGTTACCGAGCTTAACTGGAGTCCTAACCATGAATTTGGTAAAGGACAGGTTATTATAAAGGATGAGAAACTTTGGGTTGCAAAAGAAACGTTTACTACAGGCGAGAGTTATAACGAAGGTAACTGGGAAGCATACACCAAACACGATTATGCCGAGTTTAACCCTGTGCATACCTGGGTTGAATATATAAACCGTTTAGTTGGGGCATTGGCCGGACTAGCGGTATTTATAATGGCTGTAATGGCAGTAGTAGTCTACAACAAAAAGAAAACAAACATCATACTCCTTTCCTGGATTACCGTATTCCTAATGGGCTTTCAGGCATGGTTAGGCGCTACAGTGGTATATTCAGTACTAAATCCTGTAAAAATTACCATCCATATGGTCATGGCTTTAGTAATTGTGGGTATTATTTTATACATACTGCACAAGGCTAAAGAAAATGCAGGCAGCTTTAAGCAGGACAAACTGTTTAAAACCCTTCTTGTGGTATCAATCATGCTTACCATGATTCAGGTTGTTTTAGGTACACAGGTACGCCAGTTTGTGGACGAGCAGATAAAGTCGTTAGGTTACGACAACATGAACCTGATTCTCAACAGCCCTGAAGTAACCTTCTATATCCACAGGACTTTCTCTTTTGTTGTTTTTGGTGTTAACCTATGGCTATACCTTCGAAACAAAAAGCTTAATCTTGGCTACAGTAAAATAAACTGGGTCATGTTATTGCTGTTGGTTGAAATAGCATCGGGTGTTGCAATGTATTATCTTGACTTTCCGTTCGGCTCTCAAACCATACATTTAGTAACAGCGTCTATACTGTTTGGTATACAGTATTACATTTGGCTGGAAACTACCCGAAAAACGGTTATACCTCAACAGGCAGACTAAGCTTTCACATACTTTTAAGGCAGGGTTAAAGTTGTACTAAACATCTGGTATTAGTAATATTAAGTTGGTAACTTTATACTAAATAAATAAACAACTTAAAATAAAAAAGCTATGCCTAACAAAGAAGAAATGAAAGGGAACTGGAATGAGTTTAAAGGAAAACTTAAACAGAAATATGCCGAACTTACAGATGATGATCTAATGTATGAAGAAGGCAAAGAAGATGAAATGTGGGGGAAGCTCGAAAAGAAATTAGGTAAAGCCAAAAAGGAAATTTTATCGGTTTTTGAGTAACCTTATTTCCCTCTGGGAAACTACACATTTTGAAACTGTTCTGTAATCAGATAATGATTTGCAGAACAGTTTTTTTTTATGGGGTTATCCCAACCATTCCCTAAAATCGTTAACGCGCTCGCGGCTTACAATTACATCATCTTCATTATAGGTATTCAGGACCAGTTTAAGGCGGGAATTGGTATACATCACAATATCTTTAATTGCATTTACCGAAACGATAAACTTACGGCTCACACGATAGAATTTTGATGGATCCAGTTCGCTTTCCAGCTGTTCCAGTGTACCATCAAGAAGATAATCCCTCCCGTCGTTCGTATGGATATAGGTGCCCTTGTTTTCACTATAAAAACATTCGGCATCGTCTATATTGATCATTTTAAGGCGCTGCCCCATTTTTATGGTAAAACGCTTTTTATAGTTCTTTTCAAGAGGATTAACCAGCATCTGTTTTATCTGATTAAAATCAAAAGAAAACTCCTGGCTTGCCGGAATCCTTTCGCGGTACTTGTTTACAGCTACTTCTAAGTCTTCCTCATCTATCGGCTTTAGTAAATAATCTATACTATTAAGCTTAAAGGCTCTAAGCGCATACTCATCATAAGCGGTAGTAAAAATTATCGCACTGCTTATAGGCACAGCATCAAATATTTCAAACGAGAGTCCGTCAGAAAGTTGTATGTCAAGAAATATAAGATCAGGATGTTCGTTATTCTGAAACCAGTCTATTGCTTCCTCTACAGAGTGCAGCATGGTACCTGCTTCCAGATTAAGTTTTTGAAGTTTTCTTTGCAACAGCCTTGCAGCAGGCTTTTCGTCTTCTATAATTAAAACATTCATTGGTTGGCGGTTAATTTGTTATAAAAGATAGTATTGTTACTCCCAGCGGTTTTCTTTTTTAGCCTTCTTATTCTTTTCCAATATTTCATTAAGCTTGCGCTCTTCCCAGTCTGAACCAAAAAAGATAGTAGTCCCAAAAACACTGGCAGCATGAAGCAGTAATCCCATACCCCAAAAAAGGGCAGTACTAAAGGTGCCCCACCGCCAAAAATCCTCACCCGGTTCCATACCAATTGCACGTGATATCAATATAAATGCATTAACAAACAGATAAACGGTAAGGTGCCTGTAAAACCCTTTAATAGATTTTACTTTCTTTTTGGCACGCTCTAACCTTTCTCTTTCTTCAAATGAATTTTCCATAATTAGATTTAAGACTCTTTTTTGTTTTTAGACATTATTTTTTTTATTTGCTTTTCTTCCCAATCTTTTGGCAAAATATATTTTGCTCCAAATACAAATAATCCATGGGCTAATACTGCTGAACCCGCTATAACAATCATGATGAAAAAAGAAGGCTTCCAAAATGTTTTCGGCATCCAGGAGTCGACACACCAAAATATAAAAAACAGGATATTTACTGTTAGGTATATCGCCAGGTGCATGTAAAAACCCTTAATGCTTTCAACCCTTTTGTGCACTTTATCTATCTGCTGTTTTTCAGAGGTATTTTTCATAGCTACTCATATTTTGCACGATCCTGTCTTTCCTTTTCCATGAGTTCCCTCAGTTTTCGATCTTCCCATCCCTTACCTAAAAACGGATTGTAACCAAATACCTCCATAGCATGAAAACCAAGTCCCATTCCCCAGCCTATAAGTGAGAAAAAGAACCATAAAAACTCAGGACTAAATCTAAGGTTTATAAAAATTAGTAACGGCATTATTACTATATAGCAGGTTAGGTGATAATAAAACCCGCGAAGTTCTTTTACTTTCTTTCTGGCTTTTCTGTACAATAGCCTTTCCTGTTCTGATTTGTCATAAAAATTATCCATAACTATTGTTTTTTATAGGATTTCTCTTTTTGTATTAATTCTTTCATTTTTTTCTTCTCCCACTTCTTCCCTAAAAAAGGATAAAAGCCAAATACCTTCATCGCATTTAAAAAGACTCCTAATCCCCAACTGGCTGTTATTATAAAGAACCAGTACAGCAACGGTTTGAAAGTGAGATCCAGCAACACTAGCATGGCAATTATACTTATCAGGTAACAAATAAAATGAATATAAAAAGCTCTTAGATCTCTTACCTTTCTTTTGGTTTTCTGATATAAAACACTATTCTTATCAAATTCGTCGTAATACCTCATACTTACTGCCATTTGTTGGATTTCTCCTTATCTATAAACTCTTTTATCTTTTTCTCCTCCCAGTCCCTTCCTAAAAAAGGCATGAAATTAAACACATTAAAACCGTGAATTACAACACCTAATCCCCAGCCTAAAGCTGGAAATAAAAACCAGTAATAGCCGGGAGAGGTAACATAGTTTAATATACCAAGCCCCGGTATGATAACAAGATAAGACATCAGGTTTCCGTAAAACCCTTTTATATCCTCTACCCTCTTTTGGGCTTTGTAATAATCATTTTCCTCGTCATTGTAATATACCGGTTCCATAATTGACACCTGTTTTGTTAGTACGGGTAAGTATACCCTGAAACATTCTTCGGTTTGCTCTATCTCCATCTTCCTGTTGGTTAATATGGCATAACGATTTACTATATTTTGCAAACCAACGCCTTTCCTATCCTGCAGCACTTCTTTTTTCTGCAGAGTGTTTTCTACCACCAGGTAACCGTCTTTTTCATAAATCTTAATATGCAGCGGCCTTTGGGGGCTCACTACATTATGCTTAATTGTATTTTCCAGTAATAGTTGCAACGATAGCGGTACCACTTTCCCTTCGGGGTTTATCAGCTCGGTTGGAGCATCATAAAACAGACTGTTCTCAAACCTCATCTTTAGAAGGTTCATATATGTTTTTGCAAACGAAAGCTCTTCCTGTACACTTACCACCTCTTTATCCCTTTGTTCCAGTACATAGCGGTATATTTTAGAGAGTGAAGTGGTAAACCGTTGTGCGTTCTCCGGATTTTCCTCTATTAACGAACTTAAAACGTTAAGGCTATTGAAAAGAAAATGCGGGTCTATCTGATTTTTTAAGGTTTCAAACTGTGCCGAGGCTGTACCTGCAATTATCTTTTGCTTTTTTACCTGGTTTTCCTGGTAACGCTTGTAAACATAAAACACATGAAAACCTATATCAACTATCAGGGTTAATATAAAGGCTAAAAAATAGTTTGCTATCTTTTCTTCCTTTATAAATCTTGCCATTGTATACCCCTGCACCACAACATCCTCAAAAACGCGCAGTATAAAAATTATAACCAGAGATACCAAAAGCGAACTGCTTACACCAATCACAAACCTTTTTGCCGTTATAATGCCCTTACCATACTTTCGGTCAAAAAACTTAAACATTAAAGAGTTAACCGTATAAAGACATATGCTATACAGCATAACAAACATAAAGTTTACTAAAAGTGCTCTGTTCCAGGTAAACGATTTACCGTTTGCCATAAGAAATAACAGGACTATAAAAAAAATTATACAGCCCATTATTATTACCCTGAATAACTCTTTAACTAGTAGTTTCATATTGTTTTGCTGTTTCCTTATCCAGTTTATCCTTATAAACCTTTAATAATTGGTATACTGCCGTTAGTATCCAAAATATACTTATAAAAAGTAACCAGTAAACCACTTCTGTTGTCCTTACAATTGCCTTGTTATAATCCTGTAACAGTTCAAGTAGTTTTTCCTGATTGTTTATATCTTCAAGCTCATGCGGGTATCCAAAACTGCCTAATACAGCTGTTGGTGAAAGTGAGAATAAAAGCACGACTAACACTACAGCGGTAATAGTAATCATAACCTGTAAGTTTTTAACACTGTCCCGCAAAGGGTTGCCGGTTTTATGTCTTACTATTTTTGTATATACTATTCCTCCTATAAAAAAAGGCATTATTATCCACACCAAACTTATCTTATCTAATTCCAACATTCTTATTGCCTTATTTTATTATCTATATAACTATTTTTTACACTCTTCTGCTTTTTGTTGTGCCCTGTCCAGTCCCCAGCTAGGGTAAAAAGGTGTTTCCGCCTTAAAGTTAGCAAAAAGAGTTAGAGAACGCTCAATTTCAGCACACATAGGTGTAGTATCCTGACCAAAATAAGCTGCTCCTCCCATGTCAAATTCTGCCGAACAAAACACTACACGCGGGTTATCTGGTGCTGTTTGCTTTGCTTTTGCATAAATCTGTTTTACCGTTGCAGATAGTTTCATTCCGTTTGTCATTGGGTCATAGGCTATCCATGCTGTATGTATCATTGCCTGCATTACCATCAGTTCGGGGTTATCAGGAGAAACAAGTGTTGCCAAATCCTGTGCATCCTGTGCCTTGGTTAATAGGGCGTTTACTTTTTCTTTATCCTTTGTCTGAAACGCATCAATCGTATTTATAAGCGCTACATAGTAATTCGGGATCCAATTGTCTTTTTCTGCTGCAGCTATCCTTTCAAACATTGCCGAAGCTTCTGAATTTTTACCCTGCCCCCAAAGATCGAATGCTTTCTGCATTCCTGTTTCATACTGGCTTTGTGCACTAACCATACTGCTCACAAATAAAACTATAACTGTAATTAATCTAATCATGACTGTTCGTTTTTTAATTAATAATTGTTTGATTTTGATGAGACAAATATCCAAACAAAAACACACCTATTAAAAAGTGTTTTACCGAACTGTAGAATAACGGGGATGAGTTGTTTATTTTAATTAAATTTGGACTCCGGCTATTCCTAAACTTTCCCGAACATATTTGTAAAACGTATTTAAACCTCTAAAAAAACAATGGAAAAGAAAATAATTAAACGTAACAAGACCAAGCTATTCTTTGCCTTTTTGGGTTCGGTACTATTTGTTGCTGCCGGCTTCTATATTTTAGACAAGCCTATGAAACTTATACCCGGACTGGAAAATATAGTGGGCAGTGCAGCTATAGTATTTTTTGGAGCATTATCAGTATTCGCTTTTCTTTTCCTTATGAATAATAAACCTGCGGTTATTGTGGATGAAACCGGAATAACCGATTATTCAACAAATATAGGTGTAGGACATATAAAGTGGGAAGACATTACAGAATTCACTATCAGGAAGGTATTTAATCACCGCTTTATAATAGTACATGTTAAAAATCCTGAGGTATACATTAATAAGGCATCGGGCACTAAAAAATGGTTACGCAAACGCAACAATGCCATGTACGGATCGCCAATAAGTATTCCCGAAAACAATATTAAACACAATATTGACGAGTTATATAATCTTTTCCTTTTGGAATGGGAAATAAGAAACGGGGATAAAATTGCTTAATATGAAAAAGATAGCCGTCCTATTTGGCCTACTGCTACTTGCCGGATGCCAAAAAGAAGAGAAAAAACCAGAAGCGGATTTTGATATGTTTGTGTTTTCTTTTGCTACAGATGCTGCTAACTTCAGTATTAAGTTCACACCCGGAGACAGTATATTTATGAAAACTTCTCCTATAGATTATTTCTATTCTATATTAACAGAAGAGAAAAGGGACTCTGCTCTAGCACTGGTAAAAGAAATAAACTTCAGTAAATATGACGGCGTATACAAAGACTCTGTTGCTGACGGGAGCATATTAAAATTTTACAGGACAAAAAACGATACTGTAAACCATATATTAATTCAGGGAAATAATGGACCCAAAGAGCTATACCAAACAGCCAATAAAATAATTGAATTGCAAAAAGGGCAACGCTGGACTCCCTATGTAGGCAAACAGGACTTTGGCAATATTGATGACATTAAATTACCAAAGCCCTTAAATCCTATTAACTAACTACAAATTATCAAGTTGATTGGTTTTTTTATCATCACTGATGGTCCAAAAGAAGCCTACAAAAAAGAACCTGTCTGCCGGTTGGGTAATGGCCTGTCTTGCAAACTGTCCGTTTAAGTCGGGTGTATTGGCATAATTGTACCCAAACACATTTTCGTAACCCAATACATTTGACACTGAGAAGTACAGTATTTTTTGCGGACTTAATAACCATGCCCAGCTAACACTTAGGTTATTATAGCTTTTGGTCATGCTGTTCATAAACTCGGCTTCGTTTGGATTATCATAAGGTCTGCCTGAGTTGAAGGTATAAGTAACCCCTAATTGCGATCTTAAATCATTTATCCAGTATCTTGTTACTATAGAGAAGTTGTGTTTTGCTACATAGCTTGGCGTAACAGCATACTCATAGTTCCTGTAATCCCTTTCGGTATCAATAAATGAGTACGACAGCATGTAATCGAAGTTTTTAATATTATAACTGTCTCTCCAAAATAAATCTACACCCTTAGCATATCCTTTACCACCGTTATTGTATACTGAGTTGTACATAGGTGTATCAGTATCATATTTAATCAGGTTGCTATAATCTTTATAATAAGCCTCTGCCCTAAACATCCTGCGTTCGTTATTATACAGGTAGTTAAGAATATAATGACTGGTTTTTTCATACTCAAAACCTTTAAAGTTCTTAAGGTAATCTGACATTGGTGTTTGATGAAAATCACCATAAGCTAAAGAGAACTGCCCTCTTTTACCTGCCTTATAAGCTAACGATACACGTGGTTCTACAACCGTTTCATCAACTATTTCAGAATAAGAACCCCTTACCCCTGCTTTAAGCGCCAGGTTTTTAGAGAAAAATATATCGGCTTCGGCATAAGTGGCTGCTATAGAATTGTTGTATCCGCTACTAAAAGTAAAGTTTGTAGACTCTTTATAGTCTTCATTAAAGTCGGTTATAAAGTAGTCGGCACCAAAACTTAATTTAAACCTGCTGCTGAAATTTTTTCTAAGCTTCATTTTAATGTGTGAACTGTTTTCTTTATCCTCCACCATATTACCCGCTGGTTCTACATTGGTGTAACTGTAACCATAGCTAAGTCCTGTTTGTAGCGACCATGCGTTTCCAAGAGTACCGCTGTATGAACTGTTAAGGTAAAAATTGTTGTTTTTTAGGGCTACCCTAACAGGGTTCGGTTCATTAATATCCTTTTGGTTGATATCAAAATCAGAATGATCAAAAGCGGCATATACCTTTAGCATACCGGTATTGAATTTATATCGGTAAACCGTTTCACCCGATAAAGACTGTACAGGTTTATTCCAGTCTATATTTTGAGGTACTATCCACTGATAAGGTTTAAGGTTTATATAATTAGCATTAAAGCTAAGAGAGCTCTTTTCCCATTTTTGGGTATTACCTAAACCAACACCTACTGTCATTAGAGCGATATCGGTTTGTTCCTGCTCCGGTTCTTCAATAGTATTAAGCAACAGTACACTTGAAAGCGCCTCACCAAACTCTGCCGAATAACCACCTGTAGAAAAAGTTATACCTTTAAACAAGAAAGGAGAAAAACGTCCTCTGGTAGGCAGGTTATTGGTTGTAGCTCCATAGGGTTGTGCTACACGTATACCATCTACATAAGTCTGAGTTTCGTTAGCCTCACCCCCTCTTACAAAAAGCCTTCCGTCTTCGCCTACGGTTTGTGTACCCGGTAATGTTTGTAAGGCTGCCACTATATTGCCTGCCGATCCTGCAGTAGTTACAATATCCAAAGGTTTTAAGGCAGTTATTTTACTGTTATCGCCCGCTGCAAATGTACCTGCCGAAATTACTACTGCATCAAGAGTATTTACACCTTCCCGAAGTTTAAATGTTTGTGGCTGGTAGTTTTCAATAGTAATAGCCTGTGTAACTTTTTCAAAAGACAAAAAGGTTATTACCAGTGTCTGGTTCCCCGTTGTAGTGGTTTCAAAAGAAAAGTTACCTGCTTCATCGCTTACTGTCCCGTCATAAGTACCTTCAAGATAAACATTAGCTCCCGGTAGGGGGCTGCCTTTAGTATCCTGCACTGTACCTTTTATTACGTTTTGTGCATTAAGGCTGATTGCTGTAAATAAAAAGAAAAAAATAACTGCTCGTTTCATAACTGATTGATTGTTTTGATGGAGCAAATTTGCAACGGCTTTTACACCTTTCATAATTAATAATACCCAACTGTAATTTTTAAAGGATGAACTGTAATTTCATTTCTTAACAAAATTTTATACTTTCGCCATTATTAACCAACAGCAATTACACAACTACTTTCATGAAAAACTTTTACACCTTACTTTTAGTTCTTACTTCTTTTATTTCCTATTCTCAAATAACCTACAAGCAGGGATACTTCATCAACAACAATGGTGAAAAAACAACATGCCTTATTAAAGACATGGCATGGAAAAACAGCCCTCTTGATTTTGAATACAAACTAGCTGAAAACAGCGAATCAATAACTGCAACCGTAAATGATGTGGCAGAATTTAACGTTGATAACAGCTATAAATTCAAGCGTTTTAATCTGGATATAGAACTGTCAAGTAATTATGTAGATAAACTGGACGTTACATCGGAACCTGCATGGGAAAAGAAAACTCTTTTCTTAAAAGTTCTTCTTGAAGGGGATTTAGATCTTTATCAGTTTGAAGACGGTAACATTGTTAAATATTTTTACAGTGCTGATGATAAACAAACTGCCACACAGCTTTTATATAAAAAATATGTTGTTGACGGTATGATTAAAGAAAACAACAATTATCGTCAACAACTGTTTAACCTAATGCGAGACAGAATAAATACTGTAAACAGGTTTAAAAACATTGATTATAAAAAAAGTTCTCTTACCAAGCTTTTTAGCGAATATAATGGAGAAAGCAATAATAACTATACGCTAAAACACAACAAGAGCAAAATAACCTTAAAATTCACTCCCGCTGTAGGCTTTACTTCTTTCGCATTTAAAAATGCGGTTAATAAAACTTATAATTTTAAAATGGAGCCTTCACAAACTTATTCAATAGGGGCTGAAATGGAATATACACTACCATTTAACAACAATAAATGGAGTTTATTTATTAATCCGTCTTACAACATTTATAACAGTAGCTATAAAAACAGGAACTACAATGTAGAAACCGATTATAAATTTTTGCAGGTACCCATTGGTGTAAGATATAGTATGTTTTTTAACAGCGACTCAAAAGTTTTTATAAACGGATCTTACAATCTTAATTTCTTAACGGGTAACTCTAAGATAACCTACAACAATAGCGAACTGGAAATAGGTAAAAACAGCTCATTTGCTTTTGGTGCAGGATATGGCTTTAAAAACTACAGCATTGAGGCACGTTACATTTTAGATCATAGTATATTAGGTCCTTACACCGTTTGGACTTCCGAATATAATTCTCTAAATGTGATACTGGGTTACCGTTTCTTATAAAGAAAATTATAAAGTACTTTTAATTGTCATACTAAGGCTCTACTTTTATAGCAGAGCCTTAATTTTTTATATTATGAATTTACCTAACAACTATTTACCGGTAATGCCTTATCTAGTACTGGATAAAGCTTACGAATTCATGGAATTTTGCAAATATGTTTTTGGCGCCACAGAACAGATGATAGTTCCCGGGCAGGATGATACAAGGGCAATTATGCACGGCGAACTGAAAATACACGATGCAGTAATTATGTTTGCCAACAGTAATGAAAGTTGGAAACAAAAAGCATCGGGCATGTTTATTTTTGTTTCAAACGTAGATGAGGTTTATAAAAAAGCTCTGGAAGCCAAAAGTACTTCACTACAGCAGCCTGTTAATCAGGATTACGGATATTCGGCAGGGTTTGAAGATCCTTTTGGTAACCATTGGTGGATAACACAGGGAGAATAATTATGCTTAACATTAACCGCATACATCATATCGCCATAATTTGTAGCGATTACCATAAATCAAAACATTTTTACACCAATATACTGGGCTTTACTATTGAAGCCGAAAACTACAGGCAGGAAAGGCAATCGTATAAACTGGATCTCTCACTAAAAGGACAGTATACTATTGAACTTTTTTCTTTCCCTAATCCGCCTGCCAGAGTTTCGCTTCCCGAAGCTGCCGGATTAAGGCATATAGCCTTTGAAACCGATGATATAAACACGGCTGTTAAATGGCTTAACCAAAATGATATAGCGACCGAACCTATTAGGATTGACGAGTTTACGGGGAAAAAATTTACTTTCTTTTCAGACCCTGATAATCTGCCTGTTGAGCTATACGAAAAATAGTTTGCAGGTGGTTTCTAAATATGTATATATCTAAAATTTCTAAAATTCCAAAAAGCAAAATCAGAATTAATGGTTTACCTTTGGGGTTTACAAAAAACACTTAAACTATGGTTTATAAATTCAGAGTAATACTTGATGCTGAGGAAGATATTTTTAGGGATATAGCTATCCTTGAAGAAGATACGCTGGAAGATTTACACAATGCAATTGTTAATGCTTTTGGTTTTGACGGCCTTGAAATGGGCTCTTTTTATACCTGTGATGACGAATGGGCACAGGAAGACGAAATTCCGCTATTTGATGCAGGTGATGTGCCGGGAGAAATGAAAACAATGGCAGATTATCCGCTAAGCTCAATTTTAGATAGTGAGAATACAAAAATCATTTATGTGTATGATTTTTTAAACATGTGGACATTTTTTGTGGAACTGGGTGCTATTGAAGAGCCAGAAAGCGGTGTTGCTTATCCTGAACTTTTATTCTCTCACGGAGAGATGCCTTCTAACGCACCGGATAAAGAGTTTACGGCTGATGAAGATGATATTTACGGAGAGTTTGAGGATGATTTTGATGACGATGATCTTGACATGTTCAACGACGACCAAAGCTTTGACGACATGAGCTTTGATGACGGACAGTGGAATTAAACTAAACAAAATCAAAACAAGAACTCAGGACCTAAGTAACTAAGAATCTAAGCATCTTAATAAAAAAATGATAAACCTTTTTAACACACAAATTGAAACCCTTTCTGTACACAGAGTAGGAAACAAAAGCCGTAACGAAGCTATATTTTTATCAGAACAGCCATATAGCCTGAACGATGAGATAACTCCGCTTTTAAAGGAGTATTTCTTTAAGCCGTTTAGGGATAAAGAGGAAAATTATTTTCAGTTTGCCCATGATGTGGATTTAGATTACCACGACATGTACAACCTTGCTACAGAAATTTTTACTAACCCTAGTGAGGCGCATGAGGTTTCTAAAAAAATAACCAAGCATCTTTTTGAGCAGTCTAACCACCCGCATATTAAAAATGGTGAGGTTTATGTTACTTACCTGACTAACCTTTCTATAGATAATAATGTGGTAGATGCTGTAGCTGTATTTAAAAGCGAAATAAAAACCGACTTCCTTCAGTTTGAAGAAAAAAGCAGCAACCTTGAAATTATACTACAACAGGGTATCAACCTTAACAAGCTTGATAAGGGCTGTATTATCTTTAACTACAAGAAAGAGGAAGGTTATAAAATACTTACTATAGACAGTAACAGGTATGATGCCCGTTATTGGCTGGAGCATTTCCTTTCGGTAGATGCTTTTCAGGATGAGAACTTCATCACTAAGAAGTACCTTAAATTCTGTCAGGATTTTGCTAAAGATGTAGTACTTCCTGCAGAAGACAAGAAAGAGGAAGTAATGTTTATGAACCGTTCTGTAAACTACTTCGCTAAAAACGATGAGTTTGAAGAAACCAACTTCCTTAACGAGGTACTTGATAACCCTGACCTTATACCTGAGTTTAAAAACTACAAAGTAGAAAAGGCGCCAAAATACAGTATTGAGGATGTTACTAACTTCCCTATTGCCAATGCAGCGGTTACCGATGCCCGTAAAAAAATAAAGAACGTTATTAATCTGGATACCAATATCCAGATAAAAATGGACTTTGTGAACCCAGAAAGTGCAGAGAAATTTGTAGAAAAAGGATGGGATGAGGAAAAGCAGATGTACTACTATCTGGTTTACTTTAACAAAGAACAGAAAAGCTAATAACTACAGTTATATTTAAAGAGGCCTTGAGCCTCTTTTTTTATTGTTAAATGAATGGTAAAACATACGGCTGACGGTAATTTTAGCGTTTTATTAGCTTTTAATTTCATAATTTTAATTGTAAACCTTTTCTCAGAAAAATGACCAAAAAATTACGGTTGCTTATTTTTATAACCTTGTTTTTTGTGGCCCTACCTATGGCTGCACAGGTCGTTCCTACACAAGATTCTCTTCCTGCACAAAACGATACCGTTAAGCAAAAAAGAGAGGAAATGTACAAAAGCATACAGGAGTATTCTAAAAAGAGAAAGTTTACAAAATTCATGCACAAGCTTATCTTTCGTCCGGTAAGGGAGCAGGAGGCATCCGGCACACGTAAAAGAACGAAAGAAAACGCTCCAGAGATGCAAAGCTCTTTTGCCAAATACAATGGGAAAACCATACGTAAAATAAAAATAGTAACTCTCGATCCTTTTGGTAACTCCATTACCGATACCCTTAGAAAACCCTCTAACTGGGCCGAAAGAACCGGTAACAACATTCACCTTAAAACAAAAGAAATGACCATCAGAAATCTTTTGCTATTTAAGGAAGGGAAGCCTTTAGACTCACTATTAGTTGAGGAGTCGGAACGTTTAATACGTTCGCAACGCTATACCAGAAGGGTAATTATTACAGCAAAACCAATAAAAGGAAATAGTGAATATGTAGACGTGGAAGTACGGGTACTCGACTCATGGAGTTTAATACCTAACGGATCGGCTTCCTCATCACGCACCTCTTTTGAATTGACCGAGAGAAACTTTTTCGGATTGGGACACGAGTTCAAAAACGAATTTGATAAAGAGTTAAACACCGGACAATCGGCATATTTAGGTCAGTATACCGTACCCAATGTAATGAATACTTACACCAAGCTCCAGGCTACCTATCAAACAAATACTGATGACAGTTATTTAAAGAGATTCAGCCTACAAAGAGAATTTTTCTCGGCCTATACACGCTGGGCAGGAGGCTTTATGTGGGAAGAAAGTCTTGTAAGGGATTCCCTCCCTAACAGTGCCGGTGTTTTTGCCATGCAAAACATGAAATGGGAAGCAAAGGATTTTTGGGGAGGTTATGCCTTTAAGATATTTAAAGGCTTTACCGAAGAAGACAGAACCACAAATCTTGTAACAACCGCCAGGGTATATAACAGGCAGTATAAGGAAAAGCCTTTTTTTCAATATGACTCGGTAGGTTACTACGGTAACGAAAAGCTTTACATGGCAAGTGTCGGTTTAACATCCCGTAAATTCGTTCAGGATAAATTCCTTTTTAACTATGATATTGTGGAGGATATTCCCATTGGCCGTACCTACTCCTTTACCGGAGGTATGCAGGATAAAAACAAGCAACGAAGAGTTTATCTGGGTGGACGATATGCCTTTGGTAACTATTACAAATGGGGATACATGAGTATTAATGCTGAAGTAGGCTCTTTTTTCTATAAAGACAAAACACAGGAAACCTCACTGCGGTTCGATTTGCTTTATTTTACCAATATGAAACAGTGGGGTAATTGGCGCTTTAGGCATTTTATACAGCCAATATTGGTTTTTGGTGATAACAGGGCAGCAATTATTAAAGATCAGCTAAACCTTAGCGGTGATGGCGCCATCCCCGACTTTAACAGCACTACCCCATTGGGCACTAAAAAGTTAACCATAAAGCTGCAAACCCAGAGTTATGCTCCTTGGGATGTTTTTGGCTTCAGGCTTAACCCTTTTGCTAATTTTACAATGGGTGTAATTGGTGATGAAGGGCATAACCTTTATCAAAGTAAAGTGTATACCCAGTTTGGTATAGGCCTGCTTATAACTAATGACTACCTTGTATTTAACAGCTTCCAGCTTTCATTAGCTTTCTATCCTACCATACCGGGTAGCGGGGACAATATTTTTAAAACCAACAGTTTTAAAAACAATGATATAATGCTTCCGGACTTCCAGATTGGCGAACCTAAGGTGGTTCCTTATCAATAAACATTTTGTTAAAAAAGTTTAACTTTAGGGGTAACAAAAAAGTAAACAGTTCGTCATATTAACAATAACCCTAAAACAGGAGCTTTTGGAAACTATACTGACCATCAATAATCTTGATAAGAAATTCGGGAGGGTACATGCGGTAAATAACGTGACCTTTGATATTAAAAAAGGAAACGTTTATGGCATACTTGGCCCTAACGGAAGTGGTAAATCTACCACGCTTGGTATAATACTTAACGTTGTAAATGCAACCTCAGGCAACTACAGTTGGTTTGGCGGTAATATGGAAACCCACGATGCTCTTAAAAAGGTAGGTGCAATTATAGAAAGGCCTAATTTTTACCCTTACATGTCGGCTTACGAAAACCTAAAGCTGGTTTGTAAAATCAAGGGAGCCCCTATTGAAAAAATTGACGAAAAACTGGCTCTTGTTGATCTGCTGGACAGGAAAGACAGTAAGTTTAAAACTTTCTCACTGGGTATGAAACAAAGGCTGGCTATTGCCTCTGCCCTGCTTAACGATCCAGAAATACTTATACTTGATGAACCTACAAATGGGCTTGACCCTCAGGGTATCCGTCAGATTAGGGATATAATAAGGCATATCGCCTCATTAGGCACAACCATACTTTTGGCTTCTCACCTTTTAGATGAAGTGGAAAAGGTTTGTACCCATGTTGTTGTTTTAAGGAAAGGTGTTGTTTTATATACCGGAACGGTAAACGGAATGATATCTAATGAAGGCTTCTTTGAGTTGCAGGCAAATGATAACTTAAAACTGCAAAACATACTTATGCAGCACAATGCTGTAGACAAGATTGAAGAAAATGAAGGAAAACTTATGGTTTATCTTAAAGCTCCATTGGAAGCGGCAGAGCTTAACAGACATTTGGTAGGACATAATATTTACCTTAATCATTTAGTAAAACGCCAGTACAGCCTGGAAGAACAATTCCTTCAATTAACATCACCTTCAAAATAAGCCCCTATGAAACGACTTTTAACCATAGAACTACAAAAACTCTGGAAAAACAGATCCAGTAAAGTACTTATAATAACCTATTTTGTACTACTAAGTTTCTTAGCATTTATATCAAGTATTAAGCTAACCCTTTTTGGTGCTGAGTTTAAACTGGCTGATCAGGGAGTATTTGACTTTCCTTATATATGGCATTTTAATTTCTTTATAGCCGCACTGCTTAAAATTTTCCTTGCGCTTATAATTGTATCCATGATGTCTAATGAATATACTTATGGAACACTAAAGCAAAACCTTATAGACGGATTAAGTAAAAAGGAATTCCTTACCTCAAAGGTACTAACCGTATTATTATTTTCTGCGATTTCTACCCTATTTGTATTTATTGTTACCATACTTCTGGGATATAGCTTTTCTTCTTATAACGAGGCTTCCATAGTATTTTCAGAAATGGGTTATGTATTCACTTATTTCTTAAAGTTGGTAGCATTCTTCTGTTTCTGTCTTTTTGCGGGAGTACTTATAAAACGTTCGGCATTTGCAATCGGTTTTATAGCGCTGTGGTATGTTATCGAAAAAATAATCCATTTTTCTTTAATGAAATGGTTCTTTAGCGATGATAAATCAATTCAGACTGCTATTAATTTTTTACCTCTAGAGTCCATGTATAACCTCATAAAGGAGCCATTTACCAAGTTTAAGGCATATAAGGCTATTGAAGGACAGGTAAGCGGGGGCATAAACGAACGTTTCTACGGTGTACATTGGTATGAAATTGTTATAGTTTTAGCATGGATTGCCATATTTATAACATTATCCTATAAGATTTTGAAAAAGAGAGATTTATAACATAAACAGCAGGAACGTTTTATAAATTTTATATAAATTTACCAAAAGCTTAACATTCCTGCTGTGAAATTGAAATTTACATATTTTTTAATCTTTCTTTTTAATATTACCGTTTGGGCACAAAGCGATTGCCCCGACGCGATTATGGTATGTGGTGGTATGGACTATTATGGGCTTACTGCCGAGGGTGTTGGCAACATAATGGAGCTTAGTACCGCCACTAACGATTGTCACAGTCAGGAACATCACAGCGTTTGGTTTAAAATTCAGATAAAGGACGGAGGTACGTTAGGCTTTATACTTACTCCGGAGAGTTCTGACCTCGTTGTGGATTTTGATTTCTGGTTCTTTGGCCCTAATCTTGAATGTGGTAACCTGGGAGACCCTATACGATGCTCTACAACAAACCCTAACGCTGCCGGCCTAACCTATAACACAACAGGGATGAATGAAACGGAAATCGATGTTTCTGAAGGTCCCAATGAAGATGGTAATGCGTTTATACAATGGGTAGATGTTGAGGACGACGATATTTACTACCTCGTGGTAGACCGCCCGCACGGCTTTAGTAATTTTTCTATAGAATGGACAGGAACCGCTACCTTTCACGAGGTTCCGGTTTTTTTAAATCCAGATAATATCCCTTTAGACATTGTTCAATGTGATGGTGATGATGGTGTATATGACCAGTCGGTAACATTTGATTTAACCGTTTATGAAGAAATGTTTATAGGAGACCAGACGGATGTTGAGCTTACCTATCACACCAGCCTTAACGATATGACATTAGGTGAAAACCCTATGGCTAATCCCTCTGAATTTTTTAGTGATGTTCCAACACAAACCGTTTATTTAAGGATGACCAATCCTATAACCGGGTGTTATGATGTATTGACGTTTGATGTTGAAATACCTGTAATAAGTGGAAGCTCTGAAGACATAACACTTTGTGACACAAATGAGAATGGTATACAGGAATTTGATTTATCGGTTAATGATGATGGTATTACAGGAGGTGATCCCGATTATACGGTAACTTATTATACATCTCAGGAAGATGCCGAGAACAATACCGGAGCCATAGGCCCGTTTTACGAAAATCAGGTTCCCTATGAAGACGAAGTTATTTGGGCCAGGCTAAACAAAACCGGAGAAAGTTGCTTTGACCTATCTTCATTTACTATAAGCATATATACTTTTGAAATGCCTCCATCACAAATCACTTTGTGTGATAATGACGGTATAGACGATGGCTTAACAAATTTTGACCTCACCATTAACGAAGATAATCTTTCCGGCGGAGCAACCAATGCTTCATTTGTCTATTATGCATCAGCAACTGCTTTGCAAAATAATAATCCTATAGCAAACCCTTCTAACTACACTAACACTTCAAATCCGCAAACAGTATATGTAAGGATGACTAATACCGATACCGGATGTTTTGCAACACAGTCATTTATCATAAATACATCATCAGTAACAGCAGGTACACCTCAAAATCTTATGTTATGTGATGATAATGTTGACGGCTTTCAGTTATTTGATTTAAGTATAAACCAAAACCTTATTCAAAACGGAGATACAAATACTGTAGTAAGTTACCACACAACTCAGCAAAATGCCCTAAACGGTGTAAATCCTATAACCAGCCCTTACCAAAACACTCTGGCCTATACCATCCAGACAATATGGGTTAGACTACAAAGAACAAACAATCCTGACTGTTTCGACATCACGTCATTTACCATAAGCATTATTCCACTACCTGTATTTAATAATCCGGATAACATCGTTTTAGATTTGAATCAGTGTGATGATGACGGTGTAGACGACCAGTCTAACGAGTTTGACCTCACTGCTCACGAAAATATGTTTACAGGCAATCAAACCGATCTTGTTTTCTCCTACTATGAAAGTATGGATGACCTTAACGACGGAAATGCGATTGCAAATCCGCAGGCTTATGCTAATACTGTCAATCCGCAAACTATATATATACAGATATACAATACAGTAACCGGATGCTATAGTTTACCCGAAAGTTTTGAAATAGAAATTATAAATCCTGTTGTTGCAGGAGAGCCAGAAGATTTATGGCTATGTGACAGTGATGAAGACGGTTTTCAGCTATTTACATTAAGCCTTAACGATGAGCTCATAAAAAATAGCGAGCCATTTAGGACTGTAACTTATTATGCCTCCCTTGAAGATGCACAAAATGAAACCAACCCTCTTAACGACATACATCAAAACAGTGTTCCTTATACAGGACAAACCATTTGGGCAAGGCTGGAAAGCACCAATGGCTGTTTAGGCTACGACATTGTATCCTTTACTATTAGTGTACCGCATTTACCGGATATTGACTACACCATAAGAATAGAAGATTTTACAACACATGACAATGCAATAGCTGTTGATATTGCCAATTGGGAAAACTTTGAATATTCACTGGACGGAATAAACTATATAGACATGCCTCATTTTGGCAATCTTATACCTGGTGTTTATACCATTTATATACGTTCTAAGGATGGTTGTAGTGAGGTTAGCGAAGAGGTTGTTATACTTAACTATCCTAAGTTTTTTACACCTAACGGAGACGGTATACATGAAACCTGGCAGGTTTTCTTTATCTATTTCCTTCCTAAATCTAAAATCTCCATATTCGACCGTTATGGTAAACTGGTAAGCAGCTTTTGGGGAGACAGTATCGGTTGGGACGGCATGTATAACGGCAGACCGCTACCATCTACAGATTACTGGTTTTTACTTGAACTTGAAGACGGAAGAAACATAAGAGGACATTTTGCTATGGTCAGGTAAGTTTTTTTTGTAATTTTATAAATCATTTAACGTTAGTCCGTTAAATATTTTTCCGCTATGAAAAAAATCACCTTATTCTTATTACTGTTTTTTACAGTATTTGCTTTTGCCCAAAAAGAAGCCAATTACTGGTATTTTGGCAATAATGCCGGTATACATTTTCTTGACGACGGTTCTGTAGTTTCACTGGCCGACAGTAATATGACAACCAATGAAGGCTGTAGTTCAATCTCAGATGCACAGGGCAACTTACTATTTTATACAGACGGGCGCACCGTTTGGGATAAAAACCACATTATAATGCCAAACGGAAATTACTTGGGCGGAACAGGTTTGCTTGGCGACCCCTCAAGTACACAATCGGGCATTATAGTACCAAAAGCCGACGACCCCAATATCTATTATATTTTTACTGTAGATGAACCCCATCATGAAAATGCCGCAACCTACCCTGATCCTTTTCCCGGACCGTATACAGACGGCAGTACTATTCCCGCTTCAGACGACGGACTCAACAACGGATTCAATTATTCTATAGTAGACCTTTCGGTAATCGGCGCCAATGGCAGCGAAGGTGATATAACAACAAGAAATGTTCACCTTGTTACTTACAACCCTGCAAATATTGAAGAGATTAAGTACAAATGTTCTGAAAAGATAACCGCCGTAAAAAATGCCGACGGTACAGGGTATTGGGTAATTACACAATTTGTAGACCGGTTTTATTCTTTTTTAGTAGATGCCAATGGTGTTAACGAGACACCGGTAGTAAGCCAGTTATTACCTGTAATACCAACTTCAGGATACAGGAGAAATGCTATAGGTTGTTTAAAAATATCGCCCACAGGAAATAAACTTGCCATTGCCCACATGCAGGTAGGCACCGAAACCGGAGGATCAGCCTCAAATGGTATGGTATACCTGTATGATTTTAATAACAGTACGGGAGCGGTATCCAATCCACTACCGATAAAAGAAAATGGTCAGCCGTATGGAGTTGAATTTTCACCTTCGGGTAAAAAGCTATATGCATGTTATGATACGGCAAATGTTATTAGCGGAATATACCAGTATAATCTTGAAGCTGCTAATATTCCCGGTTCAGAAATTTTTATTGCAGACACCCCGCAATCAGGAACGCTTCAGTTAGGGCCTAACGGTAAAATTTACAGAGCCGTTGTAAGCTCGCAAAATCTGGATGTTATTAACAACCCTGAAGAAACAGGAGCTGCCTGCGGTTATCAGCAAAACGGAATAACATTAGCTAACGGAACAAGCTGCTTTTTTGGACTGCCTCCGTTTATTACCTCCTTTTTTTATGCCAGTATAGAGATTGAAAACACCTGCCTTGGCGATACTTCTGAATTTACTCTTGCTTTTACCAACGAGTTCGACAGCATAGAATGGGATTTTGGTGACGGAAGTCCTACATCTGCAGAAATTAACCCTACCCACATTTATACCGATGCCGGCACTTATAATGTGGTTGCTATTATTGAATATACGGGAGAGAGTTTTACCTTTTCTCAAAATGTTACTATTGCAGAAGTTCCTGTAGCCAATACAGCTGATAATCTTAGAGAATGTGATACAGGTAGTGACGGTATAGAAAACTTTACACTTGGCGATAATACAAACACCATTTTAGGCAATCAGGATCCGGAGGATTATGAAGTATTGTACTATGAATCGTTAACTAATGCCCAATTATCATCCGGGGCTTTAAATCCGGACAGTTATAACAACACATCCGATCCCCAAACAATTTATGCCCGTGTACAAAACAAAAACAACACCAACTGTTATGCAATAACAACATTTACCATAGGTACAATGGGTGTTCCGGGAATAGACGATACTGCCGAAGCAAGAATATGTGCCAATACAGGCGATCCTGTTACCTTAAGCACAGGTATTACAGGAGCACAGTATACGTATGAGTGGTCTAACGGGCGTACTACCCCTACCATACAGGTTACACGTTCAGGCACTTTTTCTGTTACCGTAACCAATGCACACGGCTGCTCTAAAACGCAAACCTTTACAGTTATTCCGTCAGACGTTGCCATAATAGAAGATATTGACATTATAGATCTTACAGATAACAATACAGTAACCGTTCATGTTTCTCCAACCGGAGGAGTTAATACAACCTATGAATTCAGTATAGATAGACCCCACGGTCCTTTTCAGGAGTCCAATCACTTTGAGAAGGTAGAACCCGGGCTACATACTGTATATGTATCTGATGTGAATGGTTGTGGTGTAGTGTTTAAAGAGATATCTATACTTTCCATACCTAAATTCTTTACTCCAAACGGCGACGGTGTACATGATACTTGGGACATTGTTGGCATGAATTTTAAATTTTACCAAAACAGTACCATATATATTTACGACCGTTACGGTAAGCTCATAGCCAATATAGACCCGAAAGGCTCCGGATGGGACGGAACATATAACGGAAACCGTTTACCATCTACCGACTACTGGTATGTTATTAAACTTGACGATGGCCGAACTGTTAAGGGACATTTTAGTATGATTAGATAATCGGTTTATACATCTTAATAAAATTCTTTATGAAAAAAATCCTGTTAGCGGCTTTATTACCCGCATTTTTACTTTGCAGTTGTTCTGAAAAAATGAAAGAATTCCAAAAACAGGCAAATGAACAATTTGGTGACCAACATTTTAAAACAACCCTATCCCTAATAGAACTTTACAAAGTAAGGCATGGTGATTATCCTTCTTCCCTTGACAGTCTTGAATTTACCGGAGACTGGGATATGATGGCAATAAATTCCACAGAATATAAAAAGCTTGAAGAAGGTTACGAACTTAACCTTACAAAAGGATGGATGGGCAATGCCGATAGTCTACAACTCAAATATCCTCCTGCATTTTGGAAAGGGTTAGGCATCAAAAAGTCGAATATTCCTATTACTAAAGATGAAGATGTAGCAACGGAAGAAATCGAAGAAACTAAATAAAAAAATCCCGCCGATTGGCGGGATTTTTTTATTTATATCATTAAGCGATTTTAAAACGCTTTCTGTCATTTTCATTCAGGTAGATTTTACGTAAACGTAAGCTCTTAGGCGTTACCTCTACATACTCATCTTTCTGGATGTACTCTAATGCCTCCTCTAATGAGAATTTGATAGCAGGAATAATTCTTGCTTTATCATCAGCACCAGATGAACGAACGTTAGTTAACTTTTTAGTTTTAGTAACGTTTACAACCATATCATCACCACGAGAGTTCTCACCAATAACCTGACCTTCGTAAATATCTTCGTTAGGATCAACAAAGAATTTACCTCTGTCCTGAAGTTTATCAATAGAGTAAGGGATTGCCTTACCGTTCTCCATAGAGATTAATGAACCGTTAATACGTCCAGGAATCTCACCTTTAAACGGTTGGTACTCTAAGTAACGGTGTGCCATGATAGCCTCACCTGCTGTAGCCGTTAGTAACTGGTTTCTTAAACCGATGATACCACGTGAAGGAATGATAAACTTAACTATCATACGCTCACCTTTAGGCTCCATACTTAGCATCTCACCTTTACGCATAGTTACAAACTCAACTGCACGACCTGAAAGGTTTTCCGGTAAGTCGATAGTAAGCTCTTCGATAGGCTCACATTTAACACCGTCTATTTCTTTGATGATAACCTGAGGCTGACCAATCTGAAGCTCATATCCTTCTCTTCTCATAGTTTCTATAAGAACTGATAAGTGAAGTACACCACGGCCAAACACCATGAATTTGTCGGCACTATCCGTCTCATTAACTCTAAGCGCAAGGTTTTTCTCAAGCTCCTTGTTTAATCTTTCTTTAATGTGTCTTGAAGTAACAAACTTACCTTCTTTACCAAAGAAAGGAGAGTCGTTAATTGTAAACAACATACTCATTGTAGGCTCATCAATAGCAATAGTTGCTAATGCTTCAGGATTTTCAAAATCAGCAACAGTATCACCAATTTCAAAACCTTCAAGACCTACAAGAGCACAAATATCTCCTGCTTCTACTCTTTCTACTTTTTTACGGCCAAGCCCTTCAAAAGTGTGAAGCTCTTTTAATTTAGATTTAACCACTTTACCATCACGCTTAACAAGAGAAACATTCATTCCTTCTGTTAAAACACCTCTTTGTAAACGACCGATAGCAATACGGCCTGTAAAACTTGAGAAGTCTAGAGATGTGATAAGTAATTGCGGAGTACCTTCAGATACTTTAGGAGCAGGAATATGCTCAAGTACCATATCAAGAAGCGGCTCTATGTTCTCAGTTTTGTTTCTCCAGTCAGTACTCATCCAGTTTTGCTTAGCAGAACCGTATACCGAAGGGAAATCAAGCTGCCATTCTTCTGCACCAAGCTCAAACATAAGGTCAAATACCTTTTCGTGTACTTCTTCCGGAGTACAGTTCTCTTTATCCACCTTGTTGATAACCACACATGGCTTAAGGCCAAGGTCGATAGCTTTTTGAAGTACAAAACGAGTTTGTGGCATTGGCCCTTCAAAAGCATCAACTAAAAGTAATACACCGTCAGCCATGTTAAGTACACGCTCTACCTCACCACCAAAGTCGGCGTGGCCCGGAGTATCGATAATGTTGATTTTCGTTCCCTTGTAAGCTACCGATACGTTTTTAGAAGTAATGGTAATACCTCTTTCACGCTCAAGGTCGTTGTTATCAAGTATCAGGTCGCCTGTGTTCTCGTTTTCGCGGAATAACTGGCAATGGTACATAATTTTGTCAACCAGCGTAGTCTTACCGTGGTCAACGTGAGCAATAATTGCAATGTTTCTTATAGACGCCATCTTTCTTTTTTTGAAGCTGCAAAGGTACACTTTATTTTGATATAAAAAACACTAAAAACGAGACACTTAAGATTGTTATAATCTTTATCACACCTAAAATTAACATTAGTTAAATTACAATTAACAGTCTTCTTATTACAAAAGCAAATAAGTATATTTGAAGTAACTCAGTGCTTTAGCATAACTTATAGCTTAATAAATGAATACTTTTTTAATAATTTTCACAGCCTTTATTATCCTCTTCACCATCATACCACTTGTAAGAAATGATTACTGGACTTTCAGGATTTTTGATTATCCTCGGCTGCAAAAGCTAACTCTTTCTGTTATCTGCATGGTTCTAATACTATTTTATTATGATGGCCCGGCAATAGAATATGCAACTATACTTTCTATAATATCCCTTAATATTATTTACCTGCTTTATCATATATTGCCGTTTACGCCTCTTGCAAAAAAACAGATGCTTACAGTCAAACGTACAGATAAAGCTAACACTATAGATATAGTAATTGCAAACGTATATCAGGAAAACCGTAATGCAAAGGGATGCCTTACAGAAATAAAAAAGGCAGACCCTGATATTGTACTGCTTATAGAAACCGATAATTTTTGGGCTGATGCTACATTGCAGTTAAAAGAAACTTACCCTTACAACAAACTCGTACCGCTTGAAAATACATACGGAATGATCTTATACTCCAAACTGGAACTTAAAAACACCGAAGTAAAATATATGGTAGAAGATGATATCCCCTCTATCCACACCAAAGTACTATTAAAAAGCGGTCAAGAAATCCAACTATATGCGCTGCACCCTACACCACCGGTACCAAACGAAAATATGCAATCTACCGAAAGAGATAAGGAACTTTTGCTTGCAGCAGATTTATGCAAAAAAAGTAAATTTCCGGTAATAGTAATGGGTGATCTAAATGATGTGGCATGGAGCTATACTACAAAACTGTTTTTAAAAATGAGCGGTATGCTGGACCCAAGGATAGGGCGAGGTTTTTTTAACACCTTCCATGCGCAGTACCCTTTTATGCGGTTCCCTTTAGACCATGCATTTGCATCTCCGCACTTTAAGTTTGCATGCATGAAACGGCTTAATAACTGCGGTTCAGATCATTTTCCTATATATGTAAGCCTACAGCTTGACAAAGGAGCGCAGTTTGAACAACACGGCGAAAAACCTGATAGCGATGATATAGCTGAAGCTAATGAAAAGAAACAAAAATCAACATAACAAAAAAAGCTCCTGATGATCCAGGAGCTTCAATTTTATATCTTAACAAGTAGTTATCCTCTTATTAAAGAGCTGCTACGTGCTTAGTTAATTTTGATTTTAAGTTTGAAGCTTTGTTAGCGTGGATGATGTTTTTCTTAGCTAACTTATCAATCATTGAAATAACAGAAGATAATTTTTCTGAAGCTTCATTCTTATCTGTAGCTAAACGTATTGCTTTAATAGCATTACGAGTAGTTTTGTGCTGATACCTGTTCAACACTCTTTTCTTTTCGTTGCTTCTGATTCTTTTTAAAGCTGACTTGTGATTTGCCATTTTGTTAACTTAAATATCTTGTTATATAAAATTTGTAGTCCGTAGGGGAATCGAACCCCTGTTACCAGGATGAAAACCTGGCGTCCTAACCCCTAGACGAACGGACCATTGTTTTGTTACTCTGAAGTCCTTTTTGGATTATTCTCAGTAAAAAATATTAGAACTTCAATCTTGTAGTCCGTAGGGGAATCGAACCCCTGTTACCAGGATGAAAACCTGGCGTCCTAACCCCTAGACGAACGGACCGTTTTTGTTTCATTATTGCGGTGCAAATGTACAACTATTTTTTATTTACGCAATAGCTGAAACAAAAATTTTTTATTTTTTTTAGTACGCCTTTGCAAACAGCACTCGGCCCTTTGATGGCGCACCTGTAAGCACACATTTACCCTCTTCTTCTACCCTATCAAGAGCTATACATCTGATTGTAGCCTTAGTAAGTTCTTTTATACGTTCTTCAGTCTCTCCTGTACCGTCCCAATGAGCCGCTACAAAACCACCTTTATTATCTAAAATATCTTTAAATTCTTCAAAAGAATTTACTTCAGTAATATGTGAATTTCTGTACTCAATAGCTTTATTAAACAGTTCAGATTGTATCTTTTCAAGAAGATCCTGAATGTAATTTGCGATATCAGCCTTAGCCACTATCTCTTTTGTAAGGGTATCTCGGCGTGCAACTTCAAAAGTTCCGTTTTCAAGATCTTTTGGCCCTACGGCAATTCTTACAGGAACACCCTTAAGCTCATACTCATTAAACTTCCATCCCGGTTTATGCGTAGTCCTGTCGTCATACTTAACAGAGATATTAAGTTTTCTTAGCTGAGCCATTAATGTTTTAACCTCTGCCGATATTTCTTCAAGCTGCTCATCACTTCTGTGAATAGGAACAATCACTACCTGTATAGGCGCAAGGTTTGGCGGAAGCACAAGTCCGTTATCATCACTATGCGTCATTACAAGAGCTCCCATTAAGCGTGTGGAAACACCCCATGAGGTTGCCCAAACATAATCCTGCTTACCTTCCTGGTTGGCAAACTTAACGTCAAACGCTTTAGCAAAGTTTTGCCCTAAAAAGTGCGAAGTACCTGCCTGTAGTGCCTTACCGTCCTGCATTAAAGCCTCAATACAATATGTCTCCTCTGCTCCGGCAAAACGCTCGTTAGCCGTTTTCACCCCTTTTATTACGGGTATAGCCATAAAGTTCTCAGCAAACTCAGCATACACGTTCATCATTTGTTCAGCTTCGGCTATTGCCTCCTGCTTAGTTGCGTGAGCAGTATGTCCTTCCTGCCATAAAAACTCTGCAGTCCTTAAAAACAAACGGGTTCTCATTTCCCAACGCACTACATTTGCCCACTGGTTAACAAGAATAGGCAGGTCGCGGTACGATTGTATCCATTTTCTGTAAGTATCCCATATAATGGTTTCGGAAGTAGGCCTAACTATAAGCTCTTCTTCAAGCTTAGCATCAGGGTCTACCTCTATGGTTTTTCCGTCTTCACTTGTTTTAAGCCTGTAATGAGTAACTACAGCACATTCTTTTGCAAAGCCGTCTACATGGCTCGCCTCCTTACTAAAATAAGATTTGGGTATAAATAAGGGGAAGTAAGCGTTTTGGTGTCCTGTTTCTTTAAACATCCTGTCTAACTCTGCCTGCATTTTTTCCCAAATTGCATAGCCGTATGGTTTGATTACCATACATCCCCTAACCCCTGAATTCTCAGCAAGGTCTGCTTTTACAACCAGTTCATTATACCATTTGGAATAATCTTCTGATCGTTTAGTTAAATTCTTACTCATTTCAATTAAATTGGCACAAATATTGTTTTCTTAAAATATATTACTAACTGTTTGGCAAAACTAACTATTTTTGTTAGTCCAACAATAAAAAAAATGCAGCGTTATGAAAACTAACTACTTCACACTACGTACAATCTCCCTGCATACCCTGTTAGGGTTTTTGACCCTTACCGTAGTCTCGTGCGGTTCTTACCAAAACACCTCTTCTTATAATGACGGTATTTATGGTTCGGTTCCCCGTGACAGCAACAACAATCCTGTTTATACTTACAACGACGGAAACGTACAGCAGTACAGAGACGGAAATGTTTCAGGACAAAACACAAACTATAAAGGTTACTTCGAATCTTTAAAAAATGAATACCCTGTATATGATGATGAGGCTACTACAGAAAACGACTCTGTTGTTAGTGTTACCAACTACAACAACGCATATACAACTAACTCTTACCCAGGTTGGGGTGAAAATCCTGACAACATAACCGTAAATGTTTATGACGGCTATGGCTATGGTGGTTGGGGTTATCCTTACTATGGTTGGGGCTATGGCGGTTGGGGCTATCCTTACTACGGAGGCGGCTGGGGCTGGGGCCTTGGCTGGAACTCATGGGGCGGATGGAATGTTGGCATCGGCTGGGGTTACGGCTATGGCGGATGGGGTTACCCATACTATGGCTGGGGCGGCTACTACGGAAACTGGGGCTACTACCCTTACGGACACGCTTATTACTATAATGACTACAACGGACGTTATCCATACAGCGCAGGAAGATCTAACGTTGCTTATGGCGGAAACAGAAGCGGTATAAGCGGAAGAAGTAACGTTGCAGGCAGAGGCTATCAAACAGGACGAAGCAATGTAGCCGGAAGGAATTCTTCTTATACCCCTAACAGATCTTCTATGTCCAGAAACAGTTCTACAGTAAGATCAAGAGGTAACAACACCAGCGACAGAAGTTCTTACTCTAACTCATCAAGAGCTACCAGAAGCAGCAGTAACAGAGAATATACTCCTTCAAGCAATACAAGAAGTAATAATAATTATACTCCTTCAAGAAGCAGCTCATCACCAAGCAGGTCTTACAGTCCTTCTCCTTCAAGAAGCTCAGGCGGCGGATTTGGCGGCGGTAGATCCGGTGGCGGCGGCGGTGGAAGAAGAGGATAATTAACCAATAATACGGCTCCATGCTATTTGACAAAACAGTATGGAGCTTTTCAAAATCAATTGACTATGAAAAAATATCTATTCCTTGCTGCTTTTTCATTAACTGCAGCAGCTTTACACGCTCAGCAGGACCTAAATACTCCTGAAGATGCTGTAAGATATGCAACCGGCAACCTTACAGGTACTGCACGTTTCCGCGCATTAAGCGGTGCTTTTGGAGCACTGGGCGGCGATCTTTCTGCCATTAATGTAAACCCGGCAGGTTCGGCAGTTTTCAATTACAATGCAGGTACAGTTTCGTTAACGAGTTTTAATATCACTAACGAATCCAATTACTTTGGCACAAACACAAAAAAGAACGATAATTCAATAGAATTAAACCAGCTTGGTGCTGTTTTTGTTTTTAACAACTCCAATGAAAATGCTACTCTTAAAAAGTTTGCCATAGCATTTAACTATGAAAATACAGATAATTTTGACAACAGTATTTTCTCTGCAGGCTATAACCCAAACAACTCTATAGACAGGTATTTTCTGCGATATGCTAACGGCATAGGTAATGAAGGAGGAATTCCGCTAAGCGCACTTAACAACGCTTACTATGAAGACCTGAACTTTATAGACCAGCAGGCTTACTTAGGCTACAATGGTTACATGTTTAACCCCGATGTAAATACTCCGGACAATACTACTTATTCCAGCAATGTTCCCGCAGGACCCTACTATAACGAAAACAGTGTTTCTACAAGGGGATATAACGGCAAGGTGGCCATTAACTTTGCAGGACAGTTTTCTAACTGGCTTTATCTTGGGGCTAACCTAAATGCACATTTTACCGATTATATTAAAACCTATAGTGTTTACGAAGACTATCAGGATCCAACTACAGGCTTAGAAGCCGTTCGTTTCAATAACGAAAGATACACATATGGAGGAGGCTTCTCTTTTAACCTTGGTGCTATTGCAAAAGTTACCGAAGCTTTCCGTTTAGGACTTGCTTATGAGTCACCTACATGGTACAGGCTTCAGGATGAAATCACACAAAACATAATTGTTCAAAACAATGGCAGCCGCGTTGTTACCGACCCGGGAATGACTTTTATTATGGACGATTACGGACTTAAAACACCTGGTAAATATACCGGAAGCTTAGCTTATATTTTTGGGCAGTCGGGACTTATAAGTATCGATTACTCACTTAAAGACTATAGCAATACCAAGTTTACAAGCAGGGGTTACGACATGATTAACGACCAGCTTGGAAGCACTCTGGATTTAGCAAGTGAATTCCGTGCTGGTATTGAATACCGTATTAAAAGTGTAAGTATTAGAGGTGGTTACCGCTTTGAGCAAAGTCCTTATAAAAATGGTTATACAATGGGCGACCTTACCGGATACTCGGGAGGTTTAGGCTTTAACTTCAGGGGATCAAGATTAGACCTGACCTACTCTTACTTTAACAGAAAATCGGATGCGCCTTTATTAACCGCAGCATTAACCGATTCTGCAAGAATAAACAGCTGCAACAATAATGTTACTGTTTCATATTCTATGGATCTGTAAATTTTCATCTTACATAGTTACTTTAAAAACCGCCCCTACAAAAGAGAGGCGGTTTTTATTTTATAGACCTTTCCACATAAATTTTAACGCTATATACTCCTGTTTATCAATAAAAAGCGTAATTTTGCACTCCAATTTTCAAGTACATGAGAACCAAATCGTTAAAGAAAAATAAAATCAACGTAGTAACACTTGGGTGTTCTAAAAATGTTTATGACAGCGAAGTGCTTATGGGCCAGCTTAGAGCCAGTGGTAAAGATGTTACCCACGAAGCACCTGCACATGAGGAAGGAAACATTATTGTTATAAACACTTGTGGTTTTATTGATAATGCAAAGGAAGAATCGGTTAACATGATCCTTAATTATGTTGACAAGAAAGAACAGGGACTGGTAGACAAAGTATTTGTTACCGGATGCCTTTCTGAACGATACAAACCGGATTTGGTTAAGGAAATACCTGATGTAGACCAGTATTTTGGCACTACAGAGCTTCCGTTACTTTTAAAGGCACTTGGAGCCGATTATAAGCATGAGCTTTTAGGGGAGCGTTTAACAACTACTCCTAAAAACTACGCTTACCTTAAAATTGCTGAAGGATGCGACCGTCCGTGCAGTTTTTGTGCTATCCCGTTAATGAGGGGTAAACACGTTTCCCAACCGATAGAAAAACTGGTTAAGGAAGCCGAAGGCCTTGCAAGAAACGGAGTTAAGGAACTTATACTTATTGCTCAGGATCTTACTTACTACGGTCTTGACCTTTATAAAAAACGTAATCTTGCCGAACTACTTGAAAACCTTGTAAAAGTTGAAGGTATAGAATGGATAAGGTTACACTACGCTTTCCCTACAGGATTCCCGATGGATGTGCTTGAACTAATGAAGCGTGAGCCTAAAATATGTAATTACATAGATATTCCGCTACAGCACATAAGTGATAATGTACTTAAGTCTATGCGCCGTGGTACTACTTATGAAAAAACAACCAAACTATTAAAAGAGTTTAGGGAAACCGTGCCGGGAATGGCTATCAGAACCACCCTTATTGTAGGTTATCCGGGAGAGACCGAAGAGGATTTCCAGATACTTAAAAACTGGGTAGAGGAAATGCGTTTTGAGCGTCTTGGATGCTTTACCTACTCTCACGAAGAGAATACTCATGCCTACCTTCTTGAGGATGACGTACCTGCTGAAGTAAAACAACAGCGCGCTAACGAAATAATGGAAATACAGTCGCAAATTTCATGGGATCTTAACCAGGAAAAGATAGGGCAGGTTTACCGTTGTATCATCGACCGTAAAGAAGGGAACCACTTTGTGGCAAGAACTGAATTCGACAGTCCTGATGTGGATAACGAAGTACTCATTGATGCTTCTTTAACTTACCTTAAAACAGGAGAGTTTACAGATATTAAGATTACTGATGCCACCGAGTTTGACCTGTATGGTGTACCGGCAAACATGGCCACAGAATAATACCTAAAAGCTAAAGTTGATGAACTTTAGCTTTTTTGTTTAAAAATCATTAAGTTTGACCTTATTATAAAGTATTGCATCATGAAATATTTTAAACTTTTGGCTATTACCTTTCTTCTTTTTACCGGACACGAAGCTATGGCTCAGTATGGTTACGGTTACGATCCTTATTACAACTCCGGTTACAGACCGGGTGTTGACCGAAGAATAGACACTCAGAGAAGGGCTCCTGATACACATAAGAAAAAAGATGAAAAGCCTAAAGACCTTTCGGAAGTAATGTCTGAATACCTTGCTAAAGAACTTAAGCTGGATGATTTTCAAAAAGCTGCTGTTAAGGTAATTTATGACGATCACAAAGACCAGATACTTGAACTGTCTAATAACGAAAGTGATACCCGCCAGGTTTTAAAAGATAAATTCAATGCGATAAGTGAGGAGATTGATAAAAAAATCCTTCCGTTATTATCTGAAGATCAGAAAAAATCATATCAGAAAATTATCGACGACAGAAATAAGCAAAAGTAATTACAGTTACAATATAAGCAACCCGTATTCGCGTAAAGTGTTTACGGGTTTACTATACCAAAACAGTTCAAAATCTTCCAGCCCTGCATCTTCGTAGTTTTGCTTTACCTGCTGGAATCCTGTTACCTTATTATCCGGAGTCACTGCTATTTGCTGTAATAATATAACCAACCATTCGCCCTGTTCTTTATTAACCTGAATGGTATAACTCTCCTTTTTATCGTGAAAAGTAAATGCGGCCAACTCAAAAGTGTGGCCTTTTTTGTTTTTTGTAAAGTAGGATACCGTTGGCTTCCCTCCTATCCATACTACTTTTGCGGTAGGCTTAACCGTAAAACTATCTTCCTCATGCAGTACGTTATAAATATAATCGTGTTGCACTTTAGTACGCGGTACCTTAAACTCAAACCAATCCTGTAACGGATAGTCAAAGCAAATACCGTGCATGTAGTTAAAGAGAGACTTTTTAAGTCCGTAACTGAATTTATCGTGGTTAGTACCTGTTTTATCTATATGTACAATGTCGTTATTGGCAAAAGAACCTATGGCTTCAGTTTCCTTTAATACACCAAACTTTTCAGGATACATTCCTACAGGGCTATGGGCTGTCATAGCAAACTGGTGCCAAAACCCCGACTGTAGTATTCCCAGTTCAAACATTTGCCTAACCATCTCAAGCGAATCTACAGTTTCTTGTGCTGTTTGCGTTGGAAAACCATACATAAGGTAAGCATGCACCATAATACCGGCTTCGGTAAAATTGCGGGTTACCCTTGCTACCTGAGCCACCGTTACCCCTTTTTGTATCAGTTCCAATAACCTGTCGGAAGCCACTTCAAGTCCGCCTGAAACCGCTATACAACCGGATGCTTTTAGCAATCGGCATAAATCGGCCGTAAAGCTTTTTTCAAAACGTATGTTAGTCCACCAGGTTACTGCCAGTTTCCTTCGGATAATCTCTAAAGCCACTTCACGCATTAAGGCAGGAGGTGCAGCCTCATCCACAAAATGGAAACCGTTTTGCCCTGTTTGTGCTACAAGCTCTTCCATTCTGTCTACCAAAAGCTTTGCGGCAACAGGCTCATAAATTTTTATGTAATCTAATGATATATCACAAAAAGTACACTTACCCCAATAACAACCGTGAGCCATGGTCAGTTTATTCCACCTTCCGTCACTCCACATGCGGTGCATAGGGTTTACAATCTCTATAACCGAAATATAGTCGTCAAGCAGTAAATCAGAATAATCGGGAGTACCTACCTCACTCTGTTTATAATCCCTGCAGGCCGAATTATCAATATAAGTTACCTTTCCGTCTACCAGTGCAAAAGTGCGCTTAAGTTCATTCAGACTTCTTTTATCTTCAAGATATTCTACAAGGCATTCTACCGGAGCTTCCCCGTCATCCAGCGTAATAAAATCGAAAAACTCCATTACACGTCCATCCGAAAGCGAACGCAACTCGGTATTCGGGAACCCGCCTCCCATACTGATTTTTACATCAGGAAATATCTTTTTAATGTACTGTGCACTCCTGAAAGCTGCATATAAATTGCCGGGGAACGGTACCGAAAAACCAACAAGCACAGGATTAACTTCCCTCATCCTTTCATGAAGGATATCAATCAGTAGCTCATCAATATAAGTATAGGGCTGTTGCAGGCTTTCATACAATTCATCAAACGAATTTGCAGAGCGCCCTAACCTTTCGGCATAACGGCTAAACCCAAAATGCGGGTCGATGCAGTCTACAATAAGGTCGGATATATCTTCAAGATATAGCGTAGCCAAATGCTTCGCCTTATCCTGAGTTCCCATACTGCCAAATGCCCAGTCCAATTCTTCAAGCTGTGCAAAACGTGATGCCTCGGGTAAAAAATCTTCCTGACATATCAGGTGCGACAGCGTAGGGTTCTTACCCTGCAGGAACAGCATTACGGCATCTATGGTTTTAAGGTATTCCTCCTTAAGAGCTATAATACGTTCTGAATTCGGGCTTAGGTTTTCAGCATTTTGTTCTATGCGGTTAAACAAATCGGTAAGCCCCTGTTTTGAGAAAAGCTTTAAAATTACCTCTATACCCAAATCGGCCTGAAAACAGGATATACCTTTAGTATTAAGGAATCCCTTAAGATATGCCGTTGCCGGATAAGGCGTATTTAACTGGGTAAAAGGCGGTGTTATTAAAAATACTTTAGTACTCAAAACAGTAATGGTTTAGCCTGCTAAAATAGTCGATATTTTTGGGATTTTACAAACATCACTCATATAGAAATATGCATTCATTTTTTCGCTAACTTTACAGGAAAATAATTTACTACAATGCCGTCAGACTGTATCAGCTTTCAAAGTTCAGGATATTTTACCCCACTAATAACCGATTACCTAAACCAAAAAGAAAACCTGAAGCCGTTATACAACCGCTTCCCTACCCTGGAAAACTTTAAGCAGCAGGCACTTGAAAAACAGCACAACTACAATAGTGATTTCCGTAATGTTTTAGTAAATGCCCTGCAACAGCAGTATGTCGGATTCAACATATCTAACAGTACAAAGCAAAACATTGAGCTACTTAATAAAGACAATACCTTTACCATAACCACAGGCCATCAGTTAAACCTGTTTACGGGCCCGCTTTACTTTTTGTATAAAATCGTGAGCACCATAAACCTTAGCAGGCAATTGACTGAAACCTATCCCGAATACAATTTTGTTCCGGTTTACTGGATGGCTACCGAAGATCATGACTTCGACGAGATTAACTACTTTAACTTTAAGGAAAAGAAAATAAGCTGGAACAGGGAAAGTTCAGGCCCTGTAGGTCGATTATCCACTCTTGGACTGGAAGCGGTACTTGAGGTTTTTGAAAAAGAACTTGGCCCCGGAAACAATGCAGCATGGCTAAAAGAGCTGTTTAGGGAAACCTACATAAAACACAGTAACCTTACCGATGCCACCCGATATCTGGCTAACAGACTTTTTGGCGACACAGGACTGGTAATAGTAGACGGAGACAGCTCAAGTCTTAAAAAACTGTTTACTCCTCATGTTAAGGAAGAGCTTTTACACCAGACATCGCATACTAAAGTTGCCGAAACAGCACACTTATTAAAAGACTACAATATACAGGTTAACCCAAGGGAAATAAACCTGTTTTATATAGAAGACAACATAAGGGAACGTATTATTTTACAGGACGGCACCTATTATGTAAACAATACCGAAATTAAATTTAGCGAGGCAGAAATACTGGCTTTACTGGAGTCGAATCCGGAAAAGTTTAGTCCTAATGTTATTATGCGTCCGCTTTATGAGGAGGTTATATTGCCTAACCTGTGCTATATAGGCGGAGGAGGTGAGTTGGCTTACTGGCTGGAGTTAAAAACCTATTTTGAGTCGGCGGGGGTTACCTTTCCTATATTACTGTTACGTAATTCGGTACTACTTACTACCCAAAAACAGGCCGACAAACTGGACAAGCTAAACCTTACGTGGGGCGATATATTTATGAAACAGCAGGAGCTTGTTACTAAAAAAACTCAGGAATTCTCGGAACTAGGCCTTGATTTTAGCGAACAGAAAAAGTTTTTAAAACAACAGTTTGCCAAGCTGTATGATATGGCTGCAAAAACTGACGCTACCTTTACCGGAGCCGTAAAGGCCCAAGAGCTTAAACAACTGAAAGGGCTTGAAAATCTGGAAAAGAAATTGCTTAGGGCAGAAAAGAAAAACCATGCCGACAAGCTGGAGCGTATAACAGAACTTCAAAATGAGCTTTTCCCGGGCAGAAGCCTGCAGGAACGCAAAGCCAACTTCTCACAATTCTATCTTGAATTTGACGGCAAGCTTACCGAAAAACTGTTTGCCGACTTAAAGCCTTTGGAGCAGGAGTTTAACATTGTGGTTTTGTAAAAAAGAATAAAAAAACATTAATAATTTATTAAAGTTATTAATGTAAAAACCACTACTTTTGCAGCAAATTTAAAAAGACTATGGCAACAAACAGGACATTTACAATGATTAAGCCGGATGCTGTTGAAAAAGGACACATCGGTGGTATTTTATCTATGATAACTGAAGCTGGCTTCAGAATCGTTTCTCTAAAATTAACTCAACTTACTTTAGCTGATGCTCAGGCATTTTATGCCGTACACAAAGAAAGACCTTTCTTTGGTGAGCTTGTTGAGTTCATGACAAGAGGACCTATCGTAGCTGCTATCCTTGAGAAAGAAAATGCTGTTGAAGATTTCAGAGCTCTAATTGGTGCTACTAACCCTGCTGATGCTGCTGAAGGTACAATCCGTAAAAAATATGCTACATCTGTAGGTGAAAATGCGGTTCACGGTTCAGACAGCGATGAGAACGCTGCTATCGAGAGCAACTTCCACTTTGCAGGAAGAGAGCAGTTCTAAGAATATAATCCCGAACTGAAATAAAAAAGGCTGTCTATAAATAGACAGCCTTTTTCCATTTCGACGAATGGAGAAATCTCAAAATTTGACGTAGATTTCTCGACTACATTGCATTGCGCTCGAAATGAAAAAACATTTATTTATCTTAAAACAACTTCCTTTACTACTTCCCTACCCAGTTCTTCATTAATCATCTTCACTATCTTTTCCTTTCCAAAACTTAGCTCTTCGCGCAAAACTGCCGAAGTCAGCGCCACATAAAGTGTAGTACCTTTCAGCATAATTTCACTGGTATAATTATTTACCCCGTTACCCATAAGATTTTTCCATGCATCACGCACATCAATCTTATCCATACCTTTTTGCAGGTTATTCTTCTGGATAATTTCTTTAAGCACATCACCTAGTGAACTGTGATCGTTTAACCGTTTTGCCATTATTTTATAGTAAAGGGTTCGGGTTTCTGGTAGTGGTATTCTATATCCTGCTCATTTTTCAAAACAAGGTTCTCATCGTCAAGCTCAATTATCTGCTCTTTCCATTTAGCATGATCGGTAGTATAATTTATATAAGTCTTTCCGTCTTCTTCACTTAATGCGATCTTTTCTGTCAGCTCATTGGTTCTGTATGTACCGTCTACCTGAGGCATTACCTTTTGACGGAAACCTTCTTTTCCTTTCAACTCAAAAAAATCTATCGTAGGATTAACCGTGTATTCTTTTTCTTGTCCATCAGGCATTATAACCTCTTTTATTTCCCAATATCCGTTAAGTTTATACAGATTAGCCTCTTCAATTTTTTGGGAACAGGAAACAGTTGCTAATGCCATTAGCAAAAAAAGGCATAGTTTTTTCATGATATCTTTTTGTTTTGGTTAGCACAAATTTAATCATTTAAAAGTGTCCTCAAATGTTATAACGGTAGTTTAACGAAAACAAGTATTTAATATCTTTAGCATCAGCTAACAAAAAAATTATATGAGAAAATTATTTCCTTTACTACTTACAGGTGTCCTGTTTTTTAGTTGTAGTTCTTCCGATGACAGTAACAATCCGGATACTAGCCCTACCCCTGAAGAAAGCATGTATTTCCCTGACAACAATACCGATGTTTGGGAAACTACCAGTCCGGCTTCGTTGGGCTGGAATGAAAGTGCCGTACCTGCACTCTTACAATATCTTGAAGAAAAACACAGCAAATCGTTTATGATACTTGTAAATGGTAAGATTGTAATGGAAAACTATTTTGACGGGCATTCAGCCACTACCCCCTGGTATTGGGCAAGTGCCGGAAAAACCCTTACGTCTACAGTAACAGGAATTGCCCAGCAGGAAAATTACATCAATATAAACAACAAAGTATCCGATTATTTAGGCACAGGATGGACAAGTGCTAATTTAGATAAAGAGAACCTTATAACCTGCAGACACCTGCTTACTATGAGTTCCGGCCTTGACGATTCTCTGGGTGATGATGTTTCTCCAGAAAACCTGCAATACGTAGCCGATGCCGGCACCCGATGGGCCTACCATAATGTTTATGTAAAACTACAGGATGTTGTGGCACAGGCTACCAACCAAACCTGGAGCGGTTATTTCAATTCCAAACTTAGAGACCCTATAGGAATGACAGGCGTATGGATAGATAGCGGCGATGACCTTAGTGTTTACTGGAGTACTACACGAAGCATGGCTCGATTTGGCCTTTTAGCATTAAATAACGGAAAGTGGAAAGAAACCCAAATAATAAATACAACTTATTTTAACGAGGCTGTAAACACCTCTCAGGATATTAACAAAGGCTACGGTTATTTATGGTGGCTTAACGGTAAGCAGAGCTACCACCTGCCGCAAACACAGTTTGAATTTAACGGTAGCATTATCCCTTCCGGGGCTAATGATATGTATATGGCATTAGGCAAAAATGACCAGAAGATTTATGTAATACCATCTAAAAAGATGGTGGTAATAAGAATGGGTAATGCAGCCGATGGCGAAAACTTTGCCCTTTCGGGTTTTGATGATAACCTATGGCAAAAGATAAATGCTGTTATAGAATAAAGAAGCCGCTCAATGAGCGGCTTCTTTATTAGAATGTATATTTAAAATTCAATCCCAGTTTACTGAATTTATAGTTACTGTTATAGTCAACCACTTCTCTCGGAGTATCATATCTTACTTCAAGTCCCATATTTTCTGAAAGGGCATAACCAAAACCGGCAGTCAGATAAAAATTATGAGCCAGATTATACGTTTGAGTTGAAGCCGTATAATATTCACCTTGAGCATTTGTCGCTAACTGATTCTTGGTTAAATCACCAAAAGCAAAGCTCATTCCAAAACCGGCGTCAATAAAAAACCCTTTTTTGTTTTTATTTTCACTTAAAAAATATCTGGGTCCTAAAACAGCGCTAAAAAAGCTGGCATTAAGAACAGATTGTTCAACAAGCCTGTTTGTATTTGCAAAAGGTGTTATTGTTTCAAGCTCTGTTGCCATTGCATATTCAAGTCTGAAAAAACCTCCCAAATTACCTGCAGGCATTACAATAACAGCCTCAGCTCCTAAATTAAAACCTATGCTACTGTCATTACCGCTTCCGCCTTGTGTTTTTGTAGCTAACATATTCATTGTTGGTCCGGCATAACCACTTACCAGCAATTCTATTTTTAATGAGCCTTTATTATCATAAACTTTGTATTGTGAACTTTTACAACTATTATAAACTTCAAAAACTTTCTTTAGAGAACTTTCTTTATAAGACAGAGTCCCGAAGTTAACGGAACTGTCTCCACAGTTAACCTCATTATAAAGGGTTTGCTGGTATTCTTTATTTTCTTTTACTTCATTTCCGTATAAGTACATTTTGTGTACCAGTTGGGTAATTTTTATTTTTTTGGAATCTATCGAATAAAAATATTTTTTCTCTTCGTTAAAGTAGCCTGAATATAAAGATGCATCTCCTTCAACAAGTACATTCAGGAAAAGCTCAGTCTTTTCCCACTCAGCCTCTTTAAAAGTACTATAATATCTTTGAGAATCAGATCTCGACTTATCGACTTTAACTGTTCTTTTTATGAATTTAAACTGATCGCTTATACCATATTCTTTAACTGTTAAAAATGGTAAAGACTGGTATTCCCCTGTTTCATTTTGCCTGATTTGAATCTTATCAGTTTTTGCAAAATCTGTTGGTTTAAAATAGACATCTATCCTAGTGTCACTGTTAGTTATATAATAGCCTTTTATATCCTGGCCATAGGAAACCACAGCAATAAGGAATATTGCCAGCAAAGAAAAAAATCTCATCTTGTAAGGTGATTAATTTAGTTAGTTAATTGGTTATTGGTAAAAAATTTATTTGAAGAAGGAATCTACAAATTCATACTTGTTAAATACCTGTAAATCCTCAATTCCTTCACCCACACCAATGTATTTAACCGGTATCTGGAACTGGTCTGAAATACCAATTACCACACCTCCTTTTGCCGTTCCGTCAAGTTTGGTAACGGCAAGTGAGGTTACCTCTGTTGCAGCAGTAAACTGTTTAGCCTGTTCAAAAGCATTTTGACCTGTAGAACCGTCAAGTACAAGCAACACATCATGAGGTGCATCGCCCACTACTTTTTGCATTACCCTTTTTACTTTGGTAAGCTCGTTCATCAGGTTTACTTTATTATGAAGCCTTCCGGCTGTATCTATAATAACAACATCAGCATTTTGCTTAACGGCCGACTGTAACGTATCAAAAGCAACAGAAGCCGGGTCACTACCCATTTGCTGTTTTACGATTGGTACATTTACCCTGTCTGCCCATACCTGTAACTGATCTATAGCAGCAGCCCTAAAAGTATCGGCAGCACCAAGCACCACATTGTGCCCGGCTTTTTTAAACTGGTAAGCAAGTTTACCTATAGTTGTGGTTTTACCCACACCATTTACACCTACCACCATTAGTACATATGGCTTTTTGTCTGCCGGAACTTCAAAATCTGTAGCTTCTCCGGTATTGGTTTCCGAAAGCAGGCCTGCAATCTCTTCTCTTAATATAGCATTAAGTTCATCTGTACCTAAATATTTATCTTTAGATACGCGCTCTTCTATACGCTCAATAATTTTAAGGGTAGTATTTACACCTACATCAGATGATACAAGTATCTCTTCAAGATTATCAAGTACCTCATCATCTACTTTAGATTTACCTGCTACAGCTTTAGATAACTTAGAGAAAAAAGAAGTTTTAGTTTTCTCAAGACCTTTATCTAAAGTTTCCTTCTTTTCAGAAGAAAATATTTTTTTAAAGAAGTTCATATGCTTTTTTAGTCTCGTTTTTCCTTTGGTAAATATAGAAAATAAAAAAGCTACTCCCGTTACTGAAAGTAGCTTTTCTATATATGTTTAGGACTTATTATTTCTTCTTAAGAAAATCATCCACTAATTCTGGAGCCATTACGCTCTCAACAAAAGTATAAGCACCTGTTTTAGGAGACTTTACCATTTTGATAGCTTTAGTTAGCCTTTTAGAAGCTGTCTGTAACGATGCTACGGTTTTCTTTGCCATGACGTAATATTATTTTATTTCTTTATGAACAGTTACTCTCTTAAGGATAGGATTGAATTTTTTGATCTCTAACCTGTCCGGAGTGTTTTTCTTATTTTTAGTAGTGATGTATCTTGAAGTTCCTGGTACGCCAGAAGCTTTGTGCTCAGTACACTCTAAAATTACCTGGATTCTGTTACCTTTCTTTGCCATCTTGCTATATATTTATTTAGGTACGGATTATTATTTAATAAATCCTTTAGCTTTAGCGTCTTTTAGAACAGCAGCTAAACCATTTTTATTAATTGTCTTGATAGTAGAAGCAGCTACCCTAAGAGTAATCCATCTGTCCTCTTCAGGAAGATAAAAACGCTTCTTCACTAAGTTTACACTAAACTTTCTCTTAGTCTTGTTCATTGCGTGGGAAACGTTATTTCCAACCATCGCTTTTTTACCAGTAAGGGCACAAACTCTTGACATTATTTATCGCTTTTATATCGTTATTCAAAATCAGGGTGCAAAGTAACAAAAAATAAAACTATTACACAAACATAATCAATCAGTTTTTTAAAATTTCCTGATAAATTTTTTCCAAAGCTTTATTTGCCGCACGTTCTATTACCTTTTCACGGGGCTGACCAAACTCAAACTTCTCACTGTAAACGCCTTTTGGAGTAGCTATACCTATAAAAACCGTACCCACTTCGGCATCAGAATCTCCCTTTGTAGGCCCCGCATTTCCGGTGGTTGCTACGGCATAATCTGTCCCAAAAATCTTCTTTGCCTGCAAAGCCATCGCTTCGGCCACTTTAGGACTTACCACACTAAATATATCTATAAGCTGCTGGTCTATCTTTAGTATATTAACTTTTGCTTCGGTAGCATAAGCCACTGCGCTTCCTTTAAAATAAGCCGAAGACCCCGGCAGAGAAGTTAGCATTTGCGCTATCCTGCCCCCTGTACAACTTTCGGCTGCCGATATGGTAAGACGCTGTTCCGTTAAAACCTTTGCCAAAACAACCTCAAGCGATTCTTCCTCTTCATAACCAACTATAATATCGCCTATTATAGCTTTTAGCTTTTCAGATTCTTCCTTAATGCTTTCCTGTAAAAACTCTTCGTTGATACCTCTTGCCGAAAGGCGAAGCCTTACTTTACCCGGACTTGGCAGGTAAGCAAGTTTAATAAACTCCGGCAGGTTGTTCTCCCAGTCTTCAATACGCTCGGCAATAAGGCTTTCTCCCTGTCCGTATGTATTTATGGTTTTATGAAGTATATAAGGCCTTTTAAATTTAGAAATAAGCCTAAGGATAACCTCATTATCCATTAGGTATTTCATTTCATAAGGAACACCCGGCAGCGACACAAAAACGGTATTTTCGTTTTCCATCCATATCCCTGGTGCAGTCCCTACCCTGTTAAAAAGCACAGTCCCTCTTGAGGGTACAAGCGCCTGGTCTTTATTCATCTGCGAAACCGGACGGTTCATAACCTTTTGTATCAGTTCTTCAACATGAATAAGAACCGCTTCATCAGTCACAAGGTCATCGTTAAAATACTCTGCAAGGGTCTTTTTGGTAATATCATCTTTGGTTGGACCAAGTCCTCCTGTCATGACAACCAAATCCACCTTATTTTGCAGCGTTTCCAGCGTTTTCAGTATATGTTCACGACTGTCGCTTATGGAAAGCATTTCAACTACTCCTATACCTATTTTATCTAAAGACTTTGCGATAAAAGCAGAATTGGTATCCACAATCTGCCCTATCAGGATCTCATCCCCAATGGTAACAACCGCTGCTTTCATATCTATTAAAGGCCGTAATCTTTTTTTATTTCTTTTAGTGCATGGTCTATCCTGTCCTTAAGACTCTTATACACCTCTTTAATTTCCTTTTTCTTACCCTCGCTCCTGCTCCATGTCTCTATAGACAAAACATCCTCATAAGCCAGGTCCATACCCAGCATATCAAGCGTAGGCTTTATTTTATGTGCAGCATGGTATACCCTTTCATAATCCTTTTCTTTTAGTCCCTGCCTTATATTTTTAATTTCCGGCGGAACCTCTTCGGTAAAAAGTACCATTATCTGCCTTGCAAAATCCACATCGTTATCGGAAATCGCATATACTTTGGATAAATTATAGTGTAAAGCCATTATTTTACCTGTATCCTGAATAATTTTTTACCTTCTATCGAACCTTCCAACACATCGTCGGGGTTAACTTTGCCCACGCCTTCCGGCGTTCCGGTAAAAATAACATCTCCCGTTCTTAATGTAAAATATTGCGAAACATAAGCAACAAGCTCATCAATCTTCCAAAGCATATTTTGGGTATTGCCTTTTTGTACTACCTCATCATTTTTGGTAAGCTCAAAGTTTATGCTGTCTAACGATCCTAATTCTGATTTATTGATAAAATCCCCAATTACAGCCGAACCGTCAAACGCTTTGGCTTTTTCCCATGGCAGCCCTTTTTCCTTAAGTTTTGCCTGAATGTCTCTGGCTGTAAAATCGATACCTAAACCTATCTCGTCATAATACTTATGGGCAAATTTTGCATCTATATACTTACCTACCTTATTTATCTTAACAAGTACTTCTACTTCATAGTGTACATCGTTACTAAACTCCGGTATAACAAATGGAAACTGTTTTTGCACTACTGCCGTGTCAGGCTTCAGGAAAATAACAGGCTCATCTGGCCTTTCGTTTTTAAGTTCCTCTATATGGCTGGCATAATTCCTGCCTATGCATATTATCTTCATGCGTATGCGTTATCTTGTGGGGATTATTTTATACTAATTTATTATTTAATTTTCTTAATTTAATAGCTGTAAGCACTTTTTTAGTGTATAAAGGGAAATCGGCATTCTGAATCCACCCGAAATAACCGGGCTCCTGCTCCAGTATTTTCTCCACTTTTGCACCTTTGTGCTTACCAAAAGTAAATATCTCTTCCCCATCATCATCAAGAACTATAAAACCTGCAAAATCTACTGCTTTTTTACGGGTTGTAAATTCCGAAAGCTCCTTAATATCATTTTTAAGATCTTCATACCGGTCCAGTTGCGATTTTAATATCTCATAAGTAGCATTGGTATCTGCCGCTGCACTATGTGCGTTTTCAAGCACCTGCCCGCAATAAAACTTAAAGGCAGCACTAAGGGTACGTTCTTCTTTTTTATGGAAGATTGTCTGCACGTCTACAGTTACCCTGTTTTTCATATCAAAGTCAACACCTGCCCTTAAAAGCTCTTCTGCCAAAAGCGGTATATCAAATCTGTCTGAATTATATCCGGCAAGGTCAGAATCCTTAATCATATTATACACCTGATGAGAAAGATCTTTAAAGGTAGGCTCGTTTGCCACTTTTTCATCGTCTATACCATGAAAAGCTGTAGACTGTGGCGGAATAGGCCTTTCCGGATTTACAAGCCAGGTTTTGCTTTCCTTATTTCCGTTAGGGTATACCTTAAGTATCGCTATTTCAACTATTCTGTCTTTAGTAATATCTGTACCTGTAGTTTCCAGATCAAAAAAACATATAGGCCTGTGCAGTTTAAGTTCCATTTTATTTATTGTTGTGTTTGTTCATTACACTCCCATCTAAAATCGGAAGTCTCATATTTTTTCTTTCTGTAATCAAAGTGCCACCATTCATTATCATAAGGTGTAAATCCTGCCTCATTCATTATAACTCTAAGCAGCTTTCGGTTATTTTGCGCTTTTTCAGATATCTTATCAGACATGTAATGGGAAAGGCTTGAAAAATCATCAAACTCATTACCCATGTCAAGCAAATCACCGTTTTCATCCGCCAGAGATAAATCTACTGCTGCTCCCCTGTTATGATTAGAGCCTTTACCCGGCGGAGCAACATATTTGGGATTGTTTACAATTTCATACATCTTTTGCTGATAGCCGTAAGGACGATAGCAATCAAAAATAACCAATTTAAGGTTTTTAGCATTAGCCAGCATGTTAGCTTTTTCTAAAGCTTCTGCTACCTCCGGCCTTAAAAAGCATCGGGCACAGGGATAAATTTTCTGCTTCATAAAATTAGCAGTATCGGCATAAGCCATTTTATTGACCATGTCTAATGTATCCATCTTTATTTCTGCCCAGTTGGCTGTATCTTTCATAACTATAGTGTGATGAAAATCTTCTGTAAGTCTTTTATCATCAACTTTAGCGGTGCTTAATGCAAAAAGCACTATAACCAATACTATTACCCCGAAAGTTTTCACCAATTATACTTTTATCTTTACAAAGATAGGGAATTGAATTTATGACCAAAGACAAATAAAAAAAGGGAGACAGAAAAACTGTCTCCCTTAGCACCCATTGTTAATCTTCCCGGCTTCCGTCATCGGCCATTCTTACCATTTTAGGGGTAAATTTAGCCACGACATCCACAAGGTCTGTTTGTGAGGCCATCACGGTGTTGATATCTTTATAAGCCATAGGCGCTTCATCTTTTCCTGCCCCAATAAGGGTCACGCCATGGTCTTTAAGTACTTGTCTCATATCATCTCGGGTAATGCTTTTTATAGCCTGTGTTCGGCTCATTTGCCTTCCCGCTCCATGTGAAGCTGAGTTAATGGAATTTTCTTCTCCTTTACCTCTCACAAGGAATCCCGGTGCCGTCATACTACCCGGTATAATACCCATAACCCCTTTACCGGCCGGTGTTGCCCCCTTACGGTGTACTATTACCTCTTCTCCGTTAAGGATTTCCTTCCATGCAAAATTATGATGATTCTCTACCTTAGCCAGCACTTTACCTCCTAAAGCCCTTTCCATCTTATCATGTATTACCTGATGACAGGCCGATGCATAATCTCCAGCCAGGTTCATAGCCATCCAGTATTCCTGCCCCTCCTGAGTACTAAGATCCAGATAAGCAAGGTTTTGAGCTTCCCTTGGCAGTTTGCACATACTCTTGGCAAGCTTGGTATAATGTCCTGCTATAGTAGCACCCAAACCACGTGAACCCGAATGGGTAAGCAAAGCCACATAACGTCCCTTATCTATGTTAAGTATCTCATCTCTTTGTTCAAACTCTATAATACCAAATTCCACAAAGTGATTACCTCCTCCCGAAGTACCTAACTGAGACCAGGCTTTATCCTGGAGGCTTTTTAAAAGTTGGTTCATATTAAACTCATCACGGTCTAATATATCGTGAGTCGTTTTATCTCTCCCTTTAAAACCCTGCCCTGCACCAAATTTAGACTGAGCAATAAGCTCCCTTTTAAACTTAGCCTGATTTTCCATAAAGAATCCTTCAGGAATATCGTATACCGACAGTGCCATTCTACAACCTATATCTACCCCAACCCCATAAGGAATTATGGCATTTTTTGTTGCAAGCACACCACCTATAGGAAGGCCGTATCCCTGATGGGCATCGGGCATTAAAGACCCCGCTACCGTTACCGGCAGTTTCATTGCCACATCCATTTGGGTCTTCGCCCCTTCTTCTATATGTTTTTCACCATATATAGTATACGTCTCCGGATTTTCAACAAGAGGTATTTCGTCTTCCTTCAAAATGTTTGCTTCCTCTATCATTGCCGAAGCCAGTGTTCCTAAAACTTCGTCATCAAGAAAATTCTCCGGATAATCATTTACTTTCTTTAATAAAGCCAATACTTCTTCTTTTTCCTGAGAAGCATATTTTTCATTTACCAATGTTAAGGCATGCCCTAAAACCGTGTTTTCTTTAAAACCGATAGTCAATAAATCGGTTCCTGTAATTAATCGTTCCATAACTTTTTATGTTTGCAATGGTTGCTTTAAACTTAATTTATAATTTTTAAATAGAAAAAGAGGCAATAAGCGTAAAGTGATGTAAGATGTCGATTTGGAAACGAAGTAACACTTTACAACGGCACTCTTTTACTGCCGGGGCTATAAGCAGGAAGTGACATGCAGGATTCGAACCCGCTTTAATCAGCCAGGCGAAGTAACACTTCCCTACGGCACTCAACAATTTTTTAAAGAACAAAGGAGCAAAAAACGGTAAGAGAACGGGGGCATGTCAAGCCGGAGTCGAACCGGATAGCCTTGCCATATTAAAATGACTACGCTATTCCTCCCCCTAAGTGGTGACGAAGTATCCCTTACCTACGGCATCCTTATTTTAAAACAGGGCTACAAACGAAAAGAGACTATTTCCCGCGCTTACCATCTAAGCTATATCTTTCACTTTCTCGAAGAAAGGGAGAATCGAACTCCCGTCTCAGGAATGGACGAAGTAACTCTTATCTACGGCACCTGTTATATTAAGATGAGGCTATAACCGGAAAGACCTCTCTAACAAGTCTTACCAATTAGACGATATCCTTTTACAGGATAGCAGCTTTTGAAACTGCATTGTGTTAACCCCAACGAAGTAATTCTTCCCTACGGCACTCATCTAATAAGCTTTTATTAAGCTCCCGCAACATCCCCTGTTGCAGGAGCAATCTACAATTCAAACAGGGCAAAAGGCAAAAAGAGTTTCTTGCTCTACCAGACTGAGCTACATCTTACGATGACAGGATTTGAACCTGTGACACAGAACTTACGGAGTAACTCTTATTTACGGCACCTGTTTTTATTATGTTTATGAACTTTTATTAAGCTTCCGCAGCATCCCCGGCTGCGGAAGCGATCTACAATTTGATTTGGCTTATCTTTTCCATAGCAATTGCCGTATCATTTACAGCATTAAGAACATCAAAGATCTTGTCAGACCAGCCAGCTATCAAATACACATCATTTCTTTTTATATCTAAAGGCATTTTACCATGCCCTGCAAGGTCAAATATATACAGGCTGGCATTTGGTGCTATTTCCTTATACTTTTTCCATGAGCCTTCAAACGAATTGAAGCCTGTGCTATCATACATCTGCACATCGGTAAACAACATAACTTTATCTACAACCTCTTTTCTTTTTATAAGGTCGTTAACAACCAGGTAGCCATTTGTAGCATAACCTACTTCACCTTCCCTTCTGTAATACTCCAGTACATTTGCCAGTACATTTCTCCTTGGCATGTTTATTATTTTCCAACGGTCGCCAAACATACCGCTTATAACATTTTTACATTGCGACTGCATAAGCATACCCAGCATTAGGCCTATATCATAAAGCATTACACTACTCTTTGCCGAAACAGGTTGCTGCATTGAACCTGAAACGTCGCAGGCAATAACAACCGATGTATTCACACCAAAACCTTTTATGTTTTTAGCACTATGCATTACCGCATCCTCAAGAGCTTCGAGAACCATAGAGGTATATTTCGATTCATGCTTTTTAACTTCTCTATAAGCTGCAAGAAACCTAAAAGGCAATTGTTTAGATGTTGCCACAGCCTGTTCGTTAGAAATATAACTGCAAACCATTTTAATATGATTTACGGAAACGCCTGCATCAAGTATATTTCTCAGGTTACGCATTATAGCCATATACCCTACTTTTTTACTCTCTATTAATTCCTGCCATTTTTGAGCAACTGCCATCTGTTTAACAACCTGATTCTCAAACCTGGTTTTTCCCAGTTCAGAAAGCTCAGTTTCCCATGTATAAGGCACAGCAAGTGTATTGGCAGCAATCTTATTAAATACTTCCTGCTGGCTCTCATCTTTTGCTTTAGGGTGAACCAAAAACAGGGCGTCTTTAAGTTTCACTTCTGTTTTCCTGTTGTATTTGGCAAACTGGTATTCATCAAACCTGTTAAACGACTCTGCAAGTCCTTTTTGTACCTGCTTAGAAAGGCTTCCCAGTTTTTTTGCACCCTGCCTTTTGTTTGCTATCTGATAGTAAGCTAAAAGCTCGGCAATCTCATCGGCACGCTGTACTACTCCGTTTATTGTTTTACTTACTATTGAAGTACCCGACGCCTGTTTTGCAAGTTCAACCGAAAGCACTAAAGGAATACTCCTTAAATACATTTGTGTTCTAACATAAACGGCTAACTTTGCAACAAACTCGGCATCACATAAAGCCATAAGGTTTATAATTCTTTTAAGTCTTTCGCTTCCCGATTCGTAAAATGTATCACTCAGCCCGGTTGTAACCACTGCTGTATACAGTTCCATTTCGGGAGTAACTTTATAAGCTTTAGCTCCTTGGTGATTTACAGTTATGTTTTTGTTTTTGGCTAAAAAATTGAATTTCATAATACTAATCTTTTACTGTTAAACTTAAAATTGATAAGGTGTGGTTTTAATGTCTCATCCTGACATTGCAAATATGGCCGTACGTATGCGCAATGAAAATGCGCAGTGAATTTTTTTTTCATTATTTTCAATGAAAATATTGACTACCAATCATTTAACAAGTAAAATAATTTCAAAATATGTTTAAAAAAACAAATCTGCGCAAATAGAATGCGCAGTAAAAGTATTTTTATCTATTTTTGAAAGGCCTTTTTTAACCAAAAAACCAAATCCTTACCAAATGGCTACAAATAAGCTTGCCCTTTTACGATATAAAACCATTGACGAATGCCTTAAAAACCGATTCAGGAAATGGACACTGGAAGACCTTATAGAAAAAGTATCGTATGCCTTATACGAATATGAGGGTATTTCTACCGGGGTAAGCAAAAGGACTATTCAGTCTGACATTCAAACCATGCGTAGTGATAAGCTGGGATACAATGCCCCTATTGTTGTTATTGACAAAAGGTTTTATACTTATGAAGATTCCGATTACAGTATAACCAATTCTCCTATCAATACTGCCGATATGGATAAGATGAAGGAGATAGTAAGCGTTTTGAAGCACTTAAATGGCTTTAACTACTTTGACGAAATGAGTGATCTTATCGCAAAACTGGAAAACAACGTAAACAAATCGGCCGACAGTAATAAGAACTACATTCAGTTTGAAGACAACAAAAACCTTAAGGGAATTGAACATATTAGCCCTTTGTATCAGGCTATTTTAAATAAAACACCGCTACTTATAGAGTATAAATCATTCAAAGCTTTAAAAGCTAGTAATGAAATTTACTACCCATACCTTTTAAAAGAGTACAGAAACAGATGGTTTTTGGTTTGCAGGCCAAAAAAAAACCAAAACCTTCTTACTCTGGCCCTGGACAGGATTATTGAATTTCATTCCCTTTCAAAAGAACTGTATGTTGAATATGACGGTGTAAATTTTGACCGTTATTTTAATGATTTGCTGGGAGTAACAAAATCTCAAAAAGACAGGCCCAGTAAAGTAATACTGCATGTAAACAAATACAACGCCCCTTATGTAATAACTAAACCCATCCATCATTCGCAACAGATTGTTAAAGAGGATGAAACCGGTATTATAATACGGATAGATGTGGTTCATAACTTTGAATTGGAAAGGGAGATATTGGGCTTTGGGGAATGCATGAAGGTTTTGGCCCCAAGAAAGCTTAAAAGTATTATAGCTGCGAGGATTAATAAATCGGCAGAAAGATATCATAACGAAGAGGAATCTTAATTATTCTCTATTGTCAACATTAATGTCAACGCAGGTATTGTTTATGTAATTACCTGTGAAATAATTTTGTATGATTTCGAAAAATGAAGTCTCAAAATTTTTTGAGGTTTTTGCACAACCCACCTATCCATTTGTGTTGTACATTTACACTACTTTTTAAAATCATCATCATCAAAAAACCGACAATTATGAAAAAAGTGTTTGTTTTTAAAACCTCCGTCAAAACCAACAGACAAATCAAATTCGCAAGTAAAATACTTGCCGCAATAGACTCTGTATTAAGAGTGGATTTTGACCCGGAGGATTGCGACCGTATCGTTCGTGTTGAAAGCAACAAAGAAATCGCAACTAAAGTAATTAACCTTTTCAGGGCTAACGGACTTAACTGCGAAGAATTAGTTTAAAACAATCATCAATCAAAAAATCAACATTTATGATCACCAAACCCCTTATTGGCGAATATCCGCCGAGACTGGAAGCGTATATAGGCCTCACTAAAGAAGACGGACTTATACATTTAATGAGACAGGATAGAAACTGTACCTATAATTTCTTTAAGAACATCAGTCCTGACATGGCTAATTACTGCTATGCCGAAGGAAAATGGAGCATTAAACAGGTACTGATGCATATAAATTATGTGGAGAGAATCATGCAGTATCGTGCATTAGCTGCATCAAGAGGAGACAACCAAACTCCTTTTGGATTTACCAACCACGAAGCCTACATACAAAACGCAGAAGTGGAACGCCATGACATTGACGAACTTTTGGAAGAGTTTAATGTAATACGCAATTATAGCATAGAATTCTTTTCAGGATTAACAGAAAAGCAATCACAACTTTGCCTTGGAAGCGGAGAAGACACTGTTTCTGCAAGAGCAGTAGGATACGCCCTGTTGGGCCATGTGCGCCACCACATGAATATTATTAACGAACGCTATCTTAACACCGTAGCAGAATAAATCATGCACGTAATAAACGAACTTTAACTATGAGAAAAGTAATTCTAGACCTTGCCGTTACGCTTGATGGTTTTATTGAAGGACCAAATGGTGAAATTGACTGGTGCATTATGGATACAGATATTGGAGCAGGAGAGAAAAATTTCCTGGAAACTTTTCCTGAAGAAATTGACACTGTATTTTACGGACGAAAAAGCTATGAACTATATGGCAACTATCAACCTGAAGAAGAAAGTGGCTTCAAAGACTTTTATGATAAAATAAATCGAATGAAAAAATATATTTTTTCATCAACACTTACCAATGCCGGAGAAAATACCATAATAAGAGATAAAATTGCTGAAGAAGTAAATCAGATAAAAAACCAAAAAGGAAAGGATATCTGGCTTTTTGGAGGTGCATCTCTTATTACAGCTTTCATCAACAACAATCTTATTGATGAATACAGACTTGCAGTTCATCCTGTAGTATTAGGTGGTGGAAAGCCATTGTTTCAGGATATAAGACAGCGATTAAACCTCGAGCTTATCGAAGTAAGGTCTTCTAAATCGGGTGTTACAAGTTTATATTACAAACCTGCTTCAGTCAAATAAAAAAAGCGGCTATTAAGCCGCTTTTTTTATTTATACTATTCAGTATTATATATCTCTGTTTGGATCAAAAGCCTCCAGGTATTCAGCAACACGCTTAACGAATGAACCCCCAAGAGCTCCGTCTACCACACGGTGATCGTAGCTGTGAGAAAGGAACATTTTCTGGCGGATACCGATAAAGTCACCTTCAGGAGTTTCGATAACTGCAGGTACTTTTCTGATAGCTCCAAGAGCAAGGATACCTACCTGCGGCTGGTTGATAATTGGTGTACCAAACACACTGCCAAATGTACCAACGTTAGTTACTGTATAAGTACCTCCCTGAGTATCGTCCGGTTTAAGTTTACCTGCTTTTGCACGGTTACCTAAATCGTTAACGGCTTTTGCCATACCTACAAGGTTTAGCTGATCGGCATTTTTAATAACAGGTACAATTAGGTTACCGTTAGGTAATGCAGCCGCCATACCTAGATTTATATTTTTCTTCTTGATGATATACTCACCATCTACAGATATATTCATTAAAGGGAAATCCTTAAGTGCTTTTGCAACTGCTTCCATGAATATAGGAGTAAAAGTAAGTTTTTCACCTTCTCTTTTCTCGAATGCGTTTTTAACCTTATCTCTCCATTTAACGATATTGGTAACGTCTACTTCAATAAACGACTGTACGTGAGCCGAAGTTTGAACAGACTGTACCATATATCCTGAGATAAGTTTTCTCATACGGTCCATTTCCACAATCTCGTCCTGTCCGTTTACAGATACGGGAGCAGCTTTTGCCACCTGAGCCTGTGCTGTTGGAGGAACCGGTGAAGGAGCAGCGGCAGGTGCTGGCTGTGCAGGTGCTGGAGCCGGCTTAGAACCTCTGTTCTTAACGTAATCTAATATATCGTTTTTAGTAACTCTTCCGTCTTTACCTGTACCGTTAATTGATTCAAGTTCAGCAAGAGATACGCCTTCTTCTTTAGCTATATTCTTAACAAGCGGAGAGAAAAACTTATCTGAATCCGAAAAATCAACAGGAGCTGCAGTCGAAGTTTCCTTAGCAGCCTCAACAGTTTTTTCTACTGCCTGTACGCTTGGTGCACTTGTTTCCTCTTTTGGAGCATCAACAGCAACACCACCTTCGGTCTCGATATAAGCAATGGTTTGACCAACCTGAACAACATCGTCAACCTGGAAAAGTATTTCAGAAAGAACACCTGAAACTTCAGACGGTACTTCTGAGTCCACTTTATCTGTGGCAATCTCTAAAACCGCTTCATCAGCATCAATGTGGTCACCCACATTTTTTAACCAATTTGTAATTGTTGCCTCTGCAACACTTTCCCCCATTTTGGGTAATTTTAATTCAAATTTTGCCATATCGTTAACCTAAAGGTAAAATTAATCTTTGTGCTTGCGAATTTACTAAAAAAAATCAGTTTTGTCCTGTTTTGTTACGGCTTTATAAAACCGTTAAGACTTTTCAGGATTTTATAACAATTACAGTCCCTCTGTCGTTACTGTCGTTACTTCCTATAATAAAATTACTCCCTCTCGGCTTTATTTTAAAGGTAAGGCCTGATTTTTTAAAAAGCTCCATTAATTTAATTATCTCAAAAAAATCAAGCGTTTCATTATCAAATATCACTTCAAACCTCTTTAAACCTGAAATCGATTGCGAAATTAATAATTTTTCGAAATCTTTTTCATGTCGGTCCACTTTTTTTTCAAGACTGACTTCCAGAGCAGTACGTAAATCTTCATTATAAGATAAGAGTATATAGCTATCGGGTACTATTACAGCCACCTTTTTCTTTTGTTTTGCCAAAGCAAAAAACAAAGTCCCTGCCCGCATAAACAAATCAAAAACAGGAGAACTCCTAAAATGCTTCTTATAGAAAAACTGCATCGCTTCCCTAAAGCGATTCATATAAGTACCATCCTTAACCGTACTCTCTCCTTTATAATGTACAACGGTTGTTTCGTGAAAATAATAATTGATCTTACCCTTTTGTTGTACCGTATAAGACAAATCAATATCATCGCTGTACATAAAACAGCCTTCATCAAAACCTCCTACTTCAAGATAAAGCTCACGTTTCATAACCATAAAGGCCCCAACAAGTATATCTACCTCACCCGTTTGATCTTCATCAAGGTGTTGAGCATAATACTTATTAAAGAGCGATGATTTGGAAAAAGCTTTATTAAGTGCTGTTATTTTTGTAAAGGCTACCCAGGGAGTAGGCACTCCCCTCTTGCTTTCCGGCAGGAAGTTACCACGGCCGTCTACCAATTTTCCCCCTACAATACCCAGATTGGTTTTGCTTTGTGCAAACTGCAGTACTTTTTTAAAGGTATCTTCCGCGACGACAGTATCAGGGTTAAGTATACAGATGTATTCACCCTTTGCAGCAGCCACACCTATATTATTACCCTTCGGGAATCCGGCGTTATCCTTATTCTCTATAAGTGTAACCTCAGGGAAGCGCTGGCTCATCATAGCACAGCTATCATCAGGAGAGTTATTATCAACTACAATTATTTCACCGTCAATATCTTTTAAAGCCTTTTGTACACTAAGTACACACTGCTCTAAAAAATAGCGGACATTATAATTAAGGATAATTACCGATAACTGCATGCCGCAAATATAATTATTATGTTGAATTGGTTAATTGCAATACTTAGATTTACCTTACAACAAATAAAAAAGCACCCTGAAACCAGAGTGCTTTTTCAAACCAACTAAACTCAAATCATTATGAAATATCTATTAACCTCTTTTCTTTAGGTAACGCTTCCTCTTTTTTAGGAAGTGTAAGTTTAAGGATACCGTTATCGTATGAAGCAGTAATAGCCTCCTGATTTACGGTTTCCGGAAGTGTAAACGATCTTTTAAAAGAAGAGAAGCTAAACTCTTTGCGCGTAAATTTACCTTCTTCACCTTCCGTTTTCTCTGTTTTTACTTCAGATGAAATCGTTAAAAGGTCATTGTCAAGTTCAACATTAAAATCTTCTTTTTTTAACCCCGGAGCCATAAGCTCCACCAGGAAGTTGTTTTCTGTTTCTTTTATGTTTACGGGTGCAGTTACTTTATTTACATACTGTGTACCACCCATTAAATCTTTAAAAATTTCGTCCATTACAAATGGAAAACCGTTTGTGTTGTTGCGTTTTACTAAGTTCATATCTTTTAATTTTTTAGTTTCAAATATTTGCTTAGTAATAGTCAACTTTTATTCCAATGCATTTTTTAACGCCAAAATGGCACTTTACATGACTTTTTGTCTGATTTATACTTAAGAAAAAAGCGCTCCGACTGGAACGCTTCTGTCAAATATTGAGATATAATAAACTAAATATTATCATTAAACCTCTGCAAAATATTATCAACCCGCTTTTGCGCTTCTTTTTTAGCAATACCATTATAGTAGTCCTCAACAAAAGGATGGGAAAAACTTTTATGCGGTATAATTTCAGGCCTGTTGCTACCTCCATTATACACCACATCAACAGGAACACTCAAAGTATCATCATACCCCTCTAAAATATTACTTATCCAACCAAAATACACAGCTTCATAATCATTTGAATCAAAATGAGATTTATAATCTAAAAAACTCTTTTCACTAAGAGACACCCATAATCCGTAATGTAAATCCTCACAGCTATCATACACTCTTTGAATTAGTATCACACGAATAAATCTATCGGTTTGATCAGGGTATTCAATAACACAAAAATCACGATCCAAAGAAGCTATACTTCCCTTATCTTCAGTAGGCAATTGCGAATAATTAATAGGAGCATCATAACACAATGCGGGCCAGTCTTGATGATACTCCCCACATTCCGGACATTTATATTTTTTCTTCCTTTTAGGAAAGAATATATTTTTTAAGCCTTTAAACATATAATACAATTTATAAACCTCAAGGTAAAGATAACAGCTAAAGTAAGTTTCAAGACAAAACATGATACAAAAAGACTACTTTTGCAAAAAATAATACAGCAGTGAACTATCTTTCAGTAGAAAACATATCAAAGTCTTTTGGCGAGCGTACTCTTTTTGACAATCTTTCTTTCGGGATAAACAAAGACCAGAAAATAGCCTTTGTTGCAAAAAACGGTACAGGAAAAACAAGCATCCTTAAAATAATTACGGGAGAAGACACTCCCGACACAGGACAGGTTGTTATACGTAAGGATATTAAGATGGCTTTCTTATCACAGGAACCCAATCTGGATCCTGAACTTACCATTGAGGAAAGCATATTTGCTTCAGACAACGATATACTGAAAGTTATAGAACAGTATGAAAAGGCGCTTGAAAACCCTGAAGACGAAGAGGCATACCAAAAAGCGTTTGAGCGCATGGACGCCAACAACGCATGGGATTTCGAAACCCAATACAAGCAAATCCTTTTTAAACTAAAAATGGAAGACCTTAAGTTAAAGGTTAAAAATCTTTCGGGAGGGCAAAAAAAGCGCTTGGCTCTGGCTATAATCCTTATTAACAAGCCCGATCTTTTAATACTGGATGAGCCTACCAACCACCTGGACCTGGAAATGATTGAATGGCTTGAGAATTATTTCGCTAAAGAGAACATGACCCTGTTTATGGTAACGCACGACCGTTTCTTTTTAGAGCGTGTTTGTAATGAGATTATTGAGCTAGAACACGCAAAGCTATACCAGTACAAAGGAAACTACTCGTATTATCTTACTAAAAAAGAGGAAAGAATAGCTGCCGAAAACGCCAGTATAGACAAAGCCAAAAATCTTTTCGTTAAAGAACTTGACTGGATGCGTCGTCAGCCAAAGGCAAGAACCACTAAGTCTAAATCAAGACAGGACGACTTTTATGTAATTAAGGAAAAGGCTCATAGCCGCCGCAAAGACCACCAGATAGAGCTTGAAATAAACATGGAGCGCATGGGTAGCAAGGTTGTGGAACTACATAATGTTTCTAAAAAGTTTAAGGACAAAACCATACTGGATAACTTTAACTACAACTTTAAACGTGGCGAACGCATAGGCATAATAGGTAAAAACGGTACCGGCAAATCCACCTTTCTTAATATACTTACACAAACCATACAGCCCGACAACGGTAAGGTTGTAATAGGCGAAACAATAAAACTGGGCTATTACACGCAGGCAGGTATCAACCCTAAGCCGGAACAAAAGGTGATAGATATTATTAAGGAGTTTGGCGAATACATTCCGCTTACAAAAGGAAGAACAATATCGGCAGCACAGTTACTGGAGCGCTTTTTATTCGACCGTAAAAAACAATATGACTTTGTAGAGAAACTTAGCGGGGGCGAACTAAAACGCCTGTATTTATGTACGGTACTTATACAAAACCCTAACTTCCTTATACTGGATGAACCTACAAATGACCTCGACATTGTAACCCTAAACGTACTGGAAGCATTCCTTTTAGATTATCCGGGATGTTTACTGGTTGTATCTCACGACCGTTACTTTATGGATAAGATTGTAGACCACCTGTTTGTTTTCCGTGGCGAAGGCGAGGTAGAAGACTTCCCGGGCAACTACAGCGATTTCCGTGCTTATGAAGACAGTGCCGAACCTGCAAAAGACGATGCAAAACCTGCAGCCGATAAAAAAGCATGGAAACAAAATCAGGTAAAAACAGGACTTACCTTTAACGAACAGAAGGAATACCAGAAAATAGAAAAGGAAATTAAAGACCTTGAAAGGGAAAAAGAAGCCATCGAATTGCTTTTCTCTGAAGGTAAGGTAGCCGATGCCGACATCACCAAAAAAGCAGACGAACTTCAGGTTGTACTCAACAAGATTGATGAAAAAACCGAACGTTGGTTTGAGTTAAGTGCTAAAATGGAAGAATAATTCTAACCAAAAACTATATTATCTGTCATTTTGAGAGTAATACAATACCGTGAAAAAACTCTCGTTAAAGTGAAATGATTTTTATTAAATTTGGGAACGATGTCATACTTAGAATTTCTTTTAAAGTCTAAAAACGCACATGGGGTTCACTCCCCTTTTGTGTTTGATCTTGTTACCGATGGTTTTTATTTCGGCAAGAAAGTAAAAATCAGCAATAATAGTGTCAGCAATCAGGCACTAACTACCCTTTTTAAAACTATTAATCATTTCAGGTCGTTTAAACTCGCCATTATGGGAGAAAATGCCCATGACATGACCGAAGCCATTCGTGAAGCGGGAGAAAAAACCAAAACACAAATATGGTTCTTCTCTCCTCTTGCGTCAGTACCGGGCGGACTGGACATGAGCGTAATTTGCGGACATGATAAACACACCATCCTTCCTGTATTTAATAAGCTTCTGGACAACGTAGCCGAGAAAAATATCTTTGTACTTACAGATCCACATGCTACTCCTGAAAGGGAAGCTGCATGGGAAGCCATAAAAAAAGACCCAAATGTTACGGTCACGGTAGACACATATCATTTAGGCCTTATCTTTTTCCGTAAGGGACAGGCGAAACAACATTTCAACATACGCCCTTACCGTTCCTTTGCACTCGACCTTGTTTTAGGTGTTCGCAATTTATGGGGATTATTAGCTTAGTTTGTGCGCAATGCATGAGCAAGTTCTGCCTTGGTCATTTTGCTTCTTCCTTCAATTCCCACTTTTTTCGCTTCTTCATAAAGGCTTTGCTTAGTGCGGTCTTCATATTTCTTTGCTTTACCGCCACGATGTTCGGCACCTTTGCTGTTAGCTATACGCGCCGACTTCTCCTTACTATAGCCTTTGTCTCTTAGTGCCTCATACTGGGCTTTATCCTTTACCTCAGGCCCTGGGCTTTTTCTTCCTGGCATAACTAAATTTTTTATGGTTTAACTACCTTAAAGGTATTAAACCACTAAACAAGAACACGTTAACCACCGGTTAAAGTATACCCAATAAAAACAAAAAATGCCGGCTATTGCCGGCATTTCCACAAACACAAATTTATATAAAACCTTTACATATTACTCTGCTGCTTCTTCTTTAGCCTCTTTGTTTTCTTCGCCTTTAGCAGTCATACGCTCCCATTTAAATTTCGGAGCAAACTCTAATTTAAGCTTAGCAATTGCATTGTTGTCTTCAGAAGAAAGACCTTCTTTCTCAACAGTGTTTTTTCTTGCATCAAGAGCCTCATACCAAACTTTAATCTGGTCAAAGTCTTCTCTTGAGTAAGTGTCTTTGTTTTTCTCAAAAGTATCTACAAAGTTTTGGTAAACACTAAGAATGTTGTCTTTGTTTACCCAGTCAAAGTTAAGATCGCTACCAACCATGTTGTTTGGACCGAAGTAAGATACTATAAGAGCATTACCCTGAGTTTCTTTTACAGTGTTTTGAGTCTCAGTTTTTACGTTTTCGTACTCTGTTTTAGAGTCGTTAATTCTTGTTTCAGCATTTTGGCTGTCTTTTGCATCAGCTAGCGCAGCTTCTGCTTCAGCAAGTCTTGCATTGTATTCTGCATCAATTGCTTCCCAGTTAGACGTTCTTTCTGTAGCATCAAGACGGCTTATTGAGTCAACATAAGATTCATAACGGTCAATGTTTTGTTCCGCCATTTGCTCAGTATCCGTTTTACATGATGTCATACCTGCTGCGATTAAAGCAGCTCCTAATAATAGATTCAATCTTTTCATAGTCGTTTTGATTATTTGTTACTTGATAGATCAAAGGTAACTGCATGTTTACGACAATTCAAAATTTTAGCTAAATTATTAAGAATAGTTTAATACACTTAAACAGTTTATTAAGATTTTTAAGAAATAGTTAACGGAATTATAGTCGAAAGTCGGAAGGATTTAAAGTCTAGGAATAGGTATAATAATCTGATAAGCCTTAACAGACTTTAGACTTTACAAACTTTCGACTTTAAGTTTATTTGCTGATGTACATAATTTCGGTAAGCTTCTTTTTGGTTTTTAAGTCCTTACCGTAAAATTCAATTTTAGAAACCCCTGTACCAAGGGCATTGCAGTGTAAAAACATTCTTTCCAGCTGGATATCCTTACCGTTTATGTTTACGGTAACTACAGGATGCCCGGAATGAAGTGCCAGCGTAAGTGTTTTTTCGGGATAGGCAGCCAGTGTGAATTCAAAACGGTTCTCGCTCACCCTGTTAAAGGTAATACCATAAGCCATTTTACGTTGCAGTGCGGTAAGCTCCTCACGGGTACCGTCCTTTTTGTAGTCTATCTGATATACATCTATAGGATCGGAATCATTAATACGTGTGCTGCTGCTAAAATTAGCATCATATACATAGGTATTATGATTCTTACTGTGCTGAATGTAAAAAAGGCGTTTATGAGTATCAGGAGGTTCAGGATAGCCCTCCTGTGCCAGGCAAGCCGGCATGCTAATAATGAAGAGTATGATTAGCAATTGATTTTTCATATACTGATTGTCAACACTATAAATATAGTAAAAATTTTGTTAGACAGGCAGTTTATGTAAAGAAATTGTAAAGTTGCAGGCTTTGATAAATATTTTTTATTTCACTATTTGCACTTTAAACAAAACCAACACACATGTCAAAATATAAAAAAACTACATAATAAACTAAACACACCTTTTCATCATTCCAACAAAAATTCCTTACTTTTAAGCCTCAAAATAAAAGTATGGCACAACCAATTATCGATATAAAAGGTATTACAAGAAATTTTCCGTTGGGTAACGAAGTTGTAAAAGTTTTAAAAGGTATAGACCTAACTATAGAAAAAGGTGAATATGTAGCACTAATGGGGCCGTCGGGTTCGGGTAAATCTACCCTAATGAACCTGTTGGGCTGTCTTGACACCCCTACCGGAGGCACCTATATCCTTAACGGAAAAGACGTAAGCCAGATGACCGATAACGAGTTGGCCGAAATACGCAACAAGGAAATAGGCTTTGTTTTTCAAACCTTTAACCTTTTACCAAGAACCACAGCACTGGATAATGTAGCCCTGCCTATGGTATATGCCGGTTATAAAAAACCCGAGCGTACCCAACGCGCCACACAGGTACTTACACAGGTAGGCCTTGACGACCGGATGGACCACAAACCCAACCAGCTTTCGGGAGGTCAGCGTCAAAGGGTAGCCGTAGCACGTGCCTTGGTTAATCACCCTTCTATCATCCTTGCCGATGAGCCTACAGGTAACCTGGACAGTAAAACATCCATAGAGATCATGAAGCTTTTTAACGAGATACATGCAAACGGCAATACGGTTATATTAGTAACCCACGAAGAGGATATTGCTGCCTACGCCCACAGGGTAATACGCCTTAGGGATGGTGTGATAGAAAGCGACAGGGTAAATCCTAATCCGCACAGGTAATTGTAAGTGATCAGTATTTTAATCAATCCATCACTCAAAAGTAAAACTTAGCGACTAAGCTACTTAGAAACTCAGCAACTTTAATACAAAATGAAAGTATATACTAAAACAGGAGACAAAGGTACCACAGCACTTTTTGGCGGTACACGCGTACCTAAACATCATATAAGAATAGAAAGCTACGGTACTGTAGACGAACTTAACTCACACATTGGGCTTATCCGCGATCAGGATATGAACCCGCTTTATAAGAAAGTACTGGAGCGCATACAGGACAGGCTGTTTACTTTAGGTGCCATATTGGCAACAGACCCCGAGAAATCGATCCTGAAAAACGGAAAAGAAAGACTTAATATCCCTAAAATTACAGAAGCCGACATTCAACTGCTTGAAAATGAGATAGACTTAATGGACAGCCAGCTGCCACCTATGACGCATTTTGTGCTTCCGGGCGGGCACACCACCGTGTCATATTGTCACATTGCACGTTGTGTTTGCCGTCGTGCAGAGCGACTTTCGGTACATTTACACGAACTGGAACCTACAGATGAGATGGTTTTGACATACTTAAACCGACTTTCTGACTACCTTTTTGTACTGGCACGAAAGTTGTCCCATGATTTACAGGCCGACGAAGTGAAGTGGATACCAGAAAAGTATTAGTTTGCCAAAGGGTTAAAACAGTAAAGAGATACAAAGCAGGTCTAAAAAAGCCCTTTTGAGTACCTATATAAGACACCCGAAAAACGTTCTTAACTTTTTACAGAAAATAAACATAATTTTACTTGACTTTTTCAGTAGAAAATTTATTTTTGCATAAAATTAAATCGTTTAGAAGATGTATTGGACATTAGAATTAGCATCCTATTTAAGTGATGCCCCGTGGCCGGCTACTAAAGATGAGCTAATTGATTACGCCATCAGAACAGGTGCACCTCTTGAGGTAGTAGAAAACCTGCAATCTATCGAAGATGAAGGAGAAATCTACGAATCGATGGAAGAAATATGGCCGGATTATCCGACAGACGAAGATTATCTTTGGAACGAGGATGAATACTAGGAAAAATAAATTCAATTGAAAAGTCTCTTCTTGAGGCTTTTTTTTTGGTTAAATTTGTACCTAAGCATAGACAAATAAAAAGTAATTATATAATAATGAGTTTAATAAACAGCATTTTAAAAGCCTTTGTAGGTGATAAATCGCAAAAGGACATAAAGGCTATCCAGCCTTTAATAAGTAAGAGCAAGACTTACGAACAGGCTTTGTCGCAGCTTTCTAACGACGAGCTTAGAGCCAAGACTATCTATTTTAAAGATATGATTCGCGAAGCCCGTGCCGATAAAGACGCTAAAATAGCTTCATATCAGCAGGAAGTTGAGAAAACAGAAGACATTGATGCAAGAGAAGATATTTATGCATCTATAGATGCTCTTGAAAAAGAAGCATACGATATTAGTGAGAAAGTATTAATGGACATACTGCCGGAAGCGTTTGCAGTAGTTAAGGAAACGGCTCGCCGCTTTAAAGAGAACAGTACTATTACGGTTAAGGCTACTCCTAAGGATATTGAGTTCTCGGCTACCAAACCATACATCACTATAGAAGGTGATAACGCATTATGGTCTAATACATGGAATGCAGCAGGTAAGGAAATTACCTGGGACATGATTCACTACGATGTACAGCTGATAGGTGGTATAGTACTGCACCAGGGTAAGATTGCAGAGATGCAAACGGGTGAAGGTAAAACCCTTGTGGCTACCCTTCCGCTTTACCTTAACGCACTTACAGGAAACGGTGTTCACCTTGTAACCGTAAACGACTACCTTGCAAGAAGGGATAGTACCTGGAAAGCGCCTTTATTTGAGTTCCATGGTATGACAGTTGACTGTATAGACAACCACCAGCCCAACTCTGAAGGAAGAAGAAAAGCTTATGCTGCCGATATTACTTATGGTACAAACAACGAATTTGGTTTTGACTACCTAAGGGACAACATGGCACACTCGCCAAACGATCTTGTACAAAGAAAACACAACTTTGCCATTGTCGATGAGGTCGACTCGGTATTAGTGGATGACGCACGTACGCCGCTTATTATCTCTGGTCCGGTTCCTCAGGGAGACCGTCACGAGTTTAATGAGCTTAAACCTAAAGTAGATAATCTTTATAACTTACAGCGTACTTTAATAAACGGTGTTTTAGCTGAGGCTAAAAAACTTATTAAAGAAGGTAACACTAAAGAAGGTGGTTTCCTTTTATTAAGAGCGCACCGTGGTTTACCTAAAAACAAGGCCCTTATTAAGTTTTTAAGTGAGGAAGGTGTAAAACAGCTGCTTCAAAAAACTGAAAATCATTACATGCAGGACAACAACCGTGAAATGCATAAAATTGATGAGGCACTTTACTTTGTAATTGAAGAGAAAAACAATCAGGTAGAGCTTACCGATAACGGTATTCAGTTCCTTTCTCAGGATACTGACAAGGATTTCTTTATCCTTCCGGATATTGGTACTGCGATTGCCAACATAGAAAAACAAAAGCTTTCTAAAGACGATGAAGCGGAAGCTAAAGAAGAGCTTTTCAAAGACTTTACTATTAAGAGTGAGCGTATTCATACGCTAACTCAGCTATTAAAAGCTTATACCCTGTTTGAAAAAGATGTTGAGTATGTAATCATGGACAACAAGATCATGATTGTAGACGAGCAGACAGGCCGTATTATGGATGGAAGACGTTATTCTGACGGTTTACACCAGGCTATTGAGGCTAAAGAGAACGTTAAGATTGAAGCAGCTACGCAAACATTTGCTACCATTACGCTTCAAAACTACTTCAGGATGTACAACAAGCTTGGAGGTATGACGGGTACTGCCGTTACCGAAGCAGGCGAGTTTTGGGAAATATACAAATTGGACGTTGTTGAAATTCCAACAAACAGGCCAATTGCACGTAAAGACCAGCATGACCTTATTTACCGTACAATGCGTGAGAAGTTTAATGCCGTTATTGAAGATGTAACGCAACTTTCTAATGCAGGAAGGCCTGTACTTATCGGTACTACATCGGTAGAGATCTCTGAGTTATTAAGCCGTATGCTTAAGATGAGAAATGTACCTCACAATGTACTGAACGCGAAACTTCATAAAAAAGAGGCAGAAATTGTTGCCGAAGCAGGTAAACCGGGCGTAGTGACCATTGCTACTAACATGGCAGGTCGTGGTACCGATATTAAGCTTACTCCGGAAGTAAAAGCTGCTGGTGGTTTAGCAATTATAGGTACAGAGCGTCACGATTCAAGACGTGTTGACAGACAGCTTCGCGGTCGTGCAGGACGTCAGGGAGACCCTGGAAGCTCACAGTTCTATGTATCTCTTGAAGATAACCTGATGCGTTTATTCGGTTCTGAAAGGGTTGCTAAGATCATGGACAGAATGGGACTTAAAGAGGGTGAGGTTATTCAGCACTCAATGATGACCAAGTCTATTGAGCGTGCACAGAAAAAAGTGGAAGAAAACAACTTTGGTGTACGTAAACGGCTTCTTGAGTATGACGACGTTATGAACGCACAACGTGAAGTGGTTTACAAACGCAGAAGACACGCATTGTTTGGAGAAAGACTTAAAGTGGATATCGCAAACATGATGTATGATGTTGCCGAAGTTATCTCTGAAAACAACAAACTGTCTAACGACTTTAAAAACTTTGAATTTGAATTAATCCGTAACTTCTCTATAAGTTCTCCGGTTAGCGAATCTGAATTTGCTAAACTAAGCGCAAGAGATATTACAGGAAAAGTATATAAAGCGGCTAGCCAGGCTTACCATGATAAAAACGAGCGTAACGCTGCAGAAGCTTTTATAGTTATTAAAAACGTATATGAGAACAACGAAGGCCAGTATGAGCGTATCGTAGTTCCGTTTACAGATGGTGTTAAATCGCTTAACGTGGTTACTAACCTTGAAAAAGCTTACCAGTCTGAAGGTAAAACGCTAATCAACGATTTCGAGAAAAACATTACTCTTGCTATTGTTGACGAAGCATGGAAAAAACACCTTCGCAAAATGGACGAGCTTAAGCAATCGGTACAGCTTGCGGTTCACGAACAGAAAGACCCGCTTCTTATCTATAAGTTTGAGGCATTTGAACTGTTCAAGAAAACGCTTGACAGTATCAATAAAGATGTAATATCATTCCTTTTTAAAGGTGACTTACCATCTCAAAATGCTCAGCAAATACAGGACGCAAGACAACAGGTTCAGCAAAAAGAACAGTACACCGAAAGTAAGGAAGACGTTCTAAATACAGATGAAATGGCTTCACAGGCACGCCAGGTATCTCAACAGAGCCAAAGCCGCCCTCAGGTTACTGAAACCATCGTTAGGGATGCTCCAAAAATTAACCGTAACGACAACGTGACCATTAAACACGTTATGAGCGGTAAAACTGAAACCATGAAATACAAAAAGGCAGAAAGCCTTATTGCAACCGGTGAATGGGTTGTGGTTAACGACTAATCAGATTTTCATTCTATAGATTAAAAAGTCCTGCTATATAGCGGGACTTTTTATTATTATTTTTGCCTAACCAAATAACAAGATACTTTAACCATGAAAAAAATTTTCTTATTTACATTTCTTATTTTATCGGTAACTAATTTTTACAGTCAGGACGAAAAAAAATTAGTGTCGCGAGCTAATGAAATGCATAATTACTCCATACAGGGAAATAACAGAATTGTTATTGAAGAATATATTTATCCCGGTGTTTATGAATCTGTTGACAAAGAAGATGTAATTGCCTTTTTAGAAAACACTAAAGAATTTAATAATGAAGAAGCAGAAGAATTCGGTTACAGAGACTACAAAGTTGTTCCTGTAGATATTAAACCAAATTTTGAATTCAGTATATTTACAAAAATTGATGATGGTTATTACTGCTATGTGAAATATAACGGATCATCAAAATTTGTATATAAAGATAAGATAAATCAAGACGAACGTGCAGAATTAGTTGAAGGACATAAAAGACTAAGCAGGGCCGATGAAGCTTATTTTGACGTAGAAGCCAATGCCATAGTTACAAAGTCAACTATATACAATATTGCCATCTGCAATAAAAAATCAAACTTCAAATGGACTTTCTGTAATATTTCAGACATTGACCCTGCTCTTAGGGCGCAAATAAAAACACAATAATAAACTAACATAATTTATCTTTAATGAAAAAACACCTTATCACACTTATCTTACTATTAGTCGCTTTTTCAGTATTTTCACAGGATAGAGAATCCATGGAAAAGAGAGCCGGCGAAATGTATAACAGCATTGCAGACGGTAATTTTGATCAGCTAATGGATTACACCTATTCAAAGCTTTTTGAAATAGCTCCAAGAGATATCATACTCAAAAGCTTTAAACAAATGCTTGAAGGAAATGAAGAGTTCAAAATAAAAATAATAAACATACCTCCTAACTTTACTTTCGGTGAAATTAAAAAAATTGATGATGGCTGGTACAGCCTTATCAAACATGACTTAAAAATGGAGATGATATTTACAGAGAAAATAGAAAGCGACGAGAAAGAACTAATGATAGATATTTTTAAGGAAACCATGGAAACTGAAAGCGTTAGCTTTAATGATGAAACCAACACTATGACGATTACAAAAAAATCTACAATGATTGCTATTTTCGATAGCTATACTAACAAACAATGGTCTTTTATAAATAAATCTAAAAGTCCTTTAATGGAAAAACTTTTTAGTAAAGAAGTACGAAAAGAATTAAACCTATAAAATCGTAACAGTATATCACAAAAGCCCTTTTTTAAGGGCTTTTTGCATTTTTCACAGTAGGTAATCCTTTACTTTTCCTTATTTTTGAGAAAATCTGATTTCACCCCACTTTTAGCATCTATACAAGCCTATGGAATTATACTATTCTCTCTCAGTACTGATAGTATTAGCATCTTTTTTTGCCTATTTTAATGTACGGTTCTTAAAGCTACCCTCAACAATCGGTATCATGGTAATTGCTATGGCGGTATCCATATTTCTGGTAGTTTTTGGTAATGTATTCCCTAACACGCTTAACCATATCTCTTCACTTATATCAAAGTTCGATTTTACCGAACTCCTTATGGGAGCCATGCTTAACTTCATGCTTTTTGCAGGGGCCATTCACATCAACCTCAAAGACCTTAGGGAACAAAGGTTACCCATTATGGTATTCTCAACCGTAAGTGTTGTAATATCAACCTTTGTGGTAGGTACGTTTTTATATTACCTCACGCCTTTTTTACACTTAAGTATACCTTACTCCTATTGCCTGCTGTTTGGGGCATTAATATCCCCAACTGATCCTGTTGCGGTATTGAGTATACTAAAGGAAGTTAAGGTGCGTAAATCACTTGAAACCAAAATTGCAGGAGAATCGTTATTTAACGACGGTATGGCTATCGTAGCATTTGCCGTAATACTAAATATTGCTCAGGATAATGAGTACACTCCTACTGTATTTAATGTGCTATGGCTATTTTTAAGGGAAGCTGGCGGAGGGTTCTTACTCGGAGTCCTATTGGGTATAGGAGCCGCTAAAGCCATGCGAAAAATAGACGATTACAAGGTATCGGTACTTATTACACTGTCTGTTGTCATGGGAGGTTACCTTATAGCTTCTGCCCTGCACATATCAGGGCCGCTTACCATGGTTTTTGCCGGATTGATTATCGGTAACTTTAAAAAGACATCCGTAATGTCGCCAACAACTAAAGATTACCTTGACAAGTTTTGGGAATTAAACGATGAAATACTCAATGCCGTTTTATTCCTTTTTATAGGTTTTAATCTTTTAATGGTAACCGATATAAACAATTACTGGTTACCGGGCCTTGCCTGTGTAATTGTGGTACTGCTGGCGCGTTATGTTTCAATATGGCTGCCTACATTAATAATACCATTTAAAAAGAAATTTAACAGCAACACCATAAAAATTCTTGTTTGGGGCGGACTCAGAGGCGGTGTATCTATTGCCTTAGCACTGTCTATAGATGATGTTCCTTACAAAAATGACATTATAGCCATTACCTATTTTGTTGTGGTGTTCTCTATACTGGTACAGGGATTATCTATTGCCAAGATAGCAGGAAAGCTACTTGGCAAGAAATAACTACGCCATATTATCAGGTAATACCTTACCCGGATTAAGCACATTATTAGGATCGAATATCTTCTTGATGCTTTTCATTAATTGAAGCTGAGTGTCATTAAAAGCTATATCCATATAGTTTTTTTGCACATAGCCTATACCATGTTCTCCCGATAGTGTTCCTTTTAAAGAAACGGTCAGTTCAAATATTTCACGTATTCCTTTAGGTACTTCAGTTTTCCAGTTTTCATCAGTCATGTCACCTTTAATGATGTTTACATGCAGATTACCATCACCGGCATGCCCGTAACAAACCGAATGAAATCCATATTTCTTACCTATGGATTTTATTCCGGCCAAAAGTGTTGGCAGTTCATACCTGGGCACTACTGTGTCCTCTTCCTTATATATCGAGTTAGATTTTACAGCCTCACCTACTGCCCTTCTCATTTTCCAAAGTGCATTCTTCTGGTCTTCGGTATCGGCAAACAGAATCTCATCTATTTCAAACTGCTCGAGTACTCCGGTAATTTTTTCTGCATCGGCAAAAAGTACGTCAGGATAATTACCATCTACCTCTATAAGCAGATGCGCCTCTACCTCATCTTTAATATCCAGGCTAACACCGTCAACATATCTAAGTGTCCAGTCTATGGCATCACGCTCCATAAATTCAAGGGCACTTGGCACTATACCCGCCCTAAAAATCTTTGCGACCGCTTCACAGGCCTGCCCTGCCTTAAAGAAAGGCACCAACATCAATATATTATGGGAATTATCAGGCAATAGCTTCATCACTATTTTGGTAATAACACCAAGTGTACCTTCGCTACCCACCATTAACTGGGTAAGATTATATCCTGTTGAGTTCTTAAGGGTGTTGGCTCCTGTCCATATAACTTCTCCGGTAGGCAAAACCACTTCCAGATTAAGCACATAATCTTTGGTTACACCATATTTTACAGCTCTCGCTCCGCCTGCGTTCTCAGCTACATTACCTCCTATGGTACAACTCCCCTGACTACTTGGATCGGGTGGGTAAAACAATCCTTTTTCCTTAACCGCTTCCCTAAATACCTGAGTTATAACAGCAGGCTCAACAACAGCCTGAAGGTTTTTTTCATCAATATCTATATTGGCAAAGCGCTCCATAGAAAGCCCAATACCACCATGAATACTAAGTGCACCACCACTAAGCCCTGTACGTCCGCCAATAGGGACAACAGGAATACCATATTGGTTAGCAAACTTCATTATAGCAGCAACCTCATCAGTATTTCCCGGCTTAACCACAACCGAAGGAGGGAAAACATAATCTTCGGTCTCGTCATGCCCGTAATGGTTTCTTGTATCTGTATCTAAAAAAAGAAATGACCGCCCGACTATATTTTCAAGTCCGACAATCATTTCATTTGATAACGACTCAGTATTCATAGTTTTTCATGTATGTATTACACATCAAAAATACTATAAAAACAAGCCTTAAAAAAATATACAAGTACTAATAAAACATCTTTCTGTTCTTCCTGCATATAACATGATCCAAAGAGTATTTACCGCTGCCTGTAACCAATAACATTACATACACCATAAGATAAATACCTCCCAACTCCTGACGCTCAAAACCATCAGAGCCATGTATCATAAATACTGCAACCACCATGGTAACAATTAAAGGAATAACAACCAATCGGGTTGCAAGGCCTATAATAAGCAAGGCAGAGCATACTACCTCTGCAAAAATTACCATTGTTAGTGTAACAACAGGACCAAAATTAAAAGGATCTGCAAACTGTACAGGATCATCTGATAATAAAAGGTCTATTTTTTTTAGCCCATGCGTAAGCATAAAACAGGCTATCGTAATTCTAACTAAAAAAATAACAAAATTGTATAACTTCTTTTCTCTTGTTGTTTCAAAAATCCACATAATTAAATTCCTTATTTTATGTTAAGCGGGGAAATTGCTGTTACATCTGTGGGGGAATTTGTTATTTTTTACCGGAATAGGTACCGGCTTTAATTTTGTGGGGAGTTGGGCACTGGTAGTATCAAAAACTACAAGCCTGGCTGATCTTAGTAATTTCACTAAAACCGAACCAGCTAATTGCTTAATTCTATACATTTTAACCGAGTTTAGATGGATATATAAACTTAAGGAAAATGCTACAAAAAAAATCAAAATAGATTAATAAAAACAATATTAATATGGATTGTTAGAAATATAACTAAGCACTATTAATAATTAAGAAGTAACCAATACCAAAAATCCATAGTTATAAAGGATAGCGGTATACCTACCCCCACCATCATACCGGCAAGTTTTGGTTTTAATCCGTAAGCTGACGCTAGTACAGCAGCGGTTACCATTGGCCCCATTGCCGATTCTATTACCGATACATCTGCCGCCAATCCTTTACCTCCCAAAAAGACTTTATAAATGGTAAAAATAATAGCAGGCATAAGGATAAGTTTAAAGAAGAGCCCTATATAAAGTGAGTTCCAGTATTTGCTTTTTCTGTCGATCTTAAGCTGCATACCAACAGCTACAAGTGCTAACGGTGCCGTTGTGCGGCAAATACTCATTAGTACTGACTGTATATCATCCGTAAAATCAAACCCTGATAAATTCATGCAGGCACTAATTAAAAAAGCAATAAAAGGCGGAAATGAAAATACTTTCTTCAGGATGTCACCTGCCCCCGACCCTGCAGCTTTCATCTTAAGCGAGTGTGTTGCCGCTATTACAATCCCTAAGGTAGCCATAACCACAAAAGTACCCGCCTGATCTAAAACAATTGCTGTTTGTAACCCCGGTTTACCAAAAAGGGCTTCCACTACAGGAAAACCTATAAAGGCCGTATTACCCAATCCCCCCGTTAAAATGAGGCAACCGGTTAGCTTTTTAGACCAGCCCAGCCATTTACCTAAAGCGGTAAAGAACACATAAGCAAAGGCAAAGCCTATCCACGACGTAAATAACGGAAAGAACAAAGCTCCCGAAAGTACTATTTTAGGTATGAAATATAAACTTAAAGCCGGTAAGGATATATAAATTACATACTGATTTAATGTTGCATGACCATTAACAGGGAATACACGCAGCTTTTGAAGCAAAACTCCCAGTATAAGACAAATAAAGATTAAAATAACATTATCCATTATCAACAGGGGCAGTTAGGGGGTTACTTAAAATAAGAGTAAATTTCTTACTAAAAAGCAATATAACTACAAATGCTGAAAAACTAAAACTTAAGAGATGAAAAAAATGTAAAACCTGAATATTCGTCGGTAAACTTATATTAAGATAAAAGATCATCGTGAATAATAAAACAATCGCTAATAAGTAAAACAACTTATTAGTCACAAAACCAAAAGTATTGTTTTGTGTCACAATCATTTAATTTCTGTGGTAGTTTTGTAGTTATATGTTAAAGACAAATATATACTTTAATTCTTTTTTACCTAATTTTTAAATACAAACATTTTTTGATTGAGAATAGTACAATCTGATTACCTTAAGCTATCTTGAGCCCTGTCGGAAAAATTAGCTAAAAAAGCTTAATTTTACGGTATAAGAAAAAGAAAGTGAACAATCCTAAAGCCCATAAAACTGCCCTATACGAAAAAGAAGGTATTAACCAGCCTGAGAGTATCAGCAAGGCTTCTATTGAAAACATTACCAAGCTAAGAAAAAAGCAACCTTCCGCTGTAGAGCTGATTGAAGGTATTCTTAAAAGCGATAAGACTGCGCTTAGCCGTGCCATTACTTTAATAGAAAGCACAAACCCCTCCCACCTTGAAAAGGCAAATGAGGTTATTGCAGGGTGTCTGCCTCATGCCAATAAATCTGTTCGTATAGGAATAACGGGGGTACCAGGTGTAGGAAAGAGTACTTTTATTGAGGCTTTTGGCAAACACCTTACCACAGCAGCTAGAAAGGTTGCCGTACTGGCCGTAGACCCAAGCAGTTCCTTATCCCATGGCAGCATACTGGGAGATAAAACCCCGCATGGAGGAACTGGTTAAGGACGAGAATGCATACATACGCCCTTCGGCCTCCGGAGATACTTTAGGAGGTGTGGCACGTAAAACCCGTGAAGCTATTATTTTATGTGAAGCATGCGGGTTTGATACCATAATTATAGAGACTGTAGGTGTAGGGCAAAGTGAAACCGCCGTACATAGTATGGTAGACTTTTTCCTATTACTAAAAATAGCCGGTGCCGGAGACGAGCTTCAGGGCATTAAGCGCGGTATTATGGAAATGGCCGACCTTATAGTAATCAACAAAGCGGACGGCGACAATATCAAAAAAGCAAGACTTGCCAAAACCGAATTTAACAGGGCGCTTCATCTTTTCCCTGCAAAAACATCGGGGTGGCAACCTAAGGTTACCACATGCAGTGCTGTTACTAAAGATGGTATTGACGATGTATGGAATATAATGAACGACTACTTTACCCTTACCAAAGAAAACCATTACTTTGATAGCCGAAGAAGTGAGCAAAACAGCCACTGGCTTACCGAAACCATAAACGAACAGCTAAAAAACCGTTTTTATAACAGGCCTGATATTGCGCAACTGCTTACAGAAAACAAAAAAGCGGTACAAAACAATGAAATTTCACCGTTTGTAGCCGCTCATATATTGTTAGAAAAGTATTTTAATAAATAATAAGTCTAAACTTTATTCCTTTTCATAACGTTCCATTTCCCTGTCGTAAAAATTGTTAGCCTGCTCGATAAGACCCTCCATCTCGCTGTTTAGTTCATTCTCATCAAGATCTTCGGGTTCTTCAAGAAACTCCACCTCATCATCTTTAAGATTAATGATAAAACGCGGGTAATCAAGATGTATAATGTATATATCTTCCGGATGATCTGTATTGTCTCCCAATAAAAATTTAGGTAATTCCATAGTATCTGTTTATAAAAGTATGTCTTAAAAAAGCTTACGCGGCTTTGCTAACAGAATTAGCAATTAGCCTCTTGGTAAGAATATGAAAGCGAATATACAAAAATATTGCGGCAGCTGTTAATCCTGCCAAAAGCCCTATCCATATACCGGCAGCCTTAAGTTCTGTGTGCAGCCCCAAGTAATAAGATATTGGAAACCCTATAACCCAGTACGCAATAAAGGTTATATAGGTTGGTATTTTTACATCCTGTAATCCGCGTAATGCTCCAAGCACCACTACCTGTATACCATCGGTAATCTGGAAAACGGCAGCAACCAATAATAACTGAGACGCTATACTTATAACCTCTGAGTTTTCCAGTGCCAGTTCAGGATTCTTCATATTAAGAAAGTACAAAGGCAGGTAATCGTGAAATAACACAAAAAATAAGGCAAAGATTATTTCAAGGATAATTGCCAGCAAAAATATGGAACGTGCCACTAGCTGAAGTTTTTTATAATCCTGTAATCCCCTCTGGTTTCCTACCCTAATCATAGAAGCTACACTTAAACCCATAGCAAACATAAAGGTCATGGAAGCAAGGCTAAGTGCAATTTGGTTTGCTGCCTGGCTATTAGCACCTATTGATCCCGAAAGCCATACAGCCCCTGTAAATAAAGCAACCTCAAACAGCATCTGCATAGAAGAAGGCACACCTATAGAGGTAATCTTTTTAAGGATGGATTTCTTGATTTCACCAAAGGTAAATCCGGTGAAATAAGTTTTAAGCTTACTGTTTAGATACAAACTGTAGTGCATATATACCAGCATGAAAATCCTGGATACCACAGTTCCTAATGCCGCACCAACAATACCCATTTTAGGGAATATCCATACACCGTATATAAGAAGGTAGTTTACAACTATATTAATGATATTAGACACTATTACCGCATACATAGCATATTTGGTAAGCGAAAGCCCGTCGGCAAACTGCTTGTACCCCTGGAATATTACCATAGGTAATAGCGAGAAAGCTACCCAGTCCACATAAGGTGCCGCAAGGTTTACCACCTCATCGGGTTGTCCCATAAGATGCATTAACGGCTTTGCAAACCATACTACTGCAAACAGCATTATCCCTAACAATGTACACAAGAACAGGCCATGATGAAAAACCGTTCTTACCTTAGCCGTATCCTTTTCTGCATCACCCTCTGCTATAATAGGCGTAATAGCTGTAGAAAAACCAATACCTACCGACATAGCCACAAACACCATACTGTTCCCCAGTGAAGCCGCAGCCAGTTCGGCAGCTCCCAGCTTACCCACCATAATATTATCTATAATACCTGTAATGGTATGACCAAGCATACCCAGTATTACAGGATAAGCCAGTCTAATATTGTAGGAGAATTCTTTTGTGTATTGAGCTAAGTTCACTTTGTAATTTTTCTGCAAAATTAAGAAGAAGCTTGGCTATAAACACGAACGACCTCAAAATCAGTTTATTAAAACCATAAAAGTTAAAATATTAAAAAGTATAACTATTTTTAACTTTATCTTAAAAATATTATTAGATTTACCGCAGTAATTTTACTTCATAATCATAATACTTGAATATATGAAGTTGATGAAACGATTTTTAATTGCTGCCGTACTGTTAGTTGCAGGGGGCGCAAATGCACAGGAAACAATAACTGATAATAACTATGACCAGGGATTCCGTTTAGGATTTGGTATTAATGCAGGAGGAGTTACCAACGATGCTTTTAATTTTGCATTTGGTGGTGACGTAAGATTACAATACGACCTTTCTCAGGACACCTCCCTAACCCTTACAACTGGATTCACTAATCTTTTTGCAAAGGAAAATGAATTTAAGGATTTAGGTTTCATTCCGGTAAAGGCAGGTTTTAAGGCCTTTATTAACAGTAGCCCTTTTTATGTAATGGGCGAAACCGGTGCCGGTTTTGCAGTTACAAACGGTTATGACGAAACAACCTTTATCTGGTCGCCGGGAGTAGGATATGCCAACGACTTTATTGACCTTAGTGTACGATATGAAGATGTAGACTCCTATTACGACTCAGGAATTATAGCATTAAGACTGGCCTATGGCTTTAAATTGTAAACACCAAAACAATTAATACAATAACCTAAGTAAACTAACCTAAAAGCCTGTAGCAGAGATGTTACAGGCTTTATTTATTTCCAGGCTTTTCATTAAGTAGTTTTACTCTGTATAAAGCGATATTATCAAGCACATCCTCATTAACTTCAGGCTCCTGAAAATCATACTTTTTAAGTTCGTTTAATATTGCTTTTGCTACAAGCAGGCGGGCTGTTTCTTTATCGTCTGCCGGAATCGCATACCAAGGGGCATGATTGGTAGAAGTTTTGTTTATGGCTTCCTCATAATACTTTTGGTATTTACCCCACAAATCCCTTTCATCAAGGTCGCCAGCCGAAAATTTCCAGTAACGCTCTTCCTTTTCAAGACGCCTAAGCAGTCTTTGCCTCTGCTCCTCTTTACTTAAATGAAGGAAGAATTTCAAAACTATAGTTCCGTTTTGGGCAATATGTTTTTCAAAACTGTTTATCTGCTTAAATCTTTCTTCCCAAAAACCCTCGGTAATATCCTTAACCTTTTCTATACCCGGAAGGTTCTCGTTTAAGAGATATTCCGGATGCACACGCGTTACAAGCACATTTTCGTAATGAGAACGATTAAACACCGAAAACTTACCTCTCTCCGGCAAAGCAATATAATGACGCCATAAATAATCATGATCCAGTTCAAGAGGTGTAGGTGTCTTAAAGCTGTGCACCACTACTCCCCTGGCATTAAAGTTTTTAAACACTTCCCTTATAAGGCTGTCCTTACCCGAAGTATCCATACCCTGTATACAGATAAGTACACCATACCTGTTGTTAGCATACATCTTATCCTGAAGCTTACCCAGCTTAACACTCGTTTTTTCTATTTTCTTTACTTTCTTTTTAGCTGTAAGTTCAAGCTCTATATTTGTAGGGGTATTTTCTATAGAAAAAGTACCGGTAATTTTAAAGTCATCTGTAGTAATACTCATGGCGCAGAAATGTTATATCTTTATATAAATGTAAGAATTTAAACAATAACACGTTTACACCAAAAACATAAGTTTATGCAAAAGTTTAAGCTGGAACTGCTGTTTCACATTATGGGAATAGGCTCTGCATCGGGGCTTTTTTTTAATGGTGGTTCGGTTTTCCTTATATCAGACAACAGCAGCATGCTGTATGAATATAACATAGCGGAAAACAAAACCGATAAGATTTCCCTGGCAGCCAAAGACTACGCAGGCCCGCTTGAAAACATACCTAAAAAAGACAAACCCGATTATGAGGCTATAGCGGCTTTTAATAATGAACTCTATATTTTTGGGTCGGGCTCCAAAGAAAACAGGAGCATCCTTACACGATACAACATGCAGACCAAAACTACAGAAGGCCCCGTTGATGCCATTTATCTGTATCTGGCAATGCAGGGATTTAGCGAAATAAGCCCTGAGGATTTTAACATAGAAGCTGCGGTTAATGATGGCGACATATGGTATCTTTTCCAAAGAGGTAACGGCCCGGCTCAGCAAAACGGAGTTTTTACACTGGAAGGCGATATTAATGAGTTTTCTGTACAGATTATATACAACCCTATAGAACTGCCTAAAATAAACGGATCTCAGTCGAGCTTTACCGATGCGGTTAAAGTAGGAGATAAACTTTACTTTATTGCCGCTGCCGAGAGTTCTAACTCTACTTATCTTGACGGTGAGGTGGCAGGATCTCTTGTAGGCAGGATGGATATAGAAACCATGACAGTTGAGTTTACCCAAACCATATCCGACAGGAATAAGTTTGAAGGCATTACCCTATATAAGGATAACGGAAACTCTCTGGAATTCCTTTTATGTGAGGACACCGACAGTGATGCTACCGAATCGGACATATACAGGCTTACTATTGATAAATAGTTATTTTAGTCATCAGTGTTCACTATACAGTACTATTGAAAACTGAAAACTGAATACTGAACACTGTAAACTTTTTTAATCCCCCTCCCAACCTTTTACTGTTTTTTCTGCTCTATATAAACAAAGAGACAAATTGTGATAGAAGAAAAACTAATAACAGCATGCAGGAAAATGCACCGAGACGCTCAGCGCAGGGTATATGAATATATGGCACCTAAGCTATACCACACCTGCAAAAGGTACTTAAAGAGCGAAGTGGAAATTGAAGAGGCAATAGCCGATGCCTTCTATACCATTTTTACCAAGCTTGACCAATTAAAGGAAACTAAGGCTTTTGAAGCCTGGGCAAGGCGTATAGCCATAAACCAATGCCTGCTTACTCTTAAAAGAAAGGTGAACTTTAATATTTATATTGAAGACATGAACGCTTCGGCAGAGCCTGCACAAGCCCAATCGGCCGGGCTTGAGGAAGAAGACCTGCTAAAACTGCTCGATTACCTGCCCGAAGGATGCAGGACCGTTTTTAACCTTTTTGCCATAGAAGGTTACTCACACAAAGAAATAGCTGCAATGCTTAATATTACAGAAGGGACTTCAAAATCACAATTAAATGTCTCCCGCAGTAAACTAAAGGATTTAGTAAACAATGTTTATTATCTAAATGAAAACAGCTATGGAAAATCAAAATAAATTATACGAACAATTTAAAGATGCAGCCGGAAAAGCCGAGGAAAAAGGCTTTGACCGAATGGAAGCGGTATGGAACCGTGTTGAAGATAAGCTCGACAGGAAAAAGAAACGAAGGGGCGCCATTTACTGGAGGTATGGTGGTGTAGCTGCTGCTTTGCTAATATTATTAGCATTAGGCGGAAGGTTTTTTAACAACCATACATCGCCGGAGTTACCGGAACAAAACCCAGAAACACAGGTTACCACTATAGACCATGATAAAATAGAAGAAACGTTTAGCCCAACCGCTAAGGACAGCCAGACTGAGGAAAGCGTCGTGGTAAATGCTCCTATTGAACAAAAAACGCAGCCTATTCTAAGTAAAAAGACGGAATATCAAAACGGTAAATCTTACACTACAGAAGATGGGGTAAACGTAATAGAGGAAGTAAAATTTAAACATCTTGAAGTTAGGAAAAAAGAAGCGGTTGTAGAAAGTACTCAACTTGATGAAGTGGTAGTTACCAGCTATAGATCTGTAACAAGTCATAAATCTGCAATGGCAGTAGCAACCATACAGGCAGAATCTCTAGAGGACAGAGCTAACACTGTACCTATCCAAAGTTTACAAGGAAAAGTTGCCGGAGTAAAAATAGAGAACTCTATAGGATATCTGACTGAACAACCAAGAGCAGATAAAACAATAGTACTTAGAGGTGTAGGAAGTATAACCAACACAGCACCTCTATATGTAGTAGACGGCCTTCCTGTAGACGAAAAAACATTCAGGAACCTAAATCAAAACGATATTACCTCTATCGCGGTTTATAAAGATGCTGCAGCAACTTCCATATATGGTAACAGGGGCGCTAACGGTGTGGTGGTTATCTCCACTATCAATCCGGGGGTATTAACACCTAATGTTAGCAATGGTACTTATGACATAAGCGATGGCAGCGACACAACCTACCGTAACCTGCCTGGACAAATACTGGGTGTACAGGAAGATGCCGACAAATCTATAGACATTACAAGCCTTACAACGTTTAGAGGATATAACCCTCCGCTATATGTAATAGACGGTATGCCTGTAGATGAGGAAACAGCAAAGACCATCAACGCTAACGACATTGCTTCGGTTACCATACTTAAAAATGCCTCGGCTACCTCTTTATATGGTGCGCGTGGTGCTAACGGTGTTGTTATACTAACTACCAAAACCGGAACTTCAGATATTGAGATTTCTGATGAACTGGATAACGAACAGCCAGATCCGTTTAAGATACATGTAGATGAGGAAGAGTATGAAATGTTTGAAGAAAATAAATTTGAAAATCCGGCTGTAACACCGCTTTCCACTTTCTCCATTGATGTGGATAATGCATCCTATACAAACGTTCGCCGCTTTTTAAACAACGGGCAAACCGTACCTAAAGACGCAGTACGTGTAGAGGAAATGATAAACTTCTTTAAGTACAGTTATCCGCAGCCTAAAGGAGACGTGCCTTTCTCTATAAATACTGAATACAGCGACGCGCCATGGAACCCTAAACACAAACTATTGAAAATAGGACTAAAGGGTCTTGAAATACCTACCGAGGATTTACCGGCATCTAACTTTGTGTTCCTTATCGATGTAAGCGGATCTATGGACAGCGACAATAAATTACCGTTACTAAAACAGTCCATGAAGTTACTGGTTAACCAAATGCGACCAAAAGACAGGATAGCCATAGTGGTATATGCGGGCGCTGCAGGACTAGTACTCCCATCAACCAGCGGAAGCGAAAAAACTAAAATAGTAAAGGCTTTAGATGAACTAAGTGCGGGTGGCAGTACTGCCGGCGGTGAAGGTATTGAACTGGCCTACAAAACAGCCCAGGAAAACTTTATTAAAGGAGGTAATAACAGAGTAATACTAGCTACCGATGGTGATTTTAATGTTGGAGCATCATCAAACAGGGATATGCAGACACTTATTGAAGAAAAGCGCAAAAGCGGAGTGTTCCTTACCTGTCTGGGCTATGGGATGGGTAATTACAAAGATTCTAAAATGGAAACGCTTGCCGACAAAGGCAACGGTAACTACGCCTACATTGACAACATGCAGGAAGCCGACCGCTTTTTACAGAAAGAGTTTAAAGGCTCTATGTATGCCATTGCAAAAGACGTTAAAATACAAATCGAGTTTAACCCTAAACATGTGCAGTCATACCGACTTATAGGTTATGAAAACCGCAAACTAAGGGATGAGGATTTTGCTAACGATGCCATAGATGCAGGGGAGCTTGGCAGCGGACATACCGTTACAGCATTGTATGAAATAATACCAACAGGTGTACAAAGTGACTACTACAATCCTGCACCTGATTTGAAATACAGTCAGCCAACGGCTTCTAAGAATAAATATAGCGATGAGCTGGCAACCATTAAATTCAGGCACAAAAAGCCTGATGGCGATAAGAGTAAAGAAACTGTACAGGTAATACCAAACAAAGCAGTAAGCCTGGAACAGGCATCGGGCGACTTTAAATTTGCCGCCGCAGTTGCATGGTTCGGGTTAAAGCTAAGGGATTCCAAACTTATACCTAACAAGGCTTCTAAAGACATTATTAAGCTTGCCAAAGAAGGTTCAAAACCGGACCCTGACGGATATAAGGCAGAGTTTATAAGACTTGTAGATATGGTACAATAAAAACAAAAGGCAGGATTAAATCCTGCCTTTTTGGTTTATCTTCCGTGATACTTCATATCCGGTAATGGTTCGTTATTTTTAAGAAAACGGTCAAACCAGTTTAGCACCATTTTATTTACTTCATTTTTGTTTTCGTTGATACCATGATCACTCCCTTCAAAAACCACAAGCCTGTAGGGTATTCTGTATTTTTCAAATTCAATAGCCAGTTTCAGGCTCTGCTCACATTTCACCCGCCAGTCGGCATTACCGTGTAGCATCAATAATGGAACATTTATTGGCAATTTTTCTACCCATTCAATAGCCGATCTTTTTGTAAGTTCAGCTTCTTTATTATTTGCATAATTGGGAATAAGTTCGCTGTACACCTTTTCCATTTCAGGCCTTTCAAGTCCGGCTCTCATATCAGAAAGTGCTCCGCCCACAACAGCCGCCTTTATCTTATTGGTCTCCGTTAGTGCCCTTAAAGTCATCATTCCGCCCCTACTCCAGCCATACATACCTATACGCGTTGTATCTGACTCTTTAATTTCAGCAAGTACATCAATTAAGTTAACCACATCATCAACATCACTGCCGCCAAATTCTTCAGTCCCTTCGCTGCCACCGTTACCACGATACTGGCTGGCTATTACCACATAACCTTCTTTTGCCAGCGGGCCTAAAAAGCGATATGCATAAGGCAGGATCAATTCTCCAAAATCCCTGTTACCTCCTCTGTTAAATATAATAACCGGGTGTGGTCCCTGGGTTTTAGGCTGCACAAGATATCCGTTAACTTTTAAGCTGTCACTGGCATAAGTTATACTGTAAACTTCAATACTGTCTTTATAAGATATTTTTGCGGGAGTAGTTTGCAGCTCTTTTTTCAAAAGTAGCTTTTGCTGATTTTGGGCAAAAACAACAACCCCTAAAAACAATAATATTACAGTACTGAATTTTTTAACCATAGTTTACTTTTCTATTTCTCTCAGGTTTTCCATCTTTTTAAGTTCAAGGAAACCTTTAATATCTTCAAAATGTTCTTTAACACGTTTGTTACCAAATTCAAATACCTTGGTTACCAGTCCGTCTAGGAAATCCCTGTCGTGAGATACCAATATCAATGTACCGTCAAAAGCCTTAAGGGCATCTTTAATGATATCCTTGGTTCTCATATCAAGGTGATTGGTAGGCTCATCCAGAATAAGTACGTTAACAGGTTCAAGCAATAACTTAATCATTGCTAAACGGGTCTTTTCCCCACCTGATAATACTTTTACTTTTTTAGTAGTATCATCCCCACTAAACATAAACGCACCTAAAAGGTTTTTTATCTGTGTACGGATATCACCTTCTGCAATACGATCTATCGTTTCAAAAACAGTAAGGTTCTCATCCAGTAGCGATGCCTGGTTTTGTGCAAAATAACCTATCTGTACATTATGTCCTATTTCCAGGCTGCCTCCTTCATACTCCAGTTCTCCCATAATAGCTTTAATCATGGTAGACTTACCTTCACCATTTTTACCCACAAAGGCAAGCTTCTGTCCACGCTCTATAACCATAGAAGCATCCTTAAACACCACATGGTCGCCGTAAGCTTTAGAAAGCTCGTTTACCACAACAGGATACTGCCCTGAACGTGGCGACGGAGGAAACTTTAATCGAAGTGCCGAAGTATCTACCTCATCAACCTCAACAATCTCCAGTTTTTCAAGCATTTTTACACGCGACTGTACTTGTAGCGTTTTAGAGTACGTCCCTTTAAAACGCTCAATAAACTCCATATTTTCAGCGATCATCTTCTGCTGCTCGTCATACGCTTTTTGCTGTTGTGCACGGCGGTCTTTACGTAATTCAAGATAGTGAGAATATTTTGCTTTATAGTCATATATCCTACCCATAGTAACTTCTATGGTACGATTTGTAATATTGTCTACAAATGCCCTGTCGTGCGATATTACAATAACAGCCTTAGCACTGTTTAAAAGGAAATCCTCCAGCCACTGTATACTCTCAATATCCATGTGGTTGGTAGGCTCATCCAGAAGGATAAGATCCGGCTTTTGAAGCAATATTTTAGCAAGCTCTATACGCATTCTCCATCCACCACTAAACTCTGATGTAGGTCTTGTAAAATCGGCGCGCTCAAAGCCCATACCAATAAGTACCTTCTCTACTTCTGCCTCATAGTTTATCTCTTCTATAGAATAGAATTTCTCGCTAAGTTCAGATACCCTCTCGATAATCTTATAATACTCTTCCGATTCATAATCGGTACGTACGGTAAGCTCTTCGTTTAAGGCATCAATTTCTCCCTTCATTTTAAAAATACCCGAGAATGCTTTTGATGTTTCCTCAAATACCGTAGCATTATCTTCGGTTAGCAAATGCTGTGGAAGATAAGCAATAACAGTACCTTTAGGTGCCGATATAGCTCCCGTTGAAGGCTTGTTAACTCCTGCTATTATTTTTAGCAATGTCGATTTTCCTGCTCCGTTTTTACCCATAAGGGCTATCTTATCTGTCTCATTTATAGAAAAAGAAACATCGCTGAATAATGTGGTACCACCAAATTGTACCGAAAGTGCATCTACAGTTATCATAGAGGTATTTTTTTGAAGCCGCAAAGATAGGATAATTAGGCAATTACACAATCAACACACGTTTTGTTTAGATTAAGAAGTTTATATATATTTGGCCAGTACCACAAATACAATTAACAATGAGTAAAAAATTTAAATCGGGGCTCATATTTTTTGTCCTGATGTTCTGCATATCCACTTTTCTTTTTCCTGTTTTTGGCATAAACGATGAGGTACCTTTATTAACCAGAGTTATTATAGGCATACCAATATGGATAGCTGCCAGCTTTTTTGTGGTAAAGTATTCCCTTAAAAAAGAAAACACTAAAACTCCAAACCAATAAATCATGAAAAGCTGGGTAAAATTTGGAATCGGCTGGGGAATATTCATGTTCTTTGTAATGAACATAGGTTTCCCATTATGGGATGGTGAAAAAATAGACATTAATAAATGTCTTTTCATGTTTCCGTTATGGATAGTATTCGGGTTACTATTTGGTTATTTTTCGAGAAAAAAGGAGCCTACAAAACAGATTGATAAATAAATGAAACCGCATATAAAATTTGCTCTTATATGGGCATCAATACTTTTTATACTGCAAACTTTTATTGCTCCTGCTATAGGAGTATCAAATAATAAAACAGACTTACAAACCATTCTTTTCAACCTGGTCCTTTGGACAATAGCAGGAATAATCGTATCTTTCTTAAAGAAAAACGACCTGCAAAAAAAGAAGTCATGAAAAAATGGTTAAGATCCGGACTCGTATGGGGAGGAGTGCTTTACATTATAGCCATGATTATTTTCCCCTTAATTGATGGCGAAAGGCTCTCTTATCATAAAATACTTTTAGGCATTCCTTTTTGGATAGTTATAGGCCTTGTTATAGGCTATCTGTTCGAGAAGAAAAAGCACCACAAGGCAAAAAACTAATCCAATATTTCTGCCAGTTTCTCCCTGTAAGCTTTTATATTTCCGTTTATAAGGTGATCTGTACCTTTTAGGGTGGTAAGTTGTATTTTATCAGGAAACTCCTCTTTAAGCTTTTCTGAATTAGAATAAGGTATAATCTTGTCTTTTGTACCGTGAAATACATAAACCGGACAGTTTACGTTTTCCAGAAACTTATGGGTTTCAAATTTATACTTTCTTAAAAACTCGGGCATAAACGGCACCCTTCCGTCTATTACATTACTTAAATTGTAATAAGGCGCTTTTAGGATTAGCAATTTAGGATTGTTAAGCGATGACAACATAGCTGCCGATCCTGTACCTATACTGTATCCCATTATAATAACATTCTCCTCTGTATATCTTTTAAGCAGTTCGGCATACGACTTTTTTACATCTTCAAAAAACTGATTTTCACTTTCTATATTCCCGCCGCTTTTTCCATATCCTCTGTAATCGAGAATAAAGATGTCATAACCCAAATCGGTATACGTGGCAGCAATATCGCCCCAGGTATCAAGGCAGCCGCCATTACCATGAAGGTAAAAAATAAGTCCTTTAGAATTTTCAGCCTTAAACAGGAGTCCGTTAAGTTTTACATCCTCTTCTACCGGAATATACAATTCCTCAAAAGTGTTACTGTAATTAAATTCATACTGCTTAGACAATTTGGTTGCAGGAAATATAAGCTTCTCCTGATTAAAATACAACAGCGTCACTATCAGCAGATAAATTACAGTAAAAAAAGAAATTAATGCAATCATTATCAGTTTAAGACTTTTCAGCATAAATATTTGGATTTAGGATTTCATACCAAATCTCCTCCACTCCGTCAAGTTCAAAGCTTTCCATATTTTTTAGGCCTGCTTTTTCAAGGGCTTTACAGGAGGCAACATTAGCAGCATCGGCATAGGCATTTATCTTCTCCAGATTAAGAACTGTAAATCCATAATCCACAAAAGCTTTTGCCGACTCTGTAGCATAGCCTTTACCCCAATGCCTTTTTAAAAAGCGGTAACCCAAATCATAAAATATCCCGCGTTCTTTTAAATTACGCTCCCTTTTTAATCCCGCCCATCCTATAAATTCATTGGTTTCTTTAAGGATAACTGCCATACGGGCAAGCCCGAAAGTTTCATACTGCCACTGAATATTTTCAATAACATCACTAACCTCATCAATACTTTTTACCGGATTATTACCCAAATACAAATGCACTTCAGGATCAGAATCCATTTCAAACATCGCCTCTGCATCTGACGGCAAAAGCTCACGAAACAGCAATCTTTCAGACTCTAATATGGGATTCATTATAACAGAATATTATTTATTAAAACCTGCTACTATTTTTGCTGCAACCTCCACTTCATGTTCTTCAACATAAAGCTCCATAGCCTGACCAAAAGAGCCAAATCCAGCTACAGTAGCCGACTGTATATTGTCTTTAACAACAGGGTTTATACCGGCTTCCTCAAGAGTCAGTTTTATTGGTGTTGCCTCTATCTCACTTCCTGAATATATTTTTACTAATGCCATAGCTCTTGTTTTTTAATTGTTAGTAGTAAGTAATCCTTCCTCGTTCATTATGATTAGTGCTTCTCCAGTAGCTTCATCACCTCCTGTCATCGACCCGGGAAGCATGATTAGGCGTTTTTTGGTTTTACCTTTATCATTTTCAAAAACTACAATAAAATAAGCCCTCGTTAGCAGGGTAGCTTTCTTAAAGATAACGCTTTTTATTGTATTTCTATATATAACAGGTGTTGCAGAATTGCTTATACTCTTAAAAATGAGAAAAAGAAGTAAAGCAGCAACTACCAAATGAAACATGGCTCGTACTTGTTCGCCTATATTATATAATGTAACAACTTTATATGCCATATAGGCCAGAAAAAGACCATACATAATTAAAGGCCTAACAATAGAATTACCAACAACCGCATTAGACAGCTCGCCTATTATACCATTTCGGGTAAGTACAATTTTATCAGGCAGGATATGGCAATAGCCAGTTTTGGTTTTAAACTTCTTTTCCATCTTTTGTCGCTAAAAGTGAATTCTTAAAATTTTGAACAGCGTTGTAATCTTCCAACCCTAAAATCAGTATAAGATTTTCAAAATCAAGCTTACCAGCTTTATAATAAGCTATAAGCTGTTGTTTAACATCTCTTAGTTGGTAGCGTTTTTCCAATGCAAAACAACAAACCTCTTTTACACTGTTACTCCAATATAGCTCTACCACATTATTATTACCTTCAGAAACCTTCCCTTCATCATTACGCCCAGCATAATCCTGAAATTGAGCAAAACTAATCCTTTGTAATTCATCTAAAGGAATTTCCCTACCTGCCAGAAGCACTTTATCATTATGAAAAATAATCTCCCCTAACGGAACTTTTTGTGACTTCCGTTTAAAAAAGCCGAAAAGGCCCGAAGCCTTTTCTTTATATTCATAAATCTTAAATTTATTCATTTCTACTCATCATCATCGTCATCACCTTCCTCGTCATCAAACTCAAAAAAGTAGGGTTCAATCATAATTCTGTCGGCAAGCAGTTCAACCCTTTCGGTAATTATATCGGTAAAGAAAATTCGCTGCATTTTCCCCATACTATTGGAAAGCCTGCTTATTTTAGGTTCCTGTCTGTTTTTAAGCAGAATTTCTGTATCATCTACTACAAACATCTTAAGCTGGTTTACATCAAACCCTGCACCACTAAACATATCGTTTAGTTTATTAGGTGTACCTATAAGCACATCTATACCTATAGATATCTGGTTTTTGTCTTCGTCTATATCCGTTTGGTCATACACGCCATACACCCTTAAATCGGTAAACTTACCCAGAGTCTCAAATATCTCAAGCATTTCAAGCACCTTCGCTTTGTCCTGCACCATAATAAGGGCACGGGGCGACTGTTCAAAGGCTTTTTGAAGCTTTTGTATCACATTAATAACAATAGTTGTGGTTTTGCTTCCGCCATCCGGCATGGCAAGTACACAGTCGGCACCACTTTTTATGGTACCAAAGCTTTCCTTCTGCAATTCGGTAGGTTCAGTGAATCCTGCCAATTCAATTCCCTCTGAAAGCTTGTCGTATATCTTTTTTAAAAACATTGTATCAAATACCGTTTATACGGTTTATATATTACTTACTTGCAAATAGCTTAACATCATTTTCTGATATTTCGCTTCCTCCTAAAATTATAAGCCTTTCCACTACGTTGCGCAGTTCACGAATGTTACCTGTCCAGTCATATTCCTGAAGCAGTTTTACTGCCGAATCAGAAAACTGTTTAGGTGATGTTCCCTGCTCTCCTGCAATCTTGTCGGAAAAATGGCTGATCAGTTCCGGAATATCATCCCTCCTGTCATTAAGCGCAGGAACCTTGATAAGGATTACTGCCAAACGGTGGTATAAATCCTCACGGAAACGGCCTTCTTCAATTTCCTTTTTTAAATCTTTATTAGTAGCCGCAATAACACGCACATCCACTTTTATATCTTTTTCTGCACCTACCCTTTGTATCATGTTTTCCTGAAGGGCACGCAGCACTTTTGCCTGCGCCGGAAGGCTCATATCACCTATCTCATCCAGGAAAATGGTTCCTTTATCTGCAGCTTCAAACTTACCTGCCCTGTCTTTTACAGCACTGGTAAATGCCCCTTTAACGTGACCGAAAAGTTCGCTTTCTATAAGTTCGCTTGGTATAGCCGCACAGTTAACCTCTATAAAAGGGGCTGTATTGCGCTCGCTTTTTTCATGCAGCCAGTGTGCCACAAGCTCCTTTCCTGTACCGTTAGGCCCTGTAATAAGTACGCGGGCATCGGTAGGTGCTACTTTTTCTATAATATCCTTAATAAGGTTTATAGGTTCACTGCTACCTATCATTTCGTAGTTTTTGCTTACTTTCTTTTTCAGCATCTTATTTTCAACCACAAGTGTCTTTCTGTCCAGCGCATTACGCACTGTATTAAGCAGGCGGTTTAGATCCGGCGGTTTAGATATGTAATCAAACGCACCTAAACGCATGGTTTGTACTGCAGTTTCAAGATCACCGTGACCCGATATCATTACAAAAGGTATTTCAGGCTTAATTTTCTTTATAGCCTCAAGTACCTCTACACCATCCATCTTCGGCATTTTTATATCACAAAGCACCAGGTCAAAATCATCGTTCTTGATTTTTTCAATTCCCTGCTGCCCGTCTTCGGCTTCTTCTATCTTATACGAATCGCTCTCCTCAGCAAGGATCTTGGAAAGTACCCTGCGGATTGCTGCTTCGTCTTCTATTATAAGTATTTTAGACATTCTCTATTTTTGATTGTTTGATTTCAGATTATAAACTCTGCTATTAATAGCTTAGTATTTAAGCCATTTAAATATCTCTTTATAGGTTGGTTTTTTACCATACATAAGTATACCTACACGGTAAATTTTTGAAGCGAACCATACCACTCCAAAGAAGGTTGCAAACAGTATAACCATCGATGTTATTATCTGCCACATAGGTACACCAAACGGTATACGCATAAGCATTACTATAGGTGATGTTAACGGTATCATGGAAAATACTGTGGCTACCGTACCATTAGGATCGCTTATTACCGTAAAGAACCCTACATATACTCCCAGCATCAGTGGCAGAAGAATAGGTAAAAGGAACTGCTGAGAATCGGTTTCGCTGTCTACCGCAGCACCTATAGCAGCATAGAAACTACTGTACAGGAAAAACCCTCCTATAAAATAAACAATAAACGAAATAAACATGGTTAGCAACGGTAGCTTAAAGAACTCAGAAACATAAAGCGGAAGCCCCTCCATCGCCTGTTGAGTTGCCTCGGCAGACTCAGGCCTTGCCGATGCTGCACCAACATCAACACCAAACATACTAAGTACAAAAAACAGTGTAAGCCCTATTACCGCCCAAATTAAGAACTGTAATATACCTGCTAATGATGTCCCTATAATCTTACCCATCATCAGTCTGAATGGCTTAACCGATGAGATAATAATTTCAATAATACGGTTGGTTTTCTCCTCAATCACACTTCGCATTACCATGTTTCCGTAAATTATAACGAACATCATAATAAGGTAACCCGATGCTCCTCCTAATATAATTTTAAGCCAGCTTCCTTCCTTAAAAGTTTCTTCACCCGTAAATTTACTCAGATGTATGTTGGAATCGGTTTGCGCCTTTTCAATTTTTTCGGAATCAAAACCAAGCACTTCCAGGTTGTAGTTTGTAAGCTTCTTATCTACCACATTTTCAATTTCGCCTACAAATTCAAGGTTAGGAGTCTCGTTAGTTATGTACTCTACCTTGTTTACAAGTTGCGGTATACTGTCTACCTCCGGAACATAAATCAGACCGATATAACCTTCTGATGCTTTTTGTTTTGCCAAATCCAGCGAAAGGTCAGACAGGTCGGTATAAATAGTACGTTCTGAGTTTTTAAAATCCGTCTTAAGCAAATCAGCTTTATCATATACAGCCACCTTGTTAACCTCGTCATTATTCACACTAGCCAGATAGGCTACCAAAGTTCCCATGGCAACCATTAATAACGGACTCAAAAAAGTCATTACTAAAAACGACTTGTTACGTACCTTGGCATTAAACTCTCTTTTTATAATAAGGGATAGGCTCATATTATCTCTGACTTACGGTTTGAATAAAAATATCGTTTACACTAGGTATCTTTTCCATAAAATAAGTTACCTCACCATGCTGTAAAAGATACTGCATCAGTTCTCTTGGTGTACCTCCCTGCGGCAGGGTAACCGTTAGTTTAAGTTCGTCGTCAAGCGTTTTAAAGTCAGCCTGCTCCGTTTTAAACTTAGTACTTATATCTGCCAGAAGCTGCTGGAAGTTGTAAGGCGCAATACCTACATCAAAAGTATTGGTCCTGTACTGTTTTTTAACTTCATGAAGTTTCCCTTCTATAAGTTTGTTCGATTTATGGATAAGAGCGATATGGTCACACATTTCCTCAACACTTTCCATCCTGTGAGTAGAGAAAATAACCGTCGCCCCCTTATCGCGAAGCTCCAGTATCTCATCTTTTATCAGGTTAGCGTTAACAGGGTCAAAACCACTAAAAGGCTCATCAAAAATAAGCAGCTTGGGTTGGTGAAGCACCGTTACCACAAACTGTATTTTTTGTGCCATACCTTTAGAAAGCTCCTGTATCTTTTTATTCCACCAGCCTTTTATCTCCAGTTTTTCAAACCAGTATTCCAGTTGTTTTTTTGCCTCCTGCTTACTTAAGCCTTTTAGCTGTGCAAGATAAAGCGCCTGCTCTCCTACCTTCATGGTTTTATATAAACCTCTCTCCTCCGGCATATAGCCAATATGGGCAATATGTTCCGGATTAAGCCTTTTGCCATCCAGTAACACTTCGCCGCTATCGGGCATAGTAATTTGATTGATAATTCGTATAAGGGAAGTCTTCCCGGCACCATTAGGACCTAACAGCCCGTAAATACTGCCCTTGGGAACTTCTAATGAAACGCTGTTTAAAGCCGTATAATCACCATACTGCTTTACAACGTTGTTTACTTTTAAAATTGAATCCATCTGTTTTGATTGTGATGATGTAAAAGTAAAAATTATATAGCGGATACCGAAAAAAATAACTTATATACAGCTAAAGTTATAATCAATCCACACAAGTATACTCAATTTTAAGGCAGTTTGCAATTCCGTATTATATAAAATACCTTTGCAGGCAATTAGCTAAACTCTTGGAAAAAGACACCTATAAAACCCTCGCAGCCGCATCGGGAGAAACATTGTTCAAGGAAAAGAACAGTAAGTTCTTTGGTTATGCATTTCCTGTAACCAGCGAAGAGGAGGTTAAGCTACTGCTTGAAGAAGTTAAAAAACAACACCACTCTGCAAGGCACTGGTGCTATGCCTTTCAATTAGGCACAGACGAAAAGAAACTGTATTACCGCGCCAATGACGACGGCGAACCCAGCAACAGTGCAGGCATGCCCATTTACGGACAAATACAGTCTTTTGAAGTAACCAATGTACTAATTGTCGTTGTACGATACTTTGGCGGAGTTAAACTTGGTGTGGGCGGACTGATCTCCGCTTACCGCACATCGGCACAAATGGCTCTTGAAGCATCAGACATAATAGAGAAAACAATCGATGTGCATTATGTTATAAAATTCGGTTACCATAATATGAACAAGGTTATGCGCGTTATTAAAGAAAAGAACCTTGATATAGTTTCCCAAAAAATGGAAATGGATTGTGAAATTGTAATTGGTACCCGAAAAAAAAATGCTTCAATGATTTTTGAAGCATTTAACAGTATCTATGAAATAGCGATTAAAGAAGTTTAAGTTCTTTCTCAAATTGATTTTTTTGAAAAAGAGAAATGTTAAAATTAGTTAAAATTTAACTAAATCCATTTTCTCTGAAACGTAATCCGGAGGCAAAATTGGCCGACCAGTTTTCATGTCCACAAACACCAAAACTGAGTTCCCTGTTGTTAATAACTCACCCTGCTCATTTAGTATCTCATAGTCGAATTCTATCTTAACAGATTGCTGTTTTTTAAAGATAGTTCGCACTGTTAATAAATCATCATAGCGGGCAGGTTTTTTGTAATTCATTGTTAAGGAAACAACAGGAAGCATTACCCCCTTTTGCTCCATAAACTTATATGTAAGTCCCAGATTTCGAAGCCATTCCACACGTCCCATTTCAAAGTATTGCGCGTAATTACCGTGATAAACAACACCCATTTGGTCGGTTTCGGCATATCTTACCCTTACATTAAATTCATGAATTTTCATATTTTTAAAGCGTTAATTTTGTATTAATATTTTTTTAAATCACTTACAATATTTTTTTATAAAAATCAATACGCAAACCATTTTTTTTTAAAAA